>CBDCFF010000001.1:0-6522 GCA_965216225.1 Paracoccaceae bacterium
CGGGGGAATAGGCAAGCGACAGGTCGCGCCCGTTGGCCATCGGCTTTGTCGCCCGTATTTCCAGTTTGCCGGGCCGTGGCAGTTCGTGATAGTTCAGCGCCGCGGCCCTGCTGCTTCTGTTGCGATCATCTTTCATCCCGGCCTCCGTGAAACTGGTTTGACATTAAACCAGCAATGCGACCCTGCCTAGGGCCTGTTGAGATTCATCGTGAGTTGATATAGCCGCGGCCAGATAGATCATGGAGGAGAAGCTCTGATCTGTTTTACAGGCCCGCAACGCAATACGCTTGAATTCCTTGAGTTTCCGGAAGTAATTTTCGATCAGGTGTCGCCATTTGTAGCAGTGTTTGTCAAATTCCGGCGGAAACTTCCGGTTCGATCTGGGCGGAATGACTGGCACAATCCCCGACTTGTCCAGATTTTCGCGCAACCAGTCGGCATCAAACGCCCGGTCCGCGAGGAGCATCTCGCACGAAACACCCTCGATCAACTCGGATGTTTCGCTCAAATCGTGGGCTTGCCCAGGCATCAGGCGGAAGGAGACAAGATTGCCAAGCGCATCTGTCAGAGCCAGGATTCTGGTGGTAATTCCAGAAAAAGAGTACTGTGAGAGCGCCCTGTAGCCTGGCTTTGAGCCCCCCTTTTGCGCCCTGCCCGTGGCGGTGGACCTTCACGATTGTGCCGTCAATCATGACATACTCCATGTCAGGGTCATTTGAGACAGCGTCAAATATCCGTTTGAAAACATCGGCTCTTACCCAATGGCGGAAACGTTTGTAAACGGTGTTCCAATTGCCAAAGCCGGATGGAAGATCACGCCAGGGCGCCCCGGTTCGAGCAATCCACAATACGGCTTGCCAGAAAAAGACGGCTGTCACCGCCAGTGCGAGGGATCGCGTTTCTTGCCAAAACAATGCGGTTCCATCAAAGCCCATTGCGCGTCATTGATAACAAAACGCTCGCTCAACATTTCATTCTCCCTTTTGGAAAGAATGAATCAGATGTCAGCGCAAATGAAAACCCTGAATCTCAACAGGCCCTGGTCTTGTCGTGCCGATCCGGCGGCGCGGTCGCCCTGTCGGTGCAGATGCGCCGAAAAACCGCGCGGGCGGGCTGCTGCGGGCTTGCATCGCGGCGCGGATCGGATCAGATTTGACCCGCTGACAAAGGCCGGAGCCCTTCATGACACTCATCTCTGCCGCGCGGGCGGTGCGTGAAAACGCCCATGCCCCGTATTCCGGTTTCAGGGTCGGGGCCGCCCTTCGCAGTGTCGAGGGAAACCTGCATGTGGGTTGCAATGTCGAAAATGTCGCCTATCCCGAAGGCACCTGCGCCGAGGCGGGCGCGGTTGCGGCGATGATCGCGGCCGGCGATACGCGGATTGCCGGGCTTGCGGTGATTGCCGACAGCCCCGCGCCGGTGCCGCCCTGTGGCGGCTGCCGCCAGAAAATCGCCGAATTTGCAGCCCCGGATGTGCCGGTCATCCTGGCCACGACCGATGGGCAAAGCCTGACCGTGACGGTGGCCGAACTTCTGCCCGGCGCCTTCGGCGACGGGCATATGGATCGGGCCTGACAATCCATGAATGCCGCAGGCATCATTGCGCAGGTGCGACAGAAGGCGCCCCTCCCGGCGGCGGAACTTCGCTGGTTTGCCGATGGGTTGGCATCGGGCCATGTGACCGATGCGCAGGCCGGGGCGTTCGCCATGGCGGTGTGTCTGAACGGTCTGGGCGAAGACGGGCGTGTTGCGCTGACCCGCGCCATGCGCGACAGCGGCGATGTGCTGGGCTGGGATCTGCCGGGGCCGTTGCTGGACAAGCATTCGACCGGCGGAGTCGGGGATTGCGTGTCGATCGTGCTCGCCCCGGCGCTGGCGGCATGTGGTGCCTGCGTGCCCATGATCTCTGGTCGCGGGCTGGGGCACACGGGTGGGACACTGGATAAGCTGGAGTCGATTCCCGGTGTTTCAACCGGGCAGGACGAGGCGGCGCTGCGCCGGATGGTGGCGCGGATCGGGTGCGCGATTGTCGGGGCAAGCGACCGGATTGCGCCAGCGGACAAGAGGCTTTACGCCATACGGGACGTGACAGCGACGGTGCAGAGCATTGATCTGATTACGGCGTCGATCCTGTCCAAGAAACTGGCGGCAGGGGTGCAGGGGCTGGTTCTGGATGTCAAGACAGGCGACGGCGCGTTCATGGCGTCGCTGGAGGATGCGCGTTCTCTGGCCCGGGCGCTGACCGACACCGCAAGCGGTGCGGGCTGTCCGACGGTTTCGCTGATCACCGATATGTCCCAGCCGCTTGCCCCGGCGCTGGGCAACGCCGTGGAAATCATCGAATCCATGCGGGTGCTGGAAGGCGGGACCGGCGGCCCGCTGGCCGAACTGACCTGCATTCTGGGCGGGGAATTGCTGGTGCTGGGCGGCCTAGCGTCATCGGCACAGGACGGGGCGCTGGCGGTGCGCGGCTCGCTGTCGGACGGGCGCGCGATGGAACGCTTTGGCCGGATGATTGCGGCGCTGGGCGGGCCGAAGGATTTTTGCGACGCCTGGCGCACCCGACTGCCCCGGGCGCCGGTGGTTCTGGATGTTCCCGCCCCGGTATCCGGCAGTGTCACCGGGATCGGCGCGTGCGGATTGGGGCAGGTGGTCGTCGGCCTCGGCGGCGGCCGTCGGACCGAAGGCGCAGGGATCAATCCGGCGGTCGGCCTGACACAGGTGCGGCGCAAGGGCGCGCGGGTCGGGAAAGGCGAGGCCCTGGTCCGGGTTCACGCCGCCTCGCAGGGGGCGGCGGAGGCTGCCGCCCGGCAGGTGACAAAGCTGTTCGTGATCGGCGAGGCGGCGGCGCACACCCCGCTGGTTCACGAAAGGGTTTGCGCATGAGCCGCGCGTTTCTGATCGTGATGGATTCCGCCGGCTGCGGCGGCGCCCCGGACGCCGGCCGGTTCTTTAACGGACAGGCGCCGGATACCGGGGCCAACACGCTGGGCCATATCGCAAGGGCCTGCGCGGACGGGCGCGCGCAAGAGGGGCGCAGCGGCCCGTTGCGGGTTCCCTGTCTGGATGCGCTGGGGCTGGGCGCGGCGATCCGGCTTTCGACAGGCATCGCGACGCCGGGGCTTGACGCGACGCCAAAGGGGCTGTGGGGCGCTGCGACCGGGATCAGCCCCGGCAAGGATACGCCTTCGGGCCATTGGGAGCTGGCGGGCGTTCCGGTTCCGTGGAACTGGCATTTCTTTCCCGATACGCAACCTGCGTTTCCACCTGAACTGATGGGGGGGCTTGCGCGCGCTGCGGGGACGGACGGAACGCTTGCGAATTGCCATGCCTCGGGTACGCGGGTGATCGACGATTTCGGGACCGAACATCTGCGGACCGGCTGGCCGATCTGCTATACCTCCGCCGACAGCGTCCTGCAAATCGCCGCGCATGAAGGGCGGTTCGGCCTTGACCGTCTGCTGGACATGTGCCGGACGCTTGCGCCGGTGCTGCACGCGATGCAGGTGGGACGGGTGATCGCGCGGCCTTTTGCCGGATCGCCGGAAGCAGGATTTGCCCGAACCGCCAACCGGCGCGATTTCGCCATTGCGCCGCCAGGGCCGACGCTGTGCGACCGGGTGCGGGCGGCGGGCGGGCGGGTGCAGGCGATTGGCAAGATCGGCGACATATTCTCGATGCGCGGCATTGATGAGGTGCGCAAGGGCAGCGATGCCGACCTGATGGGGCATTTGTCCGACCTGATCAGGACCGCGCCCGACGGCAGTCTGACCTTCGCCAATTTCGTCGAGTTCGACACCCTGTACGGCCATCGCCGCGATGTGTCGGGCTATGCCCGCGCCCTGGAATGGTTCGATTCGTGCATCGCGGACATGCCGGCCGGGGCGGCTGCGGGGAACATGATCGTCTTTACCGCCGATCATGGCAATGATCCGACCTGGGTGGGTTCGGACCATACCCGAGAGCGCGTGCCGGTCCTCGTTCACGGATATGGCGTGGGCAAAATCGGCCATTGCGGCTATACGGATGTCGCCGCCTCTGTCGCCGCACATCTGGGGATACCGGCGCACGGGCCCGGCAGGAATTTTCTGACCGCTCAGGCGCGATCCTGACAGGTTCAGGCAGGAGGATGGAGAATGACGGATCACCTGACCATCGTCGATCACCCGCTGGTGCAGCACAAGCTGACCCTGATGCGGCGGGTTGGCACCCCCACGGCGGAGTTCCGCCGGCTTCTGCGAGAGATCAGCCAGCTTCTGGCCTATGAGATCACCCGCGAACTGGAAATGACCGGCAAGCGGATAACGACGCCGATGGCACAGATGGACGCACCGGTCCTTGCCGGCAAGAAGCTCGCGCTGATCTCGATTCTCAGGGCCGGCAACGGGTTGCTGGACGGGGTGCTGGAACTGATCCCGTCGGCGCGGGTCGGCTTTGTCGGGCTTTATCGCGACGAGGAAACGCTGAAACCCGTTCAGTATTATTTCAAGGTGCCGGAAGAACTGGAGGATCGGCTGGTCATCGCCGTCGATCCGATGCTGGCGACCGGCAATTCCTCTGCCGCGGCGATTGATCTGCTGAAACGGGCGGGCGCGAGGAATATCCGCTTTCTCTGCCTGCTTGCCGCGCCCGAAGGCGTTGCCCGGATGAGAGAGGCGCATCCGGACGTTCCCATTGTCACCGCGGCACTTGATGATTGTCTGAATGAAAAGGGCTATATCATGCCGGGACTGGGCGACGCGGGCGACAGGATGTTCGGCACCAGATAGCGCCCCGGATAGCGACCGGACAGCACACCGGCGGCAGCGCCCTAACCGACGCAGATATTCTGAAGACTCACCCAGTCACTGTCGCCAAGGACCGGCTGCGTTTCACGGTCGCGCATCGGGTCGGCCTCGATCAGCGGCAACGTCGTTTCGCCGGAAGGATCAAGCGCATAGGCATAGGGCGTGGAACTGACACCGGCAGAACCGAAACGGGCAAGCAACCGATCCCGGTCCGGCGGCGGTGGCGTTTCGGTCAAAAGATGTTCGGCATAGCCCAGCAGCGCGTCTTGCGGAATGCGACCGGAGGTCAGCAGCCGGAAGGTCGGAATCAGCCCCACCGTCCGCAACAGTTCCGTCAGCGTATCCCGGTTTTCGGCGCGCAGCGCTTCGGCAATGACAAACCCGGCGGGCACTTCGGCATTCTCGAAATCCTCCACCAGCGCCCGGTTCATCAACACGATGCCGCCCGGCAGATGTCCGGTTTCCGAAACGCCGGAGCGAAGGATGATCAGCCTGCGCATTCCGGGGACGAGGCGCAGCCGCATCGCGTTGAGCGCGCGGCGGCCGTTGGCGTTGTCGCAGGGTTTGCCTGACAGGCGCTGGATATTCTCCAAAAGCTGCCGGCCGATCGCCTGCCGTGCGATATCCGGCACCACCGAGGCCGTATGGCTGACCAGCGCCCCCGGCAGCCAGAAGACGATCAGCGACAGGACGATGGCGGAACCTGCAACCAGCGCTGTCCGGCGCAATCTGCCCGGATGCGGGCTTTGCCGCGACACGGCGGCGATCACCTTTTCGATCGAAGAGATCATCAGATCGTCTTCGACCTCCAGCGTTTCGGTGTCATCAGAGCCGGGACTGTAAAGCGCTGGCCGCTGTCGTGGATTGATGCGCTTCAGCGCCGCCAGCGACCAATGGGTCAGGGCGGTTTCATTCCTGTCCGACAGCACCAGCGTGGCATCGCCGAAAGACACGATCACCTCGCGCCGCTGCGCATCGGGCGTCGCGCGCCACAAGCCTGTGGATTCAAGCCGTTGATATTTGCTCAGCGCCGTCATCCGGCGGGCACATCCTGCATGTTGTATCTGCCTGGGCAGAGAGTACCGCAGGCGGCAGCCGCAGACAACGCCGGAACCCGCACAAACCGGGCGCATCGCACGCGCCCTTGACAGGTTGCCTTGCGTGGCGGCTGATTGTAACGGGGGGACGGGGTGAAAATCCATCGCGTTCCGGCTTGGCGGAACCGGCGGGTAAGGATCGGAAGGTATCCGATGAAACATCAGCAGATCGCATACAGGGCGCACAGGCGCCTTATCGCCATGGCAGGCGTCTTGCGAAAGCGGCGGCTGGAAAAGGCTGTCTCACAGGGACGCCACATGTCTGGCGGCCTCCTGGGACAACAACAGGACAGAGTTCTGCCATGAACGTCCGAACACCGCCTGTTGCAGGTATTGCAAGAAAGAGAACGCGGGATGGTATCCCGCCGGGAACGCCGGCTATGCAAGTTGCGTCAGTTGTTCTAACGGTGACAGGGATTCGGGGATAACGTTCAATCAACACACAATCAACACAGGGAAAACTGCGCCGACGAACACATGCGCAACTGACCGGCGCCCGGCCAGAGGCCAGAGCCTTCGCGCCCGCCCATTGCCCGGTCGCCATCGGGCGGATTCATTCCTGTCTGTCGGCACAGGCGCGGCATCGCCGAAAGACACGATCCCCCCGCGCCGCTGCGCATCGGGCGCAGCGCGCCAAA
>CBDCFF010000002.1:0-21210 GCA_965216225.1 Paracoccaceae bacterium
ATGTGCTTCCAGTGCTCAGCAGGGAAGCCGTAGAAGGAGAGCAGCACAGCCCGGTCTTTGGTCAGTTTCCCAACCGCCTTGTCATATTTCGCGCCGTAGGTTTCCACGAAGAAATCGAAGGCGGCCCCGGCTTCGGTCTTCGTTTCCGCCTGCCAGATATCATGCAGGTGGCCTTTGGCTTTGGCCTGCACCGATTTGGGCATGGCATTGAGAACGTTTACGGTCTTGTGAACCCAACACCGTTGTTCCCGGGTGCTGCCGAAGACTTCGCGCAGCGCCGCCCGGAACCCCCGTAACCCCCGTAACCTTGGGGCGCCGTCGCCAATGGCCAGATCGGGGGCGTGGGACAGCCCGCGACGCTTGAGATCGAGCAGCAACTCGCGCCAACTCTGCGTGCTTTCACGGTAGCCGTCGGTGAGCCCCAGAACCTCCTTGCGGCCCCACTCATCCGCGCCGATCAGCACCAGAACGCATTGTTTCTCCTCTTCCATACGCGGTTGGAAATAGACACCATCGGCCCAGACATAGACGAAACGCCGGGCGCTGAGATCGCGGCGCTGCCAGCGTTCATACTCCGCCCCCCAGTCCGCTTTCAATCGCGAGATGGTGCTCGATGAAAGCCCTGCCGCGTTCGGCCCCAACAGCGCCCCAAGAGCCTCCTGGAAGTCGCCCGTGGAAATGCCCTTAAGGTAGAGCCACGGCAGCAGTTCCTCAATCGATCTGGTCTTGCGCAGCCAAGGCGGCAAGATCGACGAGGCGAAACGGATCTTTTCGTCCACATTGCCCCGGTCCCGCATCCGCGGCACCTTCACTGGTACCGGGCCGATGCCGGTCATGACCTCGCGCTCGGGCAGATGACCATGGCGCACCAGCCGCGCACGGCCGTCGTCCGTCACCTCGCGGGCATGGGCGGCGAGGAGTGTGGCCAATTCCGCTTCCACCGCCTGTTTGAGCAGTTGGCGCGCGCCGGTTTGCAGGATGTCGGTCAGCGGGTCAGACGAAAATCCCGATGGACCGGGCAACGGCGTGATGGTAGACTTCGTCATGTGGCATATCCTTTTTCTCTGCTGAGAATTGCGGCGCGTGAACAACGCCATGATATGCCGCCCATCAGGGCCATCACCAACTTTCGGCTATAACTCCTGCCTGCCCCGCCATCCCGGCCATCAGGAGGCCGAGTTCCCTCTCGTCGGTCTCTGCCGGCAGGCGTTCGCCCATGATCCGGCCATCGAACATGACGGCGATCCGGTCCGACAGCGACATGATCTCATCCAGTTCGACCGAGACCAGCAGGATCGCCTTGCCCTGATCGCGCAGGGCCACGATCTGCCGGTGTACGAACTCGATCGCGCCAATATCGACGCCGCGTGTGGGCTGCCCGATCAGAAGCAGGTCCGGGTCACGCTCCATCTCGCGCGCGAGAACGATTTTCTGCTGGTTTCCGCCGGAGAAATTGATCGCCTTCAGGCGCGGGTTGGGCGGGCGGACATCATAGCGCTGCATCTGCACTTCGGTGTCGGCGCGAATCGCGGCATTGTTCATCAGGATGGCGTTCCGGTTGAATTTCGGATCGTTATGATAACCGAAGGCCATGTTTTCCCAGGCCGAGAATTGCAGGATCAACCCTTCGGCATGGCGATCCTCCGGCACATGGGCAAGGCCGCGGCTTCGGCGTGACTGGCCATTGCAATGCACGCCCGTCAGGTCTATTTCCCGCCCATGCAGGCGGATGGAGCCGGTGGCGTACCGGCAGCCGCCAAGCACTTTCAGAAGCTCCGATTGGCCATTGCCCGCCACCCCGGCGACGCCGAGGATTTCACCGGCGTGAATGTTCAGGTCGATGCCGCGCAGCCGCTCGACCCCGTGGTCATCCACCACATTCAGGTTCCCGATTTCCAGCACCCTGTCACCCGGCCTGGCGGGGGTCTTGTCCACCCGGAGCAGCACCCGGCGGCCGACCATGCGCTCGGCCAGATCTTCGGGCGAGGTTTCGGAAGTCCTGATCGTTCCTTTCATTTCGCCCCGGCGCATGACGCTGACCGTGTCGGTGGCGTCCATTATCTCGCGCAGCTTGTGGGTGATCAGGATGATGGTTTTGCCCTCGGCTTTCAGGTTGCGCAGGATCCGGAACAGGTGGTCTGCCTCCGATGGCGTCAGAACGCCGGTCGGCTCATCGAGAATCAGAATGTCGGCCCGGCGATAAAGCGCCTTCAGAATCTCGACCCGCTGCTGGTGCCCGACGCTGAGATTTTCGATCAATGCGTCGGGGTCCACGTTGAGTTCGTATTCATGCGCCAGTTCGGTCAACTGTCTGCGGGCATGTGCCAGCGACGGGCGCAGCCAGGGGCCACCTTCGGCGCCCAGGATCACGTTTTCCAGAACGGTGAAATTCTGCACCAGTTTGAAATGCTGGTGAACCATGCCGATCCCGGCGCGGATCGCAGCCTGGCTGTCGGGAATTTCGGTCTTTTGTCCCTTGATGAATATTTCCCCCGCATCGGCCCGGTAAAAGCCGTAGAGGATCGACATCAGGGTGGATTTTCCGGCCCCGTTCTCGCCCACGATTCCGTGGATCGTGCCCGGCGCGACCGAGATGGAAATGTCCCTGTTCGCCTGCACCGGGCCAAAAGCCTTTGAGATGCCGCAGAGTTCGATGGCGGCGGCTGCGCTCATCCAGCGGCCTCCTGCTTTGCCGCCTGCGCCTGTTGCCAGTCGTGGTAGCTCTGCTGCCTGGAGCCTTTGACCTTCCACTCACTCCGCCCGTTGCTGTTGCGGTCCAGCACGACCGCAGACGCTGCCGAGGGGCTGCTGAACGGCCAGGGTTTGGCAAAGCGCAAGCGCCGCTTGTCCTCGCCATGCGGGATCAAAACGCCGTCAGTGATCAGCTTTTCCTTTAACCCGCCATAGCTCTGCTGCACATATCCCGTGCCGGTCAGTGCTTCGGACCCTTCCAGCACGATGAATTCGCCGTCTTCCTCCACCGCCGTGGCCTGCACCCCGCTCTTGTGGCGGATTTCAAACTGCACGTCGCCCGTGATACGCTCCTCAACCGGCCTGGCCGTCTGCGTGACCGCACGAGGCTGAGGTTTGAGCATGTCCAGCCCGATCACGGGCAGGATGATTTTCAGGTTGGCCAGAAACTGTTCCATATTCGCCAGGTCGGCCTCGGGCAGACGGCGGCGGTTGGTTTCGGGCTGGGTGCTGTTGCCGAGCGTCACGCGGCCCGCCTGCGCGGTCAGTTCGATGAGCCGCGCTTCAAGGTACTCCGCGTGCCCCTTGGACAGGTCGTCATCGCTGGTGGTGACGGTGATCGCGGTTTCCCAGAAGTCACGTTCCAGGGCACTTCGCCTGATCCGCTCTGCCACGGAGTTTCCCGAGCCGATATAGACGCGCGTCCCGCCCATGCGGTCGGGATCGGGACCGGAGAGCACATAAACGCTGAGCTATGCCCGAAAGTTGGTGATGGTGTGATCATGCGGCGTTTTGAATTTGCTTGATCCCGTCTGTGAACTCAACCCCTTCAATGATCTCTGGCATGCGGTTGGCGCCGTCGAGCTTTCGCCATTTTCCTTGCGCTGACATCATCAGCTTGAATGCCATGGCCAACCCGGTCCTGCGGCTCAGGCAGCCTTTGGTTTTGCCGGTGCGGTGGCGGACGGTGGCGAAGGTGCTCTCGATCGGGTTCGTGGTTCGGATGTGCTTCCAGTGCTCAGCAGGGAAGCCGTAGAAGGAGAGCAGCACAGCCCGGTCTTTGGTCAGTTTCCCAACCGCCTTGTCATATTTCGCGCCGTAGGTTTCCACGAAGAAATCGAAGGCGGCCCCGGCTTCGGTCTTCGTTTCCGCCTGCCAGATATCATGCAGGTGGCCCTTGGCTTTGGCCTGCACCGATTTGGGCATGGCATTGAGAACGTTTCCGGTCTTGTGAACCCAGCACCGTTGTTCCCGGGTGCTGCCGAAGACTTCGCGCAGCGCCGCCCAGAACCCCAAGGCGCCGTCGCCAATGGCCAGATCGGGGGCGTGGGACAGCCCGCGACGCTTGAGATCGAGCAGCAACTCGCGCCAACTCTGCGTGCTTTCACGGTAGCCGTCGGTGAGCCCCAGAACCTCCTTGCGGCCCCACTCATCCGCGCCGATCAGCACCAGAACGCATTGTTTCTGCTCTTCCATACGCGGTTGGAAATAGACACCATCGGCCCAGACATAGACGAAACGCCGGGCGCTGAGATCGCGGCGCTGCCAGCGTTCATACTCCGCCCCCCAGTCCGCTTTCAATCGCGAGATGGTGCTCGATGAAAGCCCTGCCGCGTTCGGCCCCAACAGCGCCCCAAGAGCCTCCTGAAAGTCGCCCGTGGAAATGCCCTTGTCTATTGGATTTCCCAGGCATTCGTATCCGTGCGATACGGATGCCACCCCTCGGGCCGCTGCAGCGGCCCGAGGGGTGGCGGGGGATGGATCGATGATGCCCTGGTCTTTGAGGACCGTTCTCAAGATGGATCACCCCCGCCCTTTTGATGAACCCGAACAGATAGTGGAGGAGGGAACACCCCTGCCTCGTATGACAAGAACGGGAGACGAAAAGGTCATGAATGATACCATCGGCATCGACATCTCGAAAGATCATCTCGACACCCATCGCCTGAGCGATGGCAAGGCGAAACGCTTCACCAACGACCGGACAGGACTGAAGACGCTGAAGAACTGGATCGGCCCGCAGTGCTGCCGCGTCGTCTACGAGCCTGCAGGACGCTATCATCGCGATCCGGAGGCCCGCCTTTCAAAGACGGCTCACGCCATGGTCAAGGTGAACCCCAAACGCGCCCGCCGCTTCGCCGAAGCGGTCGGCCAGTCCGCCAAAACTGACCGGATCGATGCGGAACTGCTGGCCCGCATGGGGGCGATGCTTGACCTGAAGGCTTCACCGTTGCGCGATGAACCCATGAACGATCTGCGGGAGGTGCATGTCGCCCGGAGCGCTCTCATCAAGGACCAGACTGCCTGCCGGAACCGGCTCTGCGGTGCGCGCAACACACTCGTCAAGGCGCAACTGAAAACCAGGATGCGCCAGATTGCAAAGCAACTTGCCCAACTCGATGCCGAGTTGAAGAAGCGTATCCGCGAGGATGCAAAGCTTGCCAGACAGTTCGAGATCCTGCGGTCGATCCCCTGCCGTCGCAATACTCATCGAAATGCCGGAGATCGGAACCTTGACGCCCGGGCAGGCCGCCGCGCTTGCGGGCCTGGCTCCCTTCGTGCGCAAGTCCGGCAAATGGACAGCCAGAGCGAAAATCGGAGGCGGACGAGCCGGGCTTCGCCAGGCGCTCTACATGCCCGCCCTCGTCGCAGCGCGCTGCAATTCCCAACTCACCTGCGTCTACAAGGCTTTGCGTCAAAAGGGCAAGAAAGCCAAGGTCGCCCTTGTGGCAATCATGCGCAAGCTCATCATCCTCGCAAATACCTTGATCCGCGAAAACCGCCAGTGGTCCAAAATCAAACCTTGACCAAGACAGATATCTTGAGGTAGAGCCACGGCAGCAGTTCCTCAATCGATCTGGTCTTGCGCAGCCAGGGCGGCAAGATCGACGAGGCGAAACGGATCTTTTCGTCCACATTGCCCCGGTCCCGCACCCGCGGCACCTTCACTGCTATCGGGCCGATGCCGGTCATAACCTCGCGCTCGGGCAGATGACCATGGCGCACCAGCCGCGCACGGCCATCGTCCGTCACCTCGCGGGCATGGGCGGCGAGGAGCGTGGCCAATTCCGCTTCCACCGCCTGTTTGAGCAGTTGGCGCGCGCCGGTTTGCAGGATGTCGGTCAGCGGGTCAGACGAAAATCCCGATGGATCGGGCAACGGCGTGATGGTAGACTTCGTCATGTGGCATATCCTTTTCTCTGCTGAGAATTGCGCCGCGTGAACAACGCCATGATATGCCGCCAATCAGCGCCATCACCAACTTTCGGCTATAACTCCATAAACGCCGGTCCGGTCCACCTCCTCCCGCGCGGTGAGGTCGCCGAAAGCCGATGCTCCGCTGATGAAGAGAAGCCCCGTCCAGCCGTGGATGGTGGTCTTGCGCAGGCCGCTCGGTTTCCCGTCCACAAGGAAAAGCTGGATGGTCCGGCCAAAGGGCTCATCCGCGCTCATTCAGCACCCTTGCCCACAAAGCCGACAATACGGGTGATCTTGCCCGCATCGTCCAGATCGCCGAAATACTGTCCGGTCATCGCCTTGTCCGGCCCCATGACAAAACGGACGGTGCAGCGGAAATGGCCATTGTGGCTGTCCGCCGGTCCGACCACCTCGGCCCTTGCGCCGGGCGCGCTTTTTGCGAACCCGGCGACAAAATCCAGAAAATCACCGGCAGAGGTGATTGGCGCCGGGCTGTGCGGATCGGCGTAATGGAATGTGTCGCCGATGGCCGGGGCGACCAGCGCCGCCCGGCCTTCGGCACTGTCATCCCCCCAGGCCGCAAAGAAGTTTGACAGGCTGGTGGTGGTGTCCGTCATCTCGGGGTCTCCTCCTTCCGGTCCGGGGGGGTATGCCGCCTACATCACCGGGCAGGTTTCATCGCTCATGTAATCATGCACGACGATTTCACCCGATACGATTCCGGCTTTCGCAGCTTCCACGGCGGTGCGCATTTCATCGGTGATCAGCGCCGCGTTGTTTTCATCGACCGCATAGCCGACGCCATCGTCGGCAAGGCCGAACACGCTGAAGCCGGGCCGGACCTCTTTGCCGGCGGTGAAGATGTTGTAAACGACGTTGTCCACACGTTTCAGCATTGATGTCAGGACAGAGCCCGGATGCAGGTGGTTCTGGTTGCTGTCCACGCCGATCGACAGGATGCCCTCATCCGCTGCGGTTTGCAGAACCCCGATGCCGGTGCCGCCCGCCGCCGCATAGACCACATCCGCGCCCTGGCTGATCTGCGCCCTGGTCAGTTCGCCGCCCTTGACCGGATCATTCCAGGCCGAAGGCGTCGTGCCGGTCATGTTCTGGATCACGGTCGCATCCGGGTTCGTGGCCTTTACACCCTGCACATAGCCGCAGGCGAATTTGGAGATCAGCGGAATGTCCATGCCGCCGACAAAGCCGACAGTGCCGGATTTCGAGGCCATCGCCGCCAGTATGCCGACCAGATAGGAGCCTTCGTGTTCATTGAACACGATGGAACGGACATTGGGCTGATCGACCACCATGTCGATGATGGCGAATCTGGTGTCCGGGAAATCCGGGGCGACGGCCTCCAGCGCAGAGGCATAGGCAAAGCCGGTCACGACGATCGGGTTGGCGCCGGATTCGGCAAAGCGGCGCAGGGCCTGCTCGCGCTGCGCTTCGGACTGGATTTCAACCTCGCGATACGTCCCGCCGGTTTCTTCCGCCCAGCGCCTTGCGCCGTTGTACGCCGCTTCGTTGAAGGATTTGTCGAACTTGCCGCCCAGATCGAAGATCAGGGCAGGATCGGCGACGGCGGCCGCCGCCGTCAGCGCTAGCGCCGCAGCCGCGCCAGCAAGTTTCCGTATCAAGGTCATGAGATTCCCCAGTGTTTGTTTCTGCCCGCGCCGGTCGTGCGCGGTACGGTTGCCATTGACAGATCGCCTTGGATCGTCCGTGATTAAGGCCGCAGCCCGCCGGGGGCGTCAATACCTTTCTGCCCGGATGGCGGCAAAGTCATGCACGGGCGCGGGTCAGTCCAGCATGACCGGTGCCGGGTCGCGCGGCGCGGCGGCCACGGCCGCGCGGATATAAAGCGGGGCGGGGCGGGCGGTTGCGTCGGTACGGCGCTTTGCCGCCAGATGGGCAATGGCGACGGGCAGGGTATGCGCAGCCTTCCCGGCCCGCCCCGAGCAGCGCCGGGCAATGTCCCCGGCCCGATGCCCGATGACACCCGGTTTTGTGTGTCCGGGAATGGCGGGAAGGCTGCCGGGATCGCAGTGAACCGGTGCGGCGGTGGCATCCGGCCCGCCGATAATCTGGATATAGAGGAAATTCCGGGGTGCGGCGACCGAAGCGACGACAACGCCGCCGGCGCCGGTTGCCAGCGCGTCGAAGGTTGACACGCCGATGGCCGGAACGCCCAGCGCCAGCGCCAGCCCGCGCGCCGCCGCGACGGCGATGCGTATGCCGGTAAAGTTGCCGGGGCCGATCCCGACGCCAATGGCGGACATATCCGACCACCCGACGCCGGTTTTCAGCAGCATTTCCTCCAGCATCGGCATCAGGCGTTCGGCCTGGCCCTTCTGCATCGGCTGGATGCGCTCTGCCAGAACCCGGTCGCCGGACAGCAAGGCGGCTGCGCAATGCGCAGCCGATGTATCGAAGGCCAGAATGACGGGGTGGTCACGCGGCAACGGGGCGGACCTCTATCACTTCGGGGATGTAGTGGCGCAGAAGGTTCTCGATCCCCATTTTCAGCGTCAGGGTCGAGGACGGACAGCCCGCACAGGCGCCCTGCATGTGCAGATAGACAATCCCCCTGTCGAAGCCGTGAAAGGTGATGTCGCCGCCATCCTGGGCGACCGCCGGGCGGACGCGGCTATCCAGAAGTTCCTTGATCTGGTCCACGATCCCGGCGTCGGGCCCGTCATGTTCCGCATGGCCGCCGGTATCCGCCCCGCCGGTGACAGCGGGCAGGCCGGATTGGAAATGCTCCATGATCGCGCCAAGGATCGGGGGTTTCACATGCTCCCACTCCACATCCCCGGCCTTTGTCACTGTCACGAAATCGCCGCCCAGAAAGACACCCGTGACGCCGCTTACCGCAAAGACGCGCCGGGCCAGCGGCGAATTGCCGGCGGCGTCCGGCGTCGGATAGTCGGCGGTGCCTGCATTCAGCACGGTCTGGCCCGGCAGAAACTTCAGCGTTGCGGGGTTTGGCGTGGATTCGGTCTGGATGAACATCGGAGCCTCCGTCCTGATCACCGATATGCGCCCGGGGGCGCGGACTGTCAAGGACCGGAATGATCCCGGAGGGCGCGGCGGTGCAGGGCGGGGCGGTTCCGGCGCCGGGGGCGTATTATTACGGCATTTTCAAGAATCCTCACGGCAAATTTCATGGTTTGTGGCATAGTGAAGCAGGATACTGGAGCCATGGCCGAATGTGTACCCCATAACCCGGAAGGTGGCCCGTGCGGCTTCTGAGGCGCATGGGTCGCTGGCTGCGTCTGTTGTCGGACGCAGGCCAGTCCGCCCCGGCGACCGGGCGGGGGCGGGTGGATCATGTGGTCATCCTCGACGGCACCATGTCATCGCTGATGCGCGGCGCCGAAACCAATGCCGGGCTGACCTGCAAGCTGCTTTCGGAAAATCCCGCCGGCGTCCAGCAATCCCTGCGCTATGAGGCCGGCATCCAGTGGCGGCACTGGCGCGACACGATGGATGTGATCCAGGGGGCCGGGATCAATCGCCAGATCCGGCGCGCTTACGGGTTTCTTGCCTCGCGCTATCGGCTCGGCGACCGGATTTTCCTGTTCGGCTATTCGCGCGGCGCCTATGCGGTGCGTTCCCTGGCCGGGGTGATTGATACGGTTGGTCTTCTGCGCGCCGGTCAGGCAACCGAACGCAACATCCGAACCGCCTATCGGCATTATGAGCGCGGAAATGCCAGCGATGTCGCCCGGCAATTTTCCGAACTGTACTGCCATGACAGGGTCGAGATAGAGATGGTCGGCGTCTGGGACACGGTCAAGGCGCTGGGCTTGCGGGCACCCCTGCTGTGGAAGATTTACGAAAATCGTTACGCATTCCACAACCCTCATCCGGGTCCGACCACGCGACATGGCTATCACGCGCTGGCGATGGATGAAACGCGCGAGATCTACAGCCCGGTTCTCTGGGAATGCTCCGGTGGTTGCGAGGGCCATGTGGAGCAGGTCTGGTTCCGGGGCACCCATGCGGACATCGGCGGGCAGGTCGGCGCCTTCAGAGAGGCGCGGCCCCTTGCCAATATCCCGCTGGTCTGGATGCTGGAAAGGGCCGAGGCGCTGGGCCTGGCGCTGCCCGATGGCTGGCGCGCGCGCTTTCCCGCAAATCCCCTGGCGCCGTCGCTTGGAACCATGTGCGGCTGGGGCAAGTTCTTTCTGGCCCGGCGCAGGCGGATGATCGGCGCGGATCCATCCGAACGGATACATGAAAGCGCCGTCGGCCACCGCCCGGTGGCACGGATCGTGCGGGACGATCTTTTCGACTGGCAGACCCGGCCCGGCCATGATCGCGCCGCCGATGTGTCCCCCCGCAATCCTGACCGCAATCCCGGTGTGCGGGGGGCGACATGAAAAGGGCGACCCGCGCGGGCCGCCCTTTTTTCCCCTGTGGGGGGAGTTGCTACGCCTACTGATTATTCCTCCGCAACGAAGGCACCGATAAGAGCGCCATCTCCGTTCGTTTCATTGGCACCGAAAACCCCGCCGACCGAGACGGGATTATCCGCAGCGTTGGCGCCGTTGCCGTAGAACTGACCGCTCCAGTTTCCGCCGTAGGTTTCACCATCATAGGTGTTCCATCCCGGACGATCAGATAGACCCTCGCCGCTCTGGCCTGTTCATGGCAAGATCAATCCTGCGTGAGACTCGGGACGGAGGCAAGACATGCTGATTTCCTTGCACAAGCAGGCGACGACGACGCCGAAGATCAGGGCCGCAATCCAGGCGAGCAAAGAGCCCGCGTGGATCGTGGCCGAGCGCTACGGCATCTCGGAGCAGACCGTCTGGAAGTGGCGCAAGCGCGATACCGTCCACGACCGGAGCCACACGGCGCACAGGTTGCAGACCACGCTGACACCGGCGCAGGAGGCCGTGGCCGTCTCGCTGAGACAGAGTCTGCTGCTGCCGCTCGACGACCTGCTCGCCGTGGTCCGCGAGTTTCTCAACCCGAACGTCTCGCGCTCCGGGCTGGATCGATGCCTGCGCCGATGCCTGCGCCGTCATGGGGTCGGCTCCCTCCGTGACCTGAAGCCGAAGGTGGCGAAGCCCGCGCACAAGCCTTTCAAGGCATACGAGCCCGGCTACATCCACATCGACGTGAAATACCTGCCGCAGATGGCCGATGAGGAGAAGCGCCGGTATCTGTTCGTCGCGATCGACCGCGCCACCCGCCGGGTCTTCGTGCGCATCCATCCGGCGAAGACTGCGGCCAACGCCCGCCGGTTCCTGCGCGATCTGGAGCGCGCCGCCCCGATGCGGATCACCCGCGTGCTGACGGACAATGGCAAGGAGTTCACCGACAGGCTCTTCGGCCTTCGCCGCCGCGCCGCGACCGGCAATCATGAGTTCGACCGCCTCTGCGCCGGGTTCGGGATCGAGCATCGCCTGGCCCCACCGATGCGGCCGCAGACCAACGGCATGGTCGAGCGTTTCAACGGTCGGATCGAGGACGTGCTCCAGAGCCACCGTTTCCGCAGCGGCGAGGACCTCGAACAGACGCTTCTCCGCTACGTCCGCCTCTACAACGGCCAGCTGCCGCAATCCGTTCTGAAAGGCCGCACGCCAATCGATGCGCTCAAGGACTGGCATCGAGAAAAGCCCGAACTCTTCAGAAAGAAGCCGTACAATCACACGGGATGTGACAGGTGTTTGATCCCAGAGGCTGCGGGCGCGCCGCCCGACGATGAGGGTCCAGGCGATCAGCCTGCGCCCTCGATCACCCCTGAATATCCCCCCACCCCACCCAACCCGGGACCGAACCGCTGCCTCGCCCCGATCACCGCAAACGCAACGCCGGGATCGACTTCAAGGGCGGGAAGCGTTCGAATGCCACCCATGCTTCGACCACCGACCCTGATGCGCGGCTGTACAGGAAATCCCCCGGAACCGGCGCGGCGCCGTGTTTCATGGGCCATGCGTTGATCGAGAGCCGTCACGGGCCGGTCGTTCAGGGCGACCTCACCCAGGCAGAGGGCCATGCCGAACGCCGCGCCGGATATGATCCACAACCATTCGTCAGGCTCCACCCGGCGCCTGACACTCGGGGCTGACAAGGGCCATGACAGCGCCGGCTTCGTCCGTGATCTCCGGCAGGCCTGCGTGACGCCACACCTCGCCCGGGCGGCGCGATAGTCCGCCATCGACGGGCGAACCCCGGCACAAGGGCCATTCGCTGTCCCGGAAGCATCGCAAGCGGACCGGGGAGGTCTTCGGCCGGGCTAAAACCGTCGGCGGCATGGCCCGGACTGTCTGTCGCGGCGTCGGGCGGGTGCGATCCCGCTTCATCCTGACGATGACCGCCAGCAACCTTGCAGGATTGCCCCGGCTGTCGGGCGTATGAGAACGAAGATGACGGCCCAAGGCCCGATAGCGGCACGCCAGACTGGCCAGTCGGCCAGTGTGTTCCAGCAGCAGCCAGAATATCGTCCCGCCGCAGCCACTGTTTCAGCAGCCTGTTAATGAACGCTCGGCGAGCGGAGGCGTTGTTGCATGGAGCGCCAACGGAACGAACACCCGCTTTCCCCAATGTTCGGAAGATTTTCACGCTGTCTGGCATGCCAAGCGCGGTGAATGTGTTGAGGCAGTGGTGCTGTCACGTTAACTACTGGTTGGTAAAAAGGCCGTTGATTATTTGTGTTTCACGCATCGATGTTTGTGGCTGCACGCCATACATCGAAAGCCTCAGGACGGTGGTAACGGATGGCTTTGGCTGAGTGGCGATGGGGTGGTGGCACAAAGACGTTGCGGGTTGCCGAGTGGATGGAAACAAATCTCTGCAATCCGCCAGGGGAACGGTAACCACGCATCATTCTCTCCCGGGATTGAAACGGCAGGTGACTATTCCCGGAGCGATTGTCAAGACCCTTGTGGGACAGGTGCTGCAGCTTTGAGGCAACCTTGCGCTTGGCCGGGGAGTGTCCTGAACACTGTGTATCTGTCCCGATCCATGGGGGTTTCAGATACAGTCACGCATTGAAGCGTTCCTCGAACATGATAGCGAATTGGTTTCTGGCCGCAAACCATTCCCGGACATTCCTGCCGCCTTTCTCGAAGTTGCGGATCGCCAGGTAAATCAGCTTGGTTGCGGCCTCTTCGGTCGGGAACGAGCCGCGCGTCCTGATCGACTTGCGGATCACGCGGTTCAGACTTTCGACGGCATTCGTTGTGTAAATGATCTTTCGGATCGCCGGATCGAAGGCGAAGAACGGGATCACCTCCTGCCATGCCCGTCGCCAGGCCGGGGCGATGGAGGCGTATTTACCGGCCCATTTCTCCTCGAATGCGTCCAGTTCGGTGGCCGCCTGACCGGCGGTGGCGGCGCTGTAAATCCGGCGCAGGTCAGTGGCCACATATTTGCGGTCCTTCCAAGCATAGAAGTTCAAGGAATGGCGCACCAGATGAACAATGCAGGTTTGCACCGTGGCGTCGGGAAAGGCCGCCGTGATTGCCTCTGGAAAACCCTTGAGCCCGTCCACCACGGCGATCAGGACATCCAAGGCGGCTTCAAACGGTTGTCGCAATGGTTGCGTTCATATCTCATCTCAAGATTTCGCCCAATGCTTCAGCTGGTGTTTTCCATCCGAGTGTTTTGCGGGGGCGGCTGTTTAACGTGAATGCGGCCGCCTCCAACTCATCGGGGCAGTGTTGGCCGAGGTCTGTGCCTTTTGGAAAATACTGGCGCAACAGGCCATTGGTGTTTTCATTGCTACCGCGTTGCCAGGGGCTTTGAAGGTCACAGAAGCAGATGTCCATCCCCGTGTCCGACTTCAGCTTTTGGTGTTGAGCCATCTCTGCCCCCTGATCCCGGGTCAATGATTTCCGCAGATGTTCCGGCAGGTCCTGGATGGATTTGGTGATGGCGTCACGAACAGCCTCGGCTCCATGTCCGGCAAGGGCCGGGCCGTTCTTCTGCCGGATGCCGGTTCCATGGCCCGGCATCGGTGGCAAGTGGAGTAGAAGGGTGAAACGGGTGGTGCGTTCAACCAGCGTGCCGATAGCCGAGCTCTTCAGGCCAGGGATCAAATCACCCTCCCAATGACCCGGAACTGCACGATCAGCAACCTCGGCAGGACGTTCGCTGATCATGATCTCTTCCGACACAAAGGCTTTTCCCTTGCCCTTTCTCCGCGCTCCGGGCACACGCAGAGCTCGCCCGGAGCGCAGGCAGGCGACCGGTTCACGCCGAAGCGCGCCTCGCCCCTGGATGAACAAGGCCTGATACATGGCTTCATGACTGATACGCATCGTGTCGTCTTCCGGGTAATCCAGCGGCAGGCGGCGCGCGATTTGTTCCGGCGACCACGCGGTTGCCCGGCGACGATGTTGCCGTCTTGCGGAACGGCGTTTCGTCCAGGCAATATCGGGGCCTGGCGCGATCTCGCCATCGGAACTGGTCACATCAGCGGCACGGTTCTCATGCCACCGGGCTGTGGTTGCCCGGTATTCAAAGCCGCCACCGCGCGTTGCAGCGTTCCGCCGCAACTCTCTCGAAACTGTCGACGCCGCCCGTCCGATCTTGCGGGCAATTGCACAAACTCCCGGGCCCCGAGCCCGGCAAGGCGCAATCTCTTCACGCTTGGCAAAAGTGGGATACCTACCTGACAACGGCGGCGCTGACGTTGAAAATTGCGATGGCGGCATGCCTCCAGCCTCCCGAAACCATCTGCTGCCAACAGGAGCAGACGCGCCAACCTGAACGGCTGCGACCTCGCTGGAAACCCCTTCCGCAATCAAACGCCGGAATAGCGCATACTGTTCTCGGTGAGCCGCTTTCGGACGACCCGGGGAACGTGGTTTATCTCGCCCGGATCTGTCCGAGCCCCGCTTTCGAATTGTCATCGCAACCTCCAATATCGAGCCATTGCGACAACCGTTTGAAGCCGCCTTGACTGCCGCGATCAGTGTGATGAATGCAGCCCTTTGGTGGCCTGCGAAGAGCGATGGCCATGTTCAAAGCCCGGATCGCCAGCTCTCGTTTCATCCGATTGCTCACGGCCCAGCCAATGACGCGCCGTGAATGCAAATCAAGGATCACAGCCAGATACAGCCAGCCCTGCCGGGTCCGTACATGGCTGATGTCGCCTGCCCACTTCTGGTTTGGTTCCTCTGCCATGAAGTCCCGATCCAACAGGTCAGGCGCGATGTTGAACTTGTGGTTGCTGTCCGTCGTCACCTTGTGCTTGCGTGTTCTGACAACAAATATGCCGTTCTCGCGCATCAATCTGCCGACGCGGCGGTGACCGACATTCAGGCCAATCTCCTTCAGCTCTTCCGTCATCCGAGGACGGCCATAGCTGCCCGGGCTGAGACGCGATTGTTCCTTGATGTGCGGCAACGTGACCAAATCGGATCGCTGCCTGCGGCTGGCCGGGCGACTGCGGAAAGCACGCAATCCACGCGGACCAACGCCAACAACATGACAGAGCCGATTGGCTGGAAAGCTGTTCCTGTGTTCTTCCACGAACCTGAACCTCATGGCTTCAGGCCCGCAAAAAACCGGGTGGCTTTTTTCAGGATCTCCCTCTTGTCTTATCCGGAATGTGGTTCTCACGTCGAAGTCGGTCATTCTCTTGAGCGAGGCTCAAATCCTCTTTTGACACAACATCTGTGTCCCGGTGTGCCGTGATCCACTCGTTCAGCGTAGACATACCGACACCCGGATCATCGGCAACCTGTTTGCGCGTCAGCCCGCTTGTCAGTGCGATCCGCACCGCATCTTTGCGGAATTCATCCGTCCTTGTTCGTCCCATAGTTCATCTCCTTTGGTAAGCGTCTGGTCTGGCTGCCCTGCCTGAGGCCGCAGATGTCAGATAGTGTCCATGATCGTTAATGGACATTATCGAGGTCAGATGTGGGCAGGAAGAAGCGCCGGAACTGGAGCAATAACGAGAAGCGGATGATCTGTGCGCAAACGCGGGTTCCGGGGATTTCGGTTAGTCAGGTTGCGCGGCGGTATGATGTGAATGCCAATCTCGTGTTTACGTGGCTGAGGGATGGGCGGTTTTCGCCTGATGGCGATACACAGAAGCAGGTTTTCTTTCTGCCGGTCGAGATAATTTCGGATGTGCGGCATGAAGCCGCGCCGCCGGTTG
Source organism: Paracoccaceae bacterium (assembly GCA_965216225.1). Taxonomy (GTDB): domain Bacteria; phylum Pseudomonadota; class Alphaproteobacteria; order Rhodobacterales; family Rhodobacteraceae; genus 3107. Next base: position 16,016 of record CBDCFF010000002.1, read on the forward strand.
TGGCAGGCGGCAGGATTGGGTTTGATCTTGTTTGCGGGCACCGGCTTTGTGTCAGCGGGACTTACGATCCCGATGCCCTTGCCGGCCTGATCCGTGGCTTGTCCGGATGATCCCGGTACCGTCGAACACGAAGGTGTGGCTGGCTGCCGGGGTAACGGATATGCGCCGGGGGTTTGCGACGCTGGCGGCTCAGGCGGAACAGACGCTGAAGCAGAACCCTTATTGCGGCCACATGTTCGTTTTCCGTGGACGGCGTGGCGATCTGATCAAGATCATTTGGTGGGACGGTCAGGGGGCCTGTCTGTTCTCCAGGCGATTGGAGAAGGGCCGGTTTGTCTGGCCTTCTGCAAAAGACGGCAAAGTCGCATTGACACCGGCCCAGTTGGCGATGCTTCTGGAGGGCATTGACTGGCGTATTCCGCAGCGCACATGGCGGCCATTGAAGGCGGGATAATCTGGCCGGATCAGTGATTTGGGGATTCCCTAAAGCCCGTTGATTTGCCAGGTTTTGGCCATGATCAATGTGGCCCGAGCCTTACCGGAAGACCCCGATGAGTTGCGTGCTTTCACGCAGCTTCTGCTGGCCGAGGTGAAGTCTCAGGCGATGTTGATCGAGAAGCTCAGGCACCAGTTATCCGGGCATCGCACACATAGGTTTGGCAGCAAATCCGAGAGCATCGAGCAGCTGCAACTGGCCCTGGAGAGCAGTGAGATTGCAACGGCAGCGATGACAGCCAGGTTACGCCTGCCTGAAGAGGAGCCGCCCAAAGACAAACCCAAGCGCCGCCCGATCCCGGATCATATACCGCGCCAGCACATCGAACTGGCCACCGGAGATGATGCCTGTGCGGATTGTGGTGGCAAGCTGCGCCGCCTGGGCGAGGATGTGACCGAGGAACTGGAATATGTTCCGGGGCGCTTCATCGTGAACCGCATCACCCGGCCCCGCTTTGCCTGTTCGGGCTGCGACAGCTTCACCCAGGCACAGCTGCCATCGCGCCCGATTGAGCGCGGGCGTCCTGGACCAGGACTGTTGGCCCATGTTCTGGTCAGCAAATATGCCGATCATCTGCCGCTCTACCGGCAAAGCCAGATATTCGAGCGCGACGGGCTTGACCTTGACCGCTCAACGCTGGCCGATTGGGTAGGCAAATCCACGGCCCTACTGGAGCCACTGGCCGTTGCCATCGGACGACATGTGCAAGCAGGCCAGGCATTGTTTGCCGATGATACGCCGATCAAAATGCTAACGCCCGGGGCAGGCAAAACCCAGACCGCCCGCCTATGGACTTACATACGCGATGAGCGCCCCTGGGACAGCGAGGCGCCGCCTGCTGCCTGGTATCAGTTCTCGCCGGACCGCAGGGGTCAGCATCCCAAGGATCACTTGAAGAGATACCAGGGCTGGATGCATGCGGACGGCTATTCCGGATTCAACGACCTCTACCGTTCTGGCGACATCCGCGAGGTCGCCTGCATGGCCCACATCCGGCGCAAGTTCGTCGATGTGCATAAAGCCCAGGGCTCGGCCATCGCCGAAGAGGCGATCAAGCGGATAGCAGGGCTCTACGCTATCGAGAAAGAGGCCCGTGGATCGCCGCCGGATCAGCGTACCGCCATACGGCAGGCCGAGGCCAGACCCGTCTTCGATGACCTGGGCAATTGGCTGGGTGCCCAACTGCCCGCTATCTCTGGCAAATCGCCACTTGCAGGGGCCATCCGTTATGCGCTGACCCGGTTGCCACGGCTCCGGCCATACCTTGAACATGGCCATCTCGAGATCGACAATAATGCGGCCGAGCGGGCCATCAGAGGTATTGCTTTGGGGCGCAAGAACTACCTCTGTAGCGCGACAATCAAGATGAGAAGTGCGCGTCAATCAGGATGAGAATCCTTGGTCGCGACGTTTGGGACGATGCCGGGCTTTTGTGCCGCGATCAAGGGGTTTGTTTTTTGATTGTCGCGGAGCGTCAATCAGCTTTGGTGTTTTCCGGTGTGGCTTTTTGTGCAGGCCTTCCCGGCCCCTTTGCCTTTTGTGCTGCTCTTCGCCGGTAGCTTTCGACATTCATCTCGAAGATGGTTGCGTGGTGCACGAGCCTGTCGACGGCGGCCAATGTCATGGCCGGGTCTGGAAAAATCGCATTCCACTCCCCGAAGGGCTGGTTGGCCGTGATCAACATTGAGCGGCGTTCATATCTCGCGCTGATGAGTTCGAAGAGCACACTGGTTTCAGCCTGATCCTTGGTGACGTAGGTGATGTCATCGAGGATCAGCAGATGGAATTTGTCGAGCTTTGCAATGGCACTTTCGAGGACGAGATCGCGGCGGGCCTGTTGGAGTTTCTGGACCAGATCGGTGGTGCGGCTGAATAGGACGCGGTAGCCTTGCTCGACAAGGGCGAGCCCGATGGCTGAGCCGAGATGTGATTTGCCCACACCTGGCGGCCCAAACAGCAGGATGTTGCCGCCCTTTCCGATCCAGCTGTCGCCAGCGGTGATCGCACTGACATGGGCCTTGGACAGCATGGGGACGGCTGTGAAGTCGAAGGTGTCGATCGTTTTTCCGGGCAACAGGCGTGCCTGTGCGAGATGTCGCTCGATACGACGGCGATCTCGTTCAGCCAGTTCATGCTCCACCAGGGTGCTGAGCATCCGAGCGGCGGGCCAGCCTTCCTTGTCGGCTTGTTCCGCAAAGCGCGGCCATAGCGCCTTGATGGCTGGCAAGCGCAATTCGGTCAGAGCCAAGGTTAGGCGGGCGGTATCGGTCTGGGGCGATGTCATGCTGTCACCTCCTGAGCGGATGGCGTACCGCCGACCAACTGGTCGTAAGATGACAGGTCGGCCAGTTGCACCGCGACTTGGGGGAGTGCGTCTTGTGATGGGCTAAACACTGCGCGTAGGGCCGCCATGTCAGGCGGGCGCTTCTGGCGAAGGTCCTCCTCAAGCTGCGCTGCCAATTCAGCCTCGCAGCCCCGCTCGTGTGCCAGCGCCAGAAGATCGACAACCATGCGACACGCCGCCTTCTCACTGGTCTGCTCCAGCAGGAATGCGAACATGTTACGGAACGCCCGGCGCGGGAATAGCTGATCCCGATAGACCAGCCCCATCAGCGCCATGGGCTTTTTGCGCAAGGAGTGGATGACGTGGTGGTAATTGACCACGTGCCCATGGCTCCCGGTGCTCGAGGCTCGTCCGCGTGTCAGCGTTAGCAGGGCAGAGCTTCCCAGGAACAGCTCCAACCGATCATCGTAGAGCCGAACCCGCAGCTGATGCCCGATCAACCGGGATGGCACGGTGTAGAACACCTTGCGCAAGGTGAAGCCCCCGGAGGAAGTGACGCGCAACGTGATCTCCTCGTAATCCGTGGTCCGCCGCGTCGGCAAAGGTCTGAGGCTCGCACGTTCCGCATCGATACGCTTGGCATTGCGGGCGTTGATCCGGCCCACGATCTCGTCGATGAAGCGACGATAATCTTGCAAGCTTTCGAAGTCGCGCGACCCACGCATGACCAGCGCGTCCTCAATGGTGCGCTTCAGATGCCCATTGGGGCTCTCGATGGAACCGTTCTCGTGTGCGACGCCCTTGTTGTTGCGCGTCGGCGTCATTCCATAATGGTTGCACAGGGCGTCGAAGCGGTCGGTTAGATCGGCCCGGGATGACTTATCCAGGTTCTTGAAGGCCGCCGACAGGCTGTCAGTTCCATGATTGTGTGGCACGCCGCCGAGCGTCCAGAGGGCGTTCTGCAATCCCTCAGCCAGCGCCACATAGCTTTCGCCGCCCAGCACGACGTGGGCGTGCTGAAACCCGCTATAGGCAAGCCGGAAGTGATACAGTCGATGGCCCAGTGCCTCACCGGCAATGGTCACACCCAACTTGCCCATGGCGGTGAAATCCGACAGGCCCATTTTGCCCGGTGTGTGGGTCTGCCGGAAAATGACGTCCTGTTCAGGGCCGTGTTCCGCATTCCAGGCGCGTATCCGTCGCTCCGGAGTCCGTCGGATGCCCGTACCCAGATCAGAATGCCGACGCAGAAGCTCCTCGTAAACCGCCACAGGTCGGATCCCCGGTGAGGACCGCAGAAGCGGCACGACCTCCGCATCAAAAATGTCCGCCAGCGGGTCCGGACGCCGCCGGCCGCGAGGGGCCTTCTTCTGTGATGGTAAAATTGGGTCAGCTTGCAGCCGATAGCCCGTTGCCTGGCTGATCCCCGCCTTGGCAGCGGCAACGGCAACGGAATGGGTCGATCTGAGCGTCATGAAGAGCCTCATTTGTTGGTCAGTGACATGACAGCCCGGCATGAACGATCCCCTTGCACAGAAAATCATTCCTTATCCGAGCCGGCCACAACCGTCAGGCCCGCCCCAAAAGGGCAAAACGCGTGTGCGGGGCCTCCCCAGTCGGGCTACGCCCTCCCTGCGAGCCCCCGCACACGCGTTCTCATCCTGATTGACGCTGGATTCTCACCTTGTTTGTCGCGCAGCAAAATGCTGCAAGCGGCGCCGCGCCACCGGGTTCCTCGACGTCCTCAAACAGATCGACCGGCAGATGCCGGACGGGCCGGAGGTGCATATCGTCATGGACAATTACGCCACCCACAAAACCCCGAAGATCAAGGCCTGGCTGGCACGCCGCCCGCATTGGCATGTCCACTTCACACCGCCCCCGGCCAGTTGGATCAATCAGGTGGAGCGTTGGTTTGCTGAACTGACGCGCAAGCAACTGCAGCGCGGCGTCCATCGTTCAACGGCGGAACCGGAAGCCGATATCGCTGCATTTATCGAGGCCCATAACGAAAACCCCAAACCCTGCAAATGGGTCAAACCCGCCGACCATATCCTCGCCTCCGTCAAGCGGTTCTGCCAACGCGCCCAACAAAACTCATGTGCCGAACTTTGGAGGCAGGTGACCAGGGCCTGTTGACATTCATATTCACGAAAGGAGTTTTCTTATTGGTTGAGTTCTGCTTCAAGGTCAGGAAACAGTGGAGATTGGCCATGGATCGAGCGGTATTGAATGATGGACAGTGGGGACGGATCGCACCATTGCTGCCGGGCAAGCCCGGCGACCCCGGGTGATCGGGGAAGGACAATCGTCTGTTCCTGGAAGCGGTGCTGTGGCTTGCCCGCACGGGTGCGCCTTGGCGCGACTTGAGCGCACGGTTCGGAAACTGGACCTCGGTATTCCGGCGTTTCCGCC
>CBDCFF010000003.1:0-29602 GCA_965216225.1 Paracoccaceae bacterium
TGAGCCTAGTCATCATCCATCAGCTTTTCCATGGCGTCGATCATGCGGCGCAGCCTCGGGATATTCTTCTTGTCCACGGCTGCGTTGACAATCAGGGTCTTGCCGCGAATCGTCACGGCGACATCATTGTGTTTCAGGTGGGAAAAGACGCCCCTCGGATCCTTTGCATTCCGCTGAATGTCGGGAGAGGTCACATAGGCTTCATCGCTTTCCGACAATCCCGCCGCCTTTTGCGTCGGCATCGGATGGCCGGTGATTTCGGAAATCGCGATGAGTTCGGAGGCCGATATGGCACGGGTGCCAGCCACCATCTTGTTGACCTTGGAACGATCCATCGACATGTGCAGCCTGCGCCCGAGCGCCTCGGCGAGTTGGGCCTGTTTCATACCGCTGTGCCGCAGCGCCTGCGCCAGCCATTTGCTTAAACGTTCGTCCATTCACGCACACCCGAACGCCAGAATATGTGCAAACTACCAGCGTGACATTCGCTGGTCTGTGGCTAAAATCGCAACACGAAGCCAGGTGCGCGGCGCGGGCAGGCCGCTTCCGGGCGTTTCACATCAAGACCGCACTTGAATTCATCCGGCATGTGGCGTAATCGGATCCCGGCCTCAGGGGTGTAGCTCAGTTGGTAGAGCATCGGTCTCCAAAACCGAGTGTCGGGGGTTCGAGCCCCTCCGCCCCTGCCAGGGCCGGTCAATCGTTGGCGTCGCGCCCGGACATTGCGGAAAAATGGCCGCCAGCAAGGCGCTTTGTGCGGCATTTTGCCCGTGCGCCCGTGCAAAATGCCGGTATTCCGCTGAGTCGGTCGCAACGAATTTCGCACGATTCCGGCCGGAGACATGACTTTCGGGTCGTGTCCAGGTCTGAAATCCAGTCAACCCGCAGGCACATGACCATGGCCCCGCTGTTTGCGGATCAAACCCGGGGGACCGGGGGATATTCGCGGCAAACAGGCGATATGGCGCACCCGACAGGATTCGAACCTGTGACCTTCGGCTTCGGAGGCCGACACTCTATCCAGCTGAGCTACGGGTGCCCTGATGTTCATCCACGTCCGTCTTCACTGGCGGATCGCGGTTTGCACCCTCAAAGGGCAGCACTGCATCCTGCCGGGCCGAAGGCGCCTCTGGCCGGGGATATAGAGCATTGCGCCGCACCCTGCAATCGCCAATTCACCCGAGCAGATCATTGCACAGTTCAAGCGCGTCGATAAGCACATCCACCTCCTCGACCGTGTTGTAAAGACCGAAAGACGCCCTTGCCGTGGCGGTGACGCCCAGATGCTGCATGAGCGGTTGCGCGCAATGATGACCGGCGCGAACGGCGACCCCCCTCTTGTCGAGGATTGTCGAAACATCATGGGCATGGGCGGCACCGTTCAGGGTGAATGAAAAGATCGCCCCCCTGGTCGCCGACATTCCCTGAACATTCAGCCAGTTCAGCCCGCCCAGACGCGCCCGCGCATAGTCGCGCAGGCTCCGCTCATGCCGGGCGATATGGTCCATGCCCAGACCCGTCATGTAGTCCAGCGCCGCGCCCAGCCCGATCATCTGCACGATTGCGGGCGTCCCGGCCTCGAACTTCATTGGCGGGGCGTTATAGGTGATGGCCTCGCGCCGCACCTCCCGGATCATGTCGCCGCCACCCATGAACGGCCGCATCTCGGCCAGACGCTCGTCCCGCACATAAATTGCGCCGGACCCGGATGGACCATAGAGCTTGTGACCGGTAATGGCGTAGAAGTCGCACCCGATGTCCCGAACATCCACCGGCATGTGTACCGCCGCCTGCGATCCATCGACCAGCACCGGCACGCCCCGGGCACGGGCGCTGTCGCAGATTGCCTTGACATCCACGACGGTGCCCAGAACGTTTGACATGTGCGTCACCGCGATCAGCCTTGTGCGCGGCCCGATCGCCTCTAGCATCTTCTGCGGGTCGAGATCGCCATTCACATCCACCTCGACCCATTTCAGAACCACGCCCTGCCGTTCGCGCAGGAAATGCCAGGGCACGATATTTGCGTGATGCTCCATGACCGACAGGATGATCTCGTCGCCCGCTTCGAACTGCGGCATGGCCCAGCCATAGGCGATCATGTTGATGCCTTCGGTGGCGCCGCCATTCATGATGATGCGATTTTCATCCCCGGCGTTCAGAAACCGCGCAATCTTGCCGCGCACGGCCTCATAGTTTTCGGTCGCGATGTTCGACAATGTATGCAATCCGCGGTGGACATTGGAATATTCCTCGGAATAGGCCCTGTTCACGGCGTTGATCACCACCTGCGGCTTCTGCGCCGAAGCGCCATTGTCAAGATAGACGAGCGGTTTGCCGTTCACCCGGCGCGACAGGATCGGAAAGTCCCTGCGGATTGCGGTAACGTCGTACATGTCAGCCCCCCAGGCCAAAAACGCTGACGATCATGACCATTGCCAGAAGAAACAGACCCATGCCGATAAGCAACGCCAGAAACAGCAACAGCAGGGCGTTGCCTGTCGGAATGTCACCAAGCGCGACCGCAGCGAAACCGGCGACGAGCCAGACGAGATAAAGCTGGGCAATCGCCAGAAGATAGCTGGCCAGAACCGGGTTCACCAGAAAAACCGCAATGGCGGCCGTCATGAACAGCGTCGCCATTGCGCGATACAGGATCAGAGCCAGAAGAATATCGTGGAATCGTTCTGCCCGAACCGGGGCGTCAAGGCCAAGCTGGCCCAGTACCCAGGCGACAACCGGCAAAAGCATCGCCTTGGTCGCGGCGATTGAAAACGGCGACGGCACTTCCAGCCGGATTTCCAGCGCGGGCGCATATCCCGAAAGCAGCGAGAGCATGACATAATCGGCGATTGCATTGAGTATGACAATCACGCCGAACAGCAGCCAGACGGATCGCGCGTCGAGCCCGAGACACAGCATGTGGCGCATACCGGTCCGGGGCTGTCTGAACAGGATGGCCGCAAGCGCCCTTGCATCGGCGCCGGGTGACGCGCCGCTCATTTGTCGGCGCCCGCCGCAGCGCCGGTTGGCAAGGCCCCGGTCCCGGCAAAGCCTTCGGCCACCCGCAGCGCCGCGATCCAGAGATACAGAAAGACCATTCCGGCAATCACCGAAACTAGGGACAATGCCGGCCCCGAAGCAATGAACCCCGCCACGAGCCCTTGCAGCAACATCGCCGGACTGATCGCCAGGATCGACCAGAACAGCGCAAGGCGCGCGGATCGCAACGTTCCACGCCCCCCGAAAAACCGGGCGACAATGCGCGACAGCGCCGCCAGCGCGTAAAACAGCAGCGGTGCCATGAAAACCGCGCCCACAAATGCGCCCCCGGCGAGTGAGGAAAATTCCTCGCCGGTCAGATGCGCCTGCCGCGACAATACCGGCAGGCGGGCGACAAACATCAGGAAACAGCCGGCCATCAGACAGACAAGGGCGCGCTCCTCCGCCGCGCCACTGGCCAGTATCCGCGCCATGACACGACCGGGCGCGCGATACGCCTCGACAATATCGCGAAAGACCGCCATCAGGTCACGACCGCCGACGCAACAACCATGCCCGCAACCGCTCGGTCAGATCGTCACGCAAAATCCCGTCCTCGATCTCCTCCAGCGCCTCGGCAAGAAATGCCGACACCAGCAGGTCTTGCGCCTCGACCCGTGGCACCCCGCGCGAACACAGGTAAAACAGCGCCTCCTCATCAATAGCGCCGGTGGTGGAGCCATGCGAACAGGCCACATCGTCGGCATGGATTTCAAGCTCGGGCTTGGCAAGGAACCGGCTGTCTCCATCCAGCAGCAGGGCCTGGCTGATTTGATACCCGTCGGTCTTTTGCGCACCGGGCCTGACCAGTATCTTGCCCTGAAACACCCCCGTCGCGCCGTTGCGCAGCACTTTCTTGAACACCTGACGGCTTTCGCAACTCACGGCGTCATGGGTGATGAAAACCGTATCGTCATGATGGAAATCCCCATCGCCAAGCGCGGCCCCGGCAACATGGGCCACCGCGTTGTCGCCGGTCAGTTCCAGCACCATTTCGTTGCGTGTCAGGACGCCATTCGCGGTGAGGGTGAAGCTCTTGAACGTGCCGGCCCCCGACAGCCTTGCAAAAAGGTGCGTGACCGCGCGGCGTTCGTGGTCGCGTCCCTGTGCGCGGACATGGTGGAACGCGCCAGAGGCCGCCACGTCCACCTCCATGCAGCCGTTGAACCTCGCCGCCGCCGGGCCATTCTCCAGCAATGTCAGAGAGGCGCCCGCCTCTATCCGCACGAGGTTGTGCAGGATCGCATCGGAATGTTCCGAATCGTGCAGGTAGACCAGGTTGACCGGCCGGGAAACCGCCGCCGTCGCACGGATCACCACGCCGTCACCGGCACAGGCGGTATTCAGCGCCGCCAGAGGCCGGGCGACCGGGCTTTGCCCGCGGGCCTCCAGTATGCCGTAAAGGTCTTTCGCCCAATGGATGTCCGTGTTCAGCGCATCCCTCAGACGCTCAACCTCCAGACCTTCGCCGGTCAGGTCGTCAGAGGCTTCGGCGTCGAACACACCATCCACGAAAACGATCTTCAGGCGGTCGATCGCATCGAAAACCGGGCGTTCCTCGCTGTTGTCAAACACTGCGGCCGCCGGGGCCAGCGGTTGGACCAGCGTATCGGGTGGCGTGAATTTCCAGTATTCGTCACGACGCTCGGGCAATCCCGTTGCGCGCAGCCGCATGACCGCATCCGCCCGGCGTTTCATTGCCCACGCGGCCCCGTCGGCGGGCGTCGGCAGGACCAGCAGGCGATCTTCCGTCGCGTCTGATTTTGAATGCGCCAGCACCGACATTACGCCTCCTCCCCCAGAATATCGGCATAACCGTTATGTTCAACCTCCAGCGCCAGTTCCGGCCCGCCGGTCCTGATGATCCGGCCGTCCGCCATGATATGCACCACGTCGGGCCTGACATGATCCAGAAGACGTTGATAATGGGTAATGACCAGAAAGGCGCGGCCTTTGTCGCGCAGTTCGTTGACGCCATCGGCGACCAGTTTCATCGCATCCACATCCAGGCCCGAATCCGTCTCGTCCAGAATGCAGAGCTTCGGTTCCAGAATGGCCATTTGCAGGATTTCGCTGCGTTTCTTTTCACCGCCGGAAAAACCGACATTGACAGGCCGCCTGAGCAGATCCTGCCCGATCTTCAGCGTCTTCGCCTTTTCGCGGATCAGTTTCAGAAAATCCGCCGCCGATATTTCCTCTTCACCGCGCGCCTTGCGCTGCGCGTTCAGCGCCGTGCGAAGAAAGACCATGCTGCCGACGCCAGGGATTTCCACCGGATACTGAAAGGCCAGGAAAACACCCGCAGCCGCGCGTTTCTCGGGTTCCATTTCCAGAATATCCTCGCCGTTCAGCGTGGCGGAGCCTTCGGTGACCTGATAACCGGCGCGGCCCGACAGGACATAGGCCGTCGTGGATTTGCCAGAGCCGTTGGGCCCCATGATGGCGTGTACCTCGCCCGCGTTCACCATCAGGTCAACGCCTTTCAGTATCCGCTTGTCCTCTTCTTCGAGTTTGACGTGCAGGTTTTTGATTTCAAGCATTTTTCATCTCTTCTTCATCCGGGCGGCCCGGCGGGTTTGCGGTTCACGGGCGAGGGCCCGCAGCGTTCGGGTGTTCGGAACATGCGCGGCAGGTCCGGGCAAGGGTGAAAGACACCACAGGCGGGATCAGCGTCTTCAGCGCAGACGCAGACGCAGACGCGGGCGTTATTGCGGTATCGGGGCCTGCGGCAGCGGAATTTCCCCGCTGACCGGCATGGGCGGTTCGTGAACCGTGGCGTCTGCGGGCATCAGGGCGTGGAAGGCGAAACTGTTGCGTTCGGTCGAGGCGATGATCTGATCGACCCAATCCTGCGAGAACGCGGCGGACCAGAGGTCCGGCGTCACATGCACAAGGTTGTGCATGGCTCCGGCCATCAGATACACGCCCATCGCCGCCGAAGCCATGTGATAGTTGCAGCGATAGCGCAGAACAAAACAGCCCGTCAGCGCCAGCAGCACGGCCGGGCCGATATATGCCGTCAGCGCCATGCGTTGCCCCAGCCCGGTTTCGGCAAGCGCCGCCAGATGAAAAACGCCGATCCGCGCGATAACCGTTGCCATCGCCCCGATTGCCATCGCCGCGGCAATCCCCAATGGAATTGCAAGGAGCCTGGACAGCAGCGATGCCCCCTTGCGCACGGACGCAGCCGCCATGTGCAGCGCGCCGCCCGGCGCCGTCGTTTCCTCGATGCCACAGACGATTTGCCCAAAGGTGTGTCCCTGCCCGCGATTTATCCGCCTGAGCCGGTTGCGAAATACCCGCAGTTGATCCGCCCGTGCCATTTACAGTGCCTCCCGCATACAAGATCACGCGCATGGATTGCACGGAACTGTGGTGCGAAAAGGGCAATTTCGCGGAAGAGTCCTGAAAGATGGCGTTCACTTGCGTCTCGGCAAAACTGTCCGGGCGAAAAGAAAGCCCGGAAAACCGGATGCGCCGGTCGGGATCGTCGCAGGGATTGATGTTCTCTCTTCGCCCATTTCCGGTTACTCCTGAACAACCGCCAGAACGACCGCCGTGCCGGACGCAGAGACCATCAGCATCGTGCCATTGACGACTTCGTAATCCAGATCGACCCCGACCACCGCATTCGCGCCTTTGGCGGCGGCGCGCGCCTCCATCTCTGACAACGCGGTTTCGCGGGCATCCTGCAATTTGGTTTCATAGGCGCCGGAGCGCCCGCCCACAATATCCGTCACCGCCGCGAAAATGTCACGCACCACATTCGCGCCCATGATCGCCTCGCCCACGACGATGCCTTTGTACCCGGTGATCCGGCGGCCTTCGATATTCGGGGTTGTGGTGATGATCATCGGTTTTTCCCTGTGCCTGCGGGGCTCGGATACAGCCTCTTTCCATCCGGCACACCCATGGTGTCAAAACATTCCATGATAGCGTCGCGAATTTCACCCTTCGGGCATGGCACGATGCGCGGCTCATCATTCCTGTTCAGTTCGGGATGCGGAACGCCTGTTGCAATCGCCTTGCAATGCGCAATCCAGCAGGTGTGACTTATCCTGAATTTCCTGTGCTCTTCAACCCAGCGAATAACATCGTCATATGTCGGCATCACCCCACGCTCCCCTCCAGCGAAATCGCCACCAGTTGCTGCGCCTCCATGGCGAATTCCATCGGCAGGGCCTGCAACACATCCTTTACGAACCCGTTCACGACCATCGCCACGGCCTGTTCCTCATCCATGCCACGCTGACGGCAGTAGAAAAGCTGATCGTCATCCACTTTCGATGTCGTCGCCTCATGCTCGACGCGGGAAGAACTGTTCCTGACCTCGATATAGGGCACCGTATGCGCGCCGCATCTGTCGCCGACCAGCAGGCTGTCGCATTGCGTGTAGTTGCGGCAATTCCCGGCCCTTGGATGTATCGACACAAGGCCCCGATAGGTGTTCTGCGCCCGGCCTGCCGAAATCCCCTTCGACACGATGCGCGACCGGGAGTTCCTGCCCAGATGCAACATCTTCGTGCCGGTATCGGCCTGCTGCATGTTGTTGGTGATGGCGATGGAATAGAACTCGCCCTGGCTTTCCTCGCCCCGCAGGATGCAGGACGGGTATTTCCATGTCACGGCAGAGCCGGTTTCAACCTGGGTCCACATGACCTTTGCGCGGTCGCCACGGCAATCCGCGCGTTTGGTCACAAAGTTGTAGATGCCGCCCTTGCCGTTCTCGTCGCCCGGATACCAGTTCTGGACGGTGGAATATTTCACTTCGGCGTCTTCCTCGACGATGATTTCCACGACCGCTGCATGAAGTTGCGCGGTATCGCGCTGCGGGGCCGTGCAACCCTCAAGGTAAGAGACATGAGACCCCTTGTCCGCGATGATCAGCGTCCGCTCGAACTGGCCGGTGTTTTCCGCGTTGATGCGGAAATAGGTGGACAGTTCCATCGGGCAGCGCACGCCGGGCGGGACATACACAAAGGAGCCGTCCGAAAAGACTGCACTGTTCAGGGTTGCGTAGAAATTGTCCGAGACCGGCACGACCGATCCCAGGTATTTCCTCACCAGTTCCGGATGCTCCCTGATTGCTTCCGAGATCGAACAGAAGATGATGCCCGCCGTCTTCAGCTCTTTCTGAAACGTCGTTCCCACCGAGACCGAATCAAACACCGCGTCCACGGCCACCTTGCGACCTCCGGCCGGGGCCTCGTCCGCGCCCCCGATGCCCTCGACGCCCGCAAGGATCATCTGCTCTTTCAGCGAAATGCCCAGCTTTTCATAGGTTTCCAGCAGTTTCGGGTCCACCTCGTCCAGCGATTTCGGCTTTTTCTCCATGCTTTTCGGACGGGCATAGTAATACTGATCCTGAAAGTCGATTTCCGGATAGCTGACCATCGCCCATTTCGGCTCTTGCATCTGTTGCCAGCGCTCGAACGCCGCCAGCCGCCATTCGGTCATCCATTCCGGTTCTTCGTTCTTGTCCGAGATCAGACGCACGATATCCGGGTTCACGCCCCTGGGCGCATATTCCATTTCAATCTCGGTTTCCCAGCCGTGCCTGTAGGCCCCGGCGAGCGATCTGACCGCCGCCACGGTTTTTTCCTCAACGCCTTGCCTGACCGTGATGTTGTCCAGAATTGTCATTCGTCTTTCCTAAGCTGCGCGCGCCTTGTGTTTCCCATATGCCGCGATCCACGCTTCGGCGAATCGCAGCACCTCCTCTTCCGTTGTCGCAGGTCCGAGAGAGACCCGGACGGCAGAGGCCGCGACCTGATCGTCATGGCCCATCGCCTTCAAAACACGGCCTGGCTTCACCTTGCCCGACGAACACGCGGAACCCGCCGAAATGGCAAACCCTGCAAGGTCCATCTGCATTACCTGCGTTTCGCCCTTCCAGCCGGGAACCGCAAAACATGAGGTGTTCGGAAGTCTGTTCGCGCCTTTCCCGACAAAAATAGTATCTTTTGCGGATTCTTCCAGAGCTTTTTCTAGAATGTTTCTAAGTTTTTCCACCCCGGACCAGATACCCGCATCCATGTCCTGTGCCGCGGCTTCGGCTGCCGCGCCGAAACCGGCGATTCCGATCACGTTCTCGGTGCCCGACCGGCGGCCCGCCTCCTGCCCGCCGCCGGATTGCAGGGCTTCAATATCCAGACCGCTGCGCACGATCAGCGCCCCCCCGCCCTTTGGCCCCCCCAACTTGTGCGCGGAAAGGATCGCCATGTCGGCGCCTGTCCACTGGAAACAGACCGGGATGCGCCCCGCAGCCTGAGCAATATCCAGCAACAGGCGTTCCGCCCGCAAGGCGCCATGGCGCCACCGGCCTTCGATCTGTTCCGGCAGCTCCGAAATGATCCCCGTTTCGCCATTTGCCAGACCCATGGCCAGCGTATGGCAGCGCCCATGGGGTTTCGATTCCGTCCCGGCAGGGTCGCAATGCGCCCACAGACAGTCATGCGCAGTGTCATCCACCACGACAGCGCCCCCGCCGGGGCGGTGCGCCAGAACGCCCGCCGCTTCCGTTGCGCCGCTGGTAAAGATGACTTCGGATGGCCTGCACCCCACCAGGGCGGCCACGCTGTCGCGCGCCTTTTCGATCATTCCTTTCGCCGCGCGACCCTCTGCATGTACCGAAGACGGGTTGCCAGGCGCATCCATCGCCCGCAGCATCGCCTTGCGCGCGGCGGGGCGCAGCGGCGCGGTCGCGTTCCAGTCAAGATACGCCCGGTTCACCTGATCAGTTCCTTCACTTTGCCCGGATTACCCATCGTCAACGACAGTGAACAGTACCGGAACGGCGGGGCATGGGGTCAGATCGTTCTTGACCACATCCGAAAGCCGCGTCTGGTGCAGAAACACATATACATGCGCCGACAGACCTTCCCACAGGCGATTGGTCAGGGATTGCGCCCTTGACCCCGAAACGCCGCCAGAGGCCCCGGCCCCGGTGTGCATGGCGGACACCATCTCATCCACCGCGGTCAGCACCTCGACCACACGGATGTCCGAGGCGGGCCTCGCCAGCATGTATCCGCCACCGGGACCACGCACCGATTCCACGAGTTCGGCCCGGCGCAGCTTGACGAACAACTGTTCCAGATAAGGCAACGAGATGTCCTGTCGTCTTGCTATTTCCCCCAGCGACACCGGTGCCCCGTGCGGTTGCAGCGCCAGATCGGCAAGCGCCACCATTGCATAACGCCCCTTGGTGCTGAGTTTCATGGTTCAAACCCCCAAAATTTCGGCAAATTCATTGACGCAAGCCGCTGATCGCCTTACTTCGCTAAAAGCAATACGGATGAATCCGGAATTCAGAACGATTCTAATAATCCCGTGCGATTTCGTCAAGAATTCCGCAGACCACGACAGGACGACAAGACAAAACATGCCCGAGGTCATTTTTCAGGGGCCCGAAGGTCGGCTCGAAGGTCGCTATCACCCGCAAAAGGAAAAGGACGCTCCGATCGCGATCATGCTGCATCCCCATCCACAGTTTGGCGGCACCATGAACAACAAGGTCGTCTACAACCTGCATTACGCATTCTACAAAATGGGCTTCACCGTCCTGCGCTTCAATTTCCGGGGCGTCGGTCGCAGCCAGGGGGAATACGATCAGGGCATCGGCGAACTGGCGGATGCGGCGTCGGCGCTCGACTATCTGCAATCCACAAACCAGAATGCCAAGCACTGCTGGGTCGCCGGGTTCTCTTTTGGCGCATGGATCGGAATGCAGCTTTTGATGCGGCGGCCCGAAATCACCGGCTTCATCTCGCTCTCGCCCCCTGCGAACATGTATGATTTTTCGTTCCTCGCCCCCTGCCCGTCCTCTGGCCTGATCATCAACGGCACATCCGACCGGGTCGCCCCGCCCGCCGACACCCGGTCCCTGGTTGCAAGACTGCAAGAACAGAAGGGCATTGCCATCACCCATGAAGAGATCGGGGATTCCGGGCATTTCTTCGAAGATGCCCATATGGCAACGATGCTGGGCCATGTGGAAAGCTATGTGCGGCGTCGTCTGAAAGAAAACACCCGCTGATCCCCGCTGATCCCTGTGGATCGGGCGGGGCAGGGAGGCGCGACATGTCGGCAGGTTTCGTGATGGAGGTGCCGGAAGACTGAAAGAAACGACGGAATTGCCATTGCAGGAGCCCCCATGCCCACGCATTACCTCTACCTGATTCTTGCCGTTGCCGCCGAAACCGTTGGCACCACCGCATTGCAGGCCAGCCAGCAGTTCACGCGGCTGGTGCCATCGCTGATTGTCATCGCAGCTTATGGTGTGTCATTCTATCTTCTGGGGCTGACGCTGAAATACATGCCGGTCGGGATCATGTACGCAATCTGGTCGGGGCTTGGAATCGTTTTCATTGCGCTCATCGCCTGGCTGATCTTCGGTCATCGCCTGGATATGCCCGCAATGGTCGGGATCGCCCTCATCATGGCCGGTATCGTGATCATCAACGTCTTCTCGAATACGGCGACACATTAAGGCATTGCGCATGAGGCTCCGCGCCGCCGCCACGCCGTCGTCGCCGCACCGTCGCCGGACATGCCCGCATCGGGGTTCAATCGCTTTGGGGCTGGCCTTTTCTGCGCCTGCACGGTAGGGCGGCAGCGAACAGAAAAGGCCGTCCAATGGAACTGCGCAACATCGCCATCATCGCCCATGTCGATCACGGCAAGACCACGCTTGTCGATGCGCTGTTGAAACAATCCGGCGCGTTTCGCGAAAATCAGGCGGTGGCGGAGCGCGCGATGGATTCCCATGATCTGGAACGCGAGCGCGGCATCACAATTCTTGCCAAATGCACGAGCGTCAAGTGGAAAACCCGCCGGATCAACATCATAGATACGCCCGGCCATGCGGATTTCGGGGGCGAGGTCGAACGGATTCTGAGCATGGTCGATGGCGTGGTCCTGCTGGTCGATGCCGCAGAAGGGCCGATGCCGCAAACCAAATTCGTGACCGCCAAGGCGCTTGCCCTCGGCCTCAGGCCCATCGTCGTGCTGAACAAGGCGGACAAGCCCGATGCGGAACCTGACCGCGCGCTGAACGAATGCTTTGATCTGTTCGCCGATCTGGGCGCGGATGACGAACAGCTTGACTTCCCCGTCATGTATGCCTCTGGCCGTTCGGGCTGGGCGGACATGGCGCCGGACGGACCACGCAGGGATCTCTCCGCACTCTTTGATCTGGTCGTCGATCATGTCCCGGCCCCGGCTCAGGCGGGACGCAGGGACGAGCCGTTCCGAATGCTGGCCACGACGCTGGGCACCGATCCGTTCATCGGCCGCGTTCTGACCGGGCGTGTGGAAAGCGGCTCATTGAAAACCGGTGAAACGATCAAGGCGCTGTCGCATGACGCCTCGCTTGTGGAAAATTTCCGCGTGACCAGGATTCTCGCCTATCGCGGCCTGTCCCGGCAACCGATCGACGCGGCTGAATCGGGCGACATCGTTTCGCTTGCCGGGATGAGCAGGGCGACGGTGGCGGATTCGCTGGTCGCCGCATCAGTATCCGCGCCGCTGCCCGCCCGGCCGATTGAT
Source organism: Paracoccaceae bacterium (assembly GCA_965216225.1). Taxonomy (GTDB): domain Bacteria; phylum Pseudomonadota; class Alphaproteobacteria; order Rhodobacterales; family Rhodobacteraceae; genus 3107. The sequence goes on from CBDCFF010000003.1 coordinate 12,592, forward strand.
CCGCCCACCATCAGCGTTGCCTTCGGCATCAACGACAGCCCGCTTGCAGGGCGCGATGGCGGCAAGGTCCAGTCCCGCGTGATCCGCGAACGCCTGATGAAAGAAGCCGAATCCAACGTCGCGGTCCGCGTCGCCGATACCCCTGGCGGCGAGGTCTTCGAAGTTGCGGGGCGCGGCGAATTGCAGATGGGCGTACTGATCGAAAACATGCGCCGCGAGGGATTTGAACTGTCGATCAGCCGGCCGCGCGTGCTGTTTCAGGACAATGACGGTCAACGGCTGGAGCCGATAGAGGAAGTCACCATTGATGTGGATGACGACCATTCCGGCGCAGTGATCGAAAAGCTGACCGGGGCGCGCAAGGGCGAACTGACCGAAATGAAGCCCGCCGGCGCAGGCAAGACCCGGATCATCGCGCGGGTGCCGTCGCGCGGGCTGATCGGCTATCACGGCGAGTTTCTGACCGACACGCGCGGCACCGGTGTGCTGAACCGGGTGTTCAGCAGCTGGGCGTCGCACAGGGGGGGCATCCCCGGCCGTCGCGCGGGCGCTCTGGTCTCTACGGAAAACGGCGTTTCGGTGGCTTACGCGCTCTGGAACCTCGAAGATCGCGGGCGCATGTTCATCGGGGCGCAGGAAGCTGTCTACAAGGGCATGATCATTGGCGAGCACACCCGCGACAATGATCTGGAGGTGAACCCCCTGAAGGGCAGGAAACTGACCAATGTCCGCGCTGCGGGCAAGGACGACGCCGTCGTTCTGACGCCGCCGGTCAAACTGGGCCTGGAAGAGGCCATCGCCTATATCGACGATGATGAACTGGTCGAGGTCACGCCGAACGCCATCCGCCTGCGCAAACGCTGCCTTGATCCGCATGAGCGCAAACGGATGGCGCGGGCAGGCCGGGGCCCGCATTCATGAAGGGGATTTCCGGGCTGGCCGGACACATTGCCGCCTGGCCGGGCGCAATCCGATCCGGTCAAGACGCCAGTCCCGCGCATGTGCGCGCATCATCTTTCGCAAGGCGGCAGACGCCTAGCCGAGTTCGACCACGACGATTTCACGCTCCGACGATGCCTTGGCCAGCCTGACCGCTTCCTGATAGCGCGGGTCATTGTAGGCTGCAACCGCAGCTTCGACGCTCGGGAAGCGGGTCACGACATTGCGCTTTCTCTCGCGCCCTTCCAGTTGCACGTATCGACCGCCCCGGGCAATGAACTCTCCCCCATGTTCGGGGATCACCACCGAGGCAATCCGAATATACTCGTCGTATTTGTCGGCATCATGCACATCGACATTCGCAATCCACAACGCTCCAGTCATCCTATCCTCTCAACAGTGTTTCGGCGGCCCTGATCGCGGCCCCGGCATTCGCCGCGCTCGCGCCGCCCCCACGGGCCATGTCCGGGCGTCCGCCGCCGCCCTTGCCACCCAGTTCCGCCACCGCCGCCCGAACCACATCCACGGCGGAAATCCTTTCCGCAAGGTCCGCCGTGACGCCCGCCGCCACCGCCGCCCTGCCATCCGCATCAGCGATGAGCAGAACCACGCCAGAACCGATCTGCGCCTTGTGATCGTCAATGAGCGCGGGCAAATCCCTGCCGCCCACCCCGTTCAGAACCCGGGCGAGAAATGGCACACCCGCCACATCCTTCGCTTTGGCCTGCGGTTGCCCGGCCCCTGCGTACATCGCGAGTTTCCTTCGCAGCCGGGCGACTTCATCCTGCAATGCCCTGCGTTCCCCGATCAGCGTCCCGACCCGCGCCGCCACATCGGCTGGCCGGGTTTTCAGTTGCGCCGCCACACCCGCCAATCGCCGGTCCTGTTCGCAAAGATGGCGAAACGCCTCTTCCCCGGTCAACGCTTCGATCCGGCGCACGCCCGCAGAACTGGCGCTGTCGCCCAATGCGGCGAACACGCCGATTTCGCCGGTGCGCCCGACATGGGTGCCGCCGCAAAGCTCCAGCGAATAGGTGTCGCCGTCGGTGCCCTTGCCGGAATCCTTCAGTGTGCCCATGGCGACGACCCGGACCTCATCGCCGTATTTCTCTCCGAACAGCGCCCTGGCGCCAAGGGTCCGGGCGTCGTCCGGGGTCATGATCCGGGTTTCGACCCGCGTGTTCCGGCGGATGAAGGCGTTCACCTCGGCCTCGACCTCGTGCATCTGTTCCGGCGTCAGGGCGCGATCATGTGAAAAATCGAACCGCAGCCGATCCGGCGCGTTCAGGGATCCCCGCTGGGCGACATGCTCGCCCAGATGACGGCGCAGCGCCTCATGCAGCAGATGCGTTGCCGAGTGGTTGGCGCGGATACGACTGCGCCGGGTGTGGTCAACGTGCAGTTTGGCACCCTGCGCAACGGCGATCTCGCCCTCTGTCACCTCGGCAAGATGAATCGAAACACCGGCGGCTTTCCCGGTGTCCGTGACATGCGCCTGCCCGGTTTCGGTCCCGAGCACACCCTGATCGCCGACCTGACCGCCCGCCTCCGCGTAAAACGGGGTCTGGTTGACGATGACCTGCACCGTCTCGCCGGCCCTTGCAACCTCGCGCTTCCCGCCATCGCCGACAATCGCCAGTATCTGTCCTTCCGCCGCTTCGGTCTCATGGCCCAGAAATTCCGTCGGGCCATGCTCTTCGGCCAGGTCGAACCAGATGGCTTCGTCAGCGGTTTCCCCCGACCCCGCCCAGGCGGCCCTGGCCTTTGCCTTCTGTGCCGCCATCGCCGCGTCAAATCCGGCGGTTTCAACGGCGCGGCCCTTCTCGCGCAGCGCATCCTGCGTCAGGTCGAGCGGGAACCCGTAAGTGTCATGGAGCCGGAATGCCGCCTCGCCAGGCAGGTTCGCGCCATCGGGCAGCCTGTTCAGTTCGTCCTCCAGCAACCGCAGGCCCCGGTCGAGCGTCTGACGAAAGCGGGTTTCCTCGTTTCTCAGCGTCTCCTCGATCAGAACCTGCGCCCGGCCAAGCTCCGGATAAGCCTGCCCCATCTGACGCACCAGTTCGGGCACGAGGCGGTATATCAACGGCTCCTGCACACCCAGCAGGTGGGCATGACGCATCGCCCGCCGCATGAGCCGGCGCAGAACATAGCCCCGGCCTTCGTTCGACGGCATCACCCCGTCGGCAATCAGGAACGAGGTCGAGCGAAGATGGTCAGCGATAACCCGGTGATGCAGATTCCCGTCGCCACAGGGATCGACATTCGACGCCTGTGCGGACGCCTCGATCAATGTCCTGAACAAATCCGTATCATAGTTGTCATGGCTGCCCTGCAACAGCGCGCCGATCCGCTCCAGCCCCATGCCGGTGTCGATCGACTGCATCCCGAGTTCCATCGTCGAGCCATCCTCGAACCTCTCGTTCTGCATGAAAACGATGTTCCAGATCTCGATGAACCGGTCGCCATCCTCATCGGCGGAACCCGGCAGGCCGCCCCGGATGTGATTCCCGTGGTCATAGAAAATCTCGGTACAGGGTCCGCAGGGGCCGGTCGGCCCCATCTGCCAGAAATTGTCGGACGTGGCGATGCGGATGATCCGGTCATCCGGCAGACCTGCGTGTTTCTTCCAGATCCCGGCAGCCTCGTCGTCGGTATGGAACACCGTTACCAGAAGCCGATCCCTGTCCAGACCGAATTCTCTGGTGATCAGATCCCAAGCAAACGGGATCGCATCGCCCTTGAAATAGTCGCCAAAGCTGAAATTCCCCAGCATTTCAAAGAACGTATGATGCCGCGCCGTGTAGCCCACATTGTCCAGATCATTGTGCTTGCCCCCCGCGCGCACGCATTTCTGGCTTGTGGTCGCCCGTTTGTAATCCCGATGCTCCGCGCCGGTGAAGACATTCTTGAACTGCACCATTCCCGAATTGGTGAACATCAGCGTCGGATCATTGCGCGGCACCAGCGGCGAGCTGTCGATAACCGCATGGCCGCTGGATTTGAAAAAGTCGAGGAATGTTGACCGGATGTCATTCAGGCTTTGCATGGCGCGAGGGCTTCCTGTGCATCTTCATCATGATTATGCGTCGGGTTGGTTTATCGCCCCTGAATTGGCCTGTCCACAGCAAGAAGCGCCGCAACGCGAACCGCGACGGCGCGTCTTCGTGAACGAACGCGAGTCCGGGTCGGGTCGGATCGACGTTGTTGCAGGGAGGCCGTCTTGTCTGGTAGCTGAGAGCTTTATCTCTGATCTGGACGTCCTTGATGCCACATAAGTTCACCTCCGGCCGCCGCCACAAATTTCCGAGGAAACGATGTCGGGTGACACACCGGGCGGAGTATAACGAGAGCCTCCGGCAACGCGGCAATCTGACCGTCCGGATCACTGGCGATGCGCCAGGACAATGGCGAGCTCCACGCCGGTCGCCCCCGGGCGGTCAGCCTGAGTATTCGGAATTTGCCATCGCAACTTGCCTGACCCTGCGCACGATTTACAAACTACCCCTGCGTCAGACGCCGGGGACGGGGCTTGATGCTGCCCCAAAAGCCGCGGATTGACAGAACCGAACCGATCCATCTGACCGTGGACAGTCCCGGTCTGAAGATATTCGGCGAAGGTGAGTGGCAGCAGAACAAGCGTCAAACCAAGGCCAAACGCAAATCATGGAGAAAGCTGCACCCTGGTCTGGATCTCGCGTCCGGTGAGATCATCTGCTCGGACCCGGCTCTGGATTACATCGGCGATCCCGCTGCGCTGCCCGGGCTTCCTGACCAGTTCGAGGGGCAGGTTTCGCGATTTCCGGCGGATGGGGCCCATGACGGCGCCCCGACAGGAAATCTGCTCACAGCGCGGTTTGGTGATGCTGTTGAAATCGTCATCCCGGCTCCGAAAAACGCTGTGCTCACCCCGAGTTCGCTTGATGATCCGTCCCCGCGAGACCGACATATCGCTGCGATACAGACCCACGGGCGACTGGCCTGGCAGGTCAGCAGCGGTTACAATCAGCGTCGTCGTGCGGAAGCACAAATTGGTCGTTGGAAAGGCGTGGCTGGAAAGAAACCGAGATCGCGGCGGTTCGAAAATCAGAAAACCGAGGCACAGATTGGCGTGCAAATTCTCAACGGAATGACCGAACCTGGCCGTGCCGGGTTTGCGTCTGTCGGCTGACCAAATTCATCGGTAAGGGGACTCTGCGCTTGTTCGCTGATTGATGCAACACGGCCCCTGCGAACAATCTGGTTCTGGTGGCGCGCCTCTGCTAGCTTCTGCGGAAAGACACGCCGCCCGGCGCCGCATCCGTGATGTGCGCGCGCCTGGCTTCGGAAGATTGCGGGAGACGAAGAGAAGAGACGGCAATGCATCTGGATGTGCTCGATCTCAGGTCATTCTACTACCGCAGCGCGCTTGGACGCGCCGCGCAGAAGGCGGTGCGCGATCAACTGGTGGAGATGTGGCCACAGGCCAGGGGCGAAACCGTTGTCGGTTTCGGCTTTGCAGTGCCGCTGCTGCGGCCCTATCTCGGGCAGGCGCGCCGGGTGATCGGGTTGATGCCGGGGCAGCAGGGGGTCATGTCCTGGCCTGCGGCGATGCCCAATGTTGCGACCCTGTGCGAAGAAACGCGCTGGCCGCTGGGAACCGGCGCCGTTGACAAGCTGGTGCTTCTGCACGGTCTGGAGACAAGCGAACGGCCCGCCGCACTTCTGAATGAATGCCGGCGCGTCCTGGCCCCCGGCGGCCGGGCCATGTTCATCGTCCCGAACCGGGGCGGCATGTGGTCGCGCAGCGACAGGACACCCTTTGGCTATGGTCGCCCCTACACCATGGGCCAGTTGGAAAGCCAGTTGAAGGCGCATGATTTCGTGCCGGACCGGCATGTTTCGGCATTGTTCATGCCGCCCGCCCGGCAACGCTTCTGGCTGCGCAGCGCGCAATTCTGGGAACGCAGCGGGCGCAGGCTGTCGATGTTCCGGGCCGGTGGCGTTCTGTTCGCCGAAGCCTCGAAACAGATGTTTCAGCCCAAACGCCCGGGATTGCCGGAAACCGTCAGGAAACCCCTGCGCCTGCTGGAGGGACTGGCGCAGCCGGAGGCAAAGCCGATCTGACATTGCGGCATTGCGGCATTGCGGGATTGCGGGATTGCGGGATTCGGAAAGACCCGGCGGATTCGCGCCGCATCCGAATGCGCAATACGTCGCACCTTGGCAAAAAACCCTTTCCATCAGGGGATGCCCGACCTGCAAGCAGGTCCGAAGGCAGTTGATAGGTGCGGCAGGCTCTGCTACACCCACGCCGATTTTGGTGCTCATGTTCATGAACGCCTCCAGGTCGCCTTGCCATGCTTCCCCTTCAGGAAGATGACAGGGCGGGCCTGTGAAACCGGAAGGGTGGACGTGTCTGAATCTGCTTCGATCTCATCCGGCATCGCCGCGCGCTATGCCACGGCCATTTTCGAACTGGCCAGGGAAGGCGAATCCCTGGACGCGCTGGAAAGTGACGCAGCCGCCCTTTCCGCCGTGCTGGATGACAGCGCCGATCTTGCCGGTTTCATCGCGTCGCCGATCCATTCCAGGGACGAGCAGGCGAAAGCCGTCGCCGTGATCGCCGCCGGAATGAACCTTTCCGCGCCGGTGTCCAACGCGCTGGGCCTGATGGCCGCCCGTCGCCGCCTGTTCGTTCTGCCGCAGCTTCTGCGCGCCCTCGGTGACATGATCGCCAGGGAAAAGGGTGAAATCACGGCTGATGTCGCCGCCGCCAGGGCGCTGACCGGGGCGCAGTCGGACAAACTTGCCGGAACGCTGAAAGCGGCCACCGGCAAGACCGTCAGAATCAATGCCGCCGTCGATGAAAGCCTTATCGGCGGTCTTGTCGTCAAAGTGGGATCGAAGATGATCGACACCTCGATTCGGTCAAGGCTCAATGCACTCCGGAATTCAATGAAAGAGGTCGGATAATGGGAATCCAGGCAGCCGAAATCTCTGCGATCCTCAAGGAGCAGATCAAATCCTTCGGTCAGGACGCCGAAGTCGCCGAAATTGGTCGTGTGCTCAGCGTCGGTGACGGCATTGCCCGCGTTCACGGGCTCGACAACATCCAGGCGGGTGAGATGGTCGAGTTTCCGGGCAACATCCGCGGCATGGCGCTGAACCTAGAAAGCGACAATGTGGGGATCGTCATCTTCGGCTCTGACCGCGACATCGGGGAAGGCGACATCGTCAAGCGCACCAACGCCATTGTGGATGTGCCCGTGGGTGACGAACTGCTGGGCCGCGTTGTCGATGGCCTTGGCAACCCGATTGACGGCAAGGGGCCGATCAACGCCTCTGGCCGGTCTGTCGCGGACGTGAAGGCCCCCGGCATCATCCCGCGCAAATCGGTGCATGAACCGATGGCGACCGGCCTGAAATCCGTGGACGCCATGATCCCGATCGGTCGCGGCCAGCGAGAGCTGATCATCGGAGACCGTCAGACCGGCAAGACCGCGGTGGCGCTCGACACGATTCTGAACCAGAAATCCTGCAACGAAGTCACCGGCGGCGATGAATCGAAAAAGCTCTACTGCGTCTATGTCGCTATTGGCCAGAAGCGATCCACCGTGGCCCATCTGGTGAAGCGTCTGGAGGAATCCGGGGCCATCGACTATTCCATCGTTGTTGCCGCCACCGCATCCGACCCGGCCCCGATGCAGTTTCTGGCGCCGTATGCCGCCACCGCAATGGCCGAGCATTTCCGCGACAATGGCCGCCACGCCCTGATCGTCTATGACGACCTGTCGAAACAGGCTGTGGCCTATCGCCAGATGTCGCTGCTGCTGCGCCGTCCGCCGGGGCGCGAAGCCTATCCGGGTGACGTTTTCTATCTGCACTCCCGCCTGCTGGAACGGTCTGCGAAGCTGAACGAGGATAACGGCGGCGGTTCGCTGACCGCGCTGCCGATCATCGAGACCCAGGGCGGCGACGTGTCGGCCTTTATTCCGACCAACGTGATCTCGATCACCGACGGCCAGATTTTTCTGGAAACCGAACTGTTCTATCAGGGCATCCGCCCGGCGGTGAACACCGGTCTGTCGGTGTCCCGCGTCGGCTCTTCGGCGCAGACCGACGCAATGAAATCGGTTGCGGGTCCGGTGAAACTGTCGCTGGCGCAATATCGCGAGATGGCGGCCTTTGCCCAGTTCGGCTCCGACCTCGACGCGGCGACCCAGCACCTGCTGAACCGTGGCGCGCGACTGACCGAACTGATGAAGCAGCCGCAATATTCACCGCTGACCAATGCCGAGATTGTCTGCATGATCTATGCGGGCACCAACGGTTATCTCGACCGGATCGAAGTCAGGCAGATTGGCCGCTTTGAATCCGGCCTGCTCAATCACCTGCGCGGCAGGCATCAGGAACTTCTGGACTACATCACCGGGGAAGACCCGAAAATCAAGGCCGAGGCCGAGGCCAGGGTCAGGGCGGCGCTGGACGAATTCGCTGCGGATTTCGCATGAGGGGACGCGGCGATGCCAAGCCTTAAGGATCTCAGAAACCGGATCGGGTCGGTCAGATCGACCCGCAAGATTACCAGAGCGATGCAGATGGTGGCCGCCGCGAAACTGCGGCGGGCGCAGGATGCGGCAGAGGCCGGCCGGCCCTATGCCGAACGCATGAATGCGGTTCTGGGCGGGCTGGCGGCCTTGATCGGTGGATCGGGTTCCGCGCCGCGCCTGCTGTCGGGCAGTGGTTCGGATCAGACCCATCTGCTGGTCGTCATGACGGCGGAACGGGGGCTTTGCGGGGGGTTCAATTCCTCTATCGTGAAGCTGGCGCGCGTCCGGGCCGGGGAACTGCAAGCCTCTGGCAGGACGGTGAAAATCCTGACCGTCGGCAGGAAGGGCCGCGAACAGTTGAAACGCGGATACGAAGACCTGTTCATCGATCACGTCGATCTGGGCGGGGTGAAGAATGTGCGCTATGAAAACGCCCGTGACATCGCCCGCGACGTGCTGTCGCGCTTTGATGCGGGGGAGTTCGACGTTGCGACGATCTTTTTCAACCGGTTCCAGTCGGTGATCAGCCAGATACCGACCGAACGGCAGATCATCCCGGCCTTGTTCGGGGATGTGGCGGAGGCGGCGGGCACGCGCCATGATTACGAGCCCGGCGAGGAAGACATCCTTGCCGACCTGCTGCCGCGCGGCGTCGCCACGCAGATTTTCACGGCGCTTCTGGAGAACGGCGCGTCCGAGCAGGGCGCCCGGATGTCCGCCATGGACAGCGCCACCCGCAACGCGGGAGAGATGATCGACAGGCTGACGATCGAATTCAACCGCTCGCGTCAGGCCGTGATCACCAACGAACTGATCGAGATCATCTCGGGCGCGGAGGCGCTATAGGAGGCTAGTATGCAAGAGACCGAATTCAAGCTTTGGCTGTCGGGCACAAAGCGGCCAAACACCATAAACACCTATTTCCATGTGTTGAAAAAGTTCGAAAGAGAGACCGTCGGAAGTCTGGACAGGGAATGGGGAAAAGACCGGTTTGTGGCGCGGATCGCCAGTATTCGCGAGCAGCGGTCCGGGTGTGAGACCGGCGGCGCAAAGTACCACGAATTGTCGGGGCTGATCACCAAGCTCCGTTCCTATTCCGACTTTCTTGCGGATCGGCAGGCTGACGACACCGCGCATCGAATGGCGCATCGAATGCCGGATGGGGAAAGCGAAAACATGGCGAAGGCAAGGGGCAAGGTGACCCAGGTCATCGGCGCCGTTGTCGATGTGCAGTTCGCCGACCGGTTGCCGAAGATTCTGAACGCGCTGGAAACCGACAACAACGGCAAGCGGCTGGTGCTGGAGGTCGCGCAGCATCTGGGCGAGAAAACCGTGCGCACCATTGCCATGGACGCGACCGAAGGTCTGGTGCGCGGCCAGGAAGTGCGTGACACCGGCGGCCCGATTTCGGTGCCGGTCGGCAACGCCACCCTGGGCCGTATCCTGAACGTGGTGGGGGAGCCGGTTGACGAAGGCGGCCCGGTCGAGGCGGACGAGTACCGCGAGATTCACCGCCCCGCCCCGGCGTTTTCCGAGCAATCGACGGAATCCGAGATTCTCGTGACCGGTATCAAGGTCATCGACCTGCTGGCGCCTTACGCGAAGGGCGGCAAGATCGGCCTGTTCGGCGGGGCCGGTGTGGGCAAGACCGTTCTGATCATGGAACTGATCAACAACATCGCCAAGGTGCATTCGGGATTTTCGGTGTTCGCCGGTGTGGGTGAACGGACCCGCGAAGGCAACGACCTTTATCACGAGATGATCGAATCCAACGTCATCAAGCCGGACAACATCTCTGAATCGCAGGTGGCCTTGGTTTACGGCCAGATGAACGAGCCTCCGGGGGCGCGCGCGCGCGTGGCGCTGACCGGCCTGACCCTGGCCGAGCAGTTTCGCGATCAGTCCGGGACCGATGTTCTGTTCTTCGTCGATAACATCTTCCGCTTTACCCAGGCGGGCTCGGAGGTGTCGGCGCTTCTGGGGCGCATTCCTTCGGCCGTGGGCTATCAGCCGACGCTGGCCACCGACATGGGCACCATGCAGGAACGCATCACCTCGACCAAGCGGGGCTCCATCACCTCGATCCAGGCGGTCTATGTGCCTGCGGACGACCTGACCGACCCGGCCCCGGCGACGACCTTTGCCCATCTCGACGCGACCACCGTTCTGTCGCGGGGGATCTCCGAACTTGGCATCTACCCGGCTGTGGACCCGCTCGATTCCACCTCTCGCCTGATGGACCCGGCGGTTGTGGGCGATGAACACTACAACGTGGCCTTCGAGGTGCAGGGCATCCTGCAACGCTACAAGTCGTTGCAGGACATCATCGCCATTCTCGGCATGGACGAACTGTCGGAAGAGGACAAGCTGACCGTGGCCCGCGCCCGCAAGATACAGCGCTTCTTCAGTCAGCCGTTCGACGTGGCGAAAGTCTTTACCGGCTCCGAAGGCGTTCAGGTGCCGCTTGAAGAAACGATCAAGTCCTTCAGGGCGGTTGTGGCCGGCGAATACGACCACCTGCCCGAGGGGGCCTTCTACATGGTCGGCGGCATCGACGAAGTGATCGCCAAGGCCGAAAAGATGGCCGCTGAAGCCGCCTGAGGGAGGGCCCGATGGCCGATACGATGCAATTTGATCTGGTCTCGCCCGAAAAACGGCTGGCGTCGCATGAGGCGACATCGGTTCTTGTGCCGGGGGCCGAGGGGGAAATGACGGTGATGGCCGGCCACGCGCCTGTCATCTCGACCCTGCGCCCCGGCGTCCTGCGCGTCGAAGGGGGCAAAGGCGGGGAAGGTGGCGAATACATCGTCACCGGCGGGTTCGTGGATATAAGCGAAACCGGCGTCTCGGTCCTTGCCGAACGCGCCTGGCGGCGCGGCGATATGTCGAAGGAAGAGCTTCGGGCGGTTCTCGACGAAGCGCGGGCACAGCATGAATCGGCGCCCGAGGAACACAGGTCCGCCATCGCGCTGCTGGTGGCAGACCTTGGCGGGTTGCTGAACGATATGGTCTGAGGCAACGACCGGCCAACCGGACAGGACAGCGCCCCGCCAGGATGGCTGACCGCCCGCGCGATTGAATTTGCGCCACGTTCGGAGTTCGGGGGTTCGCACGGCGCGCCGGAAAACCGGGGCCGTGAACCCGGGGGCGATATTGACCCCGGCCCATTCCGCCCGGCGACCCACCCCACCCCGGTCCGGGGCAGGAGGTCATCGGGCCGGAACGGCTGGCTGCACGCCGGAGGAATCGCGCCGCCCCCGGATTTTCAGCATGTGCATGTGTCCGTCTTCCGGGGCGCAAAAGCCCCGGCGTTCCGGGTTTCCCGATTGTCCGGCTGATCAATGGCTGTGCGCCTTGTCCCATTCCTCCTGCCGGGGCAGGATTTCGAACGTATGCTCGGGCGGCGGGGATGGCAGGGTCCATTCCAGCGTGTCGGCGTATTCGTTCCAGTAATTCCTGCGGCTTTCCCTGCGGCCATAAAGCAGGGAATAGGCCATGATGCCGAAGAACAGGATGAAGGAAGCGAACGAGAGATAGGCGCCGTAAGAGCTGATCTCGTTCCATTTCGCAAACGCTTCCGGATAGTCGATATAGCGCCGCGGCATACCCTGGCGGCCCAAGAAGTGCTGCGGGAAGAAGGTCAGGTTGGCGCCGATGAACATCATCCAGAAATGCAGCTTGCCGGCCCATTCCGGGTATTGCCTGCCGGTCATCTTGCCGAAGTAGAAATATATCCCGGCGAAGATGCAGAAAACGGCGCCCAGCGACATCACGTAATGGAAATGGGCCACGACATAGTAAGTGTCGTGATAGGCCCGGTCCACGCCCGCCTGCGCCAGAACGACGCCGGTCACACCGCCCACGGTGAACAGGAACAGAAAGCCGATCGCCCAGAGCATCGGTGTCCTGAACTCGATCGAGCCGCCCCACATCGTCGCGATCCAGCTGAATATCTTGATGCCCGTCGGCACCGCGATGACCATGCTCGCCAGCATGAAGTAGGATTGCTGGGTCAGGCTCATCCCCACGGTGTACATGTGATGCGCCCAGACCACGAAACCCAGCACGCCGATGGCGATCAGCGCCCAGACCATCGGCAGATAGCCGAAGATCGGTTTTCGGGAGAAGGTGCCGATGATGTGGCTGACGATGCCAAAGCCGGGCAGGATGACGATATACACTTCCGGATGGCCGAAGAACCACAGGATGTGCTGATAGAGGACCGGATCCCCGCCACCGGCCGGATCAAAGAAGGTGGTGCCGAAGTTCCGGTCGGTCAGCAGCATGGTGATGGCCCCGGCCAGAACCGGCAGCGACAGCAGGATCAGCCAGGCGGTGACGAAGATCGACCAGGAAAACAGCGGCGCCCGGAACAGCGTCATGCCGGGGGCGCGCATGTTCAGGAAGGTGGTGATCATGTTGATCGCCCCCAGAATCGACGAAGCGCCCGAGACGTGAACCGCAAAGATCGCAAGGTCCATGGAATGGCCGCCTTCGTTGGTCGAGAGCGGCGGATAAAGCACCCAGCCCACGCCGGAGCCGGCCTGATCATTGCCGCCGGGGCTGAGCAGCGAGGCCACGCCAAGCGCCACGCCGGTGATATACATCCAGTAGCTGAGGTTGTTCATCCGCGGGAACGCCATGTCCGGCGCACCGATCTGAAGGGGCATGAAATAGTTTCCAAAGCCGCCGAACAGCGCCGGAATGACCACGAAGAACATCATCAGGACGCCATGATAGGTGATCATCACGTTCCACAGGTGCCCGTTCGGGGTGCAGACTGCATCCGACACCATGAAACGCGCGCCTTCAAGGCACATGTACTGCACGCCCGGCTCTTGCAGTTCCATCCGCATGTAGATGGTGAAGATGACCGAGAGCAGGCCGACAAAGGCCGACGTGATCAGGTAGAGGATGCCAATATCCTTGTGGTTCGTAGACATGAACCAGCGAGAGAAAAAGCCCCGCTCGTGGTGATGTTCGTGGCCATGAATGGCGGCGTCGGCCATGTCCTGCCTCCCGGATTTCCGATATTGAACGGCAGGGAAAAGAGGTTCCCCCCCGCGTTACAGCGCCTTATTAGAACGGTTCCCCCCTGCGGGCAATGTCCACTGTGCCGCAGGGGGCATTTTTCCGGCGCAGGCGGCAGGGCGGGGCCGGGCGGCGAAAGGGGGTGATCTGTTGCAGCCCGCGCCCGATTTCCGCCGCAATTGTTTCGTTGCGGCAGGCCCCGCTTTGGCTTATCAGAAACGCGACGTGGCATATGAGGGATCAGTCATGGACCTTTCGGAACTTCTGACGGACCTGCTTGGCGGCAATATCGTGCTTCTGCTTCTGGCCGGTTTTGTCATTGCCTGCATTCTTCTGGGGGTGCGGATCGTGCCGCAATCGCAGAAATTCGTGGTCGAGCGGTTCGGCCGGCTGCGCGCGGTTCTGGGGCCGGGGATCAATTTCATCGTGCCGTTTCTTGACCAGGTGCGGCACAGGATTTCCGTTCTGGAACGGCAGTTGCCCAATGCCAGCCAGGACGCCATCACCTCTGACAACGTGCTGGTGCAGGTGGAAACCAGCGTTTTCTACCGGATTCTGGAACCGGAAAAGACCGTTTACCGTATCCGCGATGTCGATGCCGCGATCGCCACCACCGTGGCCGGGATCGTGCGGGCGGAAATCGGCAAGATGGAACTGGACGAGGTTCAATCCAACCGGGCGGAGCTGATCTCTCAGATCAAGGCGGCGGTGGAGGATGGGGTCAATGACTGGGGGATCGAGGTGACACGGGCCGAGCTTCTCGATGTCAATCTCGATCAGGCCACGCGCGAGGCGATGTTGCAGCAACTCAACGCCGAACGCGCCCGCCGCGCCCATGTGACAGAGGCCGAAGGCCGTCGCCGGGCGGTGGAGCTTGCGGCGGATGCCGATCTTTACGCCGCAGAACAGACCGCCAAGGCCCGCCGCATTCAGGCGGACGCCGAAGCCTACGCAACCGAAGTCGTCGCCAAGGCGATCCGTGAAAACGGACTGGAGGCCGCGCAATACCAGGTGGCGCTGAAACAGGTGGAAGCGCTGGTCGCCGTGGGGCAGGGCGAGGGCAGGCAAACCATCCTGCTGCCCGCGAATGCGCTCGATGCCTTTGCCGATGCGTTCGGCCTTCTGAAAGGCAGGGGGTGATGTGGGCCCTGTGGTGGGTCTGGCTGGCCGGTGCATTCGTGCTGGCAATTCTGGAAATGACCGCTCCGGGTTTCGTGCTTCTGGGCTTTGCCATCGGCGCGGCGGTTGTCGGTATCCTGCTGGCGCTTGGCGTCGTCGCCCCCACTGCCACGCTGCCCTGGCTTCTGGTGGTTTTCGCGGTCATATCGCTTCTGGCCTGGATTGCGCTGCGCCGGATTTTCGCCCTCCGCCGCGGACAGCACAAGATCTGGGACCGGGACATAAACGAGGATTAGGCCCCCCCGGCTGCCTGCGTCCATCGAAGCCGCGACGGGGCCATCCCCCGCCCGGACCGCTCAGTTCTCCAGATAGGCGGCTATGGCGTGTTCCACGCTCTTGCCGTTCACTGCATTCAGATGTCGAACGAAGGCTTCGCGAAAACGTTTGAAAAGGCGTTGTTGCATGTATCAATGACGGCTTGAAGTGCGCCCTGCCCATGCTGATTGTCACGCGATGCGCTCAATAGCCGGACGTGCAGGATCAGTCATCCGATTGAGAACACGGACGCCGATCCTGGCTTCGGTCTTTTGGTTTTCGAAAGTGCGCGCCTTTGACTTGGGTCCGATGATGGCCTTCCAGCGGCCTGTTTGGGTTTCGCCTCTGCTACGTTGGTTGTCGCCGGATGTTTTCTGCCACGCTATCCGGCCATGGGCGTTGATCCCGGCGATGTCGCAGTCTCGCGCCGTGGGATTGCGGGCGCAATCAGGGCTGAAGGTTGCGTTCTTGGGAGGCGGGATTGCAACCTCGAGGGTCGTGCCAAAACGCTCAGCTGACAGCGCGCGTGTTGGGTCGCCGTCATGCGCGCCGTCCGCCGGAAAGCACGCCACAGGGCGGTTGATCTGGTCCGGCAAGTCCGGCAATGCCGTTGGATCGCCAACACCATCCGCGGTCAGCTCTGCACAGACGATCTTACCGCTGACGAGGTCCAGACCCATGTGTAGCCTGCGCCAAGAGCGTCGTTTGCGCTTGATCTTGTGCTTCTCCTCAAGCCATTCACCTTCCCCGAAAATCTTCAGGCCTGTGCTGTCGACGACCAGATGGGCCGGTTTGTCACTGTCGGGCTTTGGTTTGGCAGGCAAGCTCAGTCCGTTGCCCCTGCGCGATAAGGTGGAGAAATCCGGCACTGCGATCTCAACCCCAAGCAAACCCGCGATACTGCACATGAACCCTTGTGTCTGGCGCAGCGGTTGGTTGAAAACCATGCCCAGGGTCAGACAGAGCTCAATCGCCAGATCCGAGTAGAGAGGCTGCCCGCCGCGGGTTGTGCGGCGCGGTGACGACCACAAACCAGGCGCCTCTTCACTGACCCACATCGTCAGATCCCCGCGCCGTCGCAGGCCCTCGTTGTACTCAGCCCAATTCGTAACCCGATGCCCTTGCCTGGGGACCTTGTTACGACGAGTGGCGTTGAACTTATGTGGCATCTACAGCAGCCTATTGAGAACGAAACGCCTCAATATCAAACGCGACCGCATCCGTGCAACAACGCTACCATGATCCCCTCCAAGAGAAATCTCATTAGGGCCTGTTGAGATTCAGGGTTTTCATTTTCGCTGACATCTGATTCATTCTTTCCAAAAGGGATAATGAAAGTGACCGTTCGGTGAAGGAGCCCTGGCGTACTGCCGGTCGTCCCGGTTACGCTGCTGATGCAGCGTAACGCCACGGCATCAACTGGTCCAGCCGAGTGATCTTGTGATCCGCGATGCGGGCGAGAACCCATGTGAGCCAGGCTTGTGGATCGACTTTATCAAGCTTTGCCGTTTCGATCAGGGTGTAGGCGATGGCCATGGCTTTGCCACCGCCCTCGGAACCGGCGAACATCCAATTTTTGCGACCTGTGGCGACAGGTTTTATAGCGCGTTCGGCGATGTTGTTGTCCGCTTCCAGAAAGCCATGGTTCAAATAACCGCGTGCCTTTGGCAAACGACCAAGGGCATAACGGATCGCTTGGGCCAGAGGCGACTTGCCAGATATATTTGGCAACTGCGCGTGTAACCAGGTCTCAAGTTCATCGAAGATCGGTTTTGCCTTTTCCTGACGGATGGCAACGCGCTCTTCAGACGGTTTGCCACGCGCCTCTTTCTCGACGGCATGGAGTTCCGCGATCCGGCGGAGGGCTTCTTCGGCAATCGATGAGCCTTGCGCGGCAAAGATGTCTACAAGCTTGCGCCTGACATGGGCCATGCAGGCCATCTCGCGAGCCTTGTCGTCGCCGAACAGGCCGTTGAAGCCGGAATAGCCATCGGCGTGGACCCAGCCCTTGTAGCCGGACAGGTGACTGACGGGATGCTCGCCCTTTCGATCAATCGTGAACTGGCGCCACGCACAAG
>CBDCFF010000004.1:0-45271 GCA_965216225.1 Paracoccaceae bacterium
ACGCATTGAAGCGCTGGTCGAACATAATAGCGAACTGGTTGCGGGCTGCAAACCATTCCCGAACATTCCTGCCGCCTTTCTCGAAGTTGCGGATGGCCAGATAGATCAGCTTTGTTGCGGCCTGATCGGTCAGGACGGTTGAATGTGGCTCCCCCGGTCCGGTCTTCAGATCCTCGACCGTCTCGCGCTTGCGCCATTTGGCGGCTGTCTTCGGGTTGATGCCCAACTCCCTGCTCAGCGCCGCGATCGAAGCTTGCGATCGCTGTATTGCTGCTCGGACAGCGTGCGTGGTCGTGGCGCTGCCGTGACGTACTTGTCCCATAGGGCTTCCTTCCATTCCAAAGAAAAGATCGCACCAGCAAACCGTGGGATCAAACACCTCATGTGTCTCGTCCCTGCCATGGGTTCCCCGTCGCCGGTCCCGACCGGGAGCGGTGACGGGGTGGGATACAGCGCTAAACACCTTGTGGCATGACCACGTTCACTAGCAGGCTGATCCTGCCTCTCTTCACCGTCTCGAACAGTTGACGGCGGCCCGTTTTGCGGGACCGCGAAGCATAAGGAAGAGAGAGTGACATGATAGCTGAGATAACCATTCTTGGGATAGATGTATCGCGCGACTGGCTGGATGGGTTCTGCCTTCCTGGCGAGAAGCGGTTCCGGCATCCAGACACGGCGGACGGCCATATTGCGCTGATCGCGATGATCCAGCGTCAATCAGGATGAGAACGCGTGTGCGGGGGCTCGCAGGGAGGGCGTAGCCCGACTGGGGAGGCCCCGCACACGCGTTTTGCCCTTTTGGGGCGGGCCTGACGGTTGTGGCCGGCTCGGATAAGGAATGATTTTCTGTGCAAGGGGATCGTTCATGCCGGGCTGTCATGTCACTGACCAACAAATGAGGCTCTTCATGACGCTCAGATCGACCCATTCCGTTGCCGTTGCCGCTGCCAAGGCGGGGATCAGCCAGGCAACGGGCTATCGGCTGCAAGCTGACCCAATTTTACCATCACAGAAGAAGGCCCCTCGCGGCCGGCGGCGTCCGGACCCGCTGGCGGACATTTTTGATGCGGAGGTCGTGCCGCTTCTGCGGTCCTCACCGGGGATCCGACCTGTGGCGGTTTACGAGGAGCTTCTGCGTCGGCATTCTGATCTGGGTACGGGCATCCGACGGACTCCGGAGCGACGGATACGCGCCTGGAATGCGGAACACGGCCCTGAACAGGACGTCATTTTCCGGCAGACCCACACACCGGGCAAAATGGGCCTGTCGGATTTCACCGCCATGGGCAAGTTGGGTGTGACCATTGCCGGTGAGGCACTGGGCCATCGACTGTATCACTTCCGGCTTGCCTATAGCGGGTTTCAGCACGCCCACGTCGTGCTGGGCGGCGAAAGCTATGTGGCGCTGGCTGAGGGATTGCAGAACGCCCTCTGGACGCTCGGCGGCGTGCCACACAATCATGGAACTGACAGCCTGTCGGCGGCCTTCAAGAACCTGGATAAGTCATCCCGGGCCGATCTAACCGACCGCTTCGACGCCCTGTGCAACCATTATGGAATGACGCCGACGCGCAACAACAAGGGCGTCGCACACGAGAACGGTTCCATCGAGAGCCCCAATGGGCATCTGAAGCGCACCATTGAGGACGCGCTGGTCATGCGTGGGTCGCGCGACTTCGAAAGCTTGCAAGATTATCGTCGCTTCATCGACGAGATCGTGGGCCGGATCAACGCCCGCAATGCCAAGCGTATCGATGCGGAACGTGCGAGCCTCAGACCTTTGCCGACGCGGCGGACCACGGATTACGAGGAGATCACGTTGCGCGTCACTTCCTCCGGGGGCTTCACCTTGCGCAAGGTGTTCTACACCGTGCCATCCCGGTTGATCGGGCATCAGCTGCGGGTTCGGCTCTACGATGATCGGTTGGAGCTGTTCCTGGGAAGCTCTGCCCTGCTAACGCTGACACGCGGACGAGCCTCGAGCACCGGGAGCCATGGGCACGTGGTCAATTACCACCACGTCATCCACTCCTTGCGCAAAAAGCCCATGGCGCTGATGGGGCTGGTCTATCGGGATCAGCTATTCCCGCGCCGGGCGTTCCGTAACATGTTCGCATTCCTGCTGGAGCAGACCAGTGAGAAGGCGGCGTGTCGCATGGTTGTCGATCTTCTGGCGCTGGCACACGAGCGGGGCTGCGAGGCTGAATTGGCAGCGCAGCTTGAGGAGGACCTTCGCCAGAAGCGCCCGCCTGACATGGCGGCCCTACGCGCAGTGTTTAGCCCATCACAAGACGCACTCCCCCAAGTCGCGGTGCAACTGGCCGACCTGTCATCTTACGACCAGTTGGTCGGCGGTACGCCATCCGCTCAGGAGGTGACAGCATGACATCGCCCCAGACCGATACCGCCCGCCTAACCTTGGCTCTGACCGAATTGCGCTTGCCAGCCATCAAGGCGCTATGGCCGCGCTTTGCGGAACAAGCCGACAAGGAAGGCTGGCCCGCCGCTCGGATGCTCAGCACCCTGGTGGAGCATGAACTGGCTGAACGAGATCGCCGTCGTATCGAGCGACATCTCGCACAGGCACGCCTGTTGCCCGGAAAAACGATCGACACCTTCGACTTCACAGCCGTCCCCATGCTGTCCAAGGCCCATGTCAGTGCGATCACCGCTGGCGACAGCTGGATCGGAAAGGGCGGCAACATCCTGCTGTTTGGGCCGCCAGGTGTGGGCAAATCACATCTCGGCTCAGCCATCGGGCTCGCCCTTGTCGAGCAAGGCTACCGCGTCCTATTCAGCCGCACCACCGATCTGGTCCAGAAACTCCAACAGGCCCGCCGCGATCTCGTCCTCGAAAGTGCCATTGCAAAGCTCGACAAATTCCATCTGCTGATCCTCGATGACATCACCTACGTCACCAAGGATCAGGCTGAAACCAGTGTGCTCTTCGAACTCATCAGCGCGAGATATGAACGCCGCTCAATGTTGATCACGGCCAACCAGCCCTTCGGGGAGTGGAATGCGATTTTTCCAGACCCGGCCATGACATTGGCCGCCGTCGACAGGCTCGTGCACCACGCAACCATCTTCGAGATGAATGTCGAAAGCTACCGGCGAAGAGCAGCACAAAAGGCAAAGGGGCCGGGAAGGCCTGCACAAAAAGCCACACCGGAAAACACCAAAGCTGATTGACGCTCCGCGACAATCAAAAAACAAACCCCTTGATCGCGGCACAAAAGCCCGGCATCGTCCCAAACGTCGCGACCAAGGATTCTCATCCTGATTGACGCGCACTTCTCATCTTGATTGTCGCGCTACATTGCGCGTCAGTTCAGCAAACCAACGCTCCACCTGATTGATCCAACCAGCCGGGGGCGGTGTGAAGTGGACATGCCAATGCGGGCGGCGTGCCAGCCAGGCCTTGATCTTCGGGGTTTTGTGGGTGGCGTAATTGTCCATGACGATATGCACCTCCGGCCCGTCCGGCATCTGCCGGTCGATCTGTTTGAGGAAGTCGAGGAACTCGGTGGCGCGGCGCCGCTTGCAGCATTTGCCGATCACGGCGCCGGTGGCGATATCCAGTGCTGCAAAAAGCGACGTCGTGCCGTGTCGGATGCAGGTGTGGGTGCGCCGCTCGGCCACGCCGGGCGCCATTGGCAGCACAGGCTGTTCGCGATCCAGCGCCTGGATTTGCGATTTCTCGTCAACACACAACACGATAGCCCTGTTCGGCGGTGACAGGTACAGCCCGACGATATCGTGCACCTTGTCCACGAACAGCGGGTCGGTTGAGAGCTTGAATGTCTCGCTTCGGTGCGGTTGCAGGCCGAACCCGTTCCAAATCCGCCGGATGGTGGTGTGCGACAGTCCCGTCGCGGCTGCCATGCTTCGGAGCGACCAATGGGTCGCATCCCTCGGGGTCGTGTTCAGCGTGCGCTCAATCACCGCAGTCACCTGATCGTCCGTAAGCGTCTGGTCTGGCTGCCCTGCCTGAGGCCGCAGATGTCAGATAGTGTCCATGATCGTTAATGGACATTATCGAGGTCAGATGTGGGCAGGAAGAAGCGCCGTCACTGGAGCAATAACGAGAAGCGGATGATCTGTGCGCAAACGCGGGTTCCGGGGATTTCGGTTAGTCAGGTTGCGCGGCGGTATGATGTGAATGCCAATCTCGTGTTTACGTGGCTGAGGGATGGGCGGTTTTCGCCTGATGGCGATACACAGAAGCAGGTTTTCTTTCTGCCGGTCGAGATAATTTCGGATGTGCGGCATGAAGCCGCGCCGCCGGTTGTGGCATGCGGCAGGATTGGGTTTGATCTTGTTTGCGGGCACCGGCTTTGTGTCAGCGGGACTTACGATCCCGATGCCCTTGCCGGCCTGATCCGTGGCTTGTCCGGATGATCCCGGTACCGTCGAACACGAAGGTGTGGCTGGCTGCCGGGGTAACGGATATGCGCCGGGGGTTTGCGACGCTGGCGGCTCAGGAGGAACAGACGCTGAAGCAGAACCCTTATTGCGGCCACATGTTCGTTTTCCGTGGACGGCGTGGCGATCTGATCAAGATCATTTGGTGGGACGGTCAGGGGGCCTGTCTGTTCTCCAGGCGATTGGAGAAGGGCCGGTTTGTCTGGCCTTCTGCAAAAGACGGCAAAGTCGCATTGACACCGGCCCAGTTGGCGATGCTTCTGGAGGGCATTGACTGGCGTATTCCGCAGCGCACATGGCGGCCATTGAAGGCGGGATAATCTGGCCGGATCAGTGATTTGGGGATTCCCTAAAGCCCGTTGATTTGCCAGGTTTTGGCCATGATCGATGTGGCCCGAGCCTTACCGGAAGACCCCGATGAGTTGCGTGCTTTCACGCAGCTTCTGCTGGCCGAGGTGAAGTCTCAGGCGATGTTGATCGAGAAGCTCAGGCACCAGTTATCCGGGCATCGCACACATAGGTTTGGCAGCAAATCCGAGAGCATCGAGCAGCTGCAACTGGCCCTGGAGAGCAGTGAGATTGCAACGGCAGCGATGACAGCCAAGTTACGCCTGCCTGAAGAGGAGCCGCCCAAAGACAAACCCAAGCGCCGCCCGATCCCGGATCATATACCGCGCCAGCACATCGAACTGGCCACCGGAGATGATGCCTGTGCGGATTGTGGTGGCAAGCTGCGCCGCCTGGGCGAGGATGTGACCGAGGAACTGGAATATGTTCCGGGGCGCTTCATCGTGAACCGCATCACCCGGCCCCGCTTTGCCTGTTCGGGCTGCGACAGCTTCACCCAGGCACAGCTGCCATCGCGCCCGATTGAGCGCGGGCGTCCTGGACCAGGACTGTTGGCCCATGTTCTGGTCAGCAAATATGCCGATCATCTGCCGCTCTACCGGCAAAGCCGGATATTCGAGCGCGACGGGCTTGACCTTGACCGCTCAACGCTGGCCGATTGGGTGGGCAAATCCACGGCCCTACTGGAGCCACTGGCCGTTGCCATCGGACGACATGTGCAAGCAGGCCAGGCATTGTTTGCCGATGATACGCCGATCAAAATGCTAACGCCCGGGGCAGGCAAAACCCAGACCGCCCGCCTATGGACTTACATACGCGATGAGCGCCCCTGGGACAGCGAGGTGCCGCCTGCTGCCTGGTATCAGTTCTCGCCGGACCGCAGGGGTCAGCATCCCAAGGATCACTTGAAGAGATACCAGGGCTGGATGCATGCGGACGGCTATTCCGGATTCAACGACCTCTACCGTTCTGGCGACATCCGCGAGGTCGCCTGCATGGCCCACATCCGGCGCAAGTTCGTCGATGTGCATAAAGCCCAGGGCTCGGCCATCGCCGAAGAGGCGATCAAGCGGATAGCAGGGCTCTACGCTATCGAGAAAGAGGCCCGTGGATCGCCGCCGGATCAGCGTACCGCCATACGGCAGGCCGAGGCCAGACCCGTCTTCGATGACCTGGGCAATTGGCTGGGTGCCCAACTGCCCGCTATCTCTGGCAAATCGCCACTTGCAGGGGCCATCCGTTATGCGCTGACCCGGTTGCCACGGCTCCGGCCATACCTTGAACATGGCCATCTCGAGATCGACAATAATGCGGCCGAGCGGGCCATCAGAGGTATTGCTTTGGGGCGCAAGAACTACCTCTTCGTTGGATCACCGGCAGGCGGCAAAGCCGCTGCCATCGCCTATACGCTGATTGAAACCGCCAAACTGAACAACGTTGATCCGCAGGGCTGGCTGGCCGACACTCTGGCCCGCATCCCGGATTGCAAGATCACCAAGGTCGACGACCTGCTGCCATGGAACATGGGCAGCCACCATCACATGAAAGACGCTGCATGAGCATCATCGAGATCAAAGTCACCCTGCAAGACATCGAGCCCGCTGTCACCCGCACCCTGCAGGTGCCTGCCGATATCCGGCTGGACCGGCTGCACCTGACACTGCAGGTGGCCATGGGCTGGACCAACTCGCATCTCTACATGTTCGGAGCAGCCCGCGCCACATGGGGTATCGCGGACCCCGATTTTGGCGGCGAGGACCGGCCCGCCAACAAAACCACTCTGGGCCAAGTCATCAAGGACACCGGCAAAAAGACGATCAACTACATCTACGATTTTGGCGACAACTGGGAACACAGGATCAAGATCGGCAGGATCACCGATCCCGTCCCTGGCGAACTCTATCCCAGACTAGGGCCTGTTGAGATTCATCGTGAGTTGATGATAGCCGCGGCCAGATAGATCATGGAGGAGAAGCTCTGATCTGTTTTGCAGGCCCGCAACGCAATACGCTTGAATTCCTTGAGTTTCCGGAAGTAATTTTCGATCAGGTGTCGCCATTTGTAGCAGTGTTTGTCAAATTCCGGCGGAAACTTCCGGTTCGATCCGGGCGGAATGACTGGCACAATCCCCGACTTGTCCAGATTTTCGCGCAACCAGTCGGCATCAAACGCCCGATCCGCGAGGAGCATCTCGCACGAAACACCCTCGATCAACTCGGATGTTTCGCTCAAATCGTGGGCTTGCCCAGGCATCAGGCGGAAGGAGACAAGATTGCCAAGCGCATCTGTCAGAGCCAGGATTTTGGTGGTAATTCCAGAAAAAGAGTACTGTGAGAGCGCCCTGTAGCCTGGCTTTGAGCCCCCCTTTTGCGCCCTGCCCGTGGCGGTGGACCTTCACGATTGTGCCGTCAATCATGACATATTCCATGTCAGGGTCATTTGAGACAGCGTCAAATATCCGTTTGAAAACATCGGCTTTTACCCAATGGCGGAAACGTTTGTAAACGGTGTTCCAATTGCCAAAGCCGGACGGAAGATCACGCCAGGGCGCCCCGGTTCGAGCAATCCACAATACGGCTTGCCAGAAAAAGACGGCTGTCACCGCCAGTGCGACCGGGATCGCGTTTCTTGCCAAAACAATGCGGTTCCATCAAAGCCCATTGCGCGTCATTGATAACAAAACGCTCGCTCAACATTTCATTCTCCCTTTGGGAAAGAGTGAATCAGAGGTCAGCGCAAATGAAAACCCTGAATCTCAACAGGCCCTAATCGAGGTCATCGGTAAATGCCCGCCCGAAGACGTCGGGGGCTTCCCTGGCTACTACGGGTTCCTCGATGCCATGGCCGATCCAAAGCATCCAGAGCACGATCATCTCAAAGACTGGTATGGCGGCACCTTCGATCCCAATCAGCCCGAAACCGACAAACTCAAACTCGAAGTCCTCAGTCTCGCAAAACGCTGGAAGCCCGGAAAACCAAGGAAATAAGGCTGTCAGACCGGACGCTTACGATCGTCCGACACGGTGCGCGGGCGACCGGAGCGGTATTCGTCGGTGAGACCTTCAATCCGGCATCGCACAAAACGTCTGCGCCATTTGCCGACTGTGTGTTCATGCACCCCAAGCCGGGCCGCCACTTCCTTGCTCGCCAATCCATCGGCGCACAGCAGGATCATCCGGCATCGGTCCGACAGCGAACGTGCCGCTTTGTGACGCCGAACCTGACCCTCGAGAAAACGGCGCTCATCTTCGCTCAGAACCACTGCATCCGCCAAACGTCCCACCATCGCAACATCCTCCTCAATTCCCGCTCAGTCAATGATACAAATTACAATTCCGGGTGACCAGGGCCTGTTGAGATTCATCGTGAGTTGATGATAGCCGCGGCCAGATAGATCATGGAGGAGAAGCTCTGATCTGTTTTACAGGCCCGCAACGCAATACGCTTGAATTCCTTGAGTTTCCGGAAGTAATTTTCGATCAGGTGTCGCCATTTGTAGCAGTGTTTGTCAAATTCCGGCGGAAACTTCCGGTTCGATCCGGGCGGAATGACTGGCACAATCCCCGACTTGTCCAGATTTTCGCGCAACCAGTCGGCATCAAACGCCCGGTCCGCGAGGAGCATCTCGCACGAAACACCCTCGATCAACTCGGATGTTTCGCTCAAATCGTGGGCTTGCCCAGGCATCAGGCGGAAGGAGACAAGATTGCCAGGCGCATCTGTCAGAGCCAGGATTCTGGTGGTAATTCCAGAAAAAGAGTACTGTGAGAGCGCCCTATAGCCTGGCTTTGAGCCCCCCTTTTGCGCCCTGCCCGTGGCGGTGGACCTTCACGATTGTGCCGTCAATCATGACATACTCCATGTCAGGGTCATTTGAGACAGTGTCAAATATCCGTTTGAAAACATCGGCTTTTACCCAATGGCGGAAACGTTTGTAAACGGTGTTCCAATTGCCAAAGCCGGATGGAAGATCACGCCAGGGCGCCCCGGTTCGAGCGATCCACAATACGGCTTCCAGAAAAAGACGGCTGTCACCGCCAGTGCGACCGGGATCGCGTTTCTTGCCAAAACAATGCGGTTCCATCAAAGCCCATTGCGCGTCATTGATAACAAAACGCTCGCTCAACATTTCATTCTCCCTTTTGGAAAGAATGAATCAGATGTCAGCGCAAATGAAAACCCTGAATCTCAACAGGCCCTAGAGTCCTTCACATTTTGACTGAAGCATAGCCTGTGTTTTCGAGGTAGTTTTGGCATTCCTGTTGTGTGATTGATCCGACGAGGCGTCCAACGTATCGCCAGGCCTCTTCACTGGTTCGTTTCCGAGCCATCCGCATCCAGTGTTTGATCTTGGCGAATGTCTGCTCGATCGGGTTCAGGTCTGGCGAGTATGGTGGCAGGAACCACACCCGCGCGCCTGCCGCCTTGATGGCATCGCGCACGGCTTTCGATTTATGGCAGCCGAGGTTGTCCATGATGACGATATCGCCGGGCTTCAGTGCAGGGACAAGCAGTTGATCGATATAGGCACGGAAGGACTGCCCGTTGATCGGGCCGTCAAAGACACAGGGCGCCGTCAATTGATCGCAGCGCAAGGCAGCAATGAACGTCATGGTGTTCCAGTGGCCATGGGGCGCAAAGCCGTGCAGGCGTTTGCCTTTTGGTCCCCAGCCGCGCAGCGGAGCCATGTTGGTCTTGATCCAGGTTTCATCAATGAAGACCAGCTTGCGCGGATCGAGTTGACGCATGACCCCCTTCCAGCGCTTTCGCCGGCGGGCCACATCGGCTCGGGCCCGCTCAAGGGCGAGCAGTGTTTTTTTTTGAAGCT
Organism: Paracoccaceae bacterium; assembly: GCA_965216225.1. Lineage (GTDB taxonomy): Bacteria > Pseudomonadota > Alphaproteobacteria > Rhodobacterales > Rhodobacteraceae > 3107. The sequence continues at coordinate 9,602 of CBDCFF010000004.1, forward strand.
CAGCCCCTCGCGGCGCATGAAGTGCCAGACCGCATTGTGGGACACCTTGACGCCCCGCTTCGCCAGCATGTCTTTCAGACCATGCAGCGTCAGGTGCGGCGTGCGGTTGATCTGCTCCAGGATAAAATCACGGTGGGGTTCAAGGATAATCCTGCGGTGGCCACCCATCTTGCCAGGCGCCACGCTGCCAGTCTCGCGATATCGCTGGCGCCACTTGATCACCGAAGAAACAGCCACCGAGAAACGGGCAGCCACAACACGTGCCGTCTCGCCGGAAACAACAGCTGCTACTGCACGCTCCCGAAGATCATTCGAATAGGGTTTTACCATGCATGCCGGCCTCCAGTCCCGGCACGCAGTTTGAATCACAATTCAACGAAAAACGGAATCCCGAGATTCAAACAAATGATGAACCGCTCTAGAAACGCCCGCAATCAACTTTCATCTTGTCCCCTGTGATGGCAGAGCTGAGGTCTGAAGCAAAATACAGCGCTGCGCGGCCCACTTCCTCGGGTGCGACCCAGCGTTTCAGGGCAGCCACATCGGTGTAATCCTCACGCTCGATCTCTTCGGCCGATCGTCCCTCGGTCCCGGACCGGCGTCGCAGGATCCGGTCCATGTTTTCTCCGGAGACCGCGCCGGGCATCAGCGCGTTGACCCTTACGTTTACCGGCCCCAGTTCGCGCGCCATGGTTTCGGTAATACCGATCAGGGCGAATTTCGACGCGACATAGGCCGAACGCATCGGGTAGCCTTGGATACCCATCAGTGACGACATGTTGATGATCGAGCCGGCTTGCTGCGCCGACATGATCCGCGCGGCCTCCTGCAAGCAGTACATCGCGCCAACGAGGTTGATGTTCATGCAACTGATCCAGGCGTCCATATCCACCTCGGCCACCGGGGCAATCGGACCGGGTCCACCGGCATTGTTCAAAAGCACGTCGATCCTGCCGGTGATCTTCAGCGACCTGGCAAACATCGCCTTGACCTGCGCCTGATCCGAAACATCGCAGGCAATCGCATAACCACCAGTCCCGGCCGCGACGCGCTGCAACGGGTCCAGCCGCCGCCCCGTCACCACCACGGTTGCGCCCGCGTCCGCGAACACCCGCGCAGTCGCCTCGCCAATGCCGCCGCCGCCGCCTGTCACCACCGCCAGTTTGCCGTCCAGACGGCCCATATCACTTGAGATTCTTCCCATCGCCTCAGTCCCCATCGTCCTGGTCTTTGTCAAAATCGCGCCCCGGATCGAACAGGGGCAGTTCGGGTTCGCGCCCCAGAATGAATTCGCCCATCAGTTGCCCGATGCACGGCCCGATAGTGTAACCGCCGCGCACGCAACCAAGAACAAAGGCATCCGGCACGCCGGGCAGGGTGCCCGCCAGCGGATAGAAGTCCGGCACATTGGCCTCAAACCCGGTCCAGCTACGCAGAATGCGGGCATTGGCGAGTGCAGGAAGGGCAAATTGCGCCAGCGCCAGATTGGGCCGCAAGGTTTCGACCGTGACCTCTCCACGCCCCTTTTGCGGAGAGCCGCACCCTTGCCAGCCACCGCCGATCAGCACGGTGCCGTCGGCTTTTTGCTTCATGGTCAGCAGGCCCGTCGCGTGGCCGATCACGGTGGCGGCCAGCGGCGGCATACGCTCGGTCACGGAAACGGTATTGATCCGCGCCCGGACGGGCAGTTTCACGCCCAGCATGGCGGCCACCGGTTTCAGCCAGGCCCCCGCCGCCAACAGCAAGCGCGCGGCGCGGACCGGACCCTGCGCAGTGGTCAATCGGAACCCCCTGGCATCGCGGGAAATCGCGGTGACGGCAGAGCCTTCGCGATAAGGCACGTCGGCCTGTCGCAAGCGGATGCGGAAATATTGTCCGGTCAGCGAGGCGTTGGCATGGCCATCTTCGGGGCAATAGCCGGCGGCCAGCACCTTGCGGGTCAGATTGGGTTCGGCGGCCCGCAAGGCGCGGTTCGAGACAAAGCTGATCGGCGCGCCTGCCGCGGCCTTGAGTTTCTGGCGTTCGTGCAACATCTTAACCTCTCGTCCGGTAAAGGCCAGCGTGTAGCCGCCGGTCTTTTTGAATCCGACGGCGTCGCCCATTGTTTCCCAGGCATGGTGACCTTTGAGCGCGTAGGGCATCAGTTTGACCCGCTTGATTTGCAGGCTGAGTGTGCCGGCGTTCACTCCGGAAGCCCCGTGCCCCAAATCGCCCTGATCCAGAACAATGGGCCGCATCCCGCCTGCCGCAACCTGCAAAGCGGTAGCGCAGCCCATGATGCCGCCGCCGATGACGGCCATGTCGAATATGTGTGTCATAGCGGGGCCGGTTTCGGGATGGGCAGGTCGTTGTAATCGAAATCGCCTGCCAGGGCCGAGGCCGGAACCGGGCGCAACGGAGGGCGCGCGGCAGGTGGCGGCACCGTGCCGGCAGGGCGGTTGTTGATGGCGGCGATCAAGCGTGCCACGGCGGTCTGGCAGAATTTGCCGCCGCAAGGGCCCATGCCTGCGCGCACTCCCGATTTCACTGCATTTGTGCTGGCGGCTCCGGTATTGATCTCGGCCTGCACATCCGCGCGGCTGAGGCTTTCGCAGCGGCAGATGATGGTATCGTCGGTGATCAGTTTGCAAAGGCCGGGGCGAGGGATGGACAGGCGGGTCATCGCAACGCCGAACCGCGCCGACCTTGCGTGGCGCCGCATCAGGGCCGGGGGGATGACAACCGGGGTTCCAAGGAACCGCACAGCCTTCAGTCCTGCGATCTCGCCCTGCGCCCTGGCCGCCGCCGCGCCGCGAATGCCGGCACAGTCTCCGCAGAGGAACAGACCCTCGATTTCGGTGCTGCCGTCGATTTCGGTACGGGGAACCCAGCCACCCAGTTCGGGCAGGTGTTCAATCCGGAGACCGGCCAGTTGTGCGGCTTCAATTGATGGTATCAGCCCATTGCCGAGACAGAGGCTGTCTGCGTCGATCCGCGTTGCATCACCGATGGGCGACCAATCGGCAGAGAGCGGGGTATGGCTTACACCTGTAACATGGGTTTTGCCGTGAACCTGACTGACAGCGTGTCGCCACCTGATCGGTACGCCTGCGGCAATCAGATCCGCGATCCAGACCGCACCGCGCGCCGGCAGATCAGGACGGGCCAGCATCGACGGCATGGCGAACAGCCAATCGCCGAAACCGTTGGGGGTGACAACGGCGGCAACCTCGCCCCCCAGACGGCGAATCTCGCTTGCGACAAGGAACGTCATTGGACCGGTGCCGGACACGACAGTGCGTTTTCCGGGCAGGCTCAGATGTTGTTTGAAAAGGGCGGTCGCGCCTGCCAGTCCCAGCACGCCGGGCAGGGTCCAGCCGGGAACGGGTTGAACATGTTCGTGCGCGCCAGTGGCGAGGATCAGGGCGCGGGCACATATGACGGTGACTTGATTGCCCTGCAAACAGTGCAGATGCCACAGATCGCCCTCGTGCTGGATTTGCCAGACGCGCGTGTCGCCGTGATGGTTGATGCCTGCCGCTGCCACAGCCTGGCGCAAGTTGTCGCCTGCGCGTGTTTCGGGCGTGGCCGGGGCCGACAGGATACTGACGGATTTGGCGCGCCAGACTTGCCCGCCGGGTTTTGGCTGTTCGTCCACCAGGGTGACCGACAGCCCCTGTTTTGCTGCGGCCAGTGCGGCGTTGGCCCCGGCCGGCCCGGCCCCCAGAACGGCAATATCGGTAATCTCAGTCATCAGAACGGATCCCTGAACTGACCCGCATTCCTGCGCGAACCGGCAGGCGGCAGGATTCGACCTTTTGCCCGTTCACGATCACCACGCATTCCTGACACAGCCCCATGCAGCAGAATTGGCCACGCGGGGCGCCGTCCCCGGGCGCGTCGCGCAGGTGCAGTTTTCCGGCGCGCAGCAGGGCTACCGCCACGCTTTCGCCTTCGGGGGCAGAGACCCCGGCCCCGTCAAAGATGAACCGCACCGGGGCAGCCCGTTGGAATTGTGCAGAGTGATCGCGGATCAGCCTCATCCCTGATAACTGATCCCAAGCTGGTCAAAGGTGCGTTTGATCCTGTCGATGTCGGCCCGGGTGGCGGGTAACACCGGGTCGCGCGGAATGCCTGCGGGCAGGCCGATCAGGTTCAGCGCCGCTTTGAAAGACGCGGGCCAGGTCGCGGTGCCCATCAGCATTTCATAAAGCACGGTCAGTTGGTAATGCGCCGTGCGATAGGTTTCATCCGGTGCGCTGGCGCCAACCCCGGGCATGTCCGAGGGCAGCAGGTCAGTGAACTCGGGACCGGTCGCAATGAATCCTTTTGCCCCCAGGCCCAGGGCGGGCAGGATGTAGTGACAGGGGCCGGTCATCACCGACATCTTGTCGCCCAGACGGGCCAGCAGATGGGTGTGGTAAAAGAAATCGCGCCGGCTTTCCTTGATGCCGATGACGTTGTGGGCGTTCAACAACCGCCCGGTCTGATCCACCGTCAACGAGAACCCCATCCGGCGAGGAGAGTTGTAGAGCACCAGTGGTTTGTCCGTGGTTGCAGAGACCTGATCAAATCGACGCATCAATTCTGCCTCGGACGCCTTGAGCACATAAGTCTGGGGCATCGACAACAGCACATCCGCGCCATTCTCTTCTGCCGCGCGGATATAGGCGAGCGAGGCGTCGATGGTGGGGGCGGAAATGCCCATCATGACTTTGACCCGATCTTTGGCGGTATCCCTGGCCAGCCGTACCAGGCGAGCGCGCTCTTCAGCGTTCAGCGCCCAGCTTTCGCCGTTGTCCCCGGCGATGCAGATCGTGGTCGCGCCGCGTTTGATCAGGAACTCGAACAACTCGACAAAGGCGTCCTCCATGATCTCACCGCTCTTGCTGAACGGCGTTGCAATCGCGGGCACATATCCGTGCAGGTCTTCTTTCTTCATCTTCGGCCTCCGTCAGGCGGGAATGTCGGCGGTGAACACCGCGCCAAACTGGGCATCGGTGATATAAAGGCGGGTGGGGTGATCAGGGTGAAAGGCGACCGATGTGGTCCAGAGCCCTTCGGGCAGGTTCACTTGTGCGATCAGATCACCAAGGGCGTCATGGACATAGGCGCGACCGGCTTGGGCCTGGGCCACGGCAAGCCAGCCCTGCGGGTTGGTGGCCAGCCCGTCGGGGCCAAGGCCACCGGACAATTGCAGATAGGTTCCGACCATCGGCCGGCCTGTCTCGGGCAGGCGCGATGACAGCCGCCAGACCTGATTGGCGCGGGTGGCGGCGACATAGATACAGGCCCCATCCGGCGACGTGCATATGCCGTTGGAATAGGGCACGCAGTCCAGCACCAACCGCAACGAACCGCCCGGTGGCCGGCAATAGACCCGCCCGGTCGGATTGCTCAGACTGGTGCGCCCGCTGTCAGTGAACCAAAGCGCGCCATCCGGGTCGTAACACATGTCCGACAGACCAAGGAACGGTTGGCCGTCAAGACCGGTGGACAAGACATCAAAGGCATCAGGCCCGGTCAATTCGATCAAGCCATGGCTGTAATCCACCGCAATGCGCCGACCATCCGGGGCAAGACGCATCGAATGCGGTTCGCCGTCGATCTGGTGCATGACCTCCCAATCGCCCATGGGTGACACGCGGAATACACGGCCACAGGGCACATCCGACAGCCACAGGTTCCTGTCGGCGTCAAAAAATGCGCCTTCGAGGAATGAATGTATCGGCTGGCCCGAGCGGGTCATTCTGGCCCAGTGCGAGGGTTCGCCTGTGTGGCGCAGCGCATCGGGTAGCCTGGTAAACAGGTCGGCTGTCAGAATCATGAGATGACACCCTCGGCTGTCAGAGTCCGGTCCATCGCGCCGGTGGTGAGATTTTCGATCGGCGCATCGGCCTTTTTGACCAACTCTGCCAACGCCGCGCGTCCGCGTGCATGGCGCAGGTCTACCGCCAAAGACCGCTTGTTTTCCCCCTGCGCCTGACAGTTCAGTCCCGGACCCCTGGCGTTCAATTCGGGGTACGGCCCCCGTCCCAGGGCGCAATCCGGGGCATCCGGCGATTCGATCTTCAACACGTCCGCCCCAGGCAAAACCGGTTGACAGGCGCGGAACGGACCGGCCGGCACATGGGTCAGGTCCGGAACCTTCAATGATGTCGGCGCGCCTTGCATGGGGCCCTCCTTGATTTCGGGACAAGCGTCGGGAAAGGGCTTGCTCGTACAGATATTGTCTAATATACAAAACAATGTTCAGAATACAAGACGGATCCGACATGACCTGCCTTCTGCATCGGAATTTGAACAGCGCGCTGCCCGAGGTTGTCGGCGGCGAGGGGAATTACCTGATCGACGCGGATGGCAATCGCTATCTGGATGCCTGCGGTGGGGCGGCGGTGTCCTGCATCGGACACGATCGCGCCGAGGTGCGTCAGGCGATTGCGGCGCAACTGAACAAGGTCGCGTTTGCGCATACGAGCTTTTTCACCAATGCCCCGGCCGAAGAGTTGGCGGAATTCCTGGTTTCGCGTGCGCCCGCAGGCACCGGCGCCGGGCGGGTGATGTATCCGGGCAGCGGGTCCGAGGCGATGGAGGCATCGCTGAAACTTGCGCGGCAATATCATCTGGAACGCGGTGAACCGGCCCGAACCAGGATCATCGCCCGGATGCCGTCCTATCATGGCAACACTCTGGGGGCGCTGGCCACTGGCGGACATGAAGGACGCCGCGCGCCCTTTGCGCCGATGTTGATGGAAGTCAGTCACATCGACGCCGCCTATGCGTACCGGATGCAAAAGGACGGAGAGAGCGAGGCGGAATTTGCCCTGCGCATGGCGAACCTACTGGAGGCCCGCATTCAGGCTCTGGGGCCGGATACGGTTTCGACTTTTGTGGCCGAGCCGGTGGTGGGGGCGTCGCTGGGCTCGCAGCCTGCGCCAACGGGGTATTTCCAGCGCATTCGCGAGATTTGCGATCAATACGGTGTGTTGCTGATCGCGGATGAGGTAATGTGCGGCGCCGGACGCACGGGAACACTGTTTGCGCTGGAGCAGGAGGGGATCGCCGCTGACATCACCACCATGGCCAAGGGGCTGGGTGCGGGCTATCAGCCCATCGCGGCGGTGCTGGCAGCCGAAAAGGTGGTGAAATCCATTGCCGGCAACAGTGGTCTTCTGTGGAACGGGCACACCTATATGTCCCACGCCATTGCCACCGCCGGGGCGCTGGCGGTGCAAAAGGTGATTGAGGGCGACAACCTGCTTGAAAACGTACGCGCGCGCGGCGCGCAGTTGGAGCATGGCCTGCGCGCGCGTCTGGGCCGGAACGCCAATGTGGGCGACATTCGTGGGCGGGGGCTGTTCAGGACTGTCGAGTTGGTGCGGGATCGTGAAACAAAAGCAGCCTTTCCGGTCACACACGGTTTGGCGAACAATATCCGCAAGACAGCCTTTGACGCCGGGCTGATGTGCTACCCCTCGCAGGGGTGCGCCGATGGAACGAATGGCGACCATGTGTTGCTGGCCCCGGCCTATACCTCGACACCCGAAGAAATCGACCGGATCATTGATCTGATCAGCAGCGCCATCGAAACCGGGCTAAGCAGGGTGGCCTGATCCCTTGAGCAGGAAAAAGACCATTCTGACAGCCGCCGTCACCGGAAACCTGATGACACCCGACCGGAGCCCGAATCTGCCAGTCACACCCCCGGAAATTGCCGACGCCGCTTTCGGCGCCGCCGGACACATGGCCGGGGATGATGCGGTTTTTACCCTTTCAAATGCGGTGAATGATGAAATCAACGCGCCGATTGACGAGAATATGGTGCGATTTCGGGTGACGCCGGACGACAGTGTGCCGAGCGCCACGGCCAATGCCACCGATCCGATGCCGCCGGACCGCGGTCGATGCGGATTCAGTGGAATGCCATGGTTTTACGTCCCGAGGACCACTGTCGCCAGAGGTACGCCTCTGACCGCTTCAGCCCCCCGGATACCCCAGTTCGCGCGAGATTTTCAAAGCGGTGTCCCGCACGGCGGGCACATGGAGCGTGTCTATCCTGTCGAAGTCAAAGCCGCTGTCCGGCCCCGAGATGTTGACGCAAGCCACGATGCGGCCAGTGTTGTCGCGGATTGGCACGGCAACCGACGATCCTCCGGGGTCACGGAACCCGCGCGAAAAAATGAAGCCGGCCGCGCGCGTGGCAGCCACCCGGTCGCGCAGCGCCTTGAAACTGGTGGGAGTGTGTTCGGTGATCGCAATCATCTCCTGCCCCTTGCAGAAATCGCAGAGTGCATCGTCGGTGTAATCGCCCAGCAGGCACCAGCCGATGGCAGAGGCACAAGCCCGTTGCCGGGTGCCAGTCACCATATTCGAGACATAGCCGCTGCGCGCCTGATGGCTGCCGAGATAGAGCACATCCAACCCTTCCAGCACGCTCAGGTGGCTGGAAATCCCCAGCTTGTCCCGCAGCGCGGCAAGATACGGACGGGCAATTGCGGTGATCGGTTGCTGGTTGAGATAGGCAAACCCGAGGTTCAGCACACGCGCGCCCAACGTGTACGTGTTCTTTTGTTCGCCTTCCTTCAGGAACTCCATCCGGCGCAGGGTATAGACCAGGCGAAAGGCCGAGGACCGGCTCAGTTCCATCGCACGGGCGATCTCGCTCAGCGACATCGGACCGTCGGCAGCCCCGAGAATCTCAAGAACCCCGAGACCCCGGTGCAGGCCGGGTACAAAGTAAACTGCGTGGTTGGGCAATTCAGTCATGCGGCGCCCGGGTTCTTTCACGTTATGCGCGAACATTTTACATGCAAAACAAACCACATGCAACGGAGGACGCGCCATGCCGCATGACCATGGGCAAAACGTACTTTTGCCTACCAGCGAAGACACGGTTGGCCCCTACTTTCCGATCTGCTTTCGCGACGAGCGGCTTGAGGATCTGACTCGAGTACACGAAGGGCTCTGCGTTGGCCCGGCGGGTTCGCACATTGTCCTGCGCGGTCGGGTGCGGGACCGGCATGGCGATCTGGCCAATGGCGCGCTGCTGGAATTCTGGCAGGCCAATGCCAGGGGCGTCTATCGCAACCCCAACACCGAAGGTCATCCGGATCTGGATCCCTGGTTCGACGGCTATGGGCGTCTGCGCACCGCGAGTGGGGAATATGAATTTCGCACTATTCTGCCGGGGGCGGCAGAGGGGCGCGCACCCAACATTACCCTGACGATCTTTTCCGACGGTATCAGCCGGATTGTCACCCAGCTGTTTTTTGAGGGGCAGGAAGCAAATGCCACCGATCCATTGCTGCAAAGTCTGGAACCCGAAGAACAATCCAGGTTGATCGCCCGCCATGACGGGCGCAAGTCGGATGGGGCCGAAGTCTATGTGTTGGACATCCTGATGGCCGGGCCCGGCGAGACCCCGTTCTTTGACGATTTCCAAAGCTGAGAGGACGCCGGAATGAGCAAGTTCGAAAACAGCAGGCAGGGACGCCTGTTGGGCATTGGCCCGACGGACAACACCTCGGATCAGCGCACGCCGCGAAACCGTCTGCGCCTGATCCCCGAAGCCGCCCGCGAAAGCTTTGCCCCCCACATCCCGCAGGTTGGCATTGTCCGACAGGGTGAAAACGACATGACCCGCATCGCGCCGGGCCGCCCCCGCGCGCAGGGTGTGCCGATCGAGGTCTCCGGCTGTGTACGGGATGAAAGTGGCCGCCCGGTGCGGTGCGCCATGCTGGAGATCTGGAACGCCAACCATTTTGGTCGCTACACCCATATCGAGGATCATTCCGGGCTTGAACTGGATCCGAATTTCCTTGGCCTTGGGCGCGTTGCGACGGATGACGCCGGCAACTACAGTTTTCGGACCATCAGCCCCGGCGCCTATCTGGCGCGACCCGACATTGGCCGCTGGCGGCCAAAGCATATCCATATTTCGCTGTCTGGCGGGTCGTCGCGGTTGATCACGCAGATGTATTTCCCGGATGAACCCAACAATGCGACGGACCCAATGGCGATTCTCATGGGGGATGCGTTCGAGCGCAATATAGGCGTGGAATACGAAGCCCCGGACATTGATGTCGATATCGGCTATCGCTTTGACATCGTTGTTGGCGGTCGCAATGCGCCGTTCTTTGAATAGAGCATCCGGGAATGCCTGCACATCATCAGGGTTGCGAATGTAACTTTAGGGATGTGGTGTCAAAAGGATGTTTTCGGATATGTGCTCTGAAGCCCGAATTTTCAGCGATTTGAGATTAGGGCCTGTTGACATTCACTTGAGTGCGAATCGCACGGCGGCAATGTAGATCATCGCGGCGTCGCTTGTGTCGGTCTTGTCATACCGCGCACGGTACACGACACATCGAAGAGCAAGTTGTTTGATTGGTCTCTTCGGGCATGTTTGTCGCCATGCCAATAGCGCGTTTTCCGGGTTGTGGATGATCCATCTGCGTAGAGCGTCGAGCCCGGTTCGGAACCATGATTTTGTACGTCGGTTGTGGCTTTTGCGGCGGATCGCCGTTCGGCCCATGACCCGGGTCGCCCAGCGATAAGCCCATGTCACGGTGAGGGCAATGACGGCGAGGAGGGTTGCGAGTTTGGCAGGATTGGTGATGTGAGTGTCCTCACTGTTGAAGCCGCGGGTCCTGGCGTCGGCGAAGAGGCACTCGATGCCCGATCGCTTGCGATAGAGATTGAGCGCCCGTCGGGTGGCGTCGATGTTCGTGGCGACGATGAGCGCTTCGCCCCCCTTGATACGCTTTGCCGCGAACCGCAGCCGGTTGTCCGGTTCCCTCGCCATGGTGCTGAGCCAGCCTGTCCAGGCACCTTGACGAGACTTCCGCAGGAGCGTGCGGAACTGATGCAGGCGTCCATCTTCGGTGCACAGATGCATGTTCTCACGCAACCGAACAACGAACGGGATGTTGTTTTCATTTAGACATTCCAACCACTCTGTACCGATGAACTCCCGGTCGGCGAGCAAGGCGTCGATGGAGCAAGCCCCGAACAGGCGCAAATAACGCCGCATCAGCCCGATGCGCTGCGCCGGTGAAGAGTTGCCCGGATGGTCGAGCGAGACCCACATCAGCGGCACCCGAAACCGTCGCGTCACAATGGCCGGAACCAGAATGTTCACGTCTTTCGCGCCGAGTTTCCAGTTGGTCCGATCCAGGGCCAGAAGCTTTGGACGCGCAAGGTTGAGCAGGTGCACGATCAGTACTGCGACCACATCGCCATCAAGGCGGACATGCTGGAAGAACCGCTGCACACGGCGATAGTTGGACACGTGTAACGCCGTCCCCGAGAACTGGCTCGCCAGATGGCTCAGGTTCACCGTCCGACAGTTTGCCAGACCAGCGAGCAAAACCGCAAGCGTTTCCAGTCGTGTCTTGCTCAGATCAAAATGCGGGCGTAGCGTGGCGACCAGAGGGCTGAGGAGGAATGCGAACATCACGAAGATCCTTGTGCTCGAGAATCTTCAATTCAAACCCGTTTCCCCCCTCAACTCAAGTGCGTCGTGTACCGTGCATACCGCGTGGCGATGCGCCGGAACTGCTTGAGATCACAAAAGAAATTCTCAACAAGATGACGCCACTCATACATTGTCTTGTCGTAGGTGATGCACTGCTTCCGGTTCGTTTTCGGCGGGATCACAGCCGTTGCCCCCCGGGCCGCAAGGTCCGCGCGGATCCAGTCGGCATCAAAGGCCTTGTCGCCAAGCAATGCATCGAAGACAAGCCCGCTGGTCAATGGCAGAACTCCGACACTGTCATGACGCTGGCCCGGCAGCAACATGATACGTGCCAGGTTGCCCAGCGCATCGGTGAGCACCAGGTTCTTCGTCGTCAAACCGCCGCAAGACCGGCCGATACCTTGATTTTGTGTCCCCCCCTTGCGCCGGCGCCGTGCTGGTGGACCCGGACAACCGTGCCATCGACGATGGCGTACTCGAAGTCGGGATCGTCAGACAAGTGTTTGAACAGACTCTCGAAAACACCCTTCGCCGTCCACCGGCGGAAACGCCGGAACACCGAGGTCCAGTTTCCGAACCGTGCGCTCAAGTCGCGCCAAGGCGCACCCGTGCGGGCAAGCCACAGCACCGCTTCCAGGAACAGACGATTGTCCTTCCCCGATCGCCCGGGGTCGCCGGGCTTGCCCGGCAGCAATGGTGCGATCCGTCCCCACTGTCCATCATTCAATACCGCTCGATCCATGGCCAATCTCCATTGTTTCCTGGCCTTGAAGCAGAACTCAACCAATAAGAAAACTCCTTTCGTGAATATGAATGTCAACAGGCCCTGGTCACCTGCCTCCAAAGTTCGGCCCATGAGTTTTGTTGGGCGCGTTGGCAGAACCGCTTGACGGAGGCGAGGATATGGTCGGCGGGTTTGACCCATTTGCAGGGTTTGGGGTTTTCGTTATGGGCCTCGATAAATGCAGCGATATCGGCTTCCGGTTCCGCCGTTGAACGATGGACGCCGCGCTGCAGTTGCTTGCGCGTCAGTTCAGCAAACCAACGCTCCACCTGATTGATCCAACTGGCCGAGGTCGGTGTGAAGTGGACATGCCAATGCGGGCGGCGTGCCAGCCAGGCCTTGATCTTCGGGGTTTTGTGGGTGGCGTAATTGTCCATGACGATATGCACCTCCGGCCCGTCCGGCATCTGCCGGTCGATCTGTTTGAGGAAGTCGAGGAACCCGGTGGCGCGGCGCCGCTTGCAGCATTTGCCGATCACGGCGCCGGTGGCGATATCCAGTGCTGCAAAAAGCGACGTCGTGCCGTGTCGGATGCAGGTGTGGGTGCGCCGCTCGGCCACGCCGGGCGCCACTGGCAGCACAGGCGGTTCGCGATCCAGCGCCTGGATTTGCGATTTCTCGTCAACACACAACACGATAGCCCTGTTCGGCGGTGACAGGTACAGCCCGACGATATCGTGCACCTTGTCCACGAACAGCGGGTCGGTTGAGAGCTTGAATGTCTCGCTTCGGTGCGGTTGCAGGCCGAACGCGTTCCAAATCCGCCGGATGGTGGTGTGCGACAGTCCCGTCGCGGCTGCCATGCTTCGGAGCGACCAATGGGTCGCATCCCTCGGGGTCGTGTTCAGCGTGCGCTCAATCACCGCAGTCACCTGATCGTCCGACACGGTGCGCGGGCGACCGGAGCGGTATTCGTCGGTGAGACCTTCAATCCGGCAGCGCACAAAACGTCTGCGCCATTTGCCGACTGTGTGTTCATGCACCCCAAGCCGGGCCGCCACTTCCTTGCTCGCCAATCCATCGGCGCACAGCAGGATCATCCGGCATCGGTCCGACAGCGAACGTGCCGCTTTGGGACGCCGAACCTGACCCTCGAGAAAACGGCGCTCATCTTCGCTCAGAACCACTGCATCCGCCAAACGTCCCACCATCGCAACATCCTTCTCAATACCCGCTCAGTCAATGATACAAATTACAATTCCGGGGGACCAGGGTCTGTTGACGTTTATGCTACCCCTTTGTTTTGATTTCTGCTTCAAGGTTGCAAACAGAGGAGAACAGCCTTGACCCGGAGAGTTTTAACGGACGTCCAATGGACGATCATCGAGCCGTATTGCCTTGGCAAGAAGAGTGATCCCGGTCAAACGGGCCGCGCCCCGCGTTTGTTCATGGAAGCGGTACTTTGGATTGTGCGCACTGGGGCCCAATGGCGGGAATTGCCGACTGAGTTCGGCAATTGGAACTCGGTGTTCAAGCGCTTCCGCCGCTGGGTGAAGGCAGACGTTTTCTATCGCATGTTCAAAGCATCAGCCTCGGATTCCGACTACGAATACACCATGATTGACAGTACAATTATGAAAGTCCACCGCTCCGGTCAGGGCGCTAAAGGGGGGCTCAAGGCCAGGCCATAGGGCGCTCGCGCGGCGGCATCACCACCAAAATACTGGCGCTGACCGATGCATTGGGCAACCTCATTGATTTTCGCCTGATGCCGGGGTAGGCACATGATTTGCGCGAGGCGCCAGCCCTGATCGAAAACCTCGCCTCGGGCTCTCTTTTGGCCGACCGGGCCTTCGACGCTGACTGGCTGCGCCAGGCGTTGATCGACAGAAAAATCACACCGGTCATCCCGCCCAAATCCAACCGAAAGTTCCCCGCAACATTCGATAAAGAGACCTACAAGTGGCGGCATCTGATTGAGAACTACTTCTGTAAGCTCAAAGAAAACAGAGGCATAGCTATGCGGTCCTGCAAAACAGATCAGAGTTTCAAGGCCTTCGCCTCAATGGCGGCAATCATCATTCAACTCAAATGAACGTCAACAGACCCTAGCGGATTGCAGAGATTTGTTTCCATCCACTCAGCAACCCGCAACGTCTTTGTGCCGCCACCCCATCGCCACTCAGCCAAAGCCATCCGTTACCACCATCTTGAGGCTTTCGATGTATGGCGTACAGCCACAAACATCGATGCGTGAAACACAAATAATCAACGGCCTTTTTTACCAACCAGTAGTTAACGTGACAGCACCGTCTTACATGTTCCGGCAGAACTGGAACTACAACCCGGCCTGTCAGAACCGGGAAGAGACGATCACCCATGTCGAGGACGCGCTGGAGGCGTTGCAGAGGCTCGTCGATCAGGGCAATATCCGCTTTTTCGGCCTGTCCAACGACTCGGCTTGGGGAACCGGGCGCTGGCTGCGCATGTCGGAAGAGCGGGGCTGGCCGCGCGTGCAGGGTATTCAGAACGAATATTCGTTGCTGTGCTGGCTTTATGACACCGATCTGGCGGAACTGTCGGCGAACGAGGATGTGGGGCTGCTTGCGTTTTCGCCCTTGGCGGCGGGACTGCTGAGCGGGAAATACGCGCCGGATGTGACGCCGGAGGGATCGCGGCGGTCTTTGGCGCCGGAAATGGGCGGGCGGATCACGCCGCGGGTCTGGGGGGCGATTGACGCCTGTGCCGCGATTGCCGCGCGCCATGGTCTGAGCCTGCCGCAGATGGCGCTGGCCTGGTGCCGGACGCGGCCCTTCATGGCCACGGCGATTTTCGGGGCGACCAGCCCGAAGCAGCTTGAGGTCGCGCTGGGATCGGCCGGGGTGGAGATTTCCGGGGAGCTGGCGTCAGAGATCAACGCCGCGCACAAGGCGCATCCGATGCCCTATTGAGCGGTGGCGTTCACGGTGGCGGGGGCCGGGGTCTGGGTCACGGATGTGGATGCCGGGGCGCCGGAAGGGTGGCGGCGCAGGCGGGCATACGGAAAACCCGGACCCGAAGCTGTGATCAGGCGATCTCTGCCCTGAGCGTTCCAAGCGTTTCGGGCAGATCGCGCGAGGCGACGCTGGCCTCTCTCACCAGATAGTCGAAATGCGTGCGGATCGCATCGACCCGTTCTATATCCCGGAAAACCAGATAGTTGCGGCCAAGGTAAAGCGCCGCGAACTGATTGCCGAAAATGGTCACTGGCGCGGAATAAAGCCTGCGCGCGTCAAACTGGTAGATGCGCAGCCGGGGATAAAGCCGGTCATGGAGGTACAGCAGCCGGTCGATCTGTTCCACGCGGGCATCAAGGGCGAGGCCGCGATAATAGCCCTCGCCATGGGCGAAGGATTGCAGTTCGAAAAGCGGCAGCGCGATTTCATAATCCGACGGCGCGTCGTGCAGGTGCTCCAGCGTGTCCTTGGTGGCGCCGATCGCCTGGTCGATGGTGCGGCCAAGGTGGGGCGCGTATTCCCAGCGCAGCACCGCGTTCGTTTTCAGCATGTCCGGCAGGGTTGCAGGGACATGGCGGATTTTCTGGCCGGAGGCTTCGCGGTGCCAGGCCAGAAGCTGTTCATCGACCATGGCGCGGGGGGCCTCGGTCAGGCTGACCGAAGCGGCAAGCAGTTCGGCCACCCGTTCGGGCCGTTCCGACAATCCCAGCAGCCAGTCCACCGACACGCCAAGCGCCGAGGCGCAACCGGCGACGACCTGGGCATTCGGCAGGCGGGTGCCGTCGCCGCCAAGCAACTGAGAGATGGTGGAGCGATCAACGCCGACATGGCGGGCCAGAGAACTCTGATTGAGACCGGAAAGCCCAAGCGCGGCCTTGAGGCGTTGCGAAAACAGGAATGCGCGCTGACGTTTGTCGATATTTTGCATTAGTTGTTCACCATATGCAACAATGTTGAATTTATGTTTTGTATTCCCCGAATACACGATTTCAGGGCTTCGGGCTAGTCTCGTCAGGATCATTGATTGCGGGGAAGGTGATGGAACCGAACGGGCTGACCAGAATAAAGGCGCTGCGCCGTCAGTTCACGGGGGTGTGCGGCGCGGTGTTGGCCGGGTTCGCGATGACGGTTTCCGTCGCCACCGGAGGCGTGACAGTCGGGGGCGTGATGGTGGGGGCGCGGGATGTCTGAGCGCCGGTATCCCGCCCGGTTGGTCGAATGGCCGACGCTTTTGCTGCTGATCCTGTGCTATGGCGGATGGGTGATCGGGACGACATGGCTGAGTTCGGTGTCGCTGGTCGCCGGGTTTGTGCTGACCACGCTGATGATCACGCTGCATTCGTCGTTGCAGCATGAGGTTCTGCATGGCCATCCATTCCGCAGCCGTCGGCTGAGCGAGGCAGCGGTCTTGCCTGCGCCGGGGCTGATGGTTCCCTATATGCGGTTTCGCGACACCCATCTGGCGCATCACCGGGATGCCCGGTTGACCGATCCTTACGATGACCCGGAGGCGAATTTTCTGGACCCGGAACACTGGGGGCGGATGCCGGGCTGGAAACGCGCGGCTCTGAATTTCAACAATGCGCTGCTGGGGCGTCTGATCATCGGGGCGGCGATTTCACAGATCGTCTTCATGGGGTCCGACCTGCGCGCCATCCGGCGGGGGGACCGGGCGGTGCTGGCCGGGTGGCTGTGGCACATTCCGGGTGTTGCGCTGATCCTGTGGTGGCTGGCGGCGGTCGGTCAGATGCCGCTCTGGCTGTATCTGATCGCCGCCTATGCTGGCACCTCGATTCTGAAGATACGCACGTTTCTGGAACATCGGGCCCATGACCGGGCCAGCGGCCGGTCGGTGGTTGTGGAGGATCGCGGATTGCTGGCCCTTCTGTTTCTGAACAACAATTACCACGCCGTTCATCACATGCACCCGGCGGTGCCCTGGTACAGGCTGCCGGCGCAGTTCCGCGCCAGCCGCGACCGGTATCTGGAGCGCAATGACGGGTATTATTATCGCTCTTACACAGAGATTTTCCGGCGATACCTTTTGCGCCGGAAGGATCCGGTGCCGCATCCGATCTGGCCGGTCCGCTAGGGGCTGGACATCCCGCGCCGGGCGGGGGATGAACGGGCATGGCATGGGTCTATGTCACGATTGCGGCGGCGTTTGCGCAGAACCTGCGATTCATGCTGCAAAAGCAGTTGCGCAGCGCCGCGCTGTCCACGGCGGGCGCGACCTTTGCCCGGTTTGCCTTTTCATCGCCGCTGGTCTGGTGCCTGATCCTGATCCATGCGCGAACGGTCGGGCAGGCGCTGCCATCGGTGCCCGGCGGGTTCTGGGCCTATGCGCTGAGCGGCGGGCTGGCGCAGATTCTTGCGACCATGTGCGTGGTGGCGCTGTTCCAGCACCGGAATTTTGCGGTCGGAATAACCTTCAAGAAGACCGAGGTTCTGCAAACGGCGCTGGTCGGGCTGGTGGTGCTGGGCGAAGGGGTGTCCCCGCTGGCGGCGCTGGCGGTCGCCATCGGCTTTGTCGGCGTGGTTCTGCTGTCGGACCCGCCAGAGGGCGGCGCGGGGCGGCTGGCGGCAAGGCTGTTCAACCGGGCCTCGGGCCTCGGGCTTTTGTCCGGCTTTCTGTTCGGCATCTCCGCCGTCGGCTATCGGGGCGCGTCGCTGTCGTTGCCGACCGGGGACGTGATCCTGCGCGCGGGCTTCACGCTGGCCATTGTGACCACCTGTCAGACGGCGATCATGGCTGCGTGGATGGCGTTGCGGGAACCGGGTGAGATCGGGCGGGTTTTTCGCAACTGGCGCGTGGCGGGGCTGGTGGGCGTCACCAGCATGATCGGCAGCTTCTGCTGGTTCACCGCCTTTACCCTTCAGAATGCGGCCTATGTGAAGGCGCTGGGGCAGGTGGAGCTGATCTTCAGCTTTGTCGCCGGCCTGCTGGTGTTCAGGGAAAAGACGAGCCGGCGGGAGGTCCGGGCAATAGGGTTGATCGTTCTGAGCATCATCGTGCTGGCACTGGCGATCCGGAAGTAGCCTCGCACGGGGCGGTGCAGAGCGGTGGCGGTGCAGAGCGGCGCCGGGCGATCCGGCGATTTTCGGGTCAGGCGTTCTTCGGCGGGCTTTTGCCGCCAAGCCTCCGGAACAGGCCCCGCTCATCGTCATTGCTGAAGAAGGGAACGCCGCCGGTTTGGGTTCCGGTTCGGCAGATCCCGGCAACCCCGGTCAGAACCACCTGCGTGATGAAGGGCAGATCATGGCGGCGCACATCCTCAAGCGTGACCCACCGAAGTTGCGACAGTTCACCCGAGGCGCGGGAAAAGTCATCCGGGTCACACCGGATGGCGGCGGCGTCGGCAAGGAAGAACCGCGCATCAAAGCGGCGCGGACGGCCCGGCGGCGTGATGGCGCGAAAGATGAAACGGAACCCTTCGGCGCTGGGCCGGTGGCCGGTCGCGGCGAAACCTGCCCAGTTGGCGGGCATCGGGTCGGGCCAGCCGCCCGGTGTTCCAAGTATCAGGCCCGTTTCCTCCCACGTCTCGCGAATCGCCGCCGCCTGAAGACCATGCGCAAGGGGGGCGTCGGCCCCTTCCCGCAATTTTGACAGGCAGCTTGCCGATACCGGTTTTTCAAGCGGCACGCCATGATCCGCCGCATCCACGGCGCCACCGGGAAAGACGAATTTCGACGGCATGAAGGCGGCCCCGGCGCTGCGCCTGCCCATCAGAACCCTGGGCGCGGTTTCGCGATCCCTGAGCAGGATCACCGTGGCGGCGTCGCGGATCGCCGATCTGTCCGACCTGTTGTCAGGCACCTTGCGGATTGCCAAAGCCGTGCATTCGCCGCGACCACTGAAAGCCCACGATCGCACCCTTCAGCCGTGGCAGCAGGTAGAGCGACAGCCCGACACACACCACTGACAGCACCGTTGCCATGATCAGCGGCTCGGGGCGGTATTGGGTATAAAGCAGATGGATGATCGGCGCCATCAGGTGCCCGACGATCAGGATTGTCAGATAGGCCGGGCCATCATCGGCGCGATGGTGATGCAGTTCCTGCTCGCAGTTCGCACAGGCGTCGCGGACTTTCAGATACCCCCGGAGCAAGGGACCGGCCCCGCAGCTCGGGCATTTGCCCCGCCAGCCGCGCAACATCGCGGGTCTGATCGGGCGCTCGGGCGAGGATCGGGGCGTGTCGGTCACTGGTGACATCCTGTTTGCGGGGCGCGGGCATGGTAGCTGCTCTGCAAGGGGCTTGAAAGCCCGGTCGGTCGTCCGCGTCCGCATGTCGCAAGCCCGGAATGCCTGCGCCATGGAAAAAATGCGCGAACGGGCGACGGAAAGTTCCCGGCCGGCCGTATATGCCCTGAACGCGGAAAGCAGCCGCGTTGCAAAGCAGGAAAGCAACAAGGAGCATAATCATGCACAAAGCGATACTTCTCGGCGGGTTGATCATCTCCGCAACCACAATCACCGCGCTGCAAGGCGCCTCTGCCCATGGCGGCGCGGCGCGGCATCTGCCGGAATTTTCCGAACTCGATGCCGATGGTGACAATACCCTTACCAGGGAGGAGTTGCAGGTCTTCGGAGCCTCCGGATTCCAGGACGCCGATCTGGATGGCGATGGGCTGCTGTCCGGGGAGGAACTCTCGGCGCAGGCCCATGCGCGGGTCGATGAGCGTGTCGCGCGCATGATCGAACGCCGGGACGAAAACGGCGACGGCGCACTGAGCGCCGGGGAGATACGCCCGGATGACGGACGCACCGCGCGCATGTTCGAAATCGCCGATGCAAATGACGACGGGGGCATTTCCAGGGCAGAGTTCGAGCACGCGATGCTGCATTTCGGGGAACGTCGTGGCCGTCATGGCCGTGGCCGGCGCCACTGAGCGGCAGGTCGGGGGCAGGCAATCCGGGGCGCGCGCGCGGGCACACTGGCCCCGGCCCCGGATTCTGGTGTAAAGAGGGGCATTCAGGCGCATCGGCGATGGACATGCAGGCGGTGGCAGATGTCGAGGATGAGGACGGGGCGCTTCTTGTATCTTACCGCAACGGCGAACTTGCCGCCGCGCGTCTGCTGACCGCACGTCTGGCCCCCCGCATTCTGGCCCATGCGACCCGGATGCTGGGCGGCGACCGGGCCGAGGCCGAGGATGTGACGCAGGAGGCCATGCTGCGCCTGTGGCGTATCGCCCCCGAATGGCAGCAGGGGCGGGCAAGGGTTTCCACATGGCTCTACCGGGTGGCGGGAAACCTGTGTGTGGACAGGTTGCGCCGGGCGCGACCGGAGCCGCTGGATCAATCGAACGAACCGCTGGCCGATGATCCGGGGGCAGAGGCCGGATTGCAGAACGCCGCGCGGTTGCAAGCCCTGTACGGGGCGTTGGCCGAATTGCCCGCCCGCCAGCGGCAGGCGGTGGTTCTGCGCCATATCGAGGGCCTGTCGAACCCGGAGACCGCACGGATACTGGGAACCTCGCCAGAGGCGGTGGAAAGCCTGACGGCACGGGGAAAGCGGGCGCTGGCGGGCCGTCTGGCGGGGCGCAAGGCAGAATTGGGGTATCGGGATGACTGAGACGCGAAAGACACCGGACGGGCAACCGCCGGTCAGGGGCGATCCGGGGCTTGACGCGCTGTTCGATCTGGCGCGGCAGGATCTGCCTGAACCGGATCCGGGGCTTGCTGCCCGTATCCTCGCCGATGCCGCTGAAACCATGCCGCGCCCTGCGGCGGTGGCGCATCGGGATGCCCGGCCTGGCCGGTTGGGGGCCTTTCTGCGGGTGATCGGGGGCTGGCCATCGCTTGCCGGAATGGCGACGGCAATGGTTGTCGGCCTCTGGATCGGGATCAGCGGACCCGACGGATTGCCGCTTGTCGATGATGCCTTCGGGCAATCCGGGACCGACCTGTTTCTGAACGATCTCCTTATGGACCTGACCCTCTCGCCAGAGGATATATGATCATGACCGACAGCAATGACACTGCCCCGAAACCGCAACCGAAACCGCGCCGGTGGCCCGGGGTTCTGCTGGCGATCTCGCTGGCGCTGAACCTTCTGGTGGTCGGGGTCGTTGCGGGGGCCGTCTGGCGCAGCGGGCATCGCACCGGGCATGAGCGCGCGGATCGGCTGATGCCGCTGATCATGGCCCTGCCCGGCGAGGCCCGCCGCGCGCTGCGGGCGGAGTTCGCGCAGCAACTGGCGGCAACGCGGGAGGCCCATGGCGCGCCCGGCCCGGAACGCCTGCAACGTCTGCTTGTCATCCTGCGCGCCCGGCCGTTCGATCCGGCGGCGCTGAAGGCGCATTTTCAGGAGCGGGCGGTCGTTCATGAACGGCAGTTGCGGATCGGACGCGAGGTATTGATCGCGCGCATTTCCGGGCTGAGCGACAGGGAACGCGCAGCCTATGCGGACCGTGTGGAGCATCGCGCCCGCCGCCGGCGGCGCGACTGAGGACGGCGCGGGCCACGCGCGACTGAGGACGGCGCGGGCCACGCGCGACTGAGGACGGCGCGGGCCACGGTGCGTCAGGAGCGGTCTGCCGGATGTTCTTCGGGATGGCGGCAGGCGATGCGGCTGACGGGCAGAAGAAGCGCGGCAGAACGCGCTGTGCCCGCCCTCTTTCCCCCACCCGCAACGCCCGGCTCGCATCGGGGGCATCGGGGATGGAGCCACCGGCAACTGCGCGACCGGCGCTTGATACGACTTCCGCCTTGACCATAAAGGCGGCGTGTCATAGGGGGTAATCCAGTGGGCGGGTATGGTGAAATGGTATCACATGAGCCTTCCAAGCTCTTGGTGCGGGTTCGATTCCCGCTACCCGCTCCATGATGTTCCGCGCCCTCCCGCGGTTTCGTCAGCCCCCTGATTTACGGTGAACCTCCCCGCGCGCCGGGTGCCTGCCCGGCCCGGTCACGTTGTTTCCGCGCCGCGATATTCTTGCGTATCAGTTCCCTGTAGAGGGCGCGGATACGGGCGGTGACGGGGCGCTCGAAAGTGCCGACCGGTTTGCCGTCAATCTCTCTCACCGGGGTCTGGGCGCCGAATGTTCCGGTCAGAAACGCCTCGTCGGCGCCGTAAGCGTCATACAGCGAATAGTTCTTCTCGAAGACCGGAATATCATTGGCGCGGCAGAGGTCGATGACCTTTTGCCGGGTCACGCCGTTCATGCAGTAATCGCCGGTCGAGGTCCAGACCCCGCCCCGCCGCACGATGAAGAAATTGCAGGCATTGGTGGTGTTCACGAACCCGTGCGGGTCAAGCATCAGGGCCTCGTCCGCGCCCGCCTGACCGGCTTGCAGGCAGGCGATGATGCAGTTGAGCTTGGAATGGCTGTTGTATTTTGCATCCTGGCTCATCGGCAGGCCGCGCACCTGCGGGACCGTCGCCAGCCGGACACCCTGATGCCAGAGGGCCTCGGCTGGCTTTGAATGCTCCATGATGATAACCAGCGTCGGCCCCGACCGGCTGAGCGACGGGTGCTGAAAGGGCTTTGCCTTCACCCCGCGGGTCAGCATCAGGCGGCAATGCGCATCGTTGGTCATGCCGTTCGCGTCTGTGGTTCGGGTCAGGGCGTCGAGGATGCCGGCCCTGTCCATCCCGATGTCCAGAGAGACCGCCTTGCAGGCATTGAAGAACCGGTCCATGTGTTCGTCGAAAAACGCCCATTTCCCGTCATGAAGCCGCATTCCCTCCCATATGCCGTCACCCAGCATGAAGCCGGAATCGTAGACCGAGACCCTGGCCTCATCCCGATGCACGATCTCGCCATTCACATAGATCATGATGTCGCGGTTGCGGATGTCCTCTTCGGCGTCGTGGGTGGTGTGGGTGGTGTGGCGGTCGGTCATCAATGGCCCCCCGGAGTCTGAGGATACGGTTCCGGTGCAGGCGATCAGGAAATCGTCGGGGATGCAAGACCGCCCCCGTGTAAAGCGGAAAACCGGAAAACGGGGAAATACAGCCTTTGAACGGAAATTTTCAGGCGATATTCCCTGCAACCGGGTGATAACATGGGCAGGGATCAATTGCACCGAAAGTCCGGTCATGCTTACGCAAGAACTTTCCGACCTGCATCGCCGGATCGACGCGAACACCTACGCCGATGAGCGGGAACTGCTGCCGCGCCTTGTCGCTGAAACCCTGCTTGGCGACGGGGATCGCGCCCGCATCGCCGGGGCCGGGGCCGATCTGGTGCGGCGCATCCGCGCCTCGTCCGATCCCGGATTGATGGAGGTCTTTCTGACCGAATACGGGCTTTCGACCACTGAGGGCGTGGCCCTGATGTGTCTGGCGGAGGCGCTGTTGCGCGTGCCGGACGCCGATACCATCGACGCCCTGATCGAGGACAAGATCGCGCCATCGGACTGGGGCAGGCATCTGGGGCGTTCCTCATCGTCGCTGGTCAATGCCTCGACCTGGGCATTGATGCTGACCGGCAAGGTTCTGGACGACCGGGAACCGGGCATCGCCGGCACCCTGCACGGGGCGATCAAACGTCTGGGAGAGCCGGTGATCCGCAGCGCCGCAGGCCGGGCGATGAAGGAAATGGGCCGCCAGTTCGTGCTGGGCGAAACCATCGGGGCGGCCATGAAACGCGCCGCCGGGATGGAGGCGAAGGGATACACCTGTTCCTATGACATGCTGGGCGAAGCGGCGCGGACGGACGCCGACGCGAAGCGCCATCACCTGTCCTGTTCACACGCCATCGCGGCGATAGCGCAGGCATGTGCCACTGACGACATTCGCGTAAATCCCGGCATCTCGGTAAAGCTCTCCGCCCTGCATCCGCGCCATGAGCCTGCCAGACGCGACCGGGTGCTGGCGGAACTGGCGCCGCGCGTGCGCTCTCTTGCCCTGCTCGCCGGATCGGCGGGCATGGGCTTCAATATCGACGCCGAGGAGGCCGACCGCCTGTCCCTGTCGCTGGAGGTGATCGCGGCCGTGCTCGGTGACGGCGCGCTGGCTGGCTGGGACGGGTTCGGCGTGGTCGTGCAGGCCTATGGTCAACGCGCGGGGATCGTCATCGACTGGCTTCATGCGCTGGCCGAACATCTGGATCGGCGCATCATGGTGCGGCTGGTAAAGGGCGCCTATTGGGATACCGAGATCAAGCGCGCGCAGGAAAAGGGGATGGCGGGTTTTCCGGTTTTCACCCGCAAGGCCGCAACCGATGCAAGCTATCTGGCAAACGCCCGCAAGCTTCTGGGCATGACGGGGCGCATCTATCCGCAATTCGCGACCCATAACGCGCACACGGTCGCGGCGATTCTGGATATGGCGCCGGACAGGGACGCCTTTGAATTTCAGCGCCTGCACGGGATGGGAGAGCGTCTGCACGACATCGTGCGGGGCGGGAACGGCACGCGCTGCCGGATCTATGCGCCGGTGGGCGAACATCGCGACCTTCTGGCCTATCTGGTGCGGCGTCTGCTGGAAAACGGGGCGAACAGTTCCTTCGTGAACCGGATCGTTGACGAAAGCATCGCCCCGGAAGCGGTCGCCGCCGATCCGCTGGCCGAGGTCGGGGCCTGTCCCGGCGCAACGCCTGTCCCGGCGCTGAAAACCGGGGCGGAACTGTTCGGCAGCGGGCGGCGCAATTCGCGCGGCTGGGATCTGACCGACAGGCCGGCCATTGACGCGGTTGATGCCGCGCGGGAGGCGTATCGCGATGCGACATTCGACGCCCGCCCGCTGATTGCCGCGCAGGTGTCGTCGGAAGAAATGTTCCCCGTGTACAATCCCGCCGATCCCGCTGACCGTGTGGGCGGCGTCGTCAGGGCCGGTGAGGCCGATGTCGCCGCAGCGCTGGCGGCAGCGACGCCCTGGAAAGCCGACGCCCGAACCCGCGCCGACACACTCTGCCGGGTGGCGGAGCTTTATGAGGAGAGTTTCGGCCGGTTCTTTGCGATCCTGAGCCGCGAGGCGGGAAAAACCCCGCCCGACTGCGTAGGCGAACTGCGCGAGGCGGTGGATTTTCTGCGCTATTACGCCGGTGAATGCGAAAGTCTTCGCGCCCCGGCAGCGGGGCTTTTCACCTGCATTTCGCCCTGGAACTTCCCGCTGGCGATCTTCACCGGCCAGATTGCCGCGGCTTTGGCGGCAGGGAACGGGGTGCTGGCGAAACCGGCAGAGCCGACGCCGCTGATCGCTGCGGCGGCTGTCCGGCTGATGCACGCCGCCGGAGTGCCGCGCGAAGCGGTGCAGCTTTTGCCCGGCGACGGGTCCGTCGTGGGCCGGGCGCTGACCTGTGACCCGCGCATCGGCGGCGTGGCGTTCACCGGCTCCACCGCCACCGCCCGGACAATCCGGCGGGCGATGGCCGGAGCTCTCGACCCGTCCGCAGCGCTGATCGCCGAGACCGGCGGGCTGAATGCGATGATCGTGGATTCGACCGCGTTGCCGGAACAGGCGGTTCAGGCGATCGTCGAATCGGCGTTCCAGTCGGCCGGTCAGCGATGCTCTGCCCTGCGCTGCCTTTATGTGCAGGAGGACATTGCCGATCACCTGCTGGAAATGCTTTTCGGCGCGATGGATGAACTGTCGCTGGGCACGCCGTGGCGCCTCTCGACGGATGTCGGCCCGGTCATCAGTGAAGCCGCGCGGCACGAGATCGCCCGCCATGTCGCACGGGCGCGCGCCGAAGGCCGGGTGCTGAAGGAGCTTGCCCGGCCGGGAACCGGCCATTTCGCTGCCCCTGTCGCCATCCGCGTGCGCGGGATCGAGGAGATAACGCACGAGGTTTTCGGCCCGGTCCTGCATGTCGCGACATTCAGGGCCGATGAGATCGACGCCGTGATTGCGGCGATCAACGCGACCGGCTACGGGTTGACCTTTGGTCTGCATACACGGATCGACGCCCGCGTTCAGCATGTGGTGGAGCGCCTGCGTGTGGGCAACATCTATGTGAACCGCAACCAGATCGGCGCGATTGTCGGCAGTCAGCCGTTCGGCGGCGCGGGCCTGTCGGGCACCGGCCCCAAGGCGGGCGGGCCGCACTATCTGCCACGCTTCACCCGTTCCGGCGCCGCCGCCGCAGACGCCTCATCCGATCCTGCCGCCGATCCTGCCGCCGTTCAGGCGCTGATCCGCGAGGCGCAACCGGGGATGGTTCCCCTGAAAACCCTTGTCCTGCCCGGACCGACCGGAGAATCGAACAGGCTCTCGCTTTTTGCGCGCACGCCGGTTCTGTGCCTTGGACCGGGGGCAGAGGCCACGACGGCGCAGGCCGGGGCGGTAAGGGGTCTTGGCGGCATCGCGGTCAGGGCGGACGGGCTGCCGACAGGGGCGCTCGGAACCCTGAGCGGATTTTCCGGGGCGCTCTACTGGGGGCCTGCCGATCAGGCCCGCGCGCGCCTGCGGGTGCTTGCGGAACGCAGCGGCCCGATCCTGCCTCTGATCACCGGCCGGCCGGATACCTGCCATGTCCTGCAAGAGCGTCACGTCTGCGTGGACACCACCGCCGCCGGTGGCAACGTGGCGCTGCTGGCCGCCACGGGCGGGGGATAACCGCTTGACCCCCCTTGCGGATTGAACCAACCTCCGGCCATGCTCCCGATCCGCGACCATAACCCTTCGGAATGCAGACCCTTTGTCACCTGGGCGCTGATCGCGATCAACGTCGCGGTGTTTGCCGGCTACTGGCATCTGTTTCAGGATGACCGCCGGTTGATCCTGTTCTACCACGACTGGGCGCTGACCCCGGTTCTTGTCTCTCATGGAGAGAAGCCGTACACGATCCTGTCCTCCATGTTCCTGCATGGCGGGGTGCTGCACCTGGCGGGCAACATGCTGTTTCTGTGGATATTCGGTGACAACATGGAAGATGAGCTGGGCCATCCCGGCTTTCTCGCCTTCTACCTCGCCTCGGGCGCGGCGGCGGGGCTTGCGCATGTCCTGTACACCCCCGGATCGCCGGCCCCCCTGGTCGGAGCGTCGGGCGCGATTGCGGGTGTCATGGGGGGATACATGCTGCTGTTTCCCAAGGCGAAGGTCGATATTCTTTTCATCTTCATCATCATCGCCAAGGTCATCCCGGTGCCCGCCTGGGTCATGCTGGGGGCATGGTTCGCGCTTCAGGTCATCAACGGCGCGGCTTCGGGCGGCGACGGCGGAGGCATCGCCCACTGGGCCCATGCCGGCGGCTTTGTCATCGGTTTCGTCCTGACGCTGCCCGGCTGGATGCGCCGGGGCGGCAGCGCCTTCTGGGATCGCACCCATGGCCACCCGCCCCACCCCGAAACACGCTACCGGATGGCGCGAACATCGGTTCCGACAGTGCGGAGGCGCAAATGAAGCTGACCTGCCATTGCGGCGCGGTGGAACTGGACGTGACGCTCAGCGACGGTCTGAAAACCGCGCGGCGTTGCGATTGTTCCTTCTGCCGGCGGCGCGGCGCGATTGCGGTGACGGCCCCCCTCGACGGGGTGAAGATCGTGCGCGGCGAAGACAGGCTGACGCTCTATCAATGGGGCACCGGGACGGCGAAACTGTTCCATCCCGGACGATCAGATAGACCCTCGCCGTTCTGGCCTGTTTATGGCAAGATCGGTCCTGCGTGAGATTCGGGACGGGAGCAAGACATGCTGATTTCGTCGCACAAGCAGGCGACGACGACGCCGAAGATCAGGGCCGCGATCCAGGCGAGCAAAGACCCCGCGTGGATCGTGGCCGAGCGCTATGGCATCTCGGAGCAGACCGTCTGGAGACACCGTCCATGATCGGAGCCACACGGTGCACAGGTTGCAGACCACACTCACGCCAGCACAGGAGGCCGTGGCGGTCTCGCTGAGGAAGACGCTGCTGCTGCCGCTCGACGACCTGCTCGCCGTGGTCCGCGAGTTTCTCAACCCGAACGTCTCGCGCTCCGGGCTGGATCGATGCCTGCGCCGATGCCTGCGCCGTCATGGGGTCGGCTCCCTCCGTGACCTGAAGCCGAAGGTGGCGAAGCCCGCGCACAAGCCTTTCAAGACATACGAGCCCGGCGACATCCACATCGACGTGAAATACCTGCCGCAGATGGCCGATGAGGAGAAGCGCCGGTATCTGTTCGTCGTGATCGACCGGACCACCCGCCGGGTCTTCGTGCGCATCTACCCAGTGAAGACTGCGGCCAACGCCCGCCGGTTCCTGCGCGATCTGGAGCGCGCCGCCCCGATGCGGATCACCCGCGTGCTGACGGACAATGGCAAGGAGTTCACCGACAGGCTCTTCGGCCTTCGCCGCCGCGCCGCGACCGGCAATCACGAGTTCGACCGCCTCTGCGCCGGGTTCGGGATCGAGCATCGCCTGGCCCCACCGATGCGGCCGCAGACCAACGGCATGGTCGAGCGTTTCAACGGTCGGATCGAGGACGTGCTCCGGAGCCACCGTTTCCGCAGCGGCGAGGACCTCGAACAGACGCTTCTCCGCTACGTCCACCTCTACAACGACCAGTTGCCGCAATCCGTTCTGAAAGGCCGCACGCCAATTGATGCGCTCAAGGACTGGCATCGAGAAAAGCCCGAGCTCTTCAGAAAGCAGCCATGCAATCATACGGGATGTGACAGCTAGAGTCCTTCACATTTTGACTGAACTGAAGTGGTCCGGAAATTTGGACAGTCAGCCAAGGTGCATCCCAACCAGAAGAATGGATACACAAATGACCAGGAGACGGAGTTTTTCGGACAAATTCAAAGCTACGGTGGCGCTTGAGGCGTTGCGTGGTGACAAGACTTGGCAAGAGATTGCCGCGAAGCACAGGAACCACCCGACGCAGGTTACCACCTGGAAGCGCCAGGCGATTGACGGCCTGACGGGCGTGTTCTGCTACAAGGTCAGGCGGGTCGAGGACAATGAGGCGGAAGTGAAAGAGCTACATGCGAAGATCGGGAAGCTGGCGGTCGAGAACGATTTTTTGTCACAGGGGCTCAAAAGATGAGCCCGTCTGAACGCAGGGAAATGGTCCGTGATGGCCACACCGGCCTGAGCTTGACCCGACAGTGCAAGCTGCTGCTGATCAGCCGATCTTCGCTGTATTACACACCGGTTGGCATCGATGCTGCGACCTTGAAACTGATGAACGAGATCGACCGTGTGTTCACCAAATACCCGTTCTTTGGCAGCCGCCAGATTGCGGCATACTTGCCTCGAAACGGGTTCCAGGCAGGCCGTCATCGTGTGCGCCGCCTGATGGGCATCATGGGGCTGCAAGCCCTCTACAAGGGACCCGACACCAGCAAGAAGCACCCTCAGCACCCGATCTATCCGTATCTGCTGAGAAAGCTGTCGATCACGCGCCCGAACCACGTTTGGTGCAGCGATATAACCTGCATCCCTGTGCGGCGCGGGTTCCTCTATCTGGTCGCGATCATGGACTGGGCCACGCGCAAGGTGCTGTCCTGGCGGTTGTCAAACACGCTGGATGCCAGCTTCGTGACCGTTCGGTGAAGGAGCCCTGGCGTACTGCCGGTCGTCCCGGTTACGCTGCTGATGCAGCGTAACGCCAGGGCATCAGCTCGTCCAGCCGAGTGATCTTGTGATCCGCGATGCGGGCGAGAACCCATGTGAGCCAGGCTTGTGGATCGACTTTATCAAGCTTTGCCGTTTCGATCAGGGTGTAGGCGATGGCCATGGCTTTGCCACCGCCCTCGGAACCGGCGAACATCCAATTTTTGCGACCTGTGGCGACAGGTTTTATGGCGCGTTCGGCGATGTTGTTGTCCGCTTCCAGAAAGCCATGGTTCAAATAACCGCGTGCCTTTGGCAAACGACCAAGGGCATAACGGATCGCCTGGGCCAGAGGCGACTTGCCAGATATATTTGGCAACTGCGCGTGTAACCAGGTCTCAAGTTCATCGAAGATCGGTTTTGCCTTTTCCTGACGGATGGCAACGCGCTCTTCAGACGGTTTGCCACGCGCCTCTTTCTCGACGGCATAGAGTTCCGCGGTCCGGCGGAGGGCTTCTTCGGCAATCGATGAGCCTTGCGCGGCAAAGATGTCTACAAACTTGCGTCTGACGTGCGCCAAACAAGCCATCTCCTGGGCCTTGTCCTCACCGAATACCCCGTTGAAGCCGGAATACCCGTCCGCATGGACCCAGCCTTTGTAGCCGGAGAGATGTGAGACGGGATGTTCGCCCTTGCGATCAATCGTGAACTGATACCACGCGCAGGGCGGTGATGATCCAGACCATGGTCGTTCATCGCGAACACAGGTCCGGACACGGGCGGTCCTGGTCTTCTTGTTGCCGGGGGCCTGCATTTTAACAGGCGTATCATCAGCGAAGATGGCCGCGCCTCGGCGGACCATTCGGCCAATGGTGTCAGCCGGAGGTTCCAGAAGCGCGGTGGAGCCGCCAACCCAATTGGTCAGAGTTGATCGATCAAGATCAACGCCTTCACGGGCGTATATTTGCGACTGACGGTAGAGCGGCAGGTGGTCCGCGTATTTGCTGACCAACACGTGCGCCAGCAGCCCCGGTCCCGGGCGGCCACGTTCGATCGGGCGCGATGGCAGCGGCGATTGGACAATGGCCTCGCAACAGGAACAGGCCATACGCGGACGCACGATCCGGTTCACGACAAAACGCCCCGGTTTGTATTCCAACTCCTCGGTCACGTCCTCACCGAGCCTCTTCAACGCCCCACCGCAACGTCGGCAGTCCTCGCCCGGCGACAAGACCTCTTCGTGCCGGTCCAGATGATCGGGCAAGGGCTTGCGGCTGTGCCGGCGGGCCGGTTTGTCCGTTTCAGGCGTTGGAGCAGGCGCCGCCTGTTCTCCAGCGGCTTCGGCAATCGCCTCATCTTCCCGGAAGTGTAGCGCGACAATCAAGATGAGAAGTGCGCGTCAATCAGGATGAGAATCCTTGGTCGCGACGTTTGGGACGATGCCGGGCTTTTGTGCCGCGATCAAGGGGTTTGTTTTTTGATTGTCGCGGAGCGTCAATCAGCTTTGGTGTTTTCCGGTGTGGCTTTTTGTGCAGGCCTTCCCGGCCCCTTTGCCTTTTGTGCTGCTCTTCGCCGGTAGCTTTCGACATTCATCTCGAAGATGGTTGCGTGGTGCACGAGCCTGTCGACGGCGGCCAATGTCATGGCCGGGTCTGGAAAAATCGCATTCCACTCCCCGAAGGGCTGGTTGGCCGTGATCAACATTGAGCGGCGTTCATATCTCGCGCTGATGAGTTCGAAGAGCACACTGGTTTCAGCCTGATCCTTGGTGACGTAGGTGATGTCATCGAGGATCAGCAGATGGAATTTGTCGAGCTTTGCAATGGCACTTTCGAGGACGAGATCGCGGCGGGCCTGTTGGAGTTTCTGGACCAGATCGGTGGTGCGGCTGAATAGGACGCGGTAGCCTTGCTCGACAAGGGCGAGCCCGATGGCTGAGCCGAGATGTGATTTGCCCACACCTGGCGGCCCAAACAGCAGGATGTTGCCGCCCTTTCCGATCCAGCTGTCGCCAGCGGTGATCGCACTGACATGGGCCTTGGACAGCATGGGGACGGCTGTGAAGTCGAAGGTGTCGATCGTTTTTCCGGGCAACAGGCGTGCCTGTGCGAGATGTCGCTCGATACGACGGCGATCTCGTTCAGCCAGTTCATGCTCCACCAGGGTGCTGAGCATCCGAGCGGCGGGCCAGCCTTCCTTGTCGGCTTGTTCCGCAAAGCGCGGCCATAGCGCCTTGATGGCTGGCAAGCGCAATTCGGTCAGAGCCAAGGTTAGGCGGGCGGTATCGGTCTGGGGCGATGTCATGCTGTCACCTCCTGAGCGGATGGCGTACCGCCGACCAACTGGTCGTAAGATGACAGGTCGGCCAGTTGCACCGCGACTTGGGGGAGTGCGTCTTGTGATGGGCTAAACACTGCGCGTAGGGCCGCCATGTCAGGCGGGCGCTTCTGGCGAAGGTCCTCCTCAAGCTGCGCTGCCAATTCAGCCTCGCAGCCCCGCTCGTGTGCCAGCGCCAGAAGATCGACAACCATGCGACACGCCGCCTTCTCACTGGTCTGCTCCAGCAGGAATGCGAACATGTTACGGAACGCCCGGCGCGGGAATAGCTGATCCCGATAGACCAGCCCCATCAGCGCCATGGGCTTTTTGCGCAAGGAGTGGATGACGTGGTGGTAATTGACCACGTGCCCATGGCTCCCGGTGCTCGAGGCTCGTCCGCGTGTCAGCGTTAGCAGGGCAGAGCTTCCCAGGAACAGCTCCAACCGATCATCGTAGAGCCGAACCCGCAGCTGATGCCCGATCAACCGGGATGGCACGGTGTAGAACACCTTGCGCAAGGTGAAGCCCCCGGAGGAAGTGACGCGCAACGTGATCTCCTCGTAATCCGTGGTCCGCCGCGTCGGCAAAGGTCTGAGGCTCGCACGTTCCGCATCGATACGCTTGGCATTGCGGGCGTTGATCCGGCCCACGATCTCGTCGATGAAGCGACGATAATCTTGCAAGCTTTCGAAGTCGCGCGACCCACGCATGACCAGCGCGTCCTCAATGGTGCGCTTCAGATGCCCATTGGGGCTCTCGATGGAACCGTTCTCGTGTGCGACGCCCTTGTTGTTGCGCGTCGGCGTCATTCCATAATGGTTGCACAGGGCGTCGAAGCGGTCGGTTAGATCGGCCCGGGATGACTTATCCAGGTTCTTGAAGGCCGCCGACAGGCTGTCAGTTCCATGATTGTGTGGCACGCCGCCGAGCGTCCAGAGGGCGTTCTGCAATCCCTCAGCCAGCGCCACATAGCTTTCGCCGCCCAGCACGACGTGGGCGTGCTGAAACCCGCTATAGGCAAGCCGGAAGTGATACAGTCGATGGCCCAGTGCCTCACCGGCAATGGTCACACCCAACTTGCCCATGGCGGTGAAATCCGACAGGCCCATTTTGCCCGGTGTGTGGGTCTGCCGGAAAATGACGTCCTGTTCAGGGCCGTGTTCCGCATTCCAGGCGCGTATCCGTCGCTCCGGAGTCCGTCGGATGCCCGTACCCAGATCAGAATGCCGACGCAGAAGCTCCTCGTAAACCGCCACAGGTCGGATCCCCGGTGAGGACCGCAGAAGCGGCACGACCTCCGCATCAAAAATGTCCGCCAGCGGGTCCGGACGCCGCCGGCCGCGAGGGGCCTTCTTCTGTGATGGTAAAATTGGGTCAGCTTGCAGCCGATAGCCCGTTGCCTGGCTGATCCCCGCCTTGGCAGCGGCAACGGCAACGGAATGGGTCGATCTGAGCGTCATGAAGAGCCTCATTTGTTGGTCAGTGACATGACAGCCCGGCATGAACGATCCCCTTGCACAGAAAATCATTCCTTATCCGAGCCGGCCACAACCGTCAGGCCCGCCCCAAAAGGGCAAAACGCGTGTGCGGGGCCTCCCCAGTCGGGCTACGCCCTCCCTGCGAGCCCCCGCACACGCGTTCTCATCCTGATTGACGCTGGATTCTCACCTTGTTTGTCGCGCAGCACAAAGACCGGATTGAGCTGGTCGAGGCTTTCTGATTTCGATCCAAACCGGTGCCGGTCATGCCCCGCCAGTTGGTGTTGGAGTTGTTCCACCTTCAGGGTCAGCGCCTTGACTTCATCGGCCAGAAGCCGGTTCACTGCCCGCAGTTCCGCAGGATCATCCGGGGATATGTCGAGGTCCTTCAGCATCGCCGATCCTATACCAGATCAGCATTCCGGGGTGAACCCCGAAAGCGCGCAAAGCCTCGTATTTATTGACCTATCCTACGCTCAACGGTCTCCAGGTTTTACGGGGCATCCGCCAGTCAATCCCCTCCAACAGCATTGAGAGCTGCGCGGGTGTGACGCTGATCTTGCCGTCCTTTGCAGCGGGCCAGACAAACCGCCCTTTCTCCAACCGCTTCGAAAACAGGCACGCGCCCTGGCAATCCCACCAGATGATCTTCAACAGATCGCCGCGCCGCCCCCGGAACACGAACAGGTGGCCGGAATACGGGTCTTCGGCCAAAACCTTCCCGGCCTGGGCCGCCAGCGTATTGAACCCTCGCCGCATGTCCGTGACACCCGCCGACAGCCACACCCGCGTGTTGCCCGGCGCCGGGATCAAGACATCAGCCCCTTCAGCAGCCGCGCCGGCACATCAGGATCGAACCCACCCCCGGCGCTGATCCGGTGACCGCCAGCCAACTCAATCTCGATACGGCCACCGAAGGCGCCGGGACTGGATGGCTGCGCCGGTTCCGGATGTGAAGCAGCCGGAGAAATCTCAACCGGCAGAAACACAGATCCAGCTACGACCTCGGTGAAATCCGGCGCAAAACGCGGGTCCTTCAGCCATTTGAAGATCAGATTGGCGTTCATCGCGTAGCGCCGCGCAACCTGAGCCACAGAAACACCCGGCGCGGCAGTCTGCAGGCAGATCGAACGCTTCTCGCCGTCCCACCAAATTCGCTTCTTGCGCCTGCCAGCCATAGAGTGCCTCATGGTGTCCACTATCGATGGTGGACACTATCGGCTCCTCCGCCCCCGCGTTAGGTCCGGTTCAACGGACGCTCACGGTACGGCAAGCCCGGGATCATGAATACCGATCAAGGTTCCCGGTTTACGGGAACAGGCTGGATCACCATGCTGACCGAAGCCAGGATCAAAATCTCAATGGATGGTCGTGGACGGTATCTCGACAACATCTTCATCGAACGCCTGTGGCGATCCCTCAAGCACGAGGCCGTCTACCTGCATGAATTGCAGGATGGTTTCCAGGCCAAGCGCGTCATCGACGGCTGGATCGGATTTTACAACGCTGAGCGGCCCCACACCGCGCTTGATAAACGGACGCCCAACGACGCATACTTTGGCGCGATACAGATGAACCAGGCGGCATGAAACCTAACCCGGAGGCATCTTGGCTGAGACGCAAACCTGTCCAGAAAAGCAGGACAACTTCAATTCTGGTGTTTGAACTCGATCGAGCCTTCCGTTCGGCTCCGCAAAAGGGGCATCAGACTGCGCCGATGCTCCGCCTTGTTGTAGGCGCGTCCAGCGATGTCGTCGGCCAGCATCGCGAAATAGTCCGCGACGATCAGGTCGTTTTCTTCATCTGTCCATGGCCCGTTCGACATGCCGCCAGGCTATAGGGAAAAATTCTGTTTGTCATCAGAGACTTCTTGAGGATGGCGCGCTGGCATTCGAACCCTTGCGCACAACCACGCTGGCTTCGGGTGTCTCTGTTCGCTTCGAGAGCGGCCGAACTTGCCTCAACTACGGCGCAACCTGATTCCACTAAGAATCTGTAATAAATACATATTTTTAATCAATCTCGATTTGGGTGAAAGGCGAGTAAAAAGAGACGCGGGGCCTTCAGAGACCGATTTCCGGCCAACGGCCAGTCTCCGAAAGTCAGATGGCTACGCTAAACCCCTTTGAAACAAAAAGAAAAAAGGCCCTCATCAGGGCCTCATCTCGGGTTCGCAATAGGGATAGTGGCGGAGAGACAGGGATTCGAACCCTGGAGACAGTTCCCCGCCTACACACTTTCCAAGCGTGCGCCTTCGACCACTCGGCCACC
>CBDCFF010000005.1:0-17228 GCA_965216225.1 Paracoccaceae bacterium
TAAGCTGGAGTCGATTCCCGGTGTTTCAACCGGGCAGGACGAGGCGGCGCTGCGCCGGATGGTGGCGCGGATCGGGTGCGCGATTGTCGGGGGCAAGCGACCGGATTGCGCCAGCGGACAAGAGGCTTTACGCCATACGGGACGTGACAGCGACGGTGCAGAGCATTGATCTGATTACGGCGTCGATCCTGTCCAAGAAACTGGCGGCAGGGGTGCAGGGGCTGGTTCTGGATGTCAAGACAGGCGACGGCGCGTTCATGGCGTCGCTGGAGGATGCGCGTTCTCTGGCCCGGGCGCTGACCGACACCGCAAGCGGTGCGGGCTGTCCGACGGTTTCGCTGATCACCGATATGTCCCAGCCGCTTGCCCCGGCGCTGGGCAACGCCGTGGAAATCATCGAATCCATGCGGGTGCTGGAAGGCGGGACCGGCGGCCCGCTGGCCGAACTGACCTGCATTCTGGGCGGGGAATTGCTGGTGCTGGGCGGCCTAGCGTCATCGGCACAGGACGGGGCGCTGGCGGTGCGCGGCTCGCTGTCGGACGGGCGCGCGATGGAACGCTTTGGCCGGATGATTGCGGCGCTGGGCGGGCCGAAGGATTTTTGCGACGCCTGGCGCACCCGACTGCCCCGGGCGCCGGTGGTTCTGGATGTTCCCGCCCCGGTATCCGGCAGTGTCACCGAGGATCGGCGCGTGCGGATTGGGGCAGGTGGTCGTCGGCCTCGGCGGCGGCCGTCGGACCGAAGGCGCAGGGATCAATCCGGCGGTCGGCCTGACACAGGTGCGGCGCAAGGGCGCGCGGGTCGGGAAAGGCGAGGCCCTGGTCCGGGTTCACGCCGCCTCGCAGGGGGCGGCGGAGGCTGCCGCCCGGCAGGTGACAAAGCTGTTCGTGATCGGCGAGGCGGCGGCGCACACCCCGCTGGTTCACGAAAGGGTTTGCGCATGAGCCGCGCGTTTCTGATCGTGATGGATTCCGCCGGCTGCGGCGGCGCCCCGGACGCCGGCCGGTTCTTTAACGGACAGGCGCCGGATACCGGGGCCAACACGCTGGGCCATATCGCAAGGGCCTGCGCGGACGGGCGCGCGCAAGAGGGGCGCAGCGGCCCGTTGCGGGTTCCCTGTCTGGATGCGCTGGGGCTGGGCGCGGCGATCCGGCTTTCGACAGGCATCGCGACGCCGGGGCTTGACGCGACGCCAAAGGGGCTGTGGGGCGCTGCGACCGGGATCAGCCCCGGCAAGGATACGCCTTCGGGCCATTGGGAGCTGGCGGGCGTTCCGGTTCCGTGGAACTGGCATTTCTTTCCCGATACGCAACCTGCGTTTCCACCTGAACTGATGGGGGGGCTTGCGCGCGCTGCGGGGACGGACGGAACGCTTGCGAATTGCCATGCCTCGGGTACGCGGGTGATCGACGATTTCGGGACCGAACATCTGCGGACCGGCTGGCCGATCTGCTATACCTCCGCCGACAGCGTCCTGCAAATCGCCGCGCATGAAGGGCGGTTCGGCCTTGACCGTCTGCTGGACATGTGCCGGACGCTTGCGCCGGTGCTGCACGCGATGCAGGTGGGGACGGGTGATCGCGCGGCCTTTTGCCGGATCGCCGGAAGCAGGATTTGCCCGAACCGCCAACCGGCGCGATTTCGCCATTGCGCCGCCAGGGCCGACGCTGTGCGACCGGGTGCGGGCGGCGGGCGGGCGGGTGCAGGCGATTGGCAAGATCGGCGACATATTCTCGATGCGCGGCATTGATGAGGTGCGCAAGGGCAGCGATGCCGACCTGATGGGGCATTTGTCCGACCTGATCAGGACCGCGCCCGACGGCAGTCTGACCTTCGCCAATTTCGTCGAGTTCGACACCCTGTAACGGCCATCGCCGCGATGTGTCGGGCTATGCCCGCGCCCTGGAATGGTTCGATTCGTGCATCGCGGACATGCCGGCCGGGGCGGCTGCGGGGAACATGATCGTCTTTACCGCCGATCATGGCAATGATCCGACCTGGGTGGGTTCGGACCATACCCGAGAGCGCGTGCCGGTCCTCGTTCACGGATATGGCGTGGGCAAAATCGGCCATTGCGGCTATACGGATGTCGCCGCCTCTGTCGCCGCACATCTGGGGATACCGGCGCACGGGCCCGGCAGGAATTTTCTGACCGCTCAGGCGCGATCCTGACAGGTTCAGGCAGGAGGATGGAGAATGACGGATCACCTGACCATCGTCGATCACCCGCTGGTGCAGCACAAGCTGACCCTGATGCGGCGGGTTGGCACCCCCACGGCGGAGTTCCGCCGGCTTCTGCGAGAGATCAGCCAGCTTCTGGCCTATGAGATCACCCGCGAACTGGAAATGACCGGCAAGCGGATAACGACGCC
Source organism: Paracoccaceae bacterium (assembly GCA_965216225.1). Lineage (GTDB taxonomy): Bacteria > Pseudomonadota > Alphaproteobacteria > Rhodobacterales > Rhodobacteraceae > 3107. The sequence goes on from CBDCFF010000005.1 coordinate 2,374, forward strand.
GATGGCACAGATGGACGCACCGGTCCTTGCCGGCAAGAAGCTCGCGCTGATCTCGATTCTCAGGGCCGGCAACGGGTTGCTGGACGGGGTGCTGGAACTGATCCCGTCGGCGCGGGTCGGCTTTGTCGGGCTTTATCGCGACGAGGAAACGCTGAAACCCGTTCAGTATTATTTCAAGGTGCCGGAAGAACTGGAGGATCGGCTGGTCATCGCCGTCGATCCGATGCTGGCGACCGGCAATTCCTCTGCCGCGGCGATTGATCTGCTGAAACGGGCGGGCGCGAGGAATATCCGCTTTCTCTGCCTGCTTGCCGCGCCCGAAGGCGTTGCCCGGATGAGAGAGGCGCATCCGGACGTTCCCATTGTCACCGCGGCACTTGATGATTGTCTGAATGAAAAGGGCTATATCATGCCGGGACTGGGCGACGCGGGCGACAGGATGTTCGGCACCAGATAGCGCCCCGGATAGCGACCGGACAGCACACCGGCGGCAGCGCCCTAACCGACGCAGATATTCTGAAGACTCACCCAGTCACTGTCGCCAAGGACCGGCTGCGTTTCACGGTCGCGCATCGGGTCGGCCTCGATCAGCGGCAACGTCGTTTCGCCGGAAGGATCAAGCGCATAGGCATAGGGCGTGGAACTGACACCGGCAGAACCGAAACGGGCAAGCAACCGATCCCGGTCCGGCGGCGGTGGCGTTTCGGTCAAAAGATGTTCGGCATAGCCCAGCAGCGCGTCTTGCGGAATGCGACCGGAGGTCAGCAGCCGGAAGGTCGGAATCAGCCCCACCGTCCGCAACAGTTCCGTCAGCGTATCCCGGTTTTCGGCGCGCAGCGCTTCGGCAATGACAAACCCGGCGGGCACTTCGGCATTCTCGAAATCCTCCACCAGCGCCCGGTTCATCAACACGATGCCGCCCGGCAGATGTCCGGTTTCCGAAACGCCGGAGCGAAGGATGATCAGCCTGCGCATTCCGGGGACGAGGCGCAGCCGCATCGCGTTGAGCGCGCGGCGGCCGTTGGCGTTGTCGCAGGGTTTGCCTGACAGGCGCTGGATATTCTCCAAAAGCTGCCGGCCGATCGCCTGCCGTGCGATATCCGGCACCACCGAGGCCGTATGGCTGACCAGCGCCCCCGGCAGCCAGAAGACGATCAGCGACAGGACGATGGCGGAACCTGCAACCAGCGCTGTCCGGCGCAATCTGCCCGGATGCGGGCTTTGCCGCGACACGGCGGCGATCACCTTTTCGATCGAAGAGATCATCAGATCGTCTTCGACCTCCAGCGTTTCGGTGTCATCAGAGCCGGGACTGTAAAGCGCTGGCCGCTGTCGTGGATTGATGCGCTTCAGCGCCGCCAGCGACCAATGGGTCAGGGCGGTTTCATTCCTGTCCGACAGCACCAGCGTGGCATCGCCGAAAGACACGATCACCTCGCGCCGCTGCGCATCGGGCGTCGCGCGCCACAAGCCTGTGGATTCAAGCCGTTGATATTTGCTCAGCGCCGTCATCCGGCGGGCACATCCTGCATGTTGTATCTGCCTGGGCAGAGAGTACCGCAGGCGGCAGCCGCAGACAACGCCGGAACCCGCACAAACCGGGCGCATCGCACGCGCCCTTGACAGGTTGCCTTGCGTGGCGGCCATGCAAGTTGCGTCAGTTGTTCCAACGGTGACAGGGATTCGGGGATAACATTCAATCAACACAGGGAAAACTGCGCCGACGAACACATGCGCAACTGACCGGCGCCCGGCCAGAGGCCAGAGCCTTCGCGCCCGCCCATCGCCCGGTCGCGACCGGGCGGATTCATTCCTGTCTGTCGGCACAGGCGCGGCATCGCCGAAAGACACGATCCCCCCGCGCCGTTGCGCATCGGGCGCAGCGCGCCAAACCGGCGATTGCCACCGATACCGCTGGGCTGCGCCGATTATCCGTGTATAGCATTTCCGCACGCGCGAATTTCCGGGTGGGCAGAATGGAAAAATCAGGAACCTTCAAAGGCGCGACCTGCGTGGTTTGCGCCATGGCGATCCTGGGCCTTGTGGACAATTTCTTCGTGATCGCCGCACAGGATACCGGATTATGGCAGTTCCATGCGATGCGCACCGCCCTGATGCTCCCGGTTTTTCTGCTGATTTCGCGCGTGGCCGGGGTGTCCCTGTGGCCCCGCAATGCCCGCCGGGCCTTTCTGCGCACGCTGCTTCTTGCGGTCGGAATGGTGATCTATTTCACCTGCCTTGGCATATTGCCGATTGCGCAGGTCGGATCGGGCCTGTTCACCTCGCCCATGTGGATTCTGATTTTCTCCGTTGTCCTGTTCGGCGAACGAATCGGGCTGTTTCGGGTCGCGGCGATGGTGGCGGGGTTTGCGGGGGTGTTGCTGATTCTGAAACCCGCCCCGCAGGATGTGTCCTTCATCTCGCTCATGCCGATATTGTCCGGGGCGTTCTACGGGTTGTCGATGCTGCTTACACGCAGGTTCTGTGCAGGCGAGGAGGCCCTGTGCCTGACCGCATGGTCATTTCTGATGCTCGGGGGGATCGGCTTGATCGCGCTGATCTTCTTCACGCTGTTTCCCCATGAAACCGACAGCGCCGGTCTTGCCTTTGTCACATCGGGATGGATCGCGCCAACATCGAGTTTGTGGGGGGTGCTTGCCTTGCAGGTTGCAGGCTCGATCGGCGCGGTCTTCCTGCTGACGCGGGCCTACCAGATTGGCGATGCCTCCTGCATTGCGGTATTCGAGTATTCTTTCCTGATCTTCGCAACCGCCTGGTCGTGGGTGCTGTGGCGGCAGGAAACGGATGCGGTCGCGCTGTCGGGAATCGCAATCATCATCGTGTCGGGCATCGTCATCTTTGTGCGCACACGGCGCAGCGAGACGAACCGCGATCCTGCAACAGCCGGATGATGGCCCCCGGTTCACGGATGTCTGTCAGCGGGGCGCGCGGAACTTCGCAGGCATCCCATGGCCGGATCATGCGCGGTCGGATGGTCTGCCCGGCATCAGGTCACGGGGATGTTTCCAGCCCGGCAGTTCCGAAATGCGGGCAAGCCATGCGTCGATATTGGGCCAATCGGCACGATTGAAGCCAAACGGTTCAGGATAGAACAGATACCCGCAACAGGACAGGTCGGCATTCGTCGGGCCGTCGCCCACCAGCCAGCCCCGGCCTGCAAGTGCCCGGTCAAGTACGCCGAACGCAACCTTCAGACGCCCCTGAAAAAAGGCGATCACCTCTTTCGGGCGTTTCTCTTCGGCAAGGAAGTTCATCAGAAACCGGGCCGTGCCGCACTGGCTGGACATCTTGTGGTTGTCCCAGAATTGCCAGCGCAGAACCTCGCGCGCCTCTTCGGTCGTGGCGCCGCCGAATTTCCCGGTCTTCCCGGTGATATAGGTCTGCATCAGGCCCGATTGGGTCAGTTTGACATCGCCATCAATCAGAACCGGCACTTCGCCCATCGGATTGATCTTCAGAAAGTCCGCGCTGCGCGCCTCTCCGTTGAAGAAATCCACATGGACCGGCGTCCAGCCCAGCCCGGAAAGTTCCAGCGCCAGGGCCGATTTGCAGGCGTTTCCGCTTTCTCCGAAGCAATAGAGCTGAGGGTCTCGATTTACCTCGCCAATCCGGTCTGAATCCGGTTCACTCCCGGCGCCTCGTGACAAGAGCGGCAGATGGTCGGACAGCCGGGATTTTCTGACATGGATGACCGCCGGAAGCGGTCGAGCGATCATGGCGATCAGTTGGAAGCCTGTGCCGGGGCGTCTGATTTCGAGATTTTCCGTGCGGATATTGTGAAGGCTCTGGCGTACTCGGACGGCTCGAAAGGCGCCCGCCCTGTGACGTCGTGCTGATGTTCAGGATCCTGATTGTCCAGGCGCAAGACAATCCCGGTGATGACCGCGCAGAGTTCCTGATCCCGGACCGGCTGTCGTTCATGCGTTTCCCCGGGCTCGGGTTGCATGACCGGGTTCCGGACGCGAAGACCATTCGGGTGTTCCGCGAGCGTCTGACCAGGGCAGGCGTGATCGAGGGGCTTTTCAGCCGGTTCGACGCGCGCTGCGCGAGGCCGGTTACATCGCGATGTCCGGTCGGACCGTCGCCAGCACGCTGGTCGCCGCGCCAGGGTACGCAACACGGTTGACGAGAAGATGGCTGTCAGGATGGGCAAGCCCGGCGACGATATCTGGCCCGATGATCGGGAGTGTCCTGAATTCTGTGTATCTGTCCCGGTCCGTGGGGGTTTCAAATACGGTCACGCATTGAAGCGCTCGTCGAACATGATAGCGAACTGGTTGCAGGCAGCAAACCATTCGCGGACGTTTCTGCCTCCTTTTTCGAAGTTCCGGATTGCCGGACAGATCAGCCTGGTCGCCGCCTCCCCGGTCAGGAACGAGCCGCGCGTCCTGATGGATTTGCGGATCACACGGTTCAGGCTTTCCATGGCATTCGTTGTGCAGATGATCCTGCGGATCGCCGGTTCGAAGGCAGGGAACGGTATCACCTCTTGCCACGCCCGGCGCCAGGCCGGGGCGATGGAGGCATGTTTTCCGGCCCGTTTTTCCTCGAATGCGTCCAGTTCATCGGCGGCCAAGTCGGCGGTCGAGTCGGCGGTCGGAGAGTGTCCGATCATCTGTGTATCCCTGATCTGTTCCATGCTTTGTGAGAGGAGCAATGACGATGACGATTTCCAGGGAACTTCTGAGGGCTGCGAGCGGCCTGAGGATTTGCTCGGCGATGCCGGGCTGATGAAGGAGCTCAAGATCAAGTTGATGGAACGGATGTTGGGCGCCGAATTAACTGCGCATCTTGGCTATGAGTTCCATCCCGGACGATCAGATAGACCCTCGCTGTTCTGGCCTGTTCATGGCAAGATCGGTCCTGCGTGAGATTCGGGACGGAGGCAAGACATGCTGATTTCTTTGCACAAGCAGGCGACGACGACGCCGAAGATCAGGGCCGCGATCCAAGCGAGCAAAGAGCCCGCGTGGATCGTGGCCGAGCGCTACGGCATCTCGGAGCAGACCGTCTGGAGACACCGTCCATGATCGGAGCCACACGGCGCACAGGTTGCAGACCACACTCACGCCAGCACAGGAGGCCGTGGCCGTCTCGCTGAGGAAGACGCTGCTGCTGCCGCTCGACGACCTGCTCGCCGTGGTCCGCGAGTTTCTCAACCCGACCGTCTCGCGCTCCGGGCTGGACCGATGCCTGCGTCGGCATGGGGTCGGCGCCCTCCGTGACCTGAAGCCGAAGGTGGCGAAGCCCGCGCACAAGCCTTTCAAGGCATACGAGCCCGGCGACATCCACATCGACGTGAAATACCTGCCGCAGATGGCCGATGAGGACCGGCCCCGGTATCTGTTCGTCGTGATCGACCGCGCCACCCGCCGGGTCTTCGTGCGCATCCATCCGGCGAAGACTGCGGCCAACGCCCGCCGGTTCCTGCGCGACCTGGAGCGCGCCGCCCCGATGCGGATCACCCGCGTGCTGACCGACAACGGCAAGGAGTTCATCGACAGGCTCTTCGGCCTTCGCCGCCGCGCCGCGACCGGCAATCATGAGTTCGGCCGCCTCTGCGCCGGGTTCGGGATCGAGCATCGCCTGGCCCCACCGATGCGGCCGCAGACCAACGGCATGGTCGAGCGTTTCAACGGTCGGATCGGGGACGTGCTCCAGAGCCACCGTTTCCGCAGCGGCGAGGACCTCGAACAGACGCTTCTCCGCTACGTCCGCCTCTACAACGGCCAGCTGCCGCAATCCGTTCTGAAAGGCCGCACGCCAATCGATGCGCTCAAGGACTGGCATCGAGAAAAGCCCGATCTCTTCAGAAAACAGCCATGCAATCACATGGGATGTGACACTGCACGGATTTCGGCATGACGTTGAGGACGTTACCGGTCTTGTGGGGCGTTGTTGCATGGATTGCCAAGGGAACGAACACCCGCTTTACCCAATGTTCGGAAGATTTTCACGCTGTCTGGCATGCCAGGCGCGGTGAATGTGTTGAGGCAGTGGATGCCGACGGCGGCTTCGGTCTTCCGGGTGTCCGGTTTTTGTGATGAGAGGGCGGGTCCGATGATCGTTTCACAGGGGAAGATTGCGGTTTCGCAGAGCGAGCGGCGGTGATAGCCGCTTTGCTGTTTCCACCCTTTTCGCCCGATCTCGACGATCCTCTGCACGGCCTGGCCCCTCGTGGGCGGCGGGTCGTGGGCGGCGGTCCCCGAGGTGTCCTGGCGGTGTCTTGGCGGTGTGATCGCGGCCCCTTTCGGGGCGCAATGACGGGCCTTGCACCCCGCTTCAGGATGGCGCGACGATTGGCAGAACTGTCACAGGCCTTGTCGGCGCTCACGGCCTCAGGCGCGGTTTCGATGTGCGTCAAAAGGCCGGGCAGTTCGGGGCCCGTCACGGGCATCGCTGATGGTCAGTTCATGAGCCATGATGTCACCACTCACGGTATCCACGCCCGGATGCAGCCTGCGACGGATACGCCGCTTGTCCTTGCCATGCCGACGCATCTTCCACTCGCCCTCGCAAAACATCTTCAGACCCGTCGCATCAATGGCAAGGTTGACCGGGCCGTTTGCGCGGGGTTTGAGACGTGGCGCCTCCAATCCTTCCGCCCAGCGCGAGAACGTCGAATAATGCGCTATCTCGATTGTCAGGTCCATAAGCGTCACCAGGCTTGAGAGAAACCCCCGGGTCTGGCGCAAGGTCAGCCCGGACACCGGGCGCAGGCAAAGCGCGGCCAGAATGGCCACATCGCTGTAACGCTTCCCTTTACCCCTGCGCGCCCGCCGGCAAGACAGAACCTCTGCGGCGATCCAGAGAGTGAACTGACCACGCGCAATCAGGGCTCGATTGTATTCGGGCCAGTTTCGGACGCGATATGTTGCTTTGGCAGATGAAGGCGCCGCTGAGGAAAAAGACTGTGGCATCCTCAGCGTGAAGCACAAACCTCAACAAGGGGGAATCCAGAAAATTTTCAACTTCCATGCAACAACGCCCCGACGCCAGCCTATCGCATTGCCGCTTCAGGCAATTCCCATTGTTTGCGTGACACCGCATCGCGGCGGGCAAAAAGCCAATAGCTGGTACTGTCAAATATCTTTCGTGGTGATGCAACGCCCGTTTGTCCAGACGGACCAGTTCCCCGGTGGCCAACTGTGTGCGCCCCGCACAACGGCAGAGAGGGTGTTGTCACATAACCTCTCTCGAGTTGTTGGTCTTTGCATCAACAGGCAAGACGCCGAGATGAGCACATCCGCCATCAGCTACAAACGCCAGCGGTTTCCGCCAGAAATCATCGCCCATGCAGTCTGGCTCTATTGTCGGTTTAACCTCAGCCTGCGCGCAGTCGAAGAGATGCTTTTGGAGCGCGGGATCGACATTTCCCATGAAACGCTCCGACGGTGGGTTGTGAAATTTGGCCCGATCATCGCGCGTGGCTTGCGCCGACAACAGCCTCCATCGGGCGGCATCTGGCATCCGGACGAAGTCGTCGTGAAGATAAAAGGCCGGAAGTTCCGGCTGTGGAGAGCAGTCGGCGAGAATGGGATCGTGCTTGACGAAATTCTTCAGCGTCGTCGCGACAGGAAGGCCGCGAAGCGCCTGCTTGTCCGATTGATGAAGAAGCAGGGGCAAACGCCGAAACGCTTCATCGCCGACAAGTTGGGATCCTGTGGTGCGGCCATGCGCGAGATTGCTCCGGGCATCGAACACCGGTCTCACAAGGGGCTCAACAATCGGGCCGGGAACAGCCACTTGCCGTTTCGAAAGCGGCAGAAGGCAATGCAAGGGTATCGGGCGCCGGGCGGATTGCAACGGTTCGCATCAATCCATTCCGCCGTGCGAAACTGTTTCTCGGTCCCCATTCGCCGTGTTTCGATGTCTGGATGGCGAAGGGTCAGGCGGTGCAGACGGCATACGGTATTTCGCACCCGTTCCCGCGGATGCACCGATCCTTCCCATTGCATCAGGTCGAAGCATTTGACGCTTGGAATGCAGCGGCTCGTGCCGCTTCAGAACTGGCTTCGCAAGCTTCTTCTGCCCTCTCCGGGTTACGTGACAACACCGATGAATCCAATGATCATGGCTGCGATCCAGGCGCCTTTGCCGCGTTCATCCAGCCAGTTCCCGGCTTGCGAAGGCCAGGCTGCGACGTTGCTCATACGGGTCTCCAATCCTTTGTCTGCATGGATGTGAATGCTTTTCACATCACACAGATTGGCAGCACCGGACAGGAATTCAAGGATCAATGTAAATTTTTTTACATTACTCCCGGTCGGTCGTGAAATCGGCCACCTGCGCGTTTGAAATGCGCTGAATTTCCAGGGGGTTGCATGGAAATATGTGGCGCGGAGTGCCCCCCGCCGCCCAGACCGTGCCGAAATCCGTCAGGCGCGGGTCCATGAAGCAGCGTATCGGTGACAGGTGCCCCACGGGCGCGACGCCGCCGATGGCAAAACCGGTCTGCGCGCGCACAAGGTTCGCATCGGCCTTGCCCAATGGCTCCGCCGCGATCCTTGCCGCCTTTTGCGGGCAGACCCTGTTGCCGCCCGCGGTCAGGAACAACAGCGCATCGCCGCTTGTTTCGCCCCTGAACACGATGGATTTGACGATCTGGTCCAATACGCATCCCGCAGCAGAGGCCGCCTGCGCGGCGGTGCGGGTTTCGTCAGGCATTTCCAGGATTTCGGTGCTCAAACCGGCTTTGGCCAGCGCTTCGCGTACACGTTTCAGGCTCTTGCTCATGCACGGATCCTCCCGGAGCCTCGAAACTGCCTTTTGCGGCGCGCCGGTTCAAGCCCCATTGACCGCCTGCACATGGGGCCGCATCTTCGGCCCATGACATTTTCATCCCGTATCACCCGCTGCCCGATTCCCCACAATCCCGAGAGGGGCGCAGAGGCGTTGGCCCGGCTCTCCGGGCAGCCCCGCGAGATCGCCGAACTGATTCGTGGCGCGACCGGTTGCAGTCCGTATCTGGCAGGGCTTGCGCAAAGAGAGGCCGACTGGCTGGGCATGGTTCTTTCCGGCAGTCCGCAGGACGCATTGCTGGGCGTCCTCGACCCGTTGCCGGAAATCGCGCCGGATCGGCTTTCCGATGAACTTCGACAGGCCAAGAGACGGGTGGCGCTGCTGGTCGCGCTTTGCGACCTTGGGGGTATCTGGGCGCTGGAAGACGTTACCGTCGCATTGACCCGTTTTGCCGACCTCGCCGTCGATCTGTCGGTGAAAGCGCAGGTGGGCGCGGAAATCAGGCGCGGCAGGTTGCCCGGCATGTCGCCCGACGATGTGCCCGATGCGGCCGGTATGGTCGCGCTGGCCATGGGCAAGATGGGCGCGGGAGAGCTTAACTATTCCTCCGACATCGACCTGATCTGCCTGTTCGATGAAACCCGTTTCGACCCCGGCGATTATCACGATGCGCGGGCGGGCTTTATCCGTGCGACCCGCCGGATGACCGCGCAACTGTCGGACATGACGGGCGAGGGCTATGTTTTCCGCACCGATCTGCGCCTGCGCCCGGATCCCTCCGCCACGCCGGTCTGCCTGTCGATGGAAGCTGCCGAACGCTATTATGAAAGCGTGGGCCGGACGTGGGAGCGCGCGGCCCATATCAAGGCGCGGCCCTGCGCCGGCGATCTGAAGGCCGCAGAGCGGTATCTGGAGCGCCTGCGCCCGTTTGTCTGGCGCCGCCATCTGGATTTCGCCGCCATTCAGGATGCCCATGACATGCGTCTGCGCATCCGGGATCACAAGGGGCTGGGCGGTCCGATCACCCTGCCGGGCCACAACATCAAACTCGGGCGTGGGGGCATCCGGGAAATAGAGTTTCTGACCCAGACCAGCCAGATCATCGCCGGTGGCCGTGATCCCGACCTGCGCGTTCGCGAAACGCTGAAGGGGCTGGCGCGGCTCGCCGCCAAGGGATGGCTGCCAGAGGAATGTTCCGTGATACTGTGTGACAACTATGTTTTTTACAGGGAAACCGAACATCGCCTGCAAATGATCGGCGACGCCCAGACCCATGATCTGCCGGGAAGTGACGAAGGGTTTGAACGTCTTGCGCACCTCATGGGCCGCACTGATGTCGATGCGCTGAAGCGTGAACTGTTCGACCGCCTGACCGGCGTGCATGAGTTGACAGAGGGTTTTTTCACTCCGGGCGAGGCTGCGCCAGAGCCGGAATCGCTGTCTGACGACGCCGCCCGGATGATCTCTCGGTGGCGGTCCTATCCGGCGCTGCGATCAGAGCGGGCACAGGACATATTCAACAGGATAAAACCGGAAATTCTGACGCGGATGAACCGTGCTGCGCGACCGGAAGAAGCCCTGGGGCAGTTTGACAGGTTCCTGGCGGGCCTGCCTGCGGGGGTGCAGATACTGTCCCTGTTCGAAGCCAGCGGGCGACTCATCGACCTGCTTGTGGACATCTGCGCCACCTCGCCCGCGCTTGCCCGTCACCTGTCGCGCAATTCCGGGGTTCTGGATGCCGTGCTGTGCGGGTCGTTCTTTGTGGCATGGCCGGGGGTCGATGGCCTGGATGCGTTGTTTTCGGAAACGATGGCGGCTGCGGATGACTACGAAAACAAGCTGGATGCGATTCGCCGCGCGCATCGCGAATGGCATTTCCGCGTCGGCGTCCATCATCTGCGGGGGCTTGTGGATGCGCAGGAGGCGGGCAGGCAGTATTCCGATCTTGCCGAGGCGGTGATTCGCACGCTCTGGCGCACGGTGATCAGGGAGTTTGCCCGCAAATACGGGCCGCCGCCGGGGAACGGGGCGGTGGTTCTGGGGATGGGATCGCTTGGCGCACGGAACATGAATGCGCGCTCTGACCTCGATCTGATCGTGGTCTACGATGCCGGGGGCGCCGAAGGCTCTGACGGGCCGCGCCCGCTGATGACCCGGCCTTATTATGCGCGCCTTGTGCAGGCGTTGGTGACGGCCCTGACTGCGCCCATGGCGGGCGGCAAGCTCTATGATGTCGATATGCGCCTGCGGCCCTCCGGCAGGCAGGGTCCGGTCGCCACGTCTTTTGAATCCTTTCAATCGTATCAAATGAGCGAAGCCTGGACCTGGGAGCATCTGGCGCTGACGCGCGCCCGCGGGGTGGCGGGCCCGGATATGCTTGCGGCGAGTGTGGAGGCGTTCCGCCGTCGGCTTCTGTCGGAAAAGGGCGTGACGGAAAAGGTTCTGTCCGGCGTCATCGACATGCGCGCGCGGCTGGCCGAGGCCAGGCCCGCAACTGCACAATGGGAAGCAAGACTGGGGCCGGGCGGTATGCAGGATATTGAACTTCTGGCGGAGGCGGGGGCGCTGATGACGGGCTGCCATGAGACCGCGCTTGCCGGGCAACTGGCTGCGGCGGCAGGGTCTGGCTGGCTGTCGGGGGAAGAGGCGGAAACGCTGTCATCGTGCTATGCCTTGCTGTGGAAAATCCGGATCGGTTCGCGGCTGATCTCGGAAAAACCATTGGATATGAATGAGATAGGCGAAGGGGGGCGATCCTTCATTCTGCGTGAAACAGGCGCTGCGGACACCGGCGCACTCAGGCTGCGATTTTCCGAAAACACTGCCGCCAGCGATGCGGTGATCACCGGGGCGCTGTCCCGGAAACCTGCGGGAGGCCGCGCATGAACCTGCAACAGATGGATCCGCGCGGGCTGTTCAAGGACAGTTACAGGATCGAGGGAATCACCGGGGGCGAGTGCCGTTCGATCTTTCTGGATTGGGCGATAGGGGTTCCGGCGGATCGGGATGAAAAGGTCTGGCTGAAGGAAATCCACGCATATTACCAGCCGCTTTTCCCCGATCATCCGATGACAAGGGTTCTGACAGAGGGGTTGGGCACTGCCGGAAAGGCTCGCCGCAGGGGCGGGCGGTCAGGCCGCGTTCCGCCGGGCCGAAAGGGTTAGCTTTTCGCGTCGGCACCACATATGCGCGCCTGCCGGTGGCATGAGCCTGCTGCGTGGATGCCTCCGGCCGCCCCACCGCAAGGAATGGATTGACGCCGCGCGCAATACTGTCCAGCCTCGTCAGGGTTGATCCGGGGGTGTCATGACGACTGAACGCGCACCGCTTTTTACGCCGGTCCTGATTGCAGGCTGCATCATCGTCATGGCGGGTTTCGCGATCCGGGCGTCTTTCGGTGTCTTTCAGATCCCGATTGCCGAAGAATTCGGCTGGCTCCGGTCGGAGTTTTCCTTTGCCATCGCGATCCAGAACCTGTTCTGGGGAATCGGCCAGCCGATCTTTGGCGCCCTTGCCGAGAGGTTCGGCGACCGGCGCGCCATCGTCATCGGGGCAATCTGTTACGCTGTCGGGCTGGTGCTGTCGTCCTTTGCCGTAACCCCCGCGGCGCATCAATGGCTTGAAATCCTGGTGGGTTTCGGGATCGCGGGCACCGGGTTCGGGGTGATTCTTGCGGTCGTCGGGCGGGCCTCGTCAGACGAAAATCGTTCGGTCGCGCTGGGAATCGCCACCGCCGCCGGATCGGCGGGGCAGGTGGTCGGCCCGCCGGCCGCAGAATTCCTGCTGGGTTTTCTGCCGTGGCAGTCGGTGTTTCTGATCTTCGCCGTGGCCATTCTGGCGGTACTGCTGAGCCTGCCAATGCTGCGCGCGCCAGAGGCGGCAGGCAAGGCCGAACCGGAGGCAGGCATGGGCGAAATCCTGGGCCGCGCCTTCCGCGACCCGTCCTATGCCATGATCTTTCTTGGCTTCTTCGCCTGCGGCTATCAGTTGTCATTCACCACCGCACATTTCCCTGCCTTCGTGACGGAACTCTGCCGGCCAATCGCACCGGGCGGCGTGCTGGCTGCAATCGGGATCACGACGACTTCTGCACTTGGCGCGGTTTCATTGTCGATCATCGGTCTGGCCAATATTGCCGGTACGATCACTGCGGGATGGCTGGGCAAGCAGTATCCCAGAAAATACCTGCTGGCGGCGATCTATACGGGACGCACGATCATCGGCGCGGCGTTCATCCTGATGCCGATCACGCCCGCTTCCGTCATTGTCTTTTCCATCGCCATGGGTTCCCTGTGGCTGGCGACGGTGCCGCTGACATCCGGACTTGTCGCGCATATCTACGGTTTGCGCTATATGGGCACGCTTTATGGAATCGTCTTTTTCAGCCATCAACTCGGCAGTTTCATGGGCGTCTGGCTGGGTGGCCGGATGTATGACATCCATGGCGACTATACGCTGGTCTGGTGGATCGGCGTCGGAGTCGGGGCGTTTTCGGCCATCGTGCATCTGCCGATCCGCGAGCGCGCCCTGCCGCTGGCCCTGCCTGCCTGAACACTGCCCTGCCTGCCTGACATGCTCCATGCCGGCGTCATTTTACCGCGCGGATCAGCGTTCTCTCCAGATCGCGCAGGATGGCCTTCAGTTCTGCCCCGCGCTTCAGGATCTGGCCGTTCAGGCCGCGCAGCGCATATTGCTGGCGCCTGCCCTTCAGCTTCGGCCGCTTTTCGATCCTGTAGAGCGGACTTTCCGCGGTTCGCTGAAAAACTGCAAAAACGGCGCTGTCGCGCAGGCAGGTGATGCCGTAGTCCCGCCACTCTCCTGCGGCGACCATGCGCCCGTAGAGCGACATGATTTCGGCCATCTCGCGTCTGTCAAAACTGACCTGTTCCGGTATTCGGCGATGTTGCGGGAAGGGCGTCACGGACTGGAATGTCATGGGCGGAGATTGGCCCCTGTCCCCGGCAAAATCAATCCCTGCCCTGTCCCTGCCCGGAAATGATCCGCAAAACCTCCACATCCGCGCCCGGTTTCGCAATCACCGATTGCGCTGGCGGGCAATCGCCGCTCCGGCGGCGGGGGGCGGCGGCGGCTTCGGTCCATGGTCCGGCGACTTTTGGTTGAATAAGGAACGGGATTCGCCCACTCTGCCTGCAACGTCAAACAGAGAGGGTAGGATATGCGCACACGTGCTGCCGTTGCCGTAGAGGCGGGGAAACCACTGGAAATCATGGAAGTGAACCTCGAAGGCCCGAAAGAGGGTGAGGTTCTGGTGGAAATCAGGGCGACCGGGATTTGCCACACGGATGAATTCACCCTGTCCGGCGCCGATCCGGAAGGTCTGTTTCCGGCCATTCTGGGCCATGAGGGCGCCGGAGTGGTGGCGGAGGTCGGTCCCGGTGTGAAGACCCTGAAACCGGGGGATCATGTGATCCCGCTCTACACCCCGGAATGCCGGGAATGCGAATATTGCCTGAACCCCAGGACCAACCTGTGCCAGGCGATCCGTTCAACCCAGGGCCGGGGCCTGATGCCCGATGGCACATCGCGTTTCTCGATGCCCGATGGTACGCCGGTTCTGCATTACATGGGCTGTTCGACCTTTTCCAACCATACGGTCCTGCCGGAAATCGCGCTTGCCAGAGTGCGCAAGGATGCGCCGTTCGACAAGATCTGCTATATCGGCTGCGGCGTGACCACGGGCATCGGCGCGGTGATCAATACGGCGAAAGTCGAACAGGGCTCCAACTGTATCGTCTTCGGTCTGGGCGGGATTGGTCTTAACGTCATTCAGGGCCTGCGCATGGCGGGCGCCAGCATGATTGTCGGTGTCGATCTGAACCCTGACAAGGCAGCCATGGCCGCGAAATTCGGCATGACCCATTTCGTGAATCCCGCAAAGGTCGATGGCGATATTGTCGCCCATCTGGTCGGGCTGACCGGCGGCGGCGGGGATTACACTTTCGACGCCACGGGCAATGTAGGGGTGATGCGCGTGGCGCTGGAAGCCGCGCACAAGGGCTGGGGTGAATCGATCATCATCGGCGTGGCCCCGGCCGGGGCGGAAATTTCCACCCGGCCATTCCAGTTGGTCA
>CBDCFF010000006.1:0-40456 GCA_965216225.1 Paracoccaceae bacterium
CCGACGCGCTGATGTCGGGCGCGAACATGCTGCGCGATCTGGGATGGCGCGCCAATGAACCCTGGTTGCAGGAAATTGTGGTCCCCGACACTCTGGACTGGTCGAAAACCGGCCTGGAAACCACGATGCCGGTGCGGCAATGGGAACGCCTGGGGGTCCGGCCCCGCAATGGTTCCCTGGGGCCTGCCAGCCTGCGGGCCTCGGTGCTTCTGCCCATGGGGCGCAACGGGCCAGCCTTCCTCGCCTATCCCAATCTCCACGTCTATCTCAAATGGAACCGGAGCCTTGTCTATGTCACCACCGCCGCCTATTTCGCCACCCGGCTGGAAGGGGCGCCGGTCTATGATGCGGGCAATCCGTCACCTGCCCTGTCGGGGCCGGAAATGCAGGAACTCCAGCGGAAACTGCAAGCCAGAGGACACGATGTCGGCGGCATCGACGGCATTCTGGGGGCCGGAACCCGGGCCGCCGTTCAGGCAGAGCAAGCCCGCCTTGGCAAGCCCGCCGACGCCTGGCCGACGCGCGCGCTGCTGAACCGGCTTCAGGATTCGGCTTCAGGATTCGGCTTCAGGATTCGGGGCGAACCGGAAAGCGCTGTCCCTCTTCGGTGACGACGATCAGCCGGGCGCTGTTCGTCACATAAAGATCGCAGCGCGCCGCCCCGTTTTCGAACCGGATGCAGACGGTGCTGTCGCCGCCGACTTCATACACGCCATAGGCCGTTCCGCCGAAATCATAGGTGTAGGAATAACCGCCATTCGGGCCGAATTCCGACTGGCCGTTATCGTGGAAGGTCAGAACCCGGCCGGCCAGCCGGTCGTGCAGTTCCTGTCGGGTGAAGAATTCATCTCCGTCGCGCGTCGCCCATCCCTGCGCAAGGGCCGGGAGCGCGCACACGATCAGGCAGGCAAGAACCTTTTTCATCACGCTGACCCCATTTCACGGTTCACGCGCGCAGTCTTGCACGGAATTTCCCGACCGGAAGTCACAATCTCTTGACCTGATGCGCGGGGGCCTAGTGCGCGGGGACGGTTGACGCATCCAGAAGGCTGCGCCCGCCATCCACGGCCAGCACCTGCCCGGTAATGAAGTCGGCGGCATCAGAGGCCAGAAACTGCACCGCCGAAACCAGTTCATCCGCCTTTGCGATGCGGCCCAGGGGCGTGCGCGCCAGAATTTCCTCGCGGTAGTCCGGGTTTTCCTTCAGCACCGCGCGCAGGCCGGCGCTGAGGATGCTGCCGAAGGCAACCGCATTCACACGCACCCTTTTCCCGGCCAGCGACACCGCCAGCGACCGGGTCATCTGGTTCAGGGCCGCAGTGCTGATGGAATAGGCCAGCAAATCCGGGTGCGCGCGGTCGGCGGCAATGCTCGACATATTGATGATTGCGCCAACCGAACCTTCGTCGCGGCCTTCTTCTTCCGCGTGCCGGATCATCTTGCGGGCAATGGCCTGGCTCAGGCGCAGGCTGGTCATCAGGTTCTGCTCAAGCAACGCCCTGACGCTGGTATCGTCGGGCGACAGCGGCTCTGTCGGCATGATCTGGCGGCTGGCGTTCACCAGAATGTCCACCCTTTCAAAAGCGTCGATCGTCGTGGACAGAAGGTTGGCGATCGTCAGCTTCTCCCGCAGGTCCCCGGCAAAGTACCGAAAGCTGCCCTCATCCGAACTTTCGCCAAGTTCCTCGACAAGGCTCTTGTCATCCATGTCCGCGAACACGACATTCGCGCCGGAATCCAGAAAGTGCCTGGCAATCGCCAGCCCCACCCCGTTCGCGGCCCCGGTGACAATTGCCGTCTTGCCTGCAATGGAAAAGCTCATGTCGTCGCGGCCTCGGTGATTCCATCTGTAAGGTTAGGCGATTTCACGCCCCGGAACGAGCATGTCGTCGCGGGCGGGCCGCCTTGAGCAACTTGAAGCCGCCATCGCCGCCGATTCCGGTGATCTCGTCGAAATGCAGGGTCAGCGCCGCCTCATAGGGAAGATGCCGATTGGCAACCATCCACAAGCGCCCGCGCGGGGCCAGAAGACGCGCGGCAGCGGCGACAAAGGCCCGCCCCAGACCGGGGTTGGCCGCCCGGCCGGTGTGAAAGGGCGGGTTCATGACCACGGCGTCCAGTGGGTGCGGCGCGGTGAACCGGGTGGCGTCCGCCCAGTGAAACCGCGCCCGGGCGTCGCCGATATTGCGCCTTGCGCATTCAAGCGCGGCATGTTCCGCCTCGACCAGATGCAGTTCCCCCACATCCGGGCGTTTCAGTATCTCTGCCGAGAGATACCCCCAGCCCGCCCCAAGATCGGCGACACGTCTGCCAAGCCTGTCCGGCAGTCCGGCGGCCAGCAGCGCCGACCCCCGGTCGATCCGGTCGGCGGAAAACACCCCGGCCGTTGTCACGAAGCCTTCCGGTCCGGGCGCAGGGCGACGCCCGCCAGTCTGCAAAGCCGTCATGATCCAGGATCGCGAAGAGCTTGCCATGCGCCCTTGAAATGACCCCGCCGATCCCGGCGCGTTTGCGGCAGGCGTTCAGAAGGCTGTCGATCCCGTCCGTCCTTTGCCCGTCAACGATGATCGGGCCGGGCCGGCGCGCCGCCATTTCCACAAGCGCGAACGCCCCGGCCCTTGAGCGCGGCGCGAAGATCACCGAGGCCGCACGCATCCCGTCGGGTTCGGGTGCAACGACAAGGCCGCGCGCGGCCCAGGCGTCATGATCCGGACGAAAGCCCTGAATGATGCGGACACGATCCCCCGGCAGTGCCGACAGATCCTGATCGGCGCGCGGACGCCAGACCGCAATCGGCCCGTCAGCGGGCAGGTCGAACACACCTGTCTCGACCGCCAGGGATAATCGCGAAGTGCTCATGCTGCGGGCACCGGCCCTATTCCCTTTCCATGGTGCATTGCAGGGGGTGCTGATGCTGACGAGAGAAATCCATGACCTGCGTGACCTTGGTCTCGGCAATCTCGTGGCTGAACACACCGACCACCGCGACCCCTTTCTTGTGAACGGTCAGCATGATCTCGAACGCTTGTGCATGGGTCAGGCCAAAGAAACGCTCCAGCACATGCACGACGAATTCCATCGGCGTGAAGTCGTCATTCAGCAGAAGAACCTTGTAAAGCGGCGGGCGCGCGGTGCGCGTGCGTGTCCTGAGCAGCGTTCCGGTTTCGGAATCGCCCGGATCGCCCGGATCATCCTGATCCGACATCAAGAACGGCTTTGACTCACGCATCCGCTGCACCATTTCACGATCATCGGGCCGGTGGAGTTTCACCATGAAACCGGCAACGACTATATAATCCCCTATCCCGGTGTGAAAAGGCCGGAACGACAATGCAGGACGCAAAGATCGGAAATGTAACGACGATCGGCTTCGATGCGGATGATGCCCTGTGGCAGAATGAACGGTTCTTCCGAATCACCGGGGAGAGATTTCCCGAACTGCTGCGCGATCATGCCGCGCCGGATCATCCGGCCGAGCGTTGCAATCCGGGCCATTGCGGCTTTGGGACAAAGGGATTTATCCTGTCAATGATGGAAACCGCCATCGCTGCGGGCGGCTGGGGGGTGTTCATCCCCGGCGGTCTGGCATGGGGGCAGGAACATGCCGAAGCCCCGCGCCAACATCCGCGCTTTCGCCAGATCGCCGATATGCAATCTTTGTGTGACATTGTTGAAGCAAGGTAGACAAGGTGGAATCAAGCACATATTGTGGCAGGTCAGGCACAGGCAACAATATCTGCCGCCATCCCCCCGGCCCGCCGCCGCCGCCACGACGGCATCCTGAAAGTTGTTGAATTTTAGGTGTTTTCCGGGATTCATCTGTGTGTTACGACCTGCGTGGGCAGGGACGCTGACCGGAAAACCGGCAGCAGCAAGGTGAAGAGGCAGGCGACGTGAAGATGCGTCTTGGGCATTTTGTCAAATCGGGGCTGATTCTGTCGGCCATGGTCTGTGTGGCCGCGCTGGTTTCCTCACCTGCATTCGCGGCCCCCTATGCGGCGATGGTGATGGACGCCCGGACCGGCGAGGTTCTGCATTCCCGCAACGCCGACACCCGGCTGCATCCCGCATCGCTGACCAAGATGATGACGCTTTACGTCGTGTTCGAAGCGGTCGAAAATGGCGAAATATCGCTGGACGCGCGGGTCACGATCTCGCGCAATGCGGCGTCGGAACCACCGTCGAAGCTGGGACTGAAGGCTGGCCAGAAAATCCGGCTGCGCTACCTGATCCGCGCCGCCGCCATCAAATCCGCCAATGACGCCGCAACCGCGCTGGCAGAGGCGATTTCCGGGTCCGAGGCCGCATTCGCGCGCCGGATGACCCGCACCGCCCGCGCCCTGGGCATGGACCGTTCGACCTTCAGCAACGCCCACGGCCTGACCGGGCGCGGGCATACCTCCACGGCCCGCGACATGACCAATCTGGGTCGGCGGCTGTTCTATCACTACCCGGAATACTACAACCTGTTTTCACGGCAGAACGCCAACGCGGGCGGGACGCGGATTCGCAATACCAATCACCGCCTGCTGTCCGCTTATCGCGGGGTCGATGGAATCAAGACCGGCTATACCCACGCTGCGGGCTTCAACCTCGTGGCCTCGGCGGAACGCGGCAGCGTGCGGATCATCGCGACGGTCTTCGGGGGCCGCTCCTCCGCCACACGCAATGCCCGCGTGGCGGAACTGCTCGACATGGGTTTTCAGCGCGCGCCGCGCCGGGCGGCGATCAGGCGGCCCGCCCGCCCGGCCCATACGGGCAATTCCGGCAGCGCGCCGTCCCGCGCCGCCTCGGCCCCGACCCGCAGCCTGCGCCCGGCCCCGCGCCCGGAACGCGCCCCGATCTCCACAGATGTCCTGCTGGCGATGGAAGGCGGCATTCTGGAAGCGCTGGAGGAAGCACAAGACGCATCGGCCACCACCACAGACACCACCACAGACAGCGCCACAGATACCGCCGTAACCGTCGCGCTGGTCTTTGCCATGGAAGCGCCCCGGCAAACAGGCGCCGCAGTCGCGGAAATCCGGCCGGAACCGCGCGCCGAACCCGCCGAACCTGTCATCGTGACCCGCGTCTCCGGCTCTGGCGGGCTGCACTGGGGCGTGAATGTCGGCCATTACAACACCCGCTATCAGGCGGAACGTGTCCTGCTGCGCACCGCGCTTCAGGAAATGTCCACGCTGGGCGACACCCGGCGCCGCATCGTTCAGCGCAATGGCGCTTTTGACGCGAATTTCCTGGGCCTGACGCAGCAAAGCGCGGAACTCGCCTGCCGCCGCCTGCGCGCCCGGCAGATAGAGTGCAATATGATCGGCCCCTCCTGACCCGCTTGCAATGCCCGAACGAATCGGCAAGCCTGCCACCGGATGCAGAAAGAATGCCATGCCCGGATTCGCCTTCGCGCCACCAGAGATTCCATCCGTCGCCATCGTCGGCAGCGACCAGCGGTTTCCCGTGCGGCGCATCTACTGCGTGGGCCAGAACTATGCCGAACATGCGCGCGAGATGGGCCACGATCCGAACCGCGAGGCGCCGTTCTTCTTTGCCAAGCCGGCCAGCGCGCTGATCGGGGACGGGGCGCAAATCCCCTATCCTGCCGCCACCTCGAACCTGCATCACGAGGCCGAACTGGTGGTCGCCATCGGCACCGGCGGACACGATATGGCGCCGGGGCTCGCACTGGCCCATGTCTGGGGCTACGGCCCCGGAAACGACCTGACGCGCCGGGACATGCAGGCCGCCGCCAGAAAAAAGGGCCGCCCCCGGGACATGGCGAAGGGGTTCGACAATTCCGCCGTCTGCGGCGCCCTGACCCCGGTTGCACAATCGGGGCATATGGAATTTGCCCGCATTTCCGCCATCGTCAACGGCGAAACCCGGCAGGACAGCGACATCGCCCGGATGATCTGGCCGGTGGCCGATGTAATATCCCATCTGTCGCAACTGGTCGAACTCGCCACCGGCGATCTGATCTTCACCGGCACGCCTGCGGGCGTCGGCCCGCTGAAACCCGGCGACCGCTGCCGGGTCAGGATCATGGGGCTGGGGGCGGTCAGCATCAATATTGTCTGAACGCGCTTCTTCTTTGCAAAAATACTCCCGCCGGAGGCAGAAAATTCAGGACGATCATCATCATGCCCGCGGCGCCGGGGCGTCGTCCCGGTCGTCCGACAGGATGCGCTGGCCGTCACCCTCCGGGTCTTCGTACTGATTGCTGCGCAACGTCCAGCAGAAGGCGGCCAGACCCAGCCCGCCCGGAAAAAGCGAAACGGGAATCCGAAGGGCCGGCATCTCCATCCCGTCACCTCAGCCCCAGCGCATTACGATGTCCGACGCCGCCCGCGCGGCGTCCAGTGCCGAAGCCGGAGAAATCGAAACATGCGCCGCCGCCAGCGCCGCCGTGTCGTCAAGCCCGTCCACCCGCGCGCCCGCATCCGTCAGCCGGGCAATCGCCGCCGCCTTCTCCTCGGGACGGTCCCGCGAAATCCAGTCGGCGATCCCGACCCGCCGCGCCAGACCGGCAACCGGGGCCTCCTCATCGCCGGACATCAGCAGCACCCGCTTTCCCTGCGCGCGCAAGGCGGCCGGAAACCGGCTGGGCGAGGGTCCGGCTTGATAACCGCTTTCCCTGCGCGCGCAAGGCGGCCGAGACAGTCGTTGCGAATTATATGACTGAAACCCCGCTTTCCCTGCGCGCGCAAGGCGGCCCATCAAACACTTGCGCGTCATGCGCCGCCTGGACCGCTTTCCCTGCGCGCGCAAGGCGGCCGATGTGCCAGTGTAAACGGCCAGTCTTGCCGCCCCGCTTTCCCTGCGCGCGCAAGGCGGCCACCAGGTCGGCCATGCGATGCAACGAGGCGGCCTCCCCCGCCGCCGTCACCCGCAGCGTTAGCGGGCCGGTCAGATTGACCTCGCCCGCGCTCACCCCGGCCCCGACAGCGGCGAATACCGGCAGCGTCTCGCCGGTCAGAAGCGACCGGTCAATCCCGCTCTGGCCTTCGACGTCAACGCCATCCACGGGCATCCGGCCGCCGGGGCGCACCGCGCGCGGCACTTCCAGCGCGGCCGGTTCCTCTGCCGCCGAACGCGCAACCGCCCGGGTGCAGTGGTCCGGATACCGCCCCGCCAGCAGAAAGAATGTCAGCGACAGCGCGGCGTCGAAATAGGCATGTTCCCCGGATCGGGCGGTCTCGTGCAACGACATCGCCGCGGCGAGCAGAATCGCCGGCGAAATCGGCACATCCATGTTCAGCCTGCGCGCCGACAACGCGCCCAGGGCGTTGCGGAAAAAGGGTTGTGCGGAAAAGGCGATGGTCGGCAATGCAATCGCGGCGCATATCCAGAGGCAAATATCCCGCGTCGCCGCCTCTGCGCCCGACCAGACCGCGACGGACAGAAGCATCACATTCATCAATGCAAAACCGGCGACGCCCAGCCGCCGAACGTGGACATCCCGTAAAAGACGATGAAGCTCTGGAAAACCAGTTTGCCACATGGATGTGCCTTTCATTGCGCCTGACAATGGTGCCCAGAAAAACCGCCAGACAGGCCACCCGGACCAGAACAAGCCAGAGGTCCGCATACCATTCCGGCTCTGCATATTCCTTGGATTGGGCGCCCCCCGGCACATGGCCGGTGGCCGCCAGAACGATGAAAAGCTGATAACCCCGGAACACGAACCAGGCAAGATTGCCGCCCCAGAGCCGCACCGCAGAGGTGTGCAGCGGACGCAACCGGCCAAAATTCGCAAGGCCCTGCGCCCATTCGAAATTCAGCGCCGGAAAGGCAAGCTGAAACGCGATGAATGTCCCGACGGCAAAGCCCGCAACACCCCGGAATACGGTCGCAATGGCGCCTGCGCGCACCACATCGTCCATGTAACCGGCAGGCATCGCGCGCATGGCCAGAGGCAATCGCCGCCAGTATCGTGATCGTGCCCAGGGATCACTTCGGTTCAGACCGGCCATTGCGATGGCGGGAAAACCTTCGGGGATGCCCCGGAACGATTGTGCGGATGCCGGGGCTGTGCTGTCCGTATGCCGGAAATGGCCGGAATACCGGTTCCGCTGACCCGCTGACCGGCCATTACTGCAAATCGGCGAAAGCCTCCTGCAAACGGCGCAGGGCCTCGGCCAGACGGGCGCGGGGCGTCCCGATATTGAACCGCAGGCAGGGCTCGCCGCCAGACCCGAAATCGGCGCCGACACCGGGGGCCAGACGGGCGTCCTGCTTTACCCGCCGGATCACCTCTGCCATCTCCATGCCGGTATTGGTGAAATCGGCCCAGGCCAGATAGGTCGCCTGCATCGGCATCGGCGCCACACCCGGAATTTTCGCCACTTCCCCGATGAAAAGGCGCGCGTTTTCCTCTATGTAAGCCACCAGGCCATCGGCCCATTGCGCGCCTTCCGGCGAATAGACCGCCTGCGCCATTCTCAGGCCAAAAAGGTTGGGCCTGATGTCCAGCGCCTCCAGCAACGCCATGAACGGCTTTCGCAATTCCGCATCCGGAATGATCACGTTGCCGATACGGGCGCCCGCCATGTTGAAGGTCTTGGAGGTCGCCGTCAGCATGATCAGCCTGTCCAGAACCTCTGGCGCGGCCATCGGCAGCGGAACGTGCCGATACCCCGAATGGACAAGATCGTGGTGAATCTCGTCGGCGATCAGCAACAGATCGTGCCGCGCACAGAACGCGGCCAGATGCTTCTGCTCTTCAACCGTCCAGACCCGGCCGGCCGGATTGTGGGGAGAGCAGAACAGAACCGCCCGCTCGCGCCCAGTCATGCCCGCCTCCAGCGCCTCCGTATCCATCCGGTAAACACCTTCCCGGATGACCAGCGGGCATTCCCGAACCACGCGCCCGCCCTTGCGGATCTTCCCCGGAAATTCATGATAGACCGGGGTGAAGATGATCACCTCATCCCCCGGCTGCGTGTAGGCGCTCAGGCAAAGCCCGATGGCGTTTCCAATCCCGTGAGTGCTTGCAACGGATGCAGGATCGACATCCCAGCCGTGACGCTCCTGCATCCACCAGGCAACGGCTTCGTGGTAATCCGCCTGCCCCGTGAAATAACCGTAGGCCGCGTTGTCATGCAGGGTTTGCACCGTGTCCTGCAAGATCGCGGCAGGCGCGAAATCCATATCCGCAATCCACATCGGGATGGCGTCCGGGGCCGACACGCCGGTGGCCGGACCCATGCCGTCCCATTTCGCGGTTCCAAGCCCCCTGCGGTCGCTCAACTCATCGAAACCCATTGCTGTCCCCGTTGCCCCCTGTGCATATCCGCGTCAGGCTACCCGGATCGGGGCGATGCGCAAGGCCCGTTGCACCGCCCGCGCGCATCGCCTAAATCAGCGTCATGACAAGAAGAGCGATCCTTATCCATCCCGACCCGCGCCTGAGAAGGGTCTGCGCCCCGGTATCGGATATTTCGGACGCCCTGCGCGCGCTGGCCCGGGACATGCTGGAAACCATGTATGACGCGCCGGGCGTCGGTCTCGCCGCCCCGCAGGTCGGAATACCGGAGCGGATGATCGTGATGGATTGCATCAGGGACGAAGCGGCGGAGCACCACCCCATGGTGCTGGTCAATCCTGAAATCATCGCCGCTTCCGCAGAACTCAACACATATGAAGAGGGCTGCCTGTCGATCCCCGAACAGTTCGCCGGGATAGAGCGCCCCGCAGAAGTCACCGTCCGCTGGCTGGGTCTGGATGGCGAAGAGCATCGGCAGGATTTCGACGGCCTCCGGGCGATCTGCGTGCAGCACGAAATCGACCACCTGAACGGCAGGCTGTTCATCGACTACCTCAAACCGCTGCGCCGCCAGATGATCACCCGCAGGATGGCGAAGCTGAAGCGCGAAAAGGCCCGCGCATGAGCGTCCGCCCCGTCGCGCCCCGCCCCGGCAATCAGCCGCGGGGCCGGATACCGGCAGGGCGGAGGATGCCCCTGCAAGGGGCCGAAGAATTACAGAGGCAGGAATGAGGTTGGTGTTCATGGGCACCCCGGATTTCGCCGTCGCCGCGCTGGACGCCCTGATCGCCGCCGGGCACGAAATCGCCTGCGTCTACACCCAACCCCCACGCCCCGCCGGGCGCGGCAAAAAAGACCGCCCCACCCCCGTGCAACTGCGCGCCGCAGTACTGGCGCTGACCGTCCGGCATCCGACCGATCTGAAAACCGCAGAGGCGCAGGCGGAATTCATCGCCCTCCGGGCCGACCTGGCGGTTGTCGCCGCCTACGGGCTGATCCTGCCGCAAGCCATTCTGGATGCGCCCGCGAAAGGCTGCCTGAACATCCATGCCTCGCTTTTGCCGCGCTGGCGGGGCGCGGCCCCCGTTCACCGGGCGATCATGGCCGGGGACGTGCAGACCGGTATCAGCATCATGCAGATGGAGGCCGGGCTTGATACCGGCCCGGTGCTGCTGACCCGCGAAACGGCCATCGGGGCAGAGGAAACCGCCGCCGGGCTGCATGACCGGCTGGCCGTTCTGGGGGGCGCGGCGATTGCACGGGCGCTTGCGTCGCTCGACACCCTCAGCCCGCAGGCGCAACCCGAGGCCGGCGTGACCCATGCCGAAAAGATCACCAAGGCCGAAGCGCGGATCGACTGGAGGCAATCCGCAGAGGAGGTGGACCGGAAAATCAGGGGCCTGTCCCCCTTTCCCGGCGCATGGTGCGAACATGGCGGCCAGCGGATCAAACTGCTCGGCTCGCGCCCCGGCGCGGCGTCGGGGCGGCCCGGACGGGTTCTTGACGACCGGCTGACCGTCGCCTGCGGCTCTGGCGCCGTGGAACTCCTGCGCCTGCAACGCGCCGGAAAGGTTGCGCAGGACACCGGAACCTTCCTGCGCGGCTTTCCCGTTCCGCGGGGCGCGCAACTCTGACATCAGGGGCGCATGTTCCCGACGCTTTCCGTCGTCCCGCCGTCATCTTCTGCCGTCATCTTCTGCGTTCACGTCATCCATCGGCACGCAGATGAGAGCGCGCCGCCGGGCGTTTCAAGGCCCGTGTCGCGCCCGCCCCGGCCTGAACGGCTCCATCCCGGCGCGGGCCAGCGCATCGGCGCGCTCATTCTCCGCATGGCCCGCATGGCCCTTCACCCATTCCCAGGTCACGTCATGGCGCGCCAGCGCCGCATCCAGCCGCAGCCAGAGATCGGCGTTCCTTACCGGTTTCCTGTTCGAGGTCTTCCAGCCATTGCGCTTCCAGCCATGAATCCAGACGGTCACGCCATTCTTCACATAAGCGCTGTCCGTCACGATGGTGATCCTTGAAGGCCGCTCCAGCACTTCCAGCGCATTGATCGCGGCCAGCAATTCCATGCGGTTATTGGTGGTCCCGGCCTCGCCGCCCTTCAGTTCCCGCTCTTTCAGAACATGATCGCCATCCACCGCGCGCAACAGCACCCCCCACCCCCCCGGACCGGGATTGCCGGAACAGGCCCCGTCGGTATAGGCAAGGAACTCAGGCAAGCCGGACGGTTCCGGCGGTTCCGCATCTCATGCCTCTTCCCTCAGCACCCGCGGCACCTTGAACCTGACATTTTCCTGGGCGGTTTCGATCTGCTCCACCGTAACGTCGAACCGCTCTCGCAAGGCTTCGATCACCTCGTCGATCAACACCTCGGGGGCCGACGCCCCCGCCGTCAGGCCCACGGACCGAACCCCTTCCAGCGCGCGCCAGTCAATGTCACCCGCCCGCTGGATAAGCTGGGAATACCCGCACCCGACGGCGGCGCTTACTTCGACGAGGCGTTTCGAGTTCGAGGAATTCGGCGCCCCGATCACCAGAATGGCATCCGATTTCGGGGCCATCGCCTTGACCGCGTACTGGCGATTGGTGGCCGCATAGCAGATGTCTTCCTTGTGCGGCCCGGCAATGGTCGGGAACCGCGCCTTGAGCGCCGCGACAATATCGGCGGTGTCATCGACCGACAGGGTGGTCTGCGTGATATAGGCCAGCCGCTCCGGGTCACGCACCCGAAGCGCCACGACATCGGCGACGGTCTCGACCAGCAGAACCTCGCCCTCCGGCAACTGGCCCATCGTCCCCACGGTCTCGGGGTGGCCTGCATGGCCGATCATCACCATCTGCAACCCGTTCCGGGAATAACGCTCTGCCTCTATATGCACCTTGCTGACCAGCGGGCAGGTGGCATCGACATAGATCATCCTGCGCCGCGCGGCCTCTGCCGGCACCGCCTTTGGCACCCCGTGGGCGGAAAAGATCACCGGGCGGTCATTCGGGCAATCGTCGAGATCCTCGACAAACACCGCGCCTTTCGCCCGCAGCCCGTCCACCACGAATTTGTTGTGGACGATCTCATGGCGCACATAGACCGGCGCACCCCATTTCTCCAGGGCCATCTCGACAATCCTGATCGCCCGCACGACACCCGCGCAAAACCCTCTTGGCGCGGCCAGATAAAGTGTCAGGGGTGGTTTGGTCACGGGTCGGAGCCTCCTCGGTTCACGCAACGTGATGTAGCGCGCATCCACAAGCGCGTCCACCCTTCTTCGCCATCCCGGCCATCCCGGCCATCTTCGCCACCGCATGGCCCGGCGCAGCCAGCGCCGCGAACCGTTCCCTTACAGTTCGCGCGGCGGCCGGCCGATCACGTCTTTCAGATCATTCAGTTCGATGAAATTGTCGGCCTGGCGTCGCAATTCATCGGCAATCATCGGCGGGTGCGACCGGATGGTGGACACCACCGACACCCGCACCCCCCGCCGTTGCAGGCCTTCGACCAGCGGGCGGAAATCGCCATCGCCGGAAAACAGCACGATATGATCCACATGGGGCGCAAGATCAATCGCGTCCACGGCCAGTTCGATGTCCATGTTGCCCTTGATCTTTCGCCGCCCCATGGAATCGGTGTATTCCTTGGCCGGTTTCGTGACCATGGTGAACCCGTTATAGTTCAGCCAATCGACCAGCGGACGGATCGGGGAATACTCGTCATTCTCCAGCAAGGCAGTATAATACAATGCCCGCAGCAGCCTGCCCCGGCGCATGAACTCCGCGCGCAGGAGTTTATAGTCGATGTCGAACTCAAGCGCTTTTGCCGCAGCATAGAGATTGGAGCCATCTATGAACAGCGCAAGCCGTTCGTCCTTGTAAAACATTCAAATTCCTTTCAATACATGATCCCGTCCGAAAGTGTCCGCAAGACCTGCGCAAGCGGTGGCCAAGGATTGAACCCTATCGCACGGGATGGCGAAACCGAAGGCAAATTTAGGCGAACCTCGCGATGTCGCAACCCTTTAACGACCATATTCCCGAAACAATCGCGTTTATCGCGCTTGGCGCGAACCAGCCTGCGGATATTCACCTGATTTACCTGCGCCTGAAGACATGCCTTCAGGATTTCACCACGCCCGGGGCGACGATACGGCGGATCAGCCGATTCTATCGCACCCCCTGTTTCCCTCCGGGCGCGGGCCCGGATTTCGTGAATGCCGTGGCGGAAATCGGAACCGCCCTGCCAGCCGGGGCGCTTCTTGATCATCTGCACGCCATTGAGCGGCGGCATGGCCGGGTGCGCACCCGGCGCTGGGGTCCGCGTTCGCTGGATATTGATCTTCTGGCCTGTGGAGAAGAGATTGCCCCCAACCTGCCAACCCATGCCGAATGGCGCGACCTGCCGCCGGAGGAACAGCGCCTTCGGACGCCTGCGGAAATGATTCTGCCGCATCCCCGGCTTCAGGATCGCGGATTTGTCCTGGCGCCGTGGGCCGATATTGCCCCCGATTGGCGGCATCCGGTCTTGGCCAGAAGCGTTTCGGAAATGCTGTCGGCCATCGACCGGCGGGAAATCGAACGGATCATCCCCCTGTCACAGGCCGAAATGGGCTGAAACAGGGTTGTCAAGCCCTCTCGATCCGCCTAGAAACGCAATTTCCGAGATATGTGAGAGAAATGGAGCGTCCATGGCCCGTGTTACGGTTGAAGATTGCGTTGACAAGGTTCCGAACCGGTTTGAACTGGTGATGTTCGCCGCCCATCGCGCCCGCGAAATCACCGCCGGGGCGGAACTGACGCTGAGCCGCGACAACGACAAGAACCCGGTCGTCTCGCTGCGCGAGATCGCCGAGGAAACCCAGACCGCCGATGAACTGCGCGAGCGCATGATCGAAAGCCATCAGACCCAGATCGAGGTGGATGAGCCGGAAGAGGATTCCATGTCGCTGCTGATGGGGACCGAGGCGAACAGGCCGGAAGAAGACGACATGTCGGACGAAAAACTCCTGCGCGCGCTGATGGAAGCGCAGGAGCAGCGGTAAGGGCGCAACGCCCGAGGGTGCGGACCGGATGATCACTGCCGATGACCTGATCAAACTGGTCTGCAACTACAATCCCGAAACGAACGAGGCGTTGATCCGCGATGCCTACGCCTATGGCATGGCAATGCACAAAGGGCAGTTCCGCCATTCAGGAGAGCCCTATTTCAACCATCCGGTCACCGTCGCCGCAATCCTGACCGAGCAGAAGCTCGATGATGCAACCATCGTCACCGCCCTTCTGCACGACACCATCGAAGACACCAGATCGACCCATGCGGAAATCACCGAACGGTTTGGCCGCGAAATCGCCGAACTGGTCGATGGCGTCACCAAGCTGACCAACCTGCAACTGTCATCCTCCGAGACGAAACAGGCGGAAAATTTCCGCAAGCTCTTCATGGCGATGTCGCGCGATCTGCGGGTGATCCTGGTAAAGCTGGGCGACCGGCTGCACAACATGCGCACCATCAGGTCGATGGACCCCGAAAAGCAGGCCCGCAAAGCGCGCGAGACAATGGATATCTTCGCCCCCCTTGCAGGCCGCATGGGGATGCAATGGATGCGCGAGGAACTGGAGGATCTGGCCTTTCACGTCCTCAACCCCGAAGGGCGCACCTCTATCATGCGGCGCTTCATCACCCTGCAAAGGGAAAGCGGCGACGTGATCAAGAAGATCACCAACGACATCGAAAAGGAACTGGCCGGCGCCGGAATCGAGGCGAGCGTCTTCGGACGCGCCAAGAAACCCTATTCGATCTGGCGCAAGATGCAGGAAAAGGATCAGGGCTTTTCCCGCCTGTCCGACATCTTCGGCTTCCGGGTAATCACCCGGAGCAATGCCGATTGCTACCGCGTCCTTGGCTCCATCCATCAGCGCTGGCGCGCCGTGCCCGGACGCTTCAAGGACTATATCAGCCAGCCGAAATCGAACGGCTACCGGTCGATTCACACCACGGTTTCGGGCCGCGACGGCAAGCGCGTCGAGGTCCAGATCAGAACCACCCAGATGAATGAGATCGCGGAAACCGGCGTCGCCGCGCACTGGTCCTATCGCGACGGCGTGCAATCGGAAAATCCCTTTGTCGTTGACCCCGCCGAATGGATCGCTGGCCTCAGGGAACGGTTCGAAACCGCCGAGGATCACGACGAGTTTCTGGAACACGTAAAGCTGGAAATGTATTCCGACCAGGTTTTCTGCTTCACACCCAAGGGGGCCGTTGTGAAACTGCCGCGCGGGGCGATGCCGCTGGATTTCGCCTATGCCATCCACACCCGGATCGGCGACAGTTGCGTCGGCGCCAAGGTCGATCATGTCCGCAAACCGCTGTGGACGCACCTCAAGAACGGTCAGTCGGTCGAGATCATGACAGCCGAAGGACAGCGCCCGCAGGCGACCTGGCTCGCCATCGTCAAGACCGGCAAGGCAAAGGCCGCCGTGCGCAAATCGCTGCGCGAAGAGGATCGGGGGCGCTACATCAGACTGGGGCGCGAACTGGCCGGCGTGGCATTTGAACATGTGGGCAAGAAGGCCACCGACAAGGCGCTTGCCACCGCCGCCCGGCAGTTGGGTCTGGCCAGTGCAGAGGAACTCCTCGCCCGTGTGGGCAGCATCGAACTGGCCAGCCGGAAAGTGGTGGAGACGCTCTATCCCGACCTGTCCCCCGCCTGCGGCGACGAAATTGACGCGAAACGCGCCATCGTCGGGCTGCCCGGCGACCAGGCCTTCAAACGCGCGCATTGCTGTCAGCCGGTGCCCGGAGAGCGCATCGTCGGGATCACCTGTCATGGCCGCGGCATTCTGGTCCACGCGATTGATTGCGAGGCGCTGTCAGATTACGATGGCCAGCCCGATCGCTGGATCGACCTGCACTGGCACAGCGGCCGGCATCCCGCCGTGCATACGGTCAGCCTGAACCTGACGATTCGCAACGATGCGGGCGTACTGGGACGTATTTGCACATTGATCGGAGAGCAGAAGGCCAATATCTCGAATATGCTCTTCGTTGACTGCAAACCGGACTTTTACCGGCTGCTGATGGATGTGGACCTGCGCGATGCCGAACATCTTCATGCCATCCGGCATGTGCTGGAAGCCGACAGCGATGTAGCCGCCATTGATCGCGAGCGGAACCCGGAGCGCAAACCGTAACCAGTGCCACAGGCAACAAGGAAAGCAGAATCCGTGGTCTTCAAGCGACGTGACAGACGCCCTGTTCTGCAAGCCATCGCGGATTTCCTTTATCCGCGCGGTGGCTGGTCACGCGCTTATCTCTATGTAAAACACCGGCTGAAACGCCTGCCCGATCCGCCGGATCGCATCGCCAGGGGTATCTTTGCGGGTGTGCTGGTCAGTTTCCTGCCCCTGTTCGGGCTGCATTTCGTGCTGGCCGCGCTGCTGGCAAAACTGATGCGCGGAAATATGCTGGCCGCGCTGCTGGCCACGTTCATCGGCAATCCGCTGACCTTTCCCTTCATTGCCACGCTCAGCCTGAACCTTGGCCATCTCATGCTGGGAACCGGCGCATTCGGTGCCGGCGAAGAACCGCTGGGCGCGATTTTCGCCGATGCCGCCACGGCCCTGAAACGGAATTTCGTGGCCCTGTTCACTGATGCGGATGCGGATTGGTCCCACCTTGCGGCTTTCCATGCCGAAGTGTTCCTGCCCTACCTTGTCGGTGGCTTGATTCCGGGGACAATCGCCGCTTCTGTCTGCTATTATCTTTCCGTTCCGGTCATCACGGCCTACAAGAACCGCAGGCGCGGGCGGCTCAGGGCCAAGCTGGAGGAAATCAAGGCGAAAAAAGCCGCCAAAAAGGCTGACGAAGCGAAGAAACGCGGCTAACGTTCGCCCGGAGACCTAGCGGAGAACGAACATGACCCAACCCGGTGGCAGGCTCAGGCTTGGTGTGAACATCGACCATGTGGCGACCGTCCGCAATGCCCGCGGCGGGGCTTGTCCCGACCCGCTGCGCGCCGCCCGCATTGCCGAGGAGGCAGGCGCCGACGGCATCACCGCGCATCTGCGCGAGGACCGGCGGCATATCTCGGACGCCGACATCGACGGGCTGATGCAGATTCTGGGCATCCCGCTGAATTTTGAAATGGCGGCAACGGGGGAAATGCAGGCCATCGCGCTTCGCCACAAGCCCCGCGCCGTTTGCATCGTCCCCGAGAAGCGCGAGGAAAAGACCACCGAGGGCGGGCTGGAAGTCGCGCGAGAGGAAAACCGTCTGGCCCATTTCATCGCACCGCTGCAAGAGGCCGGCTGCCGGGTGTCGATCTTCATCACCGCCGACATGAAACAGATCGAAGCCGCCCACCGGATCGGCGCTCAGGTCGTCGAGCTGCATACCGGCGCCTACTGCGACGCCCACGCCGAAGGCCGCCCTGAAGATCGCGACCGGGAACTGGAGGCGCTGCGCGAAATGTCCGTCCATGCCGCGTCCATGGGGCTGGAGGTCCATGCCGGCCACGGCCTGACCTATGACACGGTAAAGCCGGTCGCCGCCCTCCCCGAAGTCGCGGAACTGAATATCGGCCATTTCATCATTGGCGAGGCAATCTTCCGTGGTCTCACCCCCGCCATCCACACGATGCGCGCACTGATGGATGAGGCGCGGGCATGACCGGGACGGCGATTGCGGAGTTCTGAATGATCCTCGGCATCGGCACCGATCTGGCGAACATCGAACGGATTCAGGGCACTCTGGACCGGTTCGGCGACCGCTTCCGCAACCGCGTCTTTACCGAAACCGAACAGCGCAAGGCCGAACGCCGCGCCGATACCGCAGGCACCTACGCCAGACGCTGGGCCGCGAAAGAGGCGTGCTCCAAGGCGCTTGGCGCCGGGCTGCGCATGGGGATCGGCTGGAAGGACATGGCCGTCAGCAACCTGCGCAGCGGTCAGCCGGTCATGCACGTCACCGGCTGGGCGGCGGCGCGGCTGGCGGCAATGACCCCGACGGAACATGAGGCGGTCATTCACGTCTCGCTGACCGACGATCACCCGTGGGCGCAGGCTTTCGTGGTGATCGAGGCGCGTCCGGGCGCGTCCGGGCATGGGACGACGGACCGGGCGGCGTCCGCAGATACCCCCGCCCCCGCCATCATGCCGCAGATACCCCCGATTTTCCGGGGGCACTGAACAACGTGCCGCGCCTTGTCATCCCCTTATCTGTAGCAGTCTCCGCCGGTTTCCGGGGGTTCCGCACCAATGCGATGCGCAGCGTGATTGCCGCCGAGGTAGCAGTCTCCGCCGGTTTCCGGGGGTTCCGCACCACGAATGTTCAGCCAGTCGAAGGCATGGACGTAGCAGTCTCCGCCGGTTTCCGGGGGTTCCGCACCCCCGGCGATTTCAGCGCTCATCCAGGCGCTGTAGCAGTCTCCGCCGGTTTCCGGGGGTTCCGCACCCCAATGGGTGCATGACCTGTCCCCCTACTATGTAGCAGTCTCCGCCGGTTTCCGGGGGTTCCGCACCACGAATGTTCAGCCAGTCGAAGGCATGGACGTAGCAGTCTCCGCCGGTTTCCGGGGGTTCCGCACCCCCGGCGATTTCAGCGCTCATCCAGGCGCTGTAGCAGTCTCCGCCGGTTTCCGGGGGTTCCGCACCCCAATGGGTGCATGACCTGTCCCCCTACTATGTAGCAGTCTCCGCCGGTTTCCGGGGGTTCCGCACCTTACGCCCCCTGTGGATGTGGTCATCTTTGCAGCAGTCTCCGCCGGTTTCCGGGGGTTCCGCACCCCTCAGCGTGCCGTCACACGCTGGACATCATCAGCAGTCTCCGCCGGTTTCCGGGGGTTCCGCACCCCCCCACCACTCTGGTATCAGCCTGAAACGGCAACGGAATTCCCCTTTTTACCATTGGATTTTTCAGGATTCCGCAGCGCGGAACCCCTCATGATTCTCGTTTCAACGGGGGATGGTTTCCCCTCCACGAGCTTTGACGCCGTGCTCCGGCGCAGTATCTCTTTCGCAGCATTCACGTCCGCGTGGTCCGCGTGGCCGCATGTGGTGCA
The DNA here is from genome assembly GCA_965216225.1 of Paracoccaceae bacterium. Classification (GTDB taxonomy): domain Bacteria; phylum Pseudomonadota; class Alphaproteobacteria; order Rhodobacterales; family Rhodobacteraceae; genus 3107. The sequence continues at coordinate 19,309 of CBDCFF010000006.1, forward strand.
GACGAATCGCGCTTGGCTCTTGCGCGACTGTCTGTCCACGGCTCCGCATTGCGCGCAAGTCTGCGAGGTATATGCGGGATCGACCGGGATCAGTTCGCCCCCCCTTTCGTTCAGCTTGTATTTCAGTTGCGTTGCAAAGATGCCCCATCCCTGATGGAGGATGTATCTGTTCAACCCGGCCTTCTGGCGCACGTTGCGCCCCGGTTCCTCGACGGTGCCCTTCGCGCTGCGGGTCATGTTTTTGATCTTCAGCTTTTCGATTCCCACATGGCCGAACTCTCTGGCCAGATCGAGGGACCACTGATGAAGCATGTGCTTGCGGATGCGGGCGATCCTGCCGCTGATCTTCGCCATCCGGGCGCGGGCCTTCTCACGCCGCTTCGAATTCTTCTCTCCGCGCTTCGCGCCGATGCGCCGCGAAAGCACCTTCTGCGCCTGTTTCCTGCGGCGTTCGAGCTTTTGAAGCGCATCCTGCGGAAGCGACCGCTGATCGCCCGTGCTCAGCGTGATCGTATTGGCGACGCCTCTGTCGATGCCGACCGCACCCTGGCGCGGCTCTGCCGGAATCTCATGCGCGATTTCCAGACCGAAGGAAATGTGCCAGCCATCCGGCGCAAGGCTGACCGTGGCCGTACAGAGCTTGCCGCGAAGCGGGCGGTGATCGCGGTATCTGACCCAGCCGATTTTCGGCAGCTTCACCTCGGACCAGTTGCGATTGAGCTTGCGGGTCTGGACCTCACGCCCCCGAGTTATAGCCGAAAGTTGGTTATGGCGCTGATTGGCGGCCTATCATGGCGTTGTTCACGCGGCGCAATTCTCAGCAGAGAAAAGGATATGCCACCTGACGAAGTCTACCATCACGCCGTTGCCCGGTCCATCGGGATTTTCGTCTGACCCGCTGACCGACATCCTGCAAACCGGCGCGCGCCAACTGCTCAAACAGGCGGTGGAAGCGGAATTGGCCACGCTCCTCGCCGCCCATGCCCGCGAGGTGACGGACGATGGCCGTGCGCGGCTGGTGCGCCATGGTCATCTGCCCGAGCGCGAGGTTATGACCGGCATCGGCCCGATAGCAGTGAAGGCGCCGCGGGTGCGGGACCGGGGCAATATGGACGAAAAGATCCGTTTCGCCTCGTCGATCCTGCCGCCCTGGCTGCGCAAGACCAGATCGATTGAGGAACTGCTGCCGTGGCTCTATCTCAAGATATCTGTCTTGGTCAAGGTTTGATTTTGGACCACTGGCGGTTTTCGCGGATCAAGGTATTTGCGAGGATGATGAGCTTGCGCATGATTGCCACAAGAGCGACCTTGGCTTTCTTGCCCTTTTGACGCAAAGCCTTGTAGACGCAGGTGAGTTGGGAATTGCAGCGCGCTGCGACGAGGGCGGGCATGTAGAGCGCCTGGCGAAGCCCGGCTCGTCCGCCTCCGATTTTCGCTCTGGCTGTCCATTTGCCGGACTTGCGCACGAAGGGAGCCAGGCCCGCAAGCGCGGCGGCCTGCTTGGGCGTCAAGGTTCCGATCTCCGGCATTTCGATGAGTATTGCGACGGCAGGGGATCGACCGCAGGATCTCGAACTGTCCGGCAAGCTTTGCATCCTCGCGGATACGCTTCTTCAACCCGGCATCGAGTTGGGCAAGTTGCTTTGCAATCTGGCGCATCCTGGTTTTCAGTTGCGCCTTGACGAGTGTGTTGCGCGCACCGCAGAGCCGGTTCCGGCAGGCAGTCTGGTCCTTGATGAGAGCGCTCCGGGCGACATGCACCTCCCGCAGATCGTTCATGGGTTCATCGCGCAACGGTGAAGCCTTCAGGTCAAGCATCGCCCCCATGCGGGCCAGCAGTTCCGCATCGATCCGGTCAGTTTTGGCGGACTGGCCGACCGCTTCGGCGAAGCGGCGGGCGCGTTTGGGGTTCACCTTGACCATGGCGTGAGCCGTCTTTGAAAGGCGGGCCTCCAGATCGCGATGATAGCGTCCTGCAGGCTCGTAGACGACGCGGCAGCACTGCGGGCCGATCCGGTTCTTCAGCGTCTTCAGTCCTGTCCGGTCGTTGGTGAAGCGTTTCGCCTTGCCATCGCTCAGGCGATGGGTGTCGAGATGATCTTTCGAGATGTCGATGCCGATGGTATCATTCATGACCTTTTCGTCTCCCGTTCTTGTCATACGAGGCAGGGGTGTTCCCTCCTCCACTATCTGTTCGGGTTCATCGAAAGGGCGGGGGTGATCCATCTTGAGAACGGTCCTCAAAGACCAGGGCATCATCGATCCATCCCCCGCCACCCCTCGGGCCGCTGCAGCGGCCCGAGGGGTGGCATCCGTATCGCACGGATACGAATGCCTGGGAAATCCAATAGACAAGGGCATTTCCACGGGCGACTTTCAGGAGGCTCCTGGGGCGCTGTTGGGGCCGAACGCGGCAGGGCTTTCATCGAGCACCATCTCGCGATTGAAAGCGGACTGGGGGGCGGAGTATGAACGCTGGCAGCGCCGCGATCTCAGTGCCCGGCGTTTCGTCTATGTCCGGGCCGATGGTGTCTATTTCCAACCGCGCATGGAAGAGCAGAAACAATGCGTTCTGGTGCTGATCGGCGCGGATGAGTGGGGCCGCAAGGAGGTTCCGGGCCTCACCGAAGCAGGCAGTCGGCTACCGTGAAAGCACGCAGAGTTGGCGCGAGTTGCTGCTCGATCTCAAGCGTCGCGGGCTGTCCCACGCCCCCGATCTGGCCATTGGCGACGGTGCCCCAAGGGTTACGGGGGTTCCGGGCGGCGCTGCGCGAAGTCTTCGGCAGCACCCGGGAACAACGGTGTTGGGTTCACAAGACCGGAAACGTTCTCAACGCCATGCCCAAATCGGTGCAGGCCAAAGCCAAGGGCCACCTGCATGATATCTGGCAGGCGGAAACGAAGACCGAAGCCGGGGCCGCCTTCGATTTCTTCGTGGAAACCTGTGGCGCGAAATATGACAAGGCGGTTGGGAAACTGACCAAAGACCGGGCTGTGCTGCTCTCCTTCTACGGCTTCCCTGCTGAGCACTGGAAGCACATCCGAACCACGAACCCGATCGAGAGCACCTTCGCCACCGTCCGCCACCGCACCGGCAAAACAAAAGGCTGCCTGAGCCGCAAGACCGGGTTGGCCATGGCATTCAAGCTGATGATGTCAGCGCAGGCCAAGTGGCGAAAGCTCGACGGCGCCAACCGCATGCCAGAGATCATTGAAGGGGTTGAGTTCAGAGACGGGATCAAGCAAATTCACCACGCCGCATGATCACACCATCAACAACTTTCGGGCATAGCTCCACGCCCCCTGAACCGGAAAGTGTCGTTCCGGCCTTTCTTTCGGGGGGACGGATACAGGGCAATACCCCTGAACCAGTTCTGGAACGCCTGATCGAGATCGCGGAGCACATATTCCTGACATTGTTGAGAGACCGCCCTGATCCAGTCGCATTCGGCGCGAAGGTCCGTCAACTCGCGGCGCTGACTGAATTTGCTGATATTCTTCCCTGTGCGGGCCCTGAAATTGCGCCAGTGATCCCGGCGCTGCTCGCGCGCGATGTTGTAGATCAGGCGGCACACCCCGGCGAACTGCTCGAACGTCTGTTCCTGTTCGGGCGTCGGGCGGAGTTTGTAGCGATAGCCGCGATTGATCGTGTCCATGCCCGGATCGTATTCCGCGATCCGGGGGAAGGCAACATGAGACCGAAGCAGGGGCGGCAGGCGGCGGGCGGCACACGCAAGGGTGGGTTGACTCCCCGCCGTGCGCGCAGCATGAAACGCTCGGGCAGGAACCGGAAAGGGAACCCGATGCGAGAAGAGACCGCAAGCAGGGGCGACGGGATCGTCGAGACCTTCAAGACGATCATCTGGGCGCTGATCATCGCCGGCGTCTTCCGCATATTGTTCTTTCAGCCGTTCTGGATTCCGTCCGGCTCCATGAAAGACACGCTCCTGATCGGGGATTTCCTGTTCGTGAACAAGATGGCCTATGGCTATTCGCGCTATTCCTGCCCGTTCGCGCTCTGCCCGTTCTCCGGCCGCATCCTGGATCGCGAACCGGAACGCGGCGATGTCATCGTCTTTCGCCATCCCTCCAACGGTCAGGATTACATCAAGCGCCTGATCGGACTGCCGGGGGACAGCGTGCAGGTCAGCGGCGGGCAGATCGTCCTGAACGGCCGGCCCGTGCCGCAGGAACCGGCGGGCGACTTCATCGAAATCCACGCGCCCCAGGGGTCCGCGCGCACCTACCCGGAGTGCAGAAACCGGATCACCAATCCGTGCATCAAGGAACGCAGCCTTGAAACGCTGCCCGAAGGCGTAACCCATGATGTGCTGAATATCGGCAACCGGCAGATGGACGACACCGGCGTCTACAGGGTGCCGGAGGGGCAGTATTTCTTTATGGGCGACAACCGCGACAACTCTACCGACAGCCGCGTGCCGCAACCGCGCGGCGTCGGCTTCGTGCCCCATGAAAACCTGATTGGCCGGGCGGACCGGGTCGTGTTCTCTTCGGCCGGACGGTCGATGTTCTTCTTCTGGACCTGGCGCGGCGATCGTTTCTTCAAGGCGATCGAGTGAAGCTCCCGGCGGACATCAAGGCGTTTTGCAACCGGATCGGGCATGACTTCGCCCGACCGGACTTGCTGATCACGGCGCTTACCCATCCGTCGCTGTCATCGCCCGCGCGCGGCGACAATCAGCGGCTGGAATTCCTTGGCGACCGGGTGCTGGGCCTGGCCATGGCGGACGCGCTGTTCGCCGCCGACCGGTCCGCCGCCGAAGGTCGGCTGGCGCCGCGGTTCAATGCGCTCGTGCGCAGGGAAACCTGCGCCGATGTGGCCCGGCAGATTGATCTGGGGGCGGTCATGAAACTGGGCCGGTCGGAAATGATGTCGGGCGGGCGGTGGAAAGAGGCGCTTCTGGCCGATGCAATGGAGGCGGTGATCGCCGCTGTCTATCTGGATGCGGGCTTTGACCCCGCGCGCGACATGGTGCTGCGCCTGTGGGGGGACTGGATCGGCACGGTCAGGGCCGACGCGCGTGACGCAAAGACCGCGTTGCAGGAATGGGCGCAGGCGCGCGGCCAGACACCACCGGAATACGCCGTCATCAGCCGCGATGGCCCGGACCATGCGCCCGAATTCACCATCGGGGTTTCGCTGGCCGGGGGCGAGACGGTGCGCGCGGTTGCGGGATCGAAACGCCAGGCCGAGCAACTGGCCGCGCAAATGCTGCTGACGCAGTTCGAGGGACGCTAGGATGCCGAAAACCCGCGCCGGACATGTCGCCCTGATTGGCGAGCCGAACGCCGGAAAATCCACGCTTCTCAATCGCCTGGTCGGGGCTAGGGTCTCTATCGTCACGCACAAGGTGCAGACCACGCGGGCGCGCATCCGGGGCATGGCGATGGCCGGCGATGCGCAGATCGTCCTTGTCGATACGCCGGGGCTTTTTCATCCGCGCCGGCGGCTTGACCGGGCCATGGTCGCCGCCGCCTGGGCGGCGGCAGCCGATGCGGATATTGTCGTCCTGCTGGTCGAGGCCAATCGCGGGCTGACGCAGGGGGTGAGCGCCATCCTCGATGTCCTGCGAGAGCGCATGTCGCCGAAACGGACGGTGGCGCTGGCGATCAACAAGATCGACCGGGTGAAATCCGGCGACCTGCTGGCCCTGGCCCGGCAGATGAACGACGCCTGCCCTTTCGCCCGCACGTTCATGATCTCTGCCGAACGCGGGCACGGGGTGGAGGATCTGCGTGACTGGCTGGCGGGCGAACTGCCCGAAGGCCCCTGGCTTTACCCCGAAGACCAGATCGCCGATCTGCCCGTGCGCATGATCGCGGCCGAGATCACCCGCGAAAAGCTGACCCTGCGCCTGCATCAGGAGCTGCCCTATCAGTTGACGGTCGAGACCGGAAGATGGGAGGAACGCAAGGACGGCTCTGCCCGGATTGATCAGATCGTCTATGTGGCGCGCGACGGGCACAAGGGCATCGTGCTTGGCAAACGCGGCGAGACCGCAAAAGCCGTCGGCAAGGCCGCGCGCGAGGAACTGGAAAAGTTTCTGGGCCGCAAGGTGCATCTGTTCCTGAAGGTCAAGGTGAGGCCAAACTGGCTGGAAGAGGCGGAGCGCTATTCGGAAATGGGCCTCGACTTTCGCGACGGGAACTGATGTGCAGGCGCGGCTGACGGCGGCGTTCTGGGTGCATGCCTATCTGCGGCGGCTGCGATTGGCGGATATTCCGGCCTTCGTCACAAGGCGCGGGGATGCGTCCGCCGGGGCCGTGCTGGTGAAGCTGAACACGCTGGATGGCCGCGCCAGCGCCTGGCAGCGCAGTTTCGATCCGGTGACGGGCGGCCGTGTGTGGGTGGTTCTGGCAAAGGGCGCTGAACCCGACGTGGACGCGGCGGTTGCGAGGCAGGGCGGCTTTGACCCGGACCTTTGGGTGATCGAAGTGGAGGACCGCGCCGGACGGCACCTGCTGGATCAGGATGGTCTTGCCTGACGCTGCCCAAATGCGCGCCTGCGGCGCACGCCATTCATCTCGCCCGTCTCTTGCGCGGCGGGCTCGGGCTGCCTCCGGCGGGAGTATTTTGCAGAGAAGAAGAGAGCGGCTTTGCGCTTGCGGCGGGTTTGCTTTGGCGTAGGATCGGATCATGGAATGGCGCGATGAAGGGGCGGTTCTGGCGGTCAGGCGTCACGGCGAGAGCTCTGCAATAATCGAGGTTTTCACTGAAGCGCATGGACGCCACGCAGGCGTTGTGCGGGGGGGGGCGTCAAGGCGGTTCGCCCCGATCCTGCAACCCGGGGCGCAGCTTGATGTGACCTGGCGCGCGCGGCTGGACGATCATCTGGGCGCTTTCACGGTGGAGCCTCTGCGATTCCGGGCCGGCGGCACGCTTGGGGATCGTCTGGCCCTGGCCGGGCTGAACGCGGTCTGCGCGCTTCTGAAATTCGCATTGCCGGAGCGCGAGGCGCATCCTGCGCTTTACCGGCGCAGCATCACGCTTCTGGACCTGCTGGACACGACCGATGCCTGGCCTCTGGCCTATGTGCGCTGGGAACTGGTCTTGCTGGAAGAGCTTGGTTTCGGCCTTGATCTGGGCAGATGCGCGGTCACGGGCGGCCCCGACGACCTGATCCATGTCTCGCCCCGGACCGGGCGCGCAGTCAGCCGGGCGGGCGCCGGGGACTGGGCGGACCGGCTGTTGCCGCTGCCCCCCTGCCTGTTGGGCAGGAGTCCGGCGAGCGATCAGGAAATCCTCTCTGGCCTCACCACCACGGGCCATTTTCTGGAAACCCGGCTGGCGCCTTCGCTGGGCAACATGCCGCTGCCCCCGGCACGCCGGCGTCTGACCGACCGGCTGAGCCGTCAGGGCTGAATGCTTCTGAACTCCATCATGCGCCCGCTGTCATCGCCGAGGATCAGCGTATCGCCGCTTGCCTCTGCCCGTGTCATCCCGGCCAGCGCCTGAAAGTACCGCTGTTCGTTTTCCAGTTCCGCACAGGCCCGGCGCGTCGCGGCAATGGGGCCGATGCTGATCCATGGGTAAGGGGCGGTTTGTCCGGCGGTGAATGTGTTGCACGGACCCGCGCCCGTTACCTGCCCTTTCTTCGCGAAACGCAGGGTGGCCGTTGCGGCAAAAGGCGCGCCATCGACGCTGTGCAGTCGCCAGAGCGCATTTCGGTCCACGTATGCGGACACGGTTTCATCCCTCAGGCATCCGGCCACGGGGACGACCGACAGCAACAGAAATGTCAGGCAGGACCGGCGGATCATTCCAGGCCCGGGACTCATGGCCGGAACAGGACGGCTGCCGCCGGGAAGAGTTGAGGGGGTTCTGTCATGCGCGATGATCCGTTTTCGAGGCTCCCGTGACCGGGTGCATGGCTCGGTCTTCATATCCTTCAAACCGTTGCGAAACCAGCACGCGATCCCCCGGACCGTTATCCTGACAGAGGCGACCCCACAGATCATACGCGCCCGCCTCATCGACTTCGACGGTCACGATGTCCCCAGGCCTGAGGGTCGCGAAACCTTCGTCGATGAAAAGGTTGCCGTCGATCTCCGGCGCGTCGGCCATTGTGCGGCATGTGGCGGCGTCTTCGTCGATTTCATCCACGATGACATCCATCCGTTGACCGACCCTGGCGGCGAGTCGGGCCTCTGAAATGGCCTGCGCCTTTGCCATGAAACGCTCCCACCGTTCCTGCTTCAGTTCTTCGGGCACATGACCCGGCAGCGCGTTGGAGCGGGCGCCGGCCACGTTTTCGTATTTGAAGCAGCCGGCGCGGTCGAGCCGGGCCTCGTCCATCCAGTCGAGGAGCGTCCGGAATTCCTCTTCCGTCTCGCCCGGATAACCGACGATGAAGGTGGAGCGCAGGGCGATTCCGGGGCAGATTTCCCGCCACGCGGCAATTTCGTCGAGCGTCCGGGAACCGGCGGCGGGGCGGGCCATGCGTCTGAGCGTGTCCGGGTGGGCGTGCTGAAACGGGATGTCGAGATAGGGCAGGATCAGCCCGTCGGCCATCAGCGGCACCAGTTCGCGCACATGCGGGTAGGGGTAGACATAGTGAAGCCGCACCCAGACTCCGAGACGCCCGAGTTCGCGGGCGAGGTCGGTGATGTGGCTGCGGACTTCGCGCCCTTTCCACGGGTGTGTGTCGTATTTCCGGTCAAGCCCGTAGGCCGAGGTGTCCTGGCTGATGACGAGAAGCTCCCTCACACCCGCATCGACCAGCTTTTCCGCCTCTCGCAGCACCGCGTGGGCGGGGCGGGACCGGAGCCGCCCGCGCATGTCGGGGATGATGCAGAAGCGGCATTTGTGGTTACAGCCTTCGGAGATTTTCAGATAGCTGTAGTGGCGCGGGGTCAGGCGGATACCGGTGGCGGGCAGCAGGTCCACGAACGGGTCCGGGCTGGGCGGCACGGCCCGGTGGACGGCATCGAGCACCTGTTCGTATTGATGCGGGCCGGTGACGGCGAGGACCGAAGGGTGGGTTCCGCGGATATACTGCTCTTCCGCGCCAAGGCAGCCGGTGACGATGACCCTTCCGTTTTCCTCAAGCGCCTCGCCGATCGCTTCCAGGCTTTCGGCCCTGGCGGAGTTGAGAAATCCGCAGGTGTTCACGATCACCGCATCGGCGCCCGCGTAATCGGGGGAAATCGCGTAGCCCTCTGCCCGCAGCCTTGTCAGGATGCGCTCGCTGTCCACCAGCGCCTTGGGGCAGCCGAGGGAAACCATGCCGATCCTGGGGCGGCCATCGCGGACGGGTTCGCCGATGCGGGCGGCAGGTGCAATGCCGGGGCGCAGGTCGGGGGGGTTCGTTGTCTTCGCTGTCATGGCGGGCATATAGGGGATCTGGCGCGGCTTGGGAATGGGCTATGCGCCTGCGGCGGGATCAACCCGCGTTTCCCCCTCGCGTCCTGCGTCCTGTGCCCTGCGTCCTGCGGCGACTGCCTGATCCGGCACGGGTCCGGCCCCGGCGCACGCCGTCTCGCGTATCTGCCGCCTTCATCCGACCACCCGCAGGGACTGAAACGGAACAGACACGAAAAGGAAACCGCACCGCGACCCGGATCAGGGTTCGGATGCCTTAATATCCCAGGGCGCAGCCGTCCTTGCGCGGGTCGGAGGCGCCGCGCAGGGTGCCGGTATCTTCATCCACCAGAACGGATTGCGCGCCGCCGATGGGTGTCGCGGGGATCGTCACGTCGTGGCCCAGTGCCGCCAACTGAGCCCGCACGCCGCAGGAATAGCCGCGTTCGACCTGAAGCCCGTCGTCATCGGCAAAGGTGCGCGGCGCGTCGATGGCGCTTTGCGGGTCCATGGCGAAATCGACCAGATTGGTGACAAACCGGGCGTGGCCGGTGGCCTGATAGGCCCCGCCCATGACGCCAAAGGGCATGATGACGCGCCGGGATTTGCGGATCATCGCGGGAATGATCGTGTGTACGGGGCGCTTGCCCGCGCCTGCCTCGTTCGGATGGCCGGGGGTCAGATTGAAACCGGCGGCGCGGTTCTGGAACAGTATCCCGAATTTCTCTGATGCCAGACCCGACCCGAAGCTGCTGAAGATCGAACAGATCATCGACACCATCATCCGGTCCCGGTCCACCACGGTCAGCAGGACGGTATCCCTGTGGACCTGCCCGGAGAGCCTGGCCGGGGGGGCGGCCATGGCGCGTTTCGGGTCGATCAGCGCCGCAAGCCGTGCGGCGGTGTCGGCGGACAGCATGTGATCAAGGCGCGTCACATGGCCGGGATCGGCCAGCAGGCGGTCGCGGGCGTCGCAGGCGAGCCTGCTCGCCTCTGCCTCTACATGGGCGCGTTCAGCGCCCAGAGGGTCCAGCGCGGCAAGATCGAAATGCCCGAGCATGTTCAGAAGCAGAAGCGCCGTCGCCCCCTGCCCGTTCGGCGGATGCTCGACCACCTCGACATCGGCATGGGCGGTGCTGATCGGATCGGTGTAGTCACAGCGCGTGGCGGCGAAATCATCCGGCGTGTGACAACCGCCATGGGCGCGCAGTGTCCGTACCATGTCCCCGGCCACCGCGCCTTCGTAAAACCCGGCCCGGCCCGCGTCCGCGATCCGGCGCAGGACCTCTGCCTGATCGGGGGCGCGAAAGACATGGCCACTGCGCGGCGCGCGCCCCCGGTCCAGATAGCGCGCCCTGGCAGAGCCGGTCAGCCGGTTCGCCGCGGTCTGCCAGTCGAACGCGGTGCGCGGGGCGACGGGCACGCCGTCCTGTGCATACCGGATCGCCGGGGCGAGTTGCCGGGCAAGCCCCAGCCTGCCCCAGTCTTCGGACAGGCGGCATATGGCATCGACGGCGCCGGGCACGCTTACCGATGGCGCCCCGGTCGCGGGCATGGTGCGATGCCCCGCCGCGCGCAGGGTCTCCGGGTTCAGCGCCGCCGGGGCGCGGCCAGAGCCGTTCAGGCCGATGATCCGCCCGGAACCGGCGGGTTTCAGCAGCACAAAGCAATCGCCGCCCAGACCGGTCATCTGCGGCTCGCAGATATTCAGCACCATTGCCGCCGCGATGGCGGCGTCCATCGCGTTGCCGCCATCGCGCAGAATGTCGATCGCGGTCTGCGCGGCAAAGGGGTGCGAGGTCGCGCACATGCCATTCGCGGCGATGACCTCGGACCGTCCGGGAAGGTGAAAGTCGCGCATGGGGTGGCTCCGGATCGCAGCAAAAAGGGTCACGGGCCGCAGGCTGGCGAATTTGTCGGGAGAATGCAAATGCCCCGGCGTCACGATCGGGTGGGGGCTGTGAAACGCGACGCCGGGGGAAGCCTTTGAAGCTACGGTTTCTTACTGGCCGGACAATGTGGCGCGGATGAGAATGAAATGTGGCACTTTCCGGGCAAGACGCCCTGACAAGGCGGAAAACAGCCTGCGAAGGCCCGATTTACGCTGCTGCGGGCGCAAACCCGGCGCGGAACGTCACTTTTCGGCAATCCGGTCAAGCCGGTCAAGCCGGTCAAGCCGGAAGGACAGGTGATTCTGCCCGGCCACCCGCCGATACCTCAGATCCGAGACCAGATCGCGGATCATCGCCCATCCAAATCCGCCTTCGGGCAGGTCCGTGACCGCGCAATCCGGGTTGAAAGGCCCACCCGGCGGCAGGCGGTTTTCCGGCATCGGCGCGCCGGCGTCGCAAAACACCGCGAAAACCCGCGCCGGATCGTAAAAGAGGCGCATCGCCAGCCGCCCGGTTTCCCGGCCTTCATAAGCATGTTCGACGATATTGTTCAGAATTTCGGCAACGACGATCTGAAGCGATGAGCGGTCGGCCCCGGCAACCCCGCCGGCTTTCAGAAACTGCTCCATCCCGTCCAGCGCGTCGCGCACGGAATACGGGGTCGCCTCGCAGGCGAAGCGAAAGCTGCGCGGCGCCAGCCGGACAGGCGTCACCCGAAGGCGCGCGCCGGGCCGGGCCAACGGCGACGTGTCAGCCGGCATCGACATGTCCGGTCGCCGCCGCGACGGAGTCGTGAATGGTAAACACCGAATCCATGCGCGTCAGGCGAAAGACCCGCTGCACACTGCCGGTCAACCCGGCCAGTTCTATCCTGCGGCCCGCGCCCAACTGCTTCATCGCGGCGACCACGGCGCCCAGACCGCTGCTGTCCATGAACTCCGTCCATGACAGATCGAGGATCACCCGATCAGGCGCGGCCTGGGTCAATTCCCGCATTTTGTCCTTGAACCGAACGGCAATCGCCGCGTCCAGCCGTTTCTCTTCCAGACAGACGATCACCATATCGCCTGTGGCGCGCGAACTCATTTTCATGGCGGACTCCGTCCAGGGATTTTGCCGGTGGACCCTAGATGGCAATCCTTACCATTCAGTATCCGTAACCGGGGCAGGGGCGGGGGCGCGGACAGGGGCGTGAAAAAACATTTGATAATTTCACCGATTCGAAACACCGTGAAATTTACGGGGATAATTTCACGAACGGAGCCCTCATGCTGCACGGCAATCCGCAACAGGCCCGGACCCTGGGCGCCGACCGAAGAGAAAGGATATGTCGTTCGGGCGGGTGCGCGGCGGCCGATGGGGGCAGGCGAAGAGGGGTTGGTTGAGGAATTGCTGTCCCCGGACCTTACAGACGATTTTGAAATGGTGCATTCGACTTTTGCCCCCCGGTCACGGATGCAGACCCCCGCCAATCGCCCCACGCAAGAGGTCGGCCATGTGGTGTCGGGCAAGCTCGATCTGACCATCGGCGGGCGACGGTTTTCGCATCAGGGGCGAACCCTGCGTCCGGGCCAACCCCCATGACGAGCCGGTCATCGCGATACGGGTGATCGCCCCGCCGGTTTACTGACCCCGGCCACGGAGGAGAGAGATGCGTAAAGGATCGTGCGAATGCGGCGCCGTCACCCGTCAGGGGCGCGGATGTGGTCCTTGCCATGGCCAGCGGCATGAAGGGCGGCATGAAGGGCGGCGGGCGCTGAACCGGCGCTGAATCAGGGAGAGAAAGCGAATCATGTCCGATTTTCCAGACAAGGCCCGCGTGGTCGTCATCGGTGGCGGCATCGTCGGCTGTTCGACGCTCTATCACCTTGCCAGGAAGGGCTGGACCGACTGCGTTCTTCTGGAAAAGAACGAGTTGACGGCAGGCTCCACCTGGCACGCGGCGGGGAATGTGCCGACCTTCTCGACCTCCTGGTCGATCATGAACATGCAGCGCTATTCGACAGAGTTGTATTCGCGGCTGGGCGCAGAGGTCGATTATCCGATGAATTATCACCAGACCGGGTCGATCCGGCTGGCCCACAGCAAGGAGCGGATGCAGGAATTCGAGCGCGCCGCCGCCATGGGCCGCTATCAGGGGATGAATATCCGCATCCTGACGCCAGAGGAAACCAGGGAACGCTATCCCTTCCTTGAGGTCCACGACATTGCCGGTTCGCTGTACGATCCGCACGACGGCGACATCGACCCGGCGCAGGTCACGCAGGCGCTGGCCAGGGGCGCGCGCGACATGGGGGGGCGCATCCTGCGCTTCACCCCCGCGACCGGCGTGACCCGGACGAATGACAGGCACTGGATCGTCCACACCGAAAAGGGCGACATGGAATGCGACCATGTGGTCAACGCCGCCGGTTGCTATGCTCGGCGTGTGGGGGAATGGTTCAAACCCCATGGCGGGCGCACCGTGCCGATGATGGTGATGAGCCATCAGTACCTGCTGTCGGAAGAAATCCCCGAGATCGCGGCGCATGTCAGGGCGACCGGGAAGAAACTGCCCCTGTTGCGGGATGTGGATGTGTCCTACTACCTGCGGCAGGAGAAGAACGGCTTCAACCTGGGCCCGTATGAGCCCGACTGCCGCGCGCATTGGGCAACCCCGGACGACCCGATGCCCGAGGATTTCAGCTTTCAACTCTGGCCCGACGATCTGGACCGGATCGAGGACATCGTGACCGACGCGATGGCGCGGGTGCCGCTTCTGGGCGCCGCCGGCATCAGCCGGGTGATCAACGGCCCGATTCCCTATGCCCCGGACGGGCTGCCGCTGATCGGCCCGATGCCGGGCGTGGACAACGCATTCGAGGCCTGCGCCTTCACCTTCGGCATCGCCCAGGGCGGCGGCGCGGGCAAGGTCATGGCCGAATGGATCGTCGATGGCTGCACCGAATGGGACATGTGGGCGGTCGATCCGCGCCGCCATACCGATTACACCGATCACGATTATTGCGTCGCCAGGGGGATGGAGACCTATCGCCACGAATACGCCATGCACTTCCCGCATCACGTCTGGCCCGCCGGGCGCGACAGGAAGCTGAGCCCGGTTCACGACAGGATCAGGGAACTGGGCGGCGTGATGGGCACCTGCAATGGCTGGGAACGCGCCAACTGGTTCGCGCGGCCGGGCGATGACACATCCGGGGAAAGCACCCGGACCTGGGGACGCGCCGGACCGTGGCAACAGCGTATCCGGGAGGAATGCGAAGCCGTGCGCGATGGCGTGGGTGTGCTCGACCTGCCCGGCTTCTCGCGCTTCAGCCTGTCGGGCGGGGGTGCGGCGGAGTGGTTGCGCGGCCTCGCCACGGGCGGATTGCCGAAGGCGGGGCGGATGAACCTGCTTTATTTCGCGGATCGCCGCGGCCGTATCCTGACCGAGATGTCCTGCCTGCGCCATGACGGGGATTTCTTTACCCTCATCACCGCAGGCGCCGCGCAATGGCATGATTTCGAATATCTGCGCAAAACCCTCGCGCCGGGGCTGACGCTTGCCGATCACACCCGTGATTTCGCCACGATGATCGTGACCGGCCCCGAATCGCGCGCATTGTTCAAGGCCATTGGCGCCGGGGCTGACCTCTCTCTGCCCTGGCTCTCGCATCAGCCCGCGACCGTGGCCGGCCAACCCTGCGCGCTGGCGCGGGTGTCGTTCGCGGGGGAACTGGGGTGGGAGGTGCATTGCGCCAATGAACGCCAGCCCGCGATCCATGACGCGATCCTGGGTGCCGGGGCCAGACCCTTCGGGATGTGGGCGCTGAACAGCCTGCGCCTCGAAAAAGGCTATCGCGCGTGGAAGGGCGATCTTTCGACCGATTACTCGATGTTCGAGGGCGGGCTGGAACGGTTCGTGAGGCTCGACAAGCCGCAGGATTTTCCGGGCAGGTCTGCGCTTCTGTCCGAAAGGCGGCAAGGTTCGAAGAAACGGTTTGTCACCCTGATTGTCGATGCGGGTGATTGCGACGCGCCCTGCATGTCGTGCATCCGGAAGGACGGAGAGATCGTGGGCGAGACCACCTCGGGCGGCTGGGGCTATCGCGTGAACGCCTCTGTCGCGCTGGGCATGGTGCGCATTGATCTGGCGACGCCCGGCACGGAACTGGAAGTCGAGATATACGGCGGGAAATGCCGCGCTGTGGTTCAGAAGGACGAACCGCTGTGGGATCCGGCCAATGACAGGCTCAGGGCATGAGCCGGGCGGCCCCGGCGCGATGGCCGGTTGATCCCTGATCCCGGAACCCTGTCCCGGAATATCCGTGCCGATACCCTGGCCGATACCATGCCTGGCCGATACCATGAAGGAGCCCCAGAATGTCTTTTCCCGCACAAGCCCGCGTGGTCATCATTGGCGGTGGCGTTATCGGATGCTCGGTCGCCTATCACCTTGCGAAACTCGGCTGGAAGGATGTCGTTCTGCTGGAGCGCAAACCGCTGACCTCGGGCACCACATGGCACGCCGCCGGGCTGATCGGCCAGTTGCGCGCGACCTCGAACATGACCAGACTCGCGCAGTATTCGACCGGCCTGTATCTGGGGCTGGAAGAGGAAACCGGCGTCGCCACCGGTATGCGGCAGGTGGGGTCCATCTCTGTCGCGCTGACCGGTGAGCGGCTGGAAGAGCTGTACCGCAGCGCCGCCATGGCGCGGGCCTTTGGCGTCCCGGCAGAGGAACTGTCGCCCGCAGAGGTCAGCGAGCGTTACGGGCATATCAATCCCGACGGCGTTACCGGCGGTGTCTGGCTGCCCACGGACGGGCAGGCCGATCCGGCCAATATCGCGCTGGCGCTGGCCAGGGGCGCGCGGCGGCGGGGCGCGCTGATCAGCGAGCGGGTCAGGGTCACGGGCATCGCCCGCGCCGGTCGCCGCGTGACCGGCATCGACTGGGTTTCGGACGACGGCGGGGACCGGGGCCATATCGCCTGCGACATGGTGGTGAACTGCGCGGGCATGTGGGGGCACGAGGTCGGCCGCATGGCGGGCGTCAATGTCCCGCTACATGCGTGCGAGCATTTCTACGTCGTGACGGAAGCGATCGCGGGCCTGACCCGGATGCCGGTTCTGCGGGTGCCCGACGAATGCGCCTATTACAAGGAGGACGCGGGCAAGATCCTGTTGGGCGCGTTTGAGCGCGACGCCAAGCCCTGGGCAATGAACGGCATTCCCGAGGATTTCGAGTTTGATCAGTTGCCCGAGGATTTCGACCATTTCGAACCGATCCTTGAAGCCGCCTGTAACCGGATGCCGATGCTGGCCGGGGCGGGGATTCACACCTTCTTCAACGGCCCCGAATCCTTTACGCCCGATGATGCCTATCTTCTTGGCCTCGCCCCCGAGATGGACAATTTCTGGGTCGCTGCGGGCTTCAACTCCATCGGCATCCAGTCGGCGGGCGGCGTGGGCATGGCGCTGGCCCGGTGGATGGAAGACGGCGAAAAGCCTTTTGACCTGGGGGATGTGGACATCTCGCGCATGGACCCGTTCCAGGGCAACAGGCGTTATCTGCGTGAGCGTTCCAGGGAAACGCCGGGGCTGCTTTACGCCGATCATTTCCCTTACCGGCAAAAGGCGACCGCGCGCGGTGTGCGCCGGACGCCCTTCCACCATCATCTGAAGGAACTGGGCGCGGTCTTTGGCGAGACCGGCGGCTGGGAACGCGCCGACTGGTTCGCGAATGCGGGGCAGGAACGGCAATACCGATACGGCTGGAAACGTCAGAACTGGTTTGAAAACGCCGCCGCCGAACATCGCGCCGTGCGCGAGAACGTCGGCATGTATGACATGAGCTCTTTCGGCAAGATCCGGGTCGAGGGGCCGGACGCAGAGGCGTATCTGAACCATATCTGCGGCGCCTGCATGTCGGCGCCGGCAGGCAGGATCGTCTATACGCAATTCCTCAACCCCCGCGGCGGGATCGAGGCCGACGTGACCGTGACACGCCTGTCGGAAACCGTCTTTCTGGTCGTGACCCCGGCAGTGACACGTCTGGCGGATCAAACCCGGATGATGCGTCACAAGGGCGATTTCAGCGTCGCGATCACCGATATGACTCCGGCCGAAGGCGTGCTGGCAGTGATGGGGCCCAACTCCCGGACGCTTCTGGAAAACGTGTCGCCCGACGATTTCACCAACGCCGCCCACCCGTTCGGCACGGCGCGGAAGATAGAGATCGGCATGGCCCTCGCCCGCGCCCATCGCATCAGCTATGTGGGCGAGTTGGGGTGGGAACTCTACATCCCCGCCGAAATGTCCGGCCATGTGTTTGAAACCCTGTGGGAGGCCGGGCAGGAGATGGGGCTGAAACCGTGCGGTATGCACATGATGGACTCCTGCCGGATCGAGAAGGGATTCCGCCATTTCGGCCATGACATCACCTGCGAGGATCACGTGATCGACGCCGGGCTCGGTTTTGCCGTCAACACCGGCAAGGCGGATTTCATCGGCAGGGCCGCCGTTCTGGAGCGAAGGGAGAGCGGCCCGAAAAACCGCATGGTGCAGTTCAGGCTGACCGACCCGGAACCGCTGCTGTTCCATAACGAGCCGTTGATCCGGGATGGCGAGATTGTGGGCCATGTCAGTTCCGGCAACTACGGCCACACGCTTGGCGGGGCCATCGGCATGGGCTATGTGCCCTGCGAAGGCGAAAGTGCTGCGGATGTGCTGGGATCCACCTACGAGATTGACGTGATGGGCGCACGGGTAAAGGCGGAAGCCTCGCTCCGACCCATGTACGACCCGCGATCGGAACGGGTGAAGGTCCAGGGTCCGGGCCGGTTGATTTCAGTTTGAACTGCTGATTCACCGCCGCAGGAATCACGGATGTTTCCCGGTCGGCCCCGAGTATGCGGAGATATTCGAAATGGCGGGCCACCTGCTGCTGATCGCCGGACTCCCGGGCCGAATGTCGAGTTCGCTTTATACAGGCGGCCGCAAGAACGCGCGCATGTTTGACCAGGGTCCGTATTCGGTCGAGCGTAACCCGCTGTACGCAGGCGCCTTTGCAGCGGTCGCCGGTGCAGGGCTGTCAACCGGTATGCTGACCATTGCCGCCAGCCGCGCATCGGACCGGAGTGCCCCGCCCCCGTACCCTACGCCCGCGTTCCCGCGAATTTCGCCTGCCAGCCCTCACGCTCTTCATCGCCGATCTTGGCGAAGAGCGCCTCCGGCGCCTCGAACGGGTGGCCGGGCGGCAGGGCAGAGAGCGCCTTTGCAATATTGTCGGGCCAGTCGGCGTTGCCGGATTTCATCGCCGCCAGCATCCTGTCGGCCGCATCCGGGATGAAGGGGCGCGACAGCACGGCGTAAACCCGGATCAGGTTCAGCGCCAGGCGGACGATGACGGCGGCGCGCTGCGGGTCGGTCCTGAAGGCGGCCCAGGGCGCGGCGTCTTGCAGATATTCATTGCCAAGCCTCCAGATGGCGCGCAATTCCGACGTGGATTTTCGCACTTCCATCGCATCCATATGGCCTTCATAAGCGCGGATACGGGTGGCCAGCGCCTTTGTCAGCGCCTCTTCCGCCGGGCCGTATTCGCCGCCTGCGGGCACTTCCCCGCCAAATCTGGAGCGGCAGAATTTGGTGACGCGGGAAACGAAGTTGCCAAGAATGTCGGCAAGATCCTTGTTCACGCCAGCCTGGAAGTTTTTCCAGGTAAATTCACTGTCGGAATTTTCGGGCGCATGGCTCAGAAGCCACCAGCGCCAGTAATCGGCGGGCAGTATCTCCAGCGCCTGATCCATGAAGATGCCGCGCCCCCGAGAGGTCGAGAACTGGCCGCCATCGTAGGTCAGGTAGTTGAAGGACTTTATGTAATCGACCATCTTCCACGGCTCGCCCGAGCCCATGATCGTGGCCGGGAAGGAAAGCGTGTGAAAGGGCACGTTGTCCTTGCCCATGAACTGCACGTAACGCACATCGCCGGCGCCCTTGTCGGTGCGCCACCAGCGCTGCCAGTCGGCATCGGATTTGCCGTTCGCCCCGGCCCATTCGGCGGCGCAGGCGATGTATTCGATGGGGGCATCGAACCAGACATAGAAGACCTTGCCCTCCATCCCCGGCCACGCCTCTTCGCCCTTCCTTACCGGCACACCCCAGTAAAGGTCGCGGGTGATGCCGCGATCCTGCAACCCGTCGCCGTCATGCAGCCATTTCCTGGCAATGGAGGTGGTCAGGACGGGCCAGCCGGTTTTCGAGGCGATCCAGTCTTCCAGCCGGTTCTTCATGACGGATTGGCGCAGGTGCAGGTGCCTGGTTTCGCGGATTTCCAGGTCCGTCGCGCCGGAACCGGCAGAGCGCGGGTCGATCAGGTCGGTGGGGTCGAGTTGCCTGGTGCAGTTCTCGCACTGGTCGCCACGGGCCTTGTCATAACCGCATTCGGGGCAGGTGCCCTCAATATAGCGGTCGGGCAGGAACCGGCCATCGGTGGCGGAGTAGATCTGTTTTTCGACCACTTCCCCGATCAGCCCGGCCTCTGCCAGCCGACCCGCGAAATGCTGGGTCAGCCGATGGTTCTGCGGGCTGGAGGACCGGCCGAAATGGTCGAATGACAGGCGGAACCCCTCCGACAGCCGCGACTGCACCGCGTGCATCTCGCGGCAATACTCCTCTACCGGCCGGCTGGCCCTGGCGGCGGCGAGTTCGGCGGGGGTGCCGTGTTCGTCGGTGGCGCAGAGAAACATCACCTCATGCCCGCGACCGCGCATGTAACGGGCATAAAGGTCCGCTGGAAGCTGACTGCCGACGAGAGTGCCCAGATGCTTGATCCCGTTGATGTAGGGGATCGCCGAGGTGATGAGAATGCGCGCCACCGGTCACAGCCTTCCTGTTCGTGATCCCGCCCCTCTTAGCGCAGGCGTCCGGGATGCTCCAGCGGTGAAATCGAGGGTCAGGAACGCTCTCGCGATTTGCCCAGAAGGGCGCCGATCGTGAAAGAGGAGCGCGGCGTGTAGACATAGCGCGTGCGCTCCGTGCTTGTCCGGCGGCGGCGCATCCGGTTCACGCCGAACACGATGAGGGCCAGATGCCCCGTCGCGATCATCCCGAAAAGCGCGGCCGGGCCGAAATTGTCGATCAGCGCCGAGGCGGCATAGGGGCTGGCAATGGCGCCCAGCGCATAGAAGAACATCAGCGCGGCGGACAGTTCGACCCGCTGTTCACTGGTGGCGAAGTCGTTCGCATGGGCGGCGGAGACCGAAAAGACGGGGAAGGTGGTGAAGCCGAACAGACCAGCCCCCAGCATGACCATGGGCGTGCCGCCACCGGCCACAAGGACCGTCGTCGCGCAGGCCAGCATGGCCGCGCCCGACAGCCAGACCAGCACCCAGCGGCGATCAAACTTGTCGGCAAGCCACCCGATCGGATACTGCGCAAGCGCCCCGCCCAGCACGAATGCCGCTAGGAAGAAAGCGATCTGACCGATCTGAAGGCCGACCTCCTGCCCGTAAACCGGACCCACCATGCGGAAAGAGGCAGAGGTCAGCGCCGCGACGACCACGCCGACCGAGGCCAGCGGCGAGATCGACCAGGCCAGCCCGGGGCGCAGGCGCGGCGCGGCAGGGGTTTCCGGCGGGCTCGCCCTCGTCAGGGTCAGCGGCAGCAGGGAAGCGCAGCACAGCAGGACCAGCAGGTTGTAGCTGACATAGGCGGTCGGCTCCAGCACGGCGATCAGCAACTGCGCGCCCAGCGAGGCCCCCATGTCGATAATCCGGTAGGTGCCCATGGCGCGGCCACGGGTTTCATTGGTGATCCTGGCGTTCAGCCACGCCTCGATCACCGTGTAGCACCCCGAAATGCACAGGCCGGAGCCGACCCGGAATGCGGCCCACATATAAGGGTTGTCGGTCAGCGTATGCGAAATCAGCCCGATTGCGCCTGCGGCGGTGAAGGC
>CBDCFF010000007.1:0-53445 GCA_965216225.1 Paracoccaceae bacterium
TGGCGTGTTCGTCGCCCAATCACGCGATGAGAAGACGCCATGACGACCATGTGCATTTCGCAATCCCGGATGCAGCAGCGCAGTGTGGCGTGTGTTGAGGGGAAAGGCTGGCAACAGGGGAAGGGATGGCAAGATAAAAAGCCGCGATGTGCGGCTTGGAACGGTTGTGGTTTATCAAGGGGTTACAGGATGAATTCGCGATGTGCGCATGTTCGCTGCAGCCTGCGACTTGTCCCCTTCTGCAATGATTTCAGTGCGATATCGCGATGTGCACTTTATCCAGGACCAGGACGAAGCACTCAAACATTGATAAAAAGCTGGTCAAGCTTCGATGACCATGGTAAGTTACATGTAACTAAACAGGGAGACTGGATATGGCCACGGCATCAGGCGCAAAGCCATCGCATGTGAAGGTGCGCAAACATCGTGAGCGGTTGCGCGCCCAGGGGCTGCGCCCGATCCAGATTTGGGTGCCAGACGTGCGCGCAGCCTCGTTCCGTTCGCAAGCCCATAGGCAGTCACTGGCTGTGGCGGCAAGCAGCCATTCGCAGGACGATCAGGCGTTTATCGACGCGGTGTCCGCCCTCGCTACCGATGAAAGCGACAATGCATGAGGCGCGGCGACATATGGACGGTCTCCGGCGGTAAGGACTATGCGGGCAAGCCGCGCCCTGTCGTCATCGTTCAGGACGACAGTTTCGACGCGACGGCTTCCATCACCATTTGCGCCTTCACCACCGACGAGACCGACGCGCCCCTGTTCCGTTTGCTGGTGGAAGCGAACGAGCAAAACGGGCTGCGATCATCCTGCCGGCTGATGGTCGACAAGATCACCACGGTGCCGAAATCCAAAGTCGGGAACCATGTGGGAAGGCTGGATGACAAGGACATCCTGCGGCTCAATCAATCGGTCATGGTGTTTCTCGGTCTGGCAGTGTCGCCACGTTCTGGCCGGAAAGGGTAAGAGGTGAGCGCCCATCGTCACAATGCCGGGACGAACCCATGGGCCGCGACCAGCGCCGTTCTCTTGTTTCTGTACCCTGCCATACGCGTCGCGCCGTGGCGTAGAGATGGTGGGTTCCAACGGCAAGGATCATTCGCGACTCTGGCTGCATGGCGGTTACCAGAGACCCGTTCCGCAAACCGATCGAACGGCGCTTGCCTATGGGGGCTGCGCCGTCCGATCTCTATGACTATGCTCAAACACCCACACCGCGCCTTGGGCGTCCTCCCAGGCATGACCTCTCGACCTGGGCCGTCACCGACGACTGGCCGGAGCGTGTGCCCGTCACCGAAGCCGAGGTCGACGTATTTGAGGCCTGGTTCGGTGATCTCTTTGATGAAGTGTTCGGGCCATGCCGATGATATGAGGAGCCCGGCGTCATGACCGTCGCCCAGCGCGCCGCCCTTTATCTGCGCGTCTCGACAGTGCGTCAGGCCGAACATGACGTGTCGATTCCCGATCAGCGCAAGCAAGGTGAGGCCTATTGCCGCTCGCGCGGACTGGAACTGGTCGAGACATTCGTCGAGGCCGGCGCATCGGCGACCAACGACCGCCGCCCCGCGTTCCAGCGAATGATCGAGGCGGGTATCTCGAACCCAGCGCCGTTCGATGTCGTTGTGGTCCATTCGTTCAGCCGGTTCTTCCGGGATCACTTCGAGTTGGAGTTCTACGTCCGCAAACTCGCCAAGAACGGCGTCAAGCTCATCTCGATGACACAGGAGCTTGGCGATGATCCGATGCACGTCATGATGCGCCAGATCATGGCACTGTTCGATGAGTACCAGTCCAGGGAAAATGCCAAGCACGTTCTACGCGCCCTGAAGGAGAACGCCCGTCAGGGCTTTTGGAACGGTTCGCTGCCGCCGATCGGCTACCGCGTCGTCGCAGCCGAGCAGCGCGGGGCCAAGATCAAGAAAAAGCTGGAGGTTGATCCGCTCCATGCCGACACCGTGCGTTTGGCATTCCGGCTTGCACTTGAGGGCGATGGCACATCTGGGCCCATGGGCGTCAAGGCAATTGCCAGTTATCTCAACGCGCACCGCATCTTCACCCGTGATGGCGGACGCTGGGGCATCGGCACGGTCCACCGGTGAGCTATGCCCGAAAGTTGGTGATGGTGTGATCAGGCGGCGTTTTGAATTTGCTTGATCCCGTCTCTGAACTCAACCCCTTCAATGATCTCTGGCATGCGGTTGGCGCCGTCGAGCTTTCGCCACTTGGCCTGCGCTGACATCATCAGCTTGAATGCCATGGCCAACCCGGTCCTGCGGCTCAGGCAGCCTTTGGTTTTGCCGGTGCGGTGGCGGACGGTGGCGAAGGTGCTCTCGATCGGGTTCGTGGTTCGGATGTGCTTCCAGTGCTCAGCAGGGAAGCCGTAGAAGGAGAGCAGCACAGCCCGGTCTTTGGTCAGTTTCCCAACCGCCTTGTCATATTTCGCGCCACAGGTTTCCACGAAGAAATCGAAGGCGGCCCCGGCTTCGGTCTTCGTTTCCGCCTGCCAGATATCATGCAGGTGGCCCTTGGCTTTGGCCTGCACCGATTTGGGCATGGCATTGAGAACGTTTCCGGTCTTGTGAACCCAGCACCGTTGTTCCCGGGTGCTGCCGAAGACTTCGCGCAGCGCCGCCCAGAACCCCAAGGCACCGTCGCCAATGGCCGGATCGGGGGCGTGGGACAGCCCGCGACGCTTGAGATCGAGCAGCAACTCGCGCCAACTCTGCGTGCTTTCACGGTAGCCGTCGGTGAGCCCCAGAACCTCCTTGCGGCCCCACTCATCCGCGCCGATCAGCACCAGAACGCATTGTTTCTGCTCTTCCATACGCGGTTGGAAATAGACACCATCGGCCCGGACATAGACGAAACGCCGGGCACTGAGATCGCGGCGCTGCCAGCGTTCATACTCCGCCCCCCAGTCCGCTTTCAATCGCGAGATGGTGCTCGATGAAAGCCCTGCCGCGTTCGGCCCCAACAGCGCCCCAGGAGCCTCCTGGAAGTCGCCCGTGGAAATGCCCTTGTCTATTGGATTTCCCAGGCATTCGTATCCGTGCGATACGGATGCCACCCCTCGGGCCGCTGCAGCGGCCCGAGGGGTGGCGGGGGATGGATCGATGATGCCCTGGTCTTTGAGGACCGTTCTCAAGATGGATCACCCCCGCCCTTTTGATGAACCCGAACAGATAGTGGAGGAGGGAACACCCCTGCCTCGTATGACAAGAACGGGAGACGAAAAGGTCATGAATGATACCATCGGCATCGACATCTCGAAAGATCATCTCGACACCCATCGCCTGAGCGATGGCAAGGCGAAACGCTTCACCAACGACCGGACAGGACTGAAGACGCTGAAGAACTGGATCGGCCCGCAGTGCTGCCGCGTCGTCTACGAGCCTGCAGGACGCTATCATCGCGATCTGGAGGCCCGCCTTTCAAAGACGGCTCACGCCATGGTCAAGGTGAACCCCAAACGCGCCCGCCGCTTCGCCGAAGCGGTCGGCCAGTCCGCCAAAACTGACCGGATCGATGCGGAACTGCTGGCCCGCATGGGGGCGATGCTTGACCTGAAGGCTTCACCGTTGCGCGATGAACCCATGAACGATCTGCGGGAGGTGCATGTCGCCCGGAGCGCTCTCATCAAGGACCAGACTGCCTGCCGGAACCGGCTCTGCGGTGCGCGCAACACACTCGTCAAGGCGCAACTGAAAACCAGGATGCGCCAGATTGCAAAGCAACTTGCCCAACTCGATGCCGAGTTGAAGAAGCGTATCTGCGAGGATGCAAAGCTTGCCGGACAGTTCGAGATCCTGCGGTCGATCCCCTGCCGTCGCAATACTCATCGAAATGCCGGAGATCGGAACCTTGACGCCCGGGCAGGCCGCCGCGCTTGCGGGCCTGGCTCCCTTCGTGCGCAAGTCCGGCAAATGGACAGCCAGAGCGAAAATCGGAGGCGGACGAGCCGGGCTTCGCCAGGCGCTCTACATGCCCGCCCTCGTCGCAGCGCGCTGCAATTCCCAACTCACCTGCGTCTACAAGGCTTTGCGTCAAAAGGGCAAGAAAGCCAAGGTCGCCCTTGTGGCAATCATGCGCAAGCTCATCATCCTCGCAAATACCTTGATCCGCGAAAACCGCCAGTGGTCCAAAATCAAACCTTGACCAAGACAGATATCTTGAGGTAGAGCCACGGCAGCAGTTCCTCAATCGATCTGGTCTTGCGCAGCCAGGGCGGCAAGATCGACGAGGCGAAACGGATCTTTTCGTCCACATTGCCCCGGTCCCGCACCCGCGGCACCTTCACTGGTACCGGGCCGATGCCGGTCATGACCTCGCGCTCGGGCAGATGACCATGGCGCACCAGCCGCGCACGGCCGTCGTCCGTCACCTCGCGGGCATGGGCGGCGAGGAGTGTGGCCAATTCCGCTTCCACCGCCTGTTTGAGCAGTTGGCGCGCGCCGGTTTGCAGGATGTCGGTCAGCGGGTCAGACGAAAATCCCGATGGACCGGGCAACGGCGTGATGGTAGACTTCGTCATGTGGCATATCCTTTTCTCTGCTGAGAATTGCGGCGCGTGAACAACGCCATGATATGCCGCCCATCAGGGCCATCACCAACTTTCGGCTATAACTCTCCACCGGTTGCTGACGCGCCCGACCTATATTGGTCGGCACGAGTTCAACAAGCGTAGCTGTTCCATCCCGGACGATCAGATAGACCCTCGCCGCTCTGGCCTGTTCATGGCAAGATCAATCCTGCGTGAGATTCGGGACGGAGGCAAGACATGCTGATTTCTTTGCACAAGCAGGCGACGACGACGCCGAAGATCCGGGCCGCAATCCAGGCGAGCAAAGAGCCCGCGTGGATCGTGGCCGAGCGCTACGGCATCTCGGAGCAGACCGTCTGGAAGTGGCGCAAGCGCGATACCGTCCACGACCGGAGCCACACGGCGCACAGGTTGCAGACCACGCTGACACCGGCGCAGGAGGCCGTGGCCGTCTCGCTGAGACAGACGCTGCTGCTGCCGCTCGACGACCTGCTCGCCGTGGTCCGCGAGTTTCTCAACCCGAACGTCTCGCGCTCCGGGCTGGATCGATGCCTGCGCCGATGCCTGCGCCGTCATGGGGTCGGCTCCCTCCGTGACCTGAAGCCGAAGGTGGCGAAGCCCGCGCACAAGCCTTTCAAGGCATACGAGCCCGGCTACATCCACATCGACGTGAAATACCTGCCGCAGATGGCCGATGAGGAGAAGCGCCGGTATCTGTTCGTCGCGATCGACCGCGCCACCCGCCGGGTCTTCGTGCGCATCCATCCGGCGAAGACTGCGGCCAACGCCCGCCGGTTCCTGCGCGATCTGGAGCGCGCCGCCCCGATGCGGATCACCCGCGTGCTGACGGACAATGGCAAAGAGTTCACCGACAGGCTCTTCGGCCTTCGCCGCCGCGCCGCGACCGGCAATCACGAGTTCGACCGCCTCTGCGCCGGGTTCGGGATCGAGCATCGCCTGGCCCCACCGATGCGGCCGCAGACCAACGGCATGGTCGAGCGGTTCAACGGTCGGATCGAGGACGTGCTCCAGAGCCACCGTTTCCGCAGCGGCGAGGAGATCGAACAGACGATCTTGCGGTACGTCCGCCTCTACAACGGCCATCTGCCGCAATCCGTTCTGAAAGGCCGCACGCCAATCGATGCGCTCAAGGACTGGCATCAAGAAAAGCCCGAACTCTTCAGAAAGAAGCCGTACAATCACACGGGATGTGACACGTAGCAAGTCCGGAAAATTGAAACCAGCCGACGAAGTCATCGCCGTCGCTGTCCCGCCGATCATCGACCAGGCCACGTTCGATGCGGTTCAGGCCCGGATGAAGGCGCGCAACCCCAAGGTCACGCCGCCGCAAGTGGTCGGCGGTCCAACGCTGCTGACCGGGCTGATCCATTGCGCCAAATGCGGCGGTGCCATGACCATCCGCACCGGCAAGAGCGGACGCTATCGCTATTACACGTGCTCGACCAAGGCGCGGCAGGGACCAACCGCGTGTAGCGGCATGACCGTGCCGATGAAAAAGCTCGATGATCTTGTTGCAAAGCATCTGGAGGAGCGTTTGCTGGACCCGGCGCGACTCGAAGAGATACTGGCGGCTGTGCTCGACCGGAGGCAGGAACGCAGCGAGCGCCGCGGTGAGCATATCGCCGAGTTAAACAAACGTGCGACCGAGACCGATCTGCGGCTCAAACGTCTCTATGATGCCATCGAGAGAGGTGTTGCCGACCTCGATGACCCGGACCTCAAGGACCGCATCGCCGATCTGAAAGCCACCCGAGACCAGGCCCGCATCGATGCCGAACGCGCCGCAGCCATCCAGGACAACAGCGGTCAGAAGGCGATCACCCCGCCGATGCTGCGCAAGTTCGCCAAGATCGCCCGCCAGCGCATTCACCTTCCCGGCGGTGGATACCGCCGCGACCATCTTCGCGCACTTGCACAGCGCGTCGAAGTTGCTGACGGCGAGGTCCGGATCATGGGAGCAAAAAACGATCTGCTGCGAGCGCTGGTCGCGGGAAATGGCGCAGAAGCGGCAACCGGAGTGCCCAGCTTTGTTCCTAAGTGGCGGAGGAGGAGGGATTCGAACCCCCGGAGGGCGTCAACCCTCAACGGTTTTCAAGACCGCCGCATTCGACCACTCTGCCACTCCTCCGGTCGATAGCCCGCTTACCCCGCGCGCATTGATTCTGAAAGACCCGATTGAAACGGGAAAATCCGCCGATTTCGCGCGATGCTCTTTCAAACACGCCGGTCCGGCGCTATCATGCCCTTGGGCGACACTATCGCCGGATTGAGAAAACCGGGCATATGAGACCGGAAACCGGCGTTCAGTGCGCGCAGGCTGTGCAAAAGGGGTATGTGATGGCAAGACCGGTTTTCCTGACACGCGCAAGGGCGATCGCGTTTCTGATTGGCGCAAATCTCGTGCTTCTTGGCTGCGAGGAGGGCGCGGACGGCAATCCGTCCGGCCGGTTTTCCAGCGAAAGGCCCTCTGCCGGGACCACAACGCGGGTTGAGGAGCAGGATGTCGAGCGGCCGGATATTTTCAGGCTGATCGCCACTGGATTGTGGGATGGCCGCCCGTCCCTTGGTGGCATCTGGGTCGCGCATCCCGACGTGGCTGACCCCGAGCGGGTGCGGATTACCAACGCATCCAGCGGGAAGACAACCGGAGGGGCGCTTTTCCGGCGGGAACGCGATTTGCCCGGCCCTTCGGTGCAGGTATCCTCGGATGCGGCGGTCGAACTGGGAATGCTGGCCGGTCAGCCGACGGAACTCGGCATCGTTGCGCTGCGGCGCGAAAAGGCCACGGTGGTCGAAGAGGCCGAAATTCCCGTCAGCGAGGCCATGGACGCGCATGAAGAGGTCGAAGCGGCCATACCTTCAGAGGGCGAGGCCGATACAGACGTGTCGGCGGCAGCCGTTGACGTCATCGAAGCCGCCGGCGCACCCGATGCGGAAACGACCGGGGATGCCGCTTTGGGCGAGGTCGCCGCGCAGACCCCTTCCGCGCCCCTGTTTCCGCTTGGCAAACCCTTCATTCAGGCCGGTATTTTCAGCGACGGGGAAGCCGCCGCCGCGATGATCGAAACGCTGACGCAGGCAGGACTTGGGCCGGTGCCGAGCCAGGACATCATGAATGACAGCACCGTCTGGCGGGTGTTGGTCGGGCCAGCCGTCAATCGCCGCCAGAGATCGGAAATGCTGGGCAGGATCAGGGGGCTCGGGTTCACCGATGCCCATTACGTGAAAGAGTGAGGAAGCCGCAGGATGTTCCGTTCATGCCTGAGAATGCTTGTCGCGGCGACCCTGCCTGCCCTTGCCTTCGCCTTTCAGGCCAGCGCATTCGATACACAGGCGAAAGCCGCCTATGTCGTCGATGTCACGACTGGCATCGTGCTTCTGGAAAAGAATGCCCACGCGCCATTGCCGCCGGCCTCCATGTCCAAGCTCATGACGCTGAACATGCTGTTCGAGGCGTTGCAGGATGGCCGGGTCGGCATGGACACGCGCTTTGGCGTATCGGAAAGGGCGCAGGCGACAGGCGGGTCCACCATGTTTCTGAACACCCGCGACCGCCCCACGGCAGAGGAACTGATCCAGGGCATCATCGTTCAGTCCGGAAATGACGCCTGTGTCGTGGTCGCGGAAGGGCTGGCAGGTTCCGAAGCGGCGTTTGCCGACATGATGAACACCCGCGCCCGCGATCTGGGCATGACAAATTCCAGCTTTGCCAATGCGTCGGGATGGCCGCATCCCGGCCAAAGGATGAGCCTGCACGATCTGGCCGTGCTGGCGATACGGCTGATCGAGGCGTTTCCCGAATATTACGGCTTCTTCGCGCAAAAGGAATTCGGGTATGACGGACGTGCGCCCGAAAACAGGCGCAACCGCAATCCGCTGTTGTCCCTGGGCATTGGCGCCGATGGCCTGAAGACCGGACACACAAGCGAGGCAGGCTATGGCCTTGTGGGTTCGGCTGTCGAGGGGACTCGCCGCATCGTTTTCGTCATTACCGGGCTGACTTCCGAAGTCGAGCGCCGCGAGGAATCCGAACGCATCATCAACTGGGCCTTTCGGCAGTTTTCCCTTCGCAGGGTTCTGTCCGAAAACGAAGTCCTGACATCCGCGGATGTCTGGGTCGGGGCCGAGTCGCGTGTCGGGATGGCCGCCGCGCAGGATCATGATCTGCTGATTCCGGTACTGGACCGGCGCGAGGTCATGGCAGAGGTTCGATACAGCACGCCAATCGAGGCACCGATCACCAGGGGCCAGAAAATCGGCGAACTCGTGATCGCGCTGGAAGGGTTGCCGGAAACCCGTTTGCCACTGGTTGCGGACCGTGACGTGGCGCGCGGCGGTTTCCTGCCGCGGGTTCGGACGGCGGCAAGGGTGCTCTTTCGGAACCTCGTGCAAAGGCGGCTGTATCTTTTCTGATGGCGAAGGGCGTTTTCATTACCTTTGAAGGTATCGACGGTTCCGGCAAATCCACCCAGGCCCGTTTTCTTGCGGCACATCTGCGCGAATCAGGCAGGCAGCCGGTCTTGACCCGAGAGCCCGGCGGCTCTCGGGGGGCCGAGCAGATTCGGTCGCTGGTGCTGGAAGGAGAGCCGGATCGTTGGTCGGCCGAAACAGAGATTCTGCTGTTTGCCGCCGCGCGCCGGGATCATCTGGAAAAGATTATCGAACCGGCGCTTGCGGCAGAAAAAATCGTGATCTCCGACCGTTTCGCGGATTCCACGCGGGTCTATCAGGGGATCGGGCGGGGAATTGGTGGGGGCGATCTGCGGGGCGTGGTTGACAAACTGCATTCGCTGATGATCGGGCGCGAGCCGGAACTGACCTTCATCCTTGACATGGACCCTGCCACGGGGTTGGCCCGCGCCCTGTCCCGCAAGGGCGCGGAAGAAAGGTTCGAAGGTTTCGGCGAGGCGCTTCAGACCCGCATTCGCGCGGCCTTTCTGGAGCTTGCAAGGGAATTTTCGGGGCGATGTGTGGTCATCGACGGCAACCGGGACATCGGGACCGTCGCCCGCGACATAGCCCGCATTGCGGATGGGCGGCTGACATGACCCCCCCCGAAGACAGACCCTGGCCGGACCGGATCGACGGCGCGGCGCATCCGCGTGACACCAGGCGGCTGGTGGGACAGGATGCCGCCGAGGCGCGCTTTCTGCAAGCCCATGGCGCGAACCGCCTGCACCATGCCTGGCTGCTGACCGGCCCGCGCGGTGTCGGAAAGGCGACGCTGGCCTGGCGGATGGCGCGGTTTCTGCTTGCCGAAACGCCCGGCGGTGCGCGCGCCGCCCCGGCCTCTCTCGACATTGCCGCCGATCACCCGGTCGCCCGCCGCGCTGCCGCCCTGTCGGAACCGCGCCTGTTTCTGCTGCGCCGGGCCTGGGACGACAGGGCTGACCGCCTGAAAACCGTGATCCCCGTGGACGAGGTGCGCAGGCTGAAAGGCTTCTTTTCGCTTTCCGCCACCGATGGCGGGCGGCGCGTGGTGATCGTGGATGCGGCGGATGAAATGAACGACCCGGCGGCAAACGCGCTGCTGAAAATGCTGGAAGAGCCCCCCGACGATGCGGTGCTGATCCTGATCAGCCACCAGCCGACGGCGCTGTTGCCCACCATTCGGTCACGCTGCCGGACATTGCGGCTGGACAGGCTGAGCCCGGCGGACATGGCGATGGCGCTGGCCGCGCAGGGGGCAGCGGACGACAGCGCGGCAAGGGCGCTCTCGGAACTTGCCGGTGGTTCGGTGGGCGAGGCAATCCGGCTGATCAACCTTGACGGGGTCGGGGCCTATTCCGCCATGATCGCCATGATGTCCACCGCACCGGGGCTGGATCGCCAGATGCTGCTGAAACTCGCCGACAGCGCGCTCGGCAAGGCAGGCCAGACGCGCCTCGGCCTGATCCTCGATCTGATGGACACGTTTCTGGCCCGGCTCGCGCGCACCGGAACGCTCTGCCGTCCGCCCGCAGAGGCGGCGCCGGGAGAGGCCGGTCTGCTCATGCGCCTGGCCCCCACCCCTGCGGCGGCCCGCGCGTGGGCCGATCTTCAGCAACGGTTGTCGGCCCGCGCACGCCATGGCGCCGCAGTCAATCTTGACCCTGCCGCGCTGATCCTTGATATGGGGTTCAGGATAGATCAGATGGCGGCGAAATGGACCGCCTGACAAGGCGAACCATGACCAGACCTGCCGACATCACCGACAGCCACTGCCATCTGGATTTTCCCGATTTCGACGGGGAATTGCCCGACATCCTCGCCCGCGCGGCAGCGGCCGGCGTCACCCGTATGGTCACGATCTGCACATGTTTGCGCAATGAGCCGAAAATCCGCGCGATCACCGAAGCCCACGCGCCCGTCTTCTATGCCGCCGGCACCCATCCGATGAGCGCCTTCAGGGAACCGATGGCGACGGTCGGGGAACTGGCGTCCCTGTCCCGGCATCCGAAATTCGTGGGCATCGGGGAAACCGGGCTGGATTATCACTACACCGCTGACAGCGCCGGGGTGCAGCAGGAAAGCCTGCGCGTTCACATCGCGGCAGCGCAGGAAACCGGGCTGCCGCTGATCATCCATGCCCGCGAAGCGGATGAGGACATGGCCCGCATCCTGACCGAAGAACACCGCGCTAGGCCGTATGGCTGCGTGATGCACTGCTTTTCCTCCGGCGCCAGTCTGGCGCAGGCGGCGCTTGATCTGGGGTTCTACCTGTCGATGTCCGGCATCGCCACCTTCCCGAAAAGCCGGGAACTGCGCCATATCCTTGCCGCCGCGCCGGTGGACCGCATCCTGGTCGAGACCGACGCGCCCTACCTTGCCCCGCCGCCCTGTCGCGGCAAGCGCAATGAGCCCGCCCATTCCGTCCATGTCGCCCGCGTGGGCGCGGACCTGTTCGGGCTGACCTATGAAGAGTTCGCCGCCCGGACCCAGGCAAATTTCGACCGGCTCTTCACCAAGGCCGCAAACCATGCGAAGACCCCGTGATGGCAGAGTTGCGCTTCACCATTCTGGGCAGCGGCTCCTCCGGCGGTGTTCCGCATCTTGGCGGGCTGTGGGGGGCCTGCGATCCGGCCAACCCGAAAAACCGGCGTCAGCGGTGCTCGATGCTGGTCGAACGCATGACGGACAGTGGCGCGACCACCGTTCTGATCGACACCTCCCCCGATCTGAGAAATCAGCTTCTGTCCACGGAGACCGGCAGACTGGACGGGGTTGTCTACACGCATTCCCACGCGGATCATGTGCATGGCATCGACGACCTGCGCATGATTGTCTTCAACATGAATGAACGGCTGAGGGTCTGGGCCGACGGCCCGACGCAGAACGACCTTCTGTCGCGTTTCGGATACGTCTTTGTACAGCCCGAAGGTTCCCCCTATCCGCCGATTCTCGAACTGCACGCAATCGACGGCGATGTCATGATTGATGGCGCAGGCGGGACGATCACCATGACGCCGATCAAGGTCGGCCACGGCACGACTGATGCGCTTGCCTTCCGCATCGGCGGGCTGGTCTACATGCCGGATGTCGCCGAAATCCGCGAACACGTATGGCCGATGCTCGAAGGGCTCGATGTCTGGGTGCTGGACGCGCTGCGCCGCACGCCGCACCCCACGCATACCCATTTTGAACAATCGCTGGAATGGCTGGCCCGCGCAGCCCCCCGGCGGGGTATCCTGACAAATATGCATATCGACATGGACTATGCCGAGGTCGATGCGGAATCCCCCGATCATGTCACCCCGGCCCATGACGGCATGGTCATCACGTTGCCCGGCTGATGCAGGCGCTGATCGAAGTCATCCTGCCGGTTTTTCTGGTCATCGGCTTCGGCTATCTGGCGGCCCTGCTCGGGGCCTTCAGCGCATCCGGCGTCGATGGGCTGATGAAGTTCACACAGGGTTTCGCGATCCCCTGCCTGCTTTTCCGCGCAATTTCCACGCTCGATCTGGGCCAGAACTTTGATCTGCGGCTTTTGGGCAGTTTTTACACCGGGGCCGCAATCGGCTTTGTTCTCGGGCTGTCCGGGGCGCGCCTTGTCTTCCGGCGCAGTTGGGAAGACGCCGTTGCCATCGGATTTTGCTGTCTTTTCTCCAACTCCGTCCTGCTGGGCCTGCCGATCACCGAACGCGCCTATGGCAGTGCTGCGCTGGCGGGCAGCTATGCGATTGTCGCTTTACATGCTCCGTTTTGCTACGCGCTCGGGGTGACGGTGATGGAAGTCGTGCGCAACCGCGGGCGCGGGGCGCTGCGGGCGCTCTGGTCGGTTGCCCATTCCATGGCGACAAACCCCCTGGTCATCGGAATTGCCGGGGGCTTCGTGGTCAACCTGTCCGGTTACGCGCTTCCCGAAGTGGTGGCGGACGCCATTGACCTGATGGTCCGGGCGGCCCTTCCGGCAGCACTGTTCGGGCTTGGCGGTGTGCTGGTGCGCTACCGTCCGCAGGGCGACATGCGCGTAATTCTCTATGTCTGCGCGGTTTCGCTGATCATCCATCCGGCAATCGTCTGGACGATGGGAAGCGCTCTGGACCTGGAACCCGACGCCTTTCGCGCTGCCGTGGTTACTGCCGCGATGGCGCCGGGCATCAACACCTATGTCTTTGCAAGCCTCTATGGCCGCGCCCAGAGGGTGGCGGCCTCGGCGGTACTGCTGGCAACCGCGCTTTCAATTCTCACCGCCTGGGGATGGCTGAGCCTGCTGGCGGGGGCCTGAGCGCGTCGCCTCCGCGCCCTCTGCGCCCGGCTCTGCGGCATCATGCCCCCGACATGAATGTTGTGCGCCTTTTCCTCTGCAACGGTGGTTTCCCATCGAATATCGCGCCCGTTCGGGCCATAATCGTGGCACATGAACAGCCGCATGTCATCCGGCAGCGACAGGACTTTCCGGATGGAATCATAAAGCTCTGCGGCAGACCCTCCGGGAAAATCGGCGCGGGCCGACCGGATAATCCTGCAAAACGATCCTCCGTATAATCCGCTCGTTCACGAACGAATGTTCCGAACAGACAGCATCATGCAGACAACCATATCCCTGTTCGGGCAGCTTGCGAAGACAATATTCCAGCCCCTTGCAAGCAGCACGACAGAAGCATAGGTAGGTGTTGGCGGGCACTGCCCTTCCCGTGTACCGGTTGCATTCCGGTGGCCTCAAGCAATACCGAGGGAGCTGGCTCTGTTCGGACCCTGGTTCGATTACCTGGCGCCCACCTGTCCATACAGGTCCTCGGGAATGAAATAACCTCCACGGTCGCGGCGGGCCCGCCACCCCTGCAGATGCCCGATCACGCCCCATGGTTTCGCGTTCATCCCCGCAGACATGGCAGGCATGACCCGCTCCTTCTTCTCTGCCAAAATACTCCCGCCGGAGGCATCCCGAGCATCCGCAGGATGCGAGACAAAAGACATGGCCCGGAACGGGCCTCCGAGCAGGTTGGAACCCATCCGGGTCAGAACCCATCGGGCCTGGTTTCGTGCGCCATGTGGTCCAGCACGGCATTCACGAATTTCGCCGCCCGCCCATCCGGGAAAAATGCCTTGGCCACATCGACAAACTCCGTGATCACGACCTTCGGCGGGGCGTCGCCTTCGAGCAGTTCGGCCCCGGCTGCCCGGAACAACGCCCGCAGGGTCGGGTCGATCCGCGCGATCGGCCATCCGGCGACCAATGCCCGGTCGGTCATCTGGTCAATCCGTGCCTGAAACCGGACCGCATCCTCGATCAGCCTGCGAAAAAGCCCGCGGTCCCCTTCGGCCATCCGGAACTCCTCAAACACCTCGCCAAAGCGGTGCGTCTCGAACTCCCGCCGGACGGTATCCGGGTCCTGGTCAGCGGCTTCCATCTGAAAAAGCGCCTGCACCGCGAAAAACCGCGCCGCAGAACGCATCCGGCGGATTTCATCGCGTGTCCCCGGTTTTCCTGCCGGTGCAGCGTCTTCGGAGGTCATGCGCGGGTGCGCCCGTCATCGTCCGGGGCGCTGCGGATACCCTCGGCCGATGGCCTGAAACCGATGTCCCCTGTCCGGGCGCCCCACCTGCGGCCAAGAGCAATCAGATGCAGGGCCGCCGCCGCCGCCCCGCCACCCTTGTTCAGAGTCCCCGGATCGGCGCGCATTTCCGCCTGCCTGCGGTTTTCCACGGTCAGGATGCCATTGCCGATGCACAGCCCCTGAAGCCCCAGAAGCTGCAACGCACGAGAGCTGTCATTGCAAACGGTGTCGTAATGGGTCGTTTCCCCCCGGATCACGCAGCCAAGCGCGACATACCCGTCATGGCTCGACTGCCGGCCTGCCATGGCAATGGCGGTGGGCGCCTCCAGCGCGCCGGGCACTTCGGCAATATCCCATGCCCCGCCCACAGCCTCGATCTCCGCCCTTGCCCCCGCAACCAGATTGTCGGCGATGTCCCTGTAGTAGGGCGCGACGACGATCAGCAGCCTCACCGGCCTGTCAAACACCGGGCGGGGCAGGACACAGTGGCTTTCCTGTCCGGCCATGATCAATCCTTTCTGATCGGGCGCGTGCCGACGATGCTCAGGTCAAAGGCAGCCAGCCCCAGATACACGGTTTCGGGCGAGTTGGTCAGCAGGATCAATTCACGCAGACCCATCGCCGACAGGATCTGCGCCCCCAGACCCGTCTGCTTGACTGTCCGGGGGCCCTCGTCTTCGCCGATCACCAGCTTTGCGTGCGGCTCGCGAAACAGGCAGACCGCGCCACGGCCCTGTTCCGAGATGATTTCCATCGCCTCGGCCAGTTCGCCGCACCCCTTGACACCGATCCCCAGCGTATCTTCCAGCACGCTCAGCGCATGGGTGCGAACCAGAACCGGTTCGGGCGTCGTGACGTCGCCCTTCGTCATTACCACATGCTCCACACCCTCGGTCTGTTCGGTGAAAACGCGCATGGTCCAGTCACCGCCCCAGGCCGATGTCACCTGTTCCGACCGCGTTTCCCTGACCAGATGGTCATGGCGGCTGCGATAGGCGATCAGATCGGAAATCGTGCCGATCCTCAGCCCGTGGGTTCCGGCAAATTCAACCAGGTCCGGCAGCCGCGCCATGGCGCCATCCGGGTTCATGATCTCGCAGATCACACCTGACGGGTTCAACCCGGCCAGACGGCTTACGTCGGTCGCCGCCTCCGTGTGTCCGGCACGGACCAGCACGCCGCCATCGCGCGCCTTCAGCGGAAAGACGTGGCCCGGCGTCGCCAGATCGGCGCCGGTCGAATCCGGGTCGATCGCCACCCGGATCGTGCGCGAACGGTCGGGCGCGGAAATGCCTGTGCCGACGCCTTCGCGCGCCTCGATCGACACCGTGAACGGTGTTTCATAGCGCGAGGAATTCCGGGCCGCCATCATCGGCAGACCCAGTGCCTCCACCCGCTCTCGGGTCAGGGTCAGGCAGATCAGGCCGCGGCCATGGGTGGCCATGAAATTGATCGCCTCCGGCGTCGCATGTTCAGCGGGAATCACCAGATCGCCCTCATTCTCGCGATCCTCGTGATCCACAAGAATGAACATCCGCCCGGCGCGCGCCTCGGCGATGATTTCCCTGATCGGCGACAGCGCCTGTTTCAGAGTCCCGGCATCGGGCTGTAACCGTGTCATCCATGCTTCTCCAGCGAGTCGGCCAGCGGAATAGCCCATCGACATTGCATTGACCAGAGCAGAGCGGCACGAGCCCCCGCCCAAAGCCCGGAAAACAAGGGGCGCGAGGCACCCGCCACCGTATGCGGCCTGATCAGCGCCATTCCTGCAAGCGCGCGACATAGCGGGCCAGCGTGTCGATCTCCAGATTGATGCGGTCGCCGGGTCTTGCGTCGCCCCAGGTGGTCATCTGTTTGGTATGCGGAATGAAATTGACGCCGAAGCGCCGGTCATCGACTTCGTTCACGGTCAGGGATGCGCCGTTCAGCGCCACCGACCCCTTGGGCGCAATGAACCGCGCCAGCATCGAGGGCGCCTTGAACGTCATGCGGGTGCTGTCGCCTTCGTCCCGCATGTGGACAATCTCCGCCACACCGTCCACATGGCCCGACACGATATGCCCCCCCAGTTCATCCCCGACCTTCAGTGCGCGTTCCAGATTGATCCGACGATCCACGGACCAGTCGCCCAGATTGGTTCCGGAAACGGTTTCGGCCGAGATTTCCACATCGAACCAGTCGGCCCCGGCGTCGATCACGGTCAGGCACACGCCATCGCACGCAACCGACGCCCCCGGATCAACGGGGCCGGTGACATGGCCAGTGACATGGCCGGTGACGATGCGCGCGCGAAGATCGCCGCGTTTTTCAAGTTCCGCGATCTTTCCGATGTCGGTGATGATGCCAGTAAACATGAATGGCTCCGTCCCGGGCAGTAAGCAGTAATGTGGTATCGCCGCGCCGGGCGCGCCGCAACCCCATCGCAGATGCTTAACCGAATTGAATGGGTTTTCCGCATATTCCGGCGGCGAACACGGCCCGGTAACGACAGAAAATTCGGCAGCACACGCAATGAGTGATGAAAGGCGCAGCTTTCTGCTGTTGCAGGGGCCACACGGCCCCTTCTTCCGGCAACTGGCAAAAATGCTCTGCCTTGCCGGGGCAGAGGTCTGGCGGATTGGTTTCAACGCCGGCGACCGCGCGTTCTGGAACCCGGGCGGCCGCTATATCGCGTTCGACAGACCCTTCGCCGAGTGGCCTGATTTCATTTCCCGTTCACTGCGGGAAAGGACAATCACGGATATTGTGCTTTATGGCGATACCCGCCCGATTCATGCGCTGGCCATTGAACAGGCGCGGCGGCTGGGCCTGCGAATCCATGTGTTCGAAGAGGGATACCTCAGACCTTACTGGATCACCTACGAGCGGGACGGGGCGAACGGAAATTCGCGGCTGATGAACCTTGGCGTCAGGGAAATGCGCGACCTGCTGGAACAATCGGACGCACCCGCACCCGAAGCACCGGCGACCTGGGGCGACATGCGACAGCATGTTTTCTACGGCGCGCTCTATCACTGGTTTGTCCTGTGCATGAATCGGCGCTATCGCAACTTTCTTTCGCATCGCCAACTGACAGTCGGGCAGGAGTTCCGGCTTTACCTTCGCAAGCTGTTGCTGATGCCTGCGACCGCCGCTGATCGTTTTCTGGCGACGCGACGGGTGAAGACCGGCGGCTTTCCCTATCACCTCGCCCTGTTGCAGCTTGAACATGACGCGAGTTTTCGGGGGCATTCGCGATTCAACAGGATGTCCGAATTCCTTGAACTGGTGATTGCCGGATTTGCGAAAGGCGCGCCCCGGCATCACCATCTGGTGCTCAAGGCGCATCCGCTGGAGGATGGCCGCGCGTCGCTTCATCGCAACATTCGCCGTCTGGCCCGCGATCACGGCGTCGCCGAACGCATCCATTATCTGAGCGGCGGCAAGCTCGCCCCGCTTCTTGACCACGCCAAAAGCGCGATAACTGTGAATTCGACCGCAGGTCAGCAGGCGCTGTGGCGCGGCATTCCCCTGAAAACGCTGGGGGATGCGGTCTATGGCAAACCGGAATTCACCTCTGATCAGTCGGTGGCCGAATTCTTTCGCAACCCGTCGAAACCGGATATTGATCTCTATCGCTGCTATCGTCAGTTTCTTCTGGAAACATCGCAGGTTACGGGCGGTTTCTATTCCGGGCGCGGGCGACGCCAGGTGCTGCGGCTGGTGGTGGACAGGATGCTCGCCCCCGAAAGCCCCTATGATTTCGCGGCAAGGCCCGGCGGCGGCGGCGGCGACGCGGCACGGCAACGGTTGCGTGTGATCAGGTGACGGCATTCGCCACCTGCCGGATGTTCGGGGAAATTTTTTACCAATTGGGAATATGGCTTCGAGGCAGAAAAAACGACAGGAGCCAGGGTAGTGCCTTTTCCCACCTCTCGCTGGACCCGTGGTCTGGCGGTCATCGTCCTGGGCGCGCTGGTTGCGTCCTGCGGACTGCCGCGTTCGGGACCGACCCGGAACGAACTTCTGGGCAGCGCGACCGACCGGCGCGGCACTGCGCATGTGGTTGCCGTGACCGACGGGACCGCGCGCGCAACGACCCTGGACCCGACGCCTGGATTCAGCACCGGTTTTCTCAGGGCGGACATTATCGCTGCCGATACGATCCGCCCCGGCGATACGCTGGGCCTGTCGCTTTGGGAAAACGTCAGGGATGGCATCCTGACAACCGCAGGCGCGCCTGCCGCGCTTGACCAGATTGAGGTTGACGGCGCCGGCATGATTTTCATTCCCTATGCAGGGCTGATCAGGGCCTCGGGCCATTCGCCCGAAGCCCTCAGACAGATCATTTCCGAAAAACTTGGTGAACAGACTCCCGACCCGCAGGTCATGGTGCGCAGGCTGGCGGGGAACGGCGCAACGGTTACTGTAACCGGCAGGATCAATGGCCAGGGGGTCTATCCGATCCAGCGCCCGACGCGCACCTTGTCCGGGATGATCGCAGCCGCGGGCGGCGTGTCCATCGAACCGGAAATCACCCTGATCACCGTGATCCGCGGCGCCGGTCTCGGCAGGATCTGGCTGAGCGATCTTGACGCGCGGCCGGAACTGGACATCGCACTGCGCAACGGCGACCGGATCGTGGTCGAGGCGGACACCCGCGCCTTCACCGCGCTGGGGGCCACCGGGGCGCAAAGCCGCGTGCAGTTCGACACCCGGACACTCTCGGCGCTGGAGGCAATCGCCAGGGTCGGCGGTTTGCAGACCAGCCTGGCCGATCCCAGGGGGATTTTCGTGCTGAGAGAGGAAGACGACGGGATCGCGAACACCGTGCTTGGCCGCAGCGATCTGGTCGGGCCGCAGCGCATGATCTATGTGCTGAACCTGACCAAATCCGACGGGCTGTTCAACGCCCGCGATTTCCAGATTCGTGACAATGACACGATCTATATAACCGAAGCACCGTTCGTTCAGTGGGACAAAACCATCTCTGCAATGCTCGGCTCGCTCAACTCACTTGATACGCTCGGCAGCTACGGCCCCGGCGGCTGATCCGCATGGTGAAATCAACGGCATCAAAGCGCCAGCGTCTGCATGTTTTCAACGGCGGCCTGTTGGTGAAGGCCCGGCTGCGCCGCATTCTGCAACTGTCAGGATACGACATTCGATGCGGATTGCCCGGCCCCGGCGACAGGGTCGGCGTATGGGGGCAAAGCCCGACCGCCTGGCGCGGCGAACGAATCGCCGCGATGCGCCATGCTGGCCTGTTGCGGATCGAGGACGCATTTCTGAGATCGCTTCATCCCGGTCGCAGCGGTTCCGCCCCCGCCGGGCTTCTGCTCGACAGGACCGGGGTGCATTTCGATGGCGCCCGGCCTTCCGATCTGGAAACCCTTCTGAGAACGCACCCGCTGGATGACAGGGCGATGATGATGCGTGCCGAAGCGGCGATCCACAGGCTTCGCACGGCGCATCTTTCGAAATACAACGCCTTCGATCCTGACTGTCCCGTGCCAGGGCCGGGCTATGTTCTGGTTGTCGATCAGGCCCGCGGCGACGCCTCTGTCACCGCATCCGGCGGCAACCGCGCGGCGTTTCGGGATATGCTGGCGGCGGCGCGGATCGAACATCCCGGCGCGCCGATCATCATCAAGGCGCATCCCGAAACCGGGGCCGGATTCCGCTGTGGATATTTCCGCAGGGACGATGAGAACGCGCAGGTTTCCCTGTTCGATCGGCCTGCCTCGCCCTGGCGGCTGCTGGAGGGTGCGCGCGCCGTCCATACCCTGTCGTCCCAAATGGGTTTCGAGGCCATTCTTGCGGGGCACAGGCCGCGTGTATTCGGCTGGCCCTTCTATGCTGGCTGGGGCCTGACAGAGGATGAAAACCCTGTTGGCAGAAGGGGCAGGACGCTCAGTCGCAATCAGCTTTTTGCCGCGGCCATGATAGTCTATCCGACATGGTACGATCCACTGCGCGACAGGCTTTGCGAACTGGAAGACGTGATCGCATTGCAGGAGGCCGAAAGCCGCGTCTGGCGCGAAGACCGTGACGGATATGTCGCCTGCGGCATACGGCTGTGGAAGCGTCGCCACCTTCGGACGTTCTTCGGCCGACACAGGCGTCTGAAATTCACGACGTTTCGGGCCGCCGAAAACACCGCGACGGCAACCAACCGCAAGGTTCTGGCATGGGCCTCTGCCGCGCCCGGCCTGTCACATGGTCAAACCCGGCTTGTCCGGGTCGAAGACGGGTTCCTGCGATCCTGCGGACTGGGGGCGAAACTGACCCCGCCCCTGTCGCTCGTCCTCGACGATCTGGGCATCCATTATGATCCCGGTGCGGAGTGCCGCCTGGAAAGGCTGATCGCCAGGCGCAGCCGGATGAAGGACGGGGAACATGCCAGAGCTTCCGCACTCATCCGGCAACTGATCCGCGCCGGGCTGTCGAAATACAATCTGGGCGGAACGCCGCCGCCGGATTTGCCCCGCGGCAGGCGCATCCTCGTACCCGGTCAGGTCGAGGATGACGCCTCGATCCTGAAAGGCTGTCCGGGGATTCGCAGCAATCCCGAGCTGTTGCGCATCACCCGAGAGGCAAATCCGGATGCCGTGATCCTGTATAAACCCCACCCGGATGTAGAGGCCGGTCTGCGGCGGGGACATGTCGAAGAGGCGCAGGCGCTGACCTGGGCAAACCGGATTCTGCTCGGCTGCGATCCGGCGG
This sequence comes from Paracoccaceae bacterium, assembly GCA_965216225.1. Classification (GTDB taxonomy): domain Bacteria; phylum Pseudomonadota; class Alphaproteobacteria; order Rhodobacterales; family Rhodobacteraceae; genus 3107. The sequence goes on from CBDCFF010000007.1 coordinate 21,245, forward strand.
CGCTGCTGGAACAGGCAGAGGAAGTCTGGACCATGACCTCCCTCCTCGGGTTCGAGGCGCTTTTGCGCGGCGTCAGGGTGACTTGCCTGGGGGTGCCGTTCTATGCGGGCTGGGGTCTGACGACGGACGGCGCGCCAACGCCCGGCAGGCGGAACACCGCCGTCAGCCTGGAGGGGCTGGTTCATGCCGCGCTCATCGACTACCCGCGCTATATCGACCCGCTCACCCGCAAACCCTGCCCGGTCGAACTGATGGTGGAGCGGCTGGCAAACAACCGGATACCGCCCCCCGGCGCGGCAAGCCGGAGCCTGTCGAAACTGCAAGGGCTGCCGGGGCTGCCGGCAGGCCAAGGCCGGATACTGCGGCGCTAACGCTCACGCTCACGCTCCCAGCGGTGCAGGATGTCCGGGCCGATTGCGCGCGCTTCGCACAGGCGGAATCGGGGCGCTTCGTGCAAACGCTCCAGCCCCAGTGCGCCCAGGGCCGGATAGCCCTCGGCCCCGATGAAACAACCGGCGGTGAAACCGACAAGCTCATCGACGACATCCCCATGAAGCAAAGACGCCGCAAACGCCCCGCCCCCTTCGCAGAACACCCGCGTAAGGCCCTTCGATCCAAGCGCTTTCAGCACATTTTCAGGGTCGGGCCGGCCGCCGCGCAATGCAACGGCCAGGGTCTCTGCCCCCAGATCGCGCCAGGCGGCGACCAGACCCTTCCCCGCATCCGCGCCATGGATCACACAGACGGGTGCCTCTCGCGCCGTGCGCGCCAGTTTGCCGGTCAATGGCAGGTCAAGCAGCCGCGACACCACGACCCGGACCGGCTGACGCTCGATTCCCAACCCGCGCACGGTCAGCGAAGGATCATCAGCCCGTGCCGTCCCGGCGCCGACCATAACCGCATCATGGGCCGCGCGCAGCCCATGCACGGCACGGCGCGCCTCGGGCCCGGTCAGCCATTGACTTTCCCCCGTCGCGGTCGCAATCCGCCCGTCGAGACTGCTCGCCAGTTTCAGGGTCAGCATCGGACGCCCGCGCTGCATACGGGAAAAGAAGCCCTTGTTCAGGGCGCGGGCGCGGCCCTCCAGCACACCGGCATCGACCGTGATTCCGGCGGCCCTCAGCCTTTGGAATCCCTTGCCGGCGACGCGCGGGTCGATGTCGGCAACGGCGCAGACCACGCGGGATATGCCTGCGGCGATCAGCGCGTCAGCGCATGGCGGCGTCCTTGCGTGATGTGCGCAGGGTTCCAGACTTACATAGGCGGTCGCGCCACATGCCTGCGCGCCTGCCTGCGCCAATGCCTGCGTTTCGGCGTGCGGACGCCCGCCCGGCGCTGTCCATCCGCGCCCGGCGATCCGGCCATCCTTCACGATTACACAGCCCACTGCCGGGTTCGGCCAGACATTTCCCAGACCCCGCGACGCCAGCGAAAGCGCCAGCGCCATGAAGCGTTCGCCAGCCCCGCTCACCCGTCCGGCTGCTCTTTCGGGCGCAGTTCGCTGACGAATTTGTCGAAATCTTCCGCTTCCTGAAAGTTCCTGTAAACGCTTGCAAATCTTACATAGGCAACGGTGTCGATCCGGGCCAGCGCCTCCATCACGATCTCCCCCACCACACTGGATTTGATGTCCGTCTCGCCCATGCTTTCCAGACGCCGCACAATGCCGGAAATCATCTGATCCACGCGCTCCGGCTCTGCCGGGCGTTTCTGCAAGGCGATGCGGATGGAGCGTTCCAGCTTGTCACGATCAAAATCCTCGCGCCGCCCATTGGATTTGATCACCACCAGATCGCGCAACTGCACCCGTTCATAGGTTGTGAAGCGCCCGCCGCAGGCCGGGCAGGACCGTCGCCGCCGGATCGCAACGTGGTCTTCCGCAGGCCGCGAATCCTTCACCTGAGTTTCGACATTTCCGCAAAACGGGCAGCGCATTGTCCACTCCTTGCCTTCTGTCCCTACTTGTCCACCATGAGTATAGGGGGAACGCTACGGCTTGGGTAGGGCAAATATTGTTTCCCGAAATGTCGCAAGGGGCGGGTGGCCACCAGGCAGAAAGCCCTTCGCCGCAGGGATCATTTCATTTGCGCCGCCATTTCGCGCCGAAGTTTTCCAAGCGCGGTTTCTATTGCCTCAACCGCAATTTCCGCCTCGTCGCTCGATGCCCCTGCCCCATTGATCAGATCACGGGCCTCCTCCAGGATTTCCGTGATCTCGAACACGCTCTTCGCACCGACATACGGCCCCGGCGGGGGCAACTTTTCCCTCGGCCAGGGGGCCGCATTCGGGTAGTCGCAATTGCCCGTTGCAACTTCTGCAATCCGCGCTCCGTTCACGCCAAAGTAAGAGGCAATATCGTGCTGTTTGTCACCGCGCTCAAGCATCCCCTTCACAATCTGAATATCGCGGTAGCCCAATCCCATATCATCCTCCTGATAACATAATGGCGTAAGGAAAAAACGGTTCTTCGCATTCGAATGTCAACCGGGCGAAAAAACGACGTATTACATTCTATTGCATCCTACTGATCCAGAAAACTCCGCAACTTCCGCGACCGGCTCGGGTGTTTCAGCTTGCGCAGGGCCTTGGCCTCGATCTGCCGGATGCGTTCGCGGGTCACGCTGAACTGCTGACCCACCTCTTCAAGCGTGTGATCGGTGTTCATGCCGATGCCGAAGCGCATCCGCAGCACCCGCTCCTCGCGCGGGGTGAGCGAGGCCAGCACCCGGGTGGTGGTTTCCTTCAGGTTGTCCTGAATGGCCGAATCCAGCGGCAGGATCGCGTTCGCGTCCTCGATGAAATCGCCAAGCTGCGAGTCCTCCTCATCCCCGATCGGCGTTTCGAGGGAGATCGGCTCCTTGGCGATCTTCATCACCTTGCGGACCTTTTCCAGCGGCATCTGCAACTTTTCGGCCAGTTCCTCCGGGGTCGGTTCGCGCCCGATCTCGTGCAGCATCTGACGACCGGTGCGGACCAGCTTGTTGATCGTCTCTATCATATGCACCGGAATGCGGATCGTGCGGGCCTGATCGGCGATCGAGCGGGTGATCGCCTGACGTATCCACCATGTTGCATATGTGCTGAACTTGTAGCCCCGGCGGTACTCGAACTTGTCCACCGCCTTCATCAGGCCGATATTGCCCTCCTGAATGAGATCAAGGAATTGCAGGCCGCGGTTCGTGTATTTCTTGGCGATGGAGATGACCAGGCGCAGGTTCGCCTCGACCATTTCCTTCTTGGCGGTGCGGGCCTCTCTCTCGCCCTTCTGCACCTGCCGGACGATGCGGCGGAATTCGGAAATATCAAGCCCCACGTATTGCCCCACCTGCGCCATTTCGGCACGCAGGTCTTCGATCCTGTCGGCGGAGCGTTCGATGAACATCTGCCAGCCGCGCCCCGGTTTTTCGGCCATCCGGTCGAGCCAGGTCGGGTCCAGTTCCGAGTCGCGATAGGCGTCGATGAATTCGCGCCGGTTGATCCGCGCTTGGTCGGCCAGTTTCACCATCCCGGAATCAATCGACATGACACGTTTGTTGATGCCGTAAAGCTGGTCGATCAGCGCCTCTATCCGGTTGTTGTGCAGGTGCAGTTCATTCACCGGTTTGACGATTTCCGCGCGCAGTTTCTGATAGATCGCCTCATTTTTGTCCGAGAAACTGCCGCTTTCGCCCATCGTGGCCGACAGACGGGCGTTCTGCATCTCGCTCAGTCGTGCGTAGTCGCCGGCGATCTGATCCAGAATTTCCAGCACCCGCGGTTTCAGCGCCGCTTCCATCGCGGCAAGCGACATGCTGGCCTGCTCATCGTCATCGTCATCGTCATCGTCGTCATTGCCGTCGTTGCCGACCGGATCGCCCGCCACCTCCGGCTCCGGCTTCGGCTCCTGCTCCGCCGATTTGGCGGGCCTTGCGGGCACCGCGCCGTCAAGGGGCTGCACGACCTCTTCACCATCGCCATCCATCGTGTTGCCGAACGTCGTTTCCAGATCAATGACATCGCGCAACAGAATGTCCTCGTTCAAAAGCTCGTCACGCCAGATGGTGGTCGCGTGAAAGGTCAGCGGGCTTTCGCAGAGGCCCGAGATCATGGTGTTGCGCCCGGCCTCGATCCGCTTGGCAATCGCAATCTCGCCTTCCCGACTCAGAAGCTCGACGCCGCCCATCTCGCGCAGATACATCCGCACCGGATCGTCGGTCCGGTCCAGCTTCTCGGTATCGGCAGAGGCAAGCGCAACCTCGCGCACGCCGGCGGCCGCCACCAGATCGGTTGCGCCTTTCTCGTCCTCTTCAATATCGTCTTCGTCCTCTATGATATTGATGCCCATCTCGGACAGCATCGACATCACATCCTCGATCTGTTCCGACGATACCTGATCCGGCGGCAGAACCTGATTGAGCTGGTCATAGGTGATATAGCCCCGCTCCCGCGCTTCGGCGATCATCTTCTTGACCGCAGCCTGACTCATGTCAAGCGAGTGCGCGTTTTCCTTGTCTTCGGGTTTGCGATCACCGGCGTCCCTGGCGGCCATTGAATGCTCCTCGCAATGGGGGCGATTCGGGATTGCCCGAATCAACTGTGCGAATCAATGATTCACAACCCGTGTACTTTGCCTGACCGGTGCGGACGCGCAAGGCGGTCAGCCCCGCCCGCGCCGGTTTTTTGCATATGTTATCCCGCTTACCAGCGCATCGAAGCGTTCCCGTTCCGTCCGGTCCATGGGCGCACCATTGTCGCCATAGTCATAGGCCACGGCGTCCTCTGTCTCGCAACGTTCCGCCCGGTTGCGCGCCTCCGCCGCCTGACCCACACGCCAGGTCAGCCCTTCATCCGCAATGCCGGACAGATCCTGCCTGGCATCCTCGATCTCTCGTCTGATCCCCCGCCGGGTCTCCAGCTTTGCCAGTTCCTCCGCCACGCACAGGACGGCCGTCTCATCGTTTCCGGGCGCGCGGATTGTCGGGGCCAGCATGACATGGCCGGTGCTGAACAGGTTTTCAAGGGACCGGGCGCCGATGTCCCTTTCAATCCGCGCCCGCAAATCATCCGGCGACGCGCCGGGATTGCGCAGGATGAGATCACGGAGGCTCCGGTGATCGTCCGAAAGGATTTCCAGCCGCTCCAGCTCACTTTCGAATCGCTCGATGATCCCCGGATGCAGGATCAGCGTGGCGAGGATGACCGACTCTCTCAAATGCTCCTCGACGACGCCTGCGCCCGACGCCAGCATGGATGCCTTGGTGCCGGGCAACGGCGCCAGGGGGGCGGCCTGCCGCCATTTCGACCCGGAGCCGCGCCCGCGCCGGGCGGGGCCCTGCCTGAACAGCTCCCAGCGCAGGCGTCTGATCTCTTCGCCATAATGGTTGCGGACCGAGGGGTCGGAAATACGCCCGATCGCCTCTCGCAACGCCTTGTCCAGCGCCGCCTTGCGTTCCGGGCTGTCGAATACCTTGCCCTCCGTCTCTCGCCGCCACAGCAGACTGACCATCGGTTGCGCGCCATCCACGATCTTCTGCATCGCCTCGCGGCCGCGCGCCCTGATCAGATCGTCCGGGTCCTGACCCTCCGGCATCAGGGCAAAGCGCAGGGATTTGCCGGCCTCCAGCATCGGCAGGGCCAGATCAATCAACCGCATCGCGGCCCCCAGTCCCGCCTTGTCACCATCGAGCGCGATCACCGGCTCCGGCGCGATACGCCACAGAAGTTGCAGTTGGTCGCCGGTGATCGCCGTGCCCAGCGGCGCGACTGTCGCGCCGAACCCGGCCTCGACCAGCGCGATCACATCCATGTAACCTTCGGCGACGATCAGGGGCCGGCCCTCCCTGCCCGCCGCCTCTCTCGCCGGGCCGTGGTTATACAGGCACCGCCCCTTGTCGAAGAGCGTCGTTTCCGGCGAGTTCAGATATTTGGCCCGCGCATTCGGGTCCAGTGCCCGACCGCCCAGCGCAATCGCCCGGCCGCGCGGATCGCGGATCGGGAACATGATCCGTCCCCGGAACCGGTCATAAGGCTCGCCACCATCATCGGGCCGGGCGCAAAGCCCCGCGTCAATGATCGGATCGGGGGCCACGCCCTTGCCGGTCAGGTGCCGGTAAAGCCCCTGCCGCGCGTCCGGGGCAAAGCCGATCCCGAACTTTTCCTGCGTCGCCTCCGACATGCCGCGCCGGGCCAGATAATCCCGCGCCTGCGCCGCCGCGGCTGTCTTCAGTTGCAGCCGGAAATGCTGGACCGCCTGTTCCATCACCTGGGCCAGTTCGGTGCGACGATCGGCCTTCTTCTGCGCCTCCGGGTCGCGCTCGGGCACCTGCATCCCGGCCTCGCGGGCCAGAATCCCGATGGCTTCCATGAACCCGACATTTTCCGTCTCGCGCACGAAAGAGACCGCATCGCCCTTGGCGTGGCAGCCGAAGCAGTAATAGAACCCCTTCCGGTCATCGACGTGAAATGACGCTGTCTTTTCCTGATGAAACGGGCACGGCGCCCACATGTCGCCCTTGCCCTGTCTGGACTTGCGCGCGTCCCACACGACCTTGCGCCCCACGATCCGCGAGAGGCTGGTGCGGGTGCGCAGTTCATCAAGAAATCCGGGGGGCAGACTCATGTGCGCAGTATCGCCTTTCAGTCGCCGCTCATCAAGCCCTGCCGGGCTTTCTTCGCGAAAAGGTCCGTCAGTCAGCGCCGATGCGCATCACCGGGGGGCGGATCGGGGGGCGGATCGGGCGGCCACCGAACGCATCGCCGTTTCCAGATCATGCACCGCCGTGCGCGCGAAACTCCGCATCACCATGATGTCGAACCGCCCCGCCCCGGTTTTCGTCACCGACGCCATCATGTGCCGCAATTCCGTCCGCGCCGTATGCCCGCGCCTGAAGACCGGGGGGCGGAAATCCAGAGGGCACAGGCGCGACAGGACATCTTCCGCGCCCGCGCCTTCCAGCCGCATCACCGCCCAGGCATCGGATTGATCCGCAAGCGCCGCGTGATCGCCCAGCGCGACGGGTGCCTCCGGGCCCAGAACAAAGACCTGCCCGCGCCCCATCCAGACAACCCGCGCGCCCTCCCTGCCTGTCGCCCGGCCGGGGTCCGGCAACGCCATGCCCAGAGCTTTCTTCAAACCCGCCGACACCGCCCTGCTTTGCCCGTTGAAAGGCGCGACCGACGTGATCCGCTCCGGCGCGACCCCGGTCAGGGTCATTGCGCCGATGGTCAGGGGCAACAGCCCCGCGCAGGGCGGTTTCGCAATCAGTTCAGCCACGGGCTCTCTCCCCTTTCGGGTCCAGAAACACCGGATGCGTCACTTCACACGGCGTGCGAACGCCCCGTGCATGATCAACCATTTCAACCTGCTCCCCATGCCGCGCCCTGCCGTTTTTCAGGAAGCCCAGGCCAAGGTCGGACCTGAAAACCGGCGAATGACAGGCGGAGGTCACATAGCCCTGATCATTCCTGCTGACCGCCCGATCCCCGGCCCTGAACAGATGCGCGCCCGCCGTTACGCGCCCGTCGGGCTGCACCGGGCGCAGGCCCACCATTTGTTCGCGATGCGCGCCTGCCAGCCCCGGACGTGCGGCGGCTGTCTTGCCGATGCAGTCCTTGCCGGCAGACACCATGCCCGCCATGCCGATGTCAAAGGCGGTCACGCGGCCATGGATTTCGGCATGGGTGACGAACCCTTTTTCGATCCTCAGCACGTTCAGCGCCTCCATCCCGCAGGCCCCGCCGCCCATGGTCTCTGCCCGCGCCACCAGATCGCGGAACAACGCTTCGCCGTAACGGCTCGGCAAGGCGATCTCATAGCCATGCTCGCCAGAGAAGGAGATGCGGAAGAGCCGCCCCTTCACACCCGAGGCGCTTGCCTCTGCGCAGGACATGAACGGCCATGTTTCATTGTCGATCGGCGTATCGAGGAGCGTGTTCAGAAGGGCGCGCGCCGCAGGCCCCGCCACCGCGAACTGCGCCCATTGCTCGGTGACGGAGACGAACCGCACATCCATGTCCGGGCGCAGGCACTGATGCACGAACTCCAGATGTCGCATCACCTGTCCGGCGGCGGCGGTCGTGGTCGTCATCACATAGTGAGTGTCCCCCAGCCGCGCCGAGGTGCCGTCATCCATCACATGCCCGTCTTCGCGCAGCATCAGCCCATAACGCACCCGGCCCACCTTCAGGGTCGAAAAGGTGTTCGCATAGACGAAATCCAGAAACGCGCCCGCATCCGGGCCCTGAATGTCGATCTTGCCAAGGGTCGAGACATCGGTCACGCCCACATGTTCGCGCACCATCATGACCTCCCGGTCACAGCTTTCCCGCCAGGTCCTTTCACCGGGTTTCGGGAAATAGCCGGGGCGATACCACAGGCCGGCCTCGATCATCGGGGCGCCCCGGTCAACGGTCGGCAGGTGCGAAGTGACAAGGCGTTCGGGCGCGAATCCCTTGCCCGCGCCGCCTGCCCCCAGGGTCGAAATGGCGATCGGCACGAAGGGCGGGCGGAAGGTCGTGGTGCCGGTCTCGGGGATGCCGCGCCCGGTCGCAGCCGCCAGCACGGCCAAGGCAGCCACATTGGAGTTCTTGCCCTGATCGGTCGCCATGCCCTGCGTGGTATAGCGCTTCATGTGCTCCACCGAGCGGTAGTTCTCGACCGCCGCCTGTCTTACATCCCCGGTGGTCACATCGTTCTGAAAATCGAGCCAGGCGCGACCCTTGCCCCTCACCTCCCAGAGCGGGATGAGGCTGTAGCCCCCGTCCTCGGCCTTGGGAAGCCGGATGGAAGGCGTTTCCAGCCCCAGCGCATCCAGCGCCTTTCCGGCCCGGTAGAGCCCGGATTTCAATGCGCCCCTGGTCGAAAACACCCCCGCAGCGGCCCCGGCCACATCCAGCCCCGGCACCGCGCCGGGCTGCGGCACGAAGGCGCTGATCGTGTCATTCCAGATCGGGCGGCCGCCCATGTGGCAGGTCAGGTGCAGGGTCGGATTCCAGCCCCCCGACACGGCAAGGCAATCGGCCACGATTCTTTCGCTGCCCCGCGCCGTGCGGACAGTGACGCCGGACAGACCCGCCCGCCCTTTTGTATCGACAACCTCTGCCCCGGACAGCACGCGAAAGTCGCCCTGCACGTCCATGTCGGGGCGACTGTCGATCAGCGCCGCGACCTCGACGCCCGCGGCTGTCAGGTCATGCGCCGTTCGATGCGCATCATCGTTGTTTCCGAACACCGCGATGCGCTTGCCCGGCGCCACGCCCCAGCGGTTCAGATAGCTGCGCACGGCGCTGGCGGTCATCACCCCCGGACGGTCGTTGCCGGGAAAGGCGACCGGCCGTTCCAGCGCCCCGGCGCAGAGGATTGCGCGCTTCGTCACGATCCGCCAGAAACATTCCAGCGGCGCGTCCGGATGCGGGTTCGCAAGATGGCCCGAGACCCGTTCGACCGCGCCATATGTACCCTGATCATAGGCGCCGGTCACGCTGGTGCGCCGCATCAGGCGGACATTGCCCATCGCTTCCAGCCGGGCAATCGCCTCATTCACCCAGACGTGGCCGGGCTTGCCGCCCAGTTCATGGGTTTCGGACAGAAGACGCCCGCCGAACCGGCTGTCTTCCTCCGCCAGGATCACATCCGCGCCCGCCAGTGCCGCCGCCAGCGCCGCTATCAGACCGGCGGGACCGGACCCGATCACCAGCACATCGCAAAAGGCATGGGCCTTTTCGCCGAACGTGGTGTCGGCCTCGCCGGACAGCGCCCCCAGCCCCGCCGCCCGGCGGATGAGCGGTTCATAAAGCCTTTCCCAGAAGGATTTCGGCCACATGAAGGTCTTGTAATAGAACCCGGTGCTCAGAAAGCGCGAGGCCAGATCGTTCACTGCCATTGCATCGACCGAAAGCGAGGGCCAGCGGTTCTGGCTCTGTGCTTCCAGGCCGTTGTAAACCTCCTGCACGGTGGCGCGGACATTCGGGGTCTGCGCCCCGCCCCTGCCAATGGTCATCAGCGCGTTCGGCTCCTCCGAACCGGCGGTCAGAATGCCGCGCGGGCGGTGATACTTGAAACTGCGGCCCGTCAGCCGGATGTCGCCGGCAAGCAGGGCAGAGGCGATGGTGTCGCCCCCGAACCCCGGAACCTCTCGCCCGTCGAAACGAAAGCTGACCGGCGCATCCCGATCAATCAGCCCCCTGCCGTCGATCCTCATGCTCCGCGCCCCCGTTTCACATCCGCCGCAAGGGCGGTTTCCAGCACCTCGTGGGTGACGGTGTCGCGGGTGACGACCAGCCAAGCAGAGCAGCCGGTTTCGTGATGCCACAGGTCGCGCGTGACGCCCGCCGGGTTGTCGCGGTTGTGAATGTAGTCGTCCCATGCGGCCGCGCCCGCATCGGGCGCGGGCCGGTTCAGCGCCACGGCGTCGCCGGCACAGTGGAATTCCCGCCTGTCGCGTTCCCCGCAGAGGGGGCATGTGATCCGCATTCCTGTCCCTCCTCAGTGCAGATTGTGCTGGCTGCCGGCGCCTTCCTCGTCCATCAGGCCAAAGCCGGTGCGGAACCGGTCCAGCCGGAAACGCGCCGCCGGTTCGTGGTGGTTCCCGGTCGCAATCAGATGAGCGAAGGACCACCCGGACCCCGGCGCCGCCTTGAACCCGCCATAGCACCAGCCGCAATTCAGGAAGAGGCCGCCGGTATCCGTTTTGTCGATGATGGGCGAGCCGTCGGGCGACATGTCCATGATCCCGCCCCAGCAGCGCAGCACCCTGGCCTTGCCGATCATCGGCATCAGGGCCATCCCTGCCTCCATCACATGTTCGACCCGCGGCAGGTTGCCCCGTTGCGCGTAAGAGGCGTACATGTCCAGATCGCCGCCAAACACCAGGCCACCCTTGTCGGACTGGCTGATATAAAAGTGCCCCATGCCGAAACTGACGACATGGTGGAGGACGGGCTTCAGCCCTTCGGTCACGAAAGCCTGCAACACATGGCTTTCGATCGGCAAACGCATCCCGGCCATGGCGGCCACCTGACCGGACCGGCCGGCAACGGCGATCCCGACCTTTCCGGCCCGGATCGGCCCTCTGGACGTGCGGACACCGCGCACCTGCCCGTTTTCAATGTCGATGCCGGTGACTTCGCAATTCTGGATAATATCGACGCCGCGCCGGTCGGCCCCGCGGGCATACCCCCAGGCGACCGCGTCGTGGCGCGCGGTCCCGGCCCGGCGCTGCAACACGCCGCCATGGATCGGAAAGCGGGCAGTGTCGAAATCGAGAAAGGGCAGCAGGCGCCGCACCCCGTCACGATCCAGAAGTTCCGCGTCATCGCCCTGATTGATGATCGCATTGGCGCGGCGCACAGAGGCATCGCGCTGGCCATCGGAATGAAACAGCCCGATCTGCCCGCGCTGGGACAGCATGGTGTTGAAGTTCAGATCCTGCTCCATCCCCTCCCACAATCTGAGGGAATGGGAATAGAACTCCGAATTTCCGGGAAGAAAGTAGTTCGCGCGCACGATCGTCGTGTTGCGCCCGACATTGCCGCCGCCGATATGGCCCTTCTCCAGCACCGCGACATTGGTGATGCCGTGGTTCTTCGCCAGGTAATAGGCCGTCGCAAGCCCGTGCCCGCCACCGCCGATGATCACGGCATCGTATTCGGGGGCCGGGTCCGGGCTTCGCCAGTGGGGCGTCCAGCCCCGGTTGCCGGTCAGCCCCTGTCCGAGGATTTGCCAGGCTGAGAACCGCATGTGCATGTTTCCCGAAAATCAACGAAGCGCAGGGGGATGCCTTGCGCATCCGCACGGAAATCCCGGACGGGCAGGACAGGCGGAACGTATCCTCCGGCCGGATTGCGCCAATGAATGTCCGCCGCAATTCACGTTCAGACCCGGATCACAGACCCTTGGCACGGTAACTGTCGGCCACCTTGCCGATCGAGACCAGATATGCCGCCGTCCGCAAATCCTCGACATCATCCCGGCCATGCCAGATGTCGCGCATGGACTGATAGGCAATCCGCATCGTGTCATCAAGGCCGGAGCGCACCAGTTCCAGTTCGCCGGCGCCACGTAGATACTGGGCCCGGAACAGGTCGCTGAGCTTGCCCAACCCCTTTTCCTCGATCAGACGCTCCAACTCGCCGATGATCAGTTGGGCGCGCGCCTCTTCCGACCGGCGCTGCATCCGGCCAAAGCGGATATGGCTGAGGTTCTTGACCCATTCGAAATAGGATACGGTCACACCGCCCGCGTTGGCATACATGTCCGGGATGATCACGGTGCCCTTTTTGCGCAGAACCTCGTCCGCGCCCGCCGTCACCGGGCCGTTCGCCGCCTCGATGATCAATGGCACCCTGATCCGGTCGGCATTGGCAAGATTGATGACCCCCTCCAGCGCCGCAGGCACGAGAATATCGCACTCCTCTTCCAGCAGCGCCGCGCCGTTTTCAACATGGGTCGCATCCGGAAAACCGCTGACGCCGCCATGGCCGGAAATCCACGAACGCAGGTTCTCTATGTCAATGCCCCCGGCATCGAACACGCCGCCATCATGCTCGATGACGCCGACGATCCGGCAGCCGTCTTCCTCTTTCAGGAAACTGGCGGCGTGATAGCCCACATTTCCCAGACCCTGCACGATCACCCGCTTGCCGTCCAGCGTTCCGGTCAGCCGGGCCTTTTCAATGCCCCGCGCATCGCGGAAAAATTCGCGCAGCGCATATTGAACCCCGCGCCCGGTCGCCTCGACCCGGCCCGCGATCCCGCCCGCGTTCAGAGGCTTGCCGGTGACGCAGGCCTTGGCGTTGATGTCGGTGGTGTTCATCCGCGCGTACTGATCGGCGATCCAGGCCATCTCGCGCTCTCCGGTGCCCATGTCGGGTGCGGGCACGTTCTGCGAGGGATGAATCAGGTCTCTCTTCACCAGTTCATAAGCAAATCTGCGGGTTATCTGCTCCAGCTCATGTTCATTCCAATCCCGGGGATCAATACGAAGGCCGCCTTTGGAGCCTCCGAACGGGGCCTCTACCAGCGCGCATTTGTAGGTCATCAGCGCCGCAAGCGCCTCTACCTCGTTCTGATTGACGGCGGACGAATACCTGATGCCGCCTTTTACCGGTTCCATATGTTCCGAGTGAACGGAGCGATAGCCGGTGAATGTGTGGATTTCCCCCCGCAGGCGAACCCCGAAACGAACGGTGTAAGTCGCGTTGCAAACCCTGATCTTTTCTTTCAGACCGGGCGCCAGATCCATAAGCGCCACGGCCCGATTGAACATCAGATCAACAGATTCCCTGAAACCGGGTTCGTTTGCTACTGCCATTCCTCTTCTCCGTGCTGTGTTTTCCGGGGAATCACCCGGATATTGTTACAGTATCCGATAGTATTGCACCTGCCGGGCAATCGCCCGGAAAATTCCGTGGAAACAGGTTAACCGGCGGGTTCCGCCCCTTTGCCCGCATTTGCGACAATGGTCGGGATTTCGCGGCATTGTAGCGATATGGCAACGCATTCCGCCCTCTGCGGCGTCTGTCGCACCGGATTTCACGAACGATGCCATAATCTTGCCCGATTCCCCGTGCAACGTGCCGGAGTTTTGCAGATCGGCACCGGGAACCGGAGGTGCGCCAGGATTCGATTGACCCGATGATACAGTTGTTCAGATACGCAGCCGCGCGGTTCGCGCATGACCAAAGCGCGAATACCTCGATTGAATTCGTGCTGCTGTTCCCCTCGGTCATCGCGGTCTTTCTGAGCGCGTTCGAAGCCGGGTTCGTGATGATGCGCCACATCACGCTGGATCGCGGCGTCGATCTGGCGGTGCGTCAACTGCGCCTCGGCTTTGTCGCGCCGCTGACCCATGCAGAGGTCAAGACCCGGATCTGCAACAATGCGTTTCTGATCCGGGACTGCGAGGATGTCCTGCTGCTGGAGATGCGGCCGGTCAGCACGACGACCTGGCAGCCCCTGAATACCCCGAGCGCCTGCGTGGACCGGACGGCGGCCATTCAGCCGGTGACGACATTCTCGCCCGGCTCGGCGCAGGAAATGGTCATCATGCGCGCCTGTGTGATCGTCGATCCGTTCTTCCCGACAACGGGTCTGGGACTGTCGCTGCCACTGGACGCAAGCGGTGGTTACGCGCTCGTGTCCACGACCGCATTCGTGAACGAACCTGCGAGTTGAGTCATGGCGCCCCTGACGATCAGATGCGAACTGTTCCGTTTCCTGCGCGAAGAGCGGGCCGGCATCACCGTGGAATGGGTGTTCATGTTCCCGATGCTGATCTGGACCTATGCGGCCTGTTTCGCCTTCTTTGACGCCTTCCGGGCCAAGATCACCGCCCTGAACGCAGGCGCCACGATCAGCGACATGATATCAAGAAACGAGGGGCAGACACTCGATCAGGATTATATTGACGGATTGCACTCGATCTTTGAATTCCTGATGAATTCACCGGACCCCAACTGGATCCGGGTCACGTCATTTGTGCGGAACGACAATAACGGCACCTATGAACTGCATTGGTCGAGCGTTGCGCAGACACCGGGCATGTCGCCGTCGATGGCGATAATGACGCAGCAGGAGCTCAACAACATATCCCCCGACATTCCCGCCCTCGCCGATGGCGATTGCGCCTTTCTTGTCGAAACGAACGTGACCCATACCCCGGTGTTCTCGAACCTGCCGGTGTTTGCGAACCTGGTGCAGACGCTTTCCCTCGGCAATTTCATGGTCGTCAGCCCACGCTTTCAGCCCTGGATTCCCTATCGGGGCGCGGCGGAGTGCCTGCCCTCTTCCTGAGCGAGGCGTTTTGCGATCAGAACGGCGATCACCTCGGCCATGGCCCTGGTCTGCCGCGCGGGCGTGGCCCCGCCGACGCCGACACGCCGCCCGATGCGCCACCAAAGGCCCGGACGCCAGACGGCCCTGCCCGCCTGCGTGGCCTTCAGCACGAACCCGTTCGATGGCTTGAACGCGAATGCGCCCCGTTCGACCGCCACGATTTCGTCAACCCGCACGACAAGCCGCCCGCCCGCCTCTTCCAGCCTGTCCGGGGTCAGGATCAGCCCGGTTCGCGTGGCGCGGCGCAACTGCTCTGTCAGCCACAGGGCATATATGCCGCCGCCGAACAGGAATATCTGCCAGACCAGCCCTGCCGGGGGATGCGCAAGACCCAGAAAGATCAGCACACCCGACAGCCCGGCCAGCACCAGCACCGCCAAAACCCGGCGCGGGGCAGAGGGCGTCACCTCGGCCAGTATCGGGCTGTCCTGCGCCATGCCGAATGCCTCCCTGCGCGCGTCATGGCCCTGATACCCTTTCGCCGGGCAAAGGTCGAGCGCGCCGCTCGCCGCTTTCCTTCGCCGCGAAACCGGGCGATAGTCGGGCATGATCGACAAGCTGGAAATGTTCATCGCGCTCTCGACCGAAGAGCATTTTGGCCGGGCGGCAGAGGCGTGCGGGGTCACGCAGCCGACGCTTTCGGCGGCGATCAGGCAGCTTGAGGATCAGTTGGGCGTCATGCTGGCGTGGCGCGGATCGCGCTATCAGGGTCTGACCCCCGAAGGCCAGCGCGTTCTGGAATGGGCGCGGCGCATCGTGCGCGACGCCCGCACCATGCGGGAAGAAATGCGCACCGTGCGCGAAGGTCTGTCCGGCAATCTGCGGCTGGCCGTCATCCCGACCGCGCTGACCATGGTTTCGCAACTGACTGCGGGTTTTTCCCGGCGTCACCCGAATGTGCGCTTTTCGATCCTGTCGCGCACCTCCACCGCAATCCTGATGATGCTGGAAAATCTGGAGATCGACGCCGGACTGTCCTATCTCGACAATGAACCCCTGGGCCGGGTGACGACCGTACCGATCTATACCGAACGCTATTCGCTGGTGGTCCGCAGCGACAACCCGATGGCCCGGCGCGACAGGATCGCCTGGCGAGAGCTTGGCGACATCCAGCTTTGCCTTCTGACCCCGGACATGCAAAACCGCCGGATCATCAACGAACATCTTGCCGACGCGGGAAACCCGGTTTCGGCGCGCGTGGAAACGAACTCGACCACCGTTCTGATAAGCCATGTCCTGACCGGCGGGTGGGCCACGATCCTGCCGCAGAAGGCGACAGAGATTTTCCTGCCCCGCGAGGATCTGACCACGATCCGCCTGATCCGCCCCGACGCGGCGCATACCGTCGGGCTGATCGCCCCGCACCGGGAACCGCACACCCCGGTCCTGACGCATCTGATACAGGAAGCCGCCACCATCGCGGAGAACCGGCGCGAAGGCGGCGCCGGCGCACGGCCCCCCCGATGATTTGCCGGCGAAATCATCGCTTGCCTTCCGGTCCCGAAACGTCGCATTGACTGACAGGCACAAGACTGGCAGGCACAAGACTGGCAGGCACAAGACTGGCAGGCACAAGACTGGCAGGCACAAGACGGGGTGGCCCCATGAGCACACCGATCGAACTTTACTACTGGCCGACACCGAACGGCTGGAAGATCAGCATCGCGCTGGAAGAATTTGGATTGCCCTACAATCCGAACCTCATCGACATCAACGCGGGCGATCAGCACCGCCCCGAATATCTGAAGATTTCGCCGAACGGCCGGATACCCGCGATCATCGACCCCGGCGGGCCGGACGGGCGGGCGGTCCCGGTCTTCGAGAGCGGCGCAATTCTGCAATATCTGGCGCGCAAGACCGGCAGGTTCACGGGTTCAACCGAACGGGAGCGCGTCGCGGTCGAGGAATGGCTGATGTGGCAGATGGGGGGCGTCGGTCCCATGGCCGGTCAGGCGCATCATTTTCTGTTCCATGTGCGCGGATCGAAACCGGACCTCGACACGACCTATTCACAGGACAGGTATCGCGGCGAGGTCGCGCGGCTTTATTCCGTGCTGGACCGGCGGCTGGCCGAGCACGAATATGTCGCGGGCGATTTCATCTCGATCGCCGATTTCGCCATCTGGCCATGGGCCTCGCAATGGCGGCGGCAGGAACAGGTTCTTGACGACAAACCCGATTTCAGGCGCTGGCTTCATCAACTGGGCCGCCGGCCGGGCGTCAGACGGGGCCGGATGCTGGAGGCGCACCGCCGGCCGGAGACCGGGGCGGACATCGCGCATCGGTCAGAGCTTTTCGGCCAGACGACGGATCGAGACCAGACGGATTGAGGCCGCCCGATCAGTCCTGCCCTTTCCCTTCGATCCTGTGGGCCTCAAGCAGCTTGCCCTGGGTCATGAAAAACAGGAACACCGCCGCGGTCAGACCGAAGGTCTTGAAATTCACCCAGGCGTCGGTGGACATGGTGCGCCAGACGATTTCGTTAAGCGCCGCCAGCACCAGGAACAGGGCGCACATGCGGCGGGTCAGAATCATCCAGCCCTTCTGCCGCAGGGGCATGACCTCATCCATCGCATATTGCAGATAGCTCTGCCCGCGCATCAGGCCAAGGCCCAGCACCCCGCTAAACATCAGATAGATGATCGTGGGCTTCATCTTGAAGAACCGCTCGTCGTTGAACCAGATCGTCAGCCCGCCGAAGACGGCGACCAGCACCAGCGTCACAAGCTGCATTTTCGACACGCGCCCGGTCAGCCGCCACAATATCCAGGTGGACAGGGCCAGAAGCGGGATGAACCCCGCCGTCACCAGGATGAACCCGGAATAGTCGGCGCCCGCGATCCGCAGGGTCTGGTCCTTCAGGCGGCCATAGGCGACGAAAAAGACAATGACCGGCCCCAGTTCCAGCCCGAGCCTGACGAAGGAATTGACCGGTTTGCCGGACATGACGCGCCTTTCCTATCCACCCATCTCAACTATGATCGCGCCCGCCGCAATCAAGGCCATCAGGGCCAGACGCCGCGGGCCGACCGTCTCTTTCAGCACCACCCAGCCGATCAGCGCGGCGAAAACGGTCGAGGTTTCGCGCAATACCGCCGCTTCGCCCACCTTGTCCAGCCGGGTCGCGACCATGATCGAGCCAAAGCTCAGAAATGCGGTGATTCCGCCGATGAACCCGCGCAGCATCAGCGGACCCGGCGCCGGGCGGACCCGCATTCGCGCCCACCGCCGGGCGGCCACGACCGGCATGAAGAACCCGTCGATGAAGAAAAACCAGGCAAGGAAGGTGAACGGATCGGCGGTCGAGCGGATGCCATAGGCGTCATAGGTCGTGTAAAGCGCGACGGTCAGCCCGGTCAGAACCGCAAGGATCAGCGCCGCGCCCAGCGTCTCGCGCGCGGTTTGAAGAAAGATCATGTTGTAGACGGCAAGCCCGAAAATGCCCGACAGCAACACCGCCACGCCCAGCCATTGCGTCGCGGTAAAGACCTCTGCGAACAGCAGATAAGCGCCGATCACGGCAAACAGCGGCCCGGTGCCGCGCACCACCGGATAGACCACCGTATAGGCCCCCTTGGTATAGGCGAAAGCCTGCAACAGCTTGTAGGCGACATGGATTGCAAAGGCCCCCGCCAGAATGGGCCACAGATGCGGCTCTGGCCACGGCACCACGAAAAACGCGAAAGGCGCGGCCATCAGCCCGTAACTGATGTCAATCGCGCCCCGGCTGAGCCAGGGGTCATGCCGCCCCTTCTGCAACGCCCCGAAAACCGCGTGCAGAAACGCAGCCATCACCGCAAGCAGCAGTGCAAGCCGGTGCCCGGCCTCGGTGCCTTCCAGTGAAATGAGCCAGTCGCTCACGCCGCGCGCCCGGTCAGCGCATCGGCGAATTCGCGCGGGTCGAAGGGGGCAAGGTCGTCGATCTGTTCCCCCACGCCGATGGCATGGATCGGCAGGCCGAACCTGTCGGCCAGCGCAACCAAAACGCCGCCCCTGGCGGTGCCGTCGAGCTTGGTCATCACAAGGCCGGAAACGTCAGCGCGTTTCAGGAAAACCTCGACCTGCGACACTGCGTTCTGCCCGGTGGTCGCATCCAGCACCAGAAGCGTGTTGTGCGGCGCGGTTTCATCCTTCCTGCGTATCACCCGAACGATCTTGGCCAGTTCCTCCATCAGGTCGGCCCGGTTCTGTAGCCGCCCGGCAGTGTCGATCAGCAAGAGGTCCGCGCCCTCCGCCTCCGCCTTCGTCATCGCATCGAAGGCGAGGCTCGCAGGGTCGGAGCCCTCGGGCGCGGTCAGAACCGGCACCCCGGCGCGGTCGCCCCAGACCTGCAACTGTTCCACCGCTGCGGCGCGGAACGTGTCGCCTGCCGCAATCACCACCGACTTGCCCGCCGCCCTGAACTGGCCGGCGAGCTTGCCGACCGTCGTTGTCTTGCCGGATCCGTTCACACCGGCCACCAGCACCACCTGCGGCTTTTTCGGGTAAAGCGGCATGGGACGGGCGACCGGCCCCATGATCCGGGCAATCTCGTCGGACAACAGCCGTTTCATGTCATCGGTGGACAGTTTCCTGCCCAAACGCCCCTCGGCCATCCGCGCCGTCACGCGCAGCGCCGTATCGACCCCCATGTCGGCGGCGATCAGCAGGTCTTCGAGGCTCTCCAGCATGTCGTCGTCAAGAACCCGGCGTGTGACCGCGCCGGATGCGCCGCGTGTCAGCAGGCGACCGATCCGGCCGGATTTCTCCGCCCCCGGAAAGGGTCCGGCGGCCGGTGCCTCCAGTTCAGGCGTCTGTTCGGCGCCGCCATCCCCGACAATCGCATCCAGCCCTTCCTCCAGCCGGGACGAGGATTTGAAGAGACGGGATTTGAGTTTGTTGAAAAAAGACATGGGATGCCCCCGGAAAACCTCTGCCTCCACCTAGTCCACATGCGGCCCGGATGGAAGGCCACGCCGGCAGACATTCCGGCGCAACGGAATTGCAACGCGCCGCAGCATCGCTATATCGGTCCATATGACTGTGTCGGGAAAGCGAATGGACGGCTCCGGGGCGCCCCTTGCCACAGGCCACGATGATCTGTCGGGGCTGATCGGGGCGCATCTGCAAGCGCACCCGGAACGGATAAGCCGTCTGGCAACCGAAGGGCAATTCATCTGGGTAAAGCGCCCGGAACGGCCATCCGGCATCCGCCGCCTGCAAAAAGGCAACCCCGCCACCGCCTTTGAGCGAGAGCGCAATGCGTTGCACACGCTGCACCGGCAAGGCGTTCCGGTGCCCGGGATCGTGTCCGAAGGCCCCGGCTATCTGGCCATCCGGGATTGCGGCATGTCACTCGACAACATTCTCCGCTCCCGCGACTTCGGAACAAGGGACAGGGCGAGGATATTTTCGAAAGCGGGCCACGCCCTTGCGGACATGCACGCGCGCCATCTCAGCCATGGCCGCCCGAGCCTCAGGGACATCTGCTGGGACGGCCGGCGGATCGCCTTTCTGGATTTCGAACGCCATGCCGAGCATCGCAACACCCGCAAGGGCCATGTGAACGACCTTCTGATGTTCGTCTTCAACGCCTTCGCGATTGCCGCGACCGAACGGCCCGAAATCCTGTCCGCGATCAGCGCCTATCGCGCCGCAGACTCCGCCCGCATCTGGGACGACGCCGTGAACTGGTGCCAGAGGTGGCGCTGGATCACCTGGGCCACGGCCCCGGTCCGCGCCCTGCGCGATTCCCGCGAATTCAACGCCATCCCGCTGACTTTCAACGCCTTTCTTGATTTCGCATAGACTGGCGAGCGCACCTGCCCCCCGCGCCGCCGGTCAAACGGCAAGACCGCGCCGAAAGAGCACCGGGCGTTGACCGGCCCCGCCCCCCCGTGTTAAGGATCGCGCAAGGATGCCGCCGGACGCCATGAACGAGGGGGGCAGGGGATGAGCGCGAAGACCGGGGTGAGGACAGCGGCGCGGGTCGCGCTGGCGCTGGCGATGCTGGCTCCGACAGGGGCGGCGGCGCAGGAATGCAGCGGCTTCAACACCGAGGCGTTCTTCGAGACAGCGACGGCGGCGCAGGTCGGCGCCTGCCTCGCCGCGGGCGCGGATGTGAGCGCAAGGGACGAAGAATATGGCGCGACCCCGCTGCATTGGGCTGCGAGTGCGGGCACCCCGGAGGCGACCCGCGCGCTGCTGGACGCGGGCGCGGCGCTTGAGGCAAGGGACGGGGGTGGCCAGACCCCGCTGCATGGGGCTGCGGCATTGGGCACCCCTTCGACGCTCCGCGCGCTGCTGGACGCGGGCGCGGCGCTTGAGGCAAGGACCGAGCTTGGCTGGACCCCGCTGCATCAGGCTGCGCGACAGGGCACCCCGGAGGCGATCCGCGCGCTGCTGGACGCGGGCGCGGCGCTTGAGGCAAGGACCGAGAGTGGCGTGACCCCGCTGCATCTGGCTGCGATATTTGGCACCCCGGAGGCGATCCGCGTGCTGCTGGACGCGGGCGCGGCGCTTGAGGCAAGGGGCTGGATTGGCGGAACCCCGCTGCATCTGGCTGCGGCGAAGGGCACCCCGGAGGCGATCCGCACGCTGCTGGACGCGGGCGCGGCGCTTGAGGCAAGGGCCGGGGATGGCGCGACCCCGCTGCATCTGGCTGCGGCATCGGGCACCCCGGAGGCGATCCGCGCGCTGCTGGACGCGGGCGCGGCGCTTGAGGCAAGGACCGAGGATGGCAGGACCCCGCTGCATTATGCTGCGGGATCGGGCACCCCTGAGAATATCCGCGTTCTGTTGGATGCCGGTTCGGACATTGAGGCAAGGGACGAGGGTGGCTGGACCCCGCTGCATCAGGCTGCGCGACAGGGCACCCCGGAGGCGATCCGCGCGCTGCTGGACGCGGGCGCGGCGCTTGAGGCAAGGGACGAGGGTGGCTTGACCCCGCTACATGTGGCTGTGGGAGCGGACAACCCGGAGGCGATCCGCGCGCTGCTGGACGCGGGCGCGGCGCTTGAGGCAAGGGCCGAGGGTGGCTGGACCCCGCTGCATCTGGCTGCGAGAGCGGGCACCCCGGAGGCGATCCGCGCGCTGCTGGACGCAGGCGCGAATGCCGGGGCAAGGGCTAAGGGTGGCTTAACTCCCTTCGATCTGGCGAAGGAGTTTAATGCCGAAAAGCTCGAAGGCACCGCTGAATGGTGGGAACTGAACGAAGCGCAGTATAAATAGCCCGAAACCCTAGGGCCTGTTGAGATTCGGGATTTTCATTTGCGCTGACATCTGATTCATTCTTTCCAAAAGGGAGAATGAAATGTTGAGCGAGCGTTTTGTTATCAATGACGCGCAACGGGCTTTGATGGAACCGCATTGTTTTGGCAAGAAACGCGATCCCGGTCGCACTGGCGGTGACAGCCGTCTTTTTCTGGAAGCCGTATTGTGGATCGCTCGAACCGGGGCGCCCTGGCGTGATCTTCCATCCGGCTTTGGCAATTGGAACACCGTTTACAAACGTTTCCGCCATTGGGTAAGAGCCGATGTTTTCAAACGGATATTTGACGCTGTCTCAAATGACCCTGACATGGAGTATGTCATGATTGACGGCACAATCGTGAAGGTCCACCGCCACGGGCAGGGCGCAAAAGGGGGGCTCAAAGCCAGGCTACAGGGCGATCTCACAGTACTCTTTTTCTGGAATTACCACCAGAATCCTGGCTCTGACAGATGCACTTGGCAATCTTGTCTCCTTCCGCCTGATGCCTGGGCAAGCCCACGATTTGAGCGAAACATCCGAGTTGATCGAGGGTGTTTCGTGCGAGATGCTCCTCGCGGATCGGGCGTTTGATGCCGACTGGTTGCGCGAAAATCTGGACAAGTCGGGGATTGTGCCAGTCATTCCGCCCGGATCGAACCGGAAGTTTCCGCCGGAATTTGACGAACACTGCTACAAATGGCGACACCTGATCGAAAATTACTTCCGGAAACTCAAGGAATTCAAGCGTATTGCGTTGCGGGCCTGCAAAACAGATCAGAGCTTCTCCTCCATGATCTATCTGGCTGCGGCAATCATCAACTCCCGATGAATCTCAACAGGCCCTGGTCACCTGCATCTAAAGTTCGGCACATGAGTTTTGTTGGGCGCGTTGGCAGAACCGCTTGACGGAGGCGAGGATATGGTCGGCGGGTTTGACCCATTTGCAGGGTTTGGGGTTTTCGTTATGGGCCTCGATAAATGCAGCGATATCGGCTTCCAGTTCCGCCGTTGAACGATGGACGCCGCGCTGCAGTTGCTTGCGCGTCAGTTCAGCAAACCAACGCTCCACCTGATTGATCCAACTGGCCGAGGTCGGTGTGAAGTGGACATGCCAATGCGGGCGGCGTGCCAGCCAGGCCTTGATCTTCGGGGTTTTGTGGGTGGCGTAATTGTCCATGACGATATGCACCTCCGGCCCGTCCGGCATCTGCCGGTCGATCTGTTTGAGGAAGTCGAGGAACTCGGTGGCGCGGTGCCGCTTGCAGCATTTGCCGATCACGGCGCCGGTGGCGATATCCAGTGCTGCAAAAAGCGACGTCGTGCCGTGTCGGATGTAGGTGTGGGTGCGCCGCTCGGCCACGCCGGGCGCCATTGGCAGCACAGGCTGTTCGCGATCCAGCGCCTGGATTTGCGATTTCTCGTCAACACACAACACGATAGCCCTGTTCGGCGGTGACAGGTACAGCCCGACGATATCGTGCACCTTGTCCACGAACAGCGGGTCGGTTGAGAGCTTGAATGTCTCGCTTCGGTGCGGTTGCAGGCCGAACCCGTTCCAAATCCGCCGGAGGGTGGTGTGCGACAGTCCCGTCGCGGCTGCCATGCTTCGGAGCGACCAATGGGTCGCATCCCTCGGGGGCGTGTTCAGCGTGCGCTCAATCACCGCAGTCACCTGATCGTCCGACACGGTGCGCGGGCGACCGGAGCGGTATTCGTCGGTGAGACCTTCAATCCGGCAGCGCACAAAACGTCTGCGCCATTTGCCGACTGTGTGTTCATGCACCCCAAGCCGGGCCGCCACTTCCTTGCTCGCCAATCCATCGGCGCACAGCAGGATCATCCGGCATCGGTCCGACAGCGAACGTGCCGCTTTGGGACGCCGAACCTGACCCTCGAGAAAACGGCGCTCATCTTCGCTCAGAACCACTGCATCCGCCAAACGTCCCACCATCGCAACATCCTTCTCAATACCCGCTCAGTCAATGATACAAAGTACAATTCCGGGGGACCAGGGTCAGGCCTCATAGCCAGAATATGACGGTTGCAGCGATGTATATGGCGGATTTGAATACATGTGCGCATCGGTCATAGCGCATCGCGATGCGCCTCCAATCCTTGAGTTTTGCGAACAGGTTTTCGACCTTGTGCCGCCTCTTGTACGTTTCGGCGCAGTGGGGGATGGTTTTGTTGCGGTTTTTCTTTGAAGGGATGCAAACCTCAATCTTCTGATCTTCAATGATTTTTCGAACCTTTGCGCTGTCGCAGCCCCGGTCCGCGATCAGAACCCTGGCCGCAGGCAGGTTGGGCAGCAAAACATCCGCACCCTTGAAGTCGCTACGCTGACCCGCCGTCAGATGCAGCCTGACAGGGCGACCCGCACCGTCTCCAACGACATGCAGTTTCGTATTCAGCCCTCCCTTTGTACGCCCGATCAGGCGCGGCTCGGAGCCCCCTTTTTGAGACTGGACGTCGTGCGATGTGCCTTGAGATGGGTTGCGTCAATCATGAGGGTGTCGGCGTCCGGGCCAGAGGGGTTGGCCAATTCTTCGAAAATTCGCTCGAAAATACCTTTGCGGGACCAGCGCACAAACCGATTGTAGAGCGTTTTGTGAGGGCCGTATTCGACAGGCGCATCGCGCCAGCGTTAACCGTTGCGAATAATGAAAATAATACCACTCAGCACACGACGGTCATCGACCCGGGGCTTGCCATGGGACTTGGGAAAGAAGGGCTCAAGGCGCGCTGTTTGTGCCTCCGTCAGCCAGAAAAGATCGCTCATGTCACTACTCCGTTTTGCAGAACACTGATTCACACGTTCAAAACAAAGTCAATGGGTCCTGGGCCTAGAACAGACTCCCCTGCCCCGGCGCGTCCGGCGTTTTCCCGCTGCCCCGGCGCGGTGCGGCCCTGCCACCCGTCTGCACCCGTCCGTCATGAAACTCGATCTCCAGCGCCGGCGCTTTCGACGCCTCGGCCTTCGAGGTCACGAGCCGCCCCCCCGTCTGCCCCGCCGTGCGCCCCGCCGTCTGCACGACCGTGCGCACGACCGCATAGCCGCGCCGAAGGGTGGCCCTGTATCCCAGTGTCTGGCGCAATCGCTCCAGCCCGTCGAGCTTTTTTGCAAGACCATCCAGCCCTGACGCTCCGGCGCTGGACAGGCGTGTCAGAATGTTCCGCAGATCACCGGACCTGCGCACCAGGTCCTGTTGCAGGGCGCCCGGGCGCAGACGCCCCGCCACCCCCTTCAGGGCTTCTTCCTTTCGCGACACCTGCGCTGTCAGAAGGCCCGGCCGCAGCCCTGCGGCGATCCCGGTCAACTGCCCCCGCTTCTTCTGGGTCAGCAATATCAGCGCCGAGGGCAGGCGTTCCCCCCAGCGATCCAGCCGCGCCCCGGCCTCATTCACCAGCGCGCGGGGCCGGGGGAGGGCGCGCGACACATCCCGCAACCGCTGTCCACGGCGGGAGACGCCCTGCTCCATCGCCCGGGTCAGGCGCGCGTCCTGCTCTCCGGCCCAGGCCAGCAATTCCATCCGTACCGGCACCGCATGTTCCGCCGCCGCCGAGGGTGTGGGGGCGCGCAGGTCGGACACATGGTCGATCAGCGTGGTGTCCGTCTCATGCCCCACGGCAGAGATCAGCGGGATGTCAGAGGCCGCAGCGGCCCGCGCCACGACCTCTTCATTGAACCCCCGGAGGTCCTCGATCGAACCGCCGCCCCGCGCAACGATCAGCAGGTCGGGCCGGGGGAGCGCGCCGCCGGGCAGCATCCGGTTGAATCCTTCGATCGCCCGCGCGACCTCTGGCGCACATCGTTCGCCCTGCACCGCGACAGGCCAGACCAGCACCCGACGCGGGAAGCGGTCGCGCAGCCGGTGCAGAATGTCCCGGATCACCGCACCGGAGGGCGAGGTCACGACGCCGATCACCTCCGGCAGGAACGGAATCGCCTTCTTTCGTTCGGGCGCGAACAGCCCCTCCGCCGCCAGCGCCTCTTTGCGCTTCTCCAGCATCGCCATCAGCGCGCCCGCGCCCGCGATGGCCACCTCATCCACATTCAGATTGTATTTCGACTGCGCCCCGAAAGCGGTGAGTCTGCCGGTCACGATGACCTCCATGCCCTCTTCCGGCGCCACGGACAGGCCCGCCGCCTGGCCTTTCCAGGTCGTGCAGGCCAGCACGTTGCGGTCATCCTTTATGTCGTAATAAAGATGCCCCGACCGCGCCCGGAACACCCGCCCGACCTCGCCGCGCACCCGGATGCGGCCAAAGGCCCCCTCAACGGCCTTTTTCACCGCACCGGAGATTTCCGAAACGGTGAACTCGGGGGTATTTCGCCCCGGCGTCGGATCATCCGGAAGGTCCGTCATCCTGATTCCTTGTCATGCGCCGGCCGCCACCTTAGAACGCGCGGGAAAGAAGGCCAAGGAGGCAGCCATGAACATCCTGATTCTGGGCAGCGGCGGGCGCGAACACAGCCTGGCCTGGGCGGTGAAACAGAACCCGAAATGCGACCGCCTGATCTGCGCGCCCGGCAATGCGGGTATGGCGGCGATCGCCGAATGCGCGACGCTGAATATCATGGATGGCGACGCCGTGGCCGGGTTCGCGCTGGAAAACGGCGTCGATTTCGTGATCGTCGGGCCAGAGGCCCCGCTGGCCGCCGGTGTTGCCGACCGGCTGCGCGATGCGGGCATCCTGTGCCTTGGCCCGTCCGCAGGGGCTGCCCGCCTCGAAGCCTCCAAAGCCTTCACCAAGGAGATTTGCGCCGCGACGAACGCCCCCACCGCAGCCTGCGCCCGCTTCACCCACGCCGGACCCGCCCGCGAGCATGTCCGCCGGCAGGGCGCGCCCATCGTCGTCAAGGCCGATGGTCTGGCTGCGGGCAAGGGCGTCATCGTCGCCATGACCGAAAAGGACGCGCTCGCCGCCATCGACGACATGTTCGGCGGCGCGTTCGGCGCAGCGGGCGCCGAGGTGGTGATCGAGGAATTCATGGAAGGCGAGGAAGCCTCCCTGTTTGTCCTGTGCGACGGCGCGACCGCGCTCCCCCTCGGCACCGCGCAGGATCACAAGCGCGCCTTCGACAACGACAGGGGCCCCAATACCGGCGGCATGGGCGCTTGTTCGCCCGCTCCGGTCATGACCGACGGCGTCATCGCCAGGACAATGGATCGGATCATCCGCCCTTCCCTCACCGAGATGTCCCGGCGCGGCACCCCGTTTCAGGGCGTCCTCTTCGCCGGGCTGATGATCAGGGACGGCCGGCCCCGCCTCGTCGAATACAACGTCCGCTTCGGCGATCCGGAATGCCAGGTCCTGATGATGCGGCTGGGCGCGCAGGCGCTCGACCTTCTTCTGGCCTGCGCCGAGGGCGCCCTGTCGGACATGCAGGTCAACTGGGCCGACGATCACGCCATGACTGTCGTCATGGCCGCCACGGGCTATCCGGGCGCCTATGAAAAAGGTTCCGCCATCCACGGCCTCGACGCGCTTCCGGCGGACAGCAGACACATGGTTTTCCACGCCGGCACGTCTGTCAGGGACGGCCTGACCATCGCTTCCGGCGGCCGTGTCCTGAACGTCACCGCGCGCGGCGATACCCTGCACGACGCCCACACCCGCGCCTATGACATGCTGGGCAGGATCGACTGGCCCGAAGGCTTCGCCCGCTCCGACATCGGCTGGCGCGCCCTCCGATGATCGCTTCTTCTTTGCAAAAATACTCCGGGGTGAATGCGCCAAAGGCGCAGAGGGGCAGCGCCCCTCTTCCTGACGCCGCCGCGCTTGCACGCCTCCGGGCATCGGGGTAGACCGGGCGCGACCGGCATGAGAGACCGCAAACGTGAACATTTCCGGCATTTTTCAGGCAGACGGCTCCACCGCACCGGACCCGCGCTATTCTTCGCGCAAACTGCTGTCGCGACTCTGGCGCGGATACCTGCACAAACACAGATACTGGATGGCGCTGTCGCTGTTTCTGATGATGATCGAGGGCAGCACGCTCGCGATTCTGGCGAAATTGCTGGAACCGATGTTTGATCGCGTGTTTGTCGGCAGGGACGCGGGCGCCATGTGGTGGATCGGCGGGGCGATTTTTGCACTGTTCTCCATTCGCGGCATCAGCGAACTGATCAAGAAGACGGTTCTGGCCCGCATCGCGCTCGGATCGTCCACCGAAATGCAGGCGGATCTGGTCGGCCACATCATGACGCTGGACAGCGCATTCTTCCGGAAGAACCCGCCCGGATCGCTGATGAATCAGGTGCTTGGGGATACCGCTGCGGTTCAGCAGGTCTGGTCGGTGATCATTCAGGGCGTGGGGCGCGATGTCTTTTCGCTGTTCTGGCTGTTTGCCGTCGCCCTGTCCATTGACTGGGGCTGGACGCTGCTCGCGGTCGTCGCGGTGCCGCTGCTGATCGTGCCAACGGTGGTTCTGCAACGCTACATCCGCAGAAAGGCCAGGCAAACCCGCGAGGAGACCGGGCATCTGACCACCCGGCTTGACGAGATTTTTCACGGCATTGATCCGGTAAAGCTCAACCAGATGGAAGCGTATCAACTGTCGCGCTTCAGGGGCAACGTCACTCGCATCGTCAGGGCGCAACTGAAAATCGCCGCCGGCAAGGCGACTGTTCCCGCGATGATCGACATCGCTACCGGTCTGGGCTTTTTCGGCATTCTGGTGATCGGCGGACAGGATATTGTCGCGGGCGAAAAGACCGTGGGTCAGTTCATGGCGTTCTTCACCGCGATGTCGCTGACCTTTCAGCCTCTGAGGCGGCTGGGCGGCATTGCCGGAATCTGGCAGGTGGCGGCCATCAGTCTGGAACGCCTCTACCGTCTGTTCGATCAGCAACCGACCATTGCCCCCCCTGCCCGTCCGGTCCCGCCGCCGGATCGGGACGACACGGAAATCCTGTTCGGGGATGTGCGTCTGGCCTATGATGGCCTTCCCGCGTTGCAAGGCACGAGCTTCGTCGCGAAGGCCGGCCGGACAACCGCCCTGGTCGGTGCGTCGGGCGCCGGGAAAACCACGATCTTCAACATACTGACCCGGCTGGTTGACCCGCAATCGGGAACCGTGACGATCGGCGACCGGAAACTGACCGACCTGACGCTGGCCGATTTGCGCGCAATGTATTCGGTGGTGTCCCAGGATACGCTGCTGTTTGACGAAACGCTGCGCGAAAACATCCTGCTGGGCTGGCCGGATGTCGATGGGACGCAGTTCGGAAACGTGCTGCGCGCCGCGCATGTGCGTGATTTTCTGCCAAATCTTGCAATGGGCATCGACTCCCCCGCAGGGCCGCGCGGCGTCAACCTCTCTGGCGGGCAACGCCAGCGCATTGCGATTGCGCGCGCGCTTCTGCGTGACGCGCCGGTATTGCTGCTCGACGAGGCGACATCCTCGCTCGACACGAAATCCGAAGCGGCGGTGCAGGAAGCGCTGGAAAAACTCGGTGCGGATCGCACGACGCTCATCATTGCGCACCGGTTGTCCACCATCCGGAACGCCGACAGCATCGTCGTGATGGATCACGGGCGCGTGGTCGATCAGGGCACCCATGACGAATTGATCGCGCGCGGCGGCATCTATACCGATCTCCATGCGATTCAAATCAGATCCCGGGCTGGAAATGACCCCCATGACAGTTGATCCCCCCCGCGCGGACACGGCAATGTCTGCGGATCGCAGCCTGCTGTCGGTCAGCGGCGCCGACCGGCGCGGGTTTCTTCAGGGCCTCGTCACGAATGACATCTCCAGGCTGGATCGGGGGCTGGTTTATGCGGCGCTGCTCAGCCCGCAGGGAAAATACCTAGCCGACTTTCTGATGCTGGAGCGCGACGACGCCATTGTGCTCGATGTCAGGTCTTCGCTGTCGGAAGAACTGGCCCGCCGCCTGGGCATGTATCGCCTGCGCGCCGCCGTGCAGATTGCGCCATCCGGGCTGAGCGTCGGCAGAGGCGTGGGACCGCCCCCCGATAACGCCCTCCCCGATCCCCGGCATCCGGCGCTCGGCTGGCGCCTCTATTCCGAACACGCCGACAGCGGCAGGGACAGCGGCGGGGAAAGGATCGACTGGGACAATCTTCGTGTCACATACTGCATCCCCGAGACCGGGATCGAACTGACGCCGGACACCTATATCCTGGAGGCAGGGTTCGAACGCCTGAATGGCGTCGATTTCCGCAAGGGCTGTTATGTGGGGCAGGAAGTGACCGCGCGAATGAAGCACAAGGCAGAGTTGCGCAAGGGGCTGGTCATCGTCTCGGTCGAAGGCGAAGCGCCGGTTGGATGCAGCATCACGTCGGACGGCAGGACCGTCGGCACGCTGTTTACCCGATCAGGCGGACGGGCCCTGGCCCATCTGCGGTTCGACCGCGCAAAAGGCGTGCTTCGGGCCGCGGATGCGACTGTTCGCCGGATGGATTGACGCCGGGTCTGGCCGCCGGTCTGGCCGGGGGCGCAGCCCCGCGCCTTGCGGTGTCGCAACGGCCACTTTCCCGCCGCTCCACGCGAAAAACCCTTGCACATATGTCCGTGAAGGGGCATGTAACAGCGGCCCGCATTCCGGACGGGCGATCAGGAACGGAGTGACCATGGCCAAGGAAGAAATGCTCGAATTTCCCGGTATCGTGAAGGAACTCCTGCCCAATGCGACGTTTCGGGTCGAGCTGGAAAACGGCCATGAAATCATCGCTCATACGGCAGGAAAGATGCGCAAGAACCGCATTCGGGTTCTAGCAGGCGACCGGGTTCAGGTCGAAATGACCCCCTATGATCTGACCAAGGGCCGGATCAACTATCGCTTCAAGTAAGCACCGCCGATTGCCCGACAGAGGTGCGGAACGATGGTGAAACTGATCCTCGGCTCTGTCAGTCCGCGCAGGCGGGAACTGCTGGCGCAGATCGGTGTGACGCCGGATGACATTCGGCCCTCCGGCATCGACGAAACGCCCCTGAAGGGCGAACTGCCCCGCCCCTGCTGCATCCGGCTGGCGCGGGAAAAGGCGCTGGCGGTATCTGCGGCGGGTGACGAGGCCGTTCTGGCCGCCGATACGGTGGTCGCGCTGGGCAGGCGCATTCTGGGCAAACCGGCGGATGCAACCGAAGCCCGCGCCTTTCTGCGCCTCATGTCCGGACGCCGCCACAAGGTGATTACCGCCGTTGCCCTTCGCAAGGGGGGCAGCGTATGGCAGAAGGACGTGTTGACCACCGTTCGCATGAAACCCCTTGGCGACAGGGACATCGACGCCTATATCGAGAGCGGAGAATGGGACGGAAAAGCCGGAGCCTACAGCATTCAGGGCCTTACCGCACAGTTCATTCCTTGGCTCAGCGGCTCTTATACCGCCGTTGTCGGCCTGCCCCTTGCCGAGACCGCCGCGCTGCTGCGCACCGCAGGCGTTCTGGAGGGCAACCGATGAAAGGGCGGCTGGCGGTGCTGGGACGAATGGGCGGCCGCAGTGCCGCCGCGCTTGTCGAAGACGGGCGGCTGGCGGATTTTCTGATCGCACCGGCAGATCCGGACATGCCCTTGCCAGAGGCCATCTATCGCGCCATCGTGGATCGCCCGGTGAAGGGGCAGGGCGGCGTCTTTGTGCGCCTGCCGGGGGGCAGCGCCTTTCTGAAAAAGGCCGGCGGCCTTGCGCCGGGGCGGCCTCTGCTGGCGCAGGTGACGGGCCATGCCGGGGATGGCAAGGCCACCCCGGTCAGTTCCAGAATCCTGTTCAAGGGCCGCTATGCCATCGTGACGCCCGCAGCGCCCGGCCTGAACATTTCCCGCTCCATCCGCAATGACGATGAACGCCGCCGCCTGATGCTGATCGCCGGAAAACAGATGCAGGAAAGCGATCATGGCCTCATCATCCGCTCTGCCGCCGCCAATGCGCCCGAAGGCGACATTGCCGATGACATCGACGCGATGCGCGCATCGGCGGACCGGATCATGGGCGACCATGCCGGAGATGCGCCCGAACTGCTCTGGCAGGGGCCGGACGCGCATCACCTCGCCTGGCGGGAATGGGCAGCGCCCGATCAGGTTGCCAATGACCCGGACGCCCTTGAAAATCATGGTGTCGCCGATCTGCTGGAGCCGTTCCTGAAACCCGCCGTTGCCCTGCCCGGTCAGGCGCACATCTTCATCGAGCCTACCC
>CBDCFF010000008.1:0-52199 GCA_965216225.1 Paracoccaceae bacterium
TGGAAGCGGAATTGGCCACACTCCTCGCCGCCCATGCCCGCGAGGTGACGGACGACGGCCGTGCGCGGCTGGTGCGCCATGGTCATCTGCCCGAGCGCGAGGTCATGACCGGCATCGGCCCGGTACCAGTGAAGGTGCCGCGGATGCGGGACCGGGGCAATGTGGACGAAAAGATCCGTTTCGCCTCGTCGATCTTGCCGCCTTGGCTGCGCAAGACCAGATCGATTGAGGAACTGCTGCCGTGGCTCTACCTTAAGGGCATTTCCACGGGCGACTTCCAGGAGGCTCTTGGGGCGCTGTTGGGGCCGAACGCGGCAGGGCTTTCATCGAGCACCATCTCGCGATTGAAAGCGGACTGGGGGGCGGAGTATGAACGCTGGCAGCGCCGCGATCTCAGCGCCCGGCGTTTCGTCTATGTCTGGGCCGATGGTGTCTATTTCCAACCGCGTATGGAAGAGCAGAAACAATGCGTTCTGGTGCTGATCGGCGCGGATGAGTGGGGCCGCAAGGAGGTTCTGGGCCTCACCGACGGCTACCGTGAAAGCACGCAGAGTTGGCGCGAGTTGCTGCTCGATCTCAAGCGTCGCGGGCTGTCCCACGCCCCCGATCTGGCCATTGGCGACGGCGCCTTGGGGTTCTGGGCGGCGCTGCGCGAAGTCTTCGGCAGCACCCGGGAACAACGGTGTTGGGTTCACAAGACCGGAAACGTTCTCAATGCCATGCCCAAATCGGTGCAGGCCAAAGCCAAAGGCCACCTGCATGATATCTGGCAGGCGGAAACGAAGACCGAAGCCGGGGCCGCCTTCGATTTCTTCGTGGAAACCTACGGCGCGAAATATGACAAGGCGGTTGGGAAACTGACCAAAGACCGGGCTGTGCTGCTCTCCTTCTACGGCTTCCCTGCTGAGCACTGGAAGCACATCCGAACCACGAACCCGATCGAGAGCACCTTCGCCACCGTCCGCCACCGCACCGGCAAAACCAAAGGCTGCCTGAGCCGCAAGACCGGGTTGGCCATGGCATTCAAGCTGATGATGTCAGCGCAGGCCAAGTGGCGAAAGCTCGACGGCGCCAACCGCATGCCAGAGATCATTGAAGGGGTTGAGTTCAGAGACGGGATCAAGCAAATTCACCACGCCGCCTGATCACACCATCACCAACTTTCGGGCATAGCTCAAGACTGACCGGCGCATCCTCACCGGCAGCTTTTGCCAGAATGACATCGTTGCCCATGCGTTGCGCCCTGGCGACCGCCTCTCGCGCCAGCTGGATCGGCCCGACCTTCTCCATCTCATCCGCCGCGCCGCCGCGCACAAAATTCAGAAAACCGTCCAGCAGCCGTTCCATGTCATCCATGTCCCGCCGCAGCGCCTCTGTCTCATCACTTTCCTCCAGCGCCGAAAGCCCGAGTCGCAGCCGCGTCAGGGGCGTGCGCAGATCATGGCTGACACCGGAAAGCATGAGGGTGCGTTGCTCTGTCTGCCGCTCGATACGTGCCCGCATTTCCAGAAAGGAACGCCCTGCCGCACGCACTTCGGTGGCGCCGGCGGGATGGTATCGCATCGTCTGTCCCTTGCCGAACGCCTCTGCCGCACGCGCAAGCCGCATGATGGGCCTGAGTTGATTGCGCAGGAAAAGAGGCGCGATGGTCATCATCAGCGCCGTGGTGAAAAGCGTCAGAACCAGCAAATGATGTGGATTCCTGGCCGAGACGCGGCGCCGTGGAAAACGAATCTCCAGCGGTCCGTGCATGGTGGTGATTGCGAATTGCACGATCTTGTCGTCGGAAGCCAGATTTATTCCGGCGATTCCATCCAGTCCCGCCCGCAGGGTCCGAATGACGGTGATCCCCGAAAGATCATAACTCAGCCGGGAGTCGGCAACAGGACCGTCCCTGTCATAAAGCGCCTCGATTGAAAGGGGGTCGGCAATGCGCCGGATCGCCTCTTCGGCGGCGGATTTCGAAGGGGCCTGATCGGCCGCGTTCAGCAGATACCGCAACTCGGGCAGAATGTTCTGCGTCATCTGCCGGGTCACGTCTTCAAACAGGCGCTGGATGACGACGATGGAAACCACAAGCTGAAGCGTGACAATGGGTACGATCAGGATAAGCGCCGCCCGCCCGTAAAGGCCGCGGGGCATATAGTTCTTGAGCCGGCCGAATTGCATGGCAGAAGAATAGCTGCGCAAGGCGGTGACGAAAAGAGGCAGGATGATCGATTCACGCTCCCCGCTGGCGACGTGGTTTCCGGCGGGATTGTCTGCCGGGTTCTTCACACGAGGGGAGCGCCGGCCGATACGGCGATTGGCCGGGAAATTCCTGCGAAATTCTGCCGGAACCCTCTGGACGGCACCCTGCGGGACGGCTATATCAGCCACCGTATTCCGGCGTAGCTCAGCGGTAGAGCAGTTGACTGTTAATCAATTGGTCGTAGGTTCGATCCCTACCGCCGGAGCCAAAATCCCCCGCAGCCCCGTCCGCAGCCCTGTCCCGCAGCCCTGTCCCGCGGGCATATCGGGCGTTTGTCGGCCTCAACCCTGCACCGCCTTCATGAAGCGGTCGCGGATGACAACCGGGTCCATCGCGATAACCGGCCTTCCGGCGTTGCCACTTTCGCACTTGCACACGATGATCGTCATCCGCCGTGCGTCGATCGCCGCCTGCAACGCGCGGCCGGTCCCTTCGGCGGGGCACTTCACCACATTCCCGCACCCGCAGGCCCGCGCCACCGCAGCCAGAGAGGTCTTCTTGCCCGCATAGGTCGGCTGATCCCCGGTCGAGCCATAAGACCCGTTATCCACGATCAGCAGGATGTAGGTGTTTGATCCCAGGTTTTGATGGTGCGATCTTTTCTTTGGAATGGAAGGAAGCATTATGGGACAAGTTCGCCACGGCAGCGCCACGACCACGCACGCTGTCCGGGCAGCAATACAGCGATCGCAAGCTTCGACCGCGGCGCCGGGCAGGGAGTCGGGCATCGACCCGAAGACAGTCGCCAAATGGCGCAAGCGCGAGACGGTCGAGGATCCGAAGACCGGACCGAGGGAGCCACATTCAACCGTCCCGACCGGGGCCGGGAGGCCATGATCGTCGCATTTCGGCGCCACACTGTTGCCGCCGGCCGCCGGACGATTGCCTCCACGCCTTGCAGCCGACCATGCCTCACCTGACGCGGTCGGCGTTGCATCGCTGCCTTCAGCGGCACGGCATCTCGCGCCTGCCTGAGGTCGAGGGCGACAAACCGCAGCGCCAGCGGTTCAAACGTTACCCTGTCGGTTTCTTCCACATCGACATTGCCGAAGTTCAGACCACCGGGGGCAAGCTCTATCTCTTCGTCGGCATCGACCACACCAGCAAGTTCGCCGTCGCCCAACTCGTGGACAAGGCCGACAGGCGCACCGCGTGGGAGTTCCTGCAGCACATGCTCGAAGCCGTGCCCTGCCAGGTCCACACCATTCTCACTGACAATGGCATCCAGTTCGCCGAGCGGCCCCGGAACCGCAACACGATCCATTCCCGGCCAATGCGCTTCGACGTGATTTGCGAGGCCAACGGGATCAAGCACCGCCTGACCAGGCCCAACCATCCATGGAGCCGCGAGGACAGGAAAACAGTCCGGGGGACTGTTTTCCCGAATGGCGGGCAAGTGGAAAGGATGAACCGCACCATCAAGGACGCGACCGTCAAACGCTTCCATTATGACAACCATGATCAGCTTCGAACGCATCCGACTGACTTCCTGGCAGCCTGCAACTTCGCCCGGCGGCTCAAGACCCTCGGCGGCCTCACGCCCTGTGAATACATCTGCAAAATCCGGACAACAGAGCCTGAAAGGTGCAAACTCGATCCGATCCACCACAGGCCGGGACTGAACATGTAGTCTCCATCCCGGACGATCGGATAGACCCTCGCCGCTCCAGCCTGTTCATGGCAGGATCAATCCTGCGTGAGATTCGGGACGGGAGCAAGACATGCTGATTTCGTTGCACAAGCAGGCGACAACGACGCCGAAGATCAGGGCCGCAATCCAGGCGAGCAAAGAACCCGCGTGGATCGTGGCCGAGCGCTATGGCATCCCGGAGCAGACCGTCTGGAGACACCGTCCACGACCGGAGCCACACGGCGCACAGGTTGCAGACCACACTCACGCCAGCACAGGAGGCCGTGGCGGTCTCGCCGAGGAAGACGCTGCTGCTGCCGCTCGACGACCTGCTCGCCGTGGTCCGCGAGTTTCTCAACCCGACCGTCTCGCGCTCCGGGCCGGACCGATGCCTGCGCCGATGCCTGCGCCGTCATGGGCTCGGCTCCCTCCGTGACCTGAA
The DNA here is from genome assembly GCA_965216225.1 of Paracoccaceae bacterium. Taxonomy (GTDB): domain Bacteria; phylum Pseudomonadota; class Alphaproteobacteria; order Rhodobacterales; family Rhodobacteraceae; genus 3107. The sequence continues at coordinate 4,324 of CBDCFF010000008.1, forward strand.
GCCGAAGGTGGCGAAGCCCGCGCACAAGCCTTTCAAGGCATACGAGCCCTGCTCCATCCACATCGACGTGAAATACCTGCCGCAGATGGCCGATGAGGAGAAGCGCCGGTATCTGTTCGTCGCGATCGACCGCGCCACCCGCCGGGTCTTCGTGCGCATCCATCCGGCGAAGACTGCGGCCAACGCCCGCCGGTTCCTGCGCGACCTGGAGCGCGCCGCCCCGATGCGGATCACCCGCGTGCTGACGGACAATGGCAAGGAGTTCACCGACAGGCTCTTCGGCCTTCGCCGCCGCGCCGCGACCGGCAATCATGAGTTCGACCGCCTCTGCGCCGGGTTCGGGATCGAGCATCGCCTGGCCCCACCGATGCGGCCGCAGACCAACGGCATGGTCGAGCGTTTCAACGGTCGGATCGGGGACGTGCTCCAGAGCCACCGCTTCCGCAGCGGCGAGGACCTGGAGCGGACGATCTTGCGGTACGTCCGCCTCTGCAACAGCCAGTTGCCGCAATCTGTTCTGAAAGGCCGCACGCCAATTGATGCGCTCAAGGACTGGCATCGAGAAAAGCCCGAACTCTTCAGAAAGCAGCCATACAATCACACGGGATGTGACGGTTAACAAAGCCCTGAGCCTTCTGTATCTCCGCTTCGTTAATGTGTTCCCGTCAGCAACCCTGGCCGAGGCTGGCGACGGGCTTGCTGCGGCAGGGGTCCAGACCCGGCAATTGCTGCCCGCGCAGATCAGGGTCTTTGCCGCAAGCCGGGGCGCACGCAGGCCAGTATCCGCCCGGACCGACGCGGAACCCATCGCCCGCTTCATGGTCATCAGAGCCGAGGCGGGGTGCTGCCTTCCTCATGAAAAGCGGTGCCTTCCCGGAGCGTTGACTTCAAGGCGCGGGCAGCTTGTGGAAACCCGCAAACGCCTGCCGGCGCAAATCAGGGCGCAGCGGAAGCACGGTGGAAGCACAGCACTGATGTGCCCTTCGAAGAGTTGGATGCCGGGCTCAGAACCCCGTTGGATCGTCAGATTGCCGAGGTGGAAAAGCGGATCGGGCAGCTTGTCGCCGTCAATGCCGCACCGGCCCGCACCGCGCAAATCCTGCGATCAATTCCTGGCGTCGGCCCGCTCGCCAGTACGATGCTGATCGCCGGGATGCCGGAACCCTGCGCGGCAGGCGTGCCACAGGCGGAGGGCGGCGTCAGCTGCGACACGTCATGTTCCAGACCTGTCGCCGTCCATCACAATCGCGGCCTCAGAACCTTCGCAGATCGCCTGCGGAGCTATGCCCGAAAGTTGGTGATGGTGTGATCAGGCGGCGTGGTGAATTTGCTTGATCCCGTCTCTGAACTCAACCCCTTCAATGATCTCTGGCATGCGGTTGGCGCCGTCGAGCTTTCGCCACTTGGCCTGCGCTGACATCATCAGCTTGAATGCCATGGCCAACCCGGTCCTGCGGCTCAGGCAGCCTTTGGTTTTGCCGGTGCGGTGGCGGACGGTGGCGAAGGTGCTCTCGATCGGGTTCGTGGTTCGGATGTGCTTCCAGTGCTCAGCAGGGAAGCCGTAGAAGGAGAGCAGCACAGCCCGGTCTTTGGTCAGTTTCCCAACCGCCTTGTCATATTTCGCGCCGTAGGTTTCCACGAAGAAATCGAAGGCGGCCCCGGCTTCGGTCTTCGTTTCCGCCTGCCAGATATCATGCAGGTGGCCCTTGGCTTTGGCCTGCACCGATTTGGGCATGGCGTTGAGAACGTTTCCGGTCTTGTGAACCCAACACCGTTGTTCCCGGGTGCTGCCGAAGACTTCGCGCAGCGCCGCCCAGAACCCCAAGGCACCGTCGCCAATGGCCAGATCGGGGGCGTGGGACAGCCCGCGACGCTTGAGATCGAGCAGCAACTCGCGCCAACTCTGCGTGCTTTCACGGTAGCCGTCGGTGAGCCCCAGAACCTCCTTGCGGCCCCACTCATCCGCGCCGATCAGCACCAGAACGCATTGTTTCTGCTCTTCCATACGCGGTTGGAAATAGACACCATCGGCCCAGACATAGACGAAACGCCGGGCGCTGAGATCGCGGCGCTGCCAGCGTTCATACTCCGCCCCCCAGTCCGCTTTCAATCGCGAGATGGTGCTCGATGAAAGCCCTGCCGCGTTCGGCCCCAACAGCGCCCCAAGAGCCTCCTGGAAGTCGCCCGTGGAAATGCCCTTAAGATAGAGCCACGGCAGCAGTTCCTCAATCGATCTGGTCTTGCGCAGCCAGGGCGGCAAGATCGACGAGGCGAAACGGATCTTTTCGTCCACATTGCCCCGGTCCCGCATCCGCGGCACCTTCACTGGTACCGGGCCGATGCCGGTCATGACCTCGCGCTCGGGCAGATGACCATGGCGCACCAGCCGCGCACGGCCGTCGTCCGTCACCTCGCGGGCATGGGCGGCGAGGAGCGTGGCCAATTCCGCTTCCACCGCCTGTTTGAGCAGTTGGCGCGCGCCGGTTTGCAGGATGTCGGTCAGCGGGTCAGACGAAAATCCCGATGGATCGGGCAACGGCGTGATGGTAGACTTCGTCATGTGGCATATCCTTTTCTCTGCTGAGAATTGCGGCGCGTGAACAACGCCATGATATGCCGCCAATCAGCGCCATCACCAACTTTCGGCTATAACTCTCGCCTGCGGGAACGCTGGAAGCCACACAAAGTCATCATCACAGGCGTGGCGCGAAAGCCTGTCACCATCGCCAACGCGCTCTGTAAATTACGCGGTACTGTACCGTGATGTCTGGAAATTTGTCCGAGGTTTGCGCTTTGAGGCGTTTTACCGGGGGAATGCCCTCCAGTAAAACGCAGCGCCATCGTGCTCTCCCATGGCGTTGGAACACATCATGGAGGAAGCAAATGGACCTGCGACACGATACGATGATCAAGGCTGTTCTGGAACATCTGATCGGGCACGGAGCAAATGACATCGGGCGAGTCTCTGGCCGGCTTTGCGAGCTTGCGATGCAGATCGAGCGGGAGCAGTTTCCCGGGGCCGGGCATTATGAGCATATCCCCGCACGGCAAGGGTTCGCGCGCTTGCACTTACCCACACGTTGTTGGAGAGCAGGGATTTGCGACCCGGAAGCCTTTGACGAGGTCAGCCAGACGGGTGAAACCGCGCCAGATCACTGTTGTTCCGGGAGGCGGGTCGCTTTTGCGGTCCGGATAACCACCCGGACGGGCGGCGGCAATTTACGGACATCGGGCGGCGTAATCCCATAACCTGATTTGGGTATTCAGCTCCGGCATCCGGTGGATCGGGGTCAGGTCTTGAACAACCCTTCATAAACCGGTTCCAGCATCGTGTGATCGAAAAGCGACGAGACAGACGTGCCGTTCCAGGTATTCAGGATGGCCTGGGCGAATATTGGCGCGGTGGGCACGATGCGAATATTCGGCGCCGCCCTGACAGCGACGGTCGGGGAAATCGTGTCGGTGATCACCAGGTTTTTCATCGCCGAACTGGCCACACGCTCTACCGCCGGGCCGCTCAATACCCCGTGCGTGATATAGGAATGCACCTCACGCGCGCCGTTTTCCATCAATACGCCCGCAGCTTTGCAAAGCGTCCCCGCGGTATCCACGATGTCGTCGATGATCAGGCAGACCTTGTCCTTCACTTCGCCGATCACGGTCATCTCCGCCACCTCGCCGGGCTTGCCGCGCCGCTTGTCCACGATCGACAGGGGCGCACCGATACGCTGCGCCAGATCGCGGGCGCGGGCCACCCCGCCCACGTCGGGCGAGACGACCATGATCTCTGCCATCCGGTCCCTGAACTGATACATGACATCCAGCGCAAAGATCGGGGCCGCGTACAGGTTGTCCACCGGAATATCGAAAAAGCCCTGAATCTGGGTGGCGTGCAGGTCAAGCGTCAACACCCGCTCCACGCCCGCCCCGGTCAGCATGTTGGCCACGAGCTTGGCGGTAATGGGGGTGCGGGCCTTGGAACGCCGATCCTGCCGCGCATAGCCGAAATAGGGGATCACGGCGGTAATGCGGGCGGCAGAAGACCGGCGCAGCGCATCGGCGATGATCAGCAGTTCCATCAGATTGTCATTGGCGGGGTTGGAGGTCGGCTGGATGATGAACATATCCTCGCCGCGCACGTTCTCGAAGACCTCGACAAAGATTTCGGCGTCGTTGAAGCGTTCGACCCGCGCCTTGACCAGCCCGAGGCTGACGCCCCGAAGCATGGACATGCGCCGGGCGACGGCCCTGGCCAGTTCCGGGTTGGCATTGCCGGAAATCAGTTTCGGTTCGGGCGTGACGGGCATTGTCGTGTCTCCGGGACCGCCCCCTTGACGGAATCGTGATGTGACACCGCTTAGCACCCGGTTCATGTCTTGCAAAGAATACAACGAACGGGAATGTGAAGATGCCGCATATCGACTACTATTTTGCAACGATCTCACCTTACACCTATCTGGCCGGAACCAGGCTGGAGGAGATTGCCGCAAGGCATGGCGCGTCTATCGCCTACAAACCGCTCGATATTGTCCAGCTCTTTGGCCGCACGGGCGGAACCGTCCCGAAAGACCGGCATCCCTCGCGGCAGGAATACCGCCTGCATGATCTGCGCCGGACGGCGGCAAAGCTCGGGCTGCCGCTGAATCCGAAACCTGCGCACTGGCCTGCCAACATGGCGCCAGGCTCCTGCGCCATCATCGCCGCGCAGAAGGCCGGCGGCGGCGATCCGGGCACGCTGGTCCGGGCGCTGACCACGGCCTGCTGGGCGGAAGAGAAGAACATTGCCGATGACATGGTGATCCGCGATTGCCTGTCGGCCGCGGGTTTCGATCCGGCGCTCGCCGATAGCGGGCTTCTGACCGGCGCGGAAATCTATGCCCGCAATCTGGAAGAGGCGGTATCGGCCGGGGCCTTCGGCGCCCCGTTCTATGTCGTGGATGGCGGCGAACGGTTCTGGGGGCAGGACCGGCTGGAGGATATTGACCTGCATCTGTCAGGCAGACTCTGAACCACCCCGCGCAACGCCGAGGAACGCATCAACCTCTTCCGGGCCTGCCGACCAGTCGCAGACCAGCCGAAGGCCCGCGTTGTCCGAGGTGCGGGGCTCGATCAGCCCGGCCCCCGCCAGCCGGGCGCGCATCCTGTCGGGCAGCCGGGCAAAGATCATGTTGGCCTGTGGCGCATAGTCGAAGCCGACGCCGCCAAGGCGCTTCAGGCCCAGGGCCAGCCGCTGCCCCGCCGCATTGGCCTGCATGGCCATCCCAAGCCAGAGCCCGTCCGTCAGCGCCGCATCCATCTGTGCCGCCAGATAGCGATGTTTGGAAAAAAGCTGCGCCCCGCGCTTGCGGCGCAGCGCCAGTTCCCAGTCATGCTTTGAATCGAAGATCACGCAGGCCTCGACCCCCATCATGCCGTTCTTGGCGCCGCCGAAACTGACCGCGTCGATGCCCGCGCGCCAGCTCATTTCCGCCGGGCTGCACCCCAGCGCGGCAACCGCATTGGCAAACCGCGCGCCATCCATGTGGGTGGCCAGCCCATGCGCCCTGGCGACATCCGCCAGCGCCCGGATTTCGTCGAGACTATAGAGCGTCCCGCACTCCGTCACCTGGGTAAGGGACACCGCACCCGGCTGCGGACGATGCACATCTCCGGCCCCCTGCGCCGCGATGGCGCGTTCCACATCGTCGGGTCTGATCTTGCCGTCAGGCATCGGCAGGGGGCAAAGTTGCGCCCCGCCGCTGAAAAACTCGACCCCCGCACATTCATCGACACGGATGTGGGACAGTTCCCCGCAATAGATCACCTGCCAGGGCCGGCAAAGCGTTGACAGGATCAGGCCGTTCGCCGCCGATCCGGTGCCCACGAAACAGACCGAAGCCCCCGGCGCTTCGAACAGGTCGCGCAGTTTCCGTTCCGCCCGCCGGGTCAGGTCATCGGCACCGTAAGAGGCCACATGCCCTGCGTTCGCACGGGTCAGCGCCGCCATGATTGCCGGATGCACAGGGCCGCAATTATCGGAATGGAAACGCATCAGACGGGCTCATCCGTTATGTGGTCTTCCCACTCTTCTTCCGGCACGTCGTATTCGGGAATGGTCCTGCCCTTCACCGAGCGTCCCGCCCTGTGTACCGAATCCGGGTCGCCAGAGACCAGCGGATGCCAGTCATGCAGCGGCTTGCCTTCGTGCAGCAGGCGGTAGGCGCAGCTTGCGGGCATGAAATAGGCGACCTTTGCCATCGTGCCGGGGGTCAGCACGATGCAGTCCGGCACGAACCGCCTGCGGTTTTCATACTGGCTGCACCGGCAGGTTTCATCATCCAGCAGACGGCAGGCAAGGCGGGTAAAGACCACTTTCCCGCTTTTCTCATCCTCCAGCTTGTTCAGGCAGCATTTTCCGCAGCCGTCACAAAGCGCCTCCCATTCCGCCCCGGTCAGTTTGTCGAGCGCGTGGCGTTCCCAGAACCGGGGGCGCAGCCCGGACGTGAAAAAGGTCATTCCGCCACCATCAGTATCCCGCGCGCCCTGGCGCAATCGGCGGCCATCTGCGCGATGAGCGCTTCGGAGGTGTCGAACCTTTCTTCGGGGCGCAGAAATTCCACAAGGCCCACAGACAGATACGCCCCGTAAAGGTCGCCCTGGAAATCAAGGATATGGGTTTCCAGATTGGGCCGGTTTTCCCCGAACATCGGGCGGGCGCCGATGCTGGCGGCGCCATCGTGGCTGCCCTGATGCGGGCCGCTCAGCACATCGACCCTGACCGCGTAGACGCCAAGGCGCGGCGGGTGCAGCCCTTCGACGGACATGTTCGCCGTTGCAAAGCCCAGTTCCCGCCCGCGCCGGTCGCCATGGATCACCGCGCCCTCGATCCGGTGCCAGTGGCCCAGCATCCTTGCGGCCTCGCGCGGGCGGCCATCGGTCAGCGCGTTGCGGATGTTGGTCGAGGAAAACTCCCCCTTCGGATCCTTTACCAGCGGCGCCAGCGTAACGCCAAAGCCGAATTCCCCGCCAAGGGCGCGCAGGTCTTCGGCACTTCCCTTGCGGCCCTTGCCGAAACGGAAATCCGCCCCGACAACCACATGTTTCAGGCCCAGCGACCCGTGAATCACGTCGCCGGCGAATTCCCGTGCGGAAAGACCGGACAGCGCGTCGTTGAAGCAGAGTTCATAAAGCCGCTCCACCCCCAGCTTTTGCAGCCGGTGCGCCCGCGCACCGGCGTTCATCAGGCGGAAAGGCGGGGCGCATGGGGCGAAGAATTCGCGTGGATGCGGCTCGAACGTCATGACGCCCGGCGGGCAGTTCAGAATCCGGGCCTGCGCCCGGGCGATGTCGATCACCGCCTGATGGCCAAGATGCACACCGTCGAAATTTCCGATCGCGACACTGGCGCCGCGATCCATGTCTTCGATGAAATCCGTATCCCGCACGATCCGCATGAAACCGATCTAGCCGCCCGCGTGGACCGGCGCAAGGCGTCAGTCGAACTTGCGGCTTGGGGCCAGCACGTTTGCCTCGCCCTTCAGCACCACGATGTCACCGACGGCGCAATGGGTCTCCAGCCTTACCCGGCGTCTGGCGTAATCGATTCCGGTCACTTCAACCTCGGCCCGGACCACATCGCCGGGGCGCACGGGGGCCATGAATTTCAGTGTCTGGCCCAGATAGACGGTGCCATGGCCGGGCAGTTGCTCTCCGATGACGGCGGAAATCAGACCGGCGGTCAGCATACCATGGGCGATGCGCCCCTGAAAGATCGTGTCATGGGCGTAATCATCATCCAGATGCACCGGATTCCGGTCGCTCGAAACCTCGGCGAACATCTCGATGTCCCTGTCCGTCACCTCCTTGCGAAGATGGCGGCGCATCCCGATTTCAAGATCCTCGATGCAGATCGTTCCGCGTGGCGTGTTGTCGGGCATCCCGCCTCTCCGGCATTCATGCGGGTAATAATTGCATCCATTCGGACCATATTTCGCAACATCATTGCTTTGCAGTTGCGGAAAGTCAAGCGTTATCCCCTGCTAGAGCGGTTCATCATTTGTTTGAATCTCGGGATTCCGTTTTTCGTTGAATTGTGATTCAAACTGCGTGCCGGGACTGGAGGCGAGTTATAGCCGAAAGTTGGTGATGGCGCTGATTGGCGGCATATCATGGCGTTGTTCACGCGGCGCAATTCTCAGCAGAGAAAAAGGATATGCCACATGACGAAGTCTACCATCACGCCGTTGCCCGGTCCATCGGGATTTTCGTCTGACCCGCTGACCGACATCCTGCAAACCGGCGCGCGCCAACTGCTCAAACAGGCGGTGGAAGCGGAATTGGCCACGCTCCTCGCCGCCCATGCCCGCGAGGTGACGGACGACGGCCGTGCGCGGCTGGTGCGCCATGGTCATCTGCCCGAGCGCGAGGTTATGACCGGCATCGGCCCGATAGCAGTGAAGGCGCCGCGGGTGCGGGACCGGGGCAATGTGGACGAAAAGATCCGTTTCGCCTCGTCGATCTTGCCGCCCTGGCTGCGCAAGACCAGATCGATTGAGGAACTGCTGCCGTGGCCCTATCTCAAGATATCTGTCTTGGTCAAGGTTTGATTTTGGACCACTGGCGGTTTTCGCGGATCAAGGTATTTGCGAGGATGATGAGCTTGCGCATGATTGCCACAAGAGCGACCTTGGCTTTCCTGCCCTTTTGACGCAAAGCCTTGTAGACGCAGGTGAGTTGGGAATTGCAGCGCGCTGCGACGAGGGCGGGCATGTAGAGCGCCTGGCGAAGCCCGGCTCGTCCGCCTCCGATTTTCGCTCTGGCTGTCCATTTGCCGGACTTGCGCACGAAGGGAGCCAGGCCCGCAAGCGCGGCGGCCTGCTTGGGCGTCAAGGTTCCGATCTCCGGCATTTCGATGAGTATTGCGACGGCAGGGGATCGACCGCAGGATCTCGAACTGTCTGGCAAGCTTTGCATCCTCGCGGATACGCTTCTTCAACTCGGCATCGAGTTGGGCAAGTTGCTTTGCAATCTGGCGCATCCTGGTTTTCAGTTGCGCCTTGACGAGTGTGTTGCGCGCACCGCAGAGCCGGTTCCGGCAGGCAGTCTGGTCCTTGATGAGAGCGCTCCGGGCGACATGCACCTCCCGCAGATCGTTCATGGGTTCATCGCGCAACGGTGAAGCCTTCAGGTCAAGCATCGCCCCCATGCGGGCCAGCAGTTCCGCATCGATCCGGTCAGTTTTGGCGGACTGGCCGACCGCTTCGGCGAAGCGGCGGGCGCGTTCGGGGTTCACCTTGACCATGGCGTGAGCCGTCTTTGAAAGGCGGGCCTCCAGATCGCGATGATAGCGTCCTGTAGGCTCGTAGACGACGCGGCAGCACTGCGGGCCGATCCAGTTCTTCAGCGTCTTCAGTCCTGTCCGGTCGTTGGTGAAGCGTTTCGCCTTGCCATCGCTCAGGCGATGGGTGTCGAGATGATCTTTCGAGATGTCGATGCCGATGGTATCATTCATGACCTTTTCGTCTCCCGTTCCTGTCATACGAGGCAGGGGTGTTCCCTCCTCCACTATCTGTTCGGGTTCATCAAAAGGGCGGGGGTGATCCATCTTGAGAACGGTCCTCAAAGACCAGGGCATCATCGATCCATCCCCCGCCACCCCTCGGGCCGCTGCAGCGGCCCGAGGGGTGGCATCCGTATCGCACGGATACGAATGCCTGGGAAATCCAATAGACAAGGGCATTTCCACGGGCGACTTCCAGGAGGCTCTTGGGGCGCTGTTGGGGCCGAACGCGGCAGGGCTTTCATCGAGCACCATCTCGCGATTGAAAGCGGACTGGGGGGCGGAGTATGAACGCTGGCAGCGCCGCGATCTCAGCGCCCGGCGTTTCGTCTATGTCTGGGCCGATGGTGTCTATTTCCAACCGCGTATGGAAGAGCAGAAACAATGCGTTCTGGTGCTGATCGGCGCGGATGAGTGGGGCCGCAAGGAGGTTCTGGGGCTCACCGACGGCTACCGTGAAAGCACGCAGAGTTGGCGCGAGTTGCTGCTCGATCTCAAGCGTCGCGGGCTGTCCCACGCCCCCGATCTGGCCATTGGCGACGGCGCCTTGGGGTTCTGGGCGGCGCTGCGCGAAGTCTTCGGCAGCACCCGGGAACAACGGTGCTGGGTTCACAAGACCGGAAACGTTCTCAACGCCATGCCCAAATCGGTGCAGGCCAAAGCCAAGGGCCACCTGCATGATATCTGGCAGGCGGAAACGAAGACCGAAGCCGGGGCCGCCTTCGATTTCTTCGTGGAAACCTACGGCGCGAAATATGACAAGGCGGTTGGGAAACTGACCAAAGACCGGGCTGTGCTGCTCTCCTTCTACGGCTTCCCTGCTGAGCACTGGAAGCACATCCGAACCACGAACCCGATCGAGAGCACCTTCGCCACCGTCCGCCACCGCACCGGCAAAACCAAAGGCTGCCTGAGCCGCAAGACCGGGTTGGCCATGGCATTCAAGCTGATGATGTCAGCGCAGGCCAAGTGGCGAAAGCTCGACGGCGCCAACCGCATGCCAGAGATCATTGAAGGGGTTGAGTTCACAGACGGGATCAAGCAAATTCAAAACGCCGCCTGATCACACCATCACCAACTTTCGGGCATAGCTCGAGCCGCAAGACCGGGTTGGCCATGGCATTCAAGCTGATGATGTCAGCGCAAGGAAAATGGCGAAAGCTCGACGGCGCCAACCGCATGCCAGAGATCATTGAAGGGGTTGAGTTCAGAGACGGGATCAAGCAAATTCACCACGCCGCCTGATCACACCATCACCAACTTTCGGGCATAGCTCCTGGAGGCCGGCATGCATGGTAAAACCCTATTCGAATGATCTTCGGGAGCGTGCAGTAGCAGCTGTTGTTTCCGGCGAGACGGCACGTGTTGTGGCTGCCCGTTTCTCGGTGGCTGTTTCTTCGGTGATCAAGTGGCGCCAGCGATATCGCGAGACTGGCAGCGTGGCGCCTGGCAAGATGGGTGGCCACCGCAGGATTATCCTTGAACCCCACCGTGATTTTATCCTGGAGCAGATCAACCGCACGCCGCACCTGACGCTGCATGGTCTGAAAGACATGCTGGCGAAGCGGGGCGTCAAGGTGTCCCACAATGCGGTCTGGCACTTCATGCGCCGCGAGGGGCTGAGCTTCAAAAAAAAACACTGCTCGCCCTTGAGCGGGCCCGAGCCGATGTGGCCCGCCGGCGAAAGCGCTGGAAGGGGGTCATGCGTCAACTCGATCCGCGCAAGCTGGTCTTCATTGATGAAACCCGGATCAGGACCAACATGGCTCCGCTGCGCGGCCGGGGACCAAAAGGCGCCTGCACGGCTTTGCGCCCCATGGCCACTGGAACACCATGACGTTCATTGCTGCCTTGCGCTGCGATCAATTGACGGCGCCCTGTGTCCTTGACGGCCCGATCAACGGGCAGTCCTTCCGCGCCTGTATCGATCAACTGCTTGTCCCTGCACAAAAGCCCGGCGATATCGTCATCATGGACAACCTCGGCTGCCATAAATCGAAAGCCGTGCGCGATGCCATCAGGGCGGCAGGCGCGCGGTTGTGGTTCCTGCCACCATACTCGCCAGACCTGAACCCGATCGAGCAGACATTCGCCAAGATCAAACACTGGATGCGGATGGCTCGGAAACGAACCAGTGAAGAGGCCTGACGATACGTTGGACGCCTCGTCGGATCAATCACACAACAGGAATGCCAAAACTACCTCGAAAACACAGGCTATGGGGCAGTCAAAATGTGAAGGACTCTAGCGCAAAAAGCCGGATATGTAGGTGGGACTCACGTTTTCCCTTTTCAGATAACGGGTCAGGCGTTCCGGGTCAGGATGATCCCGGGTTCCGGTTTCGCGCGCGGCAAGGCCGCCGGACAGGAACAGGGAATCAATGCCTTCACCGACTGCGCCTCTGATGTCGGTGCCGATCCCGTCGCCGATCGCCAGAATCCCGCGATCCGGTATATCGCAGCCCGACGCCGCAAGCCTTCGGCGCGCAAGGTCATAGATCGGCGGGTGGGGCTTGCCGAAATAGAGGCTTTCGCCCCCCATCCGGGTATAAAGCCGGGCAAGCGCGCCGGCGCACCATTCGCGCCTCTCGCCACGATCCACGACAATATCGGGATTGGCGCAGAGCAGTTTCAGACCCCTGGTCCTGGCATAAAGGAAATCCGGGCGGTTCACCGCAGGGTCCGCATGGGGATCAAACGGGCCGGTGCAGACGATGCCCTCGGCCTCCGACAGCGGCACCCTGTGAATTTCAACGGGTTTTTCAATTATTTGCAGGGGTTCGAAGAAACCCGCATCGTTGACGTGATCGCCGATGAAATAGACCCGCCTTCCGACCACGCCGCGATAAAGCGCCGACCGGGCGCTGTCGCCAGAGGTGGCAATCGTGTCCCGGCATTCATTCGACACGCCAATGCGGGCAAGTTGCTGTTCCACCGGTTTGCGCGGCTTTGGCGAATTTGTCACCAATACCACCTTTCCGCCACCCGCGCGATACTTCAGCAGCGCGGCCACGGCATCGGGAAACGGCCGCAGCCCGTTATGAACGCAGCCCCAGAGATCGACAAAAAGCGCCTGGTAACGATTGGAAATCTCGCTGAGCGAGGTGATGATCTGCGTCATTTGGCCTCTCAATCCGGGGCAGGATCATAACGAAGCTGCCTGCCCTGGACAAGCGGCGGCGTTGTCGCCACCACAGCCGGCCTTCCGGGTGGTCACGGTTGCCCCCCCGGCCCGGCGGCGGGTTCCTGCCTGACGAACATGTTCACCCAGGCGCGGTCGATCAGGTCGGGCGACATCTGGTAGGGGATGCCCTCGAATTCGCAGATACATATCATCTGGTCGATCAGGAAGGTCGGCTGATAGTTCGCATAGACATTGCGAATGGTCGGATATTTTTCCTTCATCAGATAGACCAGCGTGGGCTCATCCAGCGGCATCCCGCATTTGCGCGCCACCATGGCGAAGATTTTCAGATAGTCCGCCTGATCCGGCCCGTCGATCCTGATCTTGTAGAAGATACGGCGCAGGGCCGCCCTGTCGAATATCTCGTTCGGGTGGGAGTTGGTGGAGAAGATGACCAGCGTATCGAAGGGAACCTCGAATTTCTCGCCGGACTGAAGCGTGAGTATGTCCTTGGATTCTTCCAGCGGCACGATCCAGCGATTGATCAGCGCCTGCGGCGGCTCGGTCTGGCGGCCAAGGTCGTCCACGATGAACACGCCGCCGGTGGATTTGAGTTGCAGCGGCGCCTGATAGGTGCGCGCCGTGGGGTTGTAGACCAGATCGAGCATCGAGAGTGACAGTTCACCCCCGGTGATCACCGTCGGGCGCTTGCAGCGGACATAGCGTGTATCGAACCGGTTGGTGGCGCGGCGCAGCGCGTTCGGGTTCTCTTCCTGCTCTTCGGCCATCGAATGAATGATCGGGTCATGGATCGTGATCACCTGAGCGGAATATTCAATGGCGCGGGGAACATATATCCTGTCGCCCAGCGCGTCGCGGATGCCGTTGGACAAAGAGGATTTGCCGTTGCCCGGCGGGCCATACATCAGGATCGAACGGCCAGAGCCGACAGCGGGGCCAAGATGATCCAGCAGTTCATCAGGCAGGATCAGGTGGCCCATGGCGTCGGTCAGCCGTTCGCGGGTGATCCGGATATTGCGGACCGACTGGCGTTCGACCTGTTCGCGGTAGACATCCAGCGGCACCGGCATGGCACCGTAATATTCCGACTGGGCCAGTGCGTCCAGCGCCCGGGATTTCCCGGCGTCGGTAAGTTTATACCCCATTTCATTGCCGGAATTGGCGTGCAGCGTCCCGGTTGCCTCGATCAGCTTCTGTTCGCGCGCCATATCGACGAGTTCCTGTGCCACGGGGACCGGCAGGCAGACCGCCCTGGCGATTTCCGACACCATTTCGGCATTCTTGCGAAAGATCGTTTTCAGAAGAATGTCCCGCATCATGACGACGGGCAGTTGCATTTCGTCCAGGCGGCGCGGCGCAGGGGGGGCGACGACATTCGACACTTGCATGTTCATGGCGAAAGGGCCTTTGCTTTGCCTGTTCCGGTTCGGCGGCAGGGCTGACGGGCAAATTCCGCGCACACCGCACACCGCTGGCGCGGGGTGGCCCGCACCGGGATCACGGTTTGCGGATGAGCGGGCAATGTTGGGGCCACTCTGTGGCGATTTCAAGACTTCATGGGGATTGGCAGGATGGCGTGCGGGCGCGGGCTCAGGCGCCCGACAGCGCCCCCATGCCGAGATAGGCGATCAGAACAACCGCAAGCGCGACCCCCATGGGAAAGGCGGCGTGATCCCAACTCTGCCATTCCGGCGTGGCGCGGCGGATGGCCGGAATCCTGCGCAATATCCGATGCAGGAAGAAGGACAGGATCAGGATGGCGGCAAACAGCAGGATGACCCGGAACGCATCGCCCGGCGCGATGAACGGGGCCATTGCCGCCATGAATTTGGCGTCGCCGCCGCCCAGTATGCGCAGCATGTTCAGAATGAAGCCGATGGCAAGCACCGCCACCATGTGCAGGAGCCGCCAGAGATAGGCGTCGAAGGGCAGGGCGATCAGACCGATGACCAGAAACACCAGCGCCAGCGCCCCGGCGGCGATATTCAGGATCTTCATGTCCTTCAGATCGGTGAAGGCGACCCACAGCGCGACGGGGGCGGCGAAGGGCAGAAACCAGATCGCTTCGGCGGCGGCGATGGTCATCAGCGTCAGCCGTTTGCCACGTTGTTTTCCAGGGCGCGAAGCGACCGCACGGCAGCGTCGAAATACTGCGGATGGGAGTCTATGGCCTCTTGCAGCAGTCCCCTGCCAATGTTCACATCGCCCTGCTTGATCGCCGCCAGCGCGATGGTGTGCAGAAGATACGCACGCTCGGTCTGGGTCATTTCGATCACCGGCAGGTCGTATTGCCGCTGTGCCGCGCGGGCGAGAACCAGATTGTTCTTGGCCGTGAACAGGGTGCGGTCATTGCGCAGGGCGCGGGTGAACAGAACCCCGGCGGCGCGATAGTCGCCACGGATCAGTTTCGAATAGCCCCAGTTGTTCATCACGCCGGCGGGTGTCGTGGTCAGACCGGCGGCGATTTCATAGAAACTGTCGGCCTTCTCCCATTCCTGATTGCCATCGGCGATCATCGCTTCCAGCCGATAGCGTTTATGGGTCTCATGGGTTGGCGGGATAGTGTCGAGAACGGTCTCCGCCCGCGCCCACTCGCCGGTCCGGATCAGGGCATCGGCCAGTTCGGCCCTGTCGGCGTCGGTCGCTTCGGGGTGCTGCGCGACCGCTTGCCAGACACCTGCGGCTTCGGCATGTCGGCTGGCGCGAATCAGCGACAGGCCAAGGCCGCGCTGGAGGTCGATCCGGGCGGGCTGCTCTTTTGCCGTGCGGGCAAAAAAGTTCACCGCCTCTTCCGGGTCGGAGGCGTTGAGCATGAGATGGCCGAGATTGCTCTGGTCAATCGCGTTCACCTCCTGAAGCGCGCGCTCGACCTCGGCTTCCGGCGAGGGTTCGCAGGCTGACAGCGCGAATGAGCCTGCAAGGCATAGCGGGAGGAAGATGGGGTGGCGCATGATCCGTGTCCTTTTCTGCTCTGACCTACTGTGGCGTCCGAAGCAGCAGATATTCGCTGCCGCCCCGTCGCACCAATTTGAAATTTCCATTGTCGGGTGTGTCATGTCCGGTACTTTCACTTCTGGCGATGGCAAGGCGCAGGTTGTCGCGAATCGAGTCGCTGTCGCCGCTGTCGAGCGCATAGGCCCGGCGGAACACCTGCTCAGCCTCGCCGATATTGCCGCGTTCCATCAGAACCGCCCCGAGATTGTTCCAGGCGGCGGGAAAGGCGTCATCACGGGCCACCGCGCGGCGCAGGGTGTCTTCGGCCTGACCCAGCCGCCCGAGCTTCAATTGCGCCGATCCGATGGCCGACAGGGTATCGACCGTCAGCCCGTGTTTCCCCGCCGCGCGGGAATAGGCCCGCAGCGCCAGCCGATATTCGCCCGCCGCCATAAGGCGATGGCCGACGATCAGACCGTCAACGCTGTCATCCGGATTGACCCGGCCGGTCGGGGCGAACGGGGTGTCGCCAAAATACGGGTCGCCCGCAGTGGCGCAGGCGGCCAGAAGTCCTAGGGAAAGCAGCAGGAAAAGCACCGGGGCGCGGATCGGGGCGCGGATATTTTCGGAACCGGAAATCTTCGACCTCAGAATTTTGAACCGAGTTTCGTAACCATGTCGTAGATCGACGGACCGATCAGTATCAACAGAAGCGGCGGCACGGTCAGCATCATCGTGGCCAGGGTCATCTTGGTCGGCAGCTTGTTGGCCTTTTCCTCGGCCCGCATCACGCGCTTGTCGCGCATTTCGGACGCATAAACCCGGAGCGCATCGGCGATCGAGGTGCCGAAAATCGTGGATTGCACCAGAACCGTGACAAAACTGGACACATCCTGAACCCCGGCGCGTTCCGACATGTCTTTCAGAACGGCGGTCTTGTCCTTGCCGGCCTTCATTTCCTGCGCGACGATTTCAAATTCTTCCGCCAATGCCGGATGGCCTGCCTGAAGCTCCTTCGCGACGCGGATGATGGATTGGTCGAGCGATTGTCCGGCCTCGACACAGACCAGCATCATGTCAAGCGCATCGGGAAAACCGTTGGTGATTTCTTCCTGCCGTTTTTCAACCCGTTTCGTTACCCAGTATTTCGGTATCATGTAGCCGACGAGGCCCGGCAAAAGCCCGGTCATCATCATGGATTGCACAGAGGGTTCCCCGTCTGCGGACCGGATCAGGGTGTAGATCACGCCGAGCACCAGCAGGCCGAGCCCCAGTGTGAATTGCACGAAATGATAGGTGCGGACCGATTGCCCGTTGCGGTATCCGGCCTGCATCAGTTTCAGGCGAATGGCCGAATATGCCTCTTCGCTCTGCGGTTCCAGAAAGTTTGAATACTTCTCCAGCCTGTCGTTTTTCGACGATGCGCGCAAACGCTGCTGTTTCGTGTTCCGGCCCTGCCCTGCCTGTTCGCGCAACTTGTCGAGCGGGTCTCTGGTTCTTCTCAGAAGCACCGGAAGGGTGAGAAGAATCAGGAACATGCCCGGAATGCCGACCGCCAGCAGCGGCCCCAGCGGGCCGAACTGCCTGACAAACATCTCATTGACGAAATTGATGAATTCCATGGTCTTTCCCTACACGTCGATGTTCACGAGCTTGCGCATCACGAAGATGTTGGCGGCCAGAAAGCCTGCGACCACCAGACAGGCCGGGATGAAGACAGAGGTTTCCTTCACGTCGTCATAATAGTCCGGCTTGATCAGGGTGATCATGAGGATGGCCAGCAGCGGGAAACTGGACAGAAAGTTGCCGGACCACTTCGCCTCGGACGTGATGGCCTTCACCCGGCGAAAGAGCCTGAACCGCGCCCGGATCACCTTTGCCAGACCGGCCAGGATTTCGGCCAGGTTGCCGCCCGAGGTTTGCTGGATGGTCACGGCGACGGCCAGAAACCGCATGTCCTGATTGTCCATCCGTTCGGCCATGTCCTTGAGCGCTTCGCCCACATCGCGGCCATAGGCGATCTCGTCCGAGATCGTGCCCATTTCCGAGGCCAGGGGATCCGGAATTTCCCTGGAGACGATGCCCAGGGCGGCAGAGAACGGATGCCCGACCCGCAATGAGCGCACCATGAGCTCGACCGCATCGGGAAGCTGCTCCTCGATCATGCTCATGCGCTTTTTGGCCTTGCCGTTCACCCAGACATAGATGCCGCCAACGCCCATGACGATTGAAACCCCCGCCCGGATCGCCACAGAGGCGTCGGTGCCGACCGACAGCCCGACAAAGGCCATGGCGGCCAGCAGAACCATCATCATCATCAGTTGGGACGGTGTGAAGGCAATGCCCGCCTTTTGCGCCTTGTCCGCCATCAGCGCATAGATCGGGATGGATTTCGACTTCATGTGCAGGCTCATCTCCTTGCGGAGCTGTTCCAGCACCTGTTCGCGGCCCATGCCCTTTTCAAGCATGTCGATCCGGCGGTTGATCTTGTTGTTCAGGCTGATGGATTTGCCGAAGACCGTCAGATATATCCCCTCGACCAGCAGCAGAACGCCGATGAATATCAGACCGTAGACAAGGATTTCGGGGTTGAGCGTCATGGCTTACTCCGCTGCGGTGGGTTCAAAGATCGAGGCCGGCAGGTCATAGCCCCACATGCGGAAGCGTTCCGAATAGTGGCTGCGCACCCCGGTCGCCGTAAAATGGCCGAGGATCTTGTTGTCGGAGGTCAGACCGACCCGCTGAAAGCGGAAGACTTCCTGCATCGAGATGACCTCGCCTTCCATCCCGGTGATCTCTGTCACCGACACCATCCGGCGCGAGCCGTCCTGCAAGCGGCTGGCCTGTACGATCAGGTTCACGGCAGAGGCGATCTGGGCGCGAACCGCCTTGATCGGCATCTCGATCCCGGCCATGGCGATCATGTTTTCCAGACGGGACACGCCGTCGCGGGCGGAATTCGCGTGGATCGTCGTCATCGAGCCGTCATGGCCGGTGTTCATGGCCTGAAGCATGTCGATCACCTCGTCGCCGCGCGTCTCGCCCACGATGATGCGGTCGGGACGCATCCGAAGCGCGTTTCTGAGACAGTCGCGCTGGGACACGGCGCCCTTGCCCTCGACATTGGCCGGGCGGCTTTCCATACGGCCCACATGGGTCTGTTGCAGTTGAAGTTCCGCCGTATCCTCGATTGTCAGGATGCGTTCGGCATCGTCGATGAAGCCCGACAGCGCGTTCAGCGTGGTGGTTTTGCCGGAACCCGTACCGCCGGACACGATCACGTTCAGGCGGCAGGCGACCGCAGCTTGCAGATAGGCGGCCATTTCTTCGGTAAAGGCGCCGAAGCGTACCAGATCGTCGATACCCAGCTTGTCGTCCTTGAATTTGCGGATCGAGACCAGAGAGCCATCCACCGCGACCGGCGGCACCATGGCGTTGAAACGGGAACCATCCTTCAGGCGGGCGTCCACATAGGGGTTCGATTCATCGACGCGCCGGCCCACGGCGGACACGATCTTGTCGATGATCCGCAGAAGGTGCTTTTCGTCCTTGAAGGTGATGTCGGAAAGTTCCAGCCTGCCCGCGCGCTCCACGAATATCTGTTGCGGACCGTTGACCAGAATATCGTTGATGTCCGGGTCTTTCAGAAGCGGCTCCAGCGGGCCAAGGCCCGTTACCTCATCATAAAGCTCCTGATTCAGTTGCGTCCGCTCGTCCCGGTTCAGGACGACGCCCATCTCTTCCAGCGCTTCGGAGGCCAGTTCCACGATTTCGGCGCGCAGATCCTTTTCGGTGGCGTTTTCCAGCGCCGAAAGGTTCAGGTTGTCAAGCAGGTGCCGGTGCAGTTCGACCTTGACCTCGCTCAGGCGTTGCTTGCGCTTTTGCTCCTTGTCCACGGGGGCGGTCCTGGCGGCGGCCTTTTGCGGCTTGGCCTCGACCTTTACCGGCGTCTTGTCCGGTATCGGGGTGACGTTGGGCGCAGCCGCTTGCCGGGCCCTGGGGCCAGGGCCTGCGCCGCCCGGTTTCCTGTAGCGCGAGAACATGTGAATTCCCTCTCTTACCGAGCGGTCGCGGCGGCCTGACTGACCTCATGCACCGATGCGGCGAGTTTGCGGATTTCCTTGCGAAGCGGGTTCTTGGCGGCGGTCTCTGCCAGGGGCAGACCGTGATCCCCGGCCTCGGAAACCGGTTTTCCGCCATCGGGTATCTGAATCTCGATGTCGATATCAAGGCTTTCGGACAAACGCTTGACGCGGCCCTTGCCGGAAATGTCAGAGAATTTCGGCGCGCGGTTCAGCACATAGCGCAGTTTCTGAAGCGGCAGATCCTCTGACTTCAGGGCGCGGATCATCCGCAGCGCGTTCTGCGCCGAGCGCATGTCAAGCTCCATCGTGGCGAAATAGACATTGGCCCGATGCAGCACCGTCTCGGTCCAGGCGACAAGGGTCGAGGGCATGTCGATCACCACATAGTCGAAATGCGCGCCGGCGACGCTGATCAGCTTCTCGACATCCTCGGGGCCAAGCAGATCGAGGGGAAGAATTTCATTGGGCGCGCTCAGCACATGCAGCCTGTCATTGAAGACCTGAAGCGCCTGCATGAAGCTCTCGCCGTCCAGCGACGCGATATCCGACAGGATTTCATAGACAATTTCCTTGCGGGGCAGGTCCAGATAGGTGGATGCGGAGCCGAATTGCAGGTCCAGATCCATGAGGCAGACGCTGGGCGCATCCTTCCCGGAGATATTGGCGAGTTCCCATGCGAGGTTCACCGCCAGCGTCGTTGCCCCGGTGCCGCCGGCAAGCCCGTGGACAGGAAGCACGATACCCTTGTGATCGCCGGATGCAGCGGCGTTTGCGGATTGCTGCCGGAGATTTGCCGCCGCCGCCTCCTGGGCGCGCATCCGTCCGATGGCGCTGTGCAGTTCGCCATCGGGCAACGGGTAGGGGATGAATTCCGCCGCGCCCATGCGCAAAAGCCGGTGCAGAGAGGCCGGGCTGACCTCTTCGGCGATCAGCACGACCTTGATCCCCCTGCTGTTCGCGCCGGCGATCAGTTCACCGATCCGGGGCAGATGCTCTTCGTCCTGATTGTCGATGGCGATAGCGATAAATTCCAGTTGCCCGGCTTCCGGCCGGGTCAGGAAGGTTCTTGCGTCCTCGAACCCGAGATCGCCCCAGCTTTCGCCAAGTTCGCTTTCCATGTCGTCGATCAGAAGATCGAAGTTCTGAACATCGCGCGAGACCGTGCAGGCCGTGATCGGTGCCGGTTCCGGCTGTAGCGCCGCACTGCTTGCCATTGCCTATCGTCCCCTTCATGAATGGCGACAGCCCGATTGAATGAATGCCCCGCGCTGTCTCGTTCACGCCCCACTCCACCGCCACCACCGCCACCCGTGCGCGAATCCGTTCCCGCATTGCTTCCGACGGGAAATGGCGGGCAATATTGGCAACATTAGGGCGGAAAAACTAATTATTCGTTCATTCGGGATGGCGCCGGGGGGCGCGGGCAGACCGGCAAACCGATCCGAAAACCAGAGGCTCAAACGGATCTGGCGCGGTGGGATATGCGTTTCGCAATCCGGTCCGCGCCCGCTCCGATGACGCCCGCCGGCTTTCTACTCTGGTGTATCCTGGCTGAGAGTATTGGTCAGAACGGTTTTCGCAGCCGCGCTTTCCACATATCCGTCGTGGACGACCCGCGCGTATCTGCCGTTCAGGATGCCCGACTGATCCTGAACGAAGCCCGATACCTCGGTCACGGTGCGCCGGTTGCGGCGCTCGCGCTCTCCGGTCTGGATCAGCGGCCGGGTTTCGCCCAGAGAGGAGAGCGCTTCCAGCCGGGCGCGATCGACGCCACGGCTGACCAGATGGTTCACTGCCGCCTGTGCCCGGCGCAGGCCCAGCGCCCGGTTATAGGCGTCGCTGCCCACGAGGTCGGTGTGACCGAAGACGCGAAAGCGGACTTCCGGGAATTGCCGTATCCAGCGGGCCTGCTCATCCAGCACCCGGCGCGCCTCGTCATCCAGTTGTGCGCTGTCGAAGCCGAAGTTGATCGTGTCCGGCGCTTCGGCTGCAAAGCGTCCGGCCAGGGCGACCGCGTGTTGCAACCGTCCGGTCTGGATCATCTTGTTGTTCATCGTCGCATTGCCGAAGCTGCCGCCGTCAATCCCGCTGCCCGCTTCGGCACGGCCATCGCCGGCCGTATGCGGGGCGCAGGCGGTGATGAGGGCCGTTGCGCCGGCGGCGATCAGGAATGTCTTCAGTGTCGTTTTCATGTCTGTCACTCCATCACATAGCCATAGGAACCGGCGAAGTCCTGCTTTGCAACCTCGCCGGCGGCGCCCGAGGTCGGGGCGCCATTGCCGGTCGTTTTACCGAACAGGAACAGTTCGGCCTCCGACGGTGGCCGCACCCGATCCGTGGGCAATGCCAGCGCCTCGCCGCGGGTCGGAGAGACCAGATGCGCGGTGACGATGATCACCAGTTCGGACTGATCGCGCTGATAGTTGGTGCTGCGGAACAGCGCGCCAAGCACCGGAATATCGCCCAGCCACGGAATCTGTCGGCTGTTGTCGCGGAACTCGTCCTGCAAAAGACCGGCGATTGCGAAACTTTCGCCATCCCGCATTTCAACCGTTGTCGAGGTCGAGCGGCTGATGAAGCCGGGAACATTCAGGGCATTCGCAAGAATGCTGTTCGCGGAGTCGATGCTGCTGACTTCGGCGTTCAGTTCCAGATTGATTCGCGCGCCGTCCACGACGCGGGGGATGAAGCCCAGCGCAACGCCGAACGGCTTGTATTGAATACCGATGCCATCGTCGTCGGGAACCGGAACCGGGAATTCGCCACCGGCGAGAAAGTTCGCCTCCTGCCCCGACAGGGCCGTCAGGTTGGGTTCCGCCAGGGTGCGGACAAGCCCTCTCGCTTCGAGCGCTTCAAGCAGAATGTCCAACTGGATGCTGCCGATGCCGATGGATGTCGCCAACGCGCCGCCGTTGAAACCGTCGGTGAAATTCAGGGCGGTGGAACCCGAAGCGCCAATGACCGAACCATCCACAAGATTGCCGGCGCCGGAAGCACCCGACAGCGGGATACCGGCGTCGCTGATGCCAAGACCGATGCCAAGCTGTTTGGAAATCGAACGCTGAACCTCGGCAAAGCGGACCTCCAGCATGACCTGATGATTGCCGCCGACATTCATCAGGTTCGATATCTTGCCCGGAGCATAGCGTTCCGCCAGATTGAGGGCCCTGTCCAGACGAATCAGGCTGGACACCGTGCCCGACATCACGATGCCGTCATTGGCGGTGCGCACCTCGATCCGTTCGCCCGGCAGGATCTGTTGCAGGCGCTCCTTGAACTCTGCAATATCGGGCGCGACCCGAACATCGACATTGGTGATCAGTCGGCCATCCGGACCCAGAAGCGTCAGGGTGGTGCGCCCCGGCGCCTTGCCGAGAACGTAAATTGTCCGATCCGAAAGCGTCGAAATGTCGGCGATTCCCGGATTGGCTATGGAAAGTTCCGAAAAGGGCGTGTCGCTTTCAACGACGACAGCCCGGTTCATCGAGACCTTCAGGGAAGACGAGGGAGCCCCCCGCATGACCTGAATCGTCTCGGCGCTCACCTGCAACGGCGACGCAAACATGACGGCAAGACCCAGAAGGGCCGCCCTGAAAAGGTTTGTGTAATTCATGTGGCCTTGCCTCTCTGATCACGATTGCTGTTTTCGGTTTTCCCTGTCTGTTTTAACCGGATCATGTCGCAACGGGTGGCTTCTGGCAACAACGAATGCCGTCTAAGTTCTTGTTTATGATTAAAATTTTAAGTATAGTATACGGATTTACCGCGCCGGACGGTTGCCTGCGGATGCGGCGCCAGGGGTGGCGTTCGCTCATTCGCGCCTGTTCGCGCCATTCGTGCGTGGCGCGGCAAATCGCGAATTTCCGTATGATACAGTGATTTCTTCTGGTGCCGCAGGGGAGGATTGAACTCCCGACCTCACCCTTACCAAGGGTGCGCTCTGCCACTGAGCTACTGCGGCGCTGTTGCGGCCAAGCATCGCCGGGCGTGACCTTTTTGCGTGGCGGGTCACTAGCCCTGATTCATGGGTGACGCAAGCGCAATCTGGACCCTTTTCGCGCCATGCGCTACACAGGCGTCATGAAACGCAAATCCCCGGAAAGCAAACCGGCGAAACAGGGCGACAGCCGCGAGAACCGGCTGAAGGCGGCATTGCAGGCGAATATGGCCCGGCGCAAGGCGCAAGCGCGCGCGCGGCGGCAGGCACAGGCACAGGCACAGGCACAGGCGCAGGCAGCGGCTGATGGCAGCCGGGAACGGGAACAGGATAGCTGATGGATTCGATCATTGTCAGGGGCAATGGCCCCCTGTCCGGCAAGTTGCCCATCGCGGGCGCCAAGAACGCATGTCTTGCACTGATGCCCGCCACGCTTCTCAGCGATGAGCCGCTGACGCTGACCAACGCGCCGCGGCTTTCCGACATCGCGACGATGACCCTTCTTCTGCAATCGCTGGGGGCGGAAGTTTCGGCCTTGCAGGAGGGCAAGGTGCTGGCGCTGTCCAGCCATGACCTCGACAACCACATCGCTGATTACGACATTGTGCGGAAGATGCGGGCCTCCAACCTCGTTCTGGGGCCGCTGATCGCGCGCTGTGGCCATGCGGTCGTGTCCCTGCCCGGAGGGTGTGCGATCGGGGCGCGTCCCATGGACCTGCACATCCACGGGCTGGAGGCGCTGGGCGCGGAGATCGCGTTGAAGGATGGATACCTTCATGCCAGGGCGCCGAAGGGGTTGAAGGGGGCTGAAATCGAATTTGCCATCGCTTCGGTGGGCGCGACCGAGAACATCCTGATGGCGGCGACGCTGGCCAGGGGCACGACGGTGCTGAAGAACGCGGCGAGAGAGCCGGAGATCGTCGATCTGGCAACCTGCCTGCGCGCCATGGGGGCGGAGATCGAGGGCGACGGCGCCCCGACGATCACGATCCAGGGTGTGGACCGGCTGCACGGGGCGACGCATCGGGTGGTGTCCGACCGGATCGAGCTGGGCACCTACATGCTCGCCCCCGCAATCGCCGGCGGCGAGGTGGAGTTGCCGGGCGGGCGGCGCAGTCTGCTGGAGTCGTTCTGCCGGAAGCTGGAAGAAGCCGGGGCCGGGATCACCGAGACCGGGACCGGGCTGAAGGTTTCGTGCAGGAACGGGCGGGTGAGGGCCGTCGATGTGACGACAGAACCCTTTCCCGGATTTCCCACCGATTTGCAGGCGCAGTTCATGGCGCTGATGTGTACGGCGCAGGGGGTCGGCGCCCTTCACGAGACGATCTTCGAGAATCGCTTCATGCACGCGCCGGAACTGGTGCGGATGGGGGCGCAGATTGATGTGCAGGGCGGCACCGCCACCGTTACCGGGGTGGAACGTCTGAAAGGCGCGCCGGTGATGGCGACCGACCTCAGGGCGTCGGTTTCGCTGATTCTGGCCGGGCTGGCGGCAAAGGGCGAAACCGTTGTCAGCCGGGTCTATCACCTCGATCGCGGATATGAGAATGTGGTGACGAAGCTGCGCGGGATCGGCGCGGATATAGAGCGGGTGAAAGGCTGACATGGTGGATGCGACATTCGAGGAAGGGGCGGGGGCGCCGCTGCGTCTGAAAGCCGGAGATGCGGACGATCTGGCGGTGATTTCGGCGCTTGCGCAGGATGCGGTGTTTCCGGCCACCGAGATGACCTGGCAACACGATGCCCGGCGCTTTGCGGTTCTTCTGAACCGGTTCCGGTGGGAGGATCGCCCCGCCGCCGAACGGCTTGGCCGTCCTTATGAGCGCGTGCAGTCGGTGCTGGTGATCGGGGATGCGCTGCGGGTTCGGTCGCAAGGGGTGCGGAAGGGCGATGCGGATGTGGTCCTGTCGCTTCTGTCGGCGACCTTCGAGCCGGGCAAGGACGGGACGGGACGGGTGATCCTGACGCTGGCCGGCGATGGGGCCATCGCGGTGGACGTGGAATGTCTGAATGTCGTGTTGCAGGATGTGACCAGACCCTATATCGCCCCGTCCAAAGCCGCGCCAGAGCACCCGGAGTAAGCCCCGTGCCGATTTTCCTGAACTCTGCCGCCGCCGGTTTCGAAGCGGATTTTGCCGCCTTCCTGACCGCCAGGCACGAGGACAGCCCCGAAGTGGACGATGTCGTGGCCGGGATCATCGCCGATGTGCGGGCCGGGGGCGATGCGGCGCTGATCGCGCTGACCGAACGGTTTGACCGGGTGCTGCTGACGCCGGAAACCCTCAGCTTTTCGGCGGCGGAGATTGATGCGGAATGTGCCAGGGTCGGCGGCCAGGATCGCGCCGCGCTGGAACTGGCGGCAAAGCGGATACGCGCCTGTCACCAACGGCAAATGCCGGAAGATGCGCGCTGGACTGACGAGGTCGGGGCGACGCTTGGCTGGCGTTGGGGTCCGGTGTCGTCGGCGGGGCTCTATGTGCCCGGCGGGATTGCGTCCTATCCGTCTTCGGTTCTGATGAACGCCATACCCGCCAGGGTTGCCGGGGTAGAGCGGCTGTCGATCTGCGTGCCAACGCCGGACGGAAAGGTGAACCCGCTGGTTCTGCTGGCGGTCAGGCTTGCGGATGTGGATACGGTTTATCGCATCGGCGGCGCGCAGGCGATCGCGGCGCTGGCCTATGGCACGGAAAGCATCCGCCCCGTGGACAAGATTGCCGGGCCGGGCAACGCCTTTGTCGCCGCGGCAAAACGGCGCGTGTTCGGCAGGGTCGGCATCGACATGATTGCCGGGCCGTCGGAAATCCTGGTGATTGCCGACCGGGACAATGACCCGGACTGGATCGCCGTCGATCTTCTGAGTCAGGCGGAACATGACGAACGGGCGCAGCCGATCCTGATCACCGATGACGAGGCGTTTGGCCGTGCGGTCGCGGATGCGGTCGGCAAACGGCTGGAAACGCTGGAACGCCGCGCGGTCGCCGGGGCCAGTTGGCGGAAATTCGGGGCGGTGATCACGGCGCGCGATCTGCAAGAGGCCGCGCGCCTGTCCGACCGCATTGCGCCGGAACATCTGGAACTCTGCGTTGCCGACGCCGACGCCGATGCGCTGGCCGACCGGATCAGACACGCCGGGGCGATCTTCATCGGCCGGTGGACGCCCGAGGCAATCGGGGATTATGTGGGCGGGCCGAACCATGTGCTGCCGACCGCGCGGTCGGCGCGGTACGCCTCCGGCCTGTCGGTGATGGAGTTTCTGAAGCGCACGACGCTGTCGAAAATGACGCCCGGGGCGCTGGCCGCCATCGGTCCGGCGGCGGAGACACTGGCCAGAAGCGAAAGCCTGCAAGCGCATGGCCTGTCGGTTCGGTTGCGGCTGGACGCGCTGGACGGCTGATCAGGACCGTGCGCGTTCGACGGCCCGGATGGCTTCGGCCACGGCCTGGCCGATGTCCATATCCGACGTGTTGATGATCGCGGCGTCCCCGGCAGGTTTCAGCGGCGCCTCGGCCCGGTCCATGTCGCGGGCGTCGCGTTCCCTGACCTCGCGCAGCACCTGATCGCGGGTCACATCCAGCCCTTTCGCGGTCAGTTCCAGATAGCGCCGTTCAGCGCGTATCCCGTCGCTGGCGGTGACGAAAATCTTGGCTTCGGCTTCGGGGCAGATCACCGTGCCGATGTCGCGCCCGTCCAGCACCGCCCCGCCATCGCGGCGGGCAAAGGCGCGCTGAAAACCGACAAGGGCGTCGCGGACATCCGGGATCGCCGCCACCCTGGAAGCCGCCTGCGCGATTGCAGGGGTGCGCAGGCTGTTTCCGTCAAGGTCTTTCGCGCCCAGCGCGCGCGCCACCGCCACCGGATACTCTCCGGCCAGAACACGTTTTCCGACAGCGCGATAGAGCAGTCCGGTATCCAGATGCGCATATCCGTAATGCGCGGCGACGGCCTTTGATATGGTGCCCTTGCCCGCTGCGGCCGGTCCGTCAATGGCGATGGTGAAAGCCAGTTTCATGCCTCCTGCATGTTTCTTCGCTACGCATGGCGGTGCGGAAAGTCAAACGGTTCGGGCGGATCGGAAATTGACAGACACCCTGTCATTCTGCCACTGTCGCGCACCATGACAAAGCACGACACCTTTTATCAGATCGCACTGCTTGCCCGCCCGCTGCAACGGGAGATGGAGGCAGCGGTGGCGGCGATGCTTTCGGGCGCCTCGATCACGGTCAGAACCCGCGCGATGCTGGAGGTGCTTGGCGGCATCGGCCCTGCGACGGTCCCGCAGGTTGCAAGGGACATGGGTATCAGACGCCAGTATGTTCAGATCATGATGAATGAGGCAGAAGCGGGCGGTCTGGTCCGGAGCAGGGACAACCCGGCGCATGAACGGTCCGCCCTTTTTGAACTGACCAGGCCCGGAAAGGATGTGCTTGCCGGGCTTGAGAGGGCCGAAAGGCGCGTTATCGAAAGCCTCGTAGACAACCTGACCCGGGATGAGGTGGAAAAAACCCGTCATGTGATCGGGCACATGTTACAGGGCTTTCGCGACCTGAATGCGTCGCTGGGGAACTGAGTCTGTTCAGCGGCCTCCGGCCCCGACCCCGGCGGGATGGCTTCATGTCCCGGCGCTTCCGGTTCGTCGTCCAGCATTTCCGGCGGAGTCCAGCATTTCCGGCGGAAAGCCGGGCGCGCGGATGTCGAGGCCGGTGGCTTCCTCCAGCCGCCTGACGATGTTTGGCGAAAGCTCCCGCTCGCCATAACGGGCGATGCCGTCATTGAAGATGTCGATCATGACCGGGCTGATTTCGAGCGCCACGCCCGCGCGATCCGCAAGCTGCCGGAACAGGCCAATATCCTTTTTCACCAGACCCATGGTGAAGGAAATGTCGCGAGAGCCGTTCAGGATCACCCGGCTTTCGGTTTCATGCACGAAACTGGCGCCGGAGGATATCCTGATCGCCTCACAGACGGTGTTCAGGTCCATCCCGGCGGCCCTGGCAGTGACCAGAGCCTCGCAGCAGGTTTATCAGGTTGGCCGTCGCAAGATGGTTGGTCACGACTTTCAGGACAAAGGCGGAGCCCGGATCGCCCATATGCAGGATGCGCCGCCCCATGGTTTTCAGCAAGGGGGCGATGCGCTCGAACGTGTCCCGGTCGCAGCCCGCGAAGATCGAGATATTGCCCGTTGCCGCGCGGTGGCAGCCGCCCGGGACCGGGCAATCCACCGCCGCCCCGCCGCGTTCCATGTGTCACAGACGATCCTGTCGCGTGATCCGCGCACCCAGGCGGTTCATCAACGGCTCGAAGATCGGAAAGGAGGTGGCGATCGACGCCCCGTCATCGACCGAAACCGGGTTCTGCGCGGCCATGCCGAGCACCATGAACGACATGGCGACCCGGTGGTCAAGCCGGCTCTGGCAAATGGCCCCGCCGGGCACCCCGCCCGGCCCCATGCCGTGAACGACAAGCGTGTCTTCGTCTTCTTCGATCTTCACGCCGCAGGCTTCCAGCCCCCGCGCCATGGCGTCGATCCGGTCGCATTCCTTGACCCGCAATTCCTTCACGCCGCGCATGATGGTGACGCCATCGGACAGCGCCGCAACAACGGCCAGGATCGGATATTCGTCGATCATCGAGGCCGCGCGTTCGGGCGGCACCTCAATGCCGCGCGTTGCCGAGGCGCGAACCCGCAGATCAGCGACCGGTTCGCCGCCTTCCTCCCGTTCATTCCCGAACGCGATGCTGGCGCCCATCTCCGTCAATGTCGTGTACAGCCCGTTGCGGGTGGGGTTCAGACTTGTCCCTGGTACAGTGATTTCGGATCCTTCCACCACCACTGCGGCGCAGATCGGGAAAGCCGCCGAACTCGGGTCGCGCGGGACGGCAATCGCCTGCGGTGTCAATTCCGGCCGACCGGTCAGCGTGATGACGCGGCCTTCGCCCGTTTCTTCTGTCGTGATTCCGGCGCCGAAGGCCGCCAGCATCCGCTCCGTATGGTCGCGGGTCGCTGCCTTCTCGATCACGACCGTTTTGCCGGGCGCGTTCAAACCGGCCAGAAGCACCGCCGATTTCACCTGCGCCGAGGGCATGGGCACGCTGTAGGTCACAGGCGCCGGCGCCGGCGCCCCGACAATGGTCATGGGCAGCCGGCCGCCGGACCGGCCAACCGATTGCGCACCAAAGCGCGCGATCAGGCCTGTGACCCGGCCCATCGGGCGTTTGTTGAGGCTCGCGTCCCCGGTGAACGTCGCGCTGATCGGGCATGTCGCCATCGCGCCCATGATCAGGCGGACACCGGTGCCGGAATTGCCGCAATCAATCACCTGATCCGGCTCCGCAAGACCGCCAACGCCCACACCATGCACCGACCATGCGCCCGGCCCGTGCCGTGTGATCCCGGCGTCAAAGGCACGCATCGCCTTCGCGGTATCCAACACGTCGTCGCTTTCCAGCAGGCCGGTGATCCGGGTCTCGCCAACACTCAGCGCACCCAGGATAAGCGCCCGATGGCTGATCGACTTGTCCCCCGGCGCCTCTGCCATGCCAGAGAGCGGGCCGCATTTGCGGGATGTCATCGGAACAGGGCTGACGCGGCCGGACATGGGCATATCCTCTCTGGTCTCGGAAACCGTTGGTAGCGCAAGAGCCGGGTCGCGTCCATGGCCTCTGTTGCCCATTTGCCTCCCGGCGTCCCGTCTGCTGCCGCCGGGGCCTCCGGCGGGAGTATTTTTGCAGAGAAGAAGAAGCGCGCAAATCTCTTCTTCTCTGCAAAAAATACTCTGGGGTGAATGCGGCGAAGCCGCAGGGGGGCAAAGCCCCCTTGCATCATTTCAAACCTTGCGGAACGTCAGATAATGCGGCGCCCGGCCTTCGCGCAGGGCTTTGCGCTCATATCGGGTGGAAAGCCAGTCATTCCAAGGCTTCCGCCAATCTTCCGGCCCTGCCGCCAACCATTCGAACCCGTGCCCCGGCACTTCCTCAAGCGCCTGGCGCACATAGTCGCAAATATCGGTCGCGATCCGGAATTCGGCCCCGTGCCTCAGCACGCGACACAGCGGTTCAAGATGTTCGTGCGTCACGAAACGGCGGCGATGGTGTCTCTTCTTCGGCCAGGGATCGGGGTAGAGCAGGAACGCCCTGGAAATGGAGCAATCCGGCAAAACGTCGAACATGTCGCGGACATCGCCCGGATGGATGCGGATCGTGTCCACACCGGTCCGCCGGATCCTGCCCAGCAGCATCGCGACGCCGTTCATGTAGGGCTCGCAGCCGATGACGCCCACATCCGGGCGGGATGCCGCCTGATGCACCATATGCTCTCCGTTACCGAAACCGATCTCCAGCCAGACCGGTTTGCCGCCGAAAAGCGCCTCGGGATCAAGCGGCAGGCGATCCGGGTTTTCGGCCCTCTCCACGGAACCGGGCGACAGCGCTTTCAGATCCCGATCCAGATATTCCTGCTGGCTGCGGCGCAGGCGCCTGCCCTTGCGGCGGCCATGGAGATTGCGCCTGGGGGCGCTTTCGGGATGTCCGGTTCCGGTCATGGCCGCTCTCCGGTGTGTCGGCAAGGCCCCGGCTTCATGGCTCAGACCGCTTTCCCGAGCGCCTCAGTAAGGTCGGTCCGCTCCCAGCTGAAGCCGCCATCCGCATCCGGCGCCCGGCCGAAATGACCATAGGCCGCGGTGCGCTGATAAACCGGCCTGTTCAGGCCCAGATGTTCCCGGATGCCGCGCGGCGTGAGGTCCATGCAGGCGGCGACGGCGGCCTCTATTTCGGATTCGCAAACCTGCCCGGTGCCATGGGTATCGACATGGATCGACAGCGGGCGGGCGACGCCGATGGCGTAGGACAGTTGCAGCGTACAGCGCTCCGCCATGCCCGATGCGACCACGTTCTTGGCCAGATAACGCGCGGCATAGGCGGCAGAGCGGTCCACCTTGCTGGGATCCTTGCCGGAAAAGGCCCCGCCGCCATGGGGCGCGGCGCCGCCATAGGTATCCACGACGATCTTGCGGCCGGTCAGACCCGCATCGCCATCCGGGCCGCCGATCACGAATTTGCCGGTCGGGTTTACATGCCATTCGGTCTTGCCGTTCAGCCAGCCGCCGGGCAGGGTTTCGCGAATGTAAGGCTCCACGATCTGCCGCACGTCGTCCGAACTCAGGCTGTCATCCAGATGCTGGGTGGAGAGCACGATGGAACTCACACCCACCGGTTTGCCGTTCTCGTATCTCAGCGACAGTTGCGATTTCGCATCCGGTCCCAGCTTCGGCTCCCGGCCGGATTTGCGCGCCGTCGCCAGCCTGTGCAGGATCGCGTGGGCATAGAGGATCGGCGCAGGCATGAGTTCCGGCGTCTCATTCACCGCATAGCCGAACATGATGCCCTGATCGCCGGCGCCTTCATCCCGGTTCCCTTCTCCGGTCACGCCTTGTGCGATATGGGTGGACTGTTCGTGCAGGTAGTTCGACACTTGCATGGTTTTCCAGTGGAACTTGTCCTGTTCGTACCCGATATCGCGGACGCATTCGCGGGCGATGTCCTCGATCCGGCCCATATTGTCGCGCAGCCTGTCCTGATCGGCCAGACCGACCTCCCCCCCGATGATGACGCGATTGGTTGTCGCGAAGGTCTCGCACGCCACACGCGCATTCGGCTCTTCGTTCAGAAACGCATCCAGAACAGCGTCGGAAATGCGGTCGCAGACCTTGTCGGGGTGTCCCTCTGAAACGGATTCAGAGGTGAAAACGTAATTCAGCCGGGCCATGGAAAATGCTCCATTAAGATTGAACCCGCCACGCCAGGAAGCCGTTGTGACGAGTTTGCCCACACCGGTTACTTCGGTGTTCCCGGTGCGTCAATCGCCAATCGACCGGCGGAACGGCAGAAAGGCCGCCATGAAGATGATCAGCAACACCAGAACGGGATTGTCGCCAACCCGGCTGTAAAGGGTTGGCGGCAACGCAGGGGGGAGGGCGGCGTCAAGATATCCGGCCCTGCCCAGCGGCAGGCTGCCAACCACCTGGCCATGGGCGTCGATGACCGCCGAAATACCGGTATTGGCCGCGCGAACCAGTGGCAGGCCCTGCTCGACCGCGCGAAAACGGGCCTGCGCCAGGTGCTGCTGGGGGCCGGAGAAATTGCCGAACCAGGCATCATTGGTGATCTGCAAAAGCCAGTCCGGGCGTTGCGGCGCGGCAGCGACATCGCGGGGAAAGATCGCCTCGTAGCAGATCAGGGGCAGGACCGTGCCCAGTGTCGGGCCGAGGTCCAGAACCTGCGGCCCGGCGCCGGGCGCGTAGCCAAAACCGGCCTGCGCGGCAAAAGCCGAGATTCCGAACCGCGCCGCCACCCGGCCAAGGGGGATATACTCGCCAAACGGGACGAGGTGGTATTTGTCATAGACCTGTCCGACCTCGCCGCCCTCAAGGACGATCAGGCTGTTGTGATAGCCTTCCCCGCCCCGGCGCTGGATGCCGGCGACCACGGGGATGCCATTTGCCGCGGCGTCCATGTCCGCCAGCCTGTCCCCGGCCTGACCGAGAAGCGCCGGGATCGAGGTTTCCGGCCAGATGATCAGATCCGGCCCGCCCTCGGCAGCAGAAAAGTCGAGCGCCCGGTTGAAGAAGACGGGCATCATCTCGGGAACCCATTTCTGGTGTTGGGGCGCATTGGGCTGGATGATGCGGAGGATGGGCGGGCTTGCGGATGGCCGGGCGGTCGCGTGCAGGGATGTCAGGAACATGGCCGCGACAAAAAGTGTCAGCGCCGCGCCTGCCGACGCAACCGCCCAGGCGCGCGAAAGCGCCGTGGCCGCGTAAACGCCGCTGGTGATCAGCAAGGTCAGAAAAGTCAGTCCGTGCGGGCCGATCGCACTCGCAATCTGCATCGGGGCGGCGCCGGTCCAGATATAGGCAAGCAGACCCCAGGGAAATCCGGTGAAAATGCAGGAGCGCAGCATCTCTGCAAGGGTCAGCGTCGCGACAAGCGCAAGGGCTGGCCAGCGCGCGCCACCCAGCCAGCGGGCCAGACCGAAGCCCAGCGCCCAGAACAGCGCCAGCCCCCCGGAAATGCCGACAAGGGCAAATGGCGCCATCCAGGCGTGCCGGGCGGCATCGACCATGAAGGGCTCGACGATCCAGAACATGGTCAGGCCAAAATATCCGCCCCCTGCCGCCCAGCCGATGGCGGCGGCCCGTCTGATGCGGCGCGCGCCGTCCAGCAGCAGGGCAAGCGCGACCAGCCCGATCAGAGAGCACCACCACAGTGACCAGGGCGCTTGCCCAAGCCCGGTCAGCGCACCCGCCCCGAACGCAAGGATCATGCGCCAGCCAGTGTATTCCGGTTTCGGATACGCCTGAATACTGGCCATGCGCCTATGTGCCCAGATGAACCCGCAGCCGTTTGATCCGGCGGGCATCGGCATCGACCACCTCGAAATCCGGTCCGGCGGGGTGGCGGATCATCTCTCCGCGCACGGGCACACGGCCGGTCAGAACGAACACCAGCCCGCCCAGCGTGTCGATCTCTTCGTCATCCACGCCTTTGGTCAGGCAAATTCCGGTTTCTTCCTCGAACTCGTCCAGCGGCGTTCTTGCCTCGGCCAGATAGCAGCCCTCTTTTTCCAGCGTCCAGAACTGGCCTTCGTCCAGGTCGTGCTCATCCTCGATCTCGCCGATTATGGTTTCGATCAGGTCTTCGAGCGTCACCAGACCATCGACGCCGCCATATTCGTCGATGACCAGCGCCATGTGCAGCCGCTCGCTCTGCATTTTCTGAAGCAGCACACCGACCCGCATGGAGGGCGGCGCATAAAGCAGCGCTCGCACCATGTCGGCGACCCGGAATGTCCCGTTCCCGGCGCCGTTGAAGCCGTGTTTCAGGGCGAAGTCCTTCAGGTGGATCAGGCCGGTCGGGGAATCGAGCGTGCCCGAATAGACTGGCAGGCGGGTCAGGCCGCTGTCGCGGAAGACCCGGGCAAGCTGATCGCGCCCGATATCGTCGGGCACGGCCACAATTTCGGCCTTGGGGATCGCAACGTCATCGACGCGCATCCGGCGCAGGTTGAGTATGCCATGCGACTGGCTGTTCCGCGTCGGTATCGCGCCAGCATCACCAGCGTCGGTTTCATCCGAATCGCCAGCAGACAGGACGCCGAGAAAGCGGCGGAAAAATCCCTGTTCTGAACTCTCGCCTTCATCCTGCGCGCCCTGCGCCGCGCCAGATGATTCGTCGGTCGTGTCGCCCATTGGTCCTTTCCAGATACATCACTTGCGGCAGGGCCGCCGCCGATTACCCCTCATATGGGTCCGAAATCCCCAGCTTGCCAAGTATTTTTATCTCCAGCGCCTCCATCAACGCCGCATCCCTGTCGTCAGTGTGATCATAACTCAACAGATGCAGCGTTCCGTGAACGATCAGATGGGTGACGTGACCGGTCATGGATTTGCCCGCCTCCCGGGCTTCGCGCGCGCAGGTTTCATAGGCGATGGCAATATCCCCGAGTTCCCGCGGCAGGCCATTCGGGTCGGCCTCGGGAAGTGCGGGCGCCTCTCCCGGCGTCTTTGCCCGGCGCTCCTCCGACGGCCAGGACAGCACATTGGTCGGGTGCGGCTTGCCGCGAAAACCGGTATTCAGCGCCGCCATCCGCGCATCGTCGCAGCCCAGAAGGCAAATCCCGAAATGTCCGGGGGCGCGGCCGAGCCGGGACAGCGTGGCGGCGGTTGCGCGTTCGGCGACCGTCCCGAGGGCAAGCGCTTCCCAACGGGGGTCTTCGACGATGGTGCAGGCGGTCATGAGGCGTGTCCGGCGCAGGGGGCGGCTCTGCCGCCTTCCCGAATGCTCGCCGCAGGGCGGGAATTGCTCATCCCGCATCCGCATCCGCATCATACGCCTTGATGATCCTCGCCACCAGCGGATGCCGGACCACATCCCTGGCCGTGAAACGGTTGAAAGAGATGCTGTCGATATGGCCGAGCAGCCGTTCGGCATCGCCCAGGCCGGACCGGACGCCCCTGGGCAGATCGACCTGGGACCGGTCGCCGGTGATCACCATGCGGGAGCCTTTGCCAAGGCGGGTCAGGAACATCTTCATCTGCATGGTCGTGGCGTTCTGCGCCTCGTCCAGCACCACGAAGGCATTTGACAGGGTACGACCGCGCATGAAGGCGAGAGGCGCGATTTCGACGTGCTTGTCCTCGATCAGCTTCGCCACCTGCCGGCCCGGCAGAAAGTCGTTCAGCGCATCGTAAAGCGGCTGCATGTAGGGATCGACCTTGTCCTTCATGTCGCCGGGAAGAAAGCCCAGCCGCTCTCCCGCCTCGACTGCGGGGCGGGAAAGAATGATCCTGTCCACATGCCCTTCGATGAACATGTGAACGCCGACAGCAACGGCCAGATAGGTCTTGCCGGTGCCTGCGGGGCCGATGCCGAAGACGAGTTCCCTTTCCATCAGCGACCGGACATAAGCCTTTTGCGCGTCGCTGCGGGGTTCGACGGTTTTCCTGCGGGTGCGAATCTCCACGCGCCCGCCCTGAAACATCTCAAGCTGATCGCCTGCGGGGGCGCCGGTATTGCCGCCGGAACCGCCCATGCGAATTTCGCCGTCAATATCCCCGGTCTCGATCCCTCTGCCCGCCTCCAGCCGTTGATAGAGCGCCTGCAAAACCTCTGCGGCCCTGTCCCGCGCGCCATCCTCGCCGATCACCGCAAGCTGGTTGCCGCGTCGAATGATATGAACGCCCAGAAAGGATTCGATCTGCGCAAGGTTTCTGTCGAACTCTCCGCACAGGTCGATCAGCAGGCGGTTGTCGGGAAATTCGAGATGCGTTTGCCGAATCTCCTGCGGCTGCGGGGCGGGGTTGGTCGCGTTGTTACCCAAGAATGACTCCAGCGATCGGATGCAGGGCGATGGTGCCAAGTCATCGGTTCGGACGCAAGCGCCCAATGCGCCCTGTGCCGGTATCATTGCTGACGCCAGACTTGTCCTCACCGTTCCTGGCAACCAGATCAAGGCGCTGTCGGATATTGACGGCGGTGATCCGGGGATCGTGCGCGCCTGTCACTACCTGACAACCGCCCGCCCGGAACATGCCGGGTTCGACGCAGTCTTTTCCCATGTCCGGGGGGGCGGGACGGCCCGGCGCGGCGGCGGCGCAGGCAGCCATTCGCGGGATGCTCCGCGGGCAATCCTGCATTCACCAGATCGAAATCGCGATCCCCGAGGCAAAGCGCAACGGATGGCCGCTCGCCTATGCGCTCTCCCGGGTTTCCGTGGCAGGGGGTGATTCGGTCATGGCCCCGTGGGTCCGTCACCAGTTCCCGCAGGCAAGCCGGCTGGTGCGACGCCTTCGCGACACGCCGTGCACCGATACGCACTGCAACTGGCGCCGCGCCCGGAACGACCCGCAGGCCCTTCTCGGGAAATGGTTCGGCTTTGACGGATTCCGGCCAGAACCGGCCGGGAAGGACGGACGCCCGCTCCAGCAGACCATTGTCTCGACCGCCATGGGCCGGGTCTCCGGTGCTTGGCATTCTGCCCACAGGCGCCGGAAAGTCGGTCTGCTACCAATTGCCCGCGCTTTCCCGGTTCACGAGGACAGGCGCCCTGACCGTCGTCATCTCTCCTCTTGTGGCCCTGATGGCCGATCAGGTGGAGGGCATGAAGCGCCAGGGAATAACATCCTGTGCCATGATCAACGGGATGCTTTCGCTGCCGGAGCGGCGCGACGCCCTGGGTCGGGTCCGGCTTGGCGATGTGGCGATCCTGCTCATCTCTCCCGAACAACTTCGCAATCCGACCGTGAGATCGGTCCTGAACCAGCGCGAAGTGGGCTATTGGGTGCTTGACGAGGCCCATTGCGTTTCAAAATGGGGGCACGATTTCCGGCCTGACTATCGGTATGCGGGACGCTTCATCAAGGAATACTCGGGAAGCGACGACCCTGCGCCCCTTGTCTGCCTTACGGCCACCGCAAAGCCCGGCGTGATTGAGGACATCACCGGGCATTTCCGCGCCAGGCTCGGGGTCGCGCTTGAACTGCTCGATGGCGGCGCGGTTCGCGGGAATCTGTCGTTCGAGGTCATTCCGATGGACAAGGGCAGGAAAACTGGCGATATTGTCTTCGTACTCGATGACGCATTGCCGTCAAACGGGGCATTGGGCGTGATCGTCTATTGTTCAACCCGGCGGGCGACCAGACGTGTGGGGGCCTTTCTGGAGGAAAGAGGCTTTGCCGCAGCCTGTTAAGGTACCGTTAAATGCTTGAGCCACGGTACACGACACATCGAAGAGCAAGTTGTTTGATTGGTCTCTTCGGGCATGTTTGTCGCCATGCCAATAGCGCGTTTTCCGGGTTGTGGATGATCCATCTGCGTAGAGCGTCGAGCCCGGTTCGGAACCATGATTTTGTACGTCGGTTGTGGCTTTTGCGGCGGATCGCCGTTCGGCCCATGACCCGGGTCGCCCAGCGATAAGCCCATGTCACGGTGAGGGCAATGACGGCGAGGAGGGTTGCGAGTTTGGCAGGATTGGTGATGTGAGTGTCCTCACTGTTGAAGCCGCGGGTCTTGGCGTCGGCGAAGAGGCACTCGATGCCCGATCGCTTGCGATAGAGATTGAGCGCCCGTCGGGTGGCGTCGATGTTCGTGGCGACGATGAGCGCTTCGCCCCCCTTGATACGCTTTGCCGCGAACCGCAGCCGGTTGTCCGGTTCCCTCGCCATGGTGCTGAGCCAGCCTGTCCAGGCACCTTGACGAGACTTCCGCAGGAGCGTGCGGAACTGATGCAGGCGTCCATCTTCGGTGCACAGATGCATGTTCTCACGCAACCGAACAACGAACGGGATGTTGTTTTCATTTAGACATTCCAACCACTCTGTACCGATGAACTCCCGGTCGGCGAGCAAGGCGTCGATGGAGCAAGCCCCGAACAGGCGCAAATAACGCCGCATCAGCCCGATGCGCTGCGCCGGTGAAGAGTTGCCCGGATGGTCGAGCGAGACCCACATCAGCGGCACCCGAAACCGTCGCGTCACAATGGCCGGAACCAGAATGTTCACGTCTTTCGCGCCGAGTTTCCAGTTGGTCCGATCCAGGGCCAGAAGCTTTGGACGCGCAAGGTTGAGCAGGTGCACGATCAGTACTGCGACCACATCGCCATCAAGGCGGACATGCTGGAAGAACCGCTGCACACGGCGATAGTTGGACGCGTGTAACGCCGTCCCCGAGAACTGGCTCGCCAGATGGCTCAGGTTCACCGTCCGACAGTTTGCCAGACCAGCGAGCAAAACCGCAAGCGTTTCCAGTCGTGTCTTGCTCAGATCAAAATGCGGGCGTAGCGTGGCGACCAGAGGGCTGAGGAGGAATGCGAACATCACGAAGTTCCTTGTGCTCGAGAATCTTCAATTCAAACCCTTTTCCCCCCTCAACTCAAGTGCGTCGTGTACCGTGTGCTTGAGCTAAATGACCTGCTAGAGCGGTTCATCATTTGTTTGAATCTCGGGATTCCGTTTTTCGTTGAATTGTGATTCAAACTGCGTGCCGGGACTGGAGGCCGGCATGCATGGTAAAACCCTATTCGAATGATCTTCGGGAGCGTGCAGTAGCAGCTGTTGTTTCCGGCGAGACGGCACGTGTTGTGGCTGCCCGTTTCTCGGTGGCTGTTTCTTCGGTGATCAAGTGGCGCCAGCGATATCGCGAGACTGGCAGCGTGGCGCCTGGCAAGATGGGTGGCCACCGCAGGATTATCCTTGAACCCCACCGTGATTTTATCCTGGAGCAGATCAACCGCACGCCGCACCTGACGCTGCATGGTCTGAAAGACATGCTGGCGAAGCGGGGCGTCAAGGTGTCCCACAATGCGGTCTGGCACTTCATGCGCCGCGAGGGGCTGAGCTTCAAAAAAAAACACTGCTCGCCCTTGAGCGGGCCCGAGCCGATGTGGCCCGCCGGCGAAAGCGCTGGAAGGGGGTCATGCGTCAACTCGATCCGCGCAAGCTGGTCTTCATTGATGAAACCTGGATCAAGACCAACATGGCTCCGCT
The DNA here is from genome assembly GCA_965216225.1 of Paracoccaceae bacterium. Classification (GTDB taxonomy): domain Bacteria; phylum Pseudomonadota; class Alphaproteobacteria; order Rhodobacterales; family Rhodobacteraceae; genus 3107. The sequence continues at coordinate 43,999 of CBDCFF010000008.1, forward strand.
GCGCGGCTGGGGACCAAAAGGCAAACGCCTGCACGGCTTTGCGCCCCATGGCCACTGGAACACCATGACGTTCATTGCTGCCTTGCGCTGCGATCAATTGACGGCGCCCTGTGTCTTTGACGGCCCGATCAACGGGCAGTCCTTCCGTGCCTATATCGATCAACTGCTTGTCCCTGCACTGAAGCCCGGCGATATCGTCATCATGGACAACCTCGGCTGCCATAAATCGAAAGCCGTGCGCGATGCCATCAAGGCGGCAGGCGCGCGGGTGTGGTTCCTGCCACCATACTCGCCAGACCTGAACCCGATCGAGCAGACATTCGCCAAGATCAAACACTGGATGCGGATGGCTCGGAAACGAACCAGTGAAGAGGCCTGGCGATACGTTGGACGCCTCGTCGGATCAATCACACAACAGGAATGCCAAAACTACCTCGAAAACACAGGCTATGCTTCAGTCAAAATGTGAAGGACTCTAGAGAAGGCCGATGTTGATCCCGGGGTAGTCTTGGTCATGAGGCATCGACCACCAGAATCCGGATTGAGGCGCGTGTTGCCTTGGTATGCGGTGACCGTTCGGTGAAGGAGCCTTGGCGTACTGCCGGTCGTCCCGGTTACGCTGCTGATGCAGCGTAACGCCAGGGCATCAGCTCGTCCAGCCGAGTGATCTTGTGATCCGCGATGCGGGCGAGAACCCATGTGAGCCAGGCTTGTGGATCGACTTTATCAAGCTTTGCCGTTTCGATCAGGGTGTAGGCGATGGCCATGGCTTTGCCACCGCCCTCGGAACCGGCGAACATCCAATTTTTGCGACCTATGGCGACAGGTTTTATGGCGCGTTCGGCGATGTTGTTGTCCGCTTCCAGAAAGCCATGGTTCAAATAACCGCGTGCCTTTGGCAAACGACCAAGGGCATAACGGATCGCTTGGGCCAGAGGCGACTTGCCAGATATATTTGGCAACTGCGCGTGTAACCAGGTCTCAAGTTCATCGAAGATCGGTTTTGCCTTTTCCTGACGGATGGCAACGCGCTCTTCAGACGGTTTGCCACGCGCCTCTTTCTCGACGGCATGGAGTTCCGCGGTCCGGCGGAGGGCTTCTTCGGCAATCGATGAGCCTTGCGCGGCAAAGATGTCTACAAACTTGCGTCTGACGTGCGCCAAACAAGCCATCTCCTGGGCCTTGTCCTCACCGAATACCCCGTTGAAGCCGGAATACCCGTCCGCATGGACCCAGCCTTTGTAGCCGGAGAGATGTGAGACGGGATGTTCGCCCTTGCGATCAATCGTGAACTGATACCACGCGCAGGGCGGTGATGATCCAGACCATGGTCGTTCATCGCGAACATAGGTCCAGACACGGGCGGTCCTGGTCTTCTTGTTGCCGGGGGCCTGCATTTTAACAGGCGTATCATCAGCGAAGGTGGCCGCGCCTCGGCGGACCATTCGGCCAATGGTGTCAGCCAGAGGTTCCAGAAGCGCGGTGGAGCCGCCAACCCAATTGGTCAGAGTTGATCGATTAAGATCAACGCCTTCACGGGCGTATATTTGCGACTGACGGTAGAGCGGCAGGTGGTCCGCGTATTTGCTGACCAACACGTGCGCCAGCAGCCCCGGTCCCGGGCGGCCACGTTCGATCGGGCGCGATGGCAGCGGCGATTGGACAATGGCCTCGCAACAGGAACAGGCCATACGCGGACGCACGATCCGGTTCACGACAAAACGCCCCGGTTTGTATTCCAACTCCTCGGTCACGTCCTCACCGAGCCTCTTCAACGCCCCACCGCAACGTCGGCAGTCCTCGCCCGGCGACAAGACCTCTTCGTGCCGGTCCGGATGATCGGGCAAGGGCTTGCGGCTGTGCCGGCGGGCCGGTTTGTCCGTTTCAGGCGTTGGAGCAGGCGCCGCCTGTTCTCCAGCGGCTTCGGCAATCGCCTCATCTTCCTGGAAGACCGGATTGAGCTGGTAGAGGCTTTCTGATTTCGATCCAAACCGGTGCCGGTCATGCCCCGCCAGTTGGTGTTGGAGTTGTTCCACCTTCAGAGTCAGCGCCTTGACTTCATCGGCCGGAAGCCGGTTCACTGCCCGCAGTTCCGCAGGATCATCCGGGGCTATGTCGAGGTCCTTCAGCATCGCCGATCCTATACCGGATCAGCATTCCGGGGTGAACCCCGAAAGCGCGCAAAGCCTCGTATTTATTGACCTATCCTACGCTCAACGGTCTCCAGGTTTTACGGGGCATCCGCCAGTCAATCCCCTCCAACAGCATTGAGAGCTGCGCGGGTGTGACGCTGATCTTGCCGTCCTTTGCAGCGGGCCAGACAAACCGCCCTTTCTCCAACCGCTTCGAAAACAGGCACGCGCCCTGGCAATCCCACCAGATGATCTTCAACAGATCGCCGCGCCGACCCCGGAACACGAACAGGTGGCCGGAATACGGGTCTTCGGCCAAAACCTTCTCGGCCTGGGCCGCCAGCGTATTGAACCCTCGCCGCATGTCCGTGACACCCGCCGACAGCCACACCCGCGTGTTGCTCGGCACCGGGATCAAGACATCAGCCCCTTCAGCAGCCGCGCCAGCACATCAGGATCGAACCCACCCTCGGCGCTGATCCGGTGACCGCCAGCCAACTCAATCTCGATACGGCCACCGAAGGCGACGGGACCGGATGGCTGCGCCGGGACCGGATGTGAAGCAGCCGGAGAAATCTCAACCGGCAGAAACACAGATCCAGCTACGACCTCGGTGAAATCTGGCGCAAAACGCGGGTCCTTCAGCCATTTGAAGATCAGATTGGCGTTCATCGCGTAGCGCCGCGCAACCTGAGCCACAGAAACACCCGGCGCGGCAGTCTGCAGGCAGATCGAACGCTTCTCGTCGTCCCACCAAATTCGCTTCTTGCGACTGCCAGCCATAGAGTGCCTCATGGTGTCCACTATCGATGGTGGGCACTATCGGCTCCTCCTGTAGCGCGACAATCAAGATGAGAAGTGCGCGTCAATCAGGATGAGAATCCTTGGTCGCGACGTTTGGGACGATGCCGGGCTTTTGTGCCGCGATCAAGGGGTTTGTTTTTTGATTGTCGCGGAGCGTCAATCAGCTTTGGTGTTTTCCGGTGTGGCTTTTTGTGCAGGCCTTCCCGGCCCCTTTGCCTTTTGTGCTGCTCTTCGCCGGTAGCTTTCGACATTCATCTCGAAGATGGTTGCGTGGTGCACGAGCCTGTCGACGGCGGCCAATGTCATGGCCGGGTCTGGAAAAATCGCATTCCACTCCCCGAAGGGCTGGTTGGCCGTGATCAACATTGAGCGGCGTTCATATCTCGCGCTGATGAGTTCGAAGAGCACACTGGTTTCAGCCTGATCCTTGGTGACGTAGGTGATGTCATCGAGGATCAGCAGATGGAATTTGTCGAGCTTTGCAATGGCACTTTCGAGGACGAGATCGCGGCGGGCCTGTTGGAGTTTCTGGACCAGATCGGTGGTGCGGCTGAATAGGACGCGGTAGCCTTGCTCGACAAGGGCGAGCCCGATGGCTGAGCCGAGATGTGATTTGCCCACACCTGGCGGCCCAAACAGCAGGATGTTGCCGCCCTTTCCGATCCAGCTGTCGCCAGCGGTGATCGCACTGACATGGGCCTTGGACAGCATGGGGACGGCTGTGAAGTCGAAGGTGTCGATCGTTTTTCCGGGCAACAGGCGTGCCTGTGCGAGATGTCGCTCGATACGACGGCGATCTCGTTCAGCCAGTTCATGCTCCACCAGGGTGCTGAGCATCCGAGCGGCGGGCCAGCCTTCCTTGTCGGCTTGTTCCGCAAAGCGCGGCCATAGCGCCTTGATGGCTGGCAAGCGCAATTCGGTCAGAGCCAAGGTTAGGCGGGCGGTATCGGTCTGGGGCGATGTCATGCTGTCACCTCCTGAGCGGATGGCGTACCGCCGACCAACTGGTCGTAAGATGACAGGTCGGCCAGTTGCACCGCGACTTGGGGGAGTGCGTCTTGTGATGGGCTAAACACTGCGCGTAGGGCCGCCATGTCAGGCGGGCGCTTCTGGCGAAGGTCCTCCTCAAGCTGCGCTGCCAATTCAGCCTCGCAGCCCCGCTCGTGTGCCAGCGCCAGAAGATCGACAACCATGCGACACGCCGCCTTCTCACTGGTCTGCTCCAGCAGGAATGCGAACATGTTACGGAACGCCCGGCGCGGGAATAGCTGATCCCGATAGACCAGCCCCATCAGCGCCATGGGCTTTTTGCGCAAGGAGTGGATGACGTGGTGGTAATTGACCACGTGCCCATGGCTCCCGGTGCTCGAGGCTCGTCCGCGTGTCAGCGTTAGCAGGGCAGAGCTTCCCAGGAACAGCTCCAACCGATCATCGTAGAGCCGAACCCGCAGCTGATGCCCGATCAACCGGGATGGCACGGTGTAGAACACCTTGCGCAAGGTGAAGCCCCCGGAGGAAGTGACGCGCAACGTGATCTCCTCGTAATCCGTGGTCCGCCGCGTCGGCAAAGGTCTGAGGCTCGCACGTTCCGCATCGATACGCTTGGCATTGCGGGCGTTGATCCGGCCCACGATCTCGTCGATGAAGCGACGATAATCTTGCAAGCTTTCGAAGTCGCGCGACCCACGCATGACCAGCGCGTCCTCAATGGTGCGCTTCAGATGCCCATTGGGGCTCTCGATGGAACCGTTCTCGTGTGCGACGCCCTTGTTGTTGCGCGTCGGCGTCATTCCATAATGGTTGCACAGGGCGTCGAAGCGGTCGGTTAGATCGGCCCGGGATGACTTATCCAGGTTCTTGAAGGCCGCCGACAGGCTGTCAGTTCCATGATTGTGTGGCACGCCGCCGAGCGTCCAGAGGGCGTTCTGCAATCCCTCAGCCAGCGCCACATAGCTTTCGCCGCCCAGCACGACGTGGGCGTGCTGAAACCCGCTATAGGCAAGCCGGAAGTGATACAGTCGATGGCCCAGTGCCTCACCGGCAATGGTCACACCCAACTTGCCCATGGCGGTGAAATCCGACAGGCCCATTTTGCCCGGTGTGTGGGTCTGCCGGAAAATGACGTCCTGTTCAGGGCCGTGTTCCGCATTCCAGGCGCGTATCCGTCGCTCCGGAGTCCGTCGGATGCCCGTACCCAGATCAGAATGCCGACGCAGAAGCTCCTCGTAAACCGCCACAGGTCGGATCCCCGGTGAGGACCGCAGAAGCGGCACGACCTCCGCATCAAAAATGTCCGCCAGCGGGTCCGGACGCCGCCGGCCGCGAGGGGCCTTCTTCTGTGATGGTAAAATTGGGTCAGCTTGCAGCCGATAGCCCGTTGCCTGGCTGATCCCCGCCTTGGCAGCGGCAACGGCAACGGAATGGGTCGATCTGAGCGTCATGAAGAGCCTCATTTGTTGGTCAGTGACATGACAGCCCGGCATGAACGATCCCCTTGCACAGAAAATCATTCCTTATCCGAGCCGGCCACAACCGTCAGGCCCGCCCCAAAAGGGCAAAACGCGTGTGCGGGGCCTCCCCAGTCGGGCTACGCCCTCCCTGCGAGCCCCCGCACACGCGTTCTCATCCTGATTGACGCTGGATTCTCACCTTGTTTGTCGCGCAGCATCCTCCGCCCCCGCGTTAGGTCGGCTTCAACGGACGCTCACGGTATGCGGCCGAACGGCCCAAGATGTTCAACGCATATCAAAGCACGCAAGGATCAAAAAATACCGAAACGGCCCTGTCGCGGGCTTCCTGTCTGGCTTCATTTATTGGCATTGAACCGGGCAAGGCGCATTTTGTCGGCCTTTATCAGCAGCGAGGTTTTCGGTCGATATCGTCCGAAGAGTATTTTGCCATTCCCGAAAACGCGGAACTCCACCGCCAGGGTATGAGTAGCGCATCGCTTCGATCATCGACGCTTTGGTTCGATTTAGGCCCAGGACCCATTGACTTTGTTTTGAACGTGTGAATCAGTGTTCTGCAAAACGGAGTAGTGACATGAGCGATCCTTTCTGGCTGACGGAGGCACAAACAGCGCGCCTTGAGCCCTTCTTTCCCAAGCCCCATGGCAAGCCCCGGGTCGATGACCGTCGTGTGTTGAGTGGTATTATTCTCATTATTCGCAACGGTTAACGCTGGCGCGATGCGCCTGTCGAATACGGCCCTCACAAAACGCTCTACAATCGGTTTGTGCGCTGGTCCCGCAAAGGTATTTTCGAACGAATTTTCGAAGAATTGGCCAACCCCTCTGGCCCGGACGCCGACACCCTCATGATTGACGCAACCCATCTCAAGGCACATCGCACGGCGTCCAGCCTCAAAAAGGGGGCTCCGATCAGCGGGTGGGCCGCGCCTGATCGGGCGTACAAAGGGAGGGCTGAATACGAAATTGCATGTCGTTGGAGACGGTGCGGGTCGCCCTGTCAGGCTGCATCTGACGGCGGGTCAGCGTAGCGACTTCAAGGGCGCGGATGTTTTGCTGCCCAACCTGCCTGCGGCCAGGGTTCTGATCGCGGATCGGGGCTACGACAGCGCAAAGGTTCGAAAAATCATTGAAGATCAGAAGATTGAGGCTTGCATCCCTTCAAGGAAAAACCGCAAAAAAACCATCCCCCACTGCGCCGAAACCTGCAAGAGGCGGCACAAGGTTGAAAACCTGTTCGCAAAACTCAAGGATTGGAGGCGCATCGCGATGCGCTATGACCGATGCGCACATGTATTCAAATCCGCCATATACATCGCTGCAACCGTCATATTCTGGCCATGAGGACTGAGCCTGGTCCCCCGGAATTGTACTTTGTATCATTGACTGAGCGGGAATTGAGGAGGATGTTGCGATGGTGGGACGTTTGGCGGATGCAGTGGTTCTGAGCGAAGATGAGCGCCGTTTTCTCGAGGGTCAGGTTCGGCGTCACAAAGCGGCACGTTCGCTGTCGGACCGATGCCGGATGATCCTGCTGTGCGCCGATGGATTGGCGAGCAAGGAAGTGGCGGCCCGGCTTGGGGTGCATGAACACACAGTCGGCAAATGGCGCAGACGTTTTGTGCGATGCCGGATTGAAGGTCTCACCGACGAATACCGTTCCGGTCGCCCGCGCACCGTGTCGGACGATCAGGTGACTGCGGTGATTGAGCGCACGCTGAACACGCCCCCGAGGGATGCGACCCATTGGTCGCTCCGAAGCATGGCAGCCGCGACGGGACTGTCGCACACCACCATCCGGCGGATTTGGAACGGGTTCGGCCTGCAACCGCACCGAAGCGAGACATTCAAGCTCTCAACCGACCCGCTGTTCGTGGACAAGGTGCACGATATCGTCGGGCTGTACCTGTCACCGCCGAACAGGGCTGTCGTGTTGTGTGTTGACGAGAAATCGCAAATCCAGGCGCTGGATCGCGAACAGCCTGTGCTGCCAGTGGCGCCCGGCGTGGCCGAGCGGCGCACCCACACCTGCATCCGACACGCCACGACGTCGCTTTTTGCAGCACTGGATATCGCCACCGGCGCCGTGATCGGCAAATGCTGCAAGCGGCGCCGCGCCACCGGGTTCCTCGACGTCCTCGAACAGATCGACCGGCAGATGCCGGACGGGCCGGAGGTGCATATCGTCATGGACAATTACGCCACCCACAAAACCCCGAAGATCAAGGCCTGGCTGGCACGCCGCCCGCATTGGCATGTCCACTTCACACCGCCCCCGGCTGGTTGGATCAATCAGGTGGAGCGTTGGTTTGCTGAACTGACGCGCAAGCAACTGCTGCGCGGCGTCCATCGTTCAACGGCGGAACCGGAAGCCGATATCGCTGCATTTATCGAGGCCCATAACGAAAACCCCAAACCCTGCAAATGGGTCAAACCCGCCGACCATATCCTCGCCTCTGTCAAGCGGTTCTGCCAACGCGCCCAACAAAACTCATGTGCCGAACTTTGGATGCAGGTGACCAGGGTCTGTTGAGATTCGGGATTTTCATTTTCGCTGACATCTGATTCATTCTTTCCCAAAGGGAGAATGAAATGTTGAGCGAGCGTTTTGTTATCAATGACGCGCAATGGGCTTTGATGGAACCGCATTGTTTTGGCAAGAAACGCGATCCCGGTCGCACTGGCGGTGACAGCCGTCTTTTTCTGGAAGCCGTATTGTGGATTGCTCGAACCGGGGCGCCCTGGCGTGATCTTCCATCCGGCTTTGGCAATTGGAACACCGTTTACAAACGTTTCCG
>CBDCFF010000009.1:0-50766 GCA_965216225.1 Paracoccaceae bacterium
TCATGCGCATGTCGAACTGGCCGCAACTCGGGCAGGCAGGGCCACGGGGGCCGCCAGCGCGCAAGGCTTCGGCGTCGGAGTCGGATTTCAGCCCCATGCCATCGCCTTCGATGAAACCGATGGCGATCATGTGGCGCTCCAGCACACCCCCTATAGCCGCGAGGATCGACGGGATGTAGCGGCCCTCCATCCACGCCCCGCCGCGCGGGTCGAACACCGCCTTCAGTTCCTCGACCACGAAACTCACGTCGCCGCCGCGACGGAACACCGCCGAGATCATCCGCGTCAGCCCGACCGTCCAGGCGAAGTGCTCCATGTTCTTCGAATTGATGAAGACCTCGAAAGGACGCCGCCGCCCGTCCACCACCAGATCGTTGACGGTGATGTAGATGGCGTGATCGCTGCCGGGCCATCTGATCTTGCAGGTCCGCCCCTCCACCTCTGCCGGTCGGGCGAGGGGATCGGTCAGACCCGTGACGCCATCGCCCGTGCCGGCATCCGCCGCCTCACCGGCCTCCCCGGACACCGACAGGACCGAGCCGGTAACAGCATTCGGGCACCAGGTCGTGCAGCCCTTGCAGCCGCTGTCCCACGCCGCCATGTAGACATCCCGGAACGCATCAAACCCGATCTCCGCCGGGCAGTTGATGGTCTTGGAGATCGAACTGTCGATCCAGCGCTGCGCCGCCGCCTGCATCCGCACATGATCGCCGGGCGTCAGATCCCCGGCGCTGACGAAATGCGCAGGCAATTCCCGCTCGCCGAACTTCTGCCGCCACAGCGCGACGGCGTAATCAACCACCTCTTCCTCGCGTCGCGATCCATCGGGCTGCAACACCTTGCGCCTGTAGGCAGGGGCGAAGACCGGCTCGATGCCCGAAGACACGTTGCCCGCGTAAAGGCTGATCGTCCCGGTGGGCGCGATCGAGGTCAGCAGCGCGTTGCGGATGCCGTGCTCCGCGACCGCCGCGCGCACGTCGCCGTCCATCCCCGCCATGTAGCCGGAGGCCAGGAACGCATCCGCATCGAAGAGCGGGAAGGCCCCCTTCTCCCTCGCCAGATCGACGGAGGCCAGATACGCCGCACGGGCGATCAGGCGCATCCAGGCCCCGGTGCGCGCCGCCGCCTCTTCCGAGCCATAGCGCAGCCCCAGCATGATCAGCGCGTCGGCCAGACCGGTAACCCCCAGCCCGATGCGCCGCTTGGCCCGCGCCTCATCCGCCTGCGCCGCCAGCGGAAAGCGGCTGATGTCGATCACGTTGTCCAGCATCCGCACCGCCGTCGCCACCAGTTCCCGCAGGGCATCCCCGTCCAGCGCCGCGTCGTCATCGAACGGGCGGGCCACCAGCCGGGCGAGGTTGACAGACCCCAGCAGGCACGCGCCGTAAGGCGGCAGCGGCTGCTCGCCGCACGGGTTGGTCGCCGCAATCGTCTCGCAATAGCCGAGGTTGTTCATCGCGTTCACCCGGTCGATGAAGATCACCCCCGGCTCCGCATGGTCATGGGTGGACTGCATGATCCGGTTCCACAGATCGCGCGCCGCGACCGTGCCATGGACGCGCCCGCCAAAGCGCAACTCCCACGACGCGCCCGCCTTCACCGCCGCCATGAAGGCGTCCGTGACCAGCACCGACAGGTTGAACATCCGCAGCCGGGACGGATCCCGCTTCGCCGTGATGAACGCCCCGATGTCCGGGTGATCGCAGCGCATGGTCGCCATCATCGCCCCCCGGCGGCTGCCCGCCGACATGATCGTGCGGCACATCGCATCCCACACGTCCATGAACGACAGCGGCCCGGAGGCATCCGCCGCCACCCCCTCGACAGGCGCGCCCATCGGGCGCAGGGTCGAGAAATCGTAGCCGATGCCGCCGCCCTGCTGCATGGTCAGCGCCGCCTCCCTCAGCATTTCGAAGATCCCCGTCATGCTGTCCGGGATCGCGCCCATGACGAAACAGTTGAAAAGCGTGACGGCGCGACCCGTGCCCGCACCCGCAGTGATGCGCCCGGCGGGCAGAAACCGGTAGTCCTCCAGCGCCCCGTGGAACCGGTCTTCCCACCGGGCCGGATCGTCCTCCGCCGCCGCCAGCGCCCGCGCGATCCGCCGCCAGGTATCCCCCACCGTCCGGTCCACCGGCCCGCCCTCCGCATCCTTGAGGCGGTATTTCATGTCCCAGATATGCTCCGCGATCGGAGCGGTGAAGCGGCTCATCGGCGAATCTCCGGCGTATGGGAAGGGGATCGCAATCCTGCACCATATATGGGTTGAATTGCAATCCGTTCCCGCATCATGTTGAACAAATTAACCGTCAGATGATTCTGGCAGACATGATACCATATTGAACACATGGCCGGTCACATCAACCTTCTGAAACTGTGCGTCGGCATTGACACGCCGGACGACCTGATCGCCTGGCGCAATCAGCATTGTCCGTCCTGCGTGGAGACCCGCCATATCACGCGCATGTGGCCAAAACGGGGGGCGGAGATTCTGGGCGGCGGGTCGCTTTACTGGGTGATGCGCGGCGTCATTCAGGCCCGCCAGCGCATATTGCGTCTGGACGAGGCCATCGGACCGGACGGCATCCGCCGTTGCGCGATCGTCATGGACCGGGAATTGATCCGCACACATGCCGCCCGACGCCGCCCGTTCCAGGGCTGGCGCTATCTGACGCCCGAAGACAGCCCCGCCGATTTGCCGAAGAACCGGGCCGAAGACGATGCCCTGCCCCCGGAATTGTCAACGGCGCTCTCTGATATGGGAGTGCTGTAGGGCAAGGGCGCGCTTTGCCCCGTTCAGACGGTCGGTCGGGGTGGCCTGACCGAACGGGGTTTCACCATGCACGGCGCATGGGGCACGGGCAGGCGCGTCGTGACGCCGGGACCGAACGCCTAGCAACTGAGTTTATTCTGTGAGCTGCTGGCGCCAGGGGATGCCGGTTTTGATGATCGCGTTTGCGATTGTGACCAGCCTGCGTGCGATTGCAATTATGACAAGTTTGTGCGGCTTCCCCCGCTCTTTGAGACGTTTTGCGACAGGCTTGAGAACCGGATTGTGACAGCGCAGCCTGAAACAGCACATGCCGCAGAGACCGCCTTCCGCCGGCGATAGCTCTCCTGCCTCGCATCGCCCCGCTGTCATGTGGTATCGGAGCCAGGCCGGTCATGGCAGCGGCTTCGCCCGATGTCATCCGGCCGGGTTCCGGCAATTCGGCGATCAACATTGCCGCACAGACCGGGCCAATCCCCGGGATTGATCGTAAAAGCCCCGCCCTCAGGGCAAGAGGTTTCACTCGCGCGATAACGTTTTCGATCCGCCGTTCGATGTCATCGACCCGGGTGTCGAGCAGGTCTTTCAGGTCGTCATCCATGGTCTCGACACCGGCAGGAATGCCCTGCTTCTTTCGAGCTCCGATCCGGGCCTTGAGCCGCTTGCGCATATCGACGAGTTGACCTCTCCGGGTCGTCAAGGTTCCGGGAATACGCAGATTTTCGCCTGGCAGTTCTCGCCCGGCTTGCGGTCGGAATGCCATGAACCGGGCGATGAGTTCCGCATCTATCCGATCAGTCTTCGCGCGCGTGCCCCGGCAAAGCGCAAAGGCCCTGATCTGTGGCCCTGATCTGTGCTGGCAGCAATTGCACGGCCACGATGCCTGCGCCGACAAGTTCTGTCCAGAGCCTCCATTCCTGACCACCCGTGGCCTCAAATCCGACTTTGAGCGAACCGGAGAACCGCTGGATCATCGCGATCAGCGCAATATGGCCGTCCGCCGTGTCCGGATGCCGGAACCGCTTCTCGCCAGGAAGGCAGAACCCATCCAGCCAGTCGCGCGATACATCTATCCCGGGAATGGTTATCCCGGCTATCATGTCACTCTCTCTTCCTTATGCTTCGCGGTCCCGCAAAACGGGCCGCCGTCAACTGTTCGAGACGGTGAAGAGAGGCAGGATCAGCCTGCTGGTGAACGTGGTCATGCCACAAGGTGTTCAGCGCTGTATCCCACCCCGTCACCGCTCCCGGCCGGGAGCGGCGACGGGGTATCCATGGCAGGGACGAGACACATGAGGTGTTCAGTCCCGGCATCTGGTGGATCGGGTTCAGGATGAAACGATCCGGCTCTGTTGTCCAGACCTTGCAGATGTATTCACAGGGCGTGAGGCCGCTGAGGGTCTTGAGCCTTCGGGCGAAGTTACAGGCGTTCATGAAGTCAGCCGGATGCGTTCGAAGTTGATCATGGTTGTCATAATGGAAGCGTTTGACGGTCGCGTCCCTGATGGTGCGGTTCATCCGTTCCACTTGCCCGCCACTCGGGAAAGCAGTCCCCCGGACTGTTGTCTTGTCCTCGCGGCTCCACGGATGGCTGGGTCTGGTCAGGCGGCGCCCGATCCCGCTGGCCTCGCAAATCACGTCGAAGCGCATTGGCCGGGAATGGATCGTGTTGCGGTTCCGGGGCCGCTCGGCAAACCGGATGCCATTGTCAGTGAGAATGGTGTGGACCTGGTAGGGCACGGCTTCGAGCATGTGCAGCGGGAACTCCCACGCGGTGCGCCTGTCGGCCTTGTCCACGAGTTGGGCGACGGCGAACTTGCTGGTGCGCTCGATGCCGACGAAGAGCCAGAGCTTGCCCCCGGTGGTCTGAACTTCGGCAATGTCGATGTGGAAGAAACCGACAGGGTAACGTTTGAACCGCCGGCGCTGCGGTTTGTCGCCCTCGACCTCAGGCAGGCGCGAGATGCCGTGCCGCTGAAGGCAGCGATGCAACGCCGACCGCGTCAGGTGAGGCATGGTCGGCTGCAAGGCGTGGAGGCAATCGTCCAGCGGCAACAGTGTATGGCGCCGAAATGTGACGATCATGGCCTCCCCGGCCTCGGTCAGGACGGTTGAATGTGGCTCCCTCGGTCCGGTCTTCAAATCCTCGACCGTCTCGCGCTTGCGCCATTTGGCGACTGTCTTCGGGTTGATTGTGAATCGTCATGCAACAGTGCCCCACTTAGGTGGGTAATGATCATTTAAAATGGGAGTGTCCTGAATTCTGTGTATGTGTCCCGGTCCATGGGGGTTTCAAATACAGTCACGCATTGAAGCGCTCGTCGAACATAATAGCGAACTGGTTGCGGGCTGCAAACCATTCCCGAACATTCCTGCCGCCTTTCTCGAAGTTGCGGATGGCCAGATAGATCAGCTTTGTTGCGGCCTGATCGGTCGGGAACGATCCGCGGGTCTTGATTGATTTGCGGATCACCCGGTTCAGGCTCTCGATGGCGTTGGTGGTGTAGATGATCTTTCGGATCGCCGGATCGAAGGCGAAGAACGGGATTACTTCCTGCCATGCCCGTCGCCAGGCCGGGGCGATGGAGGCGTATTTACCGGCCCATTTTTTCTCGAATGCGTCCAGTTCACCGGCGGCCTGATCGGCGGTGGCAGCGCTGTAAATCCGGCGCAGGTCAGTGGCCACTCCCTTGCGGTCTTTCCATAACTTCCACGAGCAGAAGTTCAGGGAGTGGCGCACCAGGTGGACAATGCAGGTTTGCACCGTGGTCTGCGCAAAGGCGGCGGTGATCGCCTCCGGGAAGCCTTTGAGCCCGTCAACGACGGCGATCAGAATGTCCTGGACACCCCGGTTCTTCAGCTCGTTCATCACCGACAACCAGAATTTGGCCCCCTCGTTATCAGCGATCCACAGGCCCGGGACCTCGCGCACGCCGTCCCGGCTGACCCCCAGGGCGATGTAGAGGGCCTTGTTCTTCACCATGCGGCTGTCGGCGTCGCGGATCTTCACCCGCAGCGCGTCGAAGATCACGATCGGATACATCCGCTCCAGCGCCCGGCTTTGCCAGTCGCGCACCTCGTCGAGCACGGCGTCGGTGACGCGGCTGATCAAATCCGGCGAGACCAGAAGACCGTAGATATCCTCAAGATGGGCGCGGATGTCGCGGACACTCTCGTCCGGCGGCATGGAGGCCGATGATCCTGTCATCCATCCCGTCGATCCGGGTCTGGCCCTTCTTCACCAGTTCGGGTTCAAAACTGCCATCCCGATCACGTGGCACGGAAATCGGCGCCTCGCCGATCTGGCCCTTCAGGCGCTTGCCAGCTGTGCCGTTGCGCCGATTGGACTGACCCGGAGGTGCATCCTTGCCTTCTTCATAGCCCGGATGCGCGGTCAGTTCGGCCCCAAGCATCCGCTCCATCAGTTTGATCCTGAGCTCTTTCAGCAGCCCGGTATCGCCAAGCAGGTCTTCAGGCCGCTCGCAGCCTTCCAGAAGTTCGTCCAGAAGTTCCCTGGATATCGTCATCGTCATGGCTCCTCTCTCAAAGCATGGTACAGATCACAGATACACAGAGGATCGGACACTCTCGCCCAAATCGGTGCAGGCCAAAGCCAAGGGCCACCTGCATGATATCTGGCAGGCGGAAACGAAGACCGAAGCCGGGGCCGCCTTCGATTTCTTCGTGGAAACCTGTGGCGCGAAATATGACAAGGCGGTTGGGAAACTGACCAAAGACCGGGCTGTGCTGCTCTCCTTCTACGGCTTCCCTGCTGAGCACTGGAAGCACATCCGAACCACGAACCCGATCGAGAGCACCTTCGCCACCGTCCGCCACCGCACCGGCAAAACCAAAGGCTGCCTGAGCCGCAAGACCGGGTTGGCCATGGCATTCAAGCTGATGATGTCAGCGCAAGGAAAATGGCGAAAGCTCGACGGCGCCAACCGCATGCCAGAGATCATTGAAGGGGTTGAGTTCACAGACGGGATCAAGCAAATTCACCACGCCGCATGATCACACCATCACCAACTTTCGGGCATAGCTCCTACAGCCGTTACATCACCTCCTGGAAACTTTGCACGAACATGAAAGCGGAGGATGTGACGGACACTCTGGTTCTCGCCTTGCAGGCTTCTGCCTGCGATCAGGTTCACGTCGTTTACAAGCCACATCTGCTGAGCGACAACGGCTCCGGCTACGTCTCCGGGGATCTCGCTGAATGGCTGCATGACAAGGCCATGAAGCACACTCGTGGCGCACCCCGTCACCCCCAGACACAGGGCAAAATCGAACGCCGACGCCAAACATTGAAAAACCGCATTCTGCTCGAAAACCACTTCCTGCCGGGCGATCTCGAAACACAGATCGAAGCCTTCGTCGATCACTGCAATCATCAATGTTACCATGAGAGCCTGAACAACGGCACGCCGTCCGACGTCTGCTTCGGGCGCGACAAGGCCATTCTGAGACAACGGGAAAGGATCAAGCAAAACACCCTCGAAGCACGGCGCTTGCAACATCACAATCGCGCCGCATAATGCAATCAAACAGATGTGCCGGATACTCGCCTAGGGTCTGTTGACGTTCATTTGAGTTGAATGATGATTGCCGCCATTGAGACGAAGGCCTTGAAACTCTGATCTGTTTTTCAGGACCGCATAGCTGTGCCTCTGTTTTCTTTGAGCTTACAGAAGTAGGTGTTCCATCCCGGACGATCAGATAGACCCTCGCCGCTCTGGCCTGTTCATGGCAAGATCAATCCTGCGTGAGATTCGGGACGGAGGCAAGACATGCTGATTTCTTTGCACAAGCAGGCGACGACGACGCCGAAGATCAGGGCCGCAATCCAGGCGAGCAAAGAGCCCGCGTAGATCGTGGCCGAGCGCTACGGCATCTCGGAGCAGACCGTCTGGAAGTGGCGCAAGCGCGATACCGTCCACGACCGGAGCCACACGGCGCACAGGTTGCAGACCACGCTGACACCGGCGCAGGAGGCCGTGGCGGTCTCGCTGAGACAGACGCTGCTGCTGCCGCTCGACGACCTGCTCGCCGTGGTCCGCGAGTTTCTCAACCCGACCGTCTCGCGCTCCGGGCTGGATCGATGCCTGCGCCGATGCCTGCGCCGTCATGGGGTCGGCTCCCTCCGTGACCTGAAGCCGAAGGTGGCGAAGCCCGCGCACAAGCCTTTCAAGGCATACGAGCCCGGCTACATCCACATCGACGTGAAATACCTGCCGCAGATGGCCGATGAGGACCGGCCCCGGTATCTGTTCGTCGCGATCGACCGCGCCACCCGCCGGGTCTTCGTGCGCATCTACCCAGTGAAGACTGCGGCCAACGCCCGCCGGTTCCTGCGCGATCTGGAGCGCGCCGCCCCGATGCGGATCACCCGCGTGCTGACGGACAATGGCAAGGAGTTCACCGACAGGCTCTTCGGCCTTCGCCGCCGCGCCGCGACCGGCAATCACGAGTTCGACCGCCTCTGCGCCGGGTTCGGGATCGAGCATCGCCTGGCCCCACCGATGCGGCCGCAGACCAACGGCATGGTCGAGCGGTTCAACGGTCGGATCGAGGACGTGCTCCAGAGCCACCGTTTCCGCAGCGGCGAGGACCTGGAGCGGACGCTTCTCCGCTACGTCCGCCTCTACAACGGCCAGTTGCCGCAATCCGTTCTGAAAGGCCGCACGCCAATTGATGCGCTCAAGGACTGGCATCAAGAAAAGCCCGAACT
Organism: Paracoccaceae bacterium; assembly: GCA_965216225.1. GTDB lineage: Bacteria > Pseudomonadota > Alphaproteobacteria > Rhodobacterales > Rhodobacteraceae > 3107. The sequence goes on from CBDCFF010000009.1 coordinate 8,502, forward strand.
CTTCAGAAAGAAGCCGTACAATCACACGGGATGTGACACGCGCACCGTGTCGGACGATCAGGTGACTGCGGTGATTGAGCGCACGCTGAACACGCCCCCGAGGGATGCGACCCATTGGTCGCTCCGAAGCATGGCAGCCGCGACGGGACTGTCGCACACCACCATCCGGCGGATTTGGAACGGGTTCGGCCTGCAACCGCACCGAAGCGAGACATTCAAGCTCTCAACCGACCCGCTGTTGGTGGACAAGGTGCACGATATCGTCGGGCTGTACCTGTCACCGCCGAACAGGGCTGTCGTGTTGTGTGTTGACGAGAAATCGCAAATCCAGGCGCTGGATCGCGAACAGCCTGTGCTGCCAATGGTGCCCGGCGTGGCCGAGCGGCGCACCCACACCTGCATCCGACACGGCACGACGTCGCTTTTTGCAGCACTGGATATCGCCACCGGCGCCGTGATCGGCAAATGCTGCAAGCGGCGCCGCGCCACCGGGTTCCTCGACTTCCTCAAACAGATCGACCGGCAGATGCCGGACGGGCCGGAGGTGCATATCGTCATGGACAATTACGCCACCCACAAAACCCCGAAGATCAAGGCCTGGCTGGCACGCCGCCCGCATTGGCATGTCCACTTCACACCGACCTCGGCCAGTTGGATCAATCAGGTGGAGCGTTGGTTTGCTGAACTGACGCGCAAGCAACTGCTGCGCGGCGTCCATCGTTCAACGGCGGAACCGGAAGCCGATATCGCTGCATTTATCGAGGCCCATAACGAAAACCCCAAACCCTGCAAATGGGTCAAACCCGCCGACCATATCCTCGCCTCCGTCAAGCGGTTCTGCCAACGCGCCCAACAAAACTCATGTGCCGAACTTTGGAGGCAGGTGACCAGGCTCAGGACTCATAGCCAGAATATGACGGTTGCAGCGATGTATATGGCGGATTTGAATACATGTGCGCATCGGTCATAGCGCATCGCGATGCGCCTCCAATCCTTGAGTTTTGCGAACAGGTTTTCAACCTTGTGCCGCCTCTTGTAGGTTTCGGCGCAGTGGGGGATGGTTTTGTTGCGGTTTTTCCTTGAAGGGATACAAACCTCAATCTTCTGATCTTCAATGATTTTTCGAACCTTTGCGCTGTCGTAGCCCCGATCCGCGATCAGAACCCTGGCCGCAGGCAGGTTGGGCAGCAAAACATCCGCGCCCTTGAAGTCGCTACGCTGACCCGCCGTCAGATGCAGCCTGACAGGGCGACCCGCACCGTCTCCAACGACATGCAGTTTCGTATTCAGTCCTCCCTTTGTACGCCCGATCAGGCGTGGCTCGGACCCCCCTTTTTGAGGCTGGACGCCGTGCGATGTGCTTTGAGATGGGTTGCGTCAATCATGAGGGTGTCGGCGTCCGGGCCAGAGGGGTTGGCCAATTCTTCGAAAATTCGTTCGAAAATACCTTTGCGGGACCAGCGCACAAACCGATTATAGAGCGTTTTGTGAGGGCCGTATTCGACAGGCGCATCGCGCCAGCGTAGACCGTTGCGAATAATGAAAATAATACCACTCAACACACGACGGTCATCGACCCTGGGCTTGCCATGGGGCTTGGGAAAGAAGGGCTCAAGGCGCGCTGTTTGTGCCTCCGTCAGCCAGAAAGGATCGCTCATGTCACCACTCCGTTTTGCAGAACACTGATTCACACGTTCAAAACAAAGTCAATGGGTCCTGAGCCTAATTAGCAGAAATTTCTCGGTTTCGGTAAGTAATTGAATATGAAGGGATAATAAAAATACCAAATAGCGAAGCGTTAAGCCTGCGGGGCTTCGTAATCGGGAAGGGCTGTCGGACAGCAGCCCTTTTTTTCGCCACATGTCGCCATGCGGAGGCGCGTTCCGCGCCACGGTTTCCGGCACTTCGCGCCATCATTGCCTTCGGCGAGAGTGTTTTGCAGAGAAGAAGGCATAAAGCCCGGGTTCAGGCGTTTCCGGTGCCGACAAATCGCGCCGCCTCCGATGCGGCCTTGCGGATCGCTTTCGACTTGTTGACGGTTTCCTGAAATTCGGTTTCGGGATCGCTGTCATGGACCACCCCGCCGCCTGCCTGAATGTAAAGTTTTTCGTCCTTCACAATGGCCGTGCGCAGGGCGATGCACATGTCCATGTCGCCATTGGCGGCGAAATATCCGCAGCCGCCGCCATAGACGCCGCGTTTTTCGGGTTCCAGTTCATCTATGATTTCCATCGCGCGAACCTTCGGTGCCCCGGATACGGTGCCGGCGGGCATCCCCGCGAAGAAAGCGGAAAGCGCATCCTGATCGTCCGCCAGCTCACCGATGACGTTTGAAACGATGTGCATTACGTGGCTGTAATGCTCGACGACGAATTTCTCGGTGGGGTGCACGGTTCCGATCTTCGCGACCCGGCCAACATCGTTGCGTCCGAGGTCGAGCAGCATGAGATGTTCCGCGAGTTCCTTTTTGTCGGCCAGAAGTTCTGCTTCGAGCGCCCGGTCCTCTTCCGGCGTTGCGCCGCGCGGGCGGGTGCCCGCGATCGGGCGGATGGTGATCTCCTTTCCGAACACACGGACAAGGATTTCGGGCGAGGCGCCCACCACGTGAAAACCGCCGAAGTTGAAGAAGAACATGAACGGCGACGGGTTGGTGCGTCGGAGCGAGCGGTAAAGCGCGAAGGGGGGAAGGGGAAAATCCTGCACCCAGCGCTGTGCCGGAACCACCTGAAAGATATCGCCCGCGCGGATGTATTCCCTAGCCTTTCCGACGGTGTCCCTGTAGCCTTGGTGGGTGAAATTGGATGTCAGGGGGCCCGGTTCCGCCTCGTCGCCCGGATCGCGCGGTATGCTTGTCACGCTGCGTTCCAGATCGCGGATCGCCCCCATGACCCGTTCAACCGCCTGCGCATAGGCGGCCCCGGCGGTTTGGCGGCCAGAAACCCGGGCTGGCGAGACGATGATGACTTCGCCTTTCACGCCATCCAGCACGGCGACGGTCGAGGGGCGCAGCAGGAGCGCGTCCGGCAAACCCAGCGGATCGGGATTGATGTCGGGCAGATGCTCTGCCAGCCGGATCATGTCATAGCCGAGATAACCGAACAGTCCGGCGGATGCGGAAGGAAGGCCGTCCGGCATTTCGATCCGGCTTTCCCCGATCAGCGCACGCAGCGATGCCAGAGGGCCCCCGGCATCCGTGACAAATGCGTCCGGGTCGCAACCGGCCTGCCGGTTGATGCGCGCCGTGGTTCCGCGACATTCCCAGATCAGATCCGGGTTCATCCCGACGATGGAATAGCGTCCGCGCACCTCTCCGCCGGTTACGGATTCCAGCATGAAGCTGTCCTTGCGTGCGCCTGCGAGTTTCAGCATCAGGCTGACGGGCGTATCCAGGTCGGCCGCCAGCCGGGCGTATACCACCTGATTGCGCCCGTTCGAATAGGCGGTCTCGAACTCTGAAAGGGATGGGTGCAGTTCCACGAAGGGCCTCAGGGGAATTGCGCGTTTATGGCGTTGATCGCGGCCTGATCCCGGCTGATCGCCGCGTCAAGCTGAAGCGCGCGGACATAGGCGGCAAAAATATCCTGGGCAATGGACGATGCGATGCTGTCATCCAGTTGCCCGGCCAGGGCGCTTGTCCCGGCCTCCTCCGGGTCCGGCGGCAGTATCTCGTCAAGCTGAACGATCAATGCAGCGCCCTCCGACGAAACCGGGCGCGCCTCGTCAGGCGTCATTTCAAACACCTCGGCGATAAACGCGGGCGGGGTTCCCTCGACAAACGCATTGCGATCGCGCTCTTTCTCATCACGCGCCGTCAGGCCAAGCTCTTCAAAAGACGCGCCGTCGTTCAACCGCGACGCCAGTTCCCCGGCCTGCTCGTCCAGCCGTTGCTGCGTCTGCGCGGCGCTCCGGCCGCTTGCAACAGTGCTGCGCACGGTATCGAAGGGTTGAAGTGTCGGCGGGATCACCTCGTCAAGCCGCAGGGCAAAGACGCCGCCGTCTTCCAGTTCGGCGATTTCGGCGAAGTCATCCTCCGTCACCCGGCTTGCGGCCTGACGGAACGCCTCATAGCCGGTGATGTCATCTTCGGCCTGATCGGACCCCTGATCGGACCAGTCTGTGCGCTCCAGCACGAGTTCGGTTTCATCGGCTATTTCTTCAAGTGTCGCCCCCTCCGCCAGAAGATCCTCAAGACCGGATACCTGATTGGCGATAGTGCTGCGGGCGCGGTCCAGCGCGTATTCGGACAGCAGGTCCGGCCGCGCGTCCTCATAGCTGGTTTCCCTGGCATTCAGCACCCCGTTCATGCGGTAAATGGCGGGGCCAAGGACGGATGGCTGCGGATCGGTGAAATCGCCGGGGGTTTCCAGCGCGAACACAGCCGCAGCGGCATCGCCAAGCTGCTCTGCCGTCACGTCCCCGAGATCAATGTCAGACAGCGAAAGACCCCGTTCCGAGACCATCGCATCGAATGAAATGTCCTCGCCGACAAGGCGCGTATGCGCGGCGGCGGCGGCTTCGTCGTTTTCAAACACCAGACGTTCGACCAGACGCCGCTCCGGCACCCGGTATTCCCCGATACGCTCCTTATACAGGCTTTTCAGGGCCTCTTCATCGGTTTTGATCGTTTCCAGCAACATGTCGGGGGTCAGCCAGACATAGGTTATCCGCTTTATTTCTTCGGTCGTGAAATCGCCGGGATGCGCTTCGTAATAGGCTTGCAACTGCTCTTCCGTCGGCTCCGGCAAAGGTGCGTCGAGTGTGCTTTCGTCGATCCTTGCCCATCGAAAGCTGCGTCGTTCGGCGGCGTATGCGAGCAGCGCATCGGCAATCGTATCGGGTGCAGTCACGCCCCCCGATACCGCGTTTTGCAGGATCGTGCGCGACAGATCCTTGCGCACGGACTCTTCGAATTCCCGTTCGGACAATCTGTTGCGATCGAGGGTGGAGCGGTATGCCTCGCGGTCGAATTCGCCATTCAGTCCCTGAAAGACCGGATTGCCGACGACCTGCTCCTGCACCTCGGCATCACCTGCGGAAATGCCGACCCGGCCAGCTTCGTCATCCAGCGCGGCGGTTGCATAGAGACGATCCAGAACCCGGTCCGACACGCCTTGCCCGTGGATGAGCTGCGACATGGAATCGGCTTGCAGCAGGGAAACGCTCTCGCCGGTCTGCCGGCCAAGGGCACGCAGTTCCTGTTGCAGGACAAGCGCGTACTGGTTGACCGAGATTTCCTCGTCCCCCACCCAGCCGATGGCGCTCCGGGAAGAGCCGAAATTGGTAACGCCGAACCCCCCGAGGCCAACCACGAGCATCCCCATGATCAACCAGACGAGGGCCCTGGTGAAAGAGTTGTTCCTTCTCTTCTCGGGCCGGGTCCGATCATTCCTGCGGGTCATTGGCATACTCTCCTCATACGCTTTTGCACGTCTTAGGCGGTTGTGTCCGAAGGGGCAAGAGCAGCAAATCTTTCGAACAGGGCGGCAACTTCGGTGACATCCGTATTGGCAAACGCAATACGAACCTGCCTGCTGCCGTCCGGGTGGTTTCGCGGCATGAACATCGTGCCGGGCAACAGCAGAATCCCCGCCTGTGACACAAGTTCTTTGGCAAGGCGCTCCGAAGGGGCGTCGAGAGGGTGTTCCGCATAGGCGAAACAGGCGCCGCACCCGAGGAGCCGCCAGCCGTTCAGCCCCGAAAACCCCCTGATCATGGCGCTGCGGCGCCTCAATATCTCCTGCCGCTCGTCCGCAAGCCAATCGTCCAGATTGCGCAATCCCCAGAGCGCGGCGTGCTGGCCAAGCTGCGGCGGGCAGATCGCAACGGTGTCCAGAAATTTTTCAACCTCCGCCAGGCGGCTGCGAGAGGCCAGAATCGCGCCGACCCTGTGACCCGTCAGGCGGTACGATTTGGAAAACGAGTAGAGCGCGATCAGAGTCCCGTCCCAATCGGGATCGGCGATCAGATCGTGCGGGCGGCCATCGAAACTCAGGAAATCGCGATAGGTTTCATCAATGATCAAGGCGATTTTCCGGCGTCGGCAAAGGGCATGGAAGGCGCGGATCAGGTCGGCGGGATATTCCACACCGCCGGGATTGTTTGGCGTCACCAGAACGATGGCGCGGGTTCCTGGCGTGATCAGCGCCTCGGCGCGCCCCGGATCAGGCAGCATCGAGGGGCCTGTCGGCAGTGGGACCGCTGCGACACCCTGCATGTCCAGCCACATTTTATGGTTGAAATACCACGGAATCGGCAGGATCACCTCATCCCCTGCACCGGCGAGCGTGGCCATGGTTGCAACGAACGCCTGATTGCAGCCAGAGGTAACGGCGACCTGTTCCGGGCAAACCGGACCGCCATAGAGGGTTGACCATCTGTCGGCCAGCGCGGCGCGCAGTTCGGCAAGGCCCAGCACCGGGCCGTAGACATGTGCGCCCGGATTGGCAAGCGATGTCTTTGCGATCGCCCGGCGCAGCGCCAGGGGCGGCGGGTCCGCAGGCGCGGCCTGGCTGACATTGATCAATGGCCTGTCCGCCGGGAATTGGGTCGCTTCCATCCAGCGCCGCGCCTCCATCACGGGCGGCGGGAAGGTGGACGCCATATGCGGGTTCAGGGGGCTGGCCACCGGACCGGACGCCGGGCGCGCAGGTTCGCGGCAACCGGATGACGATTGCGCCGATGTGCGCGGCGGGTCGATCCGGGCGCCCAGCGTCCGGGTCAGAAGCGTTTCGATGTAATGCTGCGCCTCTTCGAACGGGTCGCTCTCATGCCCTTTCAGGATCGCGCGGACCTGCACCTCGAAATCCGCATAGTGCTGGGTGAGCGACCAGATGGAAAAGATCAGGTGCCATGGATTGACAGGGGCGATCCTTCCTGCGGCGATCCAGCTCTCAACCAGCGCCGCCTTTTCATCCACCAACGCCTTCAGCGGCCCTTCGAGGGTGTCCATGATCCGCGGCGCGCCCTGAACGATCTCATTGGCGAAAAGCCTGCTTTCACGGGGCAGGTCGCGGCTCATCTCCAGTTTGCGGCGCGCGTAGGACAGGATTTCGGCAAGCGGCTCGCCCTTCGGGTCCAGCCCGCGCAACGGGTCCAGCCACAGGTCCAGAAGCCCGGACAGAAGTTCCCGGTGGATCGCTTTCTTGGATGGGAAATAATAAAGCAGATTGGGTTTCGACAACGCCGCCGCCATCGCGATCTGATCAAGGGTGGAACCACGATACCCGTGCCGGGAAAACACCTCCAGCGCGGCTTCCAGAATGCGGTCGATATTCTTTTGCTGGATGCGGGTACGGCGATTGCGGCGGTTATGGCGGTGTGCTTCTGTCATTTCGTGTCCCGTTTCGCGCTTTTCCGGGCCGCCGGGCGGATTTTGGCGCCGTAATTCTTGACTGCCCCCGAGTCTTTGATAGCGTGTTCCTGACCAAATGGTCAAACATTGCGGCAGAAGATTCGGTAAACGCGCGCGCTGCGGGGCGCACCGCCCCGTTCTGACAGAGGAGACACCCATGCCCGCCCCCGGAGAGAACCTGAAGATCAACGGCGACCGTCTGTGGGACAGCCTGATGGAGATGGCCGGAATCGGGCCGGGCGTGGCGGGCGGCAACAATCGCCAGACCGTGACCGATGCGGACGCCGAGGGCCGGGCGCTTTTTCAGCGGTGGTGCGAAGAGGCCGGGTGCGTCATGGGCGTGGATCAGATGGGCACCATGTTCGCGCGGCGAGAGGGGACAGAGCCCGATACGCTGCCGGTCCATGTGGGATCGCATCTGGATACGCAGCCGACCGGCGGGAAATATGACGGGGTGCTGGGGGTGCTGGGCGGGCTGGAGATCGTCCGCACGCTGAACGATCTGGGCATCAGGACCAGACACCCGATCGTTGTCACCAACTGGACGAATGAGGAAGGGACGCGCTTTGCCCCTGCGATGCTGGCCTCCGGCGTGTTTGCCGGGGTGCATGGGCTGGACTGGGCGCATGGCCGCGAAGACGCCGATGGCAGGACGTTCGGCGATGAACTGGCGCGGGTCGGCTGGAAGGGCGATGAACCGGTCGGCGTCCGCCGGATGCGCGCCTTCTTTGAGCTTCACATCGAACAGGGGCCGATTCTGGAGGCCGAAGGCAAGGATATAGGTATCGTCACTCATGGGCAGGGGCTTAGCTGGACGCAGGTGACGATCACCGGGAAGGCGGCGCATACCGGCTCTACCCCCATGGCGATGCGGCGGAACGCCGGGCTGGGGCTGGCGCGTGTGCTGGAACTGGCGGACCGGATTGCGCTTTCCCATGCGCCGCACGCGGTGGGGGCGGCGGGGCATATTGATGTCCACCCGAATTCCCGCAACGTGATTCCGGGCAAGGTGGTGTTCACCGTCGATTTCCGGTCGCCGGACCTGAGCGTCATTCAGGACATGGAGGCGCGGCTGAGGGATGGCGCCACGGCGATCTGCGATGAAATGGGCCTTGGCGTGGCGTTTGAAAAGGTCGGCGGCTTTGACCCCGTGACCTTCGAGGCGGGCTGCGTGGCCGCCCTGCGCAATGCCGCCGAACGGCTGGGCCATACTCATCGCGACATCATCTCGGGCGCGGGTCACGACGCCTGCTGGATCAACCGCGTCGCCCCCACCGCCATGGTCATGTGCCCCTGCGTGGACGGCCTCAGCCACAATGAGGCGGAGGAAATATCGAAGGAATGGGCCATCGCCGGGGCCGATGTGCTGATGCACGCGGTGGTCGAGACGGCGGAGATTGAGGAGTGAACGCCGGGTTTGCAGGGCAGACGCTTCCGGGCATCGGCACAGGTGCGACAGATGCGACAGAGGCGGAAACAGCGTCGGTCCGTGGAAGAGGCCAGCGCAGGAACAGTGCCAGCGAACAGGGAGACAACCAATGACCAAAGTCATCAAGAACGGCGTCGTCTGCACGGCGGACCGGACCTGGAAGGCCGATGTCCTGATCGAGGGCGAGGTCATCAGGCAGATTGGCGAGGCTCTGAAGGGCGATGAATATATCGACGCCGAAGGCGCGTATGTGATTCCCGGCGGGATTGACCCGCACACCCATCTGGAAATGCCCTTCATGGGCACCACGGCGGCAGAGACGTTCGAGACCGGCACCTGGGCCGCGGCGGCGGGCGGCACGACGATGCTGATTGATTTCTGCCTGCCGGGCGAAGACGGCTCCATCAGGAACGCAATCAACGAATGGCACCGCAAATCCGCCCCGCAGATATGTTCCGACATCGGCTATCACATGGCCGTCACCGGCTGGAACGAGTCCGTTTTCAACGAGATGAAGGACGCTGTTGAAATGGGGGTCAACAGTTTCAAGCACTTCATGGCCTACAAGGGCGCGCTGATGATCGAGGATGACGAGATGTATGCGTCCTTCAGGCGCTGCGCCGAACTGGGCGCGCTGCCGATGGTCCATGCGGAAAATGGCGATCTGGTCGCGGACAAGCAGCAGGAAATGCTGGCCAGGGGCATTACCGGACCGGAAGGCCATGCCTTTTCGCGCCCGCCGGAGTTCGAGGGCGAGGCTGCGAACCGGGCGATCACCATTGCCGATGCGGCGGGTGTGCCGCTTTATATCGTGCATGTGTCCTGCGAGCAGGCGCATGAGGCGATCCGCCGCGCCCGGCAGAAGGGGATGCGGGTCTATGGCGAACCGCTGATCCAGTTCCTGACCCTGGATGAGAGCGTGTATTTCACCGGCGACTGGATGCACTCCGCCCGCCGGGTGATGTCGCCCCCGTTCCGGTCGAAGGATCATCAGGAAAGTCTCTGGGCCGGGTTGCAGGCGGGCAGCCTGCAAGTGGTGGCGACCGATCATGCGGCGTTCACGTCGGAACAGAAGCTGATGGGCAGGGACAATTTCTGCCTGATCCCGAACGGCTCGAACGGGTTGGAGGAACGGTTGGCCGTGCTCTGGACCGAAGGGGTGGAGACGGGCCGCCTGACGCCGAACGAGTTCGTGGCGGCCACTTCGACCAACATCGCCAGAATATTGAACATATATCCGAAAAAGGGCGCGATCGTCGAAGGCGCGGATGCCGATGTCGTGGTCTGGGATCCCGCGATCACTAGGACGATAAGCCAGTCGAACCACCATTCGATCCTTGATTACAACGTGTTCGAGGGCTTCGAGGTCACGGCGCAAAGCCGCTATACGATCAGCCGGGGCGAGGTTATATGGGCCTGGGGCCAGAATTCCCAGCCGCAGCCCGGCCGCGGCCGTTTCGTTCCGCGCCCGGCCTTTCCGTCGGCGCACAAGGCGCTGGGCAGGTGGAAGGAGTTGACCGCGCCCAGGCAGATCAACCGTGACCCGATGAACATTCCGGCGGGGATTTGACCGAGAGGATGGACGCCTTGGGGCAAAAGACTGTAATTGAGGCAAGAAACCTCGATCTGACATTCCAGACCGATGATGGGCCCGTACATGCGCTGCAAGACGTGAGCCTTGCGGTGGACAAGGGCGATTTCGTCAGTTTCATCGGGCCGTCGGGATGCGGAAAAACCACCTTTCTGAGGACGATCGCCGCGTTGGAGGAACCCACCGGGGGAAGCCTGACCGTCAATGGAATGACCCCGGACGAGGCGCGGCGGAAGCGGGCCTATGGCTATGTGTTTCAGGCGGCGGGGCTGTATCCGTGGAGAACCATCGCAGGCAATGTCAGACTGCCTCTGGAGATCATGGGCTTCGACAGGGCAGAGCAGGACAGGAGGGTCGAGAACGTCCTGGAACTCGTCGATCTGAAAGGATTTGGCAAGAAATACCCGTGGCAGCTTTCCGGCGGGATGCAACAGCGCGCCTCCATTGCCAGGGCATTGGCCTTTGATGCGGATATTCTGCTGATGGATGAGCCGTTCGGGGCGCTGGACGAAATTGTGCGCGACCATCTGAACGAACAGCTTCTGGCGCTCTGGGCGCGGACGGGAAAGACCATCGGGTTTGTGACCCATTCGATTCCCGAGGCGGTGTATCTGTCCACCAGGATCGTGGTGATGAGCCCGCGGCCGGGGCGGATCACGGATGTCATCGAAAGCCCACTGCCGAAGTGCAGGCCACTTGATATCCGCGACACGCCGGAATTTATCGAGATTGCCCACCGGGTGCGCAAGGGGCTGCGTGCGGGGCATGGGGGCGAGGTCTGAGATGGGCGATTTCCGGTGTCTGCATCACGTCGCCATTGCAATTGCAACGGTGTATCGCCGGGGGCGGATGTGATGCGCAATGCCCTGCCCGTCCTTGTCGTTCTGGGCGCCATCGTGGCGCTCTGGTACGCCGGTTCCGTCGCGATGAATGCGAAATGGGCCCATGCCCAGGCAAAGCGCGCGGGGGTGGAACTGAGCCTGCCGGAACTCATTGCCGATACGCAATCGCAGGGCCGGCCACGCCTGCCGCCGCCGCATCAGGTGTTTGACGAACTGTGGAAGACCACGGTCGAGCAGAAGGTCACGTCCAGACGCAGCCTTGTCTTTCACGGCTGGGTAACGCTGTCGGCGACCTTCTGGGGGTTCGCCCTGGGGGTGTCGGTCGGCATTCTGATGGCTGTCGGAATCGTCTTTTCCCGAACCCTGGAGATGAGCCTGATGCCCTGGGCGATCATCAGCCAGACGGTGCCGATCGTGGCCATCGCGCCGATGATCATCGTGCTGTCGAACTCTCTGGGGATCGACGGGCGGACGGTGCCGAAGGCGATCATCTCGGCCTATCTGTGCTTCTTCCCGGTTCTGGTGGGGATGGCGAAGGGGTTGCGGTCGCCGGACGCGATGCGGCTTGATCTGCTGAAAACCTATGGCGCGTCGGGTGCGGATACGTTCCGGAAACTGCGGTTGCCGGGTTCGGTGCCGTATCTCTTCACCTCTCTCAAGATCGGGATTGCGGCGGCGCTGGCGGGGACGATCGTGGGGGAACTGCCGACCGGGGCCATTCGGGGGCTGGGCGCGCGGATTCTGATCGGGGATCAGTTCGGCAACCCGATCCAGATCTGGGCGGCGCTGTTCGCGGCGGCGATCCTTGCCGGGGCGCTGGTGACGCTGATCGGGGCGTTGCAGGCGCTGGTCCTCAGGCGCATGGGGATGGCGCAATGACATATCTGATTCCGGCCACCGCCTTCTGGATTGCCGCCTGGGCGCTGAACGTGCGGCTGGCGCATTCGGGCTGGCGGGATGTGCGGGCGGTGCGGATCGCGGTGCCGGCGATCTTCGGCATTGCCGTGCTGGTGTTGTGGGAAGGCATCGTGACCGGGCTGAACGTGTCGCGGATCATCCTGCCCGCGCCTTCCGCGATTGCCGCGAAATTCGCCGCGTCAACCGGGACGCTGTGGCTCGATTTCAGCCAGACGGTGCTGAAGGGCGCGCTGGCGGGGTTTCTTGTCGGGGCGGCGGCGGCGTTTCTGATGGCGCTGGCGGTGGATCGCAGCGCGTTCCTGCAAAAAGGGCTGCTGCCCATCGGGAACTTCGTCGCCGCCCTGCCCATTGTCGGGATCGCGCCGATTCTGGTGAACTGGTTCGGGTTCGACTGGCAGTCCAAGGCGGCGGTCGTGGTGGTGATGGTGTTCTTTCCGATCCTCGTGAACACGGTGCAGGGGCTGAAAGAGGCGTCCCGGATGCAGCTTGACCTTATGCGGACCTATGCGGCGAACCATTCGCAGACGCTTCTGAAGCTGCGCCTGCCTGCGGCGATGCCGTTCATCTTCAACGGCCTGAAGGTGGCGACGACCCTGGCGCTGATCGGGGCGATCGTGGCGGAGTATTTCGGATCGCCGACGCGCGGGATGGGGTTTCGCATCTCGACAGAGGTCGGTCGGCTGGGCCTTGACATGGTATGGGCAGAGATCACGGTGGCGGCGCTGGCGGGCTCTGCCTTCTACGGAATCGTCATAATGATGGAAAAGGGGATGACCTTCTGGCATCCTTCGCAAAGAGACTGAGCATACTTGAAATCCAACAAATCCAACAAGGGAGACGGATGATGAAAAAGCTACCGATGAGGGTCGTCGCGCTGGTGCTGGTTCCAGTTCTACTTCTGATCGTTTTATGGCTGGCCCTTCGGGGGCCGGCGACTGGTACGCTAACGCTACAGTTGAAATGGGTCACGCAGGCGCAGTTCGCGGGCTATTATGTGGCGCTGGAGAACGGGTTTTATGACGAAGAGAACCTGAACGTCACCATAAAGCCGGGCGGGCCGGACATTGCGCCGACGCAGGTGATCGCCGGTGGCGGGGCCGATGTGACGGTGGAATGGATGCCTGCCGCGCTGGCGGCGCGTGAAAAGGGGCTGGCGCTGGTAAACATCGCGCAACCGTTCAAATCCTCCGGCATGATGCTGACCTGCCGCAAGGACACCGGCATTGCCGGCCCGGACGATTTCGCCGGCCGCACGCTGGGCGTCTGGTTCTTTGGCAATGAATATCCGTTCCTGAGCTGGATGAGCACGCTTGGCCTGCCGACCGAAGGCGGGGCGGATGGCGTGACCGTGCTGAAACAGGGCTTCAACGTCGATCCGATCCTGCAAGGGCAGGCGGATTGCGTCTCGACCATGACCTATAACGAATACTGGCAGATCATTGATGCGGGGCTGTCCGCCGACGATCTGGTCACTTTCAAGTACGAGGATCAGGGCGTCGCGACGCTGGAAGACGGGCTTTATGTGCTGGAGGACCGTCTGGATGACGAAGCGTTCCGGGATCAGCTTGTGCGGTTCGTGCGGGCCAGTATGCGCGGCTGGAAATGGGCCGAGGCGAACCCGGATGCGGCGGCGGACATCGTGCTTGAACATGATGAGACCGGAGCCCAGACCGAAAGGCATCAGCGCCGGATGATGAGGGAGATCGCAAAGCTGACGGCAGGCTCGAACGGGGCGCTGGACCCGGCGGATTATCAGCGCACGGTGGATACGCTGCTGGCTGGCGGTTCCGATCCGGTGATCGCTGCCGCGCCCGAAGGGGCCTGGACCGATGACATCACGGATGCGGCCTTGAACTGAGCCCGCGTCCGGCGGTTTTCGGAAACCGCTGCATCGCCCGCCGGGTTCGCCATTGCGGTTGCCGTGGGGAAATGGCGCGGGCGATGCGCCCCGGCGCACTTGTCATATTTGCGTTCGGGCCACGAATTTGCCAGGGCGGGACAACGGAGCGGGACAAGGCGATTCCCGATCCGGCCCGCGACCCTGCGGGAGCCACGCCCCCACCTGCCCCCGCCCGCGCCTTCGCAGGTTCTGGCGGGGAAGGCCGTCAGGCCAGGGGGGCGGCCTTGCCGGGCATCGGGTCTGCGCCTGCCTTGCGGGCCGGCCAATCGCTGATTTCCGGGTAGAACTGCCGCCGCCAGGCCCGCACGCGCGGGTTCATCATACGCCGGTAGAGCGGCGGAATCAGTGCGGCGGCGGTCATGATCGGATAGCTGTAGGGCAGTTGCGGGGCTTCGGCCCGCGAATAGGTCTGCAACAGCGGAAAGCGCCGGTTCGGCTTGTAATGGTGATCCGAGTGGCGCTGAAGGTTGATCAAAAGCCAGTTCGACACCCTGTGATCGGCGTTCCAGCTATGGTGGGGTTTGACATGTTCATATTTGCCATCTCCCAGATATTTGCGCGTCAGTCCGTAATGTTCCACATAATTTGTCAGTTCCAGATACAGCACGGCGATGAACGCCTGAAACAGGATCAGGCCGATGCCCGGCCAGCCGCCGATCGCCCAGGCGGCGGTCAGCATCGCCATTTGCAGTGCGCCGTAGCGCCAGAACGGGTTGGCGGGATGCAATGGGCCACATCCCCGGTGCGCCAGTTTCCCGCGCTCCGCCCGCCAGGCGGAGAGCAGGCATTGCCCGAGAACGCGCGGGAAAAAGCGGTGGAAACCTTCGTTGTACCGCGCCGTCACCGGATCGCGTGGGGTGCCGACATGGTGATGATGGACCAGCAGGTGTTCGCTGCGGAAATGGCCGTAGAAGACGCTGGCCATCAAAAGATCGCCCAGCCAGCGTTCCAGCCGATTGCCCTGGTGCATCAGCTCATGCGCGTAGTTGATACCGACCGCGCCGGCGGCGATGCCGACCCCGTGGAAAAGCGCGATTTTTTCCCATGTGGCCAATGCGCTGTCCCGTGTGACCCACCACAGCAGGCCAAGTTGCATCGCCAGTTGCACCGGGAACCAGATCAGCGTGATCAGCCGATGCCAGAACAGCGCCCGATCCGGGGTGTCCGGATCGGCGTTGGAGGTTTCCAGCCCGGTCAGCCTGTCCAGCAGACTGACCAGCCCAAGCGCATAGAGGGGCGGCAACAGCAGCGCCCAGCCGCCATATGCGGCGGCGATCCCCATGATCGGCGCCAATGCCAGCGACATCCAGAAAGGGGCGGCCATCTGCAAACCATGCGGACTGTTCATCATCGTGTCGTCGTGTTGTTGCGCCTTGCCGGGATCATATCCCCGAATCCGTCCTCTGTAACAGATAATCCTGCGTCAGATGAAAGGCTTTGCGCATCACCGTCGGCAGGTCCGAGGGGTCGAACAGCGCCGTCGGCAGGAATTTCCCCCGCGCCGGTTGCGTATCGGGCGGCACGATTGCCATCTTCAGGGCCAGTCGCAGGTGGAAATGGGTGAAGGTGTGCCGCACTTCGCCCGGTACGTCTTTCCAGTCCGCCGAAAGCGGCGGCCTTGCCAAAGGCGCCTCTTCCCAGTCCGAGCAGGGCCAGCCCAGCATACCGCCCAGCAACCCCTTGCCGGGGCGTCGCTCCAGCAGCCAAGGCCCATCGGTGCGCCGGACGAGATAGGCGATGCCGAACCGTGTGGGCCTGGGCGCAGCGGGTCGTTTGCGCGGCAGGTCCGCTGCAATCCCGCCCCTGCGCGCCTTGCAGGGGCCGCGCCACGGGCAGATGCCGCAGGCGGGGTTTCGAGGTGTGCAGATCGTTGCCCCCAGATCCATGACGGCCTGGGCATGGTCGCCGGGGCGTTCTTCCGGTGTCAGCGCGGCGGCATGGCGGAACAGTTCGGGTTTGGCGACCGGCAAGGGTGTTTCCACCGCGCACAGCCGCGCCATGACACGTTCGACATTGCCGTCAACGACGGTTTCCGCGCGGTCAAAGGCGATGGCGGAAATGGCCCCGGCGGTATAGGGTCCGATCCCCGGAAGGCTCAGGAGCGCGGCATGGGTGTCGGGGAACCGCCCGCCATGTTCCGCCACGACAAGGCGCGCGCATTTCAGAAGGTTCCGGGCCCGGGCGTAGTAGCCCAGCCCGGCCCATTCGCCCATCACCTCTGCATCCGGTGCGGCGGCGAGGGCCTCGACCGTGGGCCAGCGCCGGGTGAAGCGGTGGAAATGGCCGCGCATGGCGGCGACGGTGGTTTGCTGCAACATGATTTCCGACAGCCAGACGCGATAGGGATCGGGTACGATCCCGGCCTTGCGGTCCGCCGGTCCGGTCCGCCATGGTAGGTCGCGGGCGTGGCGGTCGTACCAGTCCAGCAGCATCCGGCTGAGGGGGAGTTCACGCACGCTTTACCTTTCGCAACGGAATTTCTGTGGCGCTGGCGCGCAGGTCGCGTAGAATGACGCCAGCCTTTGGAAACGAAGTGATGGCACGGAAACCGGACAAGGATCAACCGCAGGTGCGCAGGGGCAGGGGTTTTGCCCGGGCGGCGACGCTGCTGAAATCGCACATCCGCAAGGCTGGCGAGTCGCGCGGCTTTGCCGTCACGCGGCTGTTGACCCATTGGGAAGAGATTGCCGGGGCCGATCTGGCCCGCACGACCCGGCCGGTGAAGGTGGGGTACGGGCGCGAGGGGTTGGGCGCGACGCTTACGGTGCTGACCACGGGGGCCAACGCCCCGATCCTGGAGATGCAGAAAGATCGTCTGCGCGAACGGGTGAATGCCTGTTACGGCTATGCCGCAATCTCAAAAATCCGGATCACCCAGACCGCGCCCATGGGGTTCGCCGAAGGGCAGGCAAAGTTTCGCCCGGCCCCGGAACGCACCGAACCTGTTGAAAAGCCCGAGATTCGGGCCGCAGCGCAGTCAATGACCGCGCCGGTTGCGGATGAAAAACTGCGCCGGGCGCTTGCAGCCCTAGGGGCAAGCGTCCTAAGTCGGAACAGAACGTGAATCGAGAGGACAAGAACATGGATCGCAGAGTGTTTCTGGGCACCGCCGCAGCGATGGCGGCAGGCGGCATCAACCTGATCGGCGTCAGCGCCCAGGATGTGGCGGGGATGGATGCGTCCGGCATCGTGGACATGGTGTTGGGGGCAGAGGACGCGCCGGTCACGATGATCGAATATGCTTCCTACACCTGCCCGCATTGCGCGAATTTCCACAAGACGGTGTTTGCGGACCTGAAGGCGGATTATATCGACACCGGCAAGGTCCGTTTCATCTATCGCGAAGTCTATTTCGACCGGCTCGGCCTGTGGGCGGCGATCGTGGCGCGCTGTGGGGGCGAGGCGAAATATTTCGGCATTTCCGATATTCTCTATGAAGAGCAGCGCGAATGGATGGGTGCAGACACGCCCAAGGGGATTGCCGACAATCTGCGGGTCATCGGCAGGCGCGCGGGCATCCCGAACGAGACGCTGGAGACCTGCCTGAACGATGCCGACCGGGCCCAGGCGATGGTCGCCAATTACCAGAAGCAGGCCGAGGCGGACGGAATCAGTTCGACCCCTTCATTCATCATCGACGGCAAGAAATATTCCAACATGGGCTATGACGCCCTGCGCGAGGTTCTGGACAGGAAGCTGGGCGGTTGACGGCGGCCCCGCTTGCCGGATTGAAGGTCGTCGAACTGGCCCGGATTCTTGCCGGTCCCTGGGCGGGGCAGACGCTGGCCGATCTCGGCGCGGAGGTCATCAAGGTCGAAAGCCCCGAAGGCGACGATACCCGCCGTTGGGGTCCGCCTTTCGTCACCCGCGCAGAGGAGCGCACCGCCGCCTATTTTCACGCCTGCAACCGCGGCAAGCAATCCATCGCGGTGGATTTCCGCGACCCGGCGGGGCAGGCGCTGGTGCGCGATCTGGTGCGCGATGCGGATATCCTGATCGAAAACTTCAAGGTGGGCGGGCTGGCGAAATACCGGCTTGATCATGACAGCCTGAAAGAGCTGAACCCGCAGCTTGTCTATTGCTCGATCACCGGGTTCGGGCAGGACGGGCCTTATGCCCGTCGCGCCGGGTATGATTATATCATTCAGGGCATGTCGGGCCTGATGTCGATCACCGGAGAGCCGGACGGCCAACCGATGAAAGCCGGGGTGGCGGTGACTGACATATTCACCGGCATCCATGCGGTAGCGGCGATTCTGGCGGCGGTGCATCAGCGCCACGCGACGGGCAAGGGCCAGCATATCGACATGTCACTGCTGGATGTGGCGGTTTCCGTCACCGCCAATCAGGCGATGAACTATCTGGCGACCGGCAGCACGCCGGGGCGGCTGGGCAATGCGCATCCGAACCTGTCGCCGTATCAGGTGTTCGACTGTGCCGACGGGTTCATCATCGTGGCGGTCGGCAATGACACCCAGTTCCGGCGGTTCTGCCGGGTGCTGGGGCAGGAACGCCTGGCCGACCAGACCGCCTATCGGACCAATGCGGACAGGGTGGAAAACCGCGAGAGCCTGACGGTTCTGCTGAGCGCCGGGATACGGAAGTTCCGCAAGGCCGATCTGCTGGCCGCCTGTGCGGGGGCGAATGTTCCGGCGGGACCGATCAACGACATGCAAGAGGTTTTTGCCGATCCGCAAGTGGTGGCCCGGCGGCTGCGGCTGGATTTCGGCGATGTGCAGGGGGTGCGCAGCCCGATGCGGTTTTCGGATGCCGAACTGTCGCTGGACCGCGCCTCGCCCCGGCTGGACGAGCATGGCGCGCGCATCAGGGCCGGGCTGTTGCGGAAATAAGCCGGTCGAGCGCCGCGTCAAGGGCGGACCAGTCCGCCACCTCCAGCCGCACCGGGACAGTCAGCACGTTCCGGCGGAAACCGGGCGGCAGGCGCACCGCGTCCTTTTCGGTGGTCACAAGCTGCGCGCCTTTGGCCCTGGCATCGTTCAGAAGCCGGGTCATCAGCGCCTCGGTCAGCGGCTGATGATCCGATAGCGGCTCGGCGCGGACCAGATCCGCCCCCAGCCCGCGCATCGTTGCAAAGAACCTGTCCGGATGACCGATCCCGGCGAAGGCAAGCACCCTGAGGCCGTTCCACTCCATCCCGGTGGGCAGCGGCGCAAGCTGTCCGGTCAGATGCGGGAGGTCGATTTCACCGGACCAGCGCCGGGAAAAATCGCTCTGCGCCCGATCATCGCCGATGGACAGGATCAGGTCGGCGCGGGCCAGACCGGTTGCCACCGGTTCCCGCAGCGGCCCGGCCGGCAGAACCCGGCCATTGCCAAACCCATGGGCGGCATCGACCACGATCAGGGACAGGTCGCTGATGACCGAAGGGTTCTGGAACCCGTCATCCAGAAGGACCACATCCGCCCCGGCGGCACATGCCGCCAGCGCCCCGCGCGCCCGGTCCCTTGCTACCCAGGTCGGGGAAAAGGCGGCCAGCAGCAGGGGTTCGTCGCCGACTTCCTGCGCGTTGTGGTCCCGTTGCAAAACCCGCACCGGCCCGTCAAGGCGGCCGCCATACCCGCGCGAGACGATGTGCGGGTTCAGGCCCCGGTCCCGCAGGCGCAGGGCGATGGCGATGGCGGCCGGCGTCTTGCCGGCGCCGCCTGCGTTCAGGTTGCCGATACAGATGACCGGCACACCGGCAGAGACCCCGCCATGCCCCCGCAGCCGCCGTGCAGCGCCCCAAGCATAGAGCTTGCCCAGCGGCGACAGAAGCCGGGCGGCAATGGCGGGTTTGTCCGGCGGCGTGAACCAGAAGCGCGGCGCCTGCATCACGCCTTTGCCCTTGCAGGATCAATCGCGTCCTGAACCTCGGATGTCAGGGCGTCGATCAGTTCGGCCCCGGCAGACGTGACCTGCCAGGCGCGATGCGCCATTTCAGCCGCGTGATGCGGCGACAGGAGCCGCATCAGAAAACCGGAGAGCGCCTGCTGATCCCCGACACTGGCCGCGCCGCCCGCTTCGGACAGCAGCCTGTAGAATTCATCGTGCGAACCGGGCCGGGGTCCATGGATGACGGCCGATCCCAGCGCCGCCGGGCGGAACGGGTTTTCCCGCCCGCCTTCACCGAAACTGCCGCCCATGAAAGAGATCGTGGCAAGCCGATACCAGAGATTCGCGTCCGCCGGATCGTCGGCGACGAAGATCTGACACTCCGGTTCCGGGCTGTGGTTCAGGGACTGGCAGCCCGACCGAAGACCCGCGTCATCGAACCAGCGGGCAATTTCCGGGCCGCTGTCGGCGTCGGCGGGAACGATGACCAGCAGCAGCCGGTGCGCGGCGCGCAAGGCGTTGCGATGCGCTTCCAGTATCATCCCGCGTTCGGCCATGGTGAAATCCACGCACAGCCAGATGGGCCGGGCGCTTGTCAGATCGGCATAATCCGAGAGCAGATACTCGTCGCAGGGTGCGATGGCGATCCCGTGGCGCAGCGGGCCCAACATGCGCGCCTTCGATCCGGCGACGCCGATTGCCTCCAGCCACTCAAGCGCGTTCTGATCGGCGGCAAAGATGCGGGTGCATTTCCCGAGATTCGCCCGCACGTATCCCGGTTTCTTCCAGCGCCGGAAAACCTGCTGTGACGGCGCATTCAGATCCACCAGAACAAGCCTTGCGCCCTGGTCGGCATGACGCATGACAGCCGGTGGCATTTCGGGATTGCCGGTCCAGATCACCAGGCCGGGATGAAAGCCTGCGGGCAGGTCCGGCGCATCGTTTCTGGCCGGAAGGCCGGCCACGGTGTCCGGCAGCGACAGGCCCGACAGCGCCCGCGCAGCGGGTTCGCCCCCCGTGGTGATCAACGCCTCCAGAGTGTGCGCCTCCCCGGTGCAGCGCGTCGAAAGCTCTGCCAGGGCATGGGCCTGCGCCCCGGTCGTCGCGTGGCACCAGAGCTGGAAGCCGCCACCGTGCCGCGCCCGGCGGGAGGTGGGCCGCGCGCGCGCCCCACGGTGCAGTCTGTCAAGAAATGCGGACCAGCGCACTGCCATCCTGTGGCCCCTACCCACCCGGTTCGCGGACGGAACGGGCGGCATTGGCCGGTATGGCGGAGCCTGCCGGTTCGCCACCGGCAACGGGGATCAGGCTCAGGTCCAAGCCCGGTTCCAAGGTCATCGCGGTCTCCGAATGAATTGCAACCGGGGTCACACTAACGGATTGTTTTCCCGCTTGAAAGGCGTATGGCCACGAAACGGATCGCGGCAGGGCGTCAGTTCAGCCGCTCCAGCAGTTGCGTATGCAGACCGGGGCCCGCCGCAACGATGCCGTTCAGGCGGGGGGTGGGGTTGTTGAAGCGCATGGGCGCGCCGCCGGTGCGGTCGGATGCGTTGCCGCCCGCGCGCTCGACGATCAGGCTGCCCGCGGCGATGTCCCATTCCCAGGTTGGGCGCAGGGTCAGCATGGCGTCGAACCGGCCCTGCGCCACGAGGCAGAGGCGATAGGCCAGCGAAGAGCGGAAATGCCGGTTCACCGCAGGGACGCCGCCCGGCCAGTGGGAGGGGTCGAAATTCGTCCGCGCGGCCAGCACGGCGGCGCCGTCAAGCCCTGCGGCATTCGCGGCGATGGGGGTGCTGTTCAGGCGCGCCGGATCGGTGGCGGAGGCGGTGAACATCTGATCCCTGAGCGGCAGATAGATGGCGGCGGCGACAATGCGCCCGTGTTCCGCAATCGCCAGCGAATGGGCAAAGTCCCCGTGACCGTCGATGAAGGCGCGGGTGCCGTCGATCGGGTCGATGATGAAAACCCGGTCGCGGGTCAGGCGCGCGGCATCGTCTTCGGTTTCTTCCGACAGCCAGCCATAATCGGGCCGCGCGGACAGAAGATCCGCCTTCAGCATCCGGTCGATCTCCAGATCGGCTTCGGTGACGGGACCGGCGCCGCCCGGTTTGTCCCGGACCTCCACGCCGTTGCTCCGGTGCCTGCGCGCGATCTCGCCGCTGGCCCCGGCGGCGTCGATCAGCAGGGCAAGATCATTCCCCTGCAAGGGTCATCCCCTCTATCAGAAGCGATGGCACGACGCGGCGAAGGTGCGCGCGCGCATCATTGGCCGGGATGATCCGCATCAGCATGTGGCGCAGGTTGCCCGCGATGGTGCATTCATGGATCGGATACCGGATTTCCCCGTTTTCCAGCCAGAAGCCCGAAACCCCGCGAGAGTAATCCCCGGTCGTCGGATTGATGGTCGAGCCGATCATCGACGTGACCAGAAGCCCGGCGCCCATGTCGCGGATCAGTTCATCCGGGCTTTGCCCGCCCTGCGTCAGCGCAATATTGGAAGCGGATGGGGATGGCGGGGCAGAGGCGCCGCGCGCGGCGTTCGCGGTGCTTGCAAGCCCCAGTCTGCGGGCGGTCGCCAGATCCAGCACCCAGCCCTGCAACACGCCGTCCGACACGATGTCGCGGCGCGCGGTGGGCAGACCCTCGCCGTCAAAGGGGCGAGAGCCGGAAACCCGCGCGCGGTGCGGGTCTTCGGTCAGTGAAAGACCCTTGGGCAGAACCTGTTCGCCCATCGCATCGCGCAGCCATGTTGCGCCCCGGACGACCGCGCCGCCATTGATCGCCCCCAGCAGGTGCCCCAGAAGCGAACCCGCCACCCGTTCGTGAAACAGTACCGGAAAGGTGCCGGTTCCGGGCTTGCGCCCGCCCGCGCGTTCCGCCGCGCGTTCCCCGGCGATGCGCCCGATTTCCTCGGGGTTTTGCAGATCGGACTGAAAAACACGGGAATCGGCGTGGTAATCGCGTTCCATGCCCGCCCCTTCGCCGCTGATCGCGACGCAATGCAGTTCGCGGCTGGTGCGGGCATAGCCGCCGGAAAATCCGTTGGTCGCCGCCAGATGAAACCGTTGCCGCCCGTAACCGGCGCCGGCGGTCTGGACCTGGCTGACACCGGCCACGCCAAGCGCCGCCGCTTCGGCCTTCAGCGCATCCTGTTCCAGTGCCGCGGGGCCGGGTTCCGGGCTCGGGTCGTCGAGTTCCAGCGCCGCCGCATCCCGGCGCCGCGCAAGCTCGGAAGCATCGGCAAGGCCCGCGGTCGGGTCCACCGGCGCTTCTTTCGCCATGGCAACCGCGCGGATCGCCATTTCGGCCATCGTGTCCTCGTGGATGTCGGAACCGGAAACCACCGCCTGACGCTGGCCCACAAACACCCGGAGCCCCATATCGACGCCTTCGGAGCGTTCGGCGTGTTCCAGCCTGCCGCCCCGTACATCGACCGAAAGCGATTGCCCCTCCACCGCCAGCGCATCCGCCGCGTCCGCCCCGGCCCGGCTTGCGTGATTCAGCAGCCGCTCTGTCAGCGTTTCCAGCGCTTGCGTCATCATGTTCTTTCCCTGTCGCTGGCCCTGTCGCTGGATCAGGAGGTAGTTCCATGCGCGAAGACGCGCAAGCCCGGTCACGGAAAAAGGACCGCACGGCGCAGCCCTTTCCCGAAGTCGAAGCGCCGGTGCTACCTCAGCCTTTGGCCGTTGGCCAGCACCTGACCCTCGGCGTTCACCTCGATTTTCGAGGTCAGTTCGTCCTCTTGCGGTCCGGCGATGGCGAACAGACCCATGATCATGCGCGCGGCCATGGCCTGATTTTCGGGCAACAGGTCCATGGCGACCAGCGCATCCAGAAGCGCATTGCCCCCGATCAGTTTCAGGTCGAGCGCCCCTGCGGGGCGGGGTAACCCGCCGAAGGTGGCCAGATCGCTGTTGTCAAAGGTAAAGCCGCCATTGCCGGTCAGTTCCGCCCCGGCAACCGAAAGCCTCAGTTCCCCGAGCGTGAGCGCGTGCAATGCGCCCGGAACCTCGCCGCCGAGGGCGATGGATTGCTGTTCCGCAGGGTCCATTACATCGAAGAACCAGTTGCCCTTGCCTTCCGTCTCCACGATCAGGGTCAGCGGATCGTGCGGCAACATCCCTGCCGGATCGAAAATACCCCAGATTTCATCCTGAACATCCAGATCGACAAGGCGCAGTCCCAGGGCCAGATCCTGCGGTTGCTTCGATCCTGACACCGGCATCAGGATGTTCGCGCCGGCTTCCGCAGCACTGACGGCGATTTGCGGGAACGGAATGTCACTGCCCGAGAGTATGACGGACAAATCCTGCACACGTTCGGAAACGCCCAGCCCGTCCGCGCTCATCCCGAAGCTGCCTTCGGCATTGCCGGTATTGATCTCGATGTCGAGGTTTTCACCCGCCTCAACGCTCGACAGCGACAGGTTCAGGGCGCCTGTCGCGTATTCCGTGCTGACCGCGAAGCCATTCGCGACGCTCAGGGCCATGTTCTCCGGATCGAACGCTTCCGGCAGCGTCATGTGGGCATCAAGCGACGGATCCTCCACCCTCGCGGCCAGATCAAAGACCGAATCGTCTTCCGGGTTATCGAAATTCGCGGCAATCGTGATCAGGGCGATCCGGTCACTGGTCCTGAAGATGGCCGATTCTCCGCGCGTCACGGCGTAGCTGCCGGCATAGTCCGACAGGTCCATCCGCATATCGCCGTTCATGGGCCGGCCGCCGAACTCGAACGTGGTCGCCTCCACCGTGATTCCGGCGGCGGCAATGACATAGGTGGTCTCGTTCTCATCGCCGCTGGCGACGATGGACAGGTCGGACCGGCTTGCAGTCAGGACAAGGTTCAGGTGTTCGTCCCCGTCACCGAGGCTTGCCGATACCGTGTAATCATCGGACAGGCTGATTTCGACGCTGCCATTGCCGAGTTCGCGGAAGGTCAGTTCGTCAAGTTCCGCGTACACTTCGCCTTCGCCACCCGGATCGAAGAAAATGCCGGGGCCAACAACAAGGTCGCTGACAGTCAGGGAATCGCCCGACGTGTTCAGCCCGCCGATGCTGACCGTGTAGCCGATGCTTTCCAGATCGGCGCGCAGACCGTTCCAGGCATCCTGCGCGGACATATCGGCAGAGGCGGGGCCACCGCCCAGCAATACGACGATGGCGGCAACACCAAGGGAAAGACAACGTGCCATGCGAACCCTCTTGAATCGGATTTGCGCGCCAGTCTCTGCCGGATTGCAGGGATGGTCAAGCCGAAGGCGCTGGCAGAGGGCGGATTGCCGCGCTATCCGTGCAACAGGAACGGAGGATGCCATGGCCCGACTGGAGAACCGAACCGCGGTGATCACCGGCGCGAGTCGCGGGATCGGGGCCGAAACGGCGCGTCTGTTCGCGCGCCAGGGCGCGAATGTCGTGCTGCTGGCCCGAAGCGGCGACAGAATCGCGCAACTGGCGGAAGAAATCGGACAACAGGCGCTGGCCATTCCCTGTGACATCAGCCGGTACCGGCAGGTCGCCGCCGCCATTGACGCCGCCGTCCGCACCTTCGGATCGCTGGACATCCTGATCAGCAACGCGGGCGTGATCGAACCGATCAGCCATCTGGCGCTCTCCGACCCCGAGGGTTGGGGCGACGCCATCGACATAAACCTGAAGGGCGTTTATCACGGGATGCGCGCGGCGCTGCCGGTCATGCTGGCCACGGGCCGGGGCACCGTCATCACCATCAGCTCCGGCGCCGCCCATGGCCCGCTGGAAGCCTGGAGCCATTATTGCGCCTCCAAGGCCGGGGCGGCGATGCTGACCCGTTGCGCGCATCAGGAGGCAGGCGGGGCCGGGATCAGGGTCATGGGCCTGTCGCCGGGCACGGTCGCGACACGGATGCAGCACGAAATCAGGGCCTCCGGCGTCAATCCGGTCAGTCGGCTGGACTGGTCGGAACATATTCCCGCCGACTGGCCTGCGCGGGCGCTGCTGTGGATGTGCAGCCCGGATGCCGATGAATATCTTGGCAGGGAAATTTCCCTGCGGGATGAGGGCATTCGTCGGAGGGCCGGTCTGACCGACTGACCCCGTGCCCGCATTGGCAGGGGAACCAAAGCCCCGCATTTCCGTATCCGGGCGTGCCCCCCCCCTGCGGCTACCGCGCTTTCTGCGGCGGGCCGAACCGGTCTGTCAGTCTGCGGTTGATCTGATCGCGGGCCTGCCGATAGGCGGCCAGTTTTTCCTCTCGGGTATTGCCAAGGCCGGTCGGATCGAGGATCGGCCAGTATTCCACGTCGAGGTGAAACCAGCGGGTGAGATCAAGCGCGCGGCGCTGGCTTGCGGGGGAAAGGGCGATGACAAGGTCGAAGCCTGACAGATCGTCGCCCCATTCCTGCATTTCCTGGAAAGAGCGGGTGCGGTGGCGGGAAAGTTCCACCTCCAGTTCCTGGCAGACGGCGATGGAAAAGCCGTCGATCTCCAGTTCATTCCTGACGCCGGCGGATTGCACATAGCAGGCATGGCCGTGGTATTTCTTCATCAGGCCCTCGGCCATGGGCGAACGCACGGCGTTGTAGTCGCAACAGAAGAGGACCGATTGTGGAAAATCGCCCGCCACCGCCCTAGCCCCCGAAATGCAGCACGCAGATGAGTGTGAACAGGCGCCGTGCGGTGTCCATGTCGATCTCGGCCTTGCCCTCCAGCCGTTCCTGCAAGACCCGCGCGCCTTCGTTGTGGATGCCGCGCCGGGCCATGTCGATCGCCTCGATCCGGCCCGGCGGCAGTTTCCTGACGGCCTCGAAATAGCTTTCGCAGATCTGGAAATAGTCCTTTACCACCTGTCGGAACGGGCCAAGGGACAGATGGAACTCCGCTGCCCTGTCTGCAAGTTCGGTCGTTATGTCGAAGACCAGCCGCCGGTCGCGAATGGCGAGGCCCAGACGATAGGGCCCCTGGGGCGACTCGTGATCGTTGCGTTGCGGCAGGGCAAAGCTGTTGTCTTCCAGAAGGTCGAAGATCGCCACGCGGCGTTCCTGCTCGATCTCCGGCGTCGGGGCAGGCAGGCCGCGGTCGTCAATCTCTATATGGCAGATGCGGGTCATGAGGCACCGGGGTCAAAGACGCTTTTCCCGATGCGCATAACGCAGCGGGCCGCCGACCTCAACGCTTGAGCGGCGTTGCCTGCGTTGCCTGCGCGATCCGGCCATCCGGGGGCGCGGCAACGCCCATGCGGCGGCCATGGCGATCCATGTCCTGAATTTCGCCCTCATACCGGCAGCGCCGTCGTCTTTCTGACCGTTCTCAGGGCAAAGCTCGAATGCATCTGCGCGACCCCCGGCAGGCGGGCGAGGTGGCGGCGGTGGATGCGGGCGAAATCCTCGGTATCGCGGGCGACGACCTTGAGCAGATAATCGGACTTCCCCGCCATCAGATGACATTCCAGCACATCCGGGATTTTCGCCACTGCTTTCTCGAACGCCTCCAGAACTTCATCGGTCTGGCCCTGCAACGTGATCTCGACAAACACGGTCGAGGGGCAGCCCATCCTGCGCGCGTCCAGAAGCGCCACATAGCCCTCGATATAGCCTTCCGCCTCCAGCCTCTGCACCCTTCGATGACAGGCAGAGGCGGAGAGGTTCACCTTCTCTGCCAGTTCGACGTTGGCGATGCGGCCCGCGTTCTGCAACCGGGCCAGGATGCGGCGATCCGTGTTGTCGATGCGCATGTCGCGGCAAGTTTCTTCTGCAATTTTATTCATATTTCGAAGAATAATCGAATATCATCCGTCGAATCCAGAGATATTTCCAGGCAATTGCACCGGACCTGCGGCACACTGAACACAGGATTCGGAGGAGACCCCATGAAAATCGGATGCCCGGCAGAGATCAAGCCACAGGAATTTCGTGTCGGCATGACCCCCGACGCCACTGGCGAGGCGGTCGCCCATGGCCATCGGGTCATCATCCAGAAAGGCGCCGGAGCCAGCGCCGGATTCACGGATGAGGATTACCTTGCCGCCGGGGCTGCGGTCGTCGGCACGGCAGAGGAAATCTTTGCCGCCGCAGACATGATCGTCAAGGTGAAGGAGCCGCAGGCGGGCGAGCGCCGGATGCTGCGCGAAGGCCAGATCCTGTTCACCTACCTGCACCTCGCGCCCGATCCCGAACAGACCCGCGATCTGCTGGAATCCGGCTGTACGGCGATCGCTTATGAAACCGTCACCGACGATCGCGGCGGCCTGCCCCTGCTGGCTCCGATGTCAGAGGTTGCCGGTCGCCTCGCCCCGCAGGTGGGGGCATGGACCCTGCAAAAACCCAATGGCGGGCGCGGCGTGCTTATGGGCGGGGTGCCCGGTGTCGGCCCGGCCAGGGTCGTTGTGCTGGGCGGCGGTGTTGTTGGCACCCATGCGGCCAGAATCGCCGCCGGAATGGGTGCGGACGTTACCGTTCTGGATCGCTCGCTGCCACGCCTGAAGTACCTCGACGATGTTTTTGGCGGCATCTTCAGGAACCGGCACTCGACGGCGGGCGCCGTCGCCGAACTGGTGCGCGACGCGGACCTGGTGATCGGCGCCGTGCTGATCCCCGGCGCGGCGGCGCCGAAACTGGTTTCCCGCGCGCAACTGTCCGGGATGAAACCGGGCGCGGCGCTTGTGGACGTGGCCATCGACCAGGGCGGTTGCTTCGAGACCTCGAAGGCCACCACCCATGCCGATCCGGTTTACGAGGTCGATGGCGTCATGCATTACTGCGTCGCCAACATGCCGGGCGCGGTGGCGCGCACTTCGACCATCGCGCTTGGCGCCGCGACCATGCCCTTCATGCTGGCGCTGGCCGACAAGGGGTGGCGGAAAGCCTGTCAGGATGACCCGCATCTGCTGGACGGGCTCAATGTGCATGGTGGCAAACTGACCTGTTTTGCGGTTGGCGAGGCGCTGGGGCTTGACGTGATTTCGCCGCAGCTCGTGATCAAGATGGCCTGACCGCCGGGAATTCCCGCAAAATAGCCCCTTCACTCAGGGGAAAATCACGATTATCTGTGACCTGACCTTGCAGGAGCAAGCATGACCGTTCACCAACCGATCTCTCTGCCTTCGCTGTCCGATTACCCGATCACCGGACGCTGGCCACCCACAGACCCGCACGCGATCCAGCTTTATTCCCTGACAACGCCCAACGGTGTGAAAGCGTCGATTGCCTTGGAGGAGACGGGCCTGCCCTATGATGCGCATCCGGTGTCCTTCGAGGCCGACGATCAGTTCACGCCGGAGTTTCTGTCATTGAACCCGAACAACAAGATTCCGGCGATCATTGATCCCGACGGTCCGGGCGGCAAGCCGATCGGCCTGTTCGAGTCCGGCGCGATCCTGATCTATCTGGCAGAGAAATCGGGGATGCTTCTGCCGAAGGAACCGACCGGGCGTTACGAAGTGCTGCAATGGCTGATGTTCCAGATGGGCGGCATCGGTCCGATGTTCGGTCAGGTCGGGTATTTCTGCAAATTCGCCGGCAGGGATATAGACGACCCCCGCCCGCGCGAACGCTATGTGAATGAGGCGCGCCGCCTTTTGAACGTTCTGGATGACCGGCTGAATGACCGGAGGTGGGTGGCCGGAGAGTATTCGATTGCGGACATCGCCATCGCGCCGTGGTTGCGGACCCTGCGCGACTTTTATCAGGTGGGCGATCTGGTCGGCTGGGACGGGTTGAAAAACGCGCCGGCCTTTCTGGACCGGTTCCTCGACCGTCCGGCGGTACAACGCGGGATGGTGTCGCCGCCGCGCAACTGACGCCTGACGCCTGTTGCGGGGATGATCAGGAGGCCGGGCATGACCGGGATGCTTCCGGGGCGATCAGAAAATTAATATTTGCGTTAATTAAGGATTGTGTTAAAAAGCGCCACAGGAGGTTGAGATGTCGCACCTGCCCATGCTCTTTTCCGCCCTCGGCGACCCGACCCGGTTTGCGATTGTGGAGCGTCTGATGAATGAGGGCGAACTGTCCGTTTCGGACATTCGGGAAGGGCAAAGCATCTCGGCGCCCGCCATTTCCCGGCATCTGAAAGTGTTGGCCGGTTCCGGTATCGTCTCGCGGCGGTCGCAGGCGCAGCAGCGGCTTTATTCCGTGCGTCCGCAGGCCATCGGGACGATCAGCGCCTGGACCATGGGCCATCGCGAGTTCTGGGAAGCAAGGCTCAACCTGCTTGAGGCTGCATTGATGAAGGAGATTGACCGCAAATGACCGATCTGACGCTGGAACGCACGCTGCCCGCGCCGCCCGAAAAGGTGTTCGAGTTCGTATCGAAACACGAACACCTGCTGAAATGGTGGGGCCCCGAATGTATGTATGTGCCCGAAGGCACACTGGATTTCACGCAGACCGGCCCCTGGTTCTCTGTCATGCAAAATGCCGACGGCAAGCGGTTCAAGGTCTCGGGGCGGGTGACAAGGGTATCTCCGCCCGCTCTGGTTGCCTTTACTTGGGGCTGGCACGACGAAAACGATTCGCGCGGCCATGAAAGCCACGTCATGATCGAACTGGAAGATACCGGCGACGGGCGGACCAGACTGATGCTGCATCATCGCGGCCTTGCCGACGAGGAAAGCGCAGGCAGCCATGAATCGGGCTGGACATCGTCCCTGCGCAAGCTCGAAGCGCAATTCGCCTGACCTGGGCAGGGGGGCCGATGAAAAACGCCACCCCGGCCGACATGAAACCGTGCCGCAACGCGGCTGTCGCATTCAACAGGAAGGAGACTGAAAATGCCCAAATTCGTTTTTGCCTATCATGGCGGAAAGATGCCCGAAACGCCCGAAGAAGGGGCAGAGGTCATGGCCAGATGGCAGGCCTGGTTTGAAGGGATGGGGGACGCCGTCGTGGATGGCGGAAACCCGGCGGGGCCGTCCAGAACCGTCACGGCAAGCGGGGTCGAGGATAATGGCGACGCGAATCCGCTGTCCGGCTATTCCCTGATCAACGCCGATTCAATTGATGCGGCGGTGGAAATTGCCAAAGGCTGCCCGATTCTTTCGTATGGAACCGTCGAGGTCGCCGAAGCGGTCGAGATGTGAGATCGACTGCCATGAGCGCAACAGAATCGGGAGACTGCGATGAGTGAAATATTTTCCGATGTCGGCTGGACAGGCGTGATCGTCGGCGCCGTGGCGTCGTTTCTGGCTGGCTGGCTGTGGTATTCGCCGCGGCTTCTGGGAAAGACCTGGGCCGAAGGCGTCGGGGTCCGGATGGATTCAGCCTCGGAAATGCCCTTGGCCGCCATGGCGACGCAAATGCTTGGCCTGCTGCTGATGAGCTGGTTCGTGGGCGTGACGGCCAGGATGGATGCGCTGTTGACCGTCATTCTCGGCACCGTCGCATTCGGGGTGCTGGGCATGTCCGTCAGCCTGTTTGCCCGCCATGGCGGCCCTGCCGCCCTGATCAATTTCGGCTACTGGATCGTCGCGCTGGTCATCATGATCATCGCTCAGGGGATATTCTGACCGGATACCGGCCAGGGCAGGGGTGGTCGGATGAACCGGATATCCGTGTCACACGCGCCTGTTCGGGTGACGCGCCGGTCTGCGTCGTGACGCCGCTATTCAGCGAGGGGACCATGCAGACCTGGTTGCAGTAGCTGGCTGGCGACAGTTGCGTCGAATATTCGTGCGTGAAGTCGGGCGGGTTGGCCGAAGGAATGCCGAGGCAACGGCAGAACCTTTTGACGGATGCGGGAATTTCATCGGCGGGTCTGAGCCGTTTGCAGAGTTTCGGGTTGTCATTGCGGGATTGGATAAAGGCGGCAATGTCGGCTTCCGGTTCGGCGGTCGTCTGATCGCGGGAGTCAATCGCTTGTCGAAAATCTCATCCATGCCGGTTTCAGGGTCGTCTCCGTGGTCAACTCGGAAGAGCCGCCGACATCATAGCTTGCAAAAGAACAGGGTGTTCCAGAGTGGACCTCGCACTTCATGCCTTGAGAGGCGTGCTACCCGGTTGGACGGAATCACCCCGGCTCTCACGTCCCGGCAGGGACAGATCGTCGATCGCCCGACAGGAGGGTCTTATGCCGTTGCACCCTCCACGGTTGACCAACGAAACTCGGTTTTGTCACGCAGCATGGCAAACATGGCCACGGCCATCTTCCTGGCAAGAGCCACCGCCGCCTTCTTCAGCCCCTTGCGTCTGGCGGGCGCAGAGACTGTTTGATCCCAAGTTTTGATGGTGCGATCTTTTCTTTGGAATGGAAGGAAGCCCTATGGGACAAGTACTTCACGGCAGCGCCACGACGACTGCGGCGGTCCGTCGCCAACGTGGTCATGGGCTACGGGGTGGCAGTCGTCACGCAGATCCTGATCTTCCCGGTGTTCGGACTGCACACCACGCTGGCGCAGAACCTGAAGATGGGCGCGCGCTTCACAGTGTTATGCGGAGTTGTTTGGGGCCGACTACCGCAGGGAACTGACGGACAACGGTTTTCTGACCTGCGTTTGTCGACATAATCGGCTTGTCCTGCGTGCGGCGCCATGGTGGTGCCTTTCACGGAGGACAACATGAACGAACACGACACGCCGATCAGACGACGGCGGCTGCTCGATGCCGGGCCGCATCTTGCCGGAACCGGGCTTTCGCCGGTCTCGGTCCACATCCATCCTGGCTCGGCCCGGCACTTCCTGGCTTGGCTCATCCAGAGCGGCATCGCGCTGGATGAGGTGGGGCGGGACACCGTGGCGCGGTTTGCGGGACACGATTGCCGGTGCCACTCGGCACCGCGCCTGGTTGGGCAGTATTACATCAACCGTGTCGACCGCTTCGTGCGCCACCTTGCCGAGCGGGGCGTCCTGCCGCCGCGGCCGGTGGCCTAAACACCGGCGGTGGACCGCAACGTCGCGGACTGGCTCGATGCACAGGCCCGGCAGCGCGGGCTTGCACCGGTCACCATCGCGCGCCACGGCCGGATGCTGGCGCAGATCCTGCCGCTGATCGGCACCGACCCGTCCCGCTACACGGGGCGGATCATCCGCGACGGTTTGCTCGATCACGCCCGGACATCGCGCTCCGTGCACTATCCGAAGATGGTGGCGAGCGCGCTGCGGCTTTATCTGCGCCACCTTGCCCATCGCGGTCTCGCCGCGCCCGACCTCGACCGGGCGGTGCCGACAGCGAAGAGTTGGCGGCTGGCGACGTTGTTGCAGGGAGGCCGTCTTGTCTGGCAGGTGAGAGCTTTGTCTCTGATCTGGACATCCTTGATGCCACATAAGTTCACCTCCGGCCGCCGCCACAAATTTCCGAGGAAACGATGTCAGGTGACAAACCGGGCGGAGTATAACGAGAGCCTCCGGCAACGCGGCAATCTGACCATCTGGATCACTGGCGATGCGCCAGGACAATGGCGAACTCCACGCCGGTCGCCCCCGGGCGGTCAGCCTGAGTATTCGGAATTTGCCATCGCAACTTGCTTGACCCTGCGCACGATTTACAAATTACCCCTGCGTCAGACGCAGGGGCTGATGCGCAGTATTGCGCAACTGACGGGCATTTGCCGCGCGCCGGTCGCTGCGGATACGTCAGTCGGATTGCCGGGCGGGCGCCGGCGGGGCGCGCGGTCCATAATCCGGCTTGCAAGACCTTCCGGCCTTGCATAGGGCTGGGGGGTGAAAAAGGAACTCTCATACCGGGACCATGTGCGGGCGATTCTGCTTCTGGGTGTGCCCCTGATCGGCAGCCATCTGGCGCAGATCCTGATCGGCGTGACCGATACGGTGATGATGGGCTGGTACGGCGTGACCGAACTGGCCGCGCTGGTGCTGGGCAGCACCTGCTTCTTCGTCTTTTTCATTCTCGGCTCCGGCTTTGCCAATGCGGTGATGCCGATGGTGGCAGAGGCCGCCGCCTACGGCAATGAACGTCAGGTGCGCCGGGTCACGCGCATGGCGTTGTGGCTGTCGATCGCCTTTGGCGTGTTGGTCGCGCCGGTTTTCCTGTGGTCGGGGTCGATCCTGCAATTTCTGGGGCAGGATGCGGATGTGACCATGCTGTCGCAGACCTATCTCGGGATTGTGGTCGCGGGCATGATTCCGGCGCTGGTGACGCTGGTTCTGAAAAGCTACCTGTCGGCGCTGGAACTTGCGGTCGCGCTCTTGTGGGTGACGATCGGGGCGGCAGTGCTGAACGGTCTTGTCAATTACGCCCTGATCTTCGGCAACTGGGGCTTCCCGGAACTTGGCGTCAGGGGGGCGGCCATCGCCTCTGTCCTGTCCTATCTTCTGGGGGCGGCGGCGCTGATGGTCCATGCGATCATCCGCACCCCGGAGCACGCGCTCTTTCAGCGGTTCTGGCGCCCGGATCGCGATGCGCTGCGGCAGGTCTTCCGTCTGGGCTGGCCGATCAGCCTGACCCTGCTGTCGGAGGTCGGGCTTTTTGCCGCCGCCGCTGTCATGATCGGCTGGGTCGGCACGACCGAACTGGCCGCGCACGGGATTGTGCTGCAACTGGCGGCGATCACCTTCATGGTGTATATGGGGCTGGGCAGCGTGGCGACGATCCGGGCGGGCCGGGCGCTGGGCCGCAAGGACCGGCAGGCGCTTGTGGATGGGGGCAGGATGACCACCCTGCTGTCGCTGTGCTTTGCGCTGATGACAGTTGCCGTGTTTCTGGGCTTTCCCGAATTCCTGATCGGCCTGTTTCTGAACCCGCAGGAACCCGCGCGGCTGGCGATTCTGGAGATTGGCGCGCCGCTGCTGGCGCTGGCGGCGCTGTTTCAACTGGCCGATAGCGCGCAAGCCATCGGGCTGGGGCTTTTGCGCGGGGTGCAGGACACCAGGGTTCCCATGATCATCGCCGCGTTCAGCTATTGGGGCGTCGGCGTGTCGGGCAGCTATATTCTCAGCCAGCCATTGGGGATGGGCGCGCCGGGCGTGTGGATGGGGCTGGTGGCTGGATTGACCAGCGCCGCGATATTGCTGAACCTTCGGTTCTGGCGGCAGATGTTCAGGGTGATCATGGCCTGATCCGTCGCCGGTTTATTTTTCCGACCGCTTCCCCGGCCGTTCCGCCTTTTTGCGCACCAGAACCGTGCGCAGATCGTGCATGGCCAGAAGCAGGGCGTCCGTCACCTCTTGCAGTTGCACATCGCCAGCTTTCGACTGCGCCCACTGGGCGGTCAGGTTCAGGTGATCGACGGTCCGGTGAATATCGTCGATGTCGCGCGCGGCCAGAAGCGCAGCGCGCTTTTCCATCCAGTCCCGGATCGCCGCCATATCCGTATCCGACAGCGCCCGCCCGCCCTGGGGCCTGATCTCTCCGTTGCGGATGTTCACGGTCGCGATCTGGTCCATCCCGATCCGCCGGAGCTGGTTCCCGGTATCCACGCAAAACACCGCCGCGCCGTTTTCGCGGACCCGAAAGTAGTGGTCTGGCAATTCTTCGGCCATGTGCCCCCCGTCAGCGCAACCCCTTGCAGAAAGTCCGGATGCGCGCGCACGCCTCTTTCAGTGCTTCGTCCGAAGCAGCGTAGCTGATCCGGAAATACGGCGAAAGCCCGAAGGCGGCGCCAAAGACGACGGCGACGCCGGTTTCCTCCAGCAGCGCGGTCGCGAAGGCTTCGTCAGTGTCAACAGGCGCGCCGCCCGCACTGGTCTTGCCGATGCAGCCCGCGATGGAGGGATAGACGTAAAAGGCGCCTTCGGGCACCGGGCAGGCGATGCCGGGCGCGGCGTTCAGCATCTCCACCACCAGATCGCGGCGGCGCATGAAAACCTCGTTATGCGCGGCCAGAAAGCCCTGCGGACCGTTCAGCGCCTCCACTGCCGCCCACTGGCTGACGGACGAGGGGTTGGAGGTCGATTGCGACTGGATCTTGCACATCCCGGCGATCAGTTCCTCCGGCCCGCCAGCATAGCCGATCCGCCAGCCGGTCATGCAATAGGCTTTGGAGACGCCATTGACGGTCAGCGTCCGGTCGTAAAGACGCGGCTCTGCCTCTGCCGGTGTGCAGAACCTGAAATCGTCAAAGGCCAGATGTTCATACATGTCGTCCGACATCACCCAGACATGGGGGTGGCGCATCAGAACGTCGGTGAGTTCCCGCAATGCCCCCCGGCCATAGCCTGCGCCGGTGGGGTTGGAGGGCGAATTGAAGATCAGCCATCTGGTTCCGGGCGTGATCGCGGCCTCCAGCCGGTCGGCGGTCAGTCTGAAACCGGTCTGGATGGAGGTCTGTGCAATCACCGGTCTGCCGCCCGCCAGCCGCACCATGTCAGGGTAGCTTGCCCAATAGGGGGCGGGGATCACCACCTCGTCCGCCGGGTTCAGCGTGGCCATCAGCGCGTTGTAAAGGATCTGTTTGCCGCCGGCGCCGACGCTGATCTGCGACGGCGCGTAGCAAAGCCCGTTTTCCCGTTCGAACTTGGCGCAGATCGCCGCTTTCAGTTCCGCAATGCCGTCCGGCGCCGTATAGCGTGTGTGGCCCGCATCAATCGCGGCCTTGGCGGCATTGCGAATGTTTTCGGGGGTGTCGAAATCGGGCTCTCCCGCGCTCAGCGCGATGATGTCGCGCCCTTCGGCGGCCAGTTCCCTGGCCCTGGAGGTGATGGCGATGGTGGGGGAGGCGCTGACGCGGGAAAGCGTTGCGGAAAGAACGGACATGAGAGGCACCGTTTGAACTGTTGCCGCCCATGTCTTAGGGTGCATCGGGTGGGCGTTCAAGCGAATTGCCAAACATATGGGAGCCGGAAATGACAACCGCAGGAAGCGACTGGTTTGGCGATGAAACGGCAACATTCGGCGACCGGCTGGCCGGGGCGCGCGAAGCCTCCGGCATGAGCAGGAAGCAGTTGGCAGAGCGTCTGGGGGTCAGGATCAGGACCATCCGGGCCTGGGAAGATGACGTGCTGGAACCCCGGTCAAGCCGGTTGCTGGGTCTGTCCGGGGTGCTGAACGTCTCGATCATGTGGCTGCTGAATGGCGAAGGCGACGGCCTTGAAGCACCGCCTGAAGACCTGCCCGAAGACCTGCCGGGCATCGCGGAATTCGGGGAAATTCTGACCGGAGTCCGCGACCTGCATGAACGGATGGCGCAAAACGCCGAACGGCTCGGCGTTCTGGAAAAGCGCCTGCGCATTGCCCTGAAAGGCACCGATGGATGCTGACCGAATCGCCGGATGTCAGGCTGAAACGCCTGCGGATGCGTTCCTCCCGGCGCGGCATCAGAGAGATGGACATTATCCTGGGCGATTTCGCGCGGCGGGCGCTGGGCGATCTGCGGCCACGGGCGCTTGATCTCTACGAGGAACTGCTGGAAGAAAACGATCACGATCTCTATCAATGGGTCTCTGGCCGGGCGGCCGCGCCGGAGCGCTATCTGAGCCTTGTCGCCCGGATTGCCGCGCATCAATCAAGTCGCGGTATTTAACGGAAAATTCGGTAATTCCCACCACACTCGCCCGGAAGTCACGCGACGGCGGAGTGGAACATGAGCTACCAGTCACAACTGGGCACGTCGGAAAGCAGGAAATTTGTCGCCGGGTATCTGGAGGTGCTGGCCCTGGTCGAACGGCTGCACCGCCTGCTTCTGGATGTGATAAAGGATGAGTTCGAGCGGGTGGGCATTCTGGACATCAACGCGGTGCAGGCGCTTTTGCTGTTCAATATCAGCGATCACGAGGTGACTGCGGGGGAGTTGAAGACCCGCGGCTATTATCAGGGGTCCAATGTCAGCTATAATCTGAAAAAACTTGTCAATATGGGGTACATGCACCATCAACGGTGTGAGATCGACCGCCGTGCGGTGCGTGTCCGTCTGACCCCAAGGGGCCGCGAGATTCGCGACATCGTTGCCGGCCTCTTCGCCCGCCATGCAGAGGGGCTTCAGTTCAAGAACGTGCTGGACAAGGACGGCATTGACGAGATTGGCTCTGCGCTGAAACGGGTGGAGCGTTACTGGAGCGATCAGATACGGTATATCTACTGATCACGGCGCAACGGGACAATCCCCGTGCATATTGACCGGAACGGGAATCAATATGGCGGGCCGGGGCGTTTCCGAACCCTGCGGATCATCCTTGCGGTTCCTGACTGTTCCGAATGCGCCCGATCACCAGCATCCCGATCTCGCGCAGCAGCTTGCGCTGCATCGCCTCTTCGTAGCGGTCGAAATTCGGCGTGACTTCGACAAACGCGCCGGGGCCCTTGATGACTTTGGTCAGATAGTGGTTCACCAGTTCCGGGAAATGGCCGACAATCACCAGGCCGTTCACCGTCACCGGGTCCAGCGGAAAGGCATCATAGGCCTGCTGTGCGTCGAAGCCGTGATTGTGAAACCCGTCCCCCGAAATATCCAGCGTCTGGCGCAGGCAGTCCGGGGCGCGCCGGAACAGGCTTGCGGAATAACCGATGGCCGCCCCGATCGCCGTGGGCAGATCGTTGCGCTGCCGCCTTGCCGCGTGAATCGTCTCTGCCGCCGATTGCAGCGCCCCGGGTCCGCCCAGCAGGGTCCAGTCCAGAATCAGATGCTGGTTTTGCAGGCCGCTCCATTCATACACCGCGATGGCAACCTCGCCGGCGTCGGAAAAAAGCAGCGCCTGAACCGGTTCCGACAGCAAGGCCGCCGCCAGACCATCGCGTTGCAGCACATATTCGCGTTCATCAATGGAAGAAGAAACATCCAGCCCGAGCGCCAGCGCAAGCTGACAGGCCGCCCCGGCAGGCGCCGCCCACAGCGCCGTGGCGATTCCTGCCAGTGCCCGGTATTTTTCATGCCTGCCCATGGTTCCCGCGGCGACTGCGCGACCCCTTTCTGCAAAAGCTCCACCGATACGTTATCAGGCGAGCGCACAAAAGCCATCCGCCCGTCGCGGCCGGACCTGCCGGATTTCCGTAAATGGCTGAAAGGCCGCCGGGCCGTGGCGGGGTTCGGGTTTACCTGTACTGCCCTTCGTTCAGTTCCCACCATTCAGCGGTGCCTTCGAGCTTTCCGGCATTATGCTCCTTCGCCACATCGAAGGGGGTGCTGCCTCTCTCAGTCTTCGCCGCGGCATCTGCGCCCGCGTCCAGCAGCGCGCGGATCGCCTCAGGGGTGCCCGATCCCGCAGCCCAATGCAGCGGGGTCATGCCAAGCTCGGTCCTTGCCCCGACATCCGCGCCCGCGGCGAGGCAGGCGCGGACCTGCTCCGCCGTCGCTGCCTCGAAGAACGCCTCGGTGTTGAAGTCGCTGCAATCCTGCGCCGCTGCCGGAGCTGGGGCCAGCATGGCCAGCGCCAGCGCGATCCGCGCCGCTGTCCTCACCCCTGTCTTCGCGCTCATCCCCTGCCCTCCCGTTCATGGCGACCGGCGTCAACCTTGCACGGGGGGGCGGGGGCGGTCAACGCCCGGCGGGGTCTTGCCGTTTGACCGGCGGCGCGGGGCACAAGCGGCGGGCCGTGGCGGGTTTCGGGCTTACCTTTACTGCGCTTCGTTCAGTTCCCACCATTCAGCGGTGTTTTCGAGCTTTTCGGCATTATGCTCCTGCGCCAGATCGAAGGGGACGTTGCCCTCCCCGTCCCTCGCCCCGGCATCCGCGCCCGCGTCCAGCAGCGCCCGGATCGCCTCCGGGGTGCCCGATCCCGCAGCCCAATGCAGCGGGGTCAGGCCACCCTCGGACCTCGCCTCAAGCGCCGCGCCCGCGTCCAGCAGCGCGCGGATATTCTCCGGGGCGCCATACCACGCAGCCACATGCAGCGGGGTCCAGCCATGCTCGTCCCCTGCCTCAAGCGCCGCGCCCGCGTCCAGCAGCGCCCGGATCGCCTCCGGGTTGCCATGATGCGCAGCCCAATGCAGCGGGGTCGCGCCATATTCTTCGTCCCTTGCGCCCACATCCGCGCCCGCAGCGAGGCAAGCGCCGACCTGCTCCGCCGTCGCTGCCTCGAAGAACGCCCCGGTGTTGAAGTCGTGTCACATCCCGTGTGATTGTATGGCTGCTTTCTGAAGACCTCGGGCTTTTCTCGATGCCAGTCCTTGAGCGCATCAATTGGCGTGCGGCCTTTCAGAACGGATTGTGGCAGCTGGCCGTTGTAGAGGCGGACGTACCGCAAGATCGTCCGCTCCAGATACTCGCCGCTGCGGAAACGGTGGCTCTGGAGCACGTCCCCGATCCGACCGTTGAACCGCTCGACCATGCCGTTGGTCTGCGGCCGCTGAGGTGGGGCCAGGCGATGTTCGATCCCGAACCCGGCGCAGAGGCGGTCGAACTCATGATTGCCGGTCGCGGCGCGGCGGCGAAGGCCGAAGAGCCTGTCGGTGAACTCCTTGCCATTGTCCGTCAGCACGCGGGTGATCCGCATCGGGGCGGCGCGCTCCAGGTCGCGCAGGAACCGGCGGGCGTTGGCCGCAGTCTTCACTGGGTAGATGCGCACGAAGACCCGGCGGGTGGTCCGCTCGATCGCGACGAACAGATACCGGCGCTTCTCCTCATCGGCCATCTGCGGCAGGTATTTCACGTCGATGTGGATGTAGCCGGGCTCGTATGTCTTGAAAGGCTTGTGCGCGGGCTTCGCCACCTTCGGCTTCAGGTCACGGAGGGAGCCGACCCCATGACGGCGCAGGCATCGGCGCAGGCATCGATCCAGCCCGGAGCGCGAGACGTTCGGGTTGAGAAACTCGCGGACCACGGCGAGCAGGTCGTCGAGCGGCAGCAGCAGACTCTGTCTCAGCGAGACCGCCACGGCCTCCTGCGCTGGCGTGAGCGTGGTCTGCAACCTGTGCGCCGTGTGGCTCCGGTCGTGGACGGTGTCTCCAGACGGTCTGCTCCGAGATGCCATAGCGCTCGGCCACGATCCACGCGGGGTCTTTGCTCGCCTGGATCGCGGCCCTGATCTTCGGCGTCGTCGTCGCCTGCTTGTGCAAAGAAATCAGCATGTCTTGCTCCTGTCCCGAATCTCACGCAAGATCGATCTTGCCATGAACAGGCCAGAGCGGCGAGGGTCTATCTGATCGTCCGGGATGGAACACTTACCCAAGACACTTTTGAAGATTCTGTGTTTTGATTCATATAGTTACAATTGGTGGGACGTTCCCGCTGTCAATCGAGTATTGAATATGGACCACTTCAGCCCGGATTTGGGGCCCAGAAACGAAACGGCAACGCGCCTGATAGATTCTGCGCGAGACACGGCCCGAGTCAAAGGGCTGACACATGAGTTTTATCGCTACCCGGCACGCTTTTCTCCGACGTTTGTGCGCGGGGCGATAGAAACCTTTACCGAGCCGGGCGATTGGGTAATCGATCCCTTTGCGGGCGGTGGGACCACGTTGGTCGAAGCCATGGCCCTGGGACGCAATGCGCTCGGGATCGACATTAGAGCGGTTCATCATTTGTTTGAATCTCGGGATTCCGTTTTTCGTTGAATTGTGATTCAAACTGCGTGCCGGGACTGGAGGCCGGCATGCATGGTAAAACCCTATTCGAATGATCTTCGGGAGCGTGCAGTAGCAGCTGTTGTTTCCGGCGAGACGGCACGTGTTGTGGCTGCCCGTTTCTCGGTGGCTGTTTCTTCGGTGATCAAGTGGCGCCAGCGATATCGCGAGACTGGCAGCGTGGCGCCTGGCAAGATGGGTGGCCACCGCAGGATTATCCTTGAACCCCACCGTGATTTTATCCTGGAGCAGATCAACCGCACGCCGCACCTGACGCTGCATGGTCTGAAAGACATGCTGGCGAAGCGGGGCGTCAAGGTGTCCCACAATGCGGTCTGGCACTTCATGCGCCGCGAGGGGCTGAGCTTCAAAAAAAAACACTGCTCGCCCTTGAGCGGGCCCGAGCCGATGTGGCCCGCCGGCGAAAGCGCTGGAAGGGGGTCATGCGTCAACTCGATCCGCGCAAGCTGGTCTTCATTGATGAAACCTGGATCAAGACCAACATGGCTCCGCTGCGCGGCTGGGGACCAAAAGGCAAACGCCTGCACGGCTTTGCGCCCCATGGCCACTGGAACACCATGACGTTCATTGCTGCCTTGCGCTGCGATCAATTGACGGCGCCCTGTGTCTTTGACGGCCCGATCAACGGGCAGTCCTTCCGTGCCTATATCGATCAACTGCTTGTCCCTGCACTGAAGCCCGGCGATATCGTCATCATGGACAACCTCGGCTGCCATAAATCGAAAGCCGTGCGCGATGCCATCAAGGCGGCAGGCGCGCGGGTGTGGTTCCTGCCACCATACTCGCCAGACCTGAACCCGATCGAGCAGACATTCGCCAAGATCAAACACTGGATGCGGATGGCTCGGAAACGAACCAGTGAAGAGGCCTGGCGATACGTTGGACGCCTCGTCGGATCAATCACACAACAGGAATGCCAAAACTACCTCGAAAACACAGGCTATGCTTCAGTCAAAATGTGAAGGACTCTAGCTCGCTGTCGTCATTCCTTTGTGAAGCAAAAACGCAGATCGTAGA
>CBDCFF010000010.1:0-35988 GCA_965216225.1 Paracoccaceae bacterium
CCCGGTGTGTATCTCCTTATCGGCTCTGGTCATCGGGGCCAAGGCCAGCGGACGCATTCACTGGAAGCTGCCGGATGGGCGCAGCCATGCGGATTGGGAAGCCGGGGAAACCCGATCAACCGGCGATACGGAGTCAGAATAGCGGCCGGTCGGACCCCGGGAAAGTGTAACCGATGCTCACATGAGCGTGGTTCGCCCTGCGGAACACGGCATGTTCCGGTTGCTCGCCAGTTCATGAAGCGATGACAGTTCACGCGCCAGAAAGGCGACCTCGGTTTTGACCTGCGCCCCGAAACGTCCCTCAGTTTGATGTAGAGTTTGCTCAACCTTTTGAAGGAGCAACCAGATGCGAAAGAACCGTTTTACAGAGACGCAAATCATCGGGATGATCAAGGAGCAGGAGGCCGGGATGCCGACGGCAGAGGTGTGTCGCAGGCACGGCCTGAGCCCCGCGTCATTCTACAAGTTCAAATCGAAATACGGCGGTATGAAGTCTCTGACACCCACCGTCTTGAATCGCTGGAAGATGAGAACGCAAAACTGAAGCGCCTTCTGGCGGATACCATGCTCGACAATGTTGTGCTGAAAGATCTGCCGGGAAAGAACTGACGACACCAGCTCGGCGACGGAATGCAGCGCTTGAGGCGATGCGGGATCACGATGTCTCGCATCGCCGGGTGTGCAGGCTTGTTGGTGTCGATCCCAAAACTGTCCGGCGTGATCGTCCGCTGGATAAACCCAAAGTCCGCGAAGAGATGCAGGCAATTGCCGCCGTGCGTCGTCGGTTTGGCTATCGCCGGATCGGCGTGCTGTTGGAGCGCAAGGGAATGATCATGTATCACAAGAAGCTGTACCGCCTCTACACCGGGGAAAAACCGGGCGTGAGACGACGACGGGGCCGCAAACGGGCGCGGGGATCGCGAACGCCGATGCCAGTAGCCCTGCGGCCCAATGAACGCTGGTCGCTGGAATTTTGTGTCTGACACCTTCGATGCATCACGCAAGTTCCGCATGTTGGCCCTCTGGCGGTACGATTACAACCACGTCAGACTGCATTCATCTCCTGGCAACAAAACGCCCGCAGAAGCGCGTCGAGCGCTTGAGCAATTTGAGGGCTCCGCGCACGACGCGCTTGCCCAAAACGAAACCGAGGAATATGAAATCCAAACCCGCAAACTCTCGTTATGAATGAAGGAGCCTCGGGGGGAAGGTCAGC
The DNA here is from genome assembly GCA_965216225.1 of Paracoccaceae bacterium. Classification (GTDB taxonomy): domain Bacteria; phylum Pseudomonadota; class Alphaproteobacteria; order Rhodobacterales; family Rhodobacteraceae; genus 3107. The sequence goes on from CBDCFF010000010.1 coordinate 1,217, forward strand.
GAATGGCTCCGTACCGGCGATCTCGGGCGGATGGATGCGGATGGCTATGTCCATGTGACCGGACGCCTCAAGGAACTGATCATGAAAGGCGGCGAAAACATCGCCCCGCGAGAGATCGACGAAGTCCTCCATGCTCATCCCGACGTGGTGGAGGCCGCCGCTTTTGCGCGGAAATGCCGGAGTTACGGAGAGCGCGTCGAAGCGGCGGTGGCGGTGAAACCCGGATCGCCATTGACGGCGGCGGACCTCATCGCCATGTGCGCAGACAGGCTGGGCGCTTTCAAATCCCCTGACGCGATCCATTTCCTGAAAGAACTGCCCAAAGGCCCCTCGGGGGAAATCCAGCGGCTTCGGCTGGCGGCGCTGACGGCGCAGGACTGATCTGCGTCGCCGCATCACACCCCGGCATGAAACGCAACCGCAGTGCTGAACGCGGCGCTAAAACCGGTAACGTATCGCCAGAATGCCGGCGGTATCCCGCGCCCCGGCGATATTGCCGTGATTCGCGGCGTGAACCAGCTCCAGCTTCATTTCCATATTCTTCGCCAGCAGGCGCTGCCAGGCGATCGAGAAATCCACCTGCCGCTCGCCCGGCGACAGGTCGAGGGCAACCGGTGTCAGTGTCGGGGCGGCGCCATGGCTGTTCGATGTCGGCAGCAGGACAGTGGCGCGGCCGGATGTCACCGCCATCGGCATGGATACCCCGAAGGTCAGCCGGTCATCCCCTTCCAGCACGGCGCGCTTGCCTGCTGACAGCCCGACAGTGTTGAACCCCACCGCCGACACATTTGAGACCAGCGGCGGCGCGTCGAGATTTGCGATACCCGCCTCGAAGGCCAGAGCGACGAACGCGCCATTGTCGAAATCGCCCGACACGCCCAGATGCAGGGCCGCGAGGTCGGCGCCAAGCCCGTCGCCATTCGCATCCGCAAAACCGATCATGTTGCCACCGTCATGGGCGAATTTCAGACCGGCAGCGATGCGCAGCGGGCCATCCGACACCAGGTTCCTGATGAGGCTGACGCCATAGCTCGACTCAAAGCCGCGATCATCGGGGACGAGAAATGAAACATGCAGGTCACTGCCGGGCGAGGCAAAGCCCATCGTCTGCCCGTCAAAGGCGATGAACGGATCGCTCGGAGCTTCCCCGGCAGGGGCCAGCCGCGCGCGTTCCAGATCGGTGGTCAGAGCCCTGGCAAGCATGTCGGGGGCCAGGGGATCGGGCGAAGCGCCCGCGGTCAGCGCCGGGCCGGGCATCGTGAAGTGCGCACCCAGGCTGTCGGAAATCGCAACGCCCAGACCGGCAAGGCTCTGATACACCGCATCCCCCAATGCCGGAGCCGTCAGGATGACAGGCTGGCCGACATCGACCATCACGCCGTTGGCAGCACGCATGGCCGTGACGCCAATCGGCAGCAGCGCATCGCGAATGTTCAGAAAACCATGCCCGTAAACATCGTTGTAGCCGTGCAAAACGCCTGGCGAAACGCCATCCGTAAGCACCATGACATCATCATGATCGAAGAATCCGTTGTCGGCAGAGGCCAGCAGCCGGAGCCGCAACTGATGCGGCGTCAGCTTTGGGAACGCCTGTGCAAGCAATGCGAGCGCGCCCGATACCTGCGGTGCTGCAAAGGATGATCCGTGCCGCACACAATAAGAAAACGGTCCGCCCTGACAATCAGCACCATCAGAAGTAATAATGTGGAACGGGGCCGCGTGCGCCATATCCCATCTGCCATCCGCGACCAGGCACCAAGGCGCCGCATCCAGACATCCGGCAGATATAATCTCTGCGGTGTAGATTTTGTTTTTGGTGTAGAAGGTCGGAACCGCACTTCCAACAGCCAGCCAGCCAGCCTCCAGATCCGGCCGCAATACAGGCAATGCCTCCATCAAGGTGGCCTTCGGGATGCCTCGCGTGTTGGAGACCGCAAAGACCACCACGCCATACGCTGCATAGGCATCAAGTGCCGCAAGATAGGGGTTGATGGGATGCACCGCGTCGTGCGCATGGCCAAAAATCTGCATGAAGTCTTCGGGAGTAGCATTTATGCTGCTGGGATGACCCCACGAATTGTTCTGCGCCACGGCCCCCTCACGAAGTGCCCGTTCGGTTGCGTCTGCCAGCGTATCGTCATCATCGAAAAAACCAAGGGACAAATCCGCGTCGGGCGCGATACCGATCATTTTTGACGAATCCCCCGCTGCGACCGAGGCAACGGCGGTGCCGTGGGAATAGCTGTCCGACTCGTCGCCCACGATTTCCGCTGCGGTCATTGTTCCGGTCTCTATCAACTTGCCGGCAAGTGTTTCGTGATCAAGCCGGAACCCGCTGTCCACGATTGAAATTGTCTGATCGGCCCCGGTCAAACCAGCCGCATGTGCATATATGGCCCGCGACGAATCCAGGGCAAAGTGGGAATAAAAACTGTTATTCAACGAGCCCCCGTCCCGATTTTGCCAGATAAACTTCTGAAACTTATAGGGGAGGCTCTTGCGCAAGGTCTCGACCATTTCCTCAAGAGGCGCAAATGATTGCAGATGGTAAGACCCGAATGTGCCGGAATTGACGGGCGGCTGTGGCTGCGGCGTCGGAGCGCTGCCGCCACCGTCTGTGCCGGAATTGACGGGCGGCTGTGGCTGCGGCGTCGGAGCGCTGCCGCCACCGTCTGTGCCGGAATTGACGGGCGGCTGTGGCTGCGGCGTCGGAGCGCTGCCGCCACCGTCATCGCCGCCATTGCACGCAGCCAGCGCCAAAGCCAGCACAAGCGCCGCAATCGGCTTTCTTTTGACAAGGCGGCCTGATCCCGCCCGCGACCGCAGGGCGTTTTCCTGTCGCACATGCGCCGATGCTGCGGCAGTCTGTTCAGGGGAACTTGATGGTGTGATGTGCAATTCGCGCAGAGACATACAGGAATCCTTGGCAGCAGGTTGAACCAGACGTAAAAGTCAGCGACGCCGCCGACACGCCTATTCAAAGGCATAAACCTGTCCGACAACAAGCCATTTCTTACTTGAATGATCAAAAGTTGACAAACCGTGTTTCCCGGTCCGAGACTCAGTTCAGGCGCATTCATCAGACCCTGCCCGCCGGATGGGCCATCGGATGCCACATGTGGCGGCGTTGTTTTCCTTCGGGAAGCTGTCGTCTTTCATGCGTTATCCTCCTCGGACAGAGCCGGCGGAATTGCAGCAGAGCCCGAAATCCTCCCGGTTTGCTTCTTGCGTCATGTCACCCTGTACCAAGCGGGCATATTCATGGCCCGCGCGCACGGCGGATGCGATCAGGCCCGGCGCGAAACAATCGCCAATCCGAACGACGGAGCCAATCCCGGCATCGGCCCATTCAGACTTGCGGGAAGACAGGTTTGTCCACAGTTCTTCATCGGGAAGACGGGCGGTGACGCTGACCAGTGTTACGCAATCCAGCGTCTTGACGGCCCCCGTATAGACGCAGGACAAACTGATCGTCTCATCCGTCATGCCTGACAGCCCGTGCAAGGGCACGATGCCGACCCCGAGTTCCAGCAGGCGTTTCTGGATGCGGTCCTGCTCAAGCGTGTGTGTGCTCCAGGGCGCCACAATGGGCGCCGGCGTCACGAATGTGACCGGCTTCCCGGCCCTGGCGATCTGCTCGGCAAGGACGCTCGCCATGTAGTAGCGATCATCGTCGAAAATCACCACCGGGCCATCGCTGGTGATCGCCGCCGCTCCTTTTGACATCAGATCATCCGGGGTCAGAACGCGACTGGCATCCAGAAACGCCAGCGGCAGCCGGTGTTGGCGGCCCGCGCCATCGCGGCGCCAGCGGGCGCCTGTCGCCAGAACCACATTGGAAATCCCGTACTCCAGCACATCGTCTGCGGCAAGCGGGCTTTCCAGATAAAGCTCTGCATCGGGCGCTTTGCGCAACTGCCCCACGCGCCAGTCGCGGACCCGCGCCCAGGCCGCAAGGCCGGGCAGCCTTGCCTCTTTCGACACCCTGCCGCCCCATTCATCCGAGGCGTCCGCCAGAATGACATCCGCGCCGCGCTGCGAGAGCGCGCGAGCGGCCTCCAGACCGGCGGGACCACCGCCCACGACAAGAAACGGCTCGGGCTTTTCAAGCGGCGGTATGATCTCGGGGTGCCAGTCCCGCCGCCATTCCTCGCCCATGGTCGGATTCTGCGTACAGCGGATGGGCATCGAAACGTTGTCGCTGGCGGTACAGATATTGCACCCGATACACTCCCGGATGTCTTCGATACGCCCTTCCCTGATTTTGTCGGGAAGAAACGGGTCGGCGATCGAAGGCCGGGCGGCGCCGACAAGATCCAGCAGCCCTTTCCTGATCACCCGCACCATCGTATCGGGCGATGTATAACGGCCGACACCGACGACGGGCCTGCTGGTCACGGATTTCACGAATGCGGTGTAGGGCTCCTGAAAACCTTCATCGGAAAAACGCGATGTCTGGCTGTCATTCGACCAGCCTGACAGGTTCACATCCCACAGGTCGGGCTCTTCCGCCAGGGCCTCGATGATGTCCCGTGCTTCCGCATCGTGGCGGATACCCTGTGCGCCCAGCAATTCATCGACCGCCAGACGGACAGCAACCGCGCAGGCATCGCCCACCGCTTCCTTCGTGTCCTGCAAAACTTCACGGAACAACCGAAGCCGGTTTTCAAAACAACCGCCGTATTCGTCCGAGCGCTGATTGTGCCGCGCGAGCAGGAAATGCTGCAACAGCGCCATGTCATGCCCGGCATAGACATAGATGATGTCGAACCCGGCGGCTCTGGCGCGCCTGGCTGCATCGACATGCCAGCGCCGGAATTGGGCAATATCGGACCTGTCCATGCGGCGCGCCTGAAAAGGGTCCGGCGTATCGACAACCACATGCCCCGGCGCCAGAGGCGCAATCCGCGAATAGAGGTTGGGGCTGTGCAGCCCGTTGTGCGCCAGTTGTATCGCGGCAAGGCTGTCGTGCTCATGAATGGCGTCGGCCACCAGACGCATTGCCGGAATGTCGCGATCGTCCCACAGACGCCCCTGATTGGAAGGCGTCATATCGGACGAGGGGTGAATCTCGGTTTCCTGGGTCGAGACGACGCCCCAGCCTCCCTCGGCCTTCAGCCCCCGAATTCTTGCATCGCCACGCGGGCATCTGTGCCCCATCCCGGTACAGTGCGGCACCTGATAGAAGCGGTTTGCCGTCTTGACCGGTCCGATCCGAACCGGCTCGAACAGGATGTCATATCTTGGGTCGCGCATTTCGCATTCTCCTGATTTTCGTGTGGGGGTCAGAGGCTGTCATCGCCCTTGGTATCGGTGTGGCGCGCAATGGATACCAGCGTATAACAGCAGATTACCGGGAAATCCAACTGCCGGGGGCAAGGCTGGCGGGTGTTGCGAATTCAGCCTCGACACCCGGACGCCGCGCAACGACACAAAGCGCGGGAAATGACATGACCATGACAGCAAACTGGCAGCGGGCCTTGCGGGAAAACTGGGGCGTCGATGCGAACCTGACGCTGCTTGCCAGCGAATTCGACCTGAATTTCCTTGCCGATACGGATGATGGCGAGGGGTTCATTCTGAAAGTGATGCGCCCGGATTGCGACGCCGAATTCGTCGATATGCAAATCGCGGCCCTTGATCACATCGCTTCCAATGCGCCGGATCTGCCGTTTCCAAGGATCGTCCGGTCAACAAGGGGCGAAAAATCGGTCCGCCATGAGGACAGCGCGGGCGAAAACCGGTTATTGTGGCTGCTTGCACGGCTGCCCGGTCGAACCCTGGCCGCCACGCAGAACAGGTCCGCCGGTCTTGTCACCCGACTGGGACGCGCCATCGGAGCCAGCGACGTTGCGCTGCTGACTTTCAGGCATGAAGCCCTTACGCGGGATCTGAAATGGAATCTTGCGAAGGGATTGTGGATCAGGTCGGATATTGCAGGCATCGCCGACGGCGGGCGGCGGGCCATTCTGGAACAGGTCGTCGCGGATTTTTCCGGGATCGGGGCGGCGCTTGAAAACCTGCCGGAACAGGCGATCCACAACGATTTCAACGACCACAATGTTCTGGTCTCCGGGACGCTGTGCGAACCGCGCCGCATTTCCGGGCTGATTGATCCGGGCGACATGTGCCTGGCCCCGCGTATCTGCAACCTGGCGATCGCCGGGGCCTATCTCGTGCTGGACGCCCCAGACCCCGAGGCCCGGCTGGTGGCCCTGGTCGCCGGTTATCACGCCGCCAATCCGTTGCGCCCGGATGAGGTTGATCTGATCTGGCCGCTCTTGCGGATGCGCCTTGCGGTCAGCGTCGTGAATTCCGCCCGGATGGCGCGGGAAAATCCCGATGATCCATATGTCGTGATCTCGCAGGCGCCTGCATGACGGTTTCTGGAAAACCCGGCAATCAATGCGGGCCTGTTGCGCGCTCGTCTGAGGGTGGCCTGCGGTATGCCTGTCACCGACGCCGCGCCGCGCATTCTGGCATTTCTCGATCATGAGCGTGGCAGGTTCGCCCCGGTACTTGGCCGGGATCTGAACGATGCGCCGATGGGTTTGCTGTGTCACATCCCGTGTGATTGTACGGCTTCTTTCTGAAGAGTTCGGGCTTTTCTTGATGCCAGTCCTTGAGCGCATCGATTGGCGTGCGGCCTTTCAGAACGGATTGCGGCAGCTGGCCGTTGTAGAGGCGGACGTAGCGGAGAAGCGTCTGTTCGAGGTCCTCGCCGCTGCGGAAACGGTGGCTCTGGAGCACGTCCTCGATCCGACCGTTGAACCGCTCGACCATGCCGTTGGTCTGCGGCCGCATCGGTGGGGCCAGGCGATGCTCGATCCCGAACCCGGCGCAGAGGCGGTCGAACTCGTGATTGCCGGTCGCGGCGCGGCGACGCGGCTGAATTTACCCGACGAGAAAACCCGCCATGAACCCACCGGCAAAGCGGCTGTCCTGGCCGCCCGCCGTGCGCATTTCGGGGCCAATCAGAAGCCGGGCCATGCCGATCCGGTCATGCTGGTGCGTGGCTGGAAACATCACCTGTTCGATGAGTGGGGCCGCCCCTGTCCGGATGCCTGTAACAATGTGCCCCATGTAGGCCACGCACATCCGCGCATTCAGGCGGTCGCGGCGGATCAACTGAAGCGGATGAATTCCAACACCCGCTATCTGCATCCCGCCCGGACGGCGTTCGCCGAAAAGCTGCTGTCGAAATTCCCGGTGCCGCCGGAGGTCTGCTTTTTCGTCAATTCCGGTGCCAAAGGCATGGTGACGCCGGATCACGGTTATCACGGCAACACCACCGGGGCGATTGCCGCCTCTGCCTGCAAGTTCAATGCCAAAGGCGGCGCCGGACAATCCGACCGGGTGGAACTGGTCGAGGTCGCCGATGACTATCGCGGGTCTTTCGGCCGTGACGACCCTGATCGCGCCGAAAAATTCGCCGGTTCCGTTGACGATGCGCTGGCCAGGCTGGCGGCCAGGGACATTGGCGTCGCGGGCTTTATCGCCGGGACGTTTCCCTCTGTCGGTGGCCAGATCATCCCGCCGAAATCGTCGATGAGGAAGGCTTGCAGGCCAACGCCGAAATTCAGGGCGCCCGGCTTTTGCAAAACCTGAATGAACTGAAAAGCAGACATGAATTTATTGGTGATGCAAGGGGTATCGGCCTTTTCGTCGGGGTCGAACTGATCAGGGGCTTCGGCAGTCGCGAAAAGGCGACCGATGTCGCGGCCTGCGTCAAGGAGCGAATGCGCGCGCATCGTATCTTGCCGGGCAGCGAAGGCCCGAAGAACAATATCCTGAAAATTCGCCCGCCCCTGACAATCGGCGCCGGGGATGTTGACATGATCACGGCGACACTCGACCGTATTCCCGGTGAATTGGGCTGACCCTGCGGCATGATCCGTTGCCGGCCCGGATCCGCTTCCCGCACTATCCTGACCGCCACTTTCCCCATACCAATCTGCTTCTTCTCTGCCCAAATACTCCCGCCGGAGGCACAATATCCCTGGTGCTTCGGCTCGCACTCCTGCTTTTACACACGCAGGGGCAGATACAAAAACCATCCGACGCAGTTCAACCGTGTGCCGATGCCGTCGCGGTGACACCCGAACACCCCGGTCGCCATCCGCCGCATCCGCGCCTCTATTTCCGGCGCATCCGCTCCTCGATCCTGCGCAGCATCAGTGACAGGGTGACGGTCAGCGTCAGATACAGCAGCGCCACCACATTGTAGGTCTCGAAATACCGGAAATTCGCGACTGCGGTCAGCTTGCCCAGCTGGGTGATGTCCAGCACCCCCAGCACCGACACCAGAGAGGAATCCTTCACCATCGCGATGAAATCATTGCCCAGAGGCGGCATGATCGTGCGCATCGCCTGCGGGAAGACGATCAGCCGGAACCGGAGCCGGCCATTCAGGCCCAGCGCCTCCGCCGCCTCGATCTGGCCTTCGTCAACCGACAGGATACCGGCCCGGAACACCTCGGCAATGAAGGCCGAATAACCGATCATCAGCGCGATCACCGCCCGCCAGAGAAAGGTGAAATCGCGGGAACGCACCGCCTCCAGCCCCAGCGCCCCGGCCACCTGGTTCCAGCCCGCGACCAGCGCCGGGGCGACCACAAATGAGACATAAAGCAGGATCACCAGGATCGGCAGGCCGCGGATCACCTCGACATGGAAGCGCGCCAACTGACGCAGGACGAGGAACCGCGACAGGCTCGCCACCGCCAGCAGGAGCCCGATCACCGAAGCGGTCAGAAACCCGATCACCGACACGAAAATCGTGATCCCGATGCCCTGCGTCAGCTTCGCCAGCACCTGCGCGTAAAGCGGCGACATGAGCATCCAGCCAAAGGCTGCCGCCCCCAGAAGCGCCAGCACCGCCAGCCAATAGGGAAAATCGTCCTTCTGACGGGAAGGTCCGGGGATCATGCGGAACACCCCGCGCACATCAGAGCGCAGGGCAGCACACCCGCAGGCCCTGTCCGTTCGCCCCGGAAACGCTCCGCCCGCCCGGCTCCGAAACCGGCCTCACCCGCCAATCTCGTATTCCAGAAACCACTTGACATTCAGCGCTTCCAGCGTGCCGTCCGCTTCCATCGCGGCGATCGCCGCATTGACCGGCGCGACCAGATCAGAGCCTTTCGGGAAGATGAAGCCGAAATCTTCGGTCCCCAACGGCGCGCCGATGATCTTCAGGCCGCCGTCGCTGGCGGCAACATAGCCATTGGCCGCCGTGCCGTCGGACAGCGCCAGATCCACATCCCCCGTCCGCAGCGCCTGAATGGCCGCGCCGAAAGTCTCGAACAGCCTGAGACGCGGGTTGGCCTCGTCCCCGTCCAGAATGTCATGGATCGTCACGTAGAACGGCGTGGTTCCCGGCTGAGCCCCGGCCAGCAGATCGGGATTGGCGGCAAAGCCGGGCGCATCGGTGAAGCGGTCCTCATCCCCCGCCACGATCATCAGCATCCGGGAGGTCATGTATTTGTCGGAAAAGTCCACCTTCTCTGCCCGGTCATCGCGAATGGTGATCCCGGTCATACCCAGATCGAACTGGCCTTCGCTGACCGCCGGGATCATCGCATCCCAACTGATATTCGCATAGATGACGGTGATGTTGATCCGCTCTGCGATCCCGGCCATGGCGTCATATTCCCAGCCGATGGTCTCACCCGAATCCGGGTCGATGAATTGCAGCGGCGGATAAGCGTTTTCTGTCGCCACCACCACCTCGCGCCCACCCAGATCGGGCAGGTCCGCCGCCAATGCCGGTGTTGCGCCCACGGCCAGAACGGCCGCGAAAATCATTTCTGCACGTTTCATGATGATTCTATCCCCCTGTTGCAGAGATCGGATTGATGATCGTTCCGGAGTATTCCCCGGATTGCGGAAAAGGCCAAGCCTTCACATGTTGCCGCATACCGGGCATTCTTCGCGCCGGCGCATCGAAAACTGCCGGGTTTCCCCGTGAAGCGCATCATAGATCAGCATCCTGCCGCGCAGGGGCGTGCCCGCGCCGGTGATCGCTTTCACCGTCTCCACGGCCATCAACGCGCCGATCACGCCGGGCAGGGGCCCCGGCACGCCCGCCTCGGCGCAGGACAGGGCCAGATGCGGGGCGGGCGCCTCGGGGAAAACGCATTGATAACAAGGCCCGCCCCGGGCCGGATCGAACACGCTGATCTGCCCCTCCCATTGGCTGAGCGCGCCGGACACCAATGGCACGGATGCCGCCACGCAGACGCGGTTGACCAGATAGCGGGTCTCGAAATTATCGCTTCCGTCCAGCACCAGATCATGGTCCGCGATCAGTTCGGCGGCGTTCTCTGCGGTCAGACGGCGATAATGGGGGCGCACGGTGACGGCAGGGTTCTGCGCCTTCATCGCGCGCCCGGCGGAAAACACCTTGGGCGCGCCTGTATCCCGGTCGCGATGGATCACCTGACGTTGCAGGTTGGAATTATCGACCTCATCCGCATCAATCACGCCAATCGTCCCCACCCCGGCCGCCGCAAGATACAAAAGCGCCGGAGAGCCAAGCCCCCCGGCCCCCACAACCAGAACCCTGGCCTGTTTCAACTTCTTCTGACCGGCCCCGCCCAGTTCGCGCAGCACGATATGGCGGGCGTAACGCTGCAATTCGGTTTCCGAAAACGATCCGCTCTGCGCCGGGGGGGGGCGCGCGCCGCTCCCGCGCCGCCGGGTCTTCAGAAACGCCAGCCCGCGCGAATACCCCCAGACCAGCAGAACCGCCGCACCCGCCACCAGCCACGGCCCCGGCGACCCGCCTGCCCGAACCCGCAGCGGGTGGGCCTCCGGCAGCACGAACAGCGCGATCAGAATCCCCGGATACAACACCCCGATCATCGCAAGCCGGGTCCGGTGCGGGGCCTTCATCAACGCCCCCGCTCCCCACAGAACCGCCGCCATGACCGCGAAAAACCACATCAGTCAGGCCCTGTGGAGCCGAACCCGCGCCCGCCGCGATCCGTGTCGCTCAACCCGCCCGCCGTTTCAAAGCGCGCCTGCATCACAGGGGCCACGACCAACTGCGCGATCCGCTCGCCGTGCCTTACGGTGAAAGGCGCCTCTCCCGCATTCATCACGATCACCCCCAGCGGCCCGCGATAATCGCTGTCGATGGTCCCGGGACTGTTCGCCAAAGTGATCCCGTGCCGCAGCGCAAGGCCCGAACGCGGCCTGATCTGTACCTCGTATCCCTCGGGAATCTCCAGCCGCAGCCCGGTTGGAATCAGCGCCCGCCGACCACATGCCAGGATCACGCCGCCCTGCCTGTGCTCCGGCGGAAGATTTGCCCGCACATCCGCCCCTGCCGCTCCGGCGGTTTCATATCCGGGCAGGGCAATGCCGGGGTCGCTGCCCGCCTCCCGCAATATCCTGATCACCGGTTTTCCCATGTTGATCTGCTTCTTCTCTGTCCAAATACTCCCGCCGGAGGCACAATATCTCCGGCGCTTCAGCTCTCACCCAGCCTTTCGGCCACCCGCTTCGCCAGTTTGCGCGCCACCCGATCCTTGGTCATGCGCGGCCAGTCCTCGGCCCCGTCGGCGGTGATCATGGTCACTGCATTCTCCGCCCCGCCCATGATCCCGGTTTCCGGGCGCACATCATTGGCGAGAATCCAGTCACAGCCCTTGCGCGCGCGCTTGGCAGAGGCATTGGCAATGACATCTTCGGTCTCGGCCGCAAATCCCACGACCAGTTCCGGCCGTCCCTGCCCACGCCCTGCGATCGCCGCCAGAATATCCGGGTTCTCGGCAAATTCCAGCACCGGCGGCGCGCCGCCGCCCTGCTTCCTGATTTTCATTGGCGCCACCTCCGCCACGCGCCAGTCGGCGACGGCGGCGGCAAAGACCGCGGCATCCGCAGGCAGCGCATTTTCCACCGCCTCAAGCATCTGCCGGGCCGTTTCCACACGGATCACATGCACACCCGCAGGCGGATCGCGCTCCGCCGGGCCGGTCACGAAACTCACCTCCGCCCCAAGCGCCGAAAGCGCCGCCGCAATCGCCGTGCCCTGCGCGCCGGACGAGCGATTGGCGATATAACGCACCGGGTCGATCAGTTCATGGGTCGGCCCGGAGGTCACGATGACATGCCGCCCCGCCAGCGGGCCGCCCCGCAGCGCATCCTCGATCGCATCGACGATCTCCAAAGGTTCCGCCATCCGGCCCGGCCCGAATTCGCCACAGGCCATGTCGCCCACGCCGGGGCCGACAAACAGCACCCCGTCATCGACCAGCGTGACCCGGTTTCTGTGCGTTGCCGGATGCTGCCACATGCGCACGTTCATCGCAGGCGCAATCAGGACGCGGGTATCGGTCGCCAGAAGCAGCGTCGAGGCCAGATCATCCGCATGTCCCTGCGCCATTCTTGCCATCAGATCGGCGGTCGCCGGGGCCACGACAATCAGATCGGCAGAGCGCGACAGCCCGATATGCCCCATCTCTGCCTCATCGGTCAGATCGAACAGATCGCGATAAACCTTCCCCGCCGCCAGCGCCGAGGCCGACAGCGGGGATACGAACTCTTCCGCGGCACGGGTCAGCACCGGCGTCACCGACGCCCCGCGTTCCCGCAGCCGCCGGATCAGATCGAGCGACTTGAACGCCGCGATCCCGCCGGCGATGATCAGAAGGATGCGTTTGCCTGCCAGCATGTCCGACCCTTTCCCTAGCCCCCTGCGGGTCTAGGCGCTGGGAAAGCCGGTGACAAGCAGCCTTCGGTCCGGGTCCGTCGAGGGCGGCCTTCGGAAATCGTGTCATCCCGATCTGACGGCAAGCCCGGTCAGCATATCCACGCATTTCCGCAACTGATCGAGGGCCACGAATTCATCGGCCCTGTGCGCCTGCCGGATGGACCCCGGCCCGCAGACCACCGCAGACATTCCAAGCGACTGGAACAGCCCCGCTTCGGTTCCGAAGGCCACCAGATCCGCGCCATTCGCACCTGTCAGCTCCATGACAAGTTCCCTGGCCGCGTTTTCATCCATGGGCAAAAGGCCGTCAATCTCTGCGATCACCTCCGTTTCGATCGAGGCCCCGGCATGGACAGCGCGCATGGTGGGCAGGAGCGTCTGATTGCAATAGGCGGCCAGATTCGTCTTCACCAGTTCGGTGTCCGACGGCTGGACCGGACGCATTTCCCATTCGACCCCGGCTTTTCCGGCGATGACATTATGCGCCACACCACCCGAGACGGCCCCGACATTGATCGTCGTCCAGGGCGGCTCGAACCGGCTGGCTGACGGGGCGCGGGTCTTCAGCTGATCGCGCAGTTCCAGCAACCGGCCAACATAGCGCGCTGCATATTCCGCCGCGTTGACGCCAAGGTCGGGGGCCGATCCATGCCCTTCCAGCCCTTTGAAACGTGTCGTGTATTCATGGCATCCCTTGTGCCCTTCGATGACGCGCATTTCGGTCGGCTCTCCGATAATGGCAATGGCCGGTTTCAGATCGCGCCGCCGCAATTCCCTGATCAGATGCCGGGCGCCGATACAGCCGGTTTCCTCGTCATGGGTGAACGCGAAATGGATGGGGCGTTTCCCGGCGTTTCCCTTGAGCAGGGGCGCAACCGCCAGCGTGGCGGCGATGAAGCCCTTCATGTCACATGTCCCGCGCCCGAAAAGGCAGCCTTCCCGTTCGCTCATCCGGAATGGGTCCGATGTCCAGTCCTGATCCGCAACCGGCACCACATCCGTGTGCCCGGAAAGCACGATTCCGCCATCAAGATCGGGTCCGACCGTGGCAAAGACATTCGCCTTGGCTCCGGTGGCGTCGCGAAAGATTTCAACCCGCGCGCCTGCATCTTCCAGATGGCCGCCGAGGTATTCGATCATGTCGAGGTTGCTGTCGCTCGAAACCGTTGGAAAACGCACAAGGTCGGCCAGAAACCCGACGGTCTTGTCAAGACAGGTATCAGCCATACAGGTGTGCGCCATGGGATCAGTCCTTGATGAACAGTTTTCGCTCCACGTCGCAGAAAGGCTCTGCGGGGCCGTCGGGCCTGATCAGGATGGACTCCGTGATTTCCAGTCCCCAGTCGTCCATCCAGAGCCCCGGCATGAAGTGGAAGGTCATGCCGGGTTCCAGAACCGTTTCGTCACCGGGGCGCAGGGAGATCGTGCGTTCCCCCCAATCCGGGGGATATGACAGCCCGACCGGATACCCGCAGCGCGCGCCCCTTTCGATGCCCGCCTTGCCCAAAACCCTGCCCAGGGCGTTGGCAATGTCGCAGGCGCGGTTTCCCGCACGCGCTGCGTTCAGGCCCGCTTCCAGCCCTTCGATCAATGCCGCCCCGGCGCGCAGAATGTGATCGGGCGGGGTTTTGCCCAGATAGACGCTGCGGCAGAGCGGGGCGTGATAACGGCGATAGCAGCCGGACAGTTCAAAGAAGGTGATTTCGTCCTTCTTCATCCGTTCGCCATTCCAGGTCAGATGCGGCGCCGCTGCGTCCGGTCCTGACGGCATGAGCGGCACGATGGCGGGATAATCGCCCCAGTCCTCTCCGACGCCTTCAAGCGCCGCAGCACAAATCATCGCCGCAAGATCGTTCCTGCGAATGCCGGGTTCCGCCGTCTCAAGCGCGAGTCTCTGGATTTTCGAAGTGATGCGGGCTGCCTTGCGCATGAACGAGAGTTCTTCGCCGGACTTCACCGCGCGTTGCCGGTTTACCAGCGCGGTCGCGTTCGCCAGCACTGCATCGGGCAGTTTTTCGCCCAGAACGGCATGGGCCTGGGCGGAATAATAATAGTTGTCCATCTCAACCCCTATGCGCGCCTTTTGCAGACCGAGCATCGCGAATTGCGCCGCCAGATCTTCCATCGGGTGGCGCGTGGCGGATTGAACGAAATCGTCGGCATACCCCACCACCTCTGTTCTGTTGACATCGACAGTGCGCACCGCGCCGTTGATGTCCTGTTGCCGCCCCCACCAGACGGGTTTGCCCCCGGATGGCACGATCACCCCCTGATGAACGTAAAATGACCATCCGTCATATCCTGTCAGCCAGGCCAGGTTCGAAGGATCGGTGACGAACAGGGCGTCCAGCCCCTGCGCCGTCATTGCCAGGCGCACCTTCGAGATTCGGCGGTCGTATTCGGCAGGGCCGAAAGGAAGAGTGGTCATGAGTCTGCACTCCTGGGCATTTGGCCGGGGCAGGGGCCGATATGCCGATCCTGTCACGGCACCCTGCCACATATCAACATTATTCGCAGGCGGGGATCGGGGATTGCGGGTGCGGTGCGAGGGCGTTAAACGCAGGCCGAGCAAGGACGGAGACTGCCATGTCGATTGACAAGGACACCGCGCGGCGCGTGGCGCATCTGGCCCGTATCCGGGTGAACGAGGATGCCCTGTCGGCGCTGGCAGAGGATTTCAACGCGATCCTCGGCTTCATTGATGAACTGAACGAGGTGGATGTCGAGGGTGTGGAGCCGATGGTCTCGGTCACGCCGATGCGGCTGAAGCGGCGCGCGGACAAGGTGACGGATGGTGATCGGCAGGACAGGATTCTGTCCAATGCGCCGGACGCGCGAGAGGGCTTTTTCGCGGTTCCGAAGGTGGTCGAGTGATGTCCGGTCTGAACACGCTGACGATTGCCGAAGCCCGCGACAGGCTTCGGGCGCGGGACGTGACCTCTGTCGAGATTACCGAAGCCTGCCTGAGTGTGATCGAGGGCGCGGAGGCCCTGGGCGCCTTTGTACACGACACGCCGGAGATCGCGCGTGATCAGGCCAGGGCGGCGGATGCGCGCATTGCCGGGGGCGATGCGCCGGACATGTGCGGCATCCCGCTGGGGATCAAGGATCTGTTCTGCACCAGGGGGGTGCCTTCCCAGGCTGCAAGCCGCATTCTGAACGGCTTCAGGCCGGAATACGAATCCACCGTGTCGCAGAAACTGTGGGACGCCGGCGCGGTCATGCTGGGCAAGCTCAACATGGATGAGTTCGCCATGGGCTCGTCCAACGAGACCTCCTGCTACGGCAACGCGGTCAACCCGTGGCGGCGCGGCAACGACGATGCGGCGCTGACGCCGGGCGGGTCGTCCGGGGGACCGGCCTCTGCGGTGGCCGCCGACCTGTGTCTTGCCGCCACCGGCACGGATACCGGCGGGTCGATCCGTCAGCCTGCCGCTTTCACCGGGATCACCGGGATCAAACCGACCTATGGGCGGTGCTCGCGCTGGGGCATCATCGCCTTTGCGTCCTCGCTCGATCAGGCGGGGCCGATGACCAGATCGGTGCGCGATGCGGCGATCATGCTGGAGGCGATGTGCGGGCACGACCCGAAGGATTCGACCTCTGCGGACTTGCCAGCGCCGCATTTCGAGGCCGCGCTGAGCGGTGACATTCGCGGCAGGAAGATCGGGATTCCGAAAGAATACCGAATGGACGGGATGCCCGCAGAGATCGAAAAGCTGTGGGCCGAAGGTGCCCGGATGATGCGCGATGCCGGGGCCGAGGTTGTCGATATTTCCCTGCCGCATACCAGATACGCGCTGCCTGCCTATTATGTCATTGCCCCGGCGGAGGCATCCTCGAACCTCGCGCGGTATGACGGGGTGCGCTATGGCCACCGGGCGACGCTGGCAAAGGGTGAGGGCATCGACGATCTTTATGAAAAGACCCGCGCCGAAGGGTTCGGGGCAGAGGTCCGTCGCCGGGTGATGATCGGCACCTATGTGCTGTCGGCGGGTTTCTATGACGCCTATTACAACCGTGCGCGCAAGGTTCGGGCGCTGATCAGGAAGGACTTTGAAGATGTCTTTGCCAGGGGCATCGACGCGATCCTGACCCCGGCGACGCCCTCTGCGGCCTTCGCTCTGGGCGAGATGGCGAATGCCAATCCGGTGCAGATGTATCTCAACGACATCTTTACCGTGACGGTGAACCTTGCAGGGTTGCCCGGAATCTCGGTTCCCGCAGGGCTGGACAGGCAGGGTCTGCCGCTGGGGCTGCAACTGATCGGCCGCCCCTGGGAAGAGGGTGAACTGCTGAATTCGGCCCATGTGCTGGAGCAGGCCGCAGGATTTGTTTCCAAACCGGCCAAATGGTGGTAAACCCCTGTGAAAATGGAAATGGCAAGTCAGTAATGATGCAATATGCAGCCCTGATCCTTTCGTCAGCCCTGGCCTTTGCGGCCTGCGCCCCTTCAAATGCGCCGCAAGACTCCGGCGTGGGGTTCGGAAACTATGACGAGTATCTGAGGGAACAGCAGGTGAGGGAACAGCAGGCGCGCGAGGCGGCATTGCGCGGACAGCCGCAGACCGTCGCGCCGCCGGAACGCGCGGCGGCCGACATCCCGGTTCCGACCGAAGGGCGGCGGCAGGCGCACACCGGAATTTCCGACGAACAGGATTTCGAAGCGGTTTCAGGCCGGGAGTCGATCCAAAGCGATGCCGAGCGCATTACCGCCAACCGGCAGCGATATGTGGTCATACAGCCAACGGATTTGCCCGCCCGTCCCGATAATTCCGGGGCAGGCATCGATTCGGGCATCGTCGATTTCGCGCTTGCCACCGACAATCCCGTGGGTCAGCCGATTTATCGACGGACAAACTTCCTTTCGGGGGACAGGTTCAACCGGAACTGTGCGAAATATTCATCGTCCGATCTTGCCCAGCGGGATTTTCTGGCCAAAGGCGGGCCTGCGCGCGACCGAATGGGGATCGACCCCGATGGCGATGGGTTCGCCTGTTACTGGGATCCGGAGCCATTCAGGGCGGCGCGGCGCGCGGCCTTCGGAAATTAGGTGGCGGAAGCGCTCTGCCTGATTGACACGCCATCGCCGAATTTCGGCGAGCGCAGGGGCGGCGGCGGCGTGGCGTCCCCCGATCTGATCGTGCTGCACTACACCGCGATGGACAGCGCCGGGGCGGCGATAGAGCGTTTGTGCGACCCGGCAGAGGACGTTTCCGCGCATTACCTGATCTCCGAAACCGGCCTGATCCACAGGCTTGTGGCAGAGGACAAACGGGCCTGGCACGCCGGAGCGGGTGCGTGGGGACAGGTGACGGACGTGAACTCCGCCTCCATCGGAATCGAGTTGGCGAATACCGGGTTTGCACCGTTCCCGGAGCCGCAAATGGCGGCACTGGAGCGATTGCTGAAGGATGTCATGACCCGCCACGGGATTCCCGGGGAACGGGTGATCGGACACTCCGACATGGCCCCGGCGCGAAAATCCGATCCGGGGCGGCGGTTCGACTGGCGCAGGCTGGCGCGACAGGGCCTTTCGGTCTGGCCGGATGCAGGGGCCTCCGGTTGCCATGATCGGGGATCAATGCGCGAGGCCGCACATGCCTTCGGCTATTCCTCCGATGTCGGCGATGACGATCTTCTGCGGGCCTTCCGGCTGCGCTTTCGCCCCTGGGCGACAGGCAAGGCGGATCATGCCGACCTGGCGCTCATGCACGATCTGGCGAATCGCTTTCCCGTTGACCCGGCGCCCCGGACCACCTAAGTCACCATTGCGCGGATGGCCGGATGGCCGCGTGCCGCAAGGCGCGAGGAAAGTCCGGACTCCACGAAGCGACGGTGCCGGGTAATCCCCGGCCGGGGCAACCCGAGGGAAAGCGCCACAGAGAAAAGACCGCACACGCGCAGGCCGGGCAACCGGAGGCGCCTGATGCAAGGGTGAAACGGTGGGGTAAGGGCCCACCGCGGGGCTGGCAACAGCCCCGGCATGGCAAGCCCCACCGGGAGCAATGCCGCATAGGGACCGCGCGCGGGACATCCCGCAGGGCCGCTTTGCCCCCCCGGTCCGGGTTGGCAGCTTGATCCGTCCGGTAACGGGCGGGCCAGAGGAATGGTCATCCAGAGGGCGCCCGCCCTTGGACAGAATCCGGCTTACAGGCTATCCGCGCATATTGCCGTCGAACCTGCCCGTCAGGCCGCCGTTGCCGGGTTCGGGGCCGGCCATTCCGTTCCTACAGCCGCCGATGCGTTTCGAATATGACCGGGTCGCGGGGATTGCCGCTGCGATCCGTCACATGTTCGGCATAGGTTTCGGTGTTCGCCGGAATGATGGCGCCGCGCATGGCGCTGGACAGGAAAATATGCCTTGAATTGTCCGGCGTGGCCTCGAACCAGCCGGGATTGTCGAAGGTGCCTGCAAAGACGCCGACCACCCCGTCGAACCGCTCGAAACCCAGATACAGCCGGGTGCCGCAGGCACCGCAGAAATGCAGCCATACATGTTTGCCGCTGCCCTCGGACAGTTGCCCCCACACTTTCGGCGAACCGGCGGTCATCCCGAAGGCGGCAATGTCGAAGACCGGCTCTACCATGAAGGCGCTGCCAGTCGTTTTCTGGCAGTATCGGCAGTGGCAGGTGACGACGCGCAACGGGATCGCGCTGACCCGATAGCGGCATTCTCCGCACAGGCAGCCTCCGGCCTCAGGTGTCATGGCGGGTCCTCCCTGGACTGTTCGGGATGAGTGTAGCACAATTTGCGGGCATCGGCGAATTGCACGGGGAAAGCCGGAATTTCCGCCCATTTCCGGCCCCTTTCCGGTTGACTCAGCCGCCGCAACGGCTAAAAGGCGGGTTTCAGGGAATTGCACGGGTGGCCCGGTCGCCGCCCCGTAGACTGGAGAGACAAATGGCGAAGCCGACCACAATCAAGATCCGCCTGAACTCGTCCGCGGGCACCGGCCACTTTTATGTGACCAGGAAAAACGCCCGCACCATGACCGAAAAGATGACCGTCCGCAAATACGATCCGGTTGTGCGCAAGCATGTGGAATACAGGGAAGGCAAGATCAAGTAAGCCGACAGGCCGAACCCGATGACCGGCAAGGGGCCGCGCAGCATCGCTGACGCGGCCTTTTCATTCCCGTCAGGCCGCCCGGCGGGGAGGAGGGGCGACAGCCCCCGGTGATGGTGGCGGCCAATGATGGCGCTTGCCAAACCACGCCAGAGGTTGTAACCCGCGCCCCACGGTCGGAGTGTAGCTCAGCCTGGTAGAGCACTGTCTTCGGGAGGCAGGGGCCGGAGGTTCGAATCCTCTCACTCCGACCAATGGAACAAGGCCGCGCGCAAGCGTCGCCGCCGAACCGGCGAACGGTTATCCGCCCTTCCACACCGGATCGCGTTTTTCGGCAAAGGCGCGGGCGCCTTCCAGTTGATCCTCGCTGGTATAGAGCTTCTCGACCGTTGCAAACTGGCTGCGGGCAATCCTGTTCATCGCATCCTGGAACTTCATGTCTTCCGCCTCGCGCACGATTTCCTTGATCGCGGCATGAACCAGTGGCGGGCCGCTTTCCAGAAGCCGGGCCAGCGCCCATGTCCTGTCGGACAGTTCGCCGGGCGTCGTGATTTCCTTCACGATCCCCCAGCGGTGCGCCTCCTGTGCGGCGAACCAGCGTCCGGTCAGCAGCAGGTCCATGGCCACATGATAGGGAATGCGTTTCGGCAATTTGACCGATGCCGCATCCGCCACGGTTCCCGACCGGATTTCCGGCAGCGCGAACGTGGCATTGTCGGACGCCATGATCAGATCGCAGCTCAGCGCCAGTTCCAGCCCACCGCCGCAGCAAATGCCGTTTACCGCCGCGATTACCGGTTTGTTCATGCCCGGCAACTCCTGCAAGCCGCCGAAACCGCCGACGCCATAATCGCCGTCCACCGCATCGCCGCCAGCGGCGGCTTTCAGATCCCAGCCGGGGCAGAAAAACCTGTCACCCTCCGCCCGCAGGATCGCGACGCGCAGCGAGCCGTCGTCGCGAAAATCCCGGAATGTCCTGCCCATGATACGGCTGGTTGCGAGGTCAATCGCATTGGCCCCGGGCCGGTCGAGCGTAACTTCGAGGATCGCGCCCTCGCGCCGGGTCTTGATCGGTGTGTCGGTCATCTCGCTCTCCTGTCACGATCAGGGCGTCGGCGGCGACGGCCCGGTTTTCCCCGCACAGAAGCGGGTTGATTTCGATCTCTTCCAGTTTGCCCTGCCATGCGGCCACAAATGCCTGCACGGCCATGACACAATCCAGTATGGCGTCGCGGTCCGCCGCCGCCGCGCCGCGATAGCCGTCAAGAACCCTGGCAATCCGCAGCCCGTTCAGGGCCGTCTCGACGGCCTGCCGCGAGGCCGGGATCAGCAGCGAGGCGCGGTCTTCCAGAAGCTCGGTCAGCACCCCGCCGGCGGCCAGCGTCAGCACATATCCATGGGCCGGGTCCAGCACAACCCCCACCAGCAGTTCGGCCACCGTGCCGGTGATCATTTCCTCGACCAGAAAACCGTTCGCAGGCATCGCCCCGGCTGCGGCGCGCACCGCGTCGGCGCTCATCAGGTTCAGCGCAACGGCGCCCGCTTCGGTCTTGTGCGCAATCCCGCGTCCCTTGAGCACGACGGGAAAGCCGATGTCGCCGGCCGCGCGCGAAGCGTCTGCCGGGCTTGCCGCCTCTGCCGACCGCGGCGCCCGGATGCCGTGGGCGGACAAGGCGGCCTTTGCCCCGGCTTCGCTCAGGCTCCGGCGGCTTTTGACCGCAGATGGCGGCAAAAGCGGCCCCGGCCATGCCCGTCCCTGTCCCAGCCACGCAGCGGCCTCTATCGCTTTCAGCGCCTCATCCAGACCGCACATCGGGGCAATCCCTGCCGCAAGCAGCCTCAGCGCCTCGTGTTCCGGCATGTTTTCGTGAATCGTCGCGACGATGGCCATGGGCGTGGCGCGTTCCGACCGGGCGCGAAGGGCGCCCGTCACCACATCGTACCAATCCCTGACCGTACACCGGTCTTCGCGCGGGAAGTCGAGGATGATGACCCCCAGCGCCAGATCCGGATCCATCATCGCGGTGAAGGTGTCGCCCAGCGCCGCCGCGTTCCGCCAGATATAGGTGTGATAGTCGAGCGGATTGTTGAGCGCCACCATCGGACCCAGCGCGGCTCGCAATTCGGAATGCTGTGTCCGGGTCAGGGGCGGCAGCCCTACCGCCAGATCGACGGCGGCATCGGCGATCAGGCTCGCCTCTCCGCCCGAACATGACATCGACGCGATGCGGTTCGATTTCAGCGGTCCCGTGATGTGCAGGAGCTTCAGCGTCTCCAGAAACACCGGGATCGTTTCCACCTGCGCGATACCCAGCCGCGCCAGCAGCGCCCGCGATCCGGCATCGCTGCCGGCCAGAGACGCGGTATGTGAAACCGTCGCCAGTTGCGCATGTTCCGACTTGCCTGCCTTCAGCGCGACGACAGGCGTGCCCTGTTCGCGGGCGGCGAGGGCCAGCGCCTCGAACGCGCGCAGATCGTCGATGCCTTCGATATGCAGGCCCAGTGCGGTCACACGCGGATCGGCCAGCATGGCCGCACCGATCCGCGACAGGCCGATCTGGGCCTGGTTTCCGGCTGTGGCGAGATAGGCAACGGGCACGCCGCGCCGCTGCATCGAGATATTCATCGCGATGTTGGAAGACTGGCTGATGATCGCAACGCCGGTATCCACATGCGCGCCGCCATGCTGATCGGGCCAGAGCGCGGCGCCGTCGAGATAGTTCACGAACCCATAGCAATTTGGTCCGACAAGTATCATGTCACCCGCTGCGGCCAGCAACTGTTCCTGCAAATCCGCCCCGTCGGCATCTTCGGCCTGCGCCTCCCGGAACCCGCTGGCCAGGCAAACCGCCCCGCCGGCCCCCATGGCCGACAATTCTGCGGCTGCGGCGATGGTCAGATGCCGGTTGACCGCAAGATAGGCCGCATCGGGGACGCCCGGCAGATCGGGGATACTCCGGTACGCGGCTTCCCCTTCCAGTTCTTCCCGGACCGGATGCACCGGCCAGATGTCGCCAGCATACCTGATCGCCCGGCTGTTGCGGATGATGTTGCGGCCCCATTCCCCGCCACCGATCACGGCGATGGATTTCGGGCGAAAGAGTTTTTGCAGCCCGTCCATGGCTACGCCCCCAAAGGGCGCAGCAACTCCCGGCTGATGATATGGCGCTGAATTTCGCTGGTGCCGTCCCAGATGCGTTCCACCCGCGCATCGCGCCAGAACCGTTCGACGGGAAAGTCATCCATCAGGCCCATACCGCCGAAAATCTGCAATGTGGCGTCCGTGACACGCGCCAGCATCTCGCTGGCGTAAACCTTGGCGCTTGCGATCTCGCGGTTGGCGGGCAGGCCCTGATCCAGCCGACAGGCGGCGGTCAGGGTCAGCAGGTCCGCCGCATCAATCTCGGTAATCATGTCGGCGATCTGAAAGCTCACCCCCTGGAACCTGCCGATGGGCTGCCCGAATTGCCGACGCTCTGCCGCGTGGTTCAGGGCATGGTCGAAACAGCGCCGCGCCCGCCCGACGCAGTTGGCGGCAACCGTGATCCGCGTGGCGTAAAGCCATTCGTTCATCACCGCAAAACCGCCATCGACCTCGCCCAGCACCCGGGATTCGGGCAGGCGGCAATCGTCGAATTCCAGGATCATGTTCTTGTAGCCGCGATGGCTGACGGATCTGTAGCCGTCGCGGATGGTAAAACCGGGCGCGCCGCGATCGACAAGAAAGGTCGTGATCCGCTTTGTGGGGCCGCGCGGGGTCGGCTCCTCACCCGTCGCGACAAAGACGATGACGAAATCCGCATGGTTGGCGCCGGAAATGAAATGCTTGGCGCCGTTCAGAACCCAGTCGCCGCCCTTGCGCACCGCCGAACATTTCATCCCGCGTATGTCCGATCCGGCGCCGGGTTCGGTCATGGCCAGCGCATCCATCCGTTCGCCCCGCACCGCAGGCAGCAGATAGCGTTCGACCTGTTCCCCCCGACAGGCCATCAGGATGTTCTGCGGCCGCCCGAAGAAGTGACACAGCGCCATGGAGCCACGGCCAAGTTCGCGTTCGACCAGGGCAAAATCCAGATGGCTCAGGCCGCCGCCGCCCACCTCTTCGGGGAAGTTGCAGGCATAGAATCCAAGATCGAGCGTTTTCCGCCTTATCTCCTGCGCGATCTCGTCGGGCACCTCGCCGGTGCGCTCGACAATCCCTTCATGGGGGTAAATCTCGTGCTCGACAAAGCTGCGGACGGTGGCGACGATCATCTCCTGTTCTTCGGTCAGTCCAAACTGCATCGGGCGCTTCTCCAATCGGCGGGCAATGGGGAATCGCTAGCAGGGATTGTGTTCCGCAACTGTGCCGTTTATGTTCGAAATCATGCAGTTTTCGTTCAAAAAAGACTCTCCCCGCCCAGAGCGTGCGGCGGTTCTGCTGTTCGACCGCTTTTCCAATCATTGCCTCGCCAATCTTGTCGAACCGATGCGCGCGGTGAATACGCTGACCGGGCGACGGGCCTATGACTGGACCTGTCTGACCCTCGACGGGCAAAGCGTCGTTTCCTCCAGCGGGCTGCCCATCCTGCCGCACGGCAGGCTTGCGGATATTCAGACCGGGGATTATCTGTTTGTCATGCCAAGCTATGACGTGCAGGCCCTGGCGACGCCCGCTTGCCTGAACGCGCTCCGCGCTGCGTCCCGGCGATTCAGGGTCATTGCCGGGCTGGACACCGGCAGTTGGCTGATGGCCGCCGCGGACCTGCTGACCGGGCGGCAGGCGACGATCCACTGGGACGCGATCGAAGGTTTTGCCGAAACCTTTCCCGAGGTGGACGTGGTGCGCCGCAAATATGTCATCGACGGGGCGCGCATCACCTGCGGCGGCGCGATGACCGCCTTCGACCTGATTGCAAGGCTGATCGGCCAGAGGTTCGGCGAAGCCATGCGGCTGGAGGTTGCGGCCTTCTTCCTGATCGGCAGCGCCGGGCATGACGATGCGCCGCCGGCCGCGCGGCCGAGATCGCGGCTGGTGGAAACCGCCGTCGGCCTGATGCAAAGCCATGTCGAAAACCCGTTGCCGATCCCGGATATCGCCCGACAGGCGGGATGCCGCCCGCGGGAACTGGAAAACCGGTTCCGCAGGGAACTCGCCGCCACCCCGCGCACCGTGTATCGCAGATTGCGATTGGGCGCGGCGCGGCGGTATGCGGAATCCTCTGCATATCCCGTTGCAGAGATCGCCCTGCGCTGCGGCTATCGCGACGCCGGCGCCATGACGCGCGCGTTCCGCCTGGAATTCGGCGTCACGCCGCGAGAGTTGCGGAGATAGGCCCGGCATGTCCACCGGACAGCCTGCCGGAATGCCGCAGATGCCGCCAACGCCCCGAATGCCCCATGCGCACCGGCGACCGGTTCATGTCATCCTTCTTGCGGCGGGCGCTTCCAGCCGTATGGGGGGGGTGGACAAGCTGCTGGAAGACGCGGCGGGTCATCCGCTGCTGCGCCGGGCGGCGCTGGCGGCGATCCGGTCGAATGCGGCGCAGGTCCATGTCATCGTGCCGGGGGGCGACGTTGCCCGCCGGGCGGCGCTGGCGGGGCTGGACATCGGCCTGCATGAGAATACCGACGCGGCAGAGGGCATGGGCAGTTCCATTCGATGCGGCGTATCCGCCCTGCCCGCCACCGCCGGGGCTGTGCTGATCGCGCTGGCCGACATGCCGGATATTCGGGCCGGGGATCACAACGCCCTGATCCGGCGCTGGGGCGAGACCGGGCGCATCTGCCGCGCCGCCACGATCCGGGGCGCGCCGGGTCATCCGGTCCTGTTTCCGCGCCAGTGCCTCGATGACCTGATGCGGCTGGGCGGGGGCGACGGGGCGCGGGAATTGCTTCGCCGCGCGGGAAGCGGGGTTGAACTTGTTCGCCTTCCGGGCTGCGCTGCCCGCACGGACCTAGACACACCCGATGACTGGCGGCGATGGCGCGCGGAAAACTCATTCTGATCCGCAGAATTGTCGGCGAAGCTGCAACACCTGCCACCGATCTGTCGGCAACTCTTGTTCCGGTGCGGGCCGCATTCTACATGGCAGATCATGAAGCGGCTCATTCCCTTTCTCAAATCCCGCAAATCCGTGAATGTGATACGTCTGGCCGGCATCATCTCGGCCGGAAACCGGGGCGCACTGAATGACGCAAAACTCGCGCCCCTGATCGAAAAGGCATTCGCCAGGGGCAAACCCGACGCGGTGGCGCTGGTTCTGAACTCCCCTGGCGGCTCTCCGGTGCAATCGTCGCTGATCGCGGCGCGCATCCGGCGGCTGGCGCAGGAAAAGGGCATCAGGGTTTACGCCTTTGTCGAGGATGTCGCGGCCTCTGGCGGTTACTGGCTGGCCTGTGCGGCGGATGAGATCTGGGTGGACGAAAATTCGGTCCTGGGGTCCATCGGCGTGATCTCTTCCGGTTTCGGGCTGGATGAGTTCATAAGCCGCCACGGCATCTCGCGCCGGGTTCATGTGGCAGGCAGGTCGAAATCCATGCTGGACCCTTTCCAGCCGGAAAAGCCCGATGACATCGAACGGCTGAGAGGGCTGCTGGATCAGACCCACGAAAATTTCAAATCCCATGTCGCCGCCCGGCGCGGGGGCAGGCTGAACGGGGAAACCGATCTCTTTGCCGGTGACATCTGGGTTGGCCGGAAAGGGGTGGAACAGGGCCTTGCCGACGGGATCGGCCATCTGGCGCCAAAGATGAAGGAACACTTTGGCGACAGGGTCCGGTTCCGCGTCTTCGGACCGAGGCGGGGAGTCTTCCGGCACCTCGGAGCGCGGTTCCTGTCCGATGCCCTGCTTGAGATGGAGGAACGCGCCGGGTTCGCGCGTTTCGGGCTCTGAATGATTGTCAAGGTCGTTCTGATCTTCCTGATCGCGATGGGTGTGCTGGCCATGTTCGGGCGGCTGCGCTTTCCCGGACAGACAAGGCTGAGGAGCCTGAAATGCCCGCGATGCGGGCGCTATCGTCTGGGCCGTGACCCATGTGAATGCGGCGGAGGCCACGGCTGAAATGGCGATGAATTGGTGATGGACTGGTGATGGACTGGGTTTATGTGGGGCTGGGCCTGTTCATCCTGTTGCTGGCTGGCGACGTGCTGGTCCGCGGCGCGGTGAACCTGTCGCTGCGGCTGGGCATTCCGGCCCTGATCATCAGCCTGACCATCGTCGCTTTCGGCACCTCGGCCCCGGAAATGCTGATTTCCGTACAAGCGGTGCGGGACCACGTTCCCGGCATCGCTCTGGGCAATGTGGTTGGCTCCAACACCGCGAATATCCTGCTGGTGCTGGGCGTACCCGCCCTGATCGCCGGACTTCGCTCTGCCGAATGCGACACCCGCAAGACCTATATCTTCATGATCATGGCCAGCGTCCTGTTCATCGGGCTCTGCGCCCTGGGACCGATCACCTGGATACATGGCTCCATCCTGCTGGCTGTCCTGGCGCTGCTGCTTGCCGATCAGATACGGGCGGCGCTGACGCATCGAAACAGCAGGAAGGGCGACCCTTCCGCACCGGGCGAAGACCCGCAGGAGGTCGAAGGCACCGATCCCGGCATGAGCTGGCTCAGGATCGCCGTCTTCATGGCCCTTGGCCTGATCGGCCTGCCGCTGGGCGCCGACCTGCTGGTCGATGGTTCCGTCAATATCGCCCGCACCTTCGGCGTCAGCGAGACGATTATCGGCCTGACGCTGGTCGCGCTTGGCACCTCGCTGCCGGAACTGGCGACCACCGTCACGGCGGCGATGCGCAGACAGGCGGATGTGGCGCTGGGCAATGTCATCGGCTCGAACATGTTCAACCTTCTGGCCATTATCGGTTTGGCAAGTTTTGTCGGCAATATTCCGGTCGATGAATCGTTCCTGACCTTTGACCTGTGGGTGATGCTGGGCGCATCCGTCCTGCTTGCTCCGTTTGTCTTTCTGGGATGGAACCTGACGAAACGCTGGGGTGTGGCGCTGTCATCGCTTTATGTGCTTTATATCCTTGCCGTCCTGAACTGAGGAGCGTGAGATGAGCGGACGCGCCCTTGTCACCGGCGCCGCGCGCAGGCTGGGCCGGGTCATGGCGATCCGCCTGGCGGAGCGTGGTCACGATGTGGCGATCCATTACGCAACCGCCGAAAAGGATGCGCAGGACACCGCTCGGGCGGTCCGGGCTGCGGGCCGCAACGCCGTCGTCCTGCAAGCCGATCTGCTGGACGAGGCACAATCGCAGGCCCTGATCGCCCGTGCGGCAGAGGCGCTTGGCGGCACGCTCGGCTGCCTGATCAACAATGCGTCGATCTTTGAGCATGACAACATCCATACGGCATCGCGCAACAGTTGGGACAGGCATCTTGAATCCAATCTGCGCGCGCCTTTCGTCCTGACCCAGAACTTCGCGGCGCAGGCGCCGGACCACGGCAATGACGCCAATGGGGAACTGATCGCCAACGCTTTGATCGTCAACATGCTGGATCAGCGCGTACACAGGCTGACCCCGGAATTCATGAGCTATACAATCGCCAAAATGGGGCTGTGGGCGCTGACCCGCACCGCCGCGCAGGCATTGGCGCCGGGGATTCGGGTGAACGCCATCGGCCCCGGCCCGACCATGCGCGGGCGCCGACAGACCGAAGACCACTTTGCCCGGCAGCGGGAAACAACGATCCTGAAGCGCGGCCCCAACCCTGCGGACATCGCCGCCGCGCTTGACTATTTCCTGTCGGCGTCTGCGGTTACGGGCCAGTTGATCTGTGTCGATGGCGGCCAGCATCTGGCCTGGGAAACACCATATCCACCGGTTACGGAATAGCGCCGCGCCGCCCTGGCGGCAGGTCGGGCGGCAGGTCGGTCAGGCGCGTTTTGCACTGCTTGCGCACGAGCAACAAAACAGTCGCCGATTCCTTAATGTTTTTAGTGTGTTGTCGGCGCCGAAAAAATATCCATATTTCTTGACGGGTTATCATGTTGCCTAAAAATCGGGCAGATCGACGAACACGCCGGAAAACAACGAAAATTTCCCACTGGCCATAACTTGTCACCAGACTTGTCCACAAAATTCGTGGACATGTTTTCTCTTGCCTTCAAACGATTAAGATCGAAGGCATCCAGAGAATCACAAGACCGGGCAGCATGGCCAGAACCGTTCAGACCCCACAGGACGAAACACCACAGGACGAGGCGCCGCCGCACGGCCATGCCTGCGTGCAATCCTGTCTGAAGACCCTGGACAATTCGCCGGGCGTTTACCGGATGCTCGATGCGGCGGGGCGTGTCCTTTATGTGGGCAAGGCCCGCAACCTGAAGAAGCGGGTATCGAGCTATGCCAGGCCGTCGGGCCATTCGGCGCGGATCGCCAGGATGATCTCCGAAACCGCCGGGATGATGTTTCTGACCACCCGGACAGAGACCGAGGCGCTGCTTCTGGAACAGAACCTGATCAAGCAACTGAAGCCGCATTACAACGTGCTGTTGCGCGACGACAAGAGCTTTCCGAACATCATGGTCGCCAGGGATCACGCCTTTCCACGGATCGGCAAGCACCGCGGGGCGAAGAAGGAGAAGGGCAACTATTACGGCCCCTTCGCCAGCACCAGCGCGGTGAACCGGACGCTCAACCAGTTGCAAAAGGTGTTCCTGCTGCGCAACTGTTCGGATGCGATGTTCGAAAGCCGCACCCGGCCCTGCCTGCTTTATCAGATCAAACGCTGTTCGGGGCCTTGCGCGGGCAGGATTTCGGAAACCGGTTATGCCGCCCTGCTGACCGATGCGGAACGCTTTCTGTCCGGCCGCTCCAGCCGTGTGCAGGAAGATCTGGCGCAACAGATGCGGGCCGCGTCAGAGGCGATGGAGTTTGAGCGCGCGGCGGCGCTGCGCGACCGTATCCGGGCGCTTACGCAGGTGCAGACCGCGCAGGGCATCAACCCGCGCGGCGTCGCCGAGGCGGATGTGATCGGGCTGCATATGGAAAGCGGACAGGCCTGCGTGCAGGTCTTCTTTATCCGCGCCAATCAGAACTGGGGCAATCGCGATTTCTACCCCCGCACCGGCGCCGGGGCGGAAACGGGCGAGGTCTTGCAGGCTTTCATCGGCCAGTTCTATTCGACGAAAACGCCGCCGCGCCTGCTGCTGCTCTCGCATCCCATCGAAGACCCCGGCCTGATGGCGGAGGCGCTGGGCGAAAAGGCCGGGCGCAAGGTGAAAATCGCCGTGCCGCTGCGCGGTGAAAAGGCCGAACTCGTCTCTGGCGCCACCCGCAACGCGCGCGAAAGCCTTGCCCGGCGGATGTCGGAAACCGCCACGCAGGGCAAACTCCTGCGCGGGCTGGCCGGGGCATTCGGTCTGGACGAGCCGCCCCGGCGTATCGAGGTTTATGACAATTCCCACATCCAGGGCGCCGGCGCCGTCGGCGCGATGATCGTGGCAGGACCGGAAGGCTTCATGAAAAGCCAGTACCGCAAGTTCGACATCAAGGGCGAAAACCTGACCCCCGGCGACGATTTAGGCATGATGAAAGAGGTTCTGTCACGCCGTTTCAAGCGCCTGCTGAAGGAAGACCCGGATCGGCGGGGCGATGGCTGGCCAGACCTTCTGCTGATCGACGGCGGCGCGGGGCAGGTCGGCGCGGCGGCCGGAATCATGGCGGAACTGGGCATCCGGGACATGCCGATGATCGGCGTCGCCAAAGGCGTGGACCGGGATCACGGCAAGGAAGAGTTTCACCGCATCGGCCAGCGCCCCCTTGCGCTGCAACGCAATGATCCGGTGCTCTATTTCATCCAGCGGATGCGGGATGAGGCGCACCGTTTCGCCATTGGCGCCCATCGCGCGAAACGCGCCCGCGCGGTGGGCGCGACCCCGCTGGACACGGTGCCCGGCGTCGGCGCCACGCGAAAACGCGCGCTGTTATCCCATTTCGGCAGCGCCAAGGCGGTCAGCCGCGCCAATCTCGCCGATCTCAAGGCCGTGGACGGGATCTCGGACGCGCTCGCCGAAACCATCTATGACTTCTTCCACGAAAGGGGCTGATCCGATGACACCCGCGCGCTGGCGCCCGGCCCCCGAACTGGCGGATGCTCCGTTTCCTGCGCAGGATTGCGGGACATGCCGGAATTTCAGGCCCGGCCACCATCAACCATGCTTCTCCCCGGCCATGAGATCGGCTAGGAAGGCCCCATGATCTGGACCGCTCCGAATATCCTGACACTTCTGCGTTTGCTCGCGGCCCCCGGCATCGTG
Source organism: Paracoccaceae bacterium (assembly GCA_965216225.1). GTDB lineage: Bacteria > Pseudomonadota > Alphaproteobacteria > Rhodobacterales > Rhodobacteraceae > 3107. The sequence goes on from CBDCFF010000010.1 coordinate 32,255, forward strand.
GTGATGCTCCTTTATTTCACCCGGCCCTGGGCGGACTGGTTCGCGCTTCTTCTGTTCCTGTTCGCTGCGGTCACGGATTTTCTGGATGGCTACCTTGCCCGCGCCTGGAAACAGGAAAGCCGCTTTGGCGCGATGCTCGACCCGATCGCCGACAAGGCGATGGTGATCATCGCCCTGATGGTCATCACCGGGTTTTCCGGCATGAACCCGTGGTTCCTGCTGCCCGCCGCCATGATCATGTTCCGGGAGGTCTTTGTCTCCGGCCTGCGCGAATATCTGGGCGACAGATCGAAACTTCTGAAGGTCACGCAGCTTGCCAGGTGGAAAACCACCGCGCAGATGATCGCCATCGCGATCCTGTTTGCGACCGGTGTGTTCGAGCATAATATCCTGGAACGCACCGTCGGCATGGATGAGGGGATCGTGGCGGGCATCATGTCGGGCGAAATCCCGGATGAGGCGGGACTGCGCCGGAACGTCGCCGCCTGGAAAGCCTCCTGGCTGGGCGGCGTGATGCTGCTGTGGATCGCGGCGGGTCTTACATTGCTGACCGGCTGGGATTATCTGAAAAAGGCAATGCCCTACCTGCGGGATGACACATGACGATTGATGTCCTTTATTTCGCCTGGGTCCGGGAACGGATCGGCCTGCCGAAAGAGGCGGTCGGGACAGAGGCCGCGACCGTGCGCGCCCTGGTCGAGGAACTGCGCGCCCGCGAAGACCGCTACGCCGCCGCCTTCGCGGACCTCTCGGCGCTGCGCGTCGCCACGGACCGGGAACTGACGGATTTCGACGCGCCCCTGTCCGGGGTGCGCGAGGTGGCGTTCTTCCCGCCCATGACCGGGGGCTGAGATGGACATCCGCGTTCAGCCCGGTCCCTTCGACTATGGTGCGGAATGCGCGCGCTTTGCCGATGGGGTCGCGGGCGCCGGGGCCATCGTGACATTCGCCGGTGTCGTGTGCGACAATGCAACCGGCACGCTCGACCGGATGGAAATCGAACACTATCCCAGCATGACGGAAAAAGCGCTGACAGAAATTGCCGGGGCGGCGTCAGGGCGCTGGCCTCTCGCTGACTGTCTGATCATCCACCGCCACGGGGCCATTCACCCCGGCGAAACGATCATGATGGTCGCCACCGCCTCTCGCCACCGGGCGGCGGCCTTCGAAGCCGCCGAATTCCTGATGGATTACCTCAAGTCCCGTGCGCCCTTCTGGAAGAAGGAGGTCACGACCGACGGCGCGGGCTGGGTCGAAAGCCGGGGCGAGGATGAGCGCGCGCTGCGCCGCTGGAACCACGGAGCCACAGAACCGCAGGGCGCCGGAACCCGCCGGGCATGACGGCATGACAGGCGGGCGGACGGGCGTCGCCATCTTCCGACCGGTTTTCCCTGCCGGGCACTTGGCCAACGCCGGCAAGGGGTGGAAGATTCGCATTCCGGCGACAGGCCGCGGCGGCGTTCGGGTGGCCTCAATAGCTGGATTCCCCGTATATCCGCGTCAGGTCGCCCTTCCAGTCCCCGAAATAGTGCAGCAGCAGTTCATCGGCGGGAGTCCGGTCGCTGTCGAGGCTTTCTTTCAGCGCGTTCAGAAAGTGCGCTTCGTCGGGGACAAGCCCGTCCGCCCCTGGCCGGGCGCGGGATTTCAGGCCCGATTCGGCAATGGCGACGGTTTCGCGGGCGAGGTCGCGCATTTTCAGGCCACCGGCTTCGGCCTGCAACCCATTGACAGAGGAGGCAACGCGCAGGGCCTCGCGGGTTTCGGCATCCCAGCCCCTGACCAGATCCCAGGCGGCATCGAGTGCCGACTGGTCATAGCAGAGCCCGGCCCAGAAAGCGGGCAGCGCACAAAGCCTGCGCCACGGTCCGCCATCGGCGCCGCGCATTTCGATGAACCTCTTGATCCGGGCCTCGGGGAAAAGGGTCGTCAGATGGTCGGCCCAGTCGGAAAGCGTCGGCTTTTCCCCCGGCAGCGCGGGCAGCCTGCCTTTCAGGAAATCGCGGAACGACATGCCCAGAGCATCCAAGTATCCGCCATCGCGATAGATGAAATACATCGGCACATCCAGCGCATATTCCACCCAGCGCCCGAACCCGAAGCCGTCTTCGAACACAAAGGGCAACATGCCGGTGCGGTCGGCGTCCAGATCGCGCCAGATGCGCGCGCGCCAGCTTTTGTGACCGTTGGGCCTGCCTTCGGAAAAAGGCGAGTTGGAAAACAGCGCGGTCGCGACCGGTTGCAAGGCCAGCGCCACGCGCAGTTTTTGCACCATATCGGCCTCCGAGGCGAAATCGAGGTTCACCTGAACGGTGCAGGTCCGGTACATCATCTGCGTGCCATGGGTGCCGACGCGGCCCATGTAATCGGTCATCAGGCGATAGCGGCCCTTGGGCATCACCGGCATCTGCTCATGGCTCCAGACCGGCGCGGCGCCAAGGCCGATGAAGCCCGCACCGACATCGTCGGCGATTGATTTCACCTCTGCCAGATGGGTATTCACCTCATCGCATGTCTGGTGGATCGTCTCCAGCGGCGCGCCGGACAGTTCCAGTTGCCCGCCGGGCTCCAGACTGACATTCGCACCATCCTTTTCCAGACCGATCAGATTGCCCGCTTCCAGCACGGGCGACCAGCCATAGCGGTCGCGCAGCCCTTCCAGAACGGCGAGGATCGAGCATTCGCCCGCGTAGGGCAATGGTTTCAGCGTATCCCTGCAATAGCCGAACTTCTCATGCTCGGTGCCGATGCGCCAGTCTTTGCGGGGCTTGCAGCCTGCCGCCAGATATTCCGCCATCTGCTCGTAACGCTCGATCGGCCCGCCGCCGGACTGGGGAATGGACATGAAGCTGGCTCCGCACTTGCCGTCATTTTCGGTTTCGGTTCAACAGGTGGTTCGATTTGCCGGCGAAGTCAATGGAGGGCGCGCCGGTCCTGACATGACTCCCGGTGCGCCAGCGACGGATGAAGCTGCGGCTGTCGTTCACGCCGGGCGCCCTGTCCGGCGGTGGACCCGGTTGAGGCGGCCCGGCCCTTCGCGCCGAAGCGGGTGGTGATTCCGGACGATGCGCATTCGCCGGGGATCGGGCGTGCGGATGTGTTTCTTGCGCGGATCGAGGCGCTGCCGTGACGTGCTTGTCCCATAGGGCTTCCTTCCATTCCAGGGAAAGGATCGCACCAGCAAAACCCGGGAGCAAACAATGGGGCTGTTGCGTTGATTGGCCGGATCTGGGATTCGGTTCCGAGCAGACGATCGAGGTTTCCCATGCGCCGCTGCGGGTCCGCTCGGGGGGCGGCGTTTTCCCGGGAACGTCATTTTTCCGGCGCTCCGGTGGCATTGCCGTTAAAAGCGATCACGCGGCGCTGATGCGGATACCACGACCGCGGCGGGGCTTGCGAAGGCTCAACAGGCCCACCCCCGCGAGGGCCGCCCTCAACGCGAGCAACCCGCACCGGCGCGACCTGTATATCGCGCCGGATGCGGGCGGCTCGGGACGTTCGGGAAATACAGGGGTCAGGTGTAGAACAGATCGCTGAAGACGTGGCGCACGATGTCTTCGCGCTTGATGCCGCGTTCTGCGAGTTCCCCGTCGCTCATCGCGTACAGGCGCTGAACGCGCGCCATGCGGGTGTGGTTGTTAGCGGCCGCAACGAGTGCATTGCCGATAACGCGAAATACCGATGCAGCACTTTCGATGAGGGAGTGCGACGGTTGTCTCAGGCTTGCTGTGGTCATT
>CBDCFF010000011.1:0-13498 GCA_965216225.1 Paracoccaceae bacterium
CAATGGCGGGAATTGCCGACTGATACCAACGACCTTATAGAATGACGCTTTTGGGGTATTCTCGTGAGGTTATGTTTTGAACGGTCTCTTTGTCTTCGGCAAAGAAGTTCCACGCGTCGCAGCACTTTTCGACGATGTGGTCGTCACTGTCGAAGATGGAGATGGCGAGTTTGTTGGCGCGCAGGTAGGCCCGGACGTTTTCGATCGGGTTGAGTTCCGGCGCGTATGGCGTCAGGGGGAGAAGTGTGATGTTGTCGGGGGTGCATAGTGCCTTTGAACCGTGCCAGCCTGCGCCATCAAGCACGATTACGGCATGTGCCCCTGGAACGACGGTTTTGGCGATTTCGGCGAGGTGTTCATTCATCGCCTGCGTATCGGCAAAGGGCATGACGAGGGCGGCGGCAGCGGCGCGTTCCGGACAGACGGCTCCAAATATGCAAGCCCATTTGTAGCGAGTATCACGTGGCGCGCGCGGGCGGGTTCCGCGCCTGGCCCAAACACCGATCCTCTGTGTATCTGTGATCTGTACCATGCTTTGAGAGAGGAGCCATGACGATGACGATATCCAGGGAACTTCTGGACGAACTTCTGGAAGGCTGCGAGCGGCCTGAAGACCTGCTTGGCGATACCGGGCTGCTGAAAGAGCTCAGGATCAAACTGATGGAGCGGATGCTTGGGGCCGAACTGACCGCGCATCTGGGCTATGAAGACGGCAAGGATGCACCTCCGGGTCAGTCCAATCGGCGCAACGGCACAGCTGGCAAGCGCCTGAAGGGCCAGATCGGCGAGGCGCCGATTTCCGTGCCCCGTGATCGGGATGGCAGTTTTGAGCCGGAACTGGTGAAGAAGGGCCAGACCCGGATCGACGGGATGGATGACAGGATCATCGGCCTCTATGCCGCCGGACTGACCGTCCGCGACATCCGCGCCCATCTTGAGGATATCTACGGTCTGCTGGTCTCGCCGGATTTGATCAGCCGCGTCACCGACGCCGTGCTCGACGAGGTGCGCGACTGGCAAAGCCGGGCGCTGGAGCGGATGTATCCGATCGTGATCTTCGACGCGCTGCGGGTGAAGATCCGCGACGCCGACAGCCGCATGGTGAAGAACAAGGCCATCTACATCGCCCTGGGGGTCAGCCGGGACGGCGTGCGCGAGGTCCTGGGCCTGTGGATCGCTGATAACGAGGGGGCCAAATTCTGGTTGTCGGTGATGAACGAGCTGAAGAACCGAGGTGTCCAGGACATTCTGATCGCCGTCGTTGACGGGCTCAAAGGCTTCCCGGAGGCGATCACCGCCGCCTTTGCGCAGACCACGGTGCAAACCTGCATTGTCCACCTGGTGCGCCACTCCCTGAACTTCTGCTCGTGGAAAGACCGCAAGGCAGTGGCCGCCGATCTGCGCCGGATTTACAGCGCCGCCACCGCCGATCAGGCCGCCGATGAACTGGACGCATTCGAGGAGAAATGGGCCGGTAAATACGCCTCCATCGCCCCGGCCTGGCGACGGGCATGGCAGGAAGTGATCCCGTTCTTCGCCTTCGATCCGGCGATCCGAAAGATCATCTACACCACCAACGCCATCGAGAGCCTGAACCGGGTGATCCGCAAATCAATCAAGACCCGCGGATCGTTCCCGACCGATCAGGCCGCAACAAAGCTGATCTATCTGGCCATCCGCAACTTCGAGAAAGGCGGCAGGAATGTTCGGGAATGGTTTGCAGCCCGCAACCAGTTCGCTATTATGTTCGACGAGCGCTTCAATGCGTGACTGTATTTGAAACCCCCATGGTCCGGGACAGATACACAGAATTCAGGACACTCCCGGATTTGCGATTTCTCGTCAACACACAACACGACAGCCCTGTTCGGCGGTGACAGGTACAGCCCGACGATATCGTGCACCTTGTCCACGAACAGCGGGTCGGTTGAGAGCTTGAATGTCTCGCTTCGGTGCGGTTGCAGGCCGAACCCGTTCCAAATCCGCCGGATGGTGGTGTGCGACAGTCCCGTCGCCGCAGCCATGCTTCGGAGCGACCAATGGGTCGCATCCCTCGGGGGCGTGTTCAGCGTGCGCTCAATCACCGCAGTCACCTGATCGTCCGACACGGTGCGCGGGCGACCGGAACGGTATTCGTCGGTGAGACCTTCAATCCGGCATCGCACAAAACGTCTGCGCCATTTGCCGACTGTGTGTTCATGCACCCCAAGCCGGGCCGCCACTTCCTTGCTCGCCAATCCATCGGCGCACAGCAGGATCATCCGGCATCGGTCCGACAGCGAACGTGCCGCTTTGGGACGCCGAACCTGACCCTCGAGAAAACGGCGCTCATCTTCGCTCAGAACCACTGCATCCGCCAAACGTCCCACCATCGCAACATCCTCCTCAATTCCCGCTCAGTCAATGATACAAAGTACAATTCCGGGGGACTAGGTGTTTGCTCCCACGGTTTGCTGGTGCGATCTTTTCTTTGGAATGGAAGGAAGCCTTATGGGACAAGTACGTCACGGCAGCGCCACGACCACGCACGCTGTCCGAGCAGCAATACAGCGATCGCAAGCTTCGATCGCGGCGCTGAGCAGGGAGTTGGGCATCAACCCGAAGACAGTCGCCAAATGGCGCAAGCGCGAGACGGTCGAGGATCTGAAGGCCGGACCGAGGGAGCCACATTCAACCGTCCTGACCGAGGCCGAGGAGGCCATGATCGTCGCATTTCGGCGCCACACACTGTTGCCGCTGGACGATTGCCTCTACGCCTTGCAGCCGACCATGCCTCACCTGACGCGGTCGGCGTTGCATCGCTGCCTTCAGCGGCACGGCATCTCGCGCCTGCCTGAGGTCGAGGGCGACAAACCGCAGCGCCAGCGGTTCAAACGTTACCCTGTCGGCCTCTTCCACATCGACATTGCCGAAGTTCAGACCACCGGGGGCAAGCTCTGTCTCTTCGTCGGCATCGAGCGCACCAGCAAGTTCGCCGTCGCCCAACTCGTGGACAAGGCCGACAGGCGCACCGCCCGGGAGTTCCTGCTGCACATGCTCGAAGCCGTGCCCTACCAGGTCCACACCATTCTCACTGACAATGGCATCCAGTTCGCCGAGCGGACCCGGAACCGCAACACGATCTATTCCCGGCCAATGCGCTTCGACGTGATTTGCGAGGCCAACGGGATCGAGCACCGCCTGACCAAGCCTAACTGTTCCATCCCGTATGATCATATTTCCCCTCGGCGATCTGCCCTTTTCATGGCAAGGTCAGTTCTGTGGGACATTCGGGACGGGGTGCGACCATGGTGATCCAACTTCACAAGCAGGCTACAACGACGCCGAAGGTTCGGTCGGCCCTCCAGGCCAGTGATGCGTCTGCTTCCATCTTGGCGGAGCGATACGGGACGACCGAGCAGACTGTCTACAAATGGCGGCGCCGCGATGGCGTCGAGGATCGCAGCCACACGCCACACCGGCTGCAAACCACGCTGACACCGGCGCAAGAGGCGGTTGCGGTGACCTTGCGCAGGACGCTGCTGGTATCACTCGACGACCTGCTGGCGGTGGTGCGAGAGTTCCTGAATCCGAATGCCTCGCGCTCTGGCCTGGACCGCTGCCTTCGTCGTCATGGTGTGGGAAACCTACGCGATCTGAAGGCCAAAGCACCGAAGCCGAAGCACAGCGCCTTCAAGGCCTACGAGCCAGGATACATACACATCGACCTGAAATACCTACCGCAAATGGCCGATGAAACCTCGCGCCGCTATCTTTTCGTGGCCATCGACCGGGCGACGCGTTGGGTCTTCATTCGTGTCTTCAAAGCCAGGACTGCCGCCAACGCCCGCCGCTTCCTGCGCGATCTGGAACGGGCCTGCCCGATTTGCATCCGCACTGTGTTGACCGATAACGGCAAGGAGTTCACCGACTGGCTGTTTGGTCTACGCAAACGCGCTGCAACCGGCGCGCATGCGTTCGATGCGCTTTGCGCAGACCTCGATATCGACCACCGCTTGACCCCGCCGAAGTCGCCCCAAACCAACGGCATGGTCGAGAGGTTCAACGGCCGCATCGAGGAGGTGCTCCAAAGCCATCACTTCCGTTCCGGCGAAGACCTGGAGACAACGCTGCACCGCTATGTCTGGCTCTACAACCAGCAGTTTCCTCAGTCGGCATTGAGCACCAAAACGCCCTTGCAGGCCATGAAGGACTGGCACAAACTCAAGCCGGAACTGTTCAAAAAACAGCCATACTACCTTCCGGGATGTGACACCTAGGCTCCGGTCCCTCATGAAAAAGGTTTTTCTGTTCGGGGCGCTGGCCCGTCCTGCAGTGTTGGGGGCGGTGATCGGGCGATCCGCCGAATCGCCGGGGCGACAGCGCCTGCGCCTGACCGGATGGCAGGCAATTGGCGACGGGGCATCCGGCGTCGCCATGGCGCTGCGCCGGTTCGGGAATGCCGAGACGCACGGGATCGTACTGCCATGCGGTTGCGAAGACCTGCGGCGGCTGGAGTTCTGTCTGTCTGCCATTGACGGACAATGGCAGACGGTTGCCGAAGACGATGAAGGGCAGGGTATCCTGTCCTGGATCGCCGGCCCGGATTCCGGCAAGGGACGAAAACGGTCTGACACCGGCAGGACCGGCGGGGAACAGGCGGAAATCGTGCTTCATGCGGTCACGAACCTCATGCGCCTCTATGGGCGGATCGACAGCGCCGAAGTGGCGCAGCGCCTCGGGATGCTTCTGGCGCTTGCCGAAAAGTCCCGTTCGGGGCCGCATCCGGCGACACACGCCCCCGAGCGTGATCCCGAGCATGATCCCGGTCTGCACCCCGGTCTGCATGACGTGACGGTTCAGGACTATCGCCGCCGCCACAACGGCTTTTATGCGCTGGACGAGGTGACGCCGCGGCATCGCAGGTTCGACGGGGCAATGTCGGACCCGTTGAGCAGGGAGATACTGATCTCCATGGATGCCGCGATCATGCTGCCCTATGACCCGGTGCGCGACAGGGTGCTGCTGCTTCGGCAGTTTCGCCCCGGCCCTTTTTTGCGAAACGATCCCTGGCCCTGGATGCTGGAAGCGGTGGCCGGGCGCATTGATGCCGGGGAAAGCGCCGGGCAGGTGGCGCTGCGCGAAGCGCATGAGGAGGCCGGATTATCCATTCACCGGCTTGAAAGGATCGGCGGGAATTACCCCTCTCCGGGACTGACCAATGAATGCTGTCACTGCTTCATCGGTCTGTGCGACCTGCCGCACATGGACACCGGACGCGGCGGGTTGCGGGCCGAGGGCGAGGATATTATGACCCATGTGCATACATTCGGCGCGCTGATGGATATGGTCGATGGCGGGGCGGTGCGCACCGGGCCGCTCATGCTCTGCGCATTGTGGCTTGCACGTCATCGTGATCGCCTGCGCGCAGGCGCTTGAGTTCCGCAGGGCTGCGCCCTATACAGATCATGACGGCAAGGGACCGGCACCCACATGCGCATCTGCAATGACCTGACAGAGACCATCGGCCACACCCCGCTGATCCGCCTGCGCAAGGCCGGCGAAGCGACGGGGTGCGAGATTTTCGGCAAGGCCGAGTTTCTGAATCCGGGTCAGTCGGTCAAGGATCGCGCGGTGCTTTACATCATCCGCGATGCGGTCGCGCGCGGCGCCCTGAAGCCCGGCGGCACGATTGTCGAAGGCACGGCGGGCAATACCGGTATCGGCCTGGCGCTTGTGGGCGCGTCGCTCGGGTTCAGGACAGTGATCGTCATCCCCGAAACCCAGAGCCAGGAAAAGAAGGACATGATCCGCCTGTGCGGGGCGGCACTGGTGCAGGTTCCGGCGGTTCCCTACAGGAATCCAAACAACTATGTGCGCTATTCCGAACGGCTGGCGAATGCGTTGGCAAAGACCGAAAAGCACGGCGCCATCTGGGCAAACCAGTTCGACAATGTTGCCAATCGTCAGGCGCATGTGGAAACCACCGCGCCGGAAATATGGGAGCAGATGGAAGGCCGGATTGACGGCTTCATCTGCTCGGTCGGTTCGGGCGGCACACTGGCCGGTGTCGCCACGGGGCTGCGCGACCGCGACGCCAATGTCAGGATCGGCATCGCGGACCCGGACGGCTCGGCGCTCTACAACCATTATGCGCACGGGGAATTGCGGGCAGAGGGAACGTCGATCACCGAAGGAATCGGCCAGGGCCGCATCACCGCCAATCTGGAAGGTCTGGTTGTGGATCATGCCTATCGGATTTCCGATGACGAAGCGCTGCCGGTCGTCTTCGACCTGCTGGCAGAGGAAGGTCTGGCCATGGGCGGCTCCACCGGGATCAATGTCGCCGGGGCCATGCGTCTGGCGCGCGATCTTGGGCCGGGGCGCCGGATCGTGACCATCCTGTGCGACTACGGCAGTCGGTATAGCTCCAAACTCTTCAACCCCGCCTTTCTGCGTGAAAAGGGGCTGCCGGCGCCGGACTGGCTGCGCTCCGCGCCCGGATCGATTCCCGGCGTGTTCGAGGATTGATGCGGTCTGCGGAAACATTGCGTGGCGAATTGCCGGCTTGATTTCGACATGCCCGAAGCGCCCGAAGACAGGGAAGCCCTGGAAGAACGGCTGAACGCCCTGATCGTGCGAAATCTGCCGGTCACTGAACGCCGGATTACCGATGAGCAGCTTGCCGCCAATCCGGGGCTGGTCAAGACCATGCCGGTCAGGCCACCGATGGGCGCGGGCAGGGTGCGCCTTGTTCGCATCGGTCCGGCGAACGCACCGGTCGGTCTGCAACCCTGCGGCGGCGCCCATGTGAAGGAAACCGCAGAGATCGGTCGCATCCGTCCGGGCAAGGTCGGGAAGAAGGGCAGGCGGAACCGGCGGATCAATCTGCATCCGGTCTGATCATTTGCCGTCACGCGCGGCCTTTTCCGCGATCCCGGACAGCCCCTGACGCCGTGCAAGTTCGGCCAGAACGTCGTTCAGGCCCACATCCCGCGCCGCCAGCATGACCAGAAGGTGATAAAGAACATCGGCGGCCTCGGCGGTCAGTTCCGCCCTGTCGCCGCTGATGGCGGCGATAATCGCCTCGATGGCTTCTTCCCCGAACTTCCCGGCACACTTTTCCGGCCCTCCGGCCAGCAGCCTTGCCGTCCAGCTGGTTTCGGGATCAGCGCCCTTTCGCCCTTCGATGGTTGCCGCGAGTGCGTTCAGAATGGTCATTCGAGCCTCATCGGAATACCGGCGGCGGCCATGTGCCCCTTGGCCTCGCGGATGGTGTAATCGCCGAAATGGAAGATGGAGGCGGCGAGCACTGCCGCAGCGCCGCCTTCGGTCACGGCTTCGACAAGATGATCCAGCGTGCCCGCCCCACCGGAGGCGATGACAGGCACCGGAACCGCGTCCGAAATGGCGCGGATGAGCGGCAGGTTGAAACCCGCCCGCGTGCCATCCCGGTCCATCGAGGTCAAAAGGATTTCCCCCGCACCTCTGGCGACCACGGTCCTGGCGAACGCCACCGCATCAATGCCGGTTGCGCGCCGTCCGCCATGGGTGAATATCTCCCATTTGCCGTCGCTGACGGTCTTCGCGTCGATTGCCGCCACGATGCACTGGCTGCCGAACTGATTCGCCGCCTCCGACACGACATCGGGGCAGGCCACGGCGGCCGAGTTGAAACTGACCTTGTCCGCACCGGCAAGCAGCAGGTCGCGCACGTCTCTGGCGCTGCGCACCCCGCCGCCAATGGTCAGGGGAACAAAACACTGTTCCGCGGTGCGCCGGGCCACGTCAAACATCGTGCCGCGGTTTTCATGGGTGGCCCTGATGTCGAGAAAGCAGATTTCATCGGCCCCGGCGGCATCATAGGCGCGCGCGCTTTCCACCGGGTCGCCCGCATCGGCCAGATTGACGAAATTCACCCCCTTGACGACGCGGCCCTCTGCCACATCCAGGCAGGGAATGATCCGGGTTTTCAGCATTCTGCGGCTCCGTTTCCCCTTGTCCCGGCACTGCGCGCGGGATGCAGCGGCACGATGCCGGACGCCCCCGGATATGCCCCCGGCTGATCGGGTTTCCGCGCGCTCATGCCGGTTCGCCCTTCAGCACTTCAAGCGCCCCGGCCAGATCAATCGCCCCGTCATAAAGCGCGCGTCCCGAGATCGCGCCGTTCAGTGGCGCCCCGCAATCGCGCAGCGCGCGCAGATCGTCCAGCGACGACACTCCGCCCGACGCGATGACCGGAACCGACACCGCCCGGGCGAGCGCCGCCATCGCCCCGGTGTTCGGGCCCTGCATGGCACCGTCGCGGCCGATGTCGGTATGGATGATCGCAGCCACGCCCGCATCCTCGAACGAACGGGCAAGTTCCGTGACCGTGATATTGGTTTCCTCTGCCCAGCCCCTGGTGGCGACACGCCCGTCACGGGCGTCGATTCCGACCGCCACCCGACCGGGAAATGCGGTGGCGGCGCGGCGAACCAGATCGGGATTTTCCACGGCGACCGTGCCCAGAATGACCCGTTCCAGCCCTCTGGACAACCATGCTTCTATTGTCGCCATATCGCGAATCCCGCCACCCAGTTGCACGGGAACATCGGTGGCGGAAAAGATCGCGTCCACTGCTGCGGCATTCACCGGCCTTCCGGCAAAGGCGCCGTTCAGATCCACAAGGTGCAGCCATTCGCAACCGGCATCCTGAAACGATCTGGCCTGCGCTGCCGGATCATCGTTGAATACGGTGGCCCGTTCCATTCTTCCCTTGTACAGGCGCACGCACCTGCCGTCTTTCAGATCAATGGCGGGATAGAGGATCATGGCATGTTTCCTGACTGATCTTGCCGGGCGCTGTTTGCCACGACGTTTGCCATGAGGGGCGGGAAATTGCAAAGGCCCGCATCCGGCGCGGACATCGGACTTGCATCGCGCGAACGGGGCGGTAGCATCCCATGCAGGACCGGACGGAGCACAGTCATGAGATTCACGGCGATATTTGCGGCGGCGCATATCGCGGCCGCGTCTGGCGTCCCTCCGACGACAGGACTTATATCGGCAAGATGCGTCTGAACGGAGATTCCGTGCGGTTGCGGGGATGCGTGGCGGGGGGGCTGCTGTGCTCCGGCCAGACCTGGCAGCGGGTGAACCGAGCCTCTGATCCGGCGGCAAACCGATCCGGCGGCAAAACCGTTTCAGGGCGACCAGTTCAGAAAATTACCGATCATCCGCAGCCCGGTTGACTGGCTTTTTTCCGGGTGGAACTGCATCCCGACCATGTTGTCCCGGGCGATGATCGCGGTGATGTCCGCGCCGTGATCCACACGGGCCACCCTGTGTGCCGGGTCGATCACGCGGAAGTGATAGCTGTGGACGAAATAGGCGTGACTGCCGGACTCGATGCCCCCGATCACCGGGTGCGGACGCTCCATCTCCAGATTGTTCCAGCCCGTATGAGGCACTTTCAGGGCGGTATCCCCCGGCTCGATCAATACAACTTCGCCGTCTATCCAGTTGAGCCCTCTGGTGTTTGCATATTCGCGGCCCCAGCTTGCCAGCAGTTGCATACCAACGCAGATGCCCAGAAAGGGGCGGCCCTTTTCAATCACCGCCTCTGTCAGCGCGTGGATGATTCCGGTCTGCTCTGCCAGCGCCTTGCGGCAATGTGGAAAGGCGCCGTCGCCGGGCAGTACGATCCGGTCGGCGCGGGCAATGATCCCGGCGTCATCTGTCACGCACACCTTGCCTGCATCGTGTTCTGCGGCCATGCGCAGAAACGCCTTTTCCGCTGAATGCAGATTGCCCGAGCCATAGTCGATGATTGCCGTCAGCACGGATTACAGCGCCCCTTTGGTCGAGGGGATCGCGCCGCCGCTTCGTGGATCGGGTTCGACCGCTTCGCGCAATGCCCTGGCGACCGCCTTGAAGGCGGCCTCGGCAATATGGTGGCTGTTGAAACCGTGCAGCCCGTCCAGATGCAGCGTGATCCCGCCATGGCCAGCAAGCGCCTGAAAAAACTCACGTACCAGTTCCGTATCGAAGGTGCCGATCCTTGCCGTCGGCATCTCGACATTCCAGATCAGGCAGGGCCTTGCCGACAGGTCGAGGGCGGCGCGCACCTGCGCATCGTCCATGGCCAGATGGCAGGAGCCATAGCGCCGGATGCCGCGCTTGTCGCCCAGTGCCTCGCGCAGCGCCCGGCCCAACGCGATACCGGTATCCTCGACCGTATGGTGATCGTCGATATGCAGATCGCCCCTGGCCCGGATCGTCATGTCGATCAGCGAATGGCGCGCCAACTGATCCAGCATGTGATCGAAAAAGCCCACGCCGGTCCGATTGTCATGGCTGCCGGTTCCGTCGAGATTGATCTCGACCGAAATCCGCGTCTCTGCGGTGGTGCGCGTGATTGTCGCCGTTCGCATGGCTCGGGGTATAGGGCGGGGGCTGCCGCTTGCCAAGCGCCCGCGATACATTGCGATCGGGTAGCATCATCGCCGCCACATCGCCGCCATTCAAACCGGCGGTTTCATTTCCCGAAGAACCGGAATAGAACGCCGCAAGTCGGGATCGGCAGCATGGCGGCAGCATGGGTTTTTTGCGCGACAGCAGGAGTTTCGTGGTGCCGGATGATTCCGGCATCGTGTTGCAGGGGATAAACGTCATCCGGCAGGAAAGGACGATCCTGTCGATTCCCGCAGTGACCCTGACCGAACGCCGTATCGGCGTCGTGGGCCGCAACGGTTCCGGCAAGTCCACCCTGGCGCGGCTTGTCTGTGGCCTGATCGCGCCCACCGCGGGCGTGGTGCGGGTGGGCGGCATCGACGTGGTTGAAGACCGGCGGTCGGCGATCCGCGCGACGGGCATCCTGTTTCAGAACCCGGACCATCAGATCATTTTTCCGACTGTGGAGGAGGAACTGGCGTTCGGCGTGTCGCAGCTTGGTTCCGCCAGGGCCGAAGCGCGCGAAGCGGCGCATGGCGTCTTGCGCCGGTTCGACAGGGCGCATTGGGCGGAACGTTCGATTCATACCCTTTCGCAGGGTCAGCGGCATCTGGTCTGCCTGATGGCGGTTCTGGTGATGCAGCCGCGGGTGATCGTGCTGGATGAACCGTTCGCCGGGCTCGACATTCCCACGTCGCGGGCGCTGTCGCGCTATCTGGGCGGTCTGGACCAGCAGATCGTTCATATTACCCACGAACCATCCGCCCTTGCCGGGCATGATCGGGTCTTGTGGCTGGAACGGGGGGAGATCCGGTCGGACGACCTTCCGGACAAGGTTCTGCCAGAGTTCCGCGCGGCGATGGAGGACAGCGATGATCGCTCTGACCTCACAGATTGAAACCCCCTATCACCGGCTGCCCGCCGGGGCGAAACTGGGCCTTTTGTGCCTGCTTACGCTGGTCCTGTTCATGATTGACGGGCTTTGGGTCCGGCTGTGGGCCGTCGTGTTCGTCATCGCGCTCTACCTTGCCGCCGGGACCGGTTTCGCACGGCAGGGGTGGCGACATCTGAAGCCGGTATTCCATGTCGTGTCTGTCATTGCGATCTGGCATGTCGTCACGGGCACGATGACTGAGGGCGTGCGGATCGTGCTGCTGCTGATCGCCGCCGTGGGTCTGGCGAATCTGGTGACGATGACGACCCGGCTGGACGACATGATCGGGGTCGTCCGGGTTCTGGCGGCGCCATTGCGACATCTCGGGCTGAGGACCGGGGTGCTGGAAATCGCCATTGCCATGGTCATCCGCTTTACCCCGGTACTGGCGCATAAAGGGGCGTTGCTGGCCGAATCCTGGCGCAGCCGTTCGCCACGCCGGCCGGGGTGGCGGATTGTCGTGCCGCTTGTCCTTTTGGCGATTGACGATGCGGAACATGTCTCCGACGCCCTGAAAGCCAGGGGCGGAATCCGCTAGAGCGGTTCATCATTTGTTTGAATCTCGGGATTCCGTTTTTCGTTGAATTGTGATTCAAACTGCGTGCCGGGACTGGAGGCCGGCATGCATGGTAAAACCCTATTCGAATGATCTTCGGGAGCGTGCAGTAGCAGCTGTTGTTTCCGGCGAGACGGCACGTGTTGTGGCTGCCCGTTTCTCGGTGGCTGTTTCTTCGGTGATCAAGTGGCACCAGCGATATCGCGAGACTGGCAGCGTGGCGCCTGGCAAGATGGGTGGCCACCGCAGGATTATCCTTGAACCCCACCGTGATTTTATCCTGGAGCAGATCAACCGCACGCCGCACCTGACGCTGCATGGTCTGAAAGACATGCTGGCGAAGCGGGGCGTCAAGGTGTCCCACAATGCGGTCTGGCACTTCATGCGCCGCGAGGGGCTGAGCTTCAAAAAAAAACACTGCTCGCCCTTGAGCGGGCCCGAGCCGATGTGGCCCGCCGGCGAAGAGTTATAGCCGAAAGTTGGTGATGGCGCTGATTGGCGGCATATCATGGCGTTGTTCACGCGCCGCAATTCTCAGCAGAGAAAAGGATATGCCACATGACGAAGTCTACCATCACGCCGTTGCCCGATCCATCGGGATTTTCGTCTGACCCGCTGACCGACATCCTGCAAACCGGCGCGCGCCAACTGCTCAAACAGGCGGTGGAAGCGGAATTGGCCACGCTCCTCGCCGCCCATGCCCGCGAGGTGACGGACGACGGCCGTGCGCGGCTGGTGCGCCATGGTCATCTGCCCGAGCGCGAGGTCATGACCGGCATCGGCCCGGTACCAGTGAAGGTGCCGCGGATGCGGGACCGGGGCAATGTGGACGAAAAGATCCGTTTCGCCTCGTCGATCTTGCCGCCCTGGCTGCGCAAGACCAGATCGATTGAGGAACTGCTGCCGTGGCTCTATCTTAAGGGCATTTCCACGGGCGACTTCCAGGAGGCTCTTGGGGCGCTGTTGGGGCCGAACGCGGCAGGGCTTTCATCGAGCACCATCTCGCGATTGAAAGCGGACTGGGGGGCGGAGTATGAACGCTGGCAGCGCCGCGATCTCAGCGCCCGGCGTTTCGTCTATGTCTGGGCCGATGGTGTCTATTTCCAACCGCGTATGGAAGAGCAGAAACAATGCGTTCTGGTGCTGATCGGCGCGGATGAGTGGGGCCGCAAGGAGGTTCTGGGGCTCACCGAAGCAGGCAGTCGGCTACCGTGAAAGCACGCAGAGTTGGCGCGAGTTGCTGCTCGATCTCAAGCGTCGCGGGCTGTCCCACGCCCCCGATCTGGCCATTGGCGACGGCGCCCCAAGGGTTACGGGGGTTCTGGGCGGCGCTGCGCGAAGTCTTCGGCAGCACCCGGGAACAACGGTGCTGGGTTCACAAGACCGGAAACGTTCTCAATGCCATGCCCAAATCGGTGCAGGCCAAAGCCAAGGGCCACCTGCATGATATCTGGCAGGCGGAAACGAAGACCGAAGCCGGGGCCGCCTTCGATTTCTTCGTGGAAACCTACGGCGCGAAATATGACAAGGCGGTTGGGAAACTGACCAAAGACCGGGCTGTGCTGCTCTCCTTCTACGGCTTCCCTGCTGAGCAC
>CBDCFF010000012.1:0-78168 GCA_965216225.1 Paracoccaceae bacterium
TTTCGGGCGCGGCGGCGTTGACAGCAGTTATCCGTCTGCAACCGGATACCCCCTTGCAGGGACGACCGCCAGGATGGAGCTGTATGCGCTGACCGGACTTCTGCGGTATTCGCTGCCGTCGGATGTCAGCATCTATGGTGGCCTGCGCGCCCAGTCCGCAAAGGGTGGAGTCTCGGTGCCGACCATTCCCCATCCCACCCTCGGCAGTGTTCCCATCAACTACGCCATGACGACCGATACCGACTATCAATGGGGCTATGTCGCCGGTGTCGCCTGTGAACGCCCCGACATCGCGCCGCGCGTTGCGCTGACCTACAATTCGGAAATCACGCACGAACTGAATGCGAACGAAAGCCTTGCGCCGGGACCGACAGCCTTTGAGACAACCTTTGAAACCGTGATCCCTTGAACTTGAGTTCCAGACCGGAATCGCCGCCGACACCCTGCTGTTCGGTTCCGCCAAATGGCGGGAGTGGTCGGAATTCGACATTACGCCTGCCGCTTATATGGCCGTGACCGGCAGTGCCCTGTCCGACATGAAGGCGGATATTGCCACCTATAATCCGGGTATCGGCCGCCGCTTCGGCAAAATCTGGTCCGGGGCGATCATCGCCGGTTACGAACCGCGTACCGGCAAGGTTTACAGTACGGGCAGGGGCGACATCGGCAACCTCGGCCCGAAAGACGGTTACAGAAGCATTGGCGTTGCCGCGACCTATACCTTCGGCAATGCAGAGATACGCGGCGGCGTCCGGTATATCGACATTGGCGATGCCGTCACCACCATCGGCGCGGATTTTTCCGGCAACAGCGCGGTCGCCGCAGGTATCCGCCTCGGCTATCACTTCTGATCCGGTCCGCCGCAAGCCCCGGAAAAGCGCCGGGGGCGGTTTTCCCGTTTGACGCCCGCGATCCCGCCAGCTACCAGATGCCGGACTGGCGAGGAACACGCAATGCTCTACGACACTGCGCAGGACTGGCGATCGGCGGACGCAAGGCAGGTCATGCTGTTCGGCATGTCCGGCCTCGGGAAAACCCATGTTTCCAACATCCTGCGCGAAAGCGGCGACTGGTTTCACTACTCGGTCGATTATCGCATCGGCACCCGCTACATGGGCGAGCACATTACCGACAATTTCAAGCACGAGGCAATGAAAGTCCCGCTCTTGCGCAAGCTGCTGCTGTCGGATTCCGTCCTTATCCAGTCCAACATCACCTTCAACAACCTTGCCCCGCTCTCGACCTATATGGGCAAACCCGGCGCCGTCGGGAAGGGCGGCCTGCCCTTTGACGAGTACATGCGCCGACAGGCCCTGCACAGGCAGGCGGAAACCAGCGCGATGCTGGACACCGAACATTTCATCGCCCGCGCCCGCGCGCTTTACGGCTACAGGAATTTCATTTGCGACAGCAGCGGGTCCATCTGCGAGGTGGTTGATCCCGGCGACCCTTCGGACCCGGTGCTGACCGCCCTGTCAAGGCGCCTGCTGATCGTGTGGACCGAAGGCTCGGACGAACATGCGGACGAGTTGATCCGGCGCTTTGGCCGCGCCCCCAAACCGATGTACTATCCTCCCGGTCGCCTGCGGGCGTTGTGGCAGGAATACCTGTCCGGCAACGCCCTTGCGGAAGAGGATGTCGAGCCGGACGAATTCATGCGCTTCGCCTATGCACGGGCATTGCAGGACCGGCAGCCGCGCTATCGGGCGATGGCCGAAAACTGGGGAATTACCGTCAGCGCGAAAGACCTCGCTGCGGTGCAAAGCTCCGGGGATTTCGTGGAACTGATCGCCCGGGCCCTTGAGAAGCACTGACCAGAACCCTGTCCGAACCCTTCTCGTGAGAGAGCCCGTTTCCACCATGCCCATCAATCTTCCCTCCAGCCTGCCCGCCTTCGACATTCTGTCGAACGAAGGCGTCATGGTGATTGGCGAAGGCCGCGCCGCGCGTCAGGACATCCGCCCGCTGCGGATCGGGCTTCTGAACCTGATGCCAAAGAAAATCCAGACAGAGACGCAGTTCGCCCGACTGATCGGCGCCACGCCGTTGCAGATCGAACTCTCGCTGGTGCGGATGAGCGCGCACGAGACAAAAAACACCGCCGCCGATCACATGGAGGCGTTCTATCGCCCGTTCAGCGCCGTGCGGGACGAAAAGTTCGACGGCCTGATCATCACCGGCGCCCCTGTCGAGCATCTCGAATTTGCCGAAGTGACCTATTGGGACGAACTGAAACAGGTCATGGACTGGACCCGGACCAGTGTGCACTCCACTTTCGGGGTATGCTGGGGCGGCATGGCCATGGTCAACCACTTCCACGGCATTCCGAAGCACATGCTGGACGCCAAGGCTTTCGGCTGTTTCCGCCATCGGAATCTGGCCCCGGCCTCGCCCTATCTGCGCGGCTTTTCGGATGACTGCGTGATCCCGGTCAGCCGCTGGACGGAAGTTCGCCAGGATGAGATCGACGACTGTCCGGGGCTGATCACCCTGCTTGGGTCGGACGATACCGGCCCTTGCCTCGTGCAGGACACGGATCGCAACGCACTTTATATTTTCAACCACCTCGAATATGACAGCGGCACGCTGAAGGAAGAATATGACCGCGATGTCGGGAATGACGCCTTGATCAACGTGCCTGTCAACTACTACCCCGACGACAATCCGTCGAACGTGCCGATGAATCGCTGGCGCAGCCATGCGCATCTGCTTTACGGGAACTGGATCAACGACATCTACCAGACCACGCCGTTCGACATTTCGGCGATCGGCGCCTGATCCGTATCGGGCGCTGGACCCGCCGGGTCTGCTGACCTAACCTGCACGGGAAATTTCGTTTCGGGAGGCTCCAATGACCACAGCAATCCTGACCACCTGCATCGGCGCCTATCCCAAGCCGGATCATGTACCGGTCCGCGACTGGTTTCAGGGCAACGGTGCAATGACTTCCGAAGGGGGTGCGGCGACGCGCGCCGCAAGCAGGGTGATCGCGGAAGACAATGAAGAGACCGAAAGGCTTTATGTCAGAGCGACCGGCGAGGCGGTCACGGATCAGGCAAGCTGCGGCATCGACATCCCCACCGATGGCGAACAGCGGCGTGAAAACTACATTCATTATCATTGCCGGCATCTGAACGGTTTCGACTTCGCGAATCTGACAAGGCGCAGCTTGCGGGACGGTGCATATACCGCCGAACTGCCGACGATCCGGGCAAGGATAAGCCCGAATGGCGATCATTTTCTTCCCCATGACTATCAGGTCGCACAAGCCTTTACCGACCGGCCGGTAAAGATCACCGTGCCCGGCCCGATGACAATCATGGATACCTGTGCGAATGCGTTCTACGACGATGAACGACGGCTTGCCTTCGATCTGGCGGACGCGCTGAATCATGAGATCCGGGCCATGGCCGACGCCGGGTGCAGGTTCATCCAGGTGGATGAGCCGCTCTTTGCCCGCAATGTGAAGCGGGCGCTGGAGTATGGTGTGGAATGCCTCGACCGTTGCTTTGACGGGGTTCCCGACGATGTGACCCGTGTCATGCACATGTGCTGCGGCTACCCCGACCACCTGGACGACACCGAATATCCAAAGGCCGACCCGGCCTGTTATCCTGAACTTGCCGCAGCGGTGGATGGCTCAACCGTGAACCAGGGTCAGGACTCATAGCCAGAATATGACGGTTGCAGCGATGTATATGGCGGATTTGAATATATGTGCGCATCGGTCATAGCGCATCGCGATGCGCCTCCAATCCTTGAGTTTTGCGAACAGGTTTTCAACCTTGTGCCGCCTCTTGTACGTTTCGGCGCAGTGGGGGATGGTTTGTTGCGGTTTTTCCTTGAAGGGATGCAAACCTCAATCTTCTGATCTTCAATGATTTTTCGAACCTTTGCGCTGTCGTAGCCCCGATCCGCGATCAGAACCCTGGCCGCAGGCAGGTTGGGCAGCAAAACATCCGCGCCCTGGAAGTCGCTACGCTGACCCGCCGTCAGATGCAGCCTGACAGGGCGACCCGCACAGTCTCCAACGACATGCAGTTTCGTATTCAGTCCTCCCTTTGTACGCCCGATCAGGCGTGGCTCGGACCCCCCTTTTTGAGGCTGGACGCCGTGCGATGTGCTTTGAGATGGGTTGCGTCAATCATGAGGGTGTCGGCGTCCGGGCCAGAGGGGTTGGCCAATTCTTCGAAAATTCGTTCGAAAATACCTTTGCGGGACCAGCGCACAAACCGATTGTAGAGCGTTTTGTGAGGGCCGTATTCGGCAGGCGCATCGCGCCAGCGTTAACCGTTGCGAATAATGAGAATAATACCACTCAACACACGACGGTCATCGACCCTGGGCTTGCCATGGGACTTGGGAAAGAAGGGCCCAAGGCGCGCTGTTTGTGCCTCCGTCAGCCAGAAAGGATCGCTCATGTCACTACTCCGTTTTGCAGAACACTGATTCACACGTTCAAAACAAAGTCAATGGGTCCTGAGCCTAGGCGCAACAGGGGCGGCCACAACACGGGCAGGTGGCGGCGCGGACGAAATGTTGTCAGACACGGCGTCTGGCGAAAGCGGTATCTGTGAGGGCATGACCATGGGGTCGTTCTCCGGTGCCTCAAGTGTAAACTTCAGCCAGTAATATGGCTCACGACGATTGCCACGGAGGGGACGGTCGAAGCGGCAGACCGCGCCGTTCCCGGGCACCGGGAAGGGGACTTGATCATTGGCCTCGAAAGTTCGGCCACAGGCACGCTGGTCGAACGCACCACCCGCTTTACTCTTCTGCTGCACCTGCCGCCAATGCCCGGTCATGGCACTGGTCCCCGGCCGAAGAATGGACTGGCGCCGGCAGGCCATGGTGCAGAAGCTGTCCGCGTGGCGATTGCAAGATCAATCACAGGACTGCCCGGGCATTTGAAGAAATCCCTGACATGGGATCAGGGTGCGGAAATGGCCCGGCATGAAAAACCGAAGGACGACACAGGGGTCCGGATCTGCTTCTGTGACCCTCAAAGCCCCTGGCAGCGCGGCAGCAACGAAAACACGAGCGGGCTTTTGCGACAGTACTTTCCAAAAGGCACAGACCTTGGCGGCCACAGCAGGGACGAACTGGAGGCCGTCGCCTGCACCCTGAACTGTCGCCCGGGAAAAACGCCTGGTTGGAAAACTCCAGCTGAAGCATTGGACCAAGTCTTGATATGAGGTATCAAACAACCGTTGCGACCACCGATTGAAGCCGCCCTCTACCTGTCGATCCGCTATAACGAGCGTCTGGCCGCGACTGGCATCGAGCCGTCGGTCGGCAGCGTCGGGGGCTCGTATGACAACGCCCTCGCAGAGACCATGAATGGCCTCTGCAAAACCGAACCGGTTCATCGCAAAGGCCCTTGGCGCAACATGCAGGACTTGGAAATGGCAACGCCGGGATGGGTTGACCGGTTCAACAATCGACGTCTGCCGGGCCCCATCGGAAACATCCCGCCAGCCGACGCAGAAGCGAATTACCATGCGCAGCGCAGCGCGTTCGACAGGGTCGCGTGAAATGAAGCCAAAGGTCGCCGGGAAAACCGGGGCGATTCAGGGCGGACGAACGACATGACGGTTCCCGAAGGTAATTGCGACCGGGGCCCTGGACCGGCAGCGCAATCGGATGGTGGGGATTCATCCGATCTGCGGCGTGATTAAGATGGTGTTCACACCTGTCTGGGATCGTTCCCCGGATGAGTCACTCATATGGGCGGAACCATGCCGGAACGCGATGAGGGTCTTTCGACCCCTGCCGAAATACCAGCATCGCAGTCGCGAATCCGGGCATTGCTGGCCGAACTGGGCCAGTTGCATGGCAATCCCGGCCTCGGGCTGGGCAGCACCGGCGCGCTTGTGTGCGATCTGGACTTTCCGATGGCCATTCGCCTGGTGTCGGGTTTCGCCGCCGGCCCGAATGGCGTCGCGATGTATGATCCGGCGAATCGCCTGATCTTCGCCAATGAACTGTATCGGAACTATTTCGCCCTTTCGTCGGCGGACCTGGCCGGGCTGGAATATGCGGATATTCTGCGTGACGGTCTGGCGTCAGGGCATTTCGACCCGCAGGGTCTGGCAAGGGCCGAATGGTGCAGGGCCCTGCTCGACCGCTGCGAGGAAGCCCTGCCACCGTCGCACACGATCCGCCTGTCGGACGGGCGTTACATCCTGCTGATCGACATTCAGACGGCGTTGGGCGACAGAACCTCCATCGCCATCGACACGTCCGAAGCAGTGTTGGCCGGGCAGGAGCTGGAGACCGCGCGCGCCCGCGCCGAAACCTCGTATCGCGCGAAATCCGCCTTCCTCGCCAGCATGAGTCATGAAATACGAACCCCGATGAACGGTGTCGTCGGGATGGCGGAACTGCTTTGCGATACCGAACTGAGCGGCGAGCAGAAGCTGTATGCCGATACGATCCGCAGTTCGGGCGAGGCGCTTCTGGTCATCATCAACGACATTCTCGACTATTCCAAGATCGAGGCGGGCAAGCTGGCGCTGCACCCTGAACCGTTTGATCTGGAACGCTGCATTCATGAGGTCGTGACGCTTCTGAAACCCGGTGCGAGAGAGAAACAGATCGACCTGCTGGTGGATTTCGACATGTTCCTGCCACCCTGCTTTGTCGGCGATCCGGGCCGTATCCGCCAGGTGCTGACCAATCTGATCGGAAATGCCGTCAAGTTCACGACCGAAGGCCATGTCATGGTGCGGGTTGTCGGTTATCAGCCGGACGATTCGGGAAAGACGCAGGTTCACATCTCGGTCGAGGATACCGGGATCGGCATACCCGAAGGCGGGATCGGCGATATTTTCAGCGAGTTTCAGCAAGTGGACGACATGCGCAGCCGTCAGTTCGGCGGCACCGGGCTGGGGCTGTCGATCAGCAAGCAGATCATCGAACTGATGGGCGGCGAAATCTGGGTCGATTCGACCGAGGGCGAGGGATCCTGCTTTGGCTTCCGGATCCAGATGGATCCATCCCGTGACATGAACTGGCAGGCGATACGATTGCCCGCAGGAATGCGCCATGTGACCATTGCAACCCGGAGCGAGATGACCGGCCTGATCCTGCAACGCCAGCTTAACGCGATGGGGGCCGCCACGACGGTGCTGCGCTCTGCCGAAGAGGCGCTGCGACTTTGCAATGTGCGCACCGATCTGATGATCGCCGAGATGGACCTGCCGAACCTGACAACGTCCGAATTCACCGAACGCGCCCACCGCGCCGCGCCGGACCTGCCGGTCGTGCTGATGTCCGGTCTCAATCAGCCCCGGCTGGAGGCGTTTGCCGGAACCGGCGTGTGCAGGATTGTTCAGAAACCCATGTCCAGGGGGGATGTCCTGTCGCTGATCAGGTATCTGGAACCGGAGGCAAGGCTGTCTGCACCGGCGCCGGCATCGGCGCGCAGCCGCCCGCAGGCCGTTGCAGCCCCCGGATCCACGGCGCGGGCGATGCGGGTGCTGGCGGCGGACGACAACAGGACCAATCGCCTGGTTTTTGAAAAGATGGTCGCGCCGCTTGAACTGGATCTGGTCTTCGCCGGTAACGGGCGCGAAGCGGTCGAACGCTATGAAACGCATCGGCCCGATCTGATCTTCATGGATATTTCCATGCCCGAAATGGACGGGAAGGAAGCGACAGCCAGAATTCGCGAGGCAGCGAGCGGGCTGGGGCATCCGCACACGCCGATCATCGCGATGACGGCCTATTCGATGGCCGAGGAGACGCAGGAAATACTCGCGGCCGGGCTTGATGAGTATCTGGCCAAGCCGGTGCGCCGCAAGGACTTGCTGGAGATGATTGCAAAACATGCGCCCGAAGATTGCAGGTCGCCGGGGCAGCCGTTCGACGGAACCCGCGCGGCGGCGGCGGCCCGTCAGCCGGACCCGGCGCGCGGAAAAAGCGGAAAGACCCGCGTGTCGTCTTCCGGCAATTCCGGCGTGACGCCATGATGGTGCGGCGGGTCTGAGTTCCGGCGCACTCCGGCGCTGTTGAACGAAAATGCCGGGGCTGGCGCAACCGGCCGATTCCCGCTATTCGGACACCGATTTCAGAGAGGAAAGCATGAGTTCGGATTTCTTCGGGGAAAAGGCGCGGGCGTCGGAATGGTTCCTTGACCTGCGGAACAGGATCGTCGCGGCGTTCGGGCAACTGGAGGCCGGGCATGATCAGGGGCCTCTGTCGGACCGGCCGCCGGGCGGTTTCGAGGCGACACGGACGCGCCGCCATTCCGGGGACGGTACGGATGCCGGCGGCGGCCTGATGAGCGTGATCCGCAACGGCCGCGTGTTCGAGAAGGCAGGCGTCAACGTATCGACGGTCCACGGTACGCTCGGCGACCGGGCGCAGGCGGCGATGGCGGCCCGCAAGGGCCTTCCGGGCATGGCCGAAGACCCGCGTTTCTGGGCATCGGGCATCAGCCTGGTCGCCCATATGCAGAACCCGCACTGTCCTGCGGTACACATGAATACACGCATGTTCTGGACGCCGCACGGGTGGTGGTTCGGGGGCGGGTCGGACCTGAACCCGTGTATCGAATACCCCGAGGACACCGCACATTTCCACGCGGTGCAAAAGACCCATTGCGATCGCCACGGCTCCGGGCTTTATCCGCGCTTCCGGGACTGGGCGGATGAATATTTCCACATCGCGCACCGGAAACGCGCCAGGGGTGTGGGCGGCATATTCTTCGACGATTACACTACCGGAGACTGGGAAACGGATTTCGCTTTCGTTCAGGATGTTGGCCGCGCATTTCTGCCAGCATTCGTTCCGCTGATCGAAAAACGCCGGAATCGGCAGTGGTCCGATGACGACAGAGAGGCGCAACTCATCCACCGCGGGCTCTATGCCGAATACAATCTCGTCTATGATCGCGGGACAAGATTCGGTCTGGAAACCGGGCACGATGCCGATGCCGTTCTGATGAGCCTCCCGCCCCTGGCGAAGTGGGTGTGATCTCTGCGGCGCAACGGTGCTCCGATCATGGCCGCACAGGAAAAAAGCCCCTTCTCTTCTGCCTAAATACTCTCGCGCCGGCGGCGCGAAACAATCGCACGAAGTGCCGGAAGGTGTGGCGCGTCAGCGCCTCAATCGGATAGCAGCCTGCGGGCAATGACCTGCGCCTGAATCTCTGCCGCACCCTCAAAGATGTTCAGGATACGGGCATCGCACAGGATACGGCTGATCTGGTATTCCTGCGCAAAGCCGTTGCCCCCGTGGATCTGCAATCCGTTGTCGGCCGCCGCCCAGGCGACGCGCGCGCCCAGAAGTTTGGCCATCCCGGCCTCCAGATCACAGCGCCTGCCGTGATCCTTCTGCCGGGCGGAATGATAGGTCAACTGACGTGCGGCCATGATCTCCACCGCCATCATCGCAAGTTTGCCTGCGACACGCGGAAAACTGATCAGCGGCTTGCCGAACTGCCTGCGGTCGAGCGCGTATTGCATGGCGATTTCCAGCGCGTTCTGCGCAACCCCTATGGCGCGCGCAGCGGTCTGGATGCGGGCGCTCTCGAAGGTCTGCATAAGCTGCCTGAACCCCTGCCCCTCGACACCGCCCAGCAGGTTTTCCGCACTGACCCCGAAGCCGTCGAAACGCAGTTCGTATTCCTTCATGCCGCGATAGCCCAGCACGGCGATTTCGGTGCCGCTCAGGCCCGCAGCCGGAAAGGGGCGTTCATTGGCGCCCGGTGTCTTTTCGGCAAGGAACATGGACAGCCCGCGATAATCCGCAGTGTCCGGATCGGTGCGCGCCAGCAGGGTCATTACATGGCTGCGTGCGGCATGTGTGATCCACGTCTTGTTGCCGGTGATCCGGTAGTCGTCGCCGGTCTTCACCGCGCGGGTCCGTAAGCTGCCCAGGTCCGACCCGGTATCGGGTTCCGTGAACACCGCAGCGGGCAGGATTTCCCCGCTGGCGATTTTCGGCAGCCACTGCGCCTTCTGCGCCTCGGTGCCACCGCAAAGGATCAGCTCCGCCGCGATTTCCGAGCGGGTGCCAAGAGAGCCGACGCCGATATAGCCCCGGCTCAGTTCTTCCGACACCACGACCATGGCGGTTTTTGACAGACCGAACCCGCCCAGCTTTTCGGGGATGGTCAGGCCGAACACCCCCATTTCCGCCAGCGCCGCGATGATCTCCATCGGGATCAGTTCGTCATTCAGATGCCAGCCATGGGCGTTGGGCGCGACGCGATCATCCGAAAAACGGCGGAACTGTTCGCGGATCATTTCCAGCGCGTCGTCCAGCCCGGTTGCGCCAAAGGTCGCATGGCCGTCATTTTCCCGCATCAGTTCGACCAGGCGCATACGGGCCGCATTGGTGTTGCCCCGGGCAAGCAATTGCCCGGCGGCGGCGCGAAGCCCGGCGACATCCGCATCGTCAAGCCCAAGATCATGCGGGCGGGCGAACTCGCCCTGGCTCATCGGGATGCCGCCTGCGATCTGGTTCAGATATTCCCCGAAAGCGATCTGATGGATCAGTTGCTCCGGTTCCGCGAACCTGCCTTCCGCCTCCAGCCGATCCGCCCAATGCTGCATCTGCGCAAGCGATTCGGCGCAGGTCGCCAGCCATGACAATGCGTGGGCGGAATACTGATGCCGCTCCAGACCTGCGCCAGAAAGCCCGCCGGCCTCGGCCACAGCCTTCCGCAGAGTATGTTTCGCCTTTTCAAACAACGTATTGACAGGTTCGAGAGAAGACCCTGTCAAGGCGAGGAGATCAGGAAGAACGGATGTCCGGTTCATCGGGAATTGTCCATCATTGGGCATGGTTGGGCATGGTTTGGCATGGTTCGCAGCTTGTCCGAGGGCCTGAGCGTTGATAGGAATTTTGCAGTTGCCGCGCAACAAAAATGCCGTTGATGGCACGATGTTGAACGAAAATTATTCGCAAAATAATATGTGCGCCGGGTTCAGGCCCGCGATATAGCTGGGTTGATCGAACTGACCCCGGATTTTCCATGCACGGGCTGGAGCCTCATGTCATTTTGTCGGTGGCGATGATCGCACTGTTTGCGGGCTTCGTGAAAGGGGCGGTCGGCTTTGCCATGCCGATGTTGATGATCTCGGGGCTGACCCTGTTCCTGCCCGTCAAGACGGCGCTTGCGGTCCTGATCCTGCCGACGCTTCTGACCAACGGGGCGCAGGCCCTGCGTCAGGGCTGGCGCGCGGCGCGCGACACGATCCGGCGATTCCGGTTCTTTCTGATCGTCGGCTTGCTGTTCCTGCTTGGCGGCGCGCAACTGGTTTCGGTTCTGCCGCCCCGCCATCTGTTTCTGGTGACCGGCGTGGCCGTCACCGCGTTTGCCCTGCTGCTGCTGACCGGGCTGAGACTGCATGTGCCGGAAGGCAGGCGGGCGCTGGCCGAAGGCGGCGTGGCGGCGGTCGCCGGACTGGTGGGGGGCATGTCCGGCGTCTGGGGGCCGCCGACCGTTGCATATCTGACCGCGCTGGACACGCCAAAGCAGGAACAGATACGCGCGCAGGGCGTGATCTACGGCCTCGGGGCGGTCGCGCTTTTTGGCGCGCATGTGCAGACGGGCATCGTCTCTGCCGACACGCTGCCATTGTCCGCCGCGATGACGATACCGGCGGTTGCCGGTCTGTGGCTGGGCTTTCGGCTTCAGGATCGCTTCGATCAGAGTCTGTTTCACAGGATGACGCTGATCGTGCTGATTGCGGCCGGGCTGAACCTGATCCGCCGCGGATTGCTCGGGTAGACCGGGGCAGACCGGGTTTCGGGGCCGCATGGGCGCGGCGCGCTTTCGCCCCGATTGCTCAGCCGATCGCGACGGCTTTCACATCGTCGTCGATATGGGCTTCGTAGCGGGTGAAATTGCCGGCGAACATTTCCACCAATTTGGCCGCCTGACGGTCATAGGCCCCGGCATTGTCCCAGGTCCGGCGCGGGTGCAAAAGGATGTCGGCCACGCCCGGCACATGCACCGGCACTTCAAAGCCGAAATTCCCGTCCGTGCGGAATCCGGCGTCGGTCAGCGTTCCGTCCAGCGCGGCGGCAAGCAGCGCGCGCGTCGCCCTGATCGGCATTCGCGAGCCATGACCATAAGCGCCGCCGGTCCAGCCGGTATTGACCAGCCAGCAGGTGGCGCCGTGGCGGGCGATCTTTTCCCGCAGCAGGTTGCCATAGACTTCGGGGCGGCGCGGCATGAACGGCGCACCGAAACAGGTGGAGAATGTCGGCTCCGGCTCTGTCACCCCGCGTTCGGTGCCCGCAACCTTGGAGGTGAAGCCCGACAGAAAGTGATACATGGCCTGGGCCGGCGTCAGCCGCGCAATCGGAGGCAGCACGCCGAACGCATCGCAGGTCAGCATGATGATGTTCTTCGGGTGCCCGCCAAGGGAGGTTTTCGAGGCGTTGGAGATATAATGCAGCGGATAGGCGCAACGCATGTTCGCGGTCAGCGAATCGTCGTGAAAATCGAGCTCTCTGGTTTCCCCGTTGAAGATCATGTTCTCGATCACGGTGCCGAATCTGGTCGTCGTGGCGTGGATTTCCGGCTCTGCCTCGGCAGAGAGGCGGTGCGTCTTGGCATAGCAGCCGCCTTCGAAATTGAAGGTGCCGCGATTTGACCAGCCATGTTCGTCATCGCCGATCAGAACCCTGGCCGGATCGGCGGACAGGGTGGTTTTTCCGGTGCCCGACAGGCCGAAGAAGATCGAGGTGTCAACCGCATTGCCCGGCGCATGGTTGGCCGAGCAGTGCATCGGCATGATGCCTTTTTCGGGCAGGATGTAGTTGAGAATCGTAAAGACCGACTTCTTGTTCTCGCCAGCATATCCGGTGCCGCCGATCAGGACCAGCCGGCGGTCGAAGTCAAGCGCGACAACGGTTTCGGAACGGCATCCGTGCCTGGCCGGATCGGCCCTGAAGCCCGGACAGTTGATGATGGTGAATTCGGCGACGAACTCGTCCAGATCCTCGCGGTCCGGGCGGCGCAGCAGGTGGCGGATGAACAGGCCATGCCAGGCAAGCTCCGTCACCATGCGCACATTGATGCGATGCGCGGGATCGGCGCCGCCGAACAGGTCCTGCACGAAATAGTCGCGGCCCTTCATGTGCTCCAGCATGTCGGCATGAAGCGCGGCGAAGGCTGCGGGGGCCATCGGGGCATTGTTTTCCCACCAGATGCTGTCCTCGACACCGGGGGTGCGGACGACGAACTTGTCGTCGGGCGAGCGGCCGGTATGCCTGCCGGTGGAGACCAGGAATGATCCGCCTTTGCCAAGCGTCCCTTCGCCGCGCTTCAGCGCCGCCTCGATCAGGGCCGGTTCGATATAGTTGTAATGGACGTTCCCCAGACCGGTGATGCCTTGATCTTCGAGGGTATGCGCGGGATTTACCCGTCCTGTCATCTGCAAGCTCCCATCACCGCTGTCGGGCGGCATTGAATGACTTTCAGCGCGCGGCGCGCCGTGGCCGCGTTGGTCCGTCCTGTATCCGGGCCGGCTGCGCCCTCTTAACATGCCCGGATTATCGAAGAACAGAACCCTTTGGCGCAGTTAGCGCCACCAATCCCGGTTTGACGCAATCGGCGACATGGTTTGCCGTGGATTAAAGATTGTTTACCGGTTTTTGCACCACAGTCCCCGGTATCGAAAGGATGATTCGCAGATACAGGCCGATGCCGATGGGCCGAAACCCGAGGCTGCGATGAAATGAAGGCGCAAGGGGCAGCACAAGGAATGACGCCATGCCGAAAATCGCACTGGTGGATGACGACCGCAACATCCTGACCTCGGTTTCCATAACCCTTGAGGCCGAGGGCTTTGAAGTCGTGACCTACAATGACGGGCAGTCCGCCCTTGACGCCTTTGGCAGGGCGCTGCCCGACATGGCTGTTCTGGACATCAAGATGCCGCGCATGGATGGCATGGATCTGTTGCAGCGCCTGCGTCAGAAAACCTCGATGCCGGTGATCTTCCTGACCTCCAGGGATGAGGAGATTGACGAGGTTCTGGGCCTGCGCATGGGGGCCGACGACTATGTGAGGAAACCGTTTTCGCAGCGGCTTCTGGTTGAGCGGATTCGCGCCCTGCTGCGGCGTCAGGAAGCGATCGAGAACGATGAAGTCGCCACCGAGGAAGATCAGAAGGTCATGGTGCGCGGTGAACTGACGATGGACCCGCTGCGCCATTGCGTGACCTGGAAGGGCCGGGGCGTATCGTTGACGGTGACGGAATTCCTGCTGCTTCAGGCGTTGGCGAAACGCCCCGGTTTCGTGAAGAGCCGCGATCAGTTGATGGATGTGGCCTATGATGATCAGATCTATGTGGATGACCGGACGATTGACAGCCACATAAAGCGCCTGCGAAAGAAGATGCGCGGCGCGGATCAGGGGTTTTCGGCGATTGAGACATTGTACGGGATCGGCTACAGGTACAATGAGGAGTGACCGTGACAGCGGAGGCCGAGGTGGGAAACTCTGGACCTGCGCGGCAGATGGCTGTCGTGCCGGATGAGGATCGGGGCGATCCCGACGGTTCCGCAGACCGGGAAATCCGGCCCGGTCGGGAACGCAGGCGGGCCATCCCGATCAATTGCTCGCCGCTCGCGCGCAAGATCATAACGTTCAATCTGGCGGCGCTGATCTTTCTCATCGCGGGGGTTCTGTTTCTGAACCCCCTCCGCGTTTCTCTGATCCATCAGCGCGAATCCGCCCTGATTGCCGATGCCGAACTGGTTGCCGGTGTTTTCGAGGCGCGCCTTGCCAATGCCCGGGGGCTGGCCGTTGCGGATGTGCGCAGGACGCTGGTGGACCTTGATCTGCGCGACGGCATCGGCGTTCATGTCTTCGATGCCCTGGCGCGTCCGATAGCGTCGTCCCCCGGCGAACAGCGCGAAGAGGCCGGCGCGCAGCGTCCGCCGGGGCGCGACGGGGGGCGTGACGGGCGCAGCACGATCATCACGGATTTTCTCGGCGGCATGTGGACTCTGCTGTCTTCGCTGCTGTCGCCCCTTCCCGGCGCCGGGGCCGGGGCCGCCGACGTTGTGCGGAACCTGGCCGGGGAGGCGCTTGGCAACGGCACGCGCATTCATACCTGGCGCATTGCCGGCGGGCAGACCGGTTTCGTCGTCGCAACGCAGATCCGGAAAGATGGCAGAACGGTCGGCGTCGTCTCGCTCAGCAGCGCGGAGGGAGAGATTGATGAACTGGTCCGGCAGAAACGCGAACAGGTTCTTCGGGTCTTTGTCATCGCGATACTGGTGTCCGTGGGGCTGAGCCTGCTTCTGGCCTCCACCATCGCCAACCCGCTGGCCGATCTTGCGGCGGCGGCGGAGATTGGGCACGACAGGAATGCCCGCAAGATGAGTCCGGGGCGGGTGCGCATTCCGGACCTTACCGCGCGGCCGGATGTGATCGGCCGCCTGTCCGGCGCCTTGCGCGGCATGATCGCCGCGCTTTATGACCGGATCGACGCCAATGAACAGTTCGCGGCCGATGTCGCGCACGAGATCAAGAACCCGCTGGCGAGTCTGCGCTCGGCCGTCGGCACCCTGCGCGTCGCCCGAAAGCCCGAACATCGTCGGAAACTGCTGGATGTGATCGACCACGACGTGCGGCGGCTGGATCGGCTGGTCAGCGACATATCCAACGCCTCGCGGCTGGACAGCGAACTTGTGAAGGAAGAGGAAGAGCCTTTCGACCTCTTGCGGATGGTGGGCAAGCTCGCGGATCATCTGGGCGAAGAGGCGGCGCGGGGGGGGATCGAATTCATCATCGACCTGCCTGCGGAGCCGATCATCATTCACGGGCTGGAGCCGCGCCTGGCCCAGGTTCTCGTCAATCTGATCTCGAATGGCATTTCGTTCTGCGAAAGCGGGGATGCGATCCGCGTGTGGACCCGGCGGCGTGAAAACCGGGTGCTGGTCGTGGTCGAGGATACCGGTCCCGGCATTCCCGATCAGGCGCTTCACAAGATATTCAAACGGTTCTATTCCGAACGCCCCGAAGGCCAGTTCGGCAACAACTCGGGGCTGGGGCTTGCCATTTCCAAGCAGATCGTCGAGGCGCATGGCGGGGTGATCTGGGCAGAGAACATTCGCCCGACCGACGCGGATATCGCCTCTGAACCCCTTGGCGCGCGCTTTGTGATCGGCCTGCCCATATGAGCCGGAGGGCCGGTTGTGACCAACAGGATCATCGGTCCGGATAACCTTGCCCATGAGGGCGCAGAGACGTTGATACGGGGATCCTGTGTCGCTGTCGGCGGGGCTGCGGTGCTTGTCTGCGGGGCCTCGGGCAGCGGAAAATCCGCACTTGCCCTGCAACTGATGGCCCACGGCGCGGCGCTGGTGGCCGATGACGCAACGGTGCTCCGGCGTCGCTGTGGCGCGCTGGTTGCCTGTTCGCCCGACAACATTCGCGGCCGTATCGAGGCGCGCGGCGTCGGGATTCTGCGCGCCCCGGCGTCGGGCGGCGCTCTTGTGCGACTGGCGATCAACATGGACATGGTGGAAACCCGGCGATTGCCGCCGCATCGCGGTTGCCGCATTCTGGGGGTTGACCTGCCCCTGCTTCACAAGGTCGAGAGCGCGCATTTCCCGGCTGCGGTCTGGCACTATCTCAAGGGGGGCAGAAGCGATTGAGGAAGGAGCCCGGTCCCGGCCATGAAGCCACCCGAATCAGGACAGCGCCTGCTGCTTGTCACCGGCCCTTCGGGCGCTGGCCGGTCAACGGCGATCAACGCACTGGAGGATATGGGCTTCGAGGCGATCGACAACCTGCCGCTGTCGCTGTTGCCGCGTTTGCTGGATGGCCCGCCGATTGATCGGCCGCTGGCGCTGGGGCTTGACGTGCGCAATCGCGATTTCAGCACCACCGCGCTGATTGCAAGCATCGACCGGCTTGACGAAACCGCGAGTCTTGCCGCCGAAGTCTTTTATCTGGACTGCCGCCCCGACATATTGTCGCGCCGCTATTGTGAAACCCGCAGGCGGCACCCGCTGGCCCCGGCGGAAAGCCCCGAACTGGGCATCGGGCGCGAAGCCGATCTGCTGGTGCCTATCCGGGCGCGGGCGGATATTCTGCTGGATACCTCCGATCTGACCCCGCACGAACTGCGGGCGGAGGTCAACGCGCTCTTTGCGCCGGATGGCGGGCAGGGACTGGCGATCTCGGTCCACTCCTTTTCCTGCAAGCGGGGCGCGCCGCGCGGGCTCGACATGGTTTTCGATTGCCGTTTCCTGCGCAATCCCTATTGGGAACCGGAACTGCGCAATCTGGATGGGCGTGATGTCAGGGTCGCGGAACATGTCCGGGGCGATGAAAGGTTCAACAACTTCTTTGACAAAGTGTCGGATTTGGCGCAGATGCTGCTTCCGGCCTATATCGACGAAGGCAAGGCGCATCTTGCCATCGGATTCGGCTGCACTGGCGGGCAGCACCGTTCGGTGGCGGTGGCAGAGAGACTCGGGCGGGCATTGATTGCCGCCGGGTGGCAGGTGTCGGTTCGGCACCGGGAACTTGAACGGCGGTCGCCGCGAGCGGTCGGGAAACGGGAAGAACAGGCGTGATCGGGATCGTGATCGTTGCCCATGGCGGACTGGCGCGCGAATACAAGGCGGCAGTCGAGCATGTCGTCGGCCGACAGGAAGGTTTCCGCGCCATCGCCATAGAAGTGGATGACGACCGCGCCGCGAAAGAGCGCGAAATCTGCGAGGCTGCGGATGTGGTCGATATGGGCGATGGCGTGGTGGTGGTGACAGACATGTTCGGCGGCTCGCCCGCCAACCTGTCCATGCGGGCGTGCCGGGACGAGAACCGCAAAGTGATCTATGGCGCCAATCTGCCGCTGCTGGTGAAACTTGCCAAATCCCGCCGAAAGCCGTTTGTTCAGGCCGTGGAGGCCGCCCTTGCCGCGGGGCGGCGTTATATCGACAGTTGCAACGGCTGTAACGGCGCCACGGGGCAGGAGAATTGTGGTGGCGACAAGAACGCTTTTCATCGTGAATGAGAAGGGCCTGCACGCGCGGGCGTCGGCGAAACTGGTCGAACTGGTCGAGACCCACGATGCCTCTGTCGAGGTGTCGCGTGACGGGTTGACGGCGGCCGGGGATTCGATCATGGGACTTTTGATGTTGGCAGCCGCAAAGGGAACCTCTATTGAGGTCTCGACAAGGGGGCCGGAGGCTGACAGGCTGGCCGAGGCGCTGGAGACGCTGGTTGCCGACAGGTTCGGCGAGGATTTCTGAAGAGACGCCAAAGGGCGTCCGGGGCAAGCCAAACCCGTGATAGACCGCGTTCGAGAAAACACACTGGCCGATGACCCGGATTACGAGCCCTATGATGGCCGCCGTCTTTCTTATGCGAACACATTCACCGATCCGTGGAAGGCCGGGGCCATCCGGGCGCTGGAATGGCTGACTGCAAAACTCTACCTGCTCAGGCGGGTTCGGGAGTTCGAGCGGCGGGGCGTGCCGGAGGGGCCGCCATTTTTCACGCAGGGCCTGGAGGTTATGGGGATTGATCTGCTGACTCCGGCGGAACAGTTGCGCCATGTTCCCGAAACCGGCCCGGTGGTGGTCGTGGCGAACCATCCGCACGGGCTTGTCGATGGCCTGGTTCTGGCGGAACTGATCGGCAGGGTGCGGACCGATTACAAGATCCTGACGCGCTCGTTGCTTACCGGTGTGCAGGAAATCGAACGGTTCATGCTGCCGGTCGCTTTCCCGCACGAGACGGATTCGGTGCGCAAGAATCTTGAAATGCGCCACACGGCGATGGAGCATCTGAAAGACGGCGGTGTCATCATCCTGTTTCCGGCCGGGACGGTTGCCGTGTCGGCGACCTTTTCCGGACCGGCGACAGAACAGGAATGGAACCCGTTTACGGCGAAGATGATCAAGCGTTCGGGGGCGACTGTCGTGCCGATCTACTTTCCCGGCCAGAATTCGCGCTGGTACCAGATCGCCAATCTTGTGTCCGCAACCGTGCGTCAGGGCCTGTTGTTGTATGAAATCAAACATGCGTTCGGCAAACCGCAGAACCCGGTGATCGGCCCACCTGTCACCCCCGGGGAACTGAGCGGTTTTTCCGGCAACACGCGGGAATTCATGTCCATGCTTCGCAGGCGGACGCTGGACCTTGCCGAACGCTGAGAAAGGGCGAATCAGCCTGGGGCATATCTTTGATTTTGCGCTCTGAGTCATGAATAAGGTTCGCGCCGGCATCACCAGGGAAGCAACGAGGGAATGAGCGTATGGTCTTTTCGCATGAAGGCAGGGCAATCCCTTCGGGCTGGCGGCAACCGGATATTTCATGTGTGCAGATACCGGGTTTATGGTGCGCCCCAAGCGGCGGCGGCGGCGCGGCAGGGCTGGCCGCCGATGTCAGCAGCCACCTGCCGCAGTTCAATGAAATGGCCGAGAGGCTGTATATCAACTGGCTGCAAACCGCAGCGCGCACCTGACCGGCATCAGGTTTCAGCCTCAGGTTTCGGCATCAGGTTTCGGCGGCGCGGGTAAGCGAAAGGCGCGCGGCCTCCAGATGCTCTTTCATCCGGTTTGCGGCGCGTTCCGGCTCTCTCGTCCTGATGGCATTCAGTATCTGCCGGTGCTGGACATTGTACTGGCTGATGATCCGGGGCTCCAGGGTCAGATGCCGCATCCGCGTCCATTCATCCATTGCCCGCACCGTGTTGATCTGCCCGATGATCCGGATCAGAAGGTTGTTGCGCGTGGCCGCGGCCAGCAGCCAGTGGAACTCCGTATCGGCTTCGGCAAAGCGGGTGGGGTCGGCAATGGATTGTTCCATCCCGGTGCAGAGCGCGTCGAGTTGTTCGAAATCCTCCCGCCGCCCGTGCAGCACGGCAAGGCGGCAGATATGGGGCTCCAGCGCAAAGCGGGCGTCTATCAGTTCAAGGGGATTGGCGTCTTCGACAGAGGAGGCGGGCGGGCGGTCCGCTTCGCAGGTGACATATGTGCCGCTGCCCGCACGGGTTTCAAGCAGGCCCTCGGCTTCAAGCTGCGCCAGCGCGTCCCTCAGCGTGTTTCTGGCGACGCCGTATGTTTCGGCAAGCCGGCGGGAGGCGGGCAGGCGATCATGGCGACGATAGCCCCCTCTGGTGATCTCTCGCCGGAGAATCGCGGCAATATCCATGGACCCTGTTCGATTCACTTTTGGCATATATTCCATTCGAGTTAATCCAATTATAGTCCAATTAAGCCGGAAATCATAGATTTGTTATGCAATTGGATCAAAAAAGGTTGATTATTGGTTTTCCGGGGATGTATCCAGAGGGCGTCGGGGATTCTCGTGATCTCTTGCGAGACCGGAATTTTTTCAGGATCGGGTAAGGGATGGCCTTTCCGAACGGATTGACGGCATGATCACGGGCGCCGGAATTCATGGCCTTCTTGTTGCCGATGAAGGGCCGGGGGAGCGGCGGGAAACCGCCAGGCAGTTGCCGACCGGGCGATAGCCCGATGGCCAAAAACCAGCAAGGGAGGGAAACGTGGCTGAAACCGATCTGGAGAGATTCACGGAAGCGCCGGGGCGCGAGGAGAAGATCAGGGAAGTTCGTGCAATGATCGACCGGATGGGGGTCGAGTATCTCTATCTGCAATTCGTGTCTGTCACCGGCAAGATCATGGGCAAGGGCATCCCTGCCGATCACTGGGAGAGTATTGCGAAAAAGGGCTTTCAACTGGTCTATGGCGCAACCGTCAATCTGTTCACGAACCGCGCCGGGAATTATCTGGGCTACGGGCCGGAAGCCGCAGAACTTGTCGGCATTCCCGAACCCGAAACCTTCATGCAACTGCCCTGGGCGCCGGAGATCGGGCGGATGTACTGTACGCTCTTCCGCAATCGTGAAGAGAAGCAGAACCCGGGCGGCTATCTGACCGCGGATTGCCGGGGCAACCTGCGCCGACTGCATGAGGCGTTCGGGAAAAAACACGGCACGCGCCTGCGCATCGGAACCGAACCCGAGATGATGTGGCTGAAATTTGATGAAAACGGCAAGCCCCGGGATGGCTGTTCAAAGCCCTACTGCTATCACATCGACCAGTTCGAAAGCCTGCGCCCAGTGTCGATGCAGGTGATCAGATACGCCCGCAGGATGGGGCTGGACATGATCCAGGGCGATCACGAGGACGCGCCCGGTCAGCTTGAACTGAACTGGATGTTCGACGATGTGCTGCGCAATGCCGACCGTCTGACCACCTACCGCCAGCTTTGCGCGCAGGTGGCGCGCGAAAACGGCATCTTCGCCTGTTTCATGACAAAACCCTTCATGGGGGTTTCGGCGTCCGGCTGCCATCACAACATGAGCCTCTGGCGCGGCGGCGAAGACCGGTTCGTGCGTGCCGGCAATGATCCGGACAACCTGCCGGGGATGCGCCAGAACTACATGTATGTAAAGGATGGTGAGAACACCTTCATGCCCGACACGGACGATCCGCAGATGCCGGGCAGGGAGGGGCTGAAAGCCATCGGCGGCGTCGTCACGCATTTGCAGGCGCTGACCGCCATCGGGGCCTCCACGGTGAATTCCTATCGTCGCCTGTGGGATACCGGTTTCTGGGCGCCGGTCTTTGCCGACTGGGGCTTTCAGAACCGGACGACCGGCCTTCGGGTCTCGGCCCCCGGACGGTTTGAATATCGGTCGGTGGACTCGATGGTGAACCCGTATCTGATGGGCGCGGCGCTGCTGGCCGCCATGGATGACGGGCTTGACAACAACCTCGATCCCGGCCAGCCCGAAGAGCGCAACATCTATGAGGCCATGGCGGAAGGCAAGCAGGTTCGCCGCCTGCCCATGTCACTGGGCGAGGCGCTCGATCATCTTGCGGCAAGCGAGGTGGTCAGGCGCGGCCTGCCGGGTGAGATGTACCGGCTTTACGATGAATACAAACGCGATGAGTATGCCCGCTTCATGTCCACCGTGACCGAGTGGGACAACGAAACATACATGGAATGCCTGCCGTAGGCATCCCGGTTCCGGCGGCGGGCGGGAATGCCCCTGCCGCCAGTCAACGCAACTTGGGAGGCGCATGAAAATGTGCGGAATTGCAGGATTGATTCACAGGGGCCGCAACTCCAACGTGGGCGGTGAGATGACCGCCATGTTGCAGGCGCTGAAGCATCGGGGGCCTGACAGCACCGGCTATGCGGTTTATGGCGAGCCGCAGGTGGGCGATGATTACGTCATGCGGCTCAAGATCGCCGAGGCCGAAGACATGGATCGCGGACGCAGCATCCATCAGGTGATCGCCAACCGGATTGCCAGGGTCGAGGAGATACTGGAGGAACATGGCGCGGAGGTGAAATCCAGACACGCCCCCCGTGAATATTCGTTGCGCTATGTTTTCGGCCACCACGGCGATACCGCCGACATGGCCGCGCATATCGAGGAGGTCGAGGGTGTCGAAATCCTCTCGATGGGGAGCAGGCTGGAACTGATCAAGGATCTCGGCGATGCCGCGACCGTGGCCGGGGCCTATGGGCTTGATGATTTCCAGGGCACGCACGGGATCGGCCACACCCGCATGGCCACGGAATCCGACGTGGATATAAAGTCGGCCCATCCTTACTGGGCTTTCCCGTACAATGATGTCAGCGTCGTGCATAACGGTCAGATCACCAATTACTGGATCATGCGCCGCGAGATGGAGCGCAAGGGCCATCGGTTCGTGTCGAACTGCGATTCGGAACTGCTGGCGGTCTATACCGCGCACAATCTTGCCAATGGCGTGGCGCTGGAAGAAAGCCTGCGCCGTTCCATCCATGAAATCGACGGGGTTTTCACCTATCTGGTCGCGACCAGGGACCAGCTTGGCATGGCCAAGGACACAATGGCCGCGAAGCCTCTGGTTCTTTATGAATCCGATGATCTGATCGCCATGGCCAGCGAGGAAATCGCCATTCGCGCGATCCTTCCCCAGGAGATCGACACGGTTGACCCCTATGACGAGGAGGTGCGCGTATGGCAGGCGTGAGCGATGCCGAACTGAAGGCGATGACTCAGGAACAGCGCGCCAGGGCGCTCGGCATGATGACAGAGCAGTTGACGGGCCAGTCGCTCCATATCGAATTTGACCCCGACGCGGAGGAACGGTTCACCTATCCGTGGGCGCCCGATGTGGATTTCAACAAGCGGATCGGGATTGATACCGACGACATGACATCGACCGAAGTGAACAGCCGCATCCGGGAGTTGATGAAAGAGGGCTACGGCACGATTGTCCTTCACAATCCGCGCGGCAAGCATTCACTGGGGGTGGGTATCCTCAGCCGTCTGAATCTGATCATCGAAGGCTCCACCGGCTATTTTGGCGCCGGCCTGAACGACGGGCCGAATGTGCGCATCAATGGCCGTGTCGGCTGGTCCTGCGCCGAGAACATGATGTCCGGTACGGTCATTGTCGAAAAGAACGCCGGATCGACATTCGGCGCTGCGATCCGCGGCGGCGATCTGGTCTGCAAGGGGTCCGTCGGGTCGCGGACGGGAATCGACATGAAGGGCGGCACGATCATCGTGGGGGGCGACACGGGCGCGCTGTCGGGCTTCATGATGCAGCGTGGCCGCATGGTCGTCTGTGGCGATGCAGGCAAGAATCTGGGCGATTCCATGTATGATGGCACGATTTATGTGGGCGGTGAAATCCAGTCCTGCGGGGTGGACGCGGTTGCGGCGGAACTGACCGGTCCCGACAGGGCATGGCTGACCCGGAAGCTGACCCAATACGGTCTGATGCCGCAGCAGGGTGTGGATCACTTCACCAAGATCGTCGCGGGCAAACAGTTGTGGAATTACGACAATCTGGAGCCGAGCGAGAAGAAGCTCATCCTGTAGGACGCGGAAGGGATTATCGAAATGGCAGACGGAAACATGCCGAAAAAGCCCGCGCCGGCGCGGGACGTGAACCGGCTCGGGAACAGTTTCATCTTTCCGCCCCAGGTCATCGACGACATTCACGTCAAGGCCGAACTTGGCCGCTACCGGATGCGGGGCTTCTCGCTTTTCAAGAAAATCCCGCATTGGGATGACCTGACCTTTCTGCCCGGCACGCTGACCCGGTTCGTGATCGAAGGCTATCGCGAGAAGTGCGAAACCAGAACCGTGATCGGCCCACGCGCCAAACGCCCGCTGGAACTGGACATTCCGGTCTATGTGACGGGGATGAGCTTTGGCGCGCTGAGCTATGAGGCCAAAACCGCACTGGCGCGCGGCGCGACCATGGCGGGCACGGCAACCTGTTCGGGCGAGGGCGGCATGATACCCGATGAACGCCGCTATAGTTGCAAGTGGTTCTATCAGTGTATCCAGTCCCGTTACGGCTTCAATCCGAACCATCTGGTTCTGGCGGACGGGGTCGAGTTCT
This sequence comes from Paracoccaceae bacterium, assembly GCA_965216225.1. GTDB lineage: Bacteria > Pseudomonadota > Alphaproteobacteria > Rhodobacterales > Rhodobacteraceae > 3107. The sequence continues at coordinate 24,373 of CBDCFF010000012.1, forward strand.
TCATAGGTCAAGGGTGCAAGGTGGGTCTTGGCGGGCACCTCATGGGCCAGAAAGTGACCGATCAGGTGGCGGAAATGCGTTCCCTGCCGGCAGGTATCGACCAGCGCTCTCCCGCCCGTCACCCGGACTGGCTTGGCCCGGACGACCTTGCGCTGAAAATCCGGGAAATCCGGGAGGCCACCGACTGGCATGTCCCCATCCAGTTGAAACTCGGCGCAGCGCGCGTCTATGACGATGTGCGCATGGCGGTGAAATGCGACCCGGACTCGATCTATATCGACGGTATGGAAGGCGGCACCGGCGCCGGTCCGCACCTTGCCACCGAAGATACCGGCATTCCCGGCATGGCGGCGATCCGCCAGGCGCGCAAGGCGATTGACGATCTTGGCAAACGCGGTGAAATCAGCCTTGTCTATGCGGGCGGCATTCGTAACGGGGCCGATGTTGCGAAGGCCATCGCCCTGGGGGCCGACGCGATTGCGCTGGGCCATTCGGTGATGATGGCGCTGAATTGCAACAAGGACATCCCCGAAGCCGACTATCCCTCGGAAATCGGCGCCGAGCCGGGTTATTGCTATCATTGCCATACTGGCCGCTGTCCGGTGGGCGTGGCGACACAGGATCCGAAACTGCGCGCCCGTCTTGACCCGGATGAGGCGGCGGAACGTGTCTACAACTTTCTGCACACGCTGACGATCGAGGCGCAGCTTTTCGCGCGCGCCTGCGGCAAGACGCATCTGCATTCGCTGGAACCCGAAGACCTTGCCGCGCTGACGATGGAAGCCTCGGCGATGGCAGGGGTTCCGCTTGCGGGCACCAGCCACACGGTTGGCGTCGAGGATTATCACAATCTGTAAGGAGGGCCGGGAATGGCCGGAACACAGTATCGCGGCTCCGAAATCAGGGACGTTGATCAGTTTCTCAAGGACGCGGCCGGGCTGGAATCCGAGCGCGAAAGGGAAATCGGCCAGCATATCGGCTATCGCTATGACGTGAATCTGGTGCCGGATTATCGCCGTCTGACCCCGTTTCTTGCGAAATACATGGAAGTCATGGGCTGGGACGATCTGAACTGGCTGGAAGACGTGCATATGGGGTACGAAGAGGGCAGGCCCGCCGTCTTTGACCGCAACAACAACGGTTGGGTGCGTATTCCGGATTCTGTCGAATTGCCGGACAACCAGCAGGACCGGGACATGATCGCGCGCGAACTTCTGATCAAGTTCCAGATGTCCGACCGGCATCCACTGGTCGCCCTGCGCAAGGTCTACATGAAGTTCTGAAGAAATGCCGCGCCCGTGTGACATTGCCTGCCCGCAGACACCCCCGCCCCCGGATTTCCGAGCGGCGGCGAAGCGGCGCGAAGCAGACAGGAGCGCTGCATGAATGCGCCGGCCATCGCGCCGGGACAGGGCGGATCGGGCCGGGCGGACAATCCGTTGCGGATGGCGTTCCTGAAATGGCAATGCAGGATCAGGCAAATCGCCATGCGCGACAATTCCGGCAGGCCGGATGACGGGATCACGCCTGCGGTGCATTTCACGGGCGATCCGGAACCCTTCGGGTGCATCATCACGGTGCTGAACAAGGCCCCCGGATATTCGGTGACATCGGAGCTTGATCACATCGCGGCGAAGACACATGATCCGGCCCGGCGCCGGGATCAGGCGCTGGGCTTTCTGTCCTCGACCCACTATCAGAGGGCCGCCGAATTTTCGGATGTCCTGACGGCGACGTTTCCGCCCGGCTCTCCCGGTGCGGCGCGGCTGCGAAAGGCCGGGCTTGTGGAACTGAAGTTCGATGCGTTCGCCCGGAAATTCAACCTGACCTGCAAGGTCTGGCGTCTGACGCAACGAAATCCGCTGTATCGCTCGACCATCGCGCATAATCGCCTGTTCAATCCGGCCCTGCATCCCGGCGCCGAGGTGCTGGGGTTTGAGCCTGACTGGGCGCAATGTTCATCCGATCCCGTGCCGGGATAGCCGAAACCCGCCGGGGCGAACGGCCGGATTGCGGGGCGTTCCCGGCATCTGTGCGGACAGGAAAAAACCATCGGGAGGCGACATGATGTCCGGAATGTCCAGAATGCCCAAACGAATCTGCATAATCGGGGCGGGGCCGTCGGGGCTCGCGCAATTGCGGGCGTTCCGGTCGGCAGCCGAAAAAGGGGCCACCGTCCCCGAGGTCGTCTGTTACGAGAAGCAGGCCGATTGGGGCGGGCTCTGGCGCTATGCCTGGCGCACCGGCGTGGACGAATACGGCAATCCCTGTCACGGGTCGATGTACCGCTATTTGTGGTCGAACGGGCCGAAAGAGGGCCTGGAATTCACCGATTACACGTTCGAGGAACATTTCGGAAAGCCGATCGCCAGCTATCCGCCCCGCGCCGTTCTGTTCAATTATATCGAGGGCCGCGTGAAAAAGGCGGGGGTGCACGACAGGATCCGCTTCAACACCGTGGTGCGCGATGTGCGCGCCGTCGAGGGCGGGTTCGAAGTCACCGCGCGCGATTGCGTGTCGGATACCGAAAAGCGCGAGACATTCGATCATGTGATCGTTGCGACAGGCCATTTTTCCTTTCCCGATGTGCCGCATTATCCGGGTTTTGAAACCTTCAACGGCCGCATCCTCCATGCCCATGATTTCCGCGACGCACGAGAGTTCGAGGGCAAGGACATCCTGATCCTCGGCGCCTCGTATTCTGCCGAGGACATCGGATCGCAATGCTGGAAATATGGTTGCAAATCCGTGACGGTGGCGCATCGCACCGCGCCGATGGGATTTGACTGGCCGGACAACTGGCGGGAGGTTCCGGCGCTTGACCGGGTCGAAGGCAGAACGGCGCATTTCGTTGACGGTGCGTCCATTGTGGCGGATGCGATCATCCTGTGTACCGGGTACAGGCATCATTTCCCCTTCCTGCCGGACGACCTGCGCCTCGGGACGGCCAACCGGCTTGCCGCAAGCGACCTTTACAAAGGCGTCGTCTACACCGGGAATCCGGATTTGTTCTATCTCGGGATGCAGGATCAGTGGTTCACCTTCAACATGTTCGACGCGCAGGCGTGGTGGGTGCGCGATGTGATCCTGGGGCGCATGGCCCTGCCCGATGGCGCCGCGATGGCCACCGACTGGAAACGGCGCCAGTCAGAGGAGGACGCGCTGCCCGATGATTATGCCTGCATCGCCTATCAGGGCGCTTACACCCGGGAACTTGTCGATGAAACCGACTATCCGGACTTTGATGTCGAGGCCGCCAATCAGGCTTTCCACGAGTGGAAAAAGCACAAGAAGAAAGGGATCATGACGTTCCGGGACCATGGTCATGTCAGCCCGATGACCGGGACCAGAGCGCCACCGCATCACACATCCTGGGTTGAGGCGCTGGATGACAGTCTGCAAAACTATCTGGAGGTCCAGGTTTTCCGCGGTCAGGGCGTGTCGCCCGCCATTGCGCGCTGGCCATAGCGCCGGCGCGTCGTGCTTTCCTTCAGCAGCCACTGCTCGACGACCCGGCGTTCATGAAAGGATTTCCGCTTTTCGCGTTGCAGCAGATAATAGCCGGATTCGGTGCGGATGCAGGATGCTCCCAGCGGGCGGACAAGCTGGCCGCTGTCCAGAAGGTGATCCACCAGATGGCCCCAGCCAAGCGCCAGCCCGATGCCGGCCACGGCGGCCTGAATGGCAAGCGGATAGGTGTTGAAAAGCGATGCCCTTTCAATGGAATACCCGGACAGCCCCTGATGCCCCAGCCAGTCGTCCCAGTTCATCCATTCGGTATGGAGGTTCGAGATTTCGATCAGATCCAGGCCGGGCAGGGCTTCGGGGCCGGCTGCATCCGGTTCCTTCTTCAGATAACCCGGAGAGCAGACGGGAAAAACGGTTTCGCCGAACAGCATCCGCGAGGCGTAGCCGGGCCAGTTGCCCTCGCCCCTCAGAATCGTCAGATCGACATTATCGGCCAGACATTCCTCATCGCTGTCGGAGGCGACAAGCATGATCTTTATCCGCGCGTTCGACCGGTTGAACCTGCGCAGGCGCGGCATGAGCCAGAGTGCCGCAACCGAATTCGTGGCGGCAAGCGTCACGGTGTTTTTCCGCTGTCTGGAGAACATGCCCTGCGATGCGTCGCGCAGACGGTCCATCGCGGCGCGCACCGGTTCCAGCAGGGTCTGGCCTTGCGGGGTCAGGGATACCGACCGGTGGCCGCGAATGAACAGGGGAACATCGTAATGCAACTCCAGCAGGCGCACCTTGCGGCTGATCGAGGTTTCGGAGACATTCATCTGCCGCGCGGCAGTGGCAAAGCTGCCGCAGGTCGCGGCTGTCTCGAACGCCAGCAGATAGTCCAGCGGGGGCAGGAGTTTCTGTTTTTTCACCGGCGGTGGCCTCCGGTCCGGTCAGGGGCGCTGAACTCTTTCATGTCGGTCTGCATTTCTGTTTCGGGGGTCCGCGCGTTTGATTCCATAACATATTGATTAAATCAGAAGAATTTGATTTTGCCACAAGATTATGCAGGCGATGCCCCAAAAATTGTGAATCTGAAAATACGCGATTTCGCGGCAGAATGGCGTTACTATGGAATCCGTAAATTCCAGACAAAGAACACTATATCACAGGGAGTTGACATGAATACCAAATACACTCTGACGGCGGCGCTCGTGCTCGCCGGATTGGGCGTTGCACATGCCGAAGACAGCAGCGATCCGATCATCATTCCCATTCACAACTGGTCCAGCCAGATCGTGGTGTCCAATGTTGTCGGACAGATGTATGAAAGCATGGGTCTGAACGTCGAATATGTGACGACAGACAGCCAGGCTGTTTATGAATCGATCCGCCTCGGCGACGTGACCCTTGAACTTGAGGTCTGGGAAGGCGCTTTCGGCGCATCCTATCGCGCCGCTCTGGCCAGGGGCGGCATGGTTGACGCGGGCGCGCATGACGCCGTGACCCGTGAAGACTGGTGGTATCCGATGTGGACCAAGGACGCCTGTCCGGGGCTGCCGGACTGGGAAGCCCTGAATGATTGCGCGCACCTCTTCACCACCGCCGAAACCGGCGACATGGGGCGTTATCTCGATGGTCCCGTGGACTGGTTGAAGCACGGCAAGGAACGGGCCGAGGCCCTGGGCCTGAACTTCACCGTGATCAATGCCGGTTCGGCCGCCGCGCTCTGGGCAGAGATCGGCGCTGCGGAAGCCGACATGAAACCGGTTCTGGTCTTCAACTGGACACCGAACTTTGCCGAGGCCGTATGGCCGGGTGAATTCGTGGAATTCCCGGCCTGGGAAGATGGCTGCGACACGGACCCGGCAAAGGGGCCGATCCCGGATGCGCTTTATGATTGCGGCAACCCGGCGACCGGTTATCTTCGCAAGGTCGCGCATCACGAAATGACCGTGAAATGGCCAAGCGCCTATTGCGTGTTGTCCAACATCAGCTTCACCAACCCGCAAATTGCCGAGATGGCGAAACTCGTCGATACCGACGAGATGGAGCCGGAAGACGCCGCCGGGGTGTGGCTGGGCGCCAATCAGGGGCTCGTTCAGCCTTGGATCGACGCCTGCACCGGCTGATCCCGCCTGCCGGCTGGCTGATGATGATTGCGATTGCGCCGTCCCGGACATGTTCGGGGCGGTGCAGGGTTGAGGAGAGTGATTTTGATGAAACAGGCGTTGCCCGTGATTTCCGTGAGGAATGTCTGGAAGTTGTTTGGACCTGCTCCCGAACGGTATCTTGCGGAAATGCCTGCCGGGCGCAGCTTTGAGGAAATCAGCGCCGACGGCTACATCGCCGGGGTCAAGGATGTCTCGATAGAGGTCGGCCGGGGCGAGAAGCTGGTGATCATGGGGCTGTCGGGTTCCGGCAAGTCCACGCTGGTGCGATGCTTTTCCAGGCTGCACGACATCACCGGCGGCACGGTCGAGGTTGACGGGCAGGACATCATGGCCCTGACCGAGCGGGAACTGATCGCGCTGCGGCGAAAAAAGATGGGCATGGTGTTTCAGTCCTTTGGCCTGCTGCCGCACCGGACGGTTCTGGAAAACGTGGCCTTCCCCCTGGAAATGCGCGGGCAGGAGCGGCACACCCGCCGCGAACGCGCCCTGGAGGTGATCAGGCTGGTCGGCCTGGAGGGGCGCGAGGAGTATTTCCCGCGCGAACTCTCTGGCGGTCAGCAGCAGCGCGTCGGTATCGCCCGCAGCCTGGCGATAGAGCCGGATATATGGTTTCTCGACGAACCGTTCTCGGCGCTTGATCCACTGATCCGCCGCGAGATGCAGGATGAATTTCTGCGCTTGCAGGAAATGCTGGGAAAAACCATCGTGTTCATCACCCACGATTTTGACGAGGCGCTGAGGCTGGCGGATCGTATCGCGATCATGCGCAACGGGGCGGTCGAGCAATGCGATACCCCCGACAGGATCGTGCTGAACCCGGCCACCGAATATGTCCGCAAATTCACCGAAAACATCGACAAGGCCCGCGTGGTGCGCGCCCGTGGCCTGATGCAGCCGCTGAACGGAAACGCGCCGAAGGGGGCGGCGATCGACGGAATGGCGACGATTCGGGAGCTCGCCCGCGATCTGGTCAACGATCCGCGCGACGCAATCCCCGTGGCGGGAAGCGATGGCGCAATCGCAGGATTGCTTGACCGGCAGGCGGCGCTGGACGTGCTTCTTGGGGGGCAATGATGGTTGCCATTTCGACCGGCGGCATTGACGATTCAACAGAATTGTCGCCGCGCCATCAGGTGCTTTGGTCATTGCTGGGCGCGGCGTTGCTGCTGATGCTGGCGCGGGCGCTGGGGGTGCTGCCGGATTGGCTGATCCGGCTTCCGGCGTCGATGATTCCGCCTTCCGCGATCTGGCTGGATGCGGCCTTTGACTTCATCAGGGAGGATCTGGGTCTGATCCATGTGACCAGAACGTTGACTGCCGGGCTGGAATATCTGCTCGATACGACGGCGAATCTGCTTCATGGCAAACGGCGATGGCCAAATCTGGGCCCGATCCCGTGGACGGCGATCACGGCTGTGGCGGCTGTCATCGGCTATTATCTGGGTGGCTGGAAAATGGCGCAACTGGCGGGTGGAACCTTTGTGTGGACTGCCCTGGTCGGCCAGTGGGAAATCGCGATGCAGACCATGTCCGTGCTGATCGTCGCGGCGCCGATTGCATTTCTCGTCGGGCTTGGGCTGGGAATACTCGGCTGGAAACATGCCCCGTTCGACCGCGCCATCAGGCCCATACTCAGCGTGTTGCAGACACTTCCCTTCTTCACCTATCTGCTGCCGGCGGTGATATTCTTCAAGGTGGGGCCGACTGCGGGCGCGGTCGCGACCATCGTCTATGCCATTCCGCCGATGATCCTGATGACAACGCTGGGGCTGAAAAAGGTCAGCCCCGAAGTGGTCGAGGCGGGCAAGATGTCGGGCTGCACCAGATGGCAGATGCTGACGCGCGTCTATATCCCCGCGGCGCGGACCGAATTGCTGGTCGGCGTAAACCAGGTGATCATGCTGTGTCTGGCAATGGTCGTGCTGACCGCGTTCATCGGGATGCCGGGCCTTGGCGCCAAGCTGCTGGCCATGATGGGATCGTTCAAGCTGGGCCGCTCATTCGAGATCGGCGTAACCATCGTGCTCATGGCGATCACGCTCGACCGTTTGTCAAAGGCCTGGGCCGTGAAACAGCCCCAGCATTTCGAAAGGGGCACACCCTGGTGGCGGCGGCACACCCATCTGCTTTCAGCGATTGCCGCTTTTGTGCTGTTCATGCTTCTGGCGCAGTTGATTCAGGTCTTCAGCGAGATCGGGCGTACCCAGCATTTCTCTCAGGGCAAGAAAATCGACACCATCATCAAGTTTGCTCTGAATATCGACGCGGTGCAGGCCGTAACCGGGTGGCTGCGCTGGTTCCTCAATGTCAAGGTGCTGATCCCGTTCCGTAATTCTCTTCTCTGGATACCGACACCGGCGTTTATCCTGATGGTCGTGGCGTTCTCCGGCTGGCTGGGCGGGCGGAAGTCGGCGATTTACGCGGCGATCTTTTTCTCGATAGTTGCGTTGTCCGGTTGGTGGGATCGTTCGGTCATCACACTCTACACCGTGATTTCCGCCGTTATCCTGGCCACGCTCATCGGCCTGCCGCTGGGCATCCTTGCCGCGCGATCCGAAAGATGGTCACGGCGCATTCTGCTTGCCTGCGATACGGCGCAAACCTTCCCCAGTTTCATCTACCTGATACCGGCGATCATGCTTTTCGGCGTCAATGATGTGGCGGTGGTCTTTTCGATCCTGATTTTCGCGACCGTGCCGCTGACCCGATACACGATCGAGGGGTTGCGAACGGTGCCGCCGGAAATGACCGAGGCCGCCGACATGGCCGGGGCTTCGCGTATGCAGAAGCTCCTGTCGGTACAATTGCCGCTGGCGTTGCCGACCATGGCCGTCGGGTTCAATCAGGCAATCATGTTCGCCTTCTTCATGGTGATTGTCGCGGCCTTCATCGGCACTCAGGATCTGGGACAGGAATTGCAGCGGACACTCGCCGGGACCGAGCTTGGCAAGAATTTCGTGTTGGGAATGAATGTGTCGCTGATGGCGTTGACGTTCGACATTGCAATCATGTATTGGGCGGAAAAGCGCAAGCAGGCATTGGGTTTGGGATGAACGAACTGAAACCGGTCAGGCCGATTCTGGAAGTCCCCTGGGAGCGAAAGGGGGTGCTGGTCCCCGGATTGCCCATTCTGCCGCCCGGGGTAGAGAGGCACCCGGTTCCCGGCGGTGGTTCGCGTGCGGTCGCGATCTGCGCCGGGGATGAAATCATCGTGCTGAACCGGGAGGGGCTGCAAGCCGGAGAGCTGGTGTTCTTCGCGCCTGATCGCGGTTCCGCCGCCGCGATGCTGGGCGCAAGAGGGCACGGTCGCCCGACCGCCACCATCGAAACCCTGGCGAATGGATCGCCTTCGGGCGCGCGTGTTCTGCGCTCGCTTGCCGCCGCCGGATTCGACATCGAACTAGGCGACGGCATCAGGGTTCTGGGCGACGGCTCCGGTTCCGGGGACATGCAGACATTTGTCGCCGAATGTGATGGCCTGCTGATCGTTTCAGCCCCCGGCGGGCCGATGCGCCCCGATGCCCAGAACGCGCCGAGCGAGTTGATCCTCTATATCCGCCGGGCGAACCCGAAAGACGGCAAGGCCGCCACCGGCCTGCCCGAACCGCTGGCAGAGCCGTTGCAGGACATCAATATCCAACCCGGCAACGCGATTTCATACGAAGTGAGGAAGGGTGAATATATCCAGATCCTCGATGTGAAAGGGCGCGAGTGCAGTGATTTTCAGGCTTTCTCGCTCAGGGCGCTGGAAAAGGGGCTGGAGCGGGAGATCGACCCGACAACCACGCGCAGCCTGACCGGAAGCCTGTACCCGTCGCCCGGCATCTTCTCGAAATACTGGACGCAGGATCAGGAGCCGCTGGTCGAGATCGTGCGGGACACCTGCGGGCGGCACGATACTTTCGGCCTGGCCTGCACGGCGCGATACTATGAGGATCTGGGCTATCCGGGGCATGTGAACTGTTCCGACAACATCAACGCGGACCTTGCCCGATACGGTGTGCGCCCCCGCGCCGGCTGGCCTGCGATCAATTTCTTTTTCAATACCATGCTCGACGCCGCCAACGCGATTGACATGGATGATCCCTGGTCGCGGCCGGGTGATTACGTCCTGCTGTGCGCACTCAGTGATCTGGTCTGCATCAGCACGGCCTGTCCGTGCGATGTCGATCCGGCCAATGGCTGGGAGCCAACGGATATTCAGGTCCGCACCTACAGGGCCGGGGAAAGGTTCAGCCGGTCCATCGGCTATCGGAAATCTGCGGAGGCGGATGTGGAAGAAACAAGGAAAACGGGATTTCACGACAGCTTTGCAAGGCATACCCGCAATTTCGCGGAGTATGGCGGCTATTGGCTGCCCGGAACCTTCACCAATTACGGCGCAATCGCCGAATACTGGGCCGTGCGGGAAAAGGCCGCTGTCATGGATCTGTCGCCCCTGCGCAAATATGAGGTGACAGGCCCCGATGCCGAAGAACTGATGCAGCTTTGCGTCACCCGCGACATGAAGAAGCTGAGCGTGGGGCAGGTGGTGTATACGGCCATGTGCTATGAGCATGGCGGGATGATCGACGATGGTACGGTCTATCGGCTGGGCGAGGCCAATTTCCGCTGGATCGGGGGGAATGACACTTCGGGCCTCTGGCTGCGCGAACAGGCGCAGAAGCGGCGCCTGAACGCATGGGTGCGCAATTCCACGGATCAGTTGCACAATATCGCGGTACAGGGCCGGCATTCGCGCAACATACTGGCGGAAATTTTCTGGACCCCCCCGCAGCAACCCACGATCGGGGAATTGCCCTGGTTCCGCTTTACCATCGCGCGGGTGGGCGATGTGACGGGAACCGCCGTGCTCATCTCTCGTACCGGCTATTCCGGCGAATTGGGCTATGAGGTTTTCTGCCATCCGAAAGACGCGCCCGAAATATTCGACAGGGTATGGGACGCCGGGCGGAAATACGGGCTGGCGCCGTTGGGCCTTGCGGCGCTGGACATGATGCGGATCGAGGCAGGGTTGATCTTTGCCGGGTCCGAATTTGACGATCAGACTGACCCGTGGGAGGCCGGGATCGGCTTTGTCGTTTCGCTGAAATCCAAGAGTGACGACTTCATCGGTCGGGCGGCGCTGGAAGAGCGGCACGCGCATCCGCATCGAAAACTTGTCGGTTTCGATGTCGAGGGCGGCGTGATCCCCAGGTCGGGTAATTGCGTGCGGATCGGCAAGGCGCAGGTGGGTGAGATCACGTCGGCCATGAAATCCCCGCTTTTGGGCAGGGTCATTGCGCTGGGCCGCATTGCGGTTTCACATGCCGAACCGGGAACGCCGGTCGAAATCGGGCAACTCGACGGCCAGCAGAAGCGGCTGAAGGCCGTGGTCGGCGCCTATCCGCATCTTGATCCGGCCAGAAAGCGGGTGAAGGGCAATTACGATTGATCCGCCGGGCGGATGGGGCAGAACCGCCCGCCGCCGGAATCGGGCCGAAAACAACGCATGAAAGCCGCGGGCCGCCCCGAGAACAGGACGGCCCGCAGTTTTTCACATGTCACATATCCACGAATGGATCATTCATACCCGACATAGAGCTGATGCTCTTTCCTGTTGCCCGCCCAGAGCGCCCAAATGCACATGGCGGCAGAGATCAGGGTATAGATTGCGGGCGCTGCCCCTCCGGCACCGATATACATGGCGCCGGTGACAGCATCCCAGGTTGCTTGATCAAACGGAAAACCCATTTTCTGTTCCTTTCGTCCTCACTCTTACGTTGCCGGCGGCGCCGAGACGGGAATGCCTTCCGGATAGGCGGCAGAAGCCACCTTGACCGGATCGAGGCCATGCTCTTCGACCTTTGCCGGAACCCTCAGCAAACCCAGCATGTTCAGGATGAACGAGCAGGCATAGCCCGGTACAAAGCCCAGCAGGCAGAAAACGACGGCCCCGCCGATTTGCCCGAAAAGGCTGATGGTCGGGGCTTCGCCCGCAGCGCCCTGCAAGGCGGGATAGCCCGCCCCGAAGATACCGAGCGCGACGACGCCATAGATGCCGATCGTCCCGTGAACGGTCACGGCGCCCACCGCATCATCAATTTTCATGCGTTCCAGCACACGGGCGGCCGGCGCCAGCAGCAGACCCGCGCCCATCGCAATGATGAAGGTCAGACCCGGCCAATAGATGTCAAGCCCGGATGCGGTAGAGATGATCCCGGCCAACATGCCGGACATCATCCAGAACGGATCGCGTGTCATGACCCATGCGCCAATCGTGCCGCCCCCCATCGCCATCAGGATGTTGAAGGCCAGCGCGGACAATGTGATCGGCGTGCCGTAGATCGTCGCAAACCTGTCGCCGTACCAGGACCAGGCTTCGCCGGGCACGATCACACAGGCCATCAGGAAGCCCCAGAATCCGGCGATGATCAGCATCAGGCCCACCGCCGTCAAGGGCATGTTGTGCCCGGCGATGTGATTGGCGGAACCGTCGCTGTTGAATTTGCCGATGCGTGGACCGAGGTTGATCAGGATGCCGAGGGCAAAGAACCCGGCGACCGCATGGACCAGCCCGGCTGCGCCGAAGTCATGCACGCCCCATTTCTGGACCATCCAGCCATCTGCGTGCCAGCCCCAGGCGGCGGCGACAACCCAGGCGAAGGAGCCAAGCACGATGGCAAGGATCACGAAGCCCACTGTCTGGATACGTTCAATCACCGCGCCCGACATGATCGACGCCGTGGTCGCAGCGAACATGGCAAACGCCCCCCAGAACACGCCGGATGCGTTGTCCCCGATATGCGGACCCATGGATTCGACCCATGGCGCGGCAATGCTGTTTGCATATTCGATGCCCGAGATGCCATTCGGACCCGGCGCACCGGGAAGACCCGTCGGAAAGCCCCAGTAAACCCACCAGCCGAAATACCAGAACGTCGGCAGCATGAAGGCAAAGGCAAGAATGTTCTTGACCCCGGACGACAGGACATTCCTGGTGCGCGATGCGCCCATCTCGTAAGCCATGAACCCCGCATGAATCAGGATCATGAGCGGGATCGTCAGATAGTAGTAGGTTTCTGCGAACATCGTGTTCGTGATTGCGGAGGATGCCTTTATCTCGGCAACCATTGCGCTGAGCTCAGCAAGTTGTTCTTCCATGACGGACCTCTCTGTTGCGCGCCCAATTTGAAGATTGGTTTATAATTGGGTTATTATTGCGCGGCACGATATACCAATGTTATATCAAAATCTACAATAATGATCCAATAATGGGCCCGTGGCCGGGTATTTGATCCGGGAATCCGATGGCGCGTTCCGCTTGCCGAAATGAAGGCCGCCATCGTGGCGCCGTCCATCCGGAACTGTCATGGCCGGTGTCAACGGGTGTCAACGGGCCTCACGCCGCCGGAAGCGGAACCATCAGTTCTTTCCAGCGATGGCAGGAGACCTCATGCCCGTCGTCAGCTTCGGCGTCCAGCTTTGGCTCGGTGGTTTTGCAGATGTCGATCACATGGGGACAGCGGGTGTGGAACTTGCAGCCCGGCGGCTGATTGGTCGGCGACGGAATCTCGCCTTCCAGCTTCTGCGCCTTGCCCCGATCATCGGGGTCGAGCGACGGAATCGCCGAGAAGAGCGCCCTAGTATAAGGGTGCCGGGGCGCCGCGAACAGCTTGCGCGTGGGCGCGCTTTCCACGATCCGGCCCAGATACATCACCGCCACATGATCGCAGGTATGCGCCACCACCGACAGGTCATGGCTGATGAACATGAAGGTCAGGCCCATCTCATGCTGTATCTGCTTCAACAGGTTCAGGACATCGGCCTGAATCGACACGTCCAGCGCCGCCACGCTTTCATCGGCCACAATGAATTGCGGCCCCGAGACCAGAGCCCGCGCAATTGAAATCCGCTGCCGCTGACCGCCGGAAAACGCATGTGGAAAGCGCCGCAGATGCTCCAGGTTCAACCGGCATTTGGCGGCGATCTCGCGCACCCGCGCATCGGTCTCCTCCCGCGTGCCGGTAAGGCCCATCACCTCCAGCGGTTCGGCGATGATGTCGCGCACCGTCATCCGCGGGGACAGGGCCGCATAGGGGTCCTGGAAAATCAGTTGCGCCCGCTTGCGGAAATCCTTCAGCGCCGCGCCTTCCAGGGTGGTCAGGTCCAGGTCAACCTCGTCATCCGTGTAACGCGCCGTCCCCGACGATATTGGCGCAGCCCTCAGCAGTGCGCGCCCGAGCGTTGTCTTGCCGGAACCGCTCTCCCCCACCAATCCGAAGAAGGCCCCTTTTTCGATGTTGATCGAAACCCCTTCCACCGCCTTCAGTATCTGCTTGTTGAAAAGGCCGCCGCCGATGGGGAAGCCGACCGAAAGATCGCGAGCCGAAATCAGTACGTCCCTGCTCATGCCGTCGCCCCTTCGTCATAGAGATGGCAGGACACCCGATGGGTGGCGTCGATCCGGGTCGGATGCGGCAACTCGCTCAGGCAGCGCCCTTCGATCACCCTGGCGCAGCGGGTGTTGAACACGCAGCCCGAAGGCCGTTCCAGCGGAGACGGGATGTCACCCGGCACCGGGGTCAGCGGCGAATCCAGATCGTCGAGCTTCGGCAGGGCGGCCAGCAGGCCCTGCGTATACGGATGGCGCGGGTTGTGGATCACCTCGCGCACCGATCCTTGCTCGATCAGCCGGCCCAGATACATGACGGAAACCTTGTCGGCGGTCTGCGCCACCACACCCAGATCGTGGGTGATGAAGATGATGCCCATGTGGAACTCATCCACCAGGTCCTTCATCAGGTCGATCACCTGCGCCTGAATTGTCACGTCCAGCGCCGTCGTCGGTTCATCCGCGATCAGCAGGCTCGGGCTGGTGGACAGCGCCATGGCGATCATTGCCCGCTGGCGCATACCCCCCGACAGTTCGAACGCATATTGGTCGAACCGCTTGTGGGCGTCGGAAATCCCCACCCGGTCCAGCATCTCTATCGAGAGTTTGCGCGCCACCGCCTTCGACATGTGGGAATGCAGTTGCAACTGTTCGACCATCTGCTTGCCGATGGTGATCGCCGGGGCAAAGCTGGCCATCGGTTCCTGGAAGATCATCGAGATCGCCCCGCCGCGCACCACCTGAAGTTCGAACGGTTTCTTCAGCGACAGAACATCGACCGGACCGTCCCCGGTATGCAGCGTGATCCTGCTTTCCTCGCCATAGACGGCATTGCGGGCATTCAGGTGCATCAGCGATTTCGCTGTCACCGATTTGCCGGAACCGGATTCGCCCACCAGCCCCATGACCTCGCCCTTGTCGAGCGAGAAACTCACATTATCGACCGCCGTGATCAGCCCTTCATCGGTGTGGAACTTCAGCGTCAGGTTTTCCACTTCGATCAGGGCGCTCATTTGTTCGCCTCCGCATAGGGGTCGGCCGCGTCACGAAGACCGTCGCCGACAAACACGAAAGCCATCACCAGCGCGATGAAGAAGATCACCGGAGTGAAGTACCATTGATAGTTGATCAGCACATCCGCGCTGGTCACGTTCTGCAACATGACCCCCAGCGAATTCACCGGATCCTTCAGCCCCAGCCCGATGAAGGACAGCGCGGTTTCCGACAACACCATGTAGGGGAAGGAAATCACCAGATCGACGATGATATAGCTGGTGAAGCTGGGCAGGAGGTGGCGGCGGATCACATGCCCGGCGGACGCCCCGCAAAGCTGCGCGGCCAGCACGTATTCCTGATTGCGTTCGGTCAGAAGATGCGTTCGCACCCGCCGGGCCAGCGTCGGCCAGCCGATCAGACCGAGGATCATCGAGATGAAGAAGAACCGCATCTCTGCCGACCATTCCTGCGGCACAAAGGCGGCAATCGCCATGAAAAGCGGAATCGCGGGCACGGTTCGCACCGCATCGGTGATCATCTGGATGATGCTGTCTATCCAGCCGCCATAATATCCCGAAACGCCCCCGATCACCAGGGCAAGAACGAAGGCGATCATGACGCCGATGGTTCCCACCTGAAGCGATGTCCAGATCGCGTGCAGGGTTCGCGAATAAATGTCCTTGCCGCTTGCATCCGTGCCAAAGAGGTGAATGAATCCCTCGTCCATGCCGAACAGGTGAATACTGCCCGGAATGACACCGAAGATCGTGTAATCCGACCCCCTGACGAAGAACTGCACATAGCGCCGCTTGTCCTCGCTCACCGTCTCGACCCAGCGGAAATTGGTCGCCAGGGAGCGTTCGCGCTCTACCGTGTGCAGGAAGGGACGCAGCGAACATCCGTTCCTGTCGCAGAACATCGGTATGTTCGGCGCACCGTTCAGATAATCCTTGTCACGTCCCGCAATCGTCGGGTCGTATGGGGACAGGAATGGCGCGAAGATACCCGACAGGATCAGAGCCAGCAGAATGGCGGCGGCGATCATGGCAGAGCGCTGTTTCTTGAAGCGGGCCCAGATCAGTTGCCGTTGCGAGGCGGTGAAATAGGCCTCTTTTGCTTTCTGATCCCCCGGTGTCGCGGGGGCGGGGGTGGGGGCCTGTGTCGTTTCAGCAGTCATTTCTGTCACCTGATAATGCTCTTGCGCACCCGCGGATCAAGCACCGCAAGCAGCACGTCGGTAAGGAAGTTCAGGCTGACGATCGACGCGGTCAGCAGGAAGATGATCGCGCCCGCCAGTTGCTGGTCATTCGACCGGGCCAGGGCTTCGATCAGCAGGGCGCCTGCATCGGTCAGGGTCAGGATCAGCGCGACGATCGGCAGTTCGTTGAAAATCCGGTTCAGGTCGAAACCCAGCGAATTCACGATCGGGCCAAGCGCGTGCCTGGCCGGATATCGCCACAGCAACCGGCGCCCGTAGACGCCGCGGGCGGCGGCGGCGGTCACATAGAGCTTGCTGATCTCGTCGGACATCAGCGCCCGCACGGTTTGCAGGGCAAAGGCCGTGGCCGACCAGCCGAGAATGAAAATCGGCAGCCAGGCATGTTTCAGAAGATCGACGAACCTGTCCCAGTCCCAGGAAGCATCGCGATATTCTTTCGAGAAGAGGCCGGTCAGCGTTTCCCCGAACCAGAGGGTCGAGATCAGCATGATCATCAGCGCCAGAAGGAAGTTCGGCATCGCCAGGCCGAGATAGCTGAACAGCCGCAGGCCGTTGTTCATCGCGGCATTGTGCGACGCGGCAGAGATGATGCCGACCGGAATGGCGATGGCATAGGCCAGCGCCAGCGAGGCCAGACAGATCGCCAGCGAAAGCAGGAATTTGTCGCCCAGAAGCTGCGCGATATTGACCCGCAGGATACAACTGTCGCCGAAATCGCCCTGGAACGCATTGACGATCCAGCTTGCCCAGCGGGTCAGGAAGGGTTTGTCGAGGCCCAGGCGCTGCCGCTCCACATCTATATCCCCGACCGAGATGCCGGAACCCTGGGTGTTCTTGAATGCCAGATACCGCTCGGCACAGTCGCCGGGCACCAGTTCCATGAGTGAGAAGACCACCAGCGACACGACGACCAGAGTGATGACGGCCATGACCGCGCGGGTCGCCACGAAACGAGCGAAATTCAGCATCGGCTATCCCGTCCCCCGGCGCGCCCTGATTTGCACACCTCTCCCCGTTTTTGTGGCAGAAGGCGAAGAACGCCCCCTGCTCTTTCATCCGGAATGCCCGAACCTTATTCGTCCAGCCACCATTGCGTCGCCATGTAGGGATAGGTCCGATAGTATTCATAGGACGCTGTCCTGAAGTCGGCGACGTTTCGCAGCTTGTTGCTGTGGGTGATCGGATCAGGCGTGATGGCGGTGCCGATGAACAGCAGGTTGCCGGTCAGGTTTTCAACCAGACGCGCGCCGGTGGCAGCCGCTTCCCTGGATCCGGGCTGAGCCGACTGGAAGGCGTTGATGTCGGCGATCAGTTGCATGACGTACTCCGGCGGCTCGACACCGGCGCTGCCACCGCTGTCCACCCACTCGGCCCAGAGCAGACCGTTGCGATGACCGAAGTAGTTCTCGAACGGCGGCACGAAAAGTTCGTTGTTCCCGACGATGATCCCCATCGGCTGACCTTTTTCCCAGGCGCCAACGTCAAGCTGGTTCGAGGACTGAAGCGAGCGATATTCATCCGGCGTCACTTCCTTGGCCACCGAATCAATACCCACTTCGCGCCAGTACTGGGCGACCAGTTCCACAACCTGACCCGAGATACCCTGCGTCGCATAGGGGATGTTCAGGACCAGCGACTCACCGTTCGGCAGTTCCCGGATGCCGTCGCCGTTGGTGTCGGCAAGGCCAATCTCATCCAGAAGCGCATTCGCGGTCGCCGTGTCGTACCCGGTGGCGAATGACGCCCATTTCGGATCGACGAAATCCGGCAGCGGCGAGAAGCCGGTGTACTGCTGCGGCGTGCCCTGACCGAAATAGGCCACCTTGTTCAGTTCGTCGCGGTTGATGGCAATCGACATCGCCCTGCGGAAGCGCAGATCGCCAAAGACGCCCCGGCGCGCATCATCCGGATGGGTCACGTTGAACGAAAAGACGTGCATCGCGATTTTCGGCTTCAACTGCACCGAATAGTTGCCCGAACCCTGGTTTTCCAGAAGGATCGGCGCATCGGTCAGCTGAAGCGACTGTGCCTTGTAGTCGATCTCGCCGTTGACGATCTTGAGGATACGCACTTCCTTGTCGTTGATATAGACCTCATCCTGTTCCGGAATGTAGGGCAGTTGCTGGCCGGTCACGTCCACCTGATGGAAATAGGGGTTTGCAACCAGGTGACGGCCATCGGTCGTGTCGGTGATGTAGATATGGGATTCCAGGGTCGGAATCACATCGGCGGGCAGGTTTGCCACCTTGTCTGGCACCGACAAAAGCGGCGACGGCGTATCGGTCCAGTCCGAGTTGCCGTAATAGATCTTGATGGCGTCATATCCGTTTTCAAAGCCCAGCAATTGCGCCAAGGCGTCCGCATCGGCGTTGATGGCCGGGTGGAACTGTCCCAGGAAGTGCCTTGGCTGGAAGCCCTGCGCGTATGATGTTGCGAAATGGGCCAGCAGACCGGGCTTGGGCGCCGGAAGGTTGAACACAACCGTGGTGTCATCCGGTGCGTCCACCATCATCCGCACACCGCCAACAAGGACATATTCCTTCGGGGTCGAGAAGATGTTTTCATCCATCATCAGGTTGTCATGCCAGAACTGCACATCGGCAGAGGTGAAGGGCGCGCCATCCGACCAGCGATGCCCGGCCCGCAGGTGGAAGGTCAGCCGGGTGAAATCATCATTCCATTCCCACGACTTCGCCACGTTCGGCACGATGGTTTGCAGATCGTCGGAATAGCGCACGAGGTTCACGTGACGCACCGACAGGAAATCCGATGTCCCCGCCTCTGTCGCGTTCGACAGAACGTCGAGCGCGCCGCCATATCGACCGACACTGTCATAAGGCACCACGACCAGCGGCTCTGACGGCAGGCGGTCCGCCAGCGCCGGCAAGGCCCCGTTGCCGCGGATTTGGGCGTTCAGCGCGGCGATGTCCGGGTTTTCCGAAAATTCCATCGTGCAATTGGCGGCGCTCTGAAATTCGGACAATTCGTATTGTTGCGGGTAGGCGCCAGGCGCAACGCCCTGCATGTCGGCGGCCGTGATGGCCGGACAATTGGCATGGGCAGCCGCCGGCAACGCCAGCATTGCTATACCCGAAAGCAGCATTCTTTTCATGTTTTCTCCTGTTGGTGTCGTCGTGGGTCTCTGCGCGGTTTCAGGAAAACAGAGGTATGCGGAAAACTGTTTGCGTCAGACAATCGCCAGCGTTTCGCGGATTCCGCATCCCGCGTGATTTGCATCGCATCACCCCCCTTGGTCTGCGTCATGCCGACCAGAATTGCCCCAGCCTCCGCTGTCGAATTTCATGCACACAAGTGCAGCGCCGGAAAAGCTCATGCGATTGAGTAACATCTGTCGCGTAAAATCAAGAAAAATCTTGTCCGGCATTCAGCGCGGCCTCCATGAACGCGCGAATGACCCGGACATTCCGGCGCGCCGACAGACAGACCAGACTTTCGCTCATACCCAGTTCCACATCGCGAAGCGGGATCTTGACAAGCCGGGCGTCGTTTCCGAACTCTGCTTCGGAGACAAACCCGATGCCGACGCCTGCCGCCACGACCTCTCGCATCGCTTCACGGCCTTCGACCTCCAGAACCGGTTTCAGCGTCACTTTCCGGCGGGCCGCTTCTTTTTCCAGTTTCTGCCGGGTCCGGGAACCGGCCTCGCGAAAGACAAGCTGTTCGTCCTGCAAATCCCTCAATGACAGGGAGTCGGCGCCCTTCGGCAGACAGCCTGCCGCACTGAACGCGACAATGCGCGTGGTTCCAAGACTGATCGCTTCGAATTCGGCCCCCAGTGAGAGACTGCCGACAATGCCGATCTCGGCCCCGAAGGCGCGCAATTCGTCCAGAATCCCGGTCGTGTTGCCAGAGCGCAGGGAGATGAACACATTCGGATGGCGGCGGCGAAAGCGGCCCAGATGTTCGGTGATGTGGTGCGCCGAATCGGCAATGATTCGCAACTGTCCATCAATCGCGGCGCCGGATTTGGACAGGTATTCCCCGATCTGCTGCTCCGCTTCGAAATAGCGTCGGGTCAGGATGAAAAGCCGCTCCCCCTCTGCGGTCAGGCGCACCCCCTTCCTGTCGCGATGAAACAAAAGCACGTCATGATCCTGCTCCAGCCGCCGGACCTGTTCCGACAGGGCAGGCTGAGTCTGGAAAAGCGCCTCTGCCGCGCGGGAAAATCCGCCGTTCAGGGCGACATTGTGAAACGCTCTCAGTTGACTGTGGCGCATGGTCGATCCGAAGGTTCGGCATATAGGCATTTCCGATATTATCATATCAAATAACAATTTTACATATGGGATGCCATGGCCGATCAGGAACCGGCGCCATGGTGGCGCCATTGTGCCGGAGACACTGCTGTGACCTTCCCCCCTCACACGCTTGCGGCCCGCCGTTCGGGCGACCCGTATCTGCTTACCCCCGGCCCGCTGACCACCTCGGACGCCGTGAAAGCGGCGATGCTGAAGGACCGGGGCAGTTGGGACGACGATTTCCGCGCCATGACACGGGAAATGCGGGCGCGCCTTCTGGCGCTGCTTGGCGAAGGGGCAGAGGATTTCGACTGCGTGCCGATGCAGGGTTCCGGCTCTTTCTCGGTCGAGGCGATGCTGGCGTCGTTCCTTCCGCGCGATGGCAAGGCGCTGGTGCTGGCAAACGGCGCCTATGGGCTGCGGGCGGTTCGGACGCTCGAATACCTCGGGCGCGACCATATCGTTCTGGACAAGGGCGACTATCTGCCGCCCCGCGGCGCAGAGGTGGCGCGGATTCTGGCCGACGATCCTGCGGTCTCTCATGTTGTCGCCGTCCATTGCGAAACGTCATCGGGGATTCTGAACCCGATCGCAGAGATTGCCGGGGCCACCTGCGCCGCAGGCCGCAAACTGCTGGTGGACAGCATGTCGGCTTTTGGCGCCATCGACCTGAAACCCGGCGAAATCCGGTATGAGGCGATGGTTTCCTCGGCCAACAAATGTATCGAGGGCGTGCCCGGTTTCGGCTTCATCATCGCGCGCAGGAACGCGCTGGAAGCGGCCAGTGGCAACAGCCATTCGCTGTCGCTCGATGTCCATGCGCAATGGGCGCACATGAACGGCACCGGCCAGTGGCGATTCACGCCGCCCACCCATGTGGTGGCGGCATTTGTCGAGGCTCTGCGCGAACACGAAGCCGAAGGCGGCGTTGCGGGCCGCGGCGCACGTTACGCAAGGAACCGCGATGTGATGGTTGCCGGGATGCGGGAACTGGGGTTTGAAACCCTCCTGCAAAACCGCTGGCTCAGCCCGGCCATCGTTACCTTCTTCTGCCCGGCGGATGAGAATTTCGTCTTTGACAGGTTCTACAAACTGATGAAAGGCAGGGGCTTCATCATTTATCCGGGCAAACTGACCGTCGCGGACAGTTTTCGTGTCGGCTGCATCGGACAGATAGACGAACATGTGATGCGGCAGGTCGTGACCGCTGCCGGCGAATCGCTGCTGGAATTGGGTGTGGCCAGCGCCACGCCTCCCGCCGCCGCACTGGAAGAACGCGCCAGGCTGGCTGCCTGAGCCAACCGGGGGACACCTGACAATGACCATTCAAACCCATGTCACCGCGAATGAGCGTGTCTATCCGATGCCGAAAGTGCCCGCCATTGTCATCTGTCTGGACGGGTGCGAACCGGAATATCTGGACAGGGCCATTGCCGATGGCCTGATGCCGACGCTCGCCCGGATGCGTGAAACGGGCACCGACCGTCTGGCCCATTCGGTGATCCCGTCCTTCACCAATCCCAACAACCTTTCGATCGCCACCGGCTGCCCGCCGATCATACACGGCATCTGCGGCAACTTCCTGCTTGATCCGGAAACCGGCGAAGAGGTGATGATGAACGATGTGCGTTTCCTGCGCGCGCCGACCGTCTTTGCGCGGTTCCACGATGCCGGCGCCAGGGTGGCCGTCGTCACCGCCAAGGACAAGCTGCGCGCGCTTCTGGGCGCCGGCCTCGGCTTTGGCGATGACCGCGCCAAATGCTTTTCGGCCGAGAAATCCGCAACCTCGACCGCCGCGCGGCACGGCCAGGAAAACGCCGCCGAATGGCTGGGCATGGCGCAGCCGGAGGTCTATTCCGCCGAGCTGTCCGAATTCGTTTTCGCCGCCGGCGTGAAACTCCTGCGCGAATGGAAGCCGGACGTGATGTATCTGACCACCACGGACTATGTGCAGCACAAACATGCCCCCGACGATGCAAAGGCGAAGTCGTTCCATGCGATGTTCGACAGGTATCTCGCCCGGCTCGATGACATGGGCGCGGCGATTGTCGTCACCGCTGACCATGGCATGAAACCCAAGCACCGCGCAGACGGCGCGCCCAATGTGATCTACGTTCAGGACCTGCTTGATGAATGGCTGGGCGAGGCTGCCGAAGCTGCCGCGCGGGTGATCCTGCCGATCACCGACCCCTATGTGGTTCATCACGGCGCGCTGGGTTCCTTCGCCACCGCCTATCTGCCCGAAACGGCGGATTGCGCCGACATCATCGCCAGGCTGAATGCCCGCGACGAATTCATTGTGGTGGTGAACAGGGCAGAGGCCGTCAGGCGCTTTGAACTGCCCGGCGACCGGATCGGCGATATCGTGATGATTTCGGGCGAGAATGTCGCCATCGGCGCCTCGGAACACCGCCATGACCTCGGCGCGCTGAAGGAACCGCTGCGCAGCCATGGCGGCTTGACCGAGCAGACGGTTCCCTTCATCGTGAACCGGGTTCTCGACCTGCCCGCCGCGCCCGCGCTGCGCAACTTTGACGCCTTCTTCCACGCAACCACCGCAGCGGCCATGCAGGAAACAGGAAAACGGACGGAAACATGACCAGAACCGGGATTCGCAGGGAAGGGATGCGCATCGGCGGCGAAGTCGTCCTTGCCGATGACATGGTGCCGGTACACTATCCTTATACCGGCGAGGTGATTGGCGCCGTGCCTGCCGGTCAGGCCGGACATGCGGCGCGCGCGTTCGCGATTGCGGCGGATTACAGGCCCGGCCTGACCCGCCATGAGCGTCAGCGGATCCTCTTTCGCACCGCCGAACTGATCCGCGAAAGGCGCGACTGGCTGGCCGGATGGCTGACGCTGGAACTGGGCATCTGCCATCAGCACGCGCTTTATGAAACCGGCCGCGCCTGTGATGTGTTCATGCTCTCCGGCCAGATGGCGATCATCGACGATGGCCAGATATTTTCCTGCGACCTGACCCCGCAGGGCAAGGAGCGCAAGATATTCACCAGACGCGAACCGGTGCGGGCGATTTCGGCCATCACGCCCTTCAACCACCCGCTGAACATGGTCAGCCACAAGATCGCGCCGGCAATCGCCACCAATAACTGCGTCGTCTGCAAGCCCGCGGACCTGACCCCGCTCACGGCGATTGCGCTTGCGGACATCCTGTACGAGGCGGGCCTGCCGCATCAGATGTTCCAGGTGGTCACCGGCTGGCCGCAGGATATTGGCGAAGAGATGATCACCAATGAAAACATCGACATCATCACCTTCACCGGCGGTGTGTCGGTCGGCAAGATGATTGCCGGAAAGGCGGGTTACAGGCGTCTGGCGCTGGAACTGGGCGGCAACGACCCGCTGATCGTCCTGAACGACCTCGGCGACGGAGACCTGGAAAAAGCCGCAACCATCGCCGTTGCAGGCGCCACCGGCAATTCCGGCCAGCGCTGCACGGCGGTCAAGCGCATCCTCGTGCAGGAAGGCGTGGCCGACAGGTTCGTGCCAATGGTGCTTGAAAAGGCCAGGGCGATCAGGTTCGGCGATCCGCAGGACCCGGAAACCCAACTGGGCTGCGTGATTCACTCCGGGGCCGCCGAACTCTTTGAAAAGCGTGTCTGCATGGCAGAGCAGGAGGGCGCGGAAATCCTCTATCACCCCGGCCGCCGGGGTGCGCTGCTGCCGCCCATCGTGGTGGACAGGGTGCCCCACACCAGCGAACTGGTGATGCAGGAAACCTTCGGCCCGATCATTCCCGTCGTGCGTGTGCCGGACGATGACGAGGAGGTGATGCGCATCTCGAACGCCACCGAATTCGGCCTGTCATCGGGTGTCTGCACTAATGATTTCCACCGTATGCAGGCTTTTATCGAGGGGCTGGATGTGGGAACCGTGAATATCTGGGAACAGCCCGGCTATCGGATCGAGATGTCCCCCTTCGGCGGCATAAAGGATTCGGGCAACGGGGTGAAGGAAGGCGTCATCGAGGCGATAAAGTTCTTCACCACGGTCAAGACCTACTCCCTGCCCTGGCCGCGCCGCCGGGCCGGTCGTGACCCCCTGCACCATTGAGACCCGTCATGCCCAGCCACGCCGAAGGCGAATCCAACACCTCTGCCGCCCGCGCCGCGTGGGCTGCGCGCGAGGATGACCCTGCGGTCAAATCCCTTTTGCAACGTGACGCCGCCGCCTTTCTGCATCAGGCGCTGTCATCGCCCTGCGTTCTGACCATCGCCAGGGCCAGAGGCATATGGATCGAGGACACCGCCGGTCGCCGCTACATGGATTTCCACGGCAATTCCGTTCATCACATCGGCCATGGGCATCCGAAACTGGTGGCCGCAATCAAGGCGCAGCTCGACGATCTGCCCTTCGCGCCGCGCCGCTTCACCAATGAACCCGCCGTCGCCCTGGCCGAAAAGCTGGCCGGCATCGCCCCCGGCGATCTGGGCAAGACGCTGTTTACCACCGGCGGATCGGACGCCAACGAAGTCGCCCTGAAAATCGCCCGCGCCGCCACCGGGCGGTTCAAGACCCTCAGTTTCTGGGATGCCTTTCATGGTGCGGGCTTCGGGGCCTCTGCCGTGGGCGGAGAGGCCACCTTTCGCAGCCACATCGCCGGCCCGCTTCTGCCCGGCGCGGAACATGTCGCGCCCTTCGCCTGCTACCGCTGCCCCTATAACCACGCGGGGCCGGATGTCTGCGGGCTGGCCTGCGCGAAAATGGTCGCCTTCGTGCTGGAGCGCGAAGGCGACATCGCCGCCGTCATCGCCGAACCCATGCGCGCCGTGCCCCATGTCCCGCCGCCGGGCTTCTGGAAAGCGGTGCGCGAGGCGTGCAACCGCCACGGCGCACTGCTGATCATGGACGAGATTCCCACCGGACTCGGCAAGACAGGCCGAATGTTCGCCTTCGAGCATGACGGAATCGTGCCGGATATCGTGACCCTTGGCAAGGCCCTCGGCGGTGGCGTCCTGCCCATCGCCGCCTGCGTGGCCCGTCGCGACCTTGACGTTTGCGGCGACTTCGCCATCGGCCACTACACGCACGAGAAAAACCCCGTCACCGCCCGCGCCGCCCTCACCACCATAGAGATTATCGAGGAAGAAGGGCTGACCCAGCGTTCTGCCGAACTCGGGGCGTATGCCATCGAACGGCTGCGGGCCGAAATCGGCGATCTGCCCATCGTCGGCGACATTCGCGGCCGGGGTCTGCTGTTCGGGGCGGAAATCGTGGACGACCGCGCAACCAGGGCCCCCGGCAGGGATCGGGCCGAGCGCATCTTCCATGCCTGCCTTGAGGCCGGTCTCAGCTTCAAGATCAGCCAGGGCTGCGTGCTGACACTGTCGCCGCCCCTGACGATTTCGCGCGAAGACCTCGACCGGGCGCTCGGCATCGTCGAAACCGCAATCCGGGCGGAGGCCGGGATGGTCAGACGCCTGCCCTGATGATCGCCTCTGCCAGAACCGGGACGGTTTGCCTGTTCAGCCCGGCAATGTTCATCCGCGAATCCCCGATCATGTAGATGCCGTGATCGCGGCGCAGGGTCTCGACCTGCTCCGGCGTTGCGCCGAGGCGCGAAAACATGCCGCGGTGCCGGGCAAGAAAGCCGAACCGGTCCGACCCGGACAGGCGCCGAAGTTCCCTGGCCAGGTGCTCCCGCAGTTTCAGCATCCCCAGGCGCACCTCTTCCAGTTCCGCCATCCAGTCTGCCCGCAAAGCCGCATCATTCATGATCAGGCTGACCATCCGGGCCCCGTGATCCGGCGGGAAAGAGTAATTCTGCCGGTTCAGGAACGCCAGGTTTGCCTGCGTCACGCCGCGCAATGCCCTGTCCTGCGATACCGCCATCAGGATACCGGCGCGATCGCGGTAGATGCCGAAATTCTTGGAACAGCTCGCCGCGATCAGGGTTTCCGGCATTTCAGAGACGATCATCCGCAGCCCGGCGGCGTCTTCTTCCAGCCCGTCGCCAAAGCCCTGATAGGCGATGTCAATCAGCGGGGTCGCACCGGCCTGCTGCATCAGCGCAATCACCTCTGCCCATTGCGGCAAGGTCAGGTTTGCGCCGGTGGGGTTATGGCAGCAGGCATGAAGCAGCACCACATCACCGGCCCGAACCTTGCCCAGACTCTCCATCATGCCGTCGAAATCGACAGCGCGCGTTTCAGTGTCGAAATAGCGATACCAGGCCATTGGCAGGCCCAGATATTCGACGATCGACGGGTGGTTCGGCCAGGTGGGCGCCGACAGCCAGACCATCGCACCGGGCGCGGCCATTCCGATCAGTTCCAGCGCCTGACGGACCGCGCCGGTTCCGCCCGGCGTGGCCACGGCGGCGACGGCTTCACGGGCGACGCCGTTACCCAGAACCAGCGCCGCCATCGCATCGGCAAAGGCCGGATCGCCCGCCAGCCCGGTATAGGCCTTGGTCGTTTCCTCTTCCCACCATTTCCTCTCTGCCGCCTTCACCGCGCGCATGACCGGGGTGTTGCCGGAGGCATTCCTGTAGACACCGACGCCTAGGTCGATCTTGTCCGTGCGCGGGTCTTGCCGATACATCTGCATCAGGGCAAGGATCTTGTCCACCGGCGCCGGTTTCAGATTGTTCAGCATGTGTCAGGCTCCGGTTTCGACCTTCAGGTCGTCATACATTCCCCATTCCGACCACGACCCGTCATAGAGCGCGTGGCGCTTGTGCCCGATCCGTTCCAGCGCCAGGTTGATGATCGCCGCCGTCACCCCCGACCCGCAGGAGGTGATGACCGGCTTTGCCAGGTCGGCCCCTGCCGCAGCAAGGACCGCCCTCAGCGCCTCTGGCGATTTCATCGTGCCGTCCGGGTTCAGAAGCGTGGCGTAATGCACGTTCTTCGCATTCGGTATATGGCCGGAGCGCCTCCCCGGCCCTGGTTCCGGTTCTTCCCCTGAAAACCGGCCCGGCCCGCGGGCGTCGAGAATTTCGTGATCGCCGAGTTTCGACGCGGCTGCGACCTGCGTCACATCCCTGATCAGATGCGCCTGGCGCTGCACGGTCATGTGCCGGTCGCGGATCACCGGCGGCACGTCCTCGACAGGCCGCCCTTCCGCCCGCCATTTCGGGAATCCGCCATCCAGAACCGCAATATCGGTCTTGCCCATCAGGCGGAACAGCCACCAGACACGCGCCGCCGAAAACAGCCCCGCGCCGTCATGGACCACAACCTGATGCCCGTCGCCCACGCCCAGCGCGCGCATCCGGGACATGAACTTGTCGGCGGGCGGCGCGGTATGCGGCAGTTCCGAGCGGTGATCGCTGATCGCGTCAATATCGAAAAACCGGGCGTTCGGGATATGCGCAGCCTGATATTCGGCCTTCGCATCCCGGCCCGTGTCGGGCAGATACCAGCTTGCGTCGAAAATCCTGAGGTCCGGATCCTTCAGATGGGTTTCCAGCCAGCCGGTGGAGACAAGCGTTTTCGGATCGTCGGCAGACATGATGCACCTCTTCAGGGACTCAGGGTCGGGTCCTGCCTACCGGGCGGTGTGGCCCGAGGCAAGTTCGGACAGGCCGGGATTTCCGCCCCTGTCCCGTTTCATGGGACATATTTGCCACGGCGCTGTGAATCGTGCCGGTGATTGGCGGTACGACGCCGCCGACACGGGGAAATCGGCGCTGCATTACCCGTTGCGCAGCAGGCGCTGCTTTTGCCGGTCCCAGTCCCGCTTTGCCTCTGTCGCGCGCTTGTCGTGGGTTTTCTTGCCGCGGGCGATGCCGATTTTCAGCTTCACGAGGCCCCGGTGATTGAAATACATGACCAGCGGCACCAGCGTCATGCCCTGTCGGCTGGCAGCCTGATCCAGCCTTGCCAGTTCACGCCTGCCGACCAGGAGCTTGCGGCGGCGGCGGGCCGGGTGCCCCCATATGCGGGCGGGATCGTAGGGCGCGATATAGCTGTTTGTCAGCCACAGTTCGCCTTCCTCGACATGGGCGTAGCTCTCGGCGATATTCGACTTGCCGGAACGCAGCGATTTGACCTCGGAGCCGGTCAGAACGATGCCACATTCCAGATCGTCCCCGATCGCATAATCGTACCGCGCCCGCCGGTTTTCGGCGATCACCCTGTAATTCTTTTCTTCCGGTTTGTTGGCCATGGCGCTGATCTATGGGCTTGTTCCATGCAAGTCCATAGATCAATCGCCTGCAATACACCGCAAAAGCGCCTCGGCCGGAAAACACCGGCCGAGGTCTTCACGCGGCACCCGCACCCCTTGTCAGAATTCGGCGTTCAGACGAATTCCGACGTTGTAGGCGCGATAGCCATCATCGACGCCAAGCCCATCGACCCCGGCCGAGATTTCAGCCGTCAGACCCTCATCGAGTTCAAAGTGCAGCCGCCCGTCCAGGCTGCCCGACACCTCCGACATCCTTGCCCCGTCCAGGTTGTTGCTGTCCCAGTTCACGCGCGCCTGACCGACGAACGTACCCCCGGCGAAATCCCCGGTCACTTGCGGGCCGAGGCCGATCCGCGTCAGTTCCAGTTCCCGCTCCGAAGCGACACCCCCGGCGCTGTCCACGAACGCATCCAGTGTTTCGCGCACATGCAGCAAACCGATTTGCGGGGCAATCCTCATCTCTTCGGACCCCCAGTTCAGATCGCCGGTCAGACCCGCGCGAAGCGTCAAGCGCCTGGCGTCGGGTTCTGCGGCGACGCCATTCTGCGAAAGCTCGGTTTTGCCGAAACCATAGCCCAGCGCCCCGTCCATGATCAGGGTTTCGTTCAGACGGGTTGCGCCGTAAAGGCCGATTTCGGTAAATCGCGAACTGAACGAGGCGTCGTTCACCGTCAGATCGCCCCTTTCATGTCCAAGCAGCCCGCCAATGACATATCGTCCGGAACCGTGCAGATAATCGAGGCCGAGATAGATGTCGTATTCCTTCCCTTCGCCCGCGCCATTGATCCGCGCATAGGACATGTCCCCCCAGAAGGACCAGCCAGCCCTGTCTTCGGGATCGCTTGCCCACGCACCATCCAGCGTAAGCCCCTGAGTGGTCGCATGGGCGGTGAACGCGCCGGGGCTGTGCCCCTGCAACCGGCTCAGCGCCGCCGACGAGGTGACATCCTCAAACCGGGCGGCATGACGGCGCAACATGATCGCGGCCCCCCGGCGGCGCGGTTCCGCAAGGACGCTGATGGCGACTTGCGCCGTAACGGTCCCTGAAGATGTCGGGTCGATACTGTAGTCCGCCGACGGCATGATTTCTGCCGTCAGATAGCCGGATGTCACCCCCAGTTCGTTCAGGGCATCTTCGATGTTTACTCTCACATCCTTGCTGGTTTCGCCCGCCGCGAAGCGCACCTCCCGCCGGGTAATGGACGTATCTGCATTTCTACTGGAGGGGGCATTGGCTTCGGCGCTCGCCGTTATATCCAGGGTCACAGTGACCGCTGTATCCGTCTCCCCGCTCCGCTCCACGGTGAATATGGCATCGCCGCCGGAGATCACAGGGGAGGGAGCCAGGGAAATGACCGGAACGCCCGGAAGACCGGGAACGCTGATGGCGACTTGCGCCGGCCCTGAAGATGTCGGGTCGATACTGTAGTCCGCCGACGGCATGATTTCTGCCGTCAGATAGCCGGATGTCACCCCCAGTTCGTTCAGGGCATCTTCGATGTTTACTCTCACATCCTTGCTGGTTTCGCCCGCCGCGAAGCGCACCTCCCGCCGGGTAATGGACGTATCTGCATTGCTACTGGAGGGGGCATTGGCTTCGGCGCTCGCCGTTATATCCAGGGTCACAGTGACCGCTGTATCCGTCTCCCCGCTCCGCTCCACGGTGAATATGGCATCGCCGCCGGAGATCACAGGGGAGGGAGCCAGGGAAATGACCGGAACGCCCGGAAGACCGGGAACGGTGACTTCGGCCTCAGCCCCGTCCACTCCTGGCAAGGGCACGCAATAGTCGGGACTGGATCCGATGGCCGCAACATCGCAGCCGCCTGTCAGCGTTACCCTGATGCCGGTCGATCCCTCCGGAATCAGGAACGATACTTTTGTTACCTCATCGCTCGCAGCCATGACCACATTCGTCGTCTCCGGCACCGTCAGCCCGTCGTCAACTTCCAGCATGACCGTCAGTGCAGGCAGGCTCAGCCCAGGAGGCGAAGACGAAGAGCGTGCTATCGTGAATGCTGCTTCACCTGCCTCATCTACCCCGACTGCCTCAACCACAACCAATGGCATGATGTTTGTAAGGGGGTCGTTGGCTATGACTAACTGCCCCGTTACTTCATCCCGCCCCACCAGTGGATTCCCTGCCAGATCCTGCACGGGAGGTGTTGTGCTCGTCGGCGGGAAATAATTTATGAGCACATTCCGACCCAGATCAGGCCGCGCTCCGGCAAAGCCACCGTCATTCCCCAACTTCAGCGTGAGCGTGTCGCCTTCTACTGTCGAACTGTTAATTCTTGTCCCCAAACCCGCAGCATATATACCAGAGACAGTAAAAAGTGTGCTTCCTGAATTTGGGTAGATCGCATGGGCGGCGCTCGGGTCTATAGGCTCACTGAACTTGAGAACAACCACGTTCCAGTTAATCGTTCCCCAGAGCAGCGTTGGCGGGGTCATGTCCGCAGGGCCGTCATTGTCCTCAATGCTGACTGCGGCCCGATTGCCGGGGGCCGGGGCATTATAGTCTTGCCCGCCATCCTGTACCATTGCCACAATGGCGCGGTTCCCCTGAGGGATGGCATCATCCGGGATCTGGATCGTCAGGTCGGCCGTCAAGTCGCCCGGATCGATGGTCACGGTCATTATCCCCGAAACAGGTGCGCCGTCCCCCGAAATATCCACTTCGACTGCCAGTGCGTTAAGCAGCATATGCGGGGGGACAAGGGCGCGTGTCACGGTAAAGACCGCATTATCGCCTTCGGTGATTACACCCATATCTGCCGTAATCGAAACCGTAAACGGCGCGGACTCCGGCATCTGCGTATCTATCGGCGCCGTGACGCGCGCTGTCGTTCCGGGTTTGTAGTCCGTCCCCGGCAGGACAGTTGCCGTCAGATAGCCGTCCCTCGCCCCCAGAGTGGTCAGAGCATCTTCGAAGTCCACTGTCACGTCCTTTGTGGTTTCGTTGGCCTCTAATGCCACTGACAGAACCTGGATCGAAGTAGCAGACAGACCTGTACCGAAAGCATCGTCGCTCACCGTCACATCCAGAGACACGGTGATCGCCGTATCCGTCACCACATTCCGCAGCACGGTGAATCTGACAGTCCCGTCCGCGGTGGTGATTTCCGGGGGATCCCTCAGGGAAACGAACGGAAGCCCG
Organism: Paracoccaceae bacterium; assembly: GCA_965216225.1. GTDB lineage: Bacteria > Pseudomonadota > Alphaproteobacteria > Rhodobacterales > Rhodobacteraceae > 3107. The sequence goes on from CBDCFF010000012.1 coordinate 56,156, forward strand.
TCGTCTTCAAGGGTGACGACCGTCGCGGAGAGGGTGCCCACCACATAGCCAGAGGACGGTTGCGCCGGGGCGATGGAGATCATCACGGTCTCGTCATCGGCATTCGTGTCGTCCAGTGCCGCCACCATGAATGTCGCCTCGTCCTCGCCGAGCAAGAAGCTGACGGATGGGGGCTCAACCGAGAAGAGAGCGCCAGCCCCGGCTTCCGTCACCAGCGGGATTTCCAGCGTCGTGACGGAAGGGGCATTCAACCGAACGGTTACTTCCACCCCGGCATCGCCCTCGACCGCCGTGTAGGTGGCTGCGGCGAAGTTCACCTCTGGCAGGACAAGCGGACCGTCATTGTCCAGAACGGTGACTACGGCACTGTCCGGGGAACCGGCGGCATAGTCTTCCCCGCCATCCAGTACCATCGCCGTAAGGGTACGCGTCGGCTGAGGGATGTCATCTTCCGGGACCGTGATCGACAGGACGGCCACGGACTCGTTGTCAAGGAAGGTCACGGGCATCATAGCAAACTCGCCACCATCCGAAAAAGCCAGTTCCACTACGACTTCCAGTTCGGGAAACAGCGTATTCGGGGGGACAAGGGCGCGTGTCAGGGTAAAGTCCACACCATCGCCTTCGGTGATTTCAGCCGTATCTGCCACAATCGAAACCATGAACGGCACGAGCACCGGCGTTTCTATCTGCGCCGTGACGCGCGCTGTCGTTCCGGGTTTGTAGCCCGTCCCCGGCAGGACAGCTGCCGTCAGATAGCCGGAGGTCTCCCCCAGATTCTGTAGAACGGGTTCGAAGGGAATTTCGGCGGTCTGCATGACATCGCCAATCGCGAATTCCACCAGCGGAATATTGAGCGAAAAACCACCCGGATCTATACCGGGAATAAAGACATCGGGATCATTGCTGCTCGCCACTACAGCCAGAAGCACACTGATCGCCGTATCCGTTCCCCCGCTCCGCACCACGGTGAATGTGACAACCCCGCCGGAGACCACAGGGGCGCCCAGGGAAACGACCGGAAGCCCGTCGTCCTGAAGGGTGATGACCGTCTCACCGATGTTGCCCACCACATAGGGAAAGGGCAGCAGCGCCGTCGTGTCGTCGATATAGATCGTCAGGGTCTCGTCATCGGCATCCGGATCGTCCGTTGCCGTCACCGTGAATGTCGCCTCGGCCACGCCAGCCGCGAATCTGACGAATGCGGGCGCACCCGTGAAGTCGGTGCTGGACCCGGCCCTCGCCCTCAGCGGGATTTCCACTGGCCCGTCGGGGGTCTGGCTCAACCGAACGATTACATCCACCCCGGCGCCGCCCTCGACCGCCGTGTAGGCGTTCGAGGCGAAGCTCACGTGCGGCGCGAATTCATTGTCCAGAACGGTGACTTCGGCCTCATCGTCGGGGGCCGGGGCGGGGGCATAGCCAAACCCGCCATCCACTACCCTTGCCACAATGGTGCGGGGGTCCCTCTGATAAACGGTATCATCCCGGACAGGCATGTCGAACGTCAGTTTGGCCTCGGTCTCGTCCTCAACGAAGAACGCGGTCCCCACCTCCAAAGTTCTGTTGGAATCAACAGAAACCAGTTCCACTTCGACTTCCAGTTCGGGAAACAGCGTATTCGAGCCGGCAAGGGCGCGTGTCAGGGTAAAGACCGCATCATCGCCTTCGGTGATTTCATCCGTATCTGCCGCAATCGAAACCGTGAACGGAAAGAGCGATGTTCTTATCAACTTCGTAACGCTCGGACTCATTCCGGGTTTGTAGCCCGTCTCCGGCTGCACATCTACCGTCAGATAGCCGGGGGATGCCCCCAGTTTGTTCAGGGCACCTTCGATGTCTACTGGCAGGGTTTTGCTGAGCACACCGACCGGGAAAAACGGTGACGCAGTCGGGATCACGATCGGATTTCCACCGGAAGCATCGGCGCTCACCGTCACCTCCAGGGCCACAGTGACCGCTGTATCCGTCACCACACTCCGCTCCACGGTGAATATGGCATCGCCGCCGGAGACCACAGTGGCGCCCAGGGAAACGACCGGAAGCTTGTCGTCCCGAAGGGTGATGACCGTCTCACCGATGTCGCCCGGCACATAGGGAAGGGACAACCCCGATCCGTTGATTTGGAGCGTCACTTCCTCGTCAATGGCATCCAGATCGTCCGTTGCAGTCACCACGAGTGTCTTCATGCGGGGATCGCCGGGCGCGAAGCTGACGAATGCCGGATCGATTTCCCAGTCTCCGCTGGACCCGAACGCCACTACCAGCGGCACATCCAGCGGCACGTCTCCCGCCTCAAGGGCACGGCTCAACTGAACGGTTATCTCCGCGTTGGCGCCACCCTCGACCGCCTCGTACCCGGCCAGGGCGAAGCTCACCTCGATGGGATAGGCGATCCGCGGCGTCTCGGCGCGCTCCGCGGCCGGGTCGATCCGGTAGGAACCCGGGCCGGGTTCGATGATTGCAAACAGATAGCCGGAATTCCTCTGCAGAGTGTCCATCAGAGCAAAATCAATGTCCACTGTCACGGTCTTTGTTAAATCCCCCGCGGCGAAGTCCAGCACATTCGAATCAAGGGGGATATCTTCGGCAGCCGCCGCCGTTGCACCGACACTGCTGCTCGCAAAGACCAGGTGGTTCACGGTGATCGCCGTATCCGTCACCACACTCCGCTCCACGGTGAATTCGACAGTGTCGGGGGTGATGCCGTCGGCAAGGAAGTTGACCACAGGGGCGCGCAGGGAAACGGCCGGAAGCCCGTCGTCCACGAGGGTGACAACCGTCTCGGTGATGTGGCCCGCTGTAAGGGGAGAGGCCAGTGCCTGCGGGTTGATGGCAATCGTCACTTCCCCGTCATCGGCATTCAGGTCGCCCGTTGCCGTCACCATGAATGTCGCCTCGACAGCGCCGGGCGCGAAGGTGACGGATGAGGACGACGCCTCGAAGTCAGCGCCGAACTCGGGCGTCGTTACCAGCGACACGAGCAGTGTCCCGTCTTCCGCCTCAACGGCACTGCTCAGTTGAACGGTTATCACGGCGTCGGCGCCGCCCTCGACCGCCGTGTAGGCGTTCGCGTCGAAGCTCACCTCAATGGGGAAAACGATCCGCGACGTATCGACGCGACCCGGCGGATCAACCCTGTAGCCGGTCGCTTGGCCGACAATCAAAAACAGATAGCCGGAATTCCGCCCCAGAGTGTCCAGCAGAGCCTCTTCAAGGTCCACTGTCAGGGTCTTTCTGGTTTCCCCTGCATCGAATATCAGTTGTTGGGTCATACCGACCTGTACGGCATCCCCCCCCACCACTGCATCGCGATTGCTGCTCGCATAGATCCCCCGCACAATCACAACGACCCGCGTATTCACCACCTCACGGCGCTCCACGGTGAATTCAACAGTGTCGGGGGTGACGTCGGCGTCATCGTAGGTGACCACAGGGGCAAGCAGTCCAAGGCGCGGAAGCGCCTCATACGTGTTGACAAGGTTGACGATCGTCTCCGTCAGGCTGCCCGCCATCACGCTGACGGGCAGTGTGCCAAAGCTGATCCTCAGGCTTTCGTCCGAATCGTCATCTTCGTCCTCCGTTGCCGTCACACGGAAGGTCTTCCTGGTCTCGGCGGCGTCGGTCGCGGTCGCGGCGGCGAAAGTGACGCTTGATCCACTGACCGTTACACCAGTGATCGACCAGTCAGCGGCTGTCGCGACGCCAAGCTCCTCCACCACCACCGGTATTGTCAGATCAGACGACAGATTGTTGTGGCTCAACAGAATGGTTATCACCGCGTCGGCGCCGTCCTCGACCGCTTCGTAGGATTCCGCGGCGAAGAACACCTCTGGCGGGCCGTCATTGTCCAAAACGGTGACATCGACCCGATTGCCGGGGGCCGGGGCGGCATAGTCTTCGCCAGCAATTACCGTTGCCACAAGGCGGCGAGTCGGCAGATCAACGTCATCATCCGGAATCGTGAGCGGAACCGCGTGGCCATGATCGTCGCCCGCAGGAATGACCACGGTCTCCCGATACTTACCCTCAGGGAACTCACCCTCAGGGAACTCACCCTCAGGGAATAAACCCGAAATATCCACTTCTATCAAGACTGCCAGATCGGCCAAAAGCGGCGTCACCCCGTCGACAGGGGTGCGGGTCACGGTAAAGACAAACTCCTCGCCCTCAACGACGACAGACGGTTCCGAGGCAATCGAAACCGCAAACAGCGGCGGCGCATCTATCTGCGCCGTGGCGTACAATGTCGTTCCGGCTTTGTAGCCCGTCCCCGGCAGGATAACGGTTGCCGTCAGATAGCTTGGGAATGCCCCCAGAGCGCTCCCGGCAGCGTCGATGCTTACTGTCGCGGTCGTTGTGGTTTCGCCGGCCGCGAACTGCGCCGACAGTATCGTGACCCGCGTACCGAACAACTGGAGGGGGGGGCACAACACGTTCCCGGGAATACATTCCGGTAAATCAGATAAATCGGGAACAACCGGAGCATCAACGCTCGCCCTGATGTCCAGAGGCACGGTGACCGCCGTATCCGTTCCCCCGCTCCGCTCCACGGTGAATGTGACGGTGTCGGGGGTGATGTTGTTGGGAAGCAAGTTGACCTCAGGGGGATTCCGCAGGGAAACCACCGAAAGCCCGTCTTCCTGAAGGGTGATGACCGTCTCATTGATGGCGCCCACCACATAGCTGGCGGGCAGGTCCGCCGACGTGTCGTCGATATAGATCGTCAGGGTGTCGTCATCAATCTCCGTATCGTCCGTTGCCGTCACCGTGAAACTCGCCTCGGTCTGGCCGGGCGTCGTCACGTTGCCCGTGTCGGGGTCGATAACGGCGGGCGCGAAGCTGACGTATGCGGGCGCACCCGTGAAGTCGGTGCTGGACCCGGCCCTCCCCTTCAGCGGGATTACCAGCGTCTCGTCGGGGGCCTGGTTCAACAGAACGGTTACTTCCACCCCGGCGCCGCCCTCGACCGCCGTGTAGGCGTTCGAGGCGAAGTTCACCTCCTTGGGACCGTCGTCGCGGAGGGTGACTGTCGTCGTGCCGGTGTTGCCCACCTCATAGAAGGGCTCATCCGGCGGATATTTGGCGGGCAGGAAGCTCTGACACCCGGGAGGGACATTGAAAATGGGTTGAGGTGGATCAGCCGAGTCCAGGTCACAGTCAAGGGGAAATTCGGTATTGATGGGAAGATTATCCCCGTCGATGGCGATCGTCACGGTTTCGTCATCGAAATCCCCGTCGTTCGCCGCCGTCACCGTGAATTTCATCTCACTCAGGTTGCCAAAGAAGCTGACGGTTTCCGGCACACCCAAAAGATCGTCGGTGTCCCCCGTCGTTATCAGACCGAATTCCAGTATCCCAAATTGACCAGGGGCGGCAGACGGGTCCAGCCGAACGGTTATCTCCACCCCTGCGCCCTCCGGCGCATCGTAGGCGGCCGAGGAGAAGCTCACCGTGAAAGGCGGGTAGACGGCCAGCGGCGTCTCGGCGCTGTTATATTCAACGTAAAGTTCAAGCTGTCCACCATCATCCGGCTTGGTTGCCGTCCAGGACGCCTGCAAACGAAAGCGGACGTCGCCTTCAATCACTGTATATGTCAATGGTCCAAACCCGGTCGCGGCGTCTCGCCATACGATATCATCATCAGAAGATTGCTGAAATTTCAGAAAGATGTCGCGAGCGTCGCCGTCGCCGTCGCCGTTCTCGTCCAGGAATCCGAAGTCCGGGTTCAGGTTGAGTATAGACAGATCCGACATCAGCACATCACCAACTCGCGGTGCGCCGTTGAGGCCAGAACCGCCGGTGATCAGCGGCAGGCCTATGGCTTGCCCGAATGCGGGGGGGGCAGGCATTGCCACGGCCGCCAGCAGAATGACCGCCGCCAGCATGGACGCCAGGCCCGAAGACAGGTTGTTCAACATTCCAGACATCCGCAACCGCATGTCGCGCAGGGACGGACAGCAGTTTTCGGCCCCGGTTCGCGCGTCGCCACCGGGCGGTAAACATGACCGCGTTGCCTGCGGTCTCGTGAAACATCGAGATGCCAACATCTTGCTCTCCTCATCTGGCAGAACTGATCCCTGTAGAATTCTGGCGACCGGAAACGATCCTGTGAATTCAGTCCTGAAATCCTTCACCCTACATCTTCCACCTAACGGATAACGAACAGCCTGTCCAGAGGTCAGGTATCAACATTTTGACATCTGTGCGCTTTTTCTTCACTGCCGCGGCGATCCGTGCGGGATCAGTGGCCCGGCATCGCGGCGCGGGTTGAAAATTCCGGCGAATTGCCCCAATTCATCAATTCAGAGCCAGACAAGGCCAGACAAGGCCAGACAAGGAAAAAACATGCCCGAGCAATCAAGCCAGACCTATCCCGTCCTGCCGCTGCGCGACATCGTGGTGTTTCCGCACATGATCGTGCCGCTTTTCGTGGGCCGAGAGAAATCGGTGCGCGCGCTTGAAGAGGTGATGAAGGAGGACAGGCAGATTCTGCTGTCAAGCCAGATCGACCCTTCGGTTGACGACCCGGACGCCGACGGCATTTATCGCATCGGGGTGCTGGCCAATATCCTGCAACTGCTGAAACTGCCCGACAACACCGTGAAGGTGCTGGTCGAGGGTCAGTCGCGGGTCAGGATTACCCGATACGCCGGGAACGAATCGTTTTTCGAAGCGGCCGCCGAACCTCTGGAAGACACGCCCGGCGATGCCGCCACCGTCTCGGCGCTGGTGCGCTCGGTCGGCGAGGAATTCGGGCGGTATGTCAAGATCAGAAAGAACATCCCCGAAGAGGCCATGGCCGCCGTGGCCGGGAGCCGCGCGCCGGAGAAGCTGGCCGATCTGGTCGCCGGGCATCTGGGCGTCGATGTGGGGCAGAAGCAGGAGCTTCTGGAAACCCTCGATGTCGGTGTGCGGCTGGAGAAGGTCTATGGCCTGATGCAGGGCGAGGTGAGCGTCCTGAAGGTCGAGCGAAAGATCAAGACGCGCGTCAAGAGCCAGATGGAGCGCACCCAGCGCGAATATTATCTGAACGAGCAGATGAAGGCCATTCAGAAAGAGCTGAGCGACAGCGACGAGGGCGACAATGAAATCGCCGAACTGGACGGGAAGATCGCCGCGACGAAGCTGTCGAAAGAGGCCAGGGAAAAGGCCAGGGGCGAGCTCAGGAAGCTCAGGAACATGAGCCCGATGAGCGCCGAGGCGACGGTTGTGCGCAATTACCTCGACTGGATGCTGTCGATCCCGTGGGGCGTGCAGTCCCGTGTGAAGAAGGATCTGGACCGGGCGCAGGAAATTCTCGATGCCGATCATTACGGGCTGGAGAAGGTGAAGGAGCGGATCGTCGAATATCTGGCCGTTCAGCAGCGTTCGAGAAAGCTGAAAGGCCCGATCCTGTGTCTGGTCGGCCCGCCGGGGGTGGGCAAAACCTCGCTGGGCAGATCGGTGGCCAGGGCCACGGGGCGAGAGTTCATCCGCATCTCGCTGGGCGGGGTGCGCGATGAATCGGAGATCAGGGGCCACCGCCGAACCTATATCGGCTCGATGCCCGGCAAGATCATTCAGGGGCTGAAGAAGGCGAAGACCGCCAATCCGCTGATCCTGCTCGACGAGATCGACAAGATGGGGCATGATTTCCGTGGCGACCCGGCCTCGGCGATGCTGGAGGTTCTGGACCCGGAGCAGAACAACACCTTTGTCGATCATTACCTCGAAGTGGAATATGACCTGTCCAATGTCATGTTCCTGACCACGGCGAATTCGTACAACATGCCCGGCGCGCTTCTGGACCGGATGGAGACGATCCCGCTGGCAGGCTATACCGAGGACGAGAAGACCGAGATCGCCCGACGCCACCTGATCGGCAAGCAGACCGGGAATCACGGGCTGAAAGAGTCGGAGTTCGAAATCGCCCCGGCGGCGTTGCAGGAGATCATCCGCACCTACACCCGCGAGGCCGGAGTGCGGAATCTGGAGCGCGAGATCGCCAAGCTGGCGCGGAAGGCAGTGACCAGGATCGTGCGCAGACAACATGGCAAGGTGGTCATCACGCCGGACAATCTCGATGATTATCTGGGGGTGAAGAAGTTCCGCTATGGCCTGGCCGAAAAGGACGATCAGGTCGGTGTCGTGACCGGTCTCGCCTGGACTTCGGTCGGCGGCGACCTGCTGTCGATAGAGGCGCTGCGCCTGCCCGGCAAAGGCCGGATGAAGACAACCGGCAAGCTGGGCGACGTGATGAAGGAATCCATCGACGCGGCGAGTTCGTTCGTGCGCTCGATCAGCCCGCAGATCGGGATCAAGCCACCGAAATTCGAGAAAATGGACATTCACGTTCACGTTCCCGAAGCCGCGACGCCGAAGGACGGCCCGAGTGCGGGCGTCGCGATGGTGACTTCCATCGTTTCCGTCCTGACCGGCATTCCGGTGCGCAAGGGTATTGCCATGACTGGCGAGGTGACGCTGCGCGGGAACGTGCTGGCGATCGGCGGGCTGAAGGAAAAACTGCTGGCGGCGCTTCGCGGCGGCATCGAAACGGTGCTGATCCCCGAGGAGAACGCCAAGGATCTGCCGGAGATTCCGGACAACGTGAAGGAAGGGCTGACGATCATTCCGGTCGCCCATGTCACGGATGTGCTGAAACACGCGCTGGCGCGTCAGCCGAAGCCCGTGGACTGGGACGAGGAGGCCTGGGAGAACGCACCCGCAGAGGCGGCGATCAAGCCGGAATCCGACGCCCCCGGCGCGACTGCGCATTAGGGTTTTCGCCCGGCGCGATTGCAGGGGCGCGCCGGGTTTCATTCGTACCGGTCAACATACCGGTCAACAGGGACACAGCGCGTCCGGCATTCGCGATTCATCTTCTTGCATCGCTGCGAAAGCAGGGGTAATGAACCCGGCGACGGGTGATTAGCTCAGTGGTAGAGCGCTTCGTTCACATCGAAGATGTCAGCAGTTCGAATCTGTTATCACCCACCATTATCATTCCGGCCTGATCCCGGCCTGATCCCGGTCTGCCGGAAATGGCGCGGTCCGTTGCGCCGGTCACATCCTTCGCTGAAGGCGGCCGGACAGGGGGGGGGCCGCGCCGCCCCCTTGCACAGCGGTACGGGAATGGGTACATCGCCGCAATCGGGGTCGTTAGCTCAGTTGGCAGAGCGCTTCGTTTACACCGAAGATGCCGGGAGTTCGAGTCTCTCACGACCCACCACCCATCCTTTGCCCGATCCGGGGCCACCGGGGTTGCCGGGTTCGGCGTGGCCCGCGTGAAATCTGGACAATCGCCGGCGTCCGTGAAAAACCGGCGGGCACAAGGAGAGCCCGATGACCATCACCCGTTTCGCCCCGTCGCCGACCGGCCATATCCATGTCGGCAACCTGCGTACCGCGCTCATGAATTTCCTGATCGCGCGCAAGACCGGCGGGCGGTTCATCCTGCGTCTGGATGACACCGACCCCGAGCGCTCGAAGCAGGAATATGCGGATGCGATCCAGCAGGATCTGGAATGGCTGGGCCTGACCTGGGACCGGCTGGAACGGCAGTCGGACCGGCTGAACCGCCATGCGGCCGCAGCGGACGAACTGCGCGCGCAGGGGCGTTTGTACGAGTGTTTCGAGACCCCGGCGGAACTGGACCTGAAGCGCAGGAAACTGCTGAACATGGGCAGGCCGCCGGTCTATGACCGGGCCGCGCTGGACCTGCCGGATGCCAAAAGGGACACGCTGCGGGCAGAGCGCGGCAACGGCCACTGGCGGTTCATGCTGGATCGGGAGCGGATCGAATGGACCGACGGCATTCTGGGCGATCTGTCGATTGATGCGGCCAGCGTCTCTGACCCGGTGCTGATCCGGGGCGACGGGCAGTTCCTGTATACGCCGGCTTCGGTCTGCGATGACATTGATTTCGGGGTGACGCATGTGGTGCGTGGCTCGGATCACGTCACCAACACCGCGACGCAAATCCAGATCATTCAGGCGCTGGGCGGCAGGGCGCCGTCTTTTGCCCATCATTCGCTGCTGACCGGGCCGCACGGCGAGGCGCTGTCGAAACGCCTTGGCGTCATGGCCCTGCGCGATCTGCGGGAACAGGGCGTGCAGCCGATGGCGCTGCTGAGCCTGCTGGCGCGGCTGGGGTCGTCGAAACCGGTCGGGATTGCGGCATCGCTCGATGAACTGGCCGAAGGGTTTGACCTGTCGGATTTTGGCTCTGCGCCAACCAAATTCGATGCCAAGGCTCTGTTCCCGCTGACTGCGAAGATCAATCAGGGGCTGGATTTCGCGGCGGTTTCCGACCGGATTGCAGGCTTGGGCGTGCCGGAGGAGATGGCAGAGCGGTTCTGGCAGGCGACGCGCGGGAATATTGCCGTGCTGGATGACCTTGCGGGCTGGTGGAGCCTGTTTCGCGATGGCGCGGACCCTGCGATTGACGATGAGGATGCAGAGTTCGTGGCGACGGCGCTGTCGATGCTGCCCGAACGGCCCCATACCGACGCCACCTGGGGCGAATGGACGGATGCGGTGAGCGAAGCGACCGGGCGCAAGGGGCGCGGGTTGTTCATGCCGCTGCGCAGGGCGCTTACCGGGCAAAGCCATGGGCCGGACATGTCGCAGGTGCTGCCCCTGTTGCAGGTGATCAGGGCGCGCTGATGCCCGGCGGACCGGTGTGGACGGGCCGCGCGGATTTGCACCATTGGTGTGCGCCGGCGGGTCTGGCCGGGGGGGGCGGAATGCGGCACTCTGCGCTGAAAGAGGGCACCTGATGGCAGATCGGAAAGCGGTTTTTCTGGAGGGCAACCTGTTTCGCCACATCACGGTCATGGCGATGACGGCCTCTGTCGGGTTGATGGCGGTCTTCGTCGTCGATTTGGTGGACATGGTTTTCATTTCCATGCTGGGCAGGGCGGAACTGGCGGCGGCGGTGGGCTATGCCGGAGCGATCCTGTTTTTCACCACGTCTTTCGGGATCGGCATGGCGATTGCCGCGGGCTCTCTGGTGGCGCGGGCGCTGGGGGCCGGCGATCACCGCATGGCGCGCCGCCGCGCGGCGACCTCGATGCTCTACGGTGTGATTTTCGGCACCGCCTTCGCCGCGACCGTCTGGTGGAACATCCGGCCTCTGGCGGCGCTGATGGGGGCCGGCGGCGAGACGCTGGAACTGGCGGAACGCTATTTGCAGATCATCATTCCCAGCCTTCCGCTTCTGCTGATCGGCATGGTGGGCGGGGCCATATTGCGGGCCCATGGCGACGCCCGCCGATCCATGATGGCGACGGTTGCGGGGGGTGTCGTCAACGCGGTGCTGGACCCGATCCTGATCTTTGGCCTGAATCTGGAACTGACCGGGGCCGCGCTGGCCAGCGTGGCGGCGCGTTTCGCCATCGCGGCGTTCGCGCTGCTGCCGATCTACCGGCATCATGGCGGCCTCGACAAACCGACCGTGCAGGAATTTCGCGTGGATTTCCCGGCGGTGCTGGCGATTGCGCTGCCTGCCATTCTGACACAGCTTGCCACGCCGGTCGGGCAGGCTTTCGTCACGCGGACCATGGCCCAGTTCGGCGAGGGCGCGGTGGCCGGCATGGCCATCACCGCCAGGCTGACGCCGGTGGCCTTTGGGGTTCTGTTCGCCCTGTCAGGCGCCATCGGTCCGGTGATCGGCCAGAATTTCGGGGCCGGGGATCATGCGCGGGTGCGCCGCGCCTATCGCGACGGGCTGGTGTTCTGCGGCGCATTCGTGATCGCGATGACGGCCCTGCTGTTCGTTCTGCGCACCCCGATTGCCGATCTGTTCGGGGCCGAAGGCCCGACACGCGATCTGGTGTATCTGTTCTGCGGCCCTCTGGCGCTGATGTTCTTCTTCAACGGCGCGCTTTTCGTCTCCTACGCGGCTTTCAACAATCTGGGGCGTCCGTTCTATTCGACGCTGATCAACTGGGGGCGTCATACTGCGGGCACCATCCCCTTTGTGCTGCTGGGCGCGGCGGGTTTCGGGGCCGGCGGTGTGTTGGTCGGACAGGCTCTGGGCGGCGTCATTTTCGCGGCCATCGCCTTCTGGTTCGTCCGGTTCGTCATGGTACGGGCGCAAAGCGACGGCGTGGCGGAGATACCGCCATTCCAGCGTCAGGCGCGTATCCTGCAATTGTTCCACGCGCGCCGATAGGCGCTGAAGGCGCCAGACCGCCATGCCCGGCTGAGGGAGCGCCTGATCACCCTGGCCGGAGGTGCCGCAGGTATGGATACCCCATGCTACGCGCCGACGCCCATTGCTCACGCAGCCGAATGATGGCAACATGGGGAGAACAGGCTCTCCCTGAACGTGATACACAAAACGGGGGCAGGTCATGCCGGAACCGGCAGGGTGGCGCCGGGTGAATTTCACGGAGCGATCAATGACCTTACGGGAAATTGTTCAGGAATCCGACACGAAACCGGGCCGGACGTTCGATTTCGCGGTACTGTTCCTGATTGTCCTTTCGATAATTACCATGACTGTCGAGACGCTGCCGGATCTGCCGCCCATGGCCAGATCGGTGCTCAGTGCTTCCGAAGTCGTGATAACCGTTTTGTTTACAATCGAGTACGGTCTTCGCATCGCGACCTCCGCCAGAAAAAATGATGCAGTTTGTCGGGTATCGACGGTCTTTTTGACATATCGGGGAATTCTGGTAGCGGAGGAGGGACTTGAACCTCCGACACGCGGATTATGATACCGGTTTTGGGATTGAAATGCAGTGGCCTTTTCCAAAATCCTGAACGAATTGGGTCGCTCCGTGGAAGCTGAGGGTCTCGATTTACCTCGCCAATCCGGTCTGAATCCGGTTCACTCCCGGCTCCTCGTGACAGGAGCGGCAGATGGTCGGACAGCCGGGATTTTCTGACATGGATGACCGCCGGAAGCGGTCGAGCGATCATGGCGATCAGTTGGAAGCCTGTGCCGGGGCGTCTGATTTCGAGATTTTCCGTGCGGATATTGTGAAGGCTCTGGCGTACTCGGACGGCTCGCACGGTGCCCGCCCGCCCTGTGACGTCGTGCTGATGTTCAGGATCCTGATTATCCAGGCGCAAGACAATCCCGGTGATGACCGCGCAGGGTTCCTGATCCCGGACCGGCTGTCGTTCATGCGTTTCCCCGGGTTCGGGCTGCATGACCGGGTTCCGGACGCGAAGACCATTCGGGTGTTCCGCGAGCGTCTGACCAGGGCAGGCGCGATCAAGGGGCTTTTCAGCCGGTTCGACGCCGCGCTGCGCGAGGCCGGTTACATCGCGATGTCCGGTCGGATCGTCGCCAGCATGCTGGTCACCGCGCCAGGGCAGCGCAACACGGTTGACGGGAAGACGGCTGTCAGGATGGGCAAGCCCGGCGACGAGAACCGGCCCGATGATCCGGCCAAAGCCGGGCAAAAAGACGTGGATGCACACTGGACCATCCAGTTCGCCCCAGTTCGCCAGGGCGCGCCCGCACGAGGACGGCCAACCGCCAGTCGCGACACCGTCAACGCATGGCGTTCGCCAGGGCGCGCCCGCACGAGGACGGCCCCGCGCCGCCCGACATCGCCATCCCGAGTTTCGGATACAAGGCGCATTCCGGCATCGACAAGCGTTTCCGGTTCATCCGGCGATGGGATGTCACCAGTGCGGCGGCCGATGACGGGCGGATGCTGCGCCGGGGGCTGCTGGATTGCCACTGACACCGGGTCAGGCGTCCGGGCGGACAGCGCCTGTCGCTCGATGAAGAACGAGGCGTTCATGGAGCGGCGCGGTTTTGTCAGCCATGTCCACCATCGCAAACCAGAGGGGCGCCCAATGCCCGGGAATATCAGACGCGGGAACAGCACAAGGTCAAAGCATCGCGCGCCCGTCGAGCATGTCTTCGCAGTCCGCAAACACATGATCGGCATGTCCACCATCGCCTGCAACATCCGCCGCCTGGTCCAGTTCGGCGGCGCCGTCACTGCCTGATCACAGGACGAAACCGCCCGAAATTACGGAAAACCGCCCGGTTCGGGCGCAAATCATGATTGAGCAACCTGTTGTCTGGCAATTCAGCTGAGAGCGGGTCAGGCATCCTGGCCCCATTTGATGCAGGCTTTTGTGTCGGCGGCCCGTTTTTCGTCGATCTCGACAAGGATGGCACTGACGGGTCGCAGGAGCGCGTCGTCGCCGGGCAAGACCCTGACCTTTACGGTGCGCCGTTTCAGTTCCTGCCGGACTGCGCGCTCCATCGGGTTTGATGTCCGCCTCCGTTTGCGGTGGTGCTCGGGCAGCGTGAAGATCGCGAGCGCGTCCGGCACGTTTTTCCCGAGCCAATCGGCCTGACCGGCCTCTGCCCTGGCGCGGTCGTTTGCATTCCAGACCGATTTCGGTTGTTTGCCGATGCGCTTGCGGATTTCGACACTCCCGGTATGGTGGCGGGCGTTCTGCGCGAGATGGAACGGGCAGCGCTGCCATGTGGCGCCGCCAGGCACTGCACGCCGGGCGGCGCGTAAAACGGCGTGGTCATCCGGGCCGATGCCGAGGGCCGAAAGCACGCCGCCATCGCGCACCACGCCGCCATGACGCATCTTTTCACAGCGGGCATCGAGGATGAGGTATTTCACCTCACCGGGCGTGCGGTTGCGCCAGGCTTGCAGTTCGTCGTCGAGCAGCCTGGTCGCCCGGCTGACCTGCGATGACGACAGGCTCTCGATCCCGAACCCGCGCATCACCGCCTCGACTTCGCGCGTCGAGACGCCCTCGATGTACATCCCGGCGACCGCCGGCATGACTGCCCGGACCGACCGGCGGCCACGTTCCGGCGATTGCGGATGGAACGGCTCCCCGTCGTGCCCGACGGTCCCGGGGACCTGCACGTTCACCGTGCCGGCCAGCGTGGCGATACGCCTGGGCTTGCAGCCGTTGGCATGGCCCTGACGCTCCGCCGTGCGTTCGTACAGCCCGGCACCGGGAAAGTGCTCGCGCTTGTCTTATGACATTACGTGGCTTCTTTGCGATAAGGGAGCCGCTGCCCGGCACCTCACATATACCGGGCAGCGGCGGCGGTCGGACCGCGTTGCGCCTGGTCGGCAGAGACCGAAAGAGAGTATGATCGACCGCCGTCTTCACCACAGGCCTGAACGGATACACGGGGCCCTGGTCGCGCATGACAAGCACAGGATATGGCGAAGATGACGGATCATAACATTGGCGTGGACATTTCCAAAGCCCACTTCGACGCGTTCGATCTCAAGACAGGGCGGGCGGCGCAGTTCACGAATGGCAAGACCGGGTTTCGGAGCTTCCGGAAATGGCTGGGCGGGCGCAAGATCGCCCGGATCGTCTACGAGGCGACCGGTACCCACCACCGAGCATTCGAGCTTGCGCTTGAGGCGGATTTCCCGCTGGTCAAGGGTGACCGTTCGGTGAAGGAGCCTTGGCGTACTGCCGGTCGTCCCGGTTACGCTGCTGATGCAGCGTAACGCTAGTCACCTGCATCTAAAGTTCGGCACATGAGTTTTGTTGGGCGCGTTGGCAGAACCGCTTGACAGAGGCGAGGATATGGTCGGCGGGTTTGACCCATTTGCAGGGTTTGGGGTTTTCGTTATGGGCCTCGATAAATGCAGCGATATCGGCTTCCAGTTCCGCCGTTGAACGATGGACGCCGCGCTGCAGTTGCTTGCGCGTCAGTTCAGCAAACCAACGCTCCACCTGATTGATCCAACTGGCCGAGGTCGGTGTGAAGTGGACATGCCAATGCGGGCGGCGTGCCAGCCAGGCCTTGATCTTCGGGGTTTTGTGGGTGGCGTAATTGTCCATGACGATATGCACCTCCGGCCCGTCCGGCATCTGCCGGTCGATCTGTTTGAGGAAGTCGAGGAACCCGGTGGCGCGGCGCCGCTTGCAGCATTTGCCGATCACGGCGCCGGTGGCGATATCCAGTGCTGCAAAAAGCGACGTCGTGGCGTGTCGGATGCAGGTGTGGGTGCGCCGCTCGGCCACGCCGGGCGCCACTGGCAGCACAGGCTGTTCGCGATCCAGCGCCTGGATTTGCGATTTCTCGTCAACACACAACACGATAGCCCTGTTCGGCGGTGACAGGTACAGCCCGACGATATCGTGCACCTTGTCCACGAACAGCGGGTCGGTTGAGAGCTTGAATGTCTCGCTTCGGTGCGGTTGCAGGCCGAACCCGTTCCAAATCCGCCGGATGGTGGTGTGCGACAGTCCCGTCGCCGCAGCCATGCTTCGGAGCGACCAATGGGTCGCATCCCTCGGGGTCGTGTTCAGCGTGCGCTCAATCACCGCAGTCACCTGATCGTCCGACACGGTGCGCGGGCGACCGGAGCGGTATTCGTCGGTGAGACCTTCAATCCGGCATCGCACAAAACGTCTGCGCCATTTGCCGACTGTGTGTTCATGCACCCCAAGCCGGGCCGCCACTTCCTTGCTCGCCAATCCATCGGCGCACAGCAGGATCATCCGGCATCGGTCCGACAGCGAACGTGCCGCTTTGTGACGCCGAACCTGACCCTCGAGAAAACGGCGCTCATCTTCGCTCAGAACCACTGCATCCGCCAAACGTCCCACCATCGCAACATCCTTCTCAATACCCGCTCAGTCAATGAGACAAAGTACAATTCCGGGGGACTAGTCACCTGCATCTAAAGTTCGGCACATGAGTTTTGTTGGGCGCGTTGGCAGAACCGCTTGACGGAGGCGAGGATATGGTCGGCGGGTTTGACCCATTTGCAGGGTTTGGGGTTTTCGTTATGGGCCTCGATAAATGCAGCGATATCGGCTTCCAGTTCCGCCGTTGAACGATGGACGCCGCGCTGCAGTTGCTTGCGCGTCAGTTCAGCAAACCAACGCTCCACCTGATTGATCCAACTGGCCGAGGTCGGTGTGAAGTGGACATGCCAATGCGGGCGGCGTGCCAGCCAGGCCTTGATCTTCGGGGTTTTGTGGGTGGCGTAATTGTCCATGACGATATGCACCTCCGGCCCGTCCGGCATCTGCCGGTCGATCTGTTTGAGGAAGTCGAGGAACTCGGTGGCGCGGTGCCGCTTGTAGCATTTGCCGATCACGGCGCCGGTGGCGATATCCAGTGCTGCAAAAAGCGACGTCGTGCCGTGTCGGATGTAGGTGTGGGTGCGCCGCTCGGCCACGCCGGGCGCCATTGGCAGCACAGGCTGTTCGCGATCCAGCGCCTGGATTTGCGATTTCTCGTCAACACACAACACGATAGCCCTGTTCGGCGGTGACAGGTACAGCCCGACGATATCGTGCACCTTGTCCACGAACAGCGGGTCGGTTGAGAGCTTGAATGTCTCGCTTCGGTGCGGTTGCAGGCCGAACCCGTTCCAAATCCGCCGGATGGTGGTGTGCGACAGTCCCGTCGCGGCTGCCATGCTTCGGAGCGACCAATGGGTCGCATCCCTCGGGGTCGTGTTCAGCGTGCGCTCAATTACCGCAGTCACCTGATCGTCCGACACGGTGCGCGGGCGACCGGAGCGGTATTCGTCGGTGAGACCTTCAATCCGGCATCGCACAAAACGTCTGCGCCATTTGCCGACTGTGTGTTCATGCACCCCAAGCCGGGCCGCCACTTCCTTGCTCGCCAATCCATCGGCGCACAGCAGGATCATCCGGCATCGGTCCGACAGCGAACGTGCCGCTTTGTGACGCCGAACCTGACCCTCGAGAAAACGGCGCTCATCTTCGCTCAGAACCACTGCATCCGCCAAACGTCCCACCATCGCAACATCCTCCTCAATTCCCGCTCAGTCAATGATACAAATTACAATTCCGGGTGACTAGGGCATCAGCTCGTCCAGCCGAGTGATCTTGTGATCCGCGATGCGGGCGAGAACCCATGTGAGCCAGGCTTGTGGATCGACTTTATTAAGCTTTGCCGTTTCGATCAGGGTGTAGGCGATGGCCATGGCTTTGCCACCGCCCTCGGAACCGGCGAACATCCAATTTTTGCGACCTATGGCGACAGGTTTTATGGCGCGTTCGGCGATGTTGTTGTCCGCTTCCAGAAAGCCATGGTTCAAATAACCGCGTGCCTTTGGCAAACGACCAAGGGCATAACGGATCGCTTGGGCCAGAGGCGACTTGCCAGATATATTTGGCAACTGCGCGTGTAACCAGGTCTCAAGTTCATCGAAGATCGGTTTTGCCTTTTCCTGACGGATGGCAACGCGCTCTTCAAACGGTTTGCCACGCGCCTCTTTCTCGACGGCATAGAGTTCCGCGGTCCGGCGGAGGGCTTCTTCGGCAATCGATGAGCCTTGCGCGGCAAAGATGTCTACAAACTTGCGTCTGACGTGCGCCAAACAAGCCATCTCCTGGGCCTTGTCCTCACCGAATACCCCGTTGAAGCCGGAATACCCGTCCGCATGGACCCAGCCTTTGTAGCCGGAGAGATGTGAGACGGGATGTTCGCCCTTGCGATCAATCGTGAACTGATACCACGCGCAGGGCGGTGATGATCCAGACCATGGTCGTTCATCGCGAACACAGGTCCGGACACGGGCGGTCCTGGTCTTCTTGTTGCCGGGGGCCTGCATTTTAACAGGCGTATCATCAGCGAAGATGGCCGCGCCTCGGCGGACCATTCGGCCAATGGTGTCAGCCAGAGGTTCCAGAAGCGCGGTGGAGCCGCCAACCCAATTGGTCAGAGTTGATCGATCAAGATCAACGCCTTCACGGGCGTATATTTGCGACTGACGGTAGAGCGGCAGGTGGTCCGCGTATTTGCTGACCAACACGTGCGCCAGCAGCCCCGGTCCCGGGCGGCCACGTTCGATCGGGCGCGATGGCAGCGGCGATTGGACAATGGCCTCGCAACAGGAACAGGCCATACGCGGACGCACGATCCGGTTCACGACAAAACGCCCCGGTTTGTATTCCAACTCCTCGGTCACGTCCTCACCGAGCCTCTTCAACGCCCCACCGCAACGTCGGCAGTCCTCGCCCGGCGACAAGACCTCTTCGTGCCGGTCCGGATGATCGGGCAAGGGCTTGCGGCTGTGCCGGCGGGCCGGTTTGTCCGTTTCAGGCGTTGGAGCAGGCGCCGCCTGTTCTCCAGCGGCTTCGGCAATCGCCTCATCTTCCCGGAAGACCAGATTGAGCTGGTAGAGGCTTTCTGATTTCGATCCAGACCGGTGCCGGTCATGCCCCGCCAGTTGGTGTTGGAGTTGTTCCACCTTCAGGGTCAGCGCCTTGACTTCATCGGCCAGAAGCCGGTTCACTGCCCGCAGTTCCGCAGGATCATCCGGGGATATGTCGAGGTCCTTCAGCATCGCCGATCCTATACCAGATCAGCATTCCGGGGTGAACCCCGAAAGCGCGCAAAGCCTCGTATTTATTGACCTGTCCTACGCTCAACGGTCTCCAGGTTTTACGGGGCATCCGCCAGTCAATCCCCTCCAACAGCATTGAGAGCTGCGCGGGTGTGACGCTGATCCTGCCGTCCTTTGCAGCGGGCCAGACAAACCGCCCTTTCTCCAACCGCTTCGAAAACAGGCACGCGCCCTGGCAATCCCACCAGATGATCTTCAACAGATCGCCGCGCCGACCCCGGAACACGAACAGGTGGCCGGAATACGGGTCTTCGGCCAAAACCTTCTCGGCCTGGGCCGCCAGCGTATTGAACCCTCGCCGCATGTCCGTGACACCCGCCGACAGCCACACCCGCGTGTTGCTCGGCACCGGGATCAAGACATCAGCCCCTTCGGCAGCCGCGCCAGCACATCAGGATCGAACCCACCCCCGGCGCTGATCCGGTGACCGCCAGCCAACTCAATCTCGATACCGCCACCGAAGGCGACGGGACCGGATGGCTGCGCCGGGACCGGATGTGAAGCAGCCGGAGAAATCTCAACCGGCAGAAACACGGATGCAGCTACGACCTCGGTGAAATCTGGCGCAAAACGCGGGTCCTTCAGCCATTTGAAGATCAGATTGGCGTTCATCGCGTAGCGCCGCGCAACCTGAGCCACAGAAACACCCGGCGCGGCAGTCTGCAGGCAGATCGAACGCTTCTCGTCGTCCCACCAAATTCGCTTCTTGCGCCTGCCAGCCATAGAGTGCCTCATCGTGTCCACTATCGATGGTGGACACTATCGGCTCCTCCGCCCCCGCGTTAGGTCGGCTTCAACGGACGCTCACGGTCAAGGTAAATCCGCTCCCGGCGCGCCGGTTCGCAGAAGCCCGCGGCACACGCGCCAGGACCGACCGGGCGGATGCCCGCTCCCTGGCAGAAACGGGAAAGGCTTTCGATCTCGAAGCGCTGCCGCTGAGGTCAAAAAGCCGGCGCCTTCTCAGAGACATGCACTCGGCACGCTCCAGAATGATGGCCGAACGCGTCCGTCTTCCCGGTCGCATCTCCCAACTCGACGTGCCGCTTTTGCAGCGTCAGACGCGGGAGTTGATCGAGCATGTCGAAAGGCACGTCGCCGAACTGGATGCCGGGACCGCAGCGCTGATCGCTGAGGACCGGGAAGAAACCCGCAAGCTGGAAATCGTCCGCTCCATTCCCGGCACAGGCATGGTGACGGCCTCGGCCATCCTCGCCTTCATGCCCGGGATCGGCCAACTCGAACGCAAACAGGTGGCAAGCCTGGCTGGCCTTGCTCCGTTCACACGATCATCCGGAACCCGGGTTGGCCAGTCATTCATCAAGGGCGGTCGAAAGCCGCTGCGGCAGGCATTGTACATGCCGGCGCTCGTTGCGGCGCGCTTCAATCCGGATCTGAAGAAGAAATACGACGCTCTGCGCACCGCCGGGAAACCAGCCAAGGTCGCGCTTGTCGCGCTGATGCGAAAACTGATCGAACTCGCCAACACACTCGTCAAATCCGACCGGAAATGGGCCCCGAAAACCTGTTGACAAAAACGGATACTCTCCTTCTACGGCTTCCCTGCTGAGCACTGGAAACACATACGCACGACCAACCCTGTCGAGAGCACCTTCGCCACCGTCCGCCATCAAACCGGAAAAACCAAGGGCTGCCTGAGCCGCAAGACCGGGTTGGCCATGGCATTCAAGCTGATGACGTCAGCGCAAGGAAAATGGCGAAAGCTCGACAGGGCCAACCGCATGCCAGAGATCATTGAAGGGGTTGAGTTCAGAGACGGAATCAAGCAAATTCACCACGCCGCCTGATCACACCATCATCAACTTTCGGGCATAGCTCCAACGTGGGTCGGCCACAGGTTTTCGATATGGCGGTAGACATCGACGAGGATGAATTTCTTTCGATCGACCTCGTCTTTCAAAACCTTCGGGAACTTGGCCATGGCTTCATAATCAGGAAGGACAACGAACTGGACTTGGTTGTGCTTGAAATGGAAGTCGTGAGGAACACGCCACTCGCGCTCATGTGCATAATCTATCGTTTTGCCTCCGAGCTGTTTTGAATATTTCTCAGTTTTGGGACGGTACGCGGGCCAGAATGGAGTGACAAAGGTCTTAATGTGGTCATCCCATTGCTGCTTTTCCCAATGATCGGCTCGAACGTAATAGGCAGGTCCGCCACCGGCGGCGAAAATGTGCGACTTGGTGAAGCCCAAACCAAATGGCGAATAATGACCAACGTGCTTTAGCAGGCTCGACCAAGGACACTCAGTGAAACAAACGGCCGGGTTGCCAGTCCATGGATGATGACTAGGCTCAGGACCCATTGACTTTGTTTTGAACGTGTGAATCAGTGTTCTGCAAAACGGAGTAGTGACATGAGCGATCTTTTCTGGCTGACGGAGGCACAAACAGCGCGCCTTGAGCCCTTCTTTCCCAAGCCCCATGGCAAGCCCCGGGTCGATGACCGTCGTGTGCCGAGTGGTATTATTTTCATTATTCGCAACGGTTAACGCTGGCGCGATGCGCCTGTCGAATACGGCCCTCACAAAACGCTCTACAATCGGTTTGTGCGCTGGTCCCGCAAAGGTATTTTCGAACGAATTTTCGAAGAATTGGCCAACCCCTCTGGCCCGGACGCCGACACTCTCATGATTGACGCAACCCATCTCAAAGC
>CBDCFF010000013.1:0-29226 GCA_965216225.1 Paracoccaceae bacterium
TGGCATCAATGCGAAGACGGTGGCCAAATGGCGTAAGCGCACGACAACCGAGGATCGGAAAACCGGGCCGAAGACGCCGCAGTCTACGGTTCTGTCCCTGGAAGAGGAGGCAATGATTGTCGCGTTCCGGCGGCACACGCTCCTGCCACTGGATGACTGCCTTCATGCGCTGCTGCCAACTCTCCCGAACCTGACACGCTCTTCTGTGCATCGGTGCTTGCAGCGCCATGGTATCAGCCGCTTGCCGGATGCAGGCGGCGACAAGCCCGCCATGAAGACGTTCAAACGATATCCGATCGGATACCTCCATGTTGATCTGGCCGAGGTCCGGACCGCCGAAGGCAGGCTCTATCTCCATGCAGCCATTGACCGGACAAGCAAATTCGCCTTTACGCAGCTTGTCGACAAGGCAAATCGCCGGACAGCGACGGCTTTGCTGGCGGCGCTGGTCGATGCTGTGCCGTACAAAATACACACCATCCTGCCCGACAATGGCATCCGGTTTGTTTTGCCGCCCCGGTATCGCGATGGGGTGAGCGCAAAATATGGCGGCGGACATATGTTCGGGATGCGCTGTGTCGAATATGGCATCGAGCACCGCTTCGAGCATGTGCTGCAGGAACTCCCACGCGGTGCGCCTGTCGGCCTTGTCCACGAGTTGGGCGACGGCGAACTTGCTGGTGCGGTCGATGCCGACGAAGAGATAGAGCTTGCCCCCGGTGGTCTGAACTTCGGCAATGTCGATGTGGAAGAAGCCGACAGGGTAACGTTTGAACCGTGAGCGTCCGTTGAAGCCGACCTAACGCTGGGGCGGAGGAGCCGATAGTGTCCACCATCGATAGTGGACACCATGAGGCACTCTATGGCTGGCAGGCGCAAGAAGCGAATTTGGTGGGACGACGAGAAGCGTTCGATCTGCCTGCAGACTGCCGCGCCGGGTGTTTCTGTGGCTCAGGTTGCGCGGCGCTACGCGATGAACGCCAATCTGATCTTCAAATGGCTGAAGGACCCGCGTTTTGCGCCAGATTTCACCGAGGTCGTAGCTGCATCCGTGTTTCTGCCGGTTGAGATTTCTCCGGCTGCTTCACATCCGGAACCGGCGCAGCCATCCGGTCCCGTCGCCTTCGGTGGCCGTATCGAGATTGAGTTGGCTGGCGGTCACCGGATCAGCGCCGGGGGTGGGTTCGATCCTGATGTGCTGGCGCGGCTGCTGAAGGGGCTGATGTCTTGATCCCGGTGCCGAGCAACACGCGGGTGTGGCTGTCGGCGGGTGTCACGGACATGCGGCGAGGGTTCAATACGCTGGCGGCCCAGGCCGAGAAGGTTTTGGCCGAAGACCCGTATTCCGGCCACCTGTTCGTGTTCCGGGGTCGGCGCGGCGATCTGTTGAAGATCATCTGGTGGGATTGCCAGGGCGCGTGCCTGTTTTCGAAGCGGTTGGAGAAAGGGCGGTTTGTCTGGCCCGCTGCAAAGGACGGCAAGATCAGCGTCACACCCGCGCAGCTCTCAATGCTGTTGGAGGGGATTGACTGGCGGATGCCCCGTAAAACCTGGAGACCGTTGAGCGTAGGATAGGTCAATAAATACGAGGCTTTGCGCGCTTTCGGGGTTCACCCCGGAATGCTGATCTGGTATAGGATCGGCGATGCTGAAGGACCTCGACATATCCCCGGATGATCCTGCGGAACTGCGGGCAGTGAACCGGCTTCTGGCCGATGAAGTCAAGGCGCTGACCCTGAAGGTGGAACAACTCCAACACCAACTGGCGGGGCATGACCGGCACCGGTTTGGATCGAAATCAGAAAGCCTCTACCAGCTCAATCTGGTCTTCCAGGAAGATGAGGCGATTGCCGAAGCCGCTGGAGAACAGGCGGCGCCTGCTCCAACGCCTGAAACGGACAAACCGGCCCGCCGGCACAGCCGCAAGCCCTTGCCCGATCATCTGGACCGGCACGAAGAGGTCTTGTCGCCGGGCGAGGACTGCCGACGTTGCGGTGGGGCGTTGAAGAGGCTCGGTGAGGACGTGACCGAGGAGTTGGAATACAAACCGGGGCGTTTTGTCGTGAACCGGATCGTGCGTCCGCGTATGGCCTGTTCCTGTTGCGAGGCCATTGTCCAATCGCCGCTGCCATCGCGCCCGATCGAACGTGGCCGCCCGGGACCGGGGCTGCTGGCGCACGTGTTGGTCAGCAAATACGCGGACCACCTGCCGCTCTACCGTCAGTCGCAAATATACGCCCGTGAAGGCGTTGATCTTAATCGATCAACTCTGACCAATTGGGTTGGCGGCTCCACCGCGCTTCTGGAACCTCTGGCTGACACCATTGGCCGAATGGTCCGCCGAGGCGCGGCCACCTTCGCTGATGATACGCCTGTTAAAATGCAGGCCCCCGGCAACAAGAAGACCAGGACCGCCCGTGTCTGGACCTATGTTCGCGATGAACGACCATGGTCTGGATCATCACCGCCCTGCGCGTGGTATCAGTTCACGATTGATCGCAAGGGCGAACATCCCGTCTCACATCTCTCCGGCTACAAAGGCTGGGTCCATGCGGACGGGTATTCCGGCTTCAACGGGGTATTCGGTGAGGACAAGGCCCAGGAGATGGCTTGTTTGGCGCACGTCAGACGCAAGTTTGTAGACATCTTTGCCGCGCAAGGCTCATCGATTGCCGAAGAAGCCCTCCGCCGGATCGCGGAACTCTATGCCGTCGAGAAAGAGGCGCGTGGCAAACCGTCTGAAGAGCGCGTTGCCATCCGTCAGGAAAAGGCAAAACCGATCTTCGATGAACTTGAGACCTGGTTACACGCGCAGTTGCCAAATATATCTGGCAAGTCGCCTCTGGCCCAAGCGATCCGTTATGCCCTTGGTCGTTTGCCAAAGGCACGCGGTTATTTGAACCATGGCTTTCTGGAAGCGGACAACAACATCGCCGAACGCGCCATAAAACCTGTCGCCATAGGTCGCAAAAATTGGATGTTCGCCGGTTCCGAGGGCGGTGGCAAAGCCATGGCCATCGCCTACACCCTGATCGAAACGGCAAAGCTTGATAAAGTCGATCCACAAGCCTGGCTCACATGGGTTCTCGCCCGCATCGCGGATCACAAGATCACTCGGCTGGACGAGCTGATGCCCTGGCGTTACGCTGCATCAGCAGCGTAACCGGGACGACCGGCAGTACGCCAAGGCTCCTTCACCGAACGGTCACAAGGGATGCAAGCCTCAATCTTCTGATCTTCAATGATTTTTCGAACCTTTGCGCTGTCGTAGCCCCGATCCGCGATCAGAACCCTGGCCGCAGGCAGGTTGGGCAGCAAAACATCCGCGCCCTTGAAGTCGCTACGCTGACCCGCCGTCAGATGCAGCCTGACAGGGCGACCCGCACCGTCTCCAACGACATGCAGTTTCGTATTCAGTCCTCCCTTTGTACGCCCGATCAGGCGTGGCTCGGACCCCCCTTTTTGAGGCTGGACGCCGTGCGATGTGCTTTGAGATGGGTTGCGTCAATCATGAGAGTGTCGGCGTCCGGGCCAGAGGGGTTGGCCAATTCTTCGAAAATTCGCTCGAAAATACCTTTGCGGGACCATCGCACAAACCGATTACAGAGCGTTTTGTGAGGGCCGTATTCGACAGGCGCATCGCGCCAGCGTTAACCGTTGCGAATAATGAAAATAATACCACTCGGCACACGACGGTCATCGACCCTGGGCTTGCCATGGGGCTTGGGAAAGAAGGGCTCAAGGCGCGCTGTTTGTGCCTCCGTCAGCCAGAAAGGATCGCTCATGTCACTACTCCGTTTTGCAAAACACTGATTCACACGTTCAAAACAAAGTCAATGGGGCCTGAGCCTAGCTGGCCCTTCTCAGGCCGGTAGCCCTCAACGTCGCGGTCGATGTGAACCTTGATGACCTTGTAGGGCGCAAGGAAACCGTCGCTGATCCCCTGTTTCAGCGAATAGGTGAAGACCGGCTCGCCGAAATATTCCGTGTTGGAGACATATTCCGTCTCCTTTGGCGTCGCGGTCAGGCCAATCTGCGTCGCGCCGGAAAAGTGGGTGAGGATTTCACGCCAGGCGGAATCCTCGGCGGCGCTTCCGCGGTGGCATTCGTCGATGACGATCAGGTCAAAGAAACCGGAGGAGAACTCCCGATAGAGTTTCTGCCGATCTTCCGACCCGGTGACCGCCTGATAGAGGCCGAGATAGACCTCGAAGGCGGTGTCGATGCGCCGCTTCCTGTCCAGCGCAAGCGTCAGATCGACCGAAGTGCCGTCCTGCCGTTCGATGGTCTTGGCGTTGGTGGAAAGCTTCGCCATCGCCGCGCCAAAGGGGCGGAAGTCGTTCACCATCGTTTGGTCGATCAGCACGTTGCGATCGGCCAGGAACAGGATGCGCTTCTTGCGGCCCGCCTTCCAAAGCCGCCAGATAATCTGGAAGGCGGTGTAGGTCTTGCCGGTGCCGGTCGCCATGACCAGCAAGACCCGGTTCTGGCCCTTGGCGATGGCCTCAATCGCGGCGTTGACGGCGTTCACCTGATAGTAGCGAGGGGCCTTGCCGCTGCCGTCGTCGAAATAGTCCTGAAGGACGATCTCCTCGGATTCGACGTCGAGACCTTTCCAGGCGCGATAGCGCGTCCACAGATCGGCGGGCGACGGGAAGGCGTCGAGGGCAAGGTTCGCCTCGCGCGGCGTGCTGGCGCCGGTGCGGTCGTGGAACACGAAGCCGTCGCCGTTAGAGGTGAACACGAAAGGGATTTTCAGCGTTTCGGCATAGTCGAGCGCCTGTTGCATGCCGTCGCCGACGCTGTGGGAATTGTCCTTCGCCTCGATCAGCGCGATCAGGATATTCGGCTTGTAGTAGAGAACGAAGTCAGCCTTCTTCGCCTTGCCACGCGTGACGAGCCTGCCGCGCACGATGATGCGGCCCTTGGTGAAATAGACCTCCTCCCGAACCTGCATCATCTCGTCCCAGCCCGCGCGCTTGATGGCGGGCAGGATGAACTTGGTGCAGATGTCGCGTTCGGTGAGGCTTCGTTTGTCCATGTCGGTCAGTCGCCCCCCGCGTGTTGCCACGGGTCAATGACCTCGACGCCGCAGCCCTCGAAGTCGCTGGCGTTGCGGGTGGCCATTGCGGCGCCGTGTGCACGGGCGATGGAGGCAATCTGGCAATCGAACTGGCTGATCGGCCGTCCTGCGGCCCTCCGCTCTGCGCCGATGCGGGCGTATTCCCCGGCAGCGGCGCTGTCGAAGGGCAGGATGCGGTCGCGAAAATCCTCCCGCAACATGCCCGAAACGGCCTCGGCCAGCATCTCGTGCCGCTTGCCTTTCGCCAGAACGGCCACGCCGTAGCGCAGTTCAGCCTCGCTGACCGCCGTCAGATAGATGTCCGCGCCGTGCTGGGCGGCGAACCAGCCCTCGACCGCCGGTGCGGGCGCGGCGCGCAGGAGTTCCGAGACGACATTGGTGTCAAGGATGATCATCGCGGCATCAATCCGGAACCGACGGTTCGCGCATTGGCTCGCGGGGCAGAAGGTCGAGGTCTGCGCCTCCGAAGTCGGTGATGCGCGCGCGGATCGCCGCCGCGATGTTGGCGGGCGGCGCGGGTTCGCCCACGACGAGGCGCAGGATTTCCCGTGCTTCCTCTTCCATCGAACTGCCGTGCTCGGCCGCGCGTATGCGCAGGCGACGCTTCAACGTGTCGTCGAGATTACGGATCGTGATGCTGGCCATTGTGCCCTCCATCGGCTCCCTGCAAGATTAGGCGATGATTGCATTGCAATCAAGCTCGGCTGATATGCCATTGACGGGGAGTGAAGTGGTCCGGCAAATTTGGACAGGTTTGCGTCTCAGCCAAGATGCCTCCGGGTTAGGTTTCATGCCGCTTGGTTCATCTGTATCGCGCCAAAGTATGCGTCGTTGGGCGTCCGTTTATCAAGCGCGGTGTGGGGCCGCTCAGCGTTGTAAAATCCGATCCAGCCGTCGATGACGCGCTTGGCCTGGAAACCATCCTGCAATTCATGCAGGTGGACGGCCTCTTTGAACCGCTGGCGCGAGAGTGTCCGCTCCTCTGTGTATCTGTGATCTGTACCATGCTTTGAGAGAGGAGCCATGACGATGACGATATCCAGGGAACTTCTGGACGAACTTCTGGAAGGCTGCGAGCGGCCTGAAGACCTGCTTGGCGATACCGGGCTGCTGAAAGAGCTCAGGATCAAACTGATGGAGCGGATGCTTGGGGCCGAACTGACCGCGCATCCGGGCTATGAAGACGGCAAGGATGCACCTCCGGGTCAGTCCAATCGGCGCAACGGCACAGCCGGCAAGCGCCTGAAGGGCCAGATCGGCGAGGCACCGATTTCCGTGCCCCGTGATCGGGATGGCAGTTTTGAGCCGGAACTGGTGAAGAAGGGCCAGACCCGGATCGACGGGATGGATGACAGGATCATCGGCCTCTATGCCGCCGGACGAGAGTGTCCGCGACATCCGCGCCCATCTTGAGGATATCTACGGTCTGCTGGTCTCGCCGGATTTGATCAGCCGCGTCACCGACGCCGTGCACGACGAGGTGCGCGACTGGCAAAGCCGGGCGCTGGAGCGGATGTATCCGATCGTGATCTTCGACGCGCTGCGGGTGAAGATCCGCGACGCCGACAGCCGCATGGTGAAGAACAAGGCCGTCTACATCGCCCTGGGGGTCAGCCGGGACGGCGTGCGCGAGGTCCTGGGCCTGTGGATCGCTGATAACGAGGGGGCCAAATTCTGGTTGTCGGTGATGAACGAACTGAAGAACCGGGGTGTCCAGGACATTCTGATCGCCGTCGTTGACGGGCTCAAAGGCTTCCCGGAGGCGATCACCGCCGCCTTTGCGCAGACCACGGTGCAAACCTGCATTGTCCACCTGGTGCGCCACTCCCTGAACTTCTGCTCGCAGAAGTTATGGAAAGACCGCAAGGGAGTGGCCGCCGATCTGCGCCGGATTTACAGCGCCGCCACCGCCGATCAGGCCGCCGATGAACTGGACGCATTCGAGGAGAAATGGGCCGGTAAATACGCCTCCATCGCCCCGGCCTGGCGACGGGCATGGCAGGAAGTAATCCCGTTCTTCGCCTTCGATCCGGCGATCCGAAAGATCATCTACACCACCAACGCCATCGAGAGCCTGAACCGGGTGATCCGCAAATCAATCAAGACCCGCGGATCGTTCCCGACCGATCAGGCCGCAACAAAGCTGATCTATCTGGCCATCCGCGACTTCGGGAAAGGCGGCAGGAATGTTCGGGAATGGTTTGCAGCCCGCAACCAGTTCGCTATTATGTTCGACGAGCGCTTCAATGCGTGACTGTATTTGAAACCCCCATGGACCGGGACACATACACAGAATTCAGGACACTCCCATTTTTCGTGGCCGACAAGGTCGCACCCGCCACGGAATAACCGCGCCTGAACCCGCACGGAACATCCGGTCGGGGTCGGGGAACATGCAGGCCCTCCGGCGGCTGCTTCCCGATCCCGGCGCGGATGTGCCCCAAGCTGCGTCCGCGCCTTTCCACGGCTGATGCCTCGCAGCCGTGGATGGCGTGAACCGAATGCGGGGCCGAATGCGGGCCTGTCCGGCGATCCCCGACCCCCCCCGGAGCTTCGACATGTTCAGGATCATCCGGCGCGCGCTTTGCGCCACCGCAATAATTGCCGCGCAATGTGCCTGTGCCGCAGCGCAGGACGGCGACGGACGTTCGCCGATACCGCACTACCTTGAAACGGGCGACTACAACGCGGCAAGGGCGGTGCTTTTGCAAAGAGTGGCGGGCCACCCCGAAGCGGCGCTGTTCGCCGCGCATCTGGAAGCGCTGATCATGCTGCGGCAGGGGCGCGTGAAGGATGCGACGGACCTTCTCCGGCAGATCCTCGGGGTGGCCCCGGAATTCGAGCCCGCACGGCGTGAACTGACCGTATTGCTTGCCCGGACCGGTCAGATTGAATCGGCGTTGTATCATGCGGGCAAGCTGCTGGACCAGACTGACAGCCTGAGGATTCAGAACGAACTCGGCGCTTTCATCCGGGCGTTCGATTCCGATGACCGGCAGGGCGTTTCCACACGATTTGCAATCCTGCCTTCGAGCAACGCCAATCGCGGCACGGATCAGGAAACCATTCTTATCGGGGGGGGTCCCTTCACGATTGATCCAGCGTCCCGCGCACACGGTGGCGTCGGCGTGGGGGCCGGTGTGACGGCATGGAAATCATGGCGATTGTCGGAGTTCTGGACAGCAAGCGCGCACGGGTCGCTGGATGTCGAATACCATGAATCCGGCCAGGTCGCTGACGAACAGAGCCTGTCACCGGGCATCAGTTTCACCCGGTCGGAGGCGCGCACACGTCTTTCCCTTGAGCCTGCGCTGGAGTTTCGGGCAAAAGACTGGAAGCTGGAAAGACGGCGGGCGGGCATGAATGTCGGCACCCGGCACGCCCTTTCCCCGAGAACCAGCCTGGAGGGCCGCCTTTCCGTATTCCGTCAGGACCACAAGCGCGAAACCTTTCGGGACGGGACGATCGTCTTTGGCTCCGCAGGCCTGGAGTACCGGCTTTCCGAAGCCACGACGCTCAGCGTCGGCGCGCCATTCACGATGGAAAGGACCGAACGGGCGCATCTCGATCACAATGATCTGGGGGCAAACATCGGCGTGGGAAGGCGCTGGTCCGGTGGTCTCCATACCGGGCTGACGCTTGGATATCGCGACAACAAATATCGCGGAGCGTTCCCCGGAACCGCAATATCGCGTCGCGATCATCTGAAATCCATTGGCGTCTCCCTGCGCCATCAGGGCTTCAGGATTGGCAATTCCACGCCTGAATTCAGCATCACATATACCGATTCAAGCTCCAACGCGGGTTTTTACGAATATGTATCAGTCGATACCGCGCTTGGCTTTGGAATTCGGTTCTGATCCGCGAGCCGGCGTTCAGCCCCGGAGCGTGACGGTCTGCCGATCCGCAGCCGTTCGCGGGAAATCGACATGCGCCGCCCTCACCCATCCATCTTCAGCGCATTGATAAACGCTTCCTGCGGAATATCGACCTTGCCGAACTGGCGCATCTTCTTCTTGCCCGCCTTCTGCTTGTCCAGCAGCTTGCGCTTGCGCGTGGCGTCGCCGCCGTAGCATTTGGCGGTCACGTCCTTGCGCAGCGCCGAGAGCGTTTCCCGCGCGATCACCCTGCCGCCGATCGCGGCCTGAATCGGGATCCTGAACATGTGACGGGGGATCAGCTCTTTCAGCTTTTCGACCATCGCGCGGCCGCGTTGTTCGGCGCGGTCGCGATGCACCATGGTGGACAGCGCATCGACAGGCTCTTCATTCACCAGCACCTGCATCTTCACGAGGTTGTCCCGCCGATAGCCCTCAAGCTGATAGTCAAAGCTCGCATAGCCCCTGGTCACCGATTTCAGCCGGTCGTGAAAGTCGAAGACGACCTCGTTCAGCGGCAGGTCATAGACCACCATCGCGCGGGAACCGGCATAGCTGAGGTCCAGCCGGATGCCGCGCCGGTCCTGGCAGAGTTTCAGGACATCGCCCAGATATTCGTCGGGCGCCATGATGGTGGCCTTGATGCGCGGCTCCTCCAGATGGTCGATATGGGTCAGGTCGGGCATGTCGGCGGGGTTGTGCAGTTCGATCATCGAACCGTCGCGCATGTGGATGCGATAGATGACCGACGGCGCGGTGGTGATCAGGTCGATCCCGTATTCGCGTTCGATCCGGTCGCGGATGACTTCGAGGTGCAGAAGGCCCAGAAAGCCGCAGCGGAAACCAAAGCCGAGCGCCGCAGAGGTTTCCATTTCATGAGAGAACGAGGCGTCGTTCAGGGCAAGTTTCCCGATTGCCTCGCGCAGGTCTTCAAATTCGGCATTGTCCATCGGGAAGAGGCCGCAGAAGACCACCGGCTGCGAGGGGTTGAAGCCCGGCAGCGGTTCCCCGGCGCCCCCCTTCTCATGGGTGATGGTGTCGCCCACTCCGGTGTCCGCCACCTGCCTGATCGAGGCGGTGATATAGCCGATTTCGCCCGGCCCCAGTTCGCCGACCGCATCCATCTGCGGACGAAAGACGCCGATCCGCTCAACGCCATGGGCGGCGCCGCTCTGCATCATCCTGATCCGGTCGCCCTTCTTCATCACCCCGTCCATGATCCGCACAAGCACGACGACCCCGAGATAGGCATCGTACCAGCTATCCACCAGCATGGCCCTGAGCGGCGCATCGCGCTCGCCCGTCGGCGCGGGCAATCGGGTGACGATGGCTTCCAGCACCTCGTGGATGCCCTGCCCCGTCTTGGCCGACACCGCGATGGCGCCGGAGACATCAATGCCGATCACGTCCTCCACCTGTTCCGCTACCCGGTCTGTATCGGAGGCGGGCAGATCAATCTTGTTGAAGACCGGGACGATCTCGTGGTCGGCGTCGATGGCCTGATAGACATTGGCGAGCGTCTGCGCCTCCACCCCCTGGGTGCTGTCCACGACCAGCAGAGAGCCCTCGACCGCGCGCATCGAGCGGCTGACCTCATAGGCGAAATCCACATGGCCGGGGGTGTCGATCAGGTTCAGGACATATGCCTCGCCGTCATCGGCCCGGTATTCGATGCGAACGGTGTTGGCCTTGATGGTGATGCCGCGTTCGCGCTCCAGTTCCATCGAATCGAGGAGCTGTTCCTTCATGTCCCGGTCCTTCACCGTACCGGTTTCCTGAATCAGGCGGTCGGCGAGCGTCGATTTCCCGTGGTCGATATGCGCCACGATCGAGAAATTGCGAATATGTGCAGGGTCTGTCATGAATGGGGGATATGTAAGGGTTTTCGGGTTTGGTCAAGACGGGTCGGGCGATACCGCCGTTTTCCTTTCGCACAGCCCTTGCCTGATCGCCGTGATCGCAGTATAGAGCGCCCTGTCAACAAGGCGAAAACGCCGTGAAGCAGAGAGAGCGGGCAGGGTCGGAGCAACCGGCCCTCTTTGTTTTGCGCCGTTTTGCATCGGCCTCGACCAAACCTCAAGACCGGCGGACCCAACCGCCCGGCCGGAAACATGATCAAAGGAAACGAACGCCACATGGCCAACAACGCATCTATGGAGGAATTCGAAACCCTCCTGAACGAAAGTTTCGAAATGGACACGCCCGAAGAGGGTTCCGTCGTCAAGGGCAGGGTCATTGCCATTGAAGCAGGCCAGGCCATCATTGATGTCGGCTACAAGATGGAAGGCCGTGTCGAACTGAAGGAATTCGCAAGTCCCGGCGAAGCCCCCGAAATCGCCATTGGCGATGAGGTCGATGTCTATCTGCGCGCAGCGGAAAACGCCCGCGGCGAAGCCGTCATCAGCCACGAAATGGCCCGCCGCGAAGCGTCCTGGGATCATCTGGAAAAGGCTTATGCCGATGAGGAGCGCGTCGAAGGCGCGATCTTCGGCCGTGTCAAAGGCGGTTTCACCGTCGATCTTGGCGGTGCGGTGGCCTTTCTGCCCGGCTCTCAGGTCGATGTGCGCCCGGTGCGCGATGCCGGTCCGCTGATGGGCCTGAAACAGCCGTTCCAGATTCTGAAAATGGACCGCCGCCGGGGCAATATCGTTGTCTCGCGCCGCGCCATTCTGGAAGAAAGCCGCGCCGAGCAGCGCGCCGAAGTCATCGCCAACCTGTCCGAAGGGCAGGCTGTGGACGGTATTGTCAAGAACATCACCGAATACGGCGCATTCGTCGATCTGGGCGGCGTTGACGGCCTGCTGCACGTCACCGACATGGCCTGGCGCCGCGTCAATCATCCGTCAGAGATCCTGAGCATCGGTGAAACCATCAAGGTTCAGGTGATCAGGATCAACAAGGAAACCCACCGCATCAGCTTGGGCATAAAGCAGTTGCTGGCCGATCCGTGGGATGCGGTCACCACCAGCTATCCGCTGGAATCGGTTCACACCGGTCGCGTCACGAACATCACCGATTATGGCGCATTCGTCGAACTGGAAGCCGGTGTCGAGGGGCTGGTTCACGTTTCGGAAATGTCCTGGACCAAGAAGAACGCCCATCCGGGCAAGATCGTTTCGACTTCCCAGGAGGTCAAGGTCATGGTTCTGGAAATCGACGAGGCCAAGCGCCGCGTGTCGCTGGGCCTGAAACAGACCATGCGCAATCCGTGGGAAGTCTTTGCGGAAACGCACCCGAAAGGCACCGAGGTCGAGGGCGAAGTCAAGAACATCACCGAGTTCGGCCTGTTCATCGGCCTCGACAACGACATCGACGGCATGGTTCACCTGTCCGACCTGACCTGGGAAGGCCGTGGCGAGAACGCGATCGGCGACTACCGCAAGGGCGACACTGTCAAGGCCGTTGTCACCGAAGTGGATGTCGCGAAGGAGCGTATCTCGCTGTCGGTCAAGGCGCTGCAAGACGATCCGTTCCAGCAGGCTGTCGGCGGTGTCAGGCGGGGCACCATCATAACCGTCGAAGTCACCGTGATCGAGGATGGCGGTATCGAAGTGAAGTATGAAGGCATGAAGTCCTTCATCCGCCGTTCCGACCTGTCCCGCGACCGCGCCGAGCAGCGCCCGGAACGCTTTGGCGTCGGTGACAAGGTTGATGTCCGCGTCACCAACATCGACAGTAAGACCCGCAAGCTGGGCCTGTCGATCAAGGCGCGCGAAATCGCCGAAGAGAAGGAAGCGGTGGCGCAATACGGCTCCTCCGATTCCGGCGCATCGCTGGGTGACATCCTTGGCGCCGCCCTCAAGGGCGATGACTGAGCGGGTTTTGCCGACGATCTGAAACACGGCCCCGTTCCATATCGGGCGGGGCCGGTATCCGGGGGCGAATCGTTGCGGCGCATTTCCCGCACATGATCACCGCTCATGCGCCGATTTCCGCCGGGTTATTCACGGCACGGGATTTTTTCGCCCGGAAAATCCGCGATTTTATCCAGTTTGGCGCAGGCTAAATGTTTCTAAACCCCTGAAATTTGCCTATAGTCCCTTCACAAGATGCAGAGGGCCTGCCAAACACGTTCCAACTCAGGGGGGGCAATGGAATGATCCGTTCGGAATTGATCCAGAAGATTGCTGATGAAAATCCACATCTCTATCACCACGATGTAGAGCGGATCGTGAATACCATCTTTGAAAAGATCACCGAAGCGATGGCCCGGGGCGACCGGGTTGAACTGCGCGGTTTCGGCGCATTCTCGGTCAAGAAACGGAATGCGAGAATCGGGCGGAACCCGCGCACCGGTGAATCCGTTCAGGTCGATGAAAAACACGTCCCCTTCTTCAAGACCGGAAAGCTGCTGCGTGATCGTCTTAACGGGAAGTAACCCCCGATGCGCATCATCAAATACGCATTTCTGGCCACGATTGGCGTCTGCCTGCTGACTGTTGCGCTTGCCAACCGGGGGCCCGTGACCCTGCGCGTGTTGCCCGAGGAGCTGGCCGACCTCGCCGGGCTGTCGGCAGCGGTTGAACCGCCGCTTTTTCTGGTCATTCTGGGCAGCATCGTCGTCGGGCTGCTGATCGGCTTTGTCTGGGAATGGCTGCGGGAGCATCGCCACCGCAGGGAAGGTGCGCGCGCCAGGCGTGAAGCCCGCAGGATGGAGCGCGAGGTCACGCGCCTGAAAGGCGGCGACCCGGAAACCGGCGACGACATACTGGCCCTGCTTGAGAATGGCGGCAAGGCGCGCTAAGCCCTCCCCATGTCCGACATCCGGGTCAAGATCTGCGGGCTGTCCGATCCCGCCCATATCGGTGCCGCCGCCCGCGCCGGCGCTGCGTATGTCGGCTTTGTCCACTTCGCAAAATCGCCCCGCCATGTGTCGGCCGCGCAAATGGGCGATCTTGCCCTCGCCACGCCTCCGGGAATCGTCCGGGTCGCGTTGACCGTAAATGCCGGCGATGCGATCCTGGATGCGCTGACCGGGGCGGCGCCGCTGGACATGCTTCAGTTGCACGGAGACGAAACACCGGATCGGGTCATGGCAATTCGCGACCGATACGGCCTGCCGGTAATGAAGGCGGTCGCCATGGCCGATGCGGACGACCTTCCGGCGCTGGATGATTACCAGCAGGCCGCCGATCAGATTCTGGTGGATGCCAGGCCGCCGAAGGACGCGCCGCTGCCCGGCGGCAACGGGCTGGCCTTTGACTGGAGATTGCTGCAAGGCCGCAAATACTGGCGGCGCCCGTGGATGCTCGCAGGTGGTCTGACCCCTGAAAATGTGCAGGAAGCCATCCGCCTGACCGGCGCAACGCAGGTGGACGTTTCCTCCGGCGTTGAAAGCGCGCCGGGCGTAAAGGATGCCCGGCTTATCCTCGGTTTCACCGAAGCTGTGTCCGCATGAGCGGCGGCGACCCCGCGACGCTGTTGACATCGACGCTGTTGACATCATCGTGGATCATACGTAAAGTAAGCTCATCCGCCCCGTGGCAGCGAGCGACCACCCTAGCGATCCTGGTGGGGTTCAGGCCCGGGGCATTTTCATGTGGCTGGAGGGGATCGCCGGAAGTGTTGACGTTCAACTCAATTGATGTGGAAACCGCCAACGCCGACCGTGCGAGTATCTGCCAGATTGGCATTGTTCACGTTCGGGACGGTGAAATCCGGGATAAATGGCAAACCTTGCTCAACCCGGAGGACTGGTTCGATCCGTGGAATGTCTCGATCCACGGGATTGATGAACCGGACGTGCGGGATAGCCCCACGCTCCCCGAGGTTCGTGACGAATTGCGTGCCCGATTGCGCGGCTCGGTCTTGGTCAGCCACACTTCGTTTGACCGTGTTGCATTTGAACGTGCGATGACGCGCCATGACCTCGAACAGCTTCAGGTCACATGGCTCGACAGCGCAAGAATCGCCCGGCGGGCGTGGCCAGACAGCTACGGTCGAAGCGGCTACGGTCTCAAGAATATTGCCAAGGATCTTGGCATCTCATTCAGGCATCACGATGCACTTGAAGATGCCAGAGCCGCCGCAGAGATTGTTCTCCGCGCGTGCGCTGCGACGGAGACAGACATCGAGGGATGGCTGCGTCGGGTCGAGGCCCCTGTCTTCCCTTCCGCTTCAGGGTCGTCGTCCGGGTCGACTCCGTCAGCGAAGCGGGAGGGAAAGGACGACGGCGCCTTGTTCGGAGAAACCATCGTGTTCACTGGGGCGCTCGTTATTCCACGACAGGAAGCGGCCGATATGGCGGCGGAAGCCGGATGCGGCGTTGCCAACGGTGTCAGCAGGAAGGTAACGATGCTTGTGGTAGGCACTCAGAACAGGAGCAGGAAGGGATACGGCAAGAGCAGCAAGCACCGGAAGGCGGAAGCGCTGATCGAGAAGGGCGTGGATATCCAGATACTTTCGGAGAGCGACTTTTCGGAACTCATGGGTATTGATATCTACCAAGACGCGAGGAGAAGGCTGCGTGGATGAATAGTATGAACAACGTTGCGATTCTGATTGACGGAGGGTATTTCCCGAACGATTTCCAACGGTCCGTGCGTGAGTCCGTGGTGGTGAAAGACCGACAATGAACGACCTCTTCAACAGTTTCATGACCGGCCCGGATGAGAATGGCCGCTTTGGCCGGTTCGGCGGGCGCTTCGTGTCGGAAACGCTGATGCCCCTGATCCTCGATCTGGCCGCGGAATACGAAAAGGCGAAAACGGATCGGGGCTTCTGGGATGAGATGGATCATCTCTGGAAACATTATGTGGGCCGCCCCAGCCCGCTCTATCTTGCGGAACGCCTGACGGGGCTTCTGGGCGGGGCGAAAATCTATTTGAAACGGGATGAACTGAACCATACCGGCGCCCACAAGATCAACAATGTGCTGGGCCAGATCATCCTTGCCCGCCGCATGGGCAAGACGCGGATCATTGCCGAGACCGGCGCCGGGCAGCATGGCGTCGCCGCCGCCACGGTCTGCGCGAAATTCGGACTGAAATGCGTGGTCTACATGGGTGCCCATGATGTGGAGCGGCAGGTGCCCAATGTCTTTCGCATGAAACTGCTGGGGGCAGAGGTGGTGCCCGTCACCTCTGGCCGCGGGACGCTGAAAGATGCGATGAACGACGCCCTGCGCGACTGGGTTACGAATGTGCGCGATACGTTCTACTGCATCGGCACGGTGGCGGGGCCGCATCCCTATCCGGCCATGGTGCGCGACTTCCAGTCGATCATCGGCAAGGAGGCCAAAGCCCAGATGCAAGAGGCCGAAGGCCGCCTGCCCGATACCCTTGTCGCGGCAATTGGCGGCGGCTCGAACGCCATGGGCCTGTTTTTTCCGTTCCTCGACGACACCGCCGTCCGCATCATCGGGGTAGAGGCCGGCGGCAAGGGCGTGAACGGGAAGATGGAACATTGCGCGTCGCTGACCGGAGGCCGCCCCGGCGTCCTGCACGGCAACAGGACCTATCTTCTGCAAGACGAAGACGGTCAGATTCTGGAGGGCTTTTCGATTTCCGCCGGACTCGACTATCCCGGCATCGGGCCGGAGCACAGCTGGCTTCACAAAACCGGTCGCGCCGAATATGTTGCGATCACCGATGCCGAAGCGCTGGAGGCTTTCAAACTCTGTTGTGAGCAGGAAGGCATCATTCCCGCGCTCGAACCGTCCCACGCGCTGGCCCATGTCATGAAGATTGCGCCGGAACTGCCCGGCGATCACATCATCTGCATGAACATGTGCGGCCGTGGCGACAAGGACATCTTTACCGTGGCCCGTGCGCTGGGCGTGGACATGGGCAAGAGCGGTTGAGGTTTTCCGGGCGGGATCACCCCCCCTGACGGCGATCAAGGCGCAAGGCGCGACAATCCTTTCCCGGCCATCCATCCGGCCATCCATACCGCCGGCGCCGCCTATTTCGTGATGATCTCGGGGCCCATCATGGTGTTTGGCAGCACTGTTGACAGCCAGGGAACATAAGTCACCAGTATCAGAAAGACGAAGAGCACCGCGAGGAACGGAAGCGCGGCGCGCACCACGGCCATCATTGACATGCCCGCCACGCCCGACGTGACGAACAGGTTCAGCCCGACCGGCGGCGTGATCATCCCGATTTCCATGTTCACCACCATGATGATCCCCAGATGGATCGGGTCGATGCCCAGTTCGATGGCGATCGGAAAGACCAGCGGCGCGACGATGACCAGCAGCCCCGAAGGCTCCATGAACTGACCGCCGATCAGCAGGATCACATTGACGACGACCAGGAACATGACCGGGCCGAAGCCCGCCGACAGCATGGCGCGGGCGATGGATTGGGGAATCTGTTCCTCGGTCAGGACGTGTTTGAGGATCAGGGCGTTGGCGATGACAAACATCAGGGTGATCGTCAGCTTGCCCGCCTCGAACAGGGTTCGGCGCGTGTCGTGATGCACCAGCGCGGTCACGATGGCCCAAGGCTTGCGCAGCAGGCTGGCCCGCCCGCCGCCATTTTGCGCGGCCAGCGGCCCCATGTCGCGGTAGATGAAACTTGCAACGAGAAAGGCGTAGACAGAGGCGACGGCGGCGGCCTCTGTCGGCGTGAAGAATGCCCTGGTCACGCCCGGAATGCCATAGATCCCCGCCATGACGACGACGATCAGCAACATGCCCCAGGCAGCGTCCCGGAAGGCATCCCGGATTTCGCCCCAGCCTTGCCATTCGCCCCTGGGCATGTTCCTGACCCGCGCCATGACATAGATCGCGATCATCAGCATGAGACCGGCAAGGATGCCCGGAATGACGCCCGCCAGAAACATCCGGCCGACCGAAACCTCGACCGCCGCGGCATAGACGACCATCACGATGGAGGGCGGGATGAGGATGCCCAGCGTGCCCGCGTTGCAAATCACCCCCGCCGCGAATTCCCTGGAATAGCCTGCCTGCCGCATCGCCGCGATGACGATGGGGCCGATGGCCACGACAGTCGCCGGAGATGATCCGGACAGCGCCGCGAACAACATGCAGGCGAAGACGCCGGAGATCGCCAGCCCGCCGCGCAGATGCCCCACGCAGGCGACCGAAAACCGGATGATCCGCCGCGCCACCCCGCCCGTGGACATGAAGCTGGAAGCGAGAATGAAGAAGGGGATCGCAAGCAGGGTATAGTGCCCCTCGAACGCCTCGAACAGGGTCTGCGCGACCGAGGCCAGAGAGGTGTCGGAGAACCACAGCAGAAACAGGACCGACGACATGCCGATGGCAACGGCAATCGGCACCCCGATCGTCAGGAAAACGATGACCATGACAAAAAGCAGAACGACGGACATCGGATCAGGCATCCCTTCCGCGCTGCTCGTGCATTGCCCCGATCTCGTCCCCGACTTCGTGGCTGGCGACGATGCGGTCGAGTCTTCCGGCCCGGATGGCCATGGCGACCTGAACGAAACGAAAAAGCAGCAAGGCCATTGACAGCGGCAGAACGGCATAGGGGATGACGCGCGGCAGCTTGTTGTAGGCGTCGCCTTCGTTGAACACATCCTCCATCCATTTCAGGAAAGCCGGGTGCGGAATGTCATCGACCTCGTACCAGCCCTTGGCGAGGAACCTGTCCTCGAAACCCAGCGGGAACCAGCGCCCGTCAGTCGCGGGCAGATTGGCGAAATTGGCCCAGTAATCCCAGGCGCCTTTCAGAAGCAGGCAGGAAAAGCCGATGCACACGGCCACCGAGATCAGCCCCAGAACCCGTCTGGCGGGCGCGGAAATCACGTTGATCAGCGCGTCCACACCCAGATGCGCCCCCTTCCTTACCGCATGGGATGCGCCCAGAAGCACGAGCCAGCCGAACAGGAAGACGGTCAGTTCCAGCCCCCACAGGATATTGGAATTGAACCCCTTGCGCGCCACCACGTTGGCAAAGGTGACAAGGGTCATCGCGCCCAGAAGAACGGCGATCAGGGTTTCCTCCAACCTGTCGATGAACGACCCGGCCGGTTTCGGTTTCATGACGCTCCCCCCCGTCCAGGCGCTGCCCGGCATGGAAAAGGGGGGGGCCGCGTCATCCACAGTCACCCACAGGCCCCCCGCAGCCCCCCCACAGGCCATATACATGGCCTTACATGTTGACGTTGATTTCCTGTGCGGCGTCGATATTGTCCTGGCCGACCTCTTCGGCGAAATTGTCCCAGACGGGTTTCATTGCGTCAACCCAGGCGGCGCGCTGTTCGGGCGTCAGTTCGCGGATGATGCCGCCCGCATCCAGAATGGCCTGACGCGCCTGCTGGTTCACCGAAAAGGATTCGGCGTTCCTTGCGTCGGTCACTTCGTCCAGGATGGTCAGGAACCGGTCGCGCATGGCAGGATCAAGGCTGTCGAGCCATTCGACCGATGTCACCACCAGATAATCAATGATGCCGTGATTGGTTTCGGTGATCCCGTCCTGAACCTCGAAAAACTTCTTGCCATAGATGTTGGACCAGGTGTTTTCCTGCCCGTCAACGACGCCCTGCTGCAATGCGCCATAGACCTCGGCGAACGCCATTTTCTGCGGGCTGCCGCCGATGGCCTCCATCTGCGCCACCAGCACGTCGGAACTTTGCACGCGGAAGCGCAGGCCGATGGCGTCCGACGGCAGGATCAGCGGCACATTGGCCGACATCTGCTTCATGCCGTTGTGCCAGAAGGTCAGCCCCTGAAGGCCGCGCCGCCGCATACTGTCTTTCATGGCCTGGCCTGCGTCAGAGACCTGAAACTTGTCCACCGCCCCGGCATTTGCAAACATGAAGGGCAGATCGAACAGCCGGAACTGCTTGGTGAATGCCTCGAATTTCGACAGCGAAGGCGCGGCAAGCTGCACATCGCCCTGCAACAGCGCCTCAAGCACCTTGTCGTCGTCATAGAGGGTCGAGTTCGCAAACACCTCCATGCAGGCAATGCCGTTCATTTCCCTGTTCACGCGCTCTGCCAGCAGCGTTGCCGCGATCCCCTTGGGGTGACGGTCCGCGTTCGTCACATGGCTGAACTTGATGACGGTCTCGCCGCTATCGCAGGCGGCGACGGCAGGGATTGCCGATGCCCCGGTCGCCAGCGATGCGACAACGGCTGCGGTGATGAATTTCATGATCTTTCCTCCCACGGTTTGATCAGACAATTTACCTTGAAAACCCGGTACGGGCAGGCCACCCTTAAAGAAACGCGCAACACCGTTCAAGGGCAAGAAGGCCCGGCGACGGGTTCGGAAAAACGTGTCGTCATTACTGCCGGGGCCGCCCCCCGGTTTTCCTCCCGGCCCAAAGCCCCCATCATACCACCCACCACCTGTCACACCATTGGTTTCAGCAACTCTGTCTCGCCTTCCCCGCGCACTGCGGTGTAAAAGCAGCTTTGGCGACAGGTATGGCAGGCTGGCCCGGTCTGGCGGACGATCAGCAGCAGACAGTCCCGATCGCAATCAATGCGCAGGTCGATCAGTTCCTGAACGTGACCGGAGGTTTCCCCCTTGGTCCAAAAGCTCTGCCGCGACCGCGACCAGTAGGTGACGCACCCGGTTTCCAGACTGCGCATGACAGCCTCTGCGTTCATCCAGGCCATCATCAGGACATCGCCCGTCGCCCCGTCCTGCGCTATCGCCGGGATCAGGCCATCGGCGTCGTATTTCAATGTCGATGGATCAAAAGTCATCATCTGCACCTTTCGCGCGGCACGCGCGCCGCCTATCTAGGTCAGACCGGCATCGAGGAAAACCCATGAGCGCCGACAAGGATCTGATCAGCCTCTATTCCACCCGCATCCTGGCGCTTGCGGCCGATATTCCATGCACCGACCCGATCAGCCGGCCACAGGCGCAAGTCAAACGCCGCGCGCCTCTTTGCGGCTCGACCGTTACGGTCGGGATGAACGTCGATGACGGCCGCGTATCGGACTATTCGCAGGATGTCAAAGCCTGCGCCCTGGGACAGGCGGCCGCCGCCGTCGTGGGAACAAACATTGTCGGGTGCTCCCGGTCGCAGATCGAGACGGCGCGCAATCAGCTCCTCGCCATGCTGAATTCGGACGGACCGGCACCCAAAGCCCCCTTTGACGGCCTCGAAGTGCTGACGCCCGCGCGCAGCTACAAGAACCGCCACGCCTCGATCATGCTTGCGCTGGAGGCAAGCCTCGAAGCCTTCGACAAAGCCGCCCCCGCGACCTGACATTCAGGGGAAGGGCCGTCCGGACGGGCAACCGGAGTGGCGCGAAACCGCGAGGGGTTCGCATCAGTTCAACCGGGCGGGCCGAACCGTCCCCGGATCGTCCCAGAACCGTCTATCCGCCGTTCACTTCGCGCATGTTCTCCGGCAGGAATGTCGCCATTTCCGGGAAGGCGATCAGAACGAAGACCATCACCACCATGATCCCGAACAGCGGCAGCGCCGTGCGGGCGATATAGCCCATCTCGTGATGGGTCATCCCCTGCATCACGAACAGGTTGAAACCGATGGGCGGCGTGATCTGCGCCATCTCGACGACCACCACGATGAAGATGCCGAACCAGATCAGATCAATCCCCGCGCCCTCGACCATCGGCTGAACGATGGCCATGGTCAGAACCACCGAGGAAATCCCGTCAAGAAACATGCCCAGCAGGATATAGAACAGCATCAGCGCCATCAGCAGCGAGAGCCGGGACAGCCCCAACCCCTCGATGAAACCCGCCAGCGCCCGCGGCAGCCCGGTGAAACCCATCGCCAGCGTCAACGCCGACGCGCCAAGCAGGATAAAGGCGATCATGGCAGAGGTACGGGTCGCGCCCAGAAGGCTTTCGACGAACGCCGCCCGGTTCAGGGAACCTTGCGCACCTGCCAGCAGAAGCGATCCGATCACCCCGATGGCCGCCGCCTCCGTCGCCGTGGCAAAGCCTGCATACATCGACCCGATGACAACGAGGATCAGCAGTATTATGGGGATCAGAAAGCGGGATTCGTTCAGTTTCCGCGAAAAGCTCATCCTCTGCGTGATCTGCGGCACCTCCGAAGGCCGGACCCAGGACCAGCCTGCGACATAGGCCATGAACATGCCCGAGAGCACGATGCCGGGAAGGATGCCGGCGATGAAAAGTTTCGAGATGGACTCCTCGACCGTCACGCCATAGACAATCAGCGTCAGCGAGGGCGGGATCATCAGACCCAGCGTCGCGGCCCCCGCAAGCGTGCCGATGATCATGTATTCGGGATAGCCCCGCTTGCGCAATTCGGGGATGGACATCTTGCCAACGGTCGTCAGCGTCGCCGCGGAGGAGCCGGAAACCGCCGCAAAGATGGTGCATCCCACGATATTCGTGTGAATCAGCCCCCCCGGCAGGCGCGCCATCCATGGGGCGAGCCCCCGGAACATGTCCTCTGACAACCGGCTTCGATAGAGGATCTCGCCCATCCAGATGAAAAGCGGCAGCGCGGTCAGGGTCCAACTGGAACTCGATGTCCAGATCCTGGTCAGCACCGCATCGCCTGCGGGACGGGTGGTGAACATTTCCAGCCCCAGACAAGCCACGCCGAACAGCGCCAGACCGACCCAGACCCCGGTTCCTAGAAGCAGGAACAGGACGAACAGGAAGATGAAAACAGGATAGAGTTCCGCCATGGCCCTACTCCGCCAGCGTGTCCGGGGCAATGCCATGCCTGCCGGTGAAGACAAGTTGAACCAGATGGTCCAGAAAGGCGATGGCGAGGATGACGGTGCCGGTCGCCATGGCCAGTTGCGGTATCCACAATGGCGTCGCGTCCTGCCCTTGGCT
This sequence comes from Paracoccaceae bacterium, assembly GCA_965216225.1. Taxonomy (GTDB): domain Bacteria; phylum Pseudomonadota; class Alphaproteobacteria; order Rhodobacterales; family Rhodobacteraceae; genus 3107. The sequence continues at coordinate 22,701 of CBDCFF010000013.1, forward strand.
GACATCGCCGAACCTGTAGGACCACCACGTCGCCTTGATCGCGTAGCGGGCAAAGAAAACCGACAGGAAAGAGCCAATGACAAAACACCAGATTTCGCCCCAGACCCGTGCCCGCCCCATGGCGTTCAGCAGCAGGCTGACCCGGATATGCGTCCCGTGGTTCAGGGCGTAGGCAAAGGCGAGGAATGAGGCCGCCGCCATGCAATACCCCGCATAGTCGGGCGCGCCGGCGAAAACCTCCCCCGTCCATCTGGCGATCATCTGAAGAACGATGAGAACCAGAATCCCGACAAGGCACAGCGCGGCGATGATCCCGCAGGTCAGATAGAGCCGGTCCAAAATGGGCCGCAACGCCCGTCCTGCGGCGAACATGCGCCTTCCTTTCGAATATTGCGGAACCCCGACCACCCCGCCGGAGTTCCGGTTTTCCGATTACTCGGCCCTGAAGGCGTCAACGATGGCCTGTCCCTGCGCGCCCGCGGCTTCCAGCCATTCCGCCGTCATGATCTGGCCAAAGCCTTTCAGTTCACTGGTCATCCGCTCGTTTGTGGGACCGACGATCATGCCATTGTCCGCCAACCCTTTCAGTGTGAAATCGGTGTACTGAACGGCACGCCAGTTGCCAGCGTATTCGGCCAGCGAAGCGCAACCGCCAAGCACGTTCCGGGTATCATCATCCAGGCCGTTCCAGGCATCCATGTTCACGAACACATAGTTGCGCGGAAGCCAGGCATCGACCGCGTAGAAATGGGTCAGGCTTTCCCAGACCTTGCGGTCATACCCGGTCGAACCCGAAGAAATCATGGCTTCGGCAACGCCGGTTGCAAAGGCCTGGCTGATCTCGGCCGCCTCGATCGTCACCGGCAACATGCCTGCCAGTTCCGCAATCCGGGCGGTGGCGTTGTTGTATGAGCGGAACTTGACGCCCTGCATGTCGGCAACGGAGGCAACCTCCTTTTTGAAGTAAAGTCCCTGAGGCGGCCAAGGCACCGCATAAAGCAGATGCAGGTTCTGCTCTGCCAGAAGGTCGGTCAACGGACCTTTGGCGGCTTCCCACAGTTTTGCCGAATCCTCGAACGAGGTCGCCAGAAACGGGATCGAGTCGAATCCGAAAAGGGCGTTTTCGTTCTGGTGCCCGGACAGCAGACGTTCCCCGATCAGGGCCTGACCGGTCTGCACGGTCCGCTTGATCTCGGACCCCGAGAACAGCGAACCACCGGGATGGGTCACGATTTCCAGATCGCCGCCGGTGCCTGTGGTCACACATTCCGCAAATTCCGCACCGGTTGCGGAATGGAAATTGGCAGCCGAATACGCCATCGGCATGTCCCAGGTTTCCGCGCTCGCCATACCCGCACCCGCCGCAAGCGTCGCGGCCAGCGCAGCAACTGATTTGGTGATTTTCTTCATCTTTCACTCCCTGTGTTGCAAGACGATCCCGTGTTTCACATTGCAGGACGGTCCTGCGTTTGCCGCCAGCCAAAGCGCATCGGATCGAACGGCGACAGATCAAGGTTGGAATTTTTCCCGGTTATCATGTCCGCAAGTATCCGGCCCGTTTTCGGACCGCTTGTCAGCCCGACATGCTGATGCCCGAACCCGGTGAAAACGCCGGTTTTCCCGACCTCCCCGATCAGGGGCAGGCTGTCCGCCGTCGATGGCCTGTGTCCCAGCCATTCCTCCTCTTCCTCCCACTCCAGATCGGGAAATGTATCATTGACGGTTTTTCTCAGCAGCGCAAGCGGCGCCTTTGAAGGGCCTGCCTCCAGGCCGCCGAATTCGACGATTCCCGCGCAGCGCAAACCCTCGTCCATGGGTGTGGCGACAAATTTGCCCGCCGCGATCATCGCCGGGGATCTCATTTGAATGGAAGGCGATCTGAAAACGATGTGATAGCCGCGTTCGCTTTCCATATGTACGGTCAATCCCAGCTTTTGGGCGAGCAAACCCGACCAGACGCCGGCACACAGCACGATCTGCCTGCATTCCATTCTTTCCCGGTCGGTCACGACCGCACAAACAGCGCCGCCGGAAAATTCGACATCGCGCACCTCGGCGCGGCGCACCTCTCCGCCTTCTGTCAGCAGGACTTCCGCCAGCGCGGCAACATACCTGCCGGGAGAGCGCACATGACCATGGTTTTTCATTACCGCGAGCAGGCCGACATTCGCGCCATAAATCGGGTCGTATTCGCGAACTGCCCGGCCTTCGATCAATTCCGGCGCAAACCCGGCCTCGCGCCGCAATTCCCATATATAGGCATCCGCTTCGAATGCCGCCCGGTCACGATAGGCAAAGACATAATCGCTGCCGCACAGCCAGTTTTCGGCGGCAGTTCCCCTTGCCAGCGCACGATGCTGATCAACGCTGTCTCCGGTAATGATTTCAAGCCCCTTCGCGATCCGGCGCGTATCCCGGTCATTGGCGTGGGAAAGATAGCGCAGCAGCCATGGCGTCAGCCTCGGCAGATAGGACCACCGGAGGAACAGGGGGAAATTCCCGTCCATCAACAGCCTTGGCCCCCTGGCAATCAGACCGGGCGCCGTTACCGGAACGACAGAGCAACTCGCCAGGACACCGCCGTTGCCGTATGATGTCCCCTGGCCCGGCCTGCCCCGATCAAGCAGGATCACCCTTTTGCCCGCGCGCCGCAGCCAGATCGCGGTGGAGGTTCCGACGATCCCCGCCCCGATGACGACGACAGGCAGATCGTCGGTCATGCCGCTGCCCCCCTGCCGCTGCAAACCGCATGTCTGCGGATGCGCTCCCTTGTGCGGCGGCCCACCACAAGCGGGCGCAAACAGCGGCCTCACGCCCTACGAATACATCTGCAAAATCTGGACAACAGAGCCAGATCGTTTCATCCTGAACCCGATCCACCAGATGCCGGGACTGAACACCTACTTATCTATATTATTCTTTTTTTCAACATTTTTTCCTGTCTCCTCTGGTTCCCGATTTCGCCCTGAATCGGAAAATACGGCAGGAACCGGAAAAAATCAGGAAGACTGGGCGGTGCGGTGCGTTTCAGTGCTTCGGCTTCCATTGGAAGCCGAAGAATATCCCGACGACGAATGAGAAGGATTCCCACTCCGTATATTCGCATATGCCATAGGTAATGGCGCTGCCCGGCAGCGTGCCCGCGATGCCGCCCGCGAATGTCAGGATCACCGCTTCGATCAGGAACTGGCGCTGGATGTCGCCGCGGCTCGCCCCAAGCGCCCGGCGCACGCCGATCTCCCGCTTGCGTTCGGCGACCGAGATCAGCATTATGTTCATCACCCCGATCCCCCCACGATCAGGCTGATGCTGCCGACCGCGCCCATAAGCAGCGTCATCAGCCCCAATTGCGTCCTCCATGCGTTCAATAAGCTGCTCGGCGCTGGTGATCGTGAATTCCATCCCGCGCGGCCTCTCGTCGAACCAGGCCTGAATATCGCGGGTTGCTTCCGAGTGGTGGACGCCGGGTGCCACGCGGGCGATGACCAGTTCGACCCTGGCCGCCGGATCAATGCGCCGCAGGGTGGTGATGGGAACGAAAACGGATTGGTTCGCCTCTACCTGGAAGGGCGGGGCATAGCTTTCCGGCTTGTTCCCAAGCACGCCGATCACCGTATAGAGCCAGCCCCCGATCTCCAGAACCTCGCCCATGAGCCTGCGACCGCCGTGACGGCGCATGGCCCTGGCGACCTCGGCGCCCACCACCGCGAAATAGCGCCCCGTGTCCAGGTCCGAGACGAACCGGCCCTCGACGACCGGCAGCCTGTTGATGCCGGCGAAGGAGGCGGGCACTCCCTGAACCGACCCGGAGCCGACGCGCCTGCCGACATAGCGGAACTCGCCGTTGCCCTGTATCCTCGGCGCTACCTCCGAAATCGTCGGAAGCAGGTGCGCCAGTTCGAGCGTGTCCTCAAGGTCGAAAGACGCATTCGGCTGATCCTCGGACTTCTCCACGGACAGGATGTCGGTTCCCACTGCCTCAAACTGCTTGCGCGACTGTGCGGTGGCGATCTCGGTGATCGAAATCATTGCGATCACGGAAGCGATGCCGATGGTAAGGCCGATCAGGGTGCGCAGCCGGGCGCGAACGAGGCTGCGGGCCGCCTCGCGCATATTGTAGATCAGGGCAGATCCTGTCTGTCTCATGGCGTCTCTTCGTGCAACGCCCCGTCGCGTATGAGGGTGCGCCGCGCACACTGCATGGAAATCGCGGGGTCATGGGTGATGATGGCGATCCGGTCCTCCCGGTTCAGCAGGCGCATCACCTTATCGGCGGTATCCGAATCCAGCGCCCCCGTCGGTTCATCGGCCAGAACGACCGCAGGCTCTCCCACCAGCGCCCGGGCGAGGGCCACGCGCTGCTTCTGCCCGCCAAAAAGCTGGTCCGGCCGGTATCCGATCCGGTCTTCCATACCGACCTTGCCCCGCATCGCCTCGGCCCGCCGCCGCGATTCGCGCGGGCGAGGGCCGCGATAGACCAGCGGGAGCGCCACGTTTTCCTGGGCCGTCAGCCGATCCAGCAGATTGAACGACTGGAACACGAAACCGATATGGGCGTTGCGGAAGGCAGACAGTTCCCGGTCCCGCATGGTCGAGACATCGCGACCGCTTAGGAGGTAAAAGCCTCCGCTGGGCCTGCTCAGCAGACCCGGAATGTTCATCAGGGTGGACTTACTGCTGCCCGAAGGCCCCATGATCGAGAGCAGGTCGCCAGCGGCCACCTCCAAGTTGATGTCACGCAGCACCTTCACGGCCAGCGTCCCCAGCCTGAAGGATTTTTCGACGTTCACCAGCTTCAGCTTCAGCATCAGTATCCCGGCACCGCAATCTCTTCTCCGGCGGCGATCCCTTCGACGATCTCGACGGAATCCATGGTCGTGGGTCCGATCCCGACCTCGCGTTCGCTTGTCTCGCGGGTATCCTGGTCAACCACATGCACCCAGTACGAGCGGCCCCGCTGTTTGACCGCTTCGAGAGGCACGGTCAGCGCCGCGTCGTTCCGGTACACGACGATTTGCAGGGTGCTGGACATACCCGTGCGCAGCCGCTTCTGCTGTTGCCTCCAGCGGGTCCAGCGTCACCCTGACCTCCAGCCGCAGGTCGCGGAAGGCGTTGCCGGTGATCGAGACGGGCTGACCAACCACGATGCGCACGACAACCACCTCGTCCACCATTGCGGTCGCCGCCATGCGGCTGAAGTCGCCGATGGCCACCAGCATATCCCCCTTCTTCACCGGTGCGCCCGCCGCCATGGCCGCGCCGTTCCGGCCCGCCGCCAGCACAACGCCCGAAATCGGCGCGCGGATGCGGGCCTGGTCGAGCCCCTCTTCAAGGGCGCACATCTTCTCCTCTGCGGTGCTGAGCTCCAGTTCCGCCTTGTCCAGCGCCTCCTGCCCGCCGTGCGCCTGCGCCGTCTCCAGATCCTCCTGCGCGGCCTCCAGATTCAGAAGCTGGCTCTGGTGCTGCCGCTCCGCATCGTCGTGCTCGGTCTCGGCGATCAGGCCCTGCTCCAGAAGGAACGCCCTCAGCTTCAACCGCCTCTCTTCCGTCTCCAGCGCCATGCGCGCGCGCGTGAACGCCCGGCGGGCGTCCGCCATTCGGGGCCGTTGTTCCAGTCCCTGACGGCCTCGAACGCCCTCAGCTTCTCGATATAGGCCACCTTCGCCTCGCGGTAGTTCTGCACCGCGTCGGCAGTGTTGAGTTCAAGCAACAGGTCGCCCTCTTCCACCTTTTGACCGAACTGGAAATGTATTGCCGAGACGTGACTCTCGACCGGGGCCGCGACCGTGACGGTGCGCCACGGCGCCAGCCTGTCCGACAGAGAGAGCGTCTCGCGCACCGGGCGTGGCTCCACCACCACCGTGTGAAAGTCTTGCGAGGCCCCGGCCTCCGCCACCATGGTTGAGCCGGGCGGTTCCGGGAACAGGCCCAGCGGCCGCCACATGTAGGCACCAGCGCCCGGAAATACCCCGATCACCAGAACGGTCGCCACGATCCGGGCGACCTGAACCTTCTTCGGCATCTCGGCTAGGTGTTCCATCCCGGACGATCAGATAGACCCTCGCCGCTCTGGCCTGTTCATGGCAAGATCAATCCTGCGTGAGATTCGGGACGGAGGCAAGACATGCTGATTTCTTTGCACAAGCAGGCGACGACGACGCCGAAGATCAGGGCCGCAATCCAGGCGAGTGATGAACCCGCGTGGATCGTGGCCGAGCGCTATGGCATCTCGGAGCAGACCGTCTGGAGACACCGTCCACGACCGGAGCCACACGGCGCACAGGTTGCAGACCACGCTGACACCGGCGCAGGAGGCCGTGGCGGTCTCGCTGAGACAGAGTCTGCTGCTGCCGCTCGACGACCTGCTCGCCGTGGTCCGCGAGTTTCTCAACCCGAACGTCTCGCGCTCCGGGCTGGATCGATGCCTGCGCCGATGCCTGCGCCGTCATGGGGTCGGCTCCCTCCGTGACCTGAAGCCGAAGGTGGCGAAGCCCGCGCACAAGCCTTTCAAGGCATACGAGCCCGG
>CBDCFF010000014.1:0-33777 GCA_965216225.1 Paracoccaceae bacterium
CATCCGAACCACGAACCCGATCGAGAGCACCTTCGCCACCGTCCGCCACCGCACCGGCAAAACCAAAGGCTGCCTGAGCCGCAAGACCGGGTTGGCCATGGCATTCAAGCTGATGATGTCAGCGCAAGGAAAATGGCGAAAGCTCGACGGCGCCAACCGCATGCCAGAGATCATTGAAGGGGTTGAGTTCACAGACGGGATCAAGCAAATTCAAAACGCCGCCTGATCACACCATCACCAACTTTCGGGCATAGCTCAATACGAGCCCGTATATCCCTCCAGAACCAGCTGCTCATAAAGCTTCACTCCGGTTCGGCGTTCCCGGCGTGGGCGCGTCAGGTCTTGCTCGAACAGGGTCTGAAGCCGTTCTTCATAGTCACACAATTTGTGCCGAACCGGTTCGGTCCGACGTTGATAGCTCGGAGGGGAGCTGTCCTTCAGATACTTCCTGATCGTGTTCCGCGACAATCCTGTCTCTCGGCTCACTGATCGTATACTTCGCCCGTCACGCAAAACCATGCGCCGGTTCTTCGCTGCACTTTCCATCAATATCACCTGCTCATTCTCCGCGCTAATACGCGCGGACGGTAACAAAACAGGCGGGTCAATTTTAAATGATATTACCCACATAAGTGGGGCACTGTTGCATGACGATTCACACACACGGGTTGTGACGCCTGTAGCGCGACAATCAAGATGAGAAGTGCGCGTCAATCAGGATGAGAATCCTTGGTCGCGACGTTTGGGACGATGCCGGGCTTTTGTGCCGCGATCAAGGGGTTTGTTTTTTGATTGTCGCGGAGCGTCAATCAGCTTTGGTGTTTTCCGGTGTGGCTTTTTGTGCAGGCCTTCCCGGCCCCTTTGCCTTTTGTGCTGCTCTTCGCCGGTAGCTTTCGACATTCATCTCGAAGATGGTTGCGTGGTGCACGAGCCTGTCGACGGCGGCCAATGTCATGGCCGGGTCTGGAAAAATCGCATTCCACTCCCCGAAGGGCTGGTTGGCCGTGATCAACATTGAGCGGCGTTCATATCTCGCGCTGATGAGTTCGAAGAGCACACTGGTTTCAGCCTGATCCTTGGTGACGTAGGTGATGTCATCGAGGATCAGCAGATGGAATTTGTCGAGCTTTGCAATGGCACTTTCGAGGACGAGATCGCGGCGGGCCTGTTGGAGTTTCTGGACCAGATCGGTGGTGCGGCTGAATAGGACGCGGTAGCCTTGCTCGACAAGGGCGAGCCCGATGGCTGAGCCGAGATGTGATTTGCCCACACCTGGCGGCCCAAACAGCAGGATGTTGCCGCCCTTTCCGATCCAGCTGTCGCCAGCGGTGATCGCACTGACATGGGCCTTGGACAGCATGGGGACGGCTGTGAAGTCGAAGGTGTCGATCGTTTTTCCGGGCAACAGGCGTGCCTGTGCGAGATGTCGCTCGATACGACGGCGATCTCGTTCAGCCAGTTCATGCTCCACCAGGGTGCTGAGCATCCGAGCGGCGGGCCAGCCTTCCTTGTCGGCTTGTTCCGCAAAGCGCGGCCATAGCGCCTTGATGGCTGGCAAGCGCAATTCGGTCAGAGCCAAGGTTAGGCGGGCGGTATCGGTCTGGGGCGATGTCATGCTGTCACCTCCTGAGCGGATGGCGTACCGCCGACCAACTGGTCGTAAGATGACAGGTCGGCCAGTTGCACCGCGACTTGGGGGAGTGCGTCTTGTGATGGGCTAAACACTGCGCGTAGGGCCGCCATGTCAGGCGGGCGCTTCTGGCGAAGGTCCTCCTCAAGCTGCGCTGCCAATTCAGCCTCGCAGCCCCGCTCGTGTGCCAGCGCCAGAAGATCGACAACCATGTGACACGCCGCCTTCTCACTGGTCTGCTCCAGCAGGAATGCGAACATGTTACGGAACGCCCGGCGCGGGAATAGCTGATCCCGATAGACCAGCCCCATCAGCGCCATGGGCTTTTTGCGCAAGGAGTGGATGACGTGGTGGTAATTGACCACGTGCCCATGGCTCCCGGTGCTCGAGGCTCGTCCGCGTGTCAGCGTTAGCAGGGCAGAGCTTCCCAGGAACAGCTCCAACCGATCATCGTAGAGCCGAACCCGCAGCTGATGCCCGATCAACCGGGATGGCACGGTGTAGAACACCTTGCGCAAGGTGAAGCCCCCGGAGGAAGTGACGCGCAACGTGATCTCCTCGTAATCCGTGGTCCGCCGCGTCGGCAAAGGTCTGAGGCTCGCACGTTCCGCATCGATACGCTTGGCATTGCGGGCGTTGATCCGGCCCACGATCTCGTCGATGAAGCGACGATAATCTTGCAAGCTTTCGAAGTCGCGCGACCCACGCATGACCAGCGCGTCCTCAATGGTGCGCTTCAGATGCCCATTGGGGCTCTCGATGGAACCGTTCTCGTGTGCGACGCCCTTGTTGTTGCGCGTCGGCGTCATTCCATAATGGTTGCACAGGGCGTCGAAGCGGTCGGTTAGATCGGCCCGGGATGACTTATCCAGGTTCTTGAAGGCCGCCGACAGGCTGTCAGTTCCATGATTGTGTGGCACGCCGCCGAGCGTCCAGAGGGCGTTCTGCAATCCCTCAGCCAGCGCCACATAGCTTTCGCCGCCCAGCACGACGTGGGCGTGCTGAAACCCGCTATAGGCAAGCCGGAAGTGATACAGTCGATGGCCCAGTGCCTCACCGGCAATGGTCACACCCAACTTGCCCATGGCGGTGAAATCCGACAGGCCCATTTTGCCCGGTGTGTGGGTCTGCCGGAAAATGACGTCCTGTTCAGGGCCGTGTTCCGCATTCCAGGCGCGTATCCGTCGCTCCGGAGTCCGTCGGATGCCCGTACCCAGATCAGAATGCCGACGCAGAAGCTCCTCGTAAACCGCCACAGGTCGGATCCCCGGTGAGGACCGCAGAAGCGGCACGACCTCCGCATCAAAAATGTCCGCCAGCGGGTCCGGACGCCGCCGGCCGCGAGGGGCCTTCTTCTGTGATGGTAAAATTGGGTCAGCTTGCAGCCGATAGCCCGTTGCCTGGCTGATCCCCGCCTTGGCAGCGGCAACGGCAACGGAATGGGTCGATCTGAGCGTCATGAAGAGCCTCATTTGTTGGTCAGTGACATGACAGCCCGGCATGAACGATCCCCTTGCACAGAAAATCATTCCTTATCCGAGCCGGCCACAACCGTCAGGCCCGCCCCAAAAGGGCAAAACGCGTGTGCGGGGCCTCCCCAGTCGGGCTACGCCCTCCCTGCGAGCCCCCGCACACGCGTTCTCATCCTGATTGACGCTGGATTCTCACCTTGTTTGTCGCGCAGCATTTCGCCGCTCGCAGCGCCTCCTCAAGCGCCGCAGGCTGCATCTCGTATACCGCCACTATATACGTATGCGTCCGGTCTGACTGGTATTGACTTAATCGGTGGCCCAGTTCCATGGTGAGCGTCCGTTGAACCGGACCTAACGCGGGGGCGGAGGAGCCGATAGTGTCCACCATCGATAGTGGACACCATGAGGCACTCTATGGCTGGCAGGCGCAAGAAGCGAATTTGGTGGGACGACGAGAAGCGTTCGATCTGCCTGCAGACTGCCGCGCCGGGTGTTTCTGTGGCTCAGGTTGCGCGGCGCTACGCGATGAACGCCAATCTGATCTTCAAATGGCTGAAGGACCCGCGTTTTGCGCCAGATTTCACCGAGGTCGTAGCTGGATCTGTGTTTCTGCCGGTTGAGATTTCTCCGGCTGCTTCACATCCGGTCCCGGCGCAGCCATCCGGTCCCGTCGCCTTCGGTGGCGGTATCGAGATTGAGTTGGCTGGCGGTCACCGGATCAGCGCCGAGGGTGGGTTCGATCCTGATGTGCTGGCGCGGCTGCTGAAGGGGCTGATGTCTTGATCCCGGTGCCGAGCAACACGCGGGTGTGGCTGTCGGCGGGTGTCACGGACATGCGGCGAGGGTTCAATACGCTGGCGGCCCAGGCCGAGAAGGTTTTGGCCGAAGACCCGTATTCCGGCCACCTGTTCGTGTTCCGGGGTCGGCGCGGCGATCTGTTGAAGATCATCTGGTGGGATTGCCAGGGCGCGTGCCTGTTTTCGAAGCGGTTGGAGAAAGGGCGGTTTGTCTGGCCCGCTGCAAAGGACGGCAAGATCAGCGTCACACCCGCGCAGCTCTCAATGCTGTTGGAGGGGATTGACTGGCGGATGCCCCGTAAAACCTGGAGACCGTTGAGCGTAGGACAGGTCAATAAATACGAGGCTTTGCGCGCTTTCGGGGTTCACCCCGGAATGCTGATCTGGTATAGGATCGGCGATGCTGAAGGACCTCGACATAGCCCCGGATGATCCTGCGGAACTGCGGGCAGTGAACCGGCTTCCGGCCGATGAAGTCAAGGCGCTGACCCTGAAGGTGGAACAACTCCAACACCAACTGGCGGGGCATGACCGGCACCGGTTTGGATCGAAATCAGAAAGCCTCTACCAGTTCAATCCGGTCTTCCGGGAAGATGAGGCGATTGCCGAAGCCGCTGGAGAACAGGCGGCGCCTGCTCCAACGCCTGAAACGGACAAACCGGCCCGCCGGCACAGCCGCAAGCCCTTGCCCGATCATCCGGACCGGCACGAAGAGGTCTTGTCGCCGGGCGAGGACTGCCGACGTTGCGGTGGGGCGTTGAAGAGGCTCGGTGAGGACGTGACCGAGGAGTTGGAATACAAACCGGGGCGTTTTGTCGTGAACCGGATCGTGCGTCCGCGTATGGCCTGTTCCTGTTGCGAGGCCATTGTCCAATCGCCGCTGCCATCGCGCCCGATCGAACGTGGCCGCCCGGGACCGGGGCTGCCGGCGCACGTGTTGGTCAGCAAATACGCGGACCACCTGCCGCTCTACCGTCAGTCGCAAATATACGCCCGTGAAGGCGTTGATCTTAATCGATCAACTCTGACCAATTGGGTTGGCGGCTCCACCGCGCTTCTGGAACCTCTGGCTGACACCATTGGCCGAATGGTCCGCCGAGGCGCGGCCATCTTCGCTGATGATACGCCTGTTAAAATGCAGGCCCCCGGCAACAAGAAGACCAGGACCGCCCGTGTCTGGACCTATGTTCGCGATGAACGACCATGGTCTGGATCATCACCGCCCTGCGCGTGGTATCAGTTCACGATTGATCGCAAGGGCGAACATCCCGTCTCACATCTCTCCGGCTACAAAGGCTGGGTCCATGCGGACGGGTATTCCGGCTTCAACGGGGTATTCGGTGAGGACAAGGCCCAGGAGATGGCTTGTTTGGCGCACGTCAGACGCAAGTTTGTAGACATCTTTGCCGCGCAAGGCTCATCGATTGCCGAAGAAGCCCTCCGCCGGACCGCGGAACTCTATGCCGTCGAGAAAGAGGCGCGTGGCAAACCGTCTGAAGAGCGCGTTGCCATCCGTCAGGAAAAGGCAAAACCGATCTTCGATGAACTTGAGACCTGGTTACACGCGCAGTTGCCAAATATATCTGGCAAGTCGCCTCTGGCCCAAGCGATCCGTTATGCCCTTGGTCGTTTGCCAAAGGCACGCGGTTATTTGAACCATGGCTTTCTGGAAGCGGACAACAACATCGCCGAACGCGCCATAAAACCTGTCGCCACAGGTCGCAAAAATTGGATGTTCGCCGGTTCCGAGGGCGGTGGCAAAGCCATGGCCATCGCCTACACCCTGATCGAAACGGCAAAGCTTGATAAAGTCGATCCACAAGCCTGGCTCACATGGGTTCTCGCCCGCATCGCGGATCACAAGATCACTCGGCTGGACGAGCTGATGCCCTGGCGTTACGCTGCATCAGCAGCGTAACCGGGACGACCGGCAGTACGCCAGGGCTCCTTCACCGAACGGTCACGATTGATCGCGGCGATTTCCCTGTGCAGCATCGCCCTCGCGTAGCTGTTCGAATGATTGAGCGCGGTTTCGATGGCTTGCTCCAGAGAGGGAACCTGGCGCTCTACGGGGGGCTCTCCACGGGCTAGATCACGATCCCGTCATTGATGTCGAGAATGTCAACCAACCTGAAATTGGCCCCGGTCACGCTGTTTTGCGCCTCCACGAGGCCCAACTCCCGCCCGGCGACATCCGCCTCGCTCTGGAGAATTTCCCGTTCCGCCATCTGCCCTGCCTCGATCAGCGTGCGGTTGGTCGCAAGCTGCTGCATGGCCCGTTCCAGCGATGCCTCACTGATCTCCAGTTGACGGCGTACCTGGACGAGGCCACGCCATGCCTGGATGGTGGAGTCCACCACGCTGGCGATCCTGTCCCGGAAGTCCAGCACATCTATCTTGTCGGCGTTGTTGCATGGATCAATGCCGGCTTGAAGTGTGCCCTACCCATGCTGATTGTCACGCGATGCGCTCATAGCCGGACGTGCAGGATCAGTCATCCGGTTGAGAACACGGACGCCGATCCTGGCTTCGGTCTTTTGGTTTTCGAAAGTGCGCGCCTTTGACTTGGGTCCGATGATGGCCTTCCAGCGGCCTGTTTGGGTTTCGCCTCTGCTACGCTGGTTGTCGCCGGATGTTTTCTGCCACGCTATCCGGCCATGGGCATTGATCCCGGTGATGTCGCAGTCTCGCGCCGTGGGATTGCAGGCGCAATCAGGGCTGAAGGTTGCGTTCTTGGGAGGCGGGATTGCAACCTCGAGGGTCGTGCCAAAACGCTCGGCTGACAGCGCGCGTGTTGGGTCGCCGTCATAGCTGTCGACGACCAGATGGGCCGGTTTGTCACTGTCGGGCTTTGGTTTGGCAGGCAAGCTCAGTCCGTTGCCCCTGCGCGATAAGGTGGAGAAATCCGGCACTGCGATCTCAACCCCAAGCAAACCCGCGATACTGCACATGAACCCTTGTGTCTGGCGCAGCGGTTGGTTGAAAACCATGCCCAGGGTCAGACAGAGCTCAATCGCCAGATCCGAGTAGAGAGGCTGCCCGCCGCGGGTTGTGCGGCGCGGTGACGACCACAAACCAGGCGCCTCTTCACTGACCCACATCGTCAGATCCCCGCGCCGTCGCAGGCCCTCGTTGTACTCAGCCCAATTCGTAACCCGATGCCCTTGCCTGGGGACCTTGTTACGACGAGTGGCGTTGAACTTATGTGGCATCTACAGCAGCCTATTGAGAACGAAACGCCTCAATATCAAACGCGACCGCATCCGTGCAACAACGCTGCCCCGAAGCCGGATTTCCAGCCGTTCCATCGCCGGTCCCATGTCAGGGTGATGCGGATATATGATACGCACCATGCGCAAAACCGACAGCGCATCTTCGGGCGCGCCGGTCTGATCGAGAATGATCGCCAGCCCGAACATGGCGTCGAAATGCCTGGGCGAGAGCGTCAGCGCGCGTTCCAGATCAGCCAGCGCCGGGCCGGAAAGCTGCGCCACATGGAAAGCCTGCGCGCGCACATGCCAGCCTTCGGCGAATTCGGGCGCGTGATCGGTCAGCGCGGTCAGATGTTCGACCGCAGCCCGCGCGTCGCCCGCCTCCAGCGCCTTGCGGCCCCGATCCAGAAGCAGATCCATGGCGTCGGAACCCGATTGCGACCAGTACCCGCGAATCTCTTCGGCAATCGCCCCGGCCTGTTCCGCATCCGCCGCCGCAAGCGCATCAAACAGTTCTGCGGGCGGTTCCGCCGCCGGGGCGGGCGACAGATTGATAAAAAAGATGACAAATGCCGCAACGGCAGATTTGAGTATCGGGTCAAATGCGTTCATATCATCCCCAACATAATGCAGCATTTGCCGAATGCGAATGGTTTCCTGCTCATGACCGGAGGATTTCACATGGACTCACTCATCGACGCCGCGGTTGCCGTGCTTCGGGAAAAACTGTCGGACACCTTCGACGGCAGCGCCAGGTTCGTGGTCGAAGACGAAGGCGCGATCATCATCGACAGCGACGGCGTGCGGGCGGGCGACGACGAGGAGACGGACGTGGTCCTGTCGGCCGATGCGGACACGTTCCGGGCGATCCTCGACGGCGAGTTGAACCCGACCGCCGCTTTCATGTCCGGCAGGCTGTCGGTCGATGGCGATATGGGCACTGTCCTGAAACTGGGCAACCTTCTGGCCTGACCGATGACCCCGGCACCCTTTTACGCCGACATCGCCGAGGGCCCGGACAGCGGCGCGGCCTGGTGGCTGACCACCCGCGACGGCGTGCGCATTCGCATGGGTCACTGGCCGGGGGGCGACAGGGGAACGGTCCTGATCTTTCCCGGCCGGACCGAGATGGTCGAGAAGTACGGCCGCACGGCTGCGCAACTCGTGGCGCGCGGCTATTGCCCTGTCGCCATCGACTGGCGCGGGCAGGGCATCGCGGACCGGCTGACGGATAATCCCCATGTGGGCCACGCAGACAGGTTTTCAGACTATCAACTGGACGTGGCGGCGGTGCTGAAAGGGCTGGGGAAAATGGCATCGCCCAAGCCGTACTTCCTGATCGGCCATTCCATGGGCGGGGCAATCGGGCTCAGGGCGCTGGCCAGGGGGCTCAATGTCAGGGCCGCCTGTTTCAGCGCGCCCATGTGGGGCATCCGCATATCCGCCCTGAAACGCCCGCAAGCCTGGATGGCTGCGCGGCTCGCCATAAAACTGGGCTATGCTGATCGCTACATTCCCGGCACATACGCGGAATGCTACGTGGCCACGACACCCTTCGAGGGCAACGAACTGACGACGGACCCGGACATGTTCGATTACATGAAGCGCCAACTGGCCGCCCGCCCGGAACTCTCGCTGGGCGGCGCGAGTCTCGGCTGGCTGTACGAAGCGCTGACCGAATGCCGCCGCTTCCGCGACATGGCGCTGCCGGACATGCCCGTTCTTGCCTGGCTCGGCAGCGATGAACGGATCGTCAACCCGCCCTGCATCCACCGCCTGATGGCCCGCTGGCCGGGTGCCCGGCTGAAGATGCTGGACGGCGCAAGGCATGAACCGCTGTTCGAAGCGCCCGACATCCGCAACCGGGTGCTGGATGAAACCTGCGCGTTCTTCGCGGCGCATTCGTGAAATATCCACCGGTTTCCGGCGCAGGATCGCGCTTGCGCTTTTCGCACCGCCATGCCTAATCTGATCCGCAAGCCGAACCCCAGGAGGATTTCATGCAGCCTTTCATGCCCGTCTTCCCCGACCGCAGTTTCGACGCCGGCCCCGCCTGTGGGGGTGAAAATCCGGACGCCCTGCCGGAATGGAATCTGGATGACCTCTATACCGGTGAAGACGCGCCGGAACTGTCCCGCGACATGGGCCGGCTCGACCGCGCCTGCACCGGCTTCGCCGAAACCTATGCGGGCAAACTCGCCGGGCTCGACGCAGCGGACCTGCTGAAATGCGTCAAGGCGTATGAGGCGATCAACGGCACTGCGGGCCGGATCATGTCGTTTGCAGGGCTCCGCTATTTCCAGAACACCACGGACGCCACCCGCGCCCGGTTCTTGCAGAACTGCGAAGAGAAGATCACCGACTTTACCGGGCGGCTCGTCTTCCTCACGCTGGAAATCAACCGGCTCGACGATGATCGCCTGACCGGCCTCTTCGCCCGGAACGACGCCCTCGCCCGCTATCGGCCGGTCTTCGACCGCATCCGCGCGATGAAGCCCTATCAGTTGTCGGATGAACTGGAACAATTCCTGCACGATCAATCCGCGGTCGGAGCGTCGGCCTGGAACAGGCTCTTCGACGAAACCATGGCCGGTCTGACCTTCGGGATCGACGGCGAGGAACTGAACCTTGAGGCCACGCTCAACTTCATGACCGACCATGACCGCTCGAAACGCGAAACCGCTGCGCGGGAACTGGCGCGGGTCTTTGCCGAAAACATCAGGCTCTTCGCGCGCATCCACAACACGCTGGCCAAGGAAAAGGCGATCGAGGATCGCTGGCGCAGGCTGCCCACGCCGCAGATGTCGCGCCACCTTGCCAACCATGTGGAACCCGAGGTCGTGCAGGCGCTGCGCGATGCCGTGGTCGCAGCCTATCCGAAACTCAGCCACCGTTACTATGCGCTGAAGGCGAAATGGCTGGGCCTCGACAGGTTGCAGGTCTGGGACCGCAACGCCCCCCTGCCGATGGAGGATGACCGCCGCATCGGCTGGGAAGAGGCGAAGCGGACGGTGATGGACGCCTATGCGGGCTTTGACCCGGAAATGGCGAAAATTGCCGGACCGTTCTTCGACCGGGGCTGGATCGACGCCGCCGTGAAACCCGGCAAGGCCCCCGGCGCCTTTGCCCACCCCACCGTCACCGATGTGCATCCCTATGTGATGCTGAACTATCTGGGCAAGCCGCGCGACGTGATGACCCTGGCGCATGAACTGGGCCACGGCGTGCATCAGGTGCTGGCGGCGGGGCAGGGCGAACTGTTGTCCTCCACCCCCCTGACACTGGCCGAAACCGCGTCGGTCTTCGGCGAGATGCTGACCTTCCGCAAACTCCTCGGCGCGGCGGAAACACCGGCCCGGCGCAAGGTGCTTCTGGCGGGAAAGGTCGAGGACATGATCAACACGGTGGTGCGTCAGATCGCCTTTTACGACTTTGAATGCAAACTCCACGCCGCGCGGCAGGAGGGCGAACTGACCCCCGGCCAGATCGGCGACATCTGGATGTCGATCACCAGGGAAAGCCTCGGCCCGGCTTTCGAGTTTGGCGAAGAAGGCTTTGAAACATTCTGGGCCTATATCCCGCATTTCATTCATTCCCCCTTCTATGTCTACGCCTATGCTTTTGGCGACGGCCTCGTGAACGCGCTCTATGCGGTCCATGAAGAGGGCGACGCCGACTTTCGCGCCAAATATTTCGACATGCTGCGCGCCGGGGGGTCCAGACATCACAGGGAACTGCTGGCCCCCTTCGGGCTGGATGCCTCCGATCCGGAATTCTGGGACAAGGGCCTGGGCATGATTTCCGCGATGATCGACGAACTGGAGGGGATGGAGGGGTGACGGGAATCGCCTGTCGCCCGAAGGCGATCTGAGGGATGGCAACCGGTTTCCGGCCAATCGAAACACATGCGCCTCTTGCCGGTGATAATCCCGGTTGTCGCATCTGACTTGTGTGCTCGCCCGCGATCCGTTCGTTGTCGAAACCGCGCAAGCCGGGGATCCGTCGCTGCTGCCCCCCCCCTGACGCCCGATCAACGCGGGCTGATCGAGGCGTCGCGGCAATTTCCCTGATCCTTTTTCAGGTTCAGCGCGGGTAGCGTATGGGGGCGGCGCTTGAGCGATCCGAGAAAGAAGAGGCGCAACTGCGTCTGGCCAATGAACGACTGGCCGTCGAGATAGAGGAACGCCGGACTGCGGAACGCAGGCTGAAACGAACGCAGGGAGAGTTGGAACGGGCCAGCCGTCTGGCGGCAATGCGCAATCATCTGAGGATCTCCACGGTACACGACACATCGAAGAGCAAGTTGTTTGATTGGTCTCTTCGGGCATGTTTGTCGCCATGCCAATAGCGCGTTTTCCGGGTTGTGGATGATCCATCTGCGTAGAGCGTCGAGCCCGGTTCGGAACCATGATTTTGTACGTCGGTTGTGGCTTTTGCGGCGGATCGCCGTTCGGCCCATGACCCGGGTCGCCCAGCGATAAGCCCATGTCACGGTGAGGGCAATGACGGCGAGGAGGGTTGCGAGTTTGGCAGGATTGGTGATGTGAGTGTCCTCACTGTTGAAGCCGCGGGTCTTGGCGTCGGCGAAGAGGCACTCGATGCCCCATCGCTTGCGATAGAGATTGAGCGCCCGTCGGGTGGCGTCGATGTTCGTGGCGACGATGAGCGCTTCGCCCCCCTTGATACGCTTTGCCGCGAACCGCAGCCGGTTGTCCGGTTCCCTCGCCATGGTGCTGAGCCAGCCTGTCCAGGCACCTTGACGAGACTTCCGCAGGAGCGTGCGGAACTGATGCAGGCGTCCATCTTCGGTGCACAGATGCATGTTCTCACGCAACCGAACAACGAACGGGATGTTGTTTTCATTTAGACATTCCAACCACTCTGTACCGATGAACTCCCGGTCGGCGAGCAAGGCGTCGATGGAGCAAGCCCCGAACAGGCGCAAATAACGCCGCATCAGCCCGATGCGCTGCGCCGGTGAAGAGTTGCCCGGATGGTCGAGCGAGACCCACATCAGCGGCACCCGAAACCGTCGCGTCACAATGGCCAGAACCAGAATGTTCACGTCTTTCGCGCCGAGTTTCCAGTTGGTCCGATCCAGGGCCAGAAGCTTTGGACGCGCAAGGTTGAGCAGGTGCACGATCAGTACTGCGACCACATCGCCATCAAGGCGGACATGCTGGAAGAACCGCTGCACACGGCGATAGTTGGACGCGTGTAACGCCGTCCCCGAGAACTGGCTCGCCAGATGGCTCAGGTTCACCGTCCGACAGTTTGCCAGACCAGCGAGCAAAACCGCAAGCGTTTCCAGTCGTGTCTTGCTCAGATCAAAATGCGGGCGTAGCGTGGCGACCAGAGGGCTGAGGAGGAATGCGAACATCACGAAGTTCCTTGTGCTCGAGAATCTTCAATTCAAACCCTTTTCCCCCCTCAACTCAAGTGCGTCGTGTACCGTGGAGGATCTCTATCAATCTTGATTTTGGAGCAGCATTCCCTCGACGCTGTCTGTCTTTGGGTTCTGTCGGTGTGACAGCATGATTTGCGCCCGAACCGGGCGGTTTTCCGTAATAATGGGCGGATACATCCTGTGATCAGGCAGTGACGGCGCCGCCGAACTGGACCAGGCGGCGGATGTTGCAGGCGATGTTGGCCATGCCGATCTTTGTCTTGGCGCGCGCGATGCCGATGGTGCGCACCGCCATGCCCATCATGTGTTTGCGGACTGCGAAGACATGCTCGACGGGTGCGCGGTGCTTTGACAGGTGCTGTCACATTAAATCTCCACTGGTTGCGTGGACGCAGAGTTTTGGTTACTTCCGGCAATGTCAAAATACAGGCTCAGCTACAAACGCCCCCGCTTTCCTGCCGGGATTATTTCTCACGCGGTTTGGCTCTATGTCCGTTTCAACCTCAGCCTCCGTTCGGTCGAAGAACTCCTGCTTGAGCGTGGGGTCGAGATTTCCCATGAGACGCTTCGCCGTTGGGTGATCAAGTTTGGTCCAGCGTTTGCGCGCAGTTTGCGCCATGGATCGGCAAAGCCGGGTGACATCTGGCATCTTGACGAAGTGCGCGTCAAAATCAGGGGTGAGATTTACCGGCTCTGGCGCGCAGTCGACCCAAACGGGCTGGTTCTCGACGAAATCCTGCAGCGCAAGCGCGATACGGCGGCGGCAAAACGATTGCTGAAATCATTGCTGAAGAAAGTCGACACCGCGCCTCGGGGCCTCGTCACCGACAGGTTGCGCTCCTGCGGCGCGGCCAAGGAGAGTATCCGTTTTGGTCAACAGGTTTTCGGGGCCCATTTCCGGTCGGATTTGACGAGTGTGTTGGCGAGTTCGATCAGTTTTCGCATCAGCGCGACAAGCGCGACCTTGGCTGGTTTCCCGGCGGCGCGCAGAGCGTCGTATTTCTTCTTCAGATCCGGATTGAAGCGCGCCGCAACGAGCGCCGGCATGTACAATGCCTGCCGCAGCGGCTTTCGACCGCCCTTGATGAATGACTGGCCAACCCAGGTTCCGGATGATCGTGTGAACGGAGCAAGGCCAGCCAGGCTTGCCATCTGTTTGCGTTCGAGTTGGCCGATCCCGGGCATGAAGGCGAGGATGGCCGAGGCCGTCACCATGCCTGTGCCGGGAATGGAGCGGACGATTTCCAGCTTGCGGGTTTCTTCCCGGTCCTCAGCGATCAGCGCTGCGGTCCCGGCATCCAGTTCGGCGACGTGCCTTTCGACATGCTCGATCAACTCCCGCGTCTGACGCTGCAAAAGCGGCACGTCGAGTTGGGAGATGCGACCGGGAAGACGGACGCGTTCGGCCATCATTCTGGAGCGTGCCGAGTGCATGTCTCTGAGAAGGCGCCGGCTTTTTGACCTCAGCGGCAGCGCTTTGAGATCGAAAGCCTTTCCCGTTTCTGCCAGGGAGCGGGCATCCGCCCGGTCGGTCCTGGCGCGTGTGCCGCGGGCTTCTGCGAACCGGCGCGCCGGGAGCGGATTTACCTTGACCAGCGGGAAATCCGCTTTGAGCGCAAGCTCGAATGCTCGGTGGTAGATACCGGTCGCCTCGTAGACGATCCGGGCGATCTTGCGCCCGCCCAGCCATTTCCGGAAGCTCCGAAACCCGGTCTTGCCATTCGTGAACTGCGCCGCCCGTCCTGTCTTGAGATCGAACGCGTCGAAGAGGGCTTTGGAAATGTCCACGCCAATGTTATGATCCGTCATCTTCGCCATATCCTGTGCTTGTCATGCGGGGCTAGTCACCTGCATCTAAAGTTCGGCACATGAGTTTTGTTGGGCGCGTTGGCAGAACCGCTTGACGGAGGCGAGGATATGGTCGGCGGGTTTGACCCATTTGTAGGGTTTGGGGTTTTCGTTATGGGCCTCGATAAATGCAGCGATATCGGCTTCCAGTTCCGCCGTTGAACGATGGACGCCGCGCTGCAGTTGCTTGCGCGTCAGTTCAGCAAACCAACGCTCCACCTGATTGATCCAACTGGCCGAGGTCGGTGTGAAGTGGACATGCCAATGCGGGCGGCGTGCCAGCCAGGCCTTGATCTTCGGGGTTTTGTGGGTGGCGTAATTGTCCATGACGATATGCACCTCCGGCCCGTCCGGCATCTGCCGGTCGATCTGTTTGAGGAAGTCGAGGAACTCGGTGGCGCGGTGCCGCTTGTAGCATTTGCCGATCACGGCGCCGGTGGCGATATCCAGTGCTGCAAAAAGCGACGTCGTGCCGTGTCGGATGTAGGTGTGGGTGCGCCGCTCGGCCACGCCGGGCGCCATTGGCAGCACAGGCTGTTCGCGATCCAGCGCCTGGATTTGCGATTTCTCGTCAACACACAACACGACAGCCCTGTTCGGCGGTGACAGGTACAGCCCGACGATATCGTGCACCTTGTCCACGAACAGCGGGTCGGTTGAGAGCTTGAATGTCTCGCTTCGGTGCGGTTGCAGGCCGAACCCGTTCCAAATCCGCCGGATGGTGGTGTGCGACAGTCCCGTCGCCGCAGCCATGCTTCGGAGCGACCAATGGGTCGCATCCCTCGGGGTCGTGTTCAGCGTGCGCTCAATCACCGCAGTCACCTGATCGTCCGACACGGTGCGCGGGCGACCGGAGCGGTATTCGTCGGTGAGACCTTCAATCCGGCATCGCACAAAACGTCTGCGCCATTTGCCGACTGTGTGTTCATGCACCCCAAGCCGGGCCGCCACTTCCTTGCTCGCCAATCCATCGGCGCACAGCAGGATCATCCGGCATCGGTCCGACAGCGAACGTGGCGCTTTGGGACGCCGAACCTGACCCTCGAGAAAACGGCGCTCATCTTCGCTCAGAACCACTGCATCCGCCAAACGTCCCACCATCGCAACATCCTCCTCAATTCCCGCTCAGTCAATGATACAAAGTACAATTCCGGGGGACTAGGGCCCCGTGTATCCGTTCAGGCCTGTGGTGAAGACGGCGGTCGATCATACTCTCTTTCGGTCTCTGCCGACTAGGCGCAACGCGATCCGACCGCCGCCGCTGCCCGGTATATGTGAGGTGCCGGGCAGCGGCTCCCTTATCGCAAAGAAGCCACATAATGTCATAAGACAAGCGCACCAGCAAAACATGGGGAGTTATAGCCGAAAGTTGGTTATGGCGCTGATTGGCGGCCTATCATGGCGTTGTTCACGCGCCGCAATTCTCAGCAGAGAAAAGGATATGCCACCTGACGAAGTCTACCATCACGCCGTTGCCCGGTCCATCGGGATTTTCGTCTGACCCGCTGACCGACATCCTGCAAACCGGCGCGCGCCAACTGCTCAAACAGGCGGTGGAAGCGGAATTGGCCACGCTCCTCGCCGCCCATGCCCGCGAGGTGACGGACGATGGCCGTGCGCGGCTGGTGCGCCATGGTCATCTGCCCGAGCGCGAGGTTATGACCGGCATCGGCCCGATAGCAGTGAAGGCGCCGCGGGTGCGGGACCGGGGCAATGTGGACGAAAAGATCCGTTTCGCCTCGTCGATCTTGCCGCCCTGGCTGCGCAAGACCAGATCGATTGAGGAACTGCTGCCGTGGCCCTATCTCAAGATATCTGTCCTGGTCAAGGTTTGATTTTGGACCACTGGCGGTTTTCGCGGATCAGGGTATTTGCGAGGATGATGAGCTTGCGCATGATTGCCACAAGAGCGACCTTGGCTTTCTTGCCCTTTTGACGCAAAGCCTTGTAGACGCAGGTGAGTTGGGAATTGCAGCGCGCTGCGACGAGGGCGGGCATGTAGAGCGCCTGGCGAAGCCCGGCTCGTCCGCCTCCGATTTTCGCTCTGGCTGTCCATTTGCCGGACTTGCGCACGAAGGGAGCCAGGCCCGCAAGCGCGGCGGCCTGCTTGGGCGTCAAGGTTCCGATCTCCGGCATTTCGATGAGTATTGCGACGGCAGGGGATCGACCGCAGGATCTCGAACTGTCTGGCAAGCTTTGCATCCTCGCGGATACGCTTCTTCAACTCGGCATCGAGTTGGGCAAGTTGCTTTGCAATCTGGCGCATCCTGGTTTTCAGTTGCGCCTTGACGAGTGTGTTGCGCGCACCGCAGAGCCGGTTCCGGCAGGCAGTCTGGTCCTTGATGAGAGCGCTCCGGGCGACATGCACCTCCCGCAGATCGTTCATGGGTTCATCGCGCAACGGTGAAGCCTTCAGGTCAAGCATCGCCCCCATGCGGGCCAGCAGTTCCGCATCGATCCGGTCAGTTTTGGCGGACTGGCCGACCGCTTCGGCGAAGCGGCGGGCGCGTTTGGGGTTCACCTTGACCATGGCGTGAGCCGTCTTTGAAAGGCGGGCCTCCAGATCGCGATGATAGCGTCCTGCAGGCTCGTAGACGACGCGGCAGCACTGCGGGCCGATCCGGTTCTTCAGCGTCTTCAGTCCTGTCCGGTCGTTGGTGAAGCGTTTCGCCTTGCCATCGCTCAGGCGATGGGTGTCGAGATGATCTTTCGAGATGTCGATGCCGATGGTATCATTCATGACCTTTTCGTCTCCCGTTCTTGTCATACGAGGCAGGGGTGTTCCCTCCTCCACTATCTGTTCGGGTTCATCAAAAGGGCGGGGGTGATCCATCTTGAGAACGGTCCTCAAAGACCAGGGCATCATCGATCCATCCCCCGCCACCCCTCGGGCCGCTGCAGCGGCCCGAGGGGTGGCATCCGTATCGCACGGATACGAATGCCTGGGAAATCCAATAGACAAGGGCATTTCCACGGGCGACTTTCAGGAGGCTCCTGGGGCGCTGTTGGGGCCGAACGCGGCAGGGCTTTCATCGAGCACCATCTCGCGATTGAAAGCGGACTGGGGGGCGGAGTATGAACGCTGGCAGCGCCGCGATCTCAGTGCCCGGCGTTTCGTCTATGTCCGGGCCGATGGTGTCTATTTCCAACCGCGTATGGAAGAGCAGAAACAATGCGTTCTGGTGCTGATCGGCGCGGATGAGTGGGGCCGCAAGGAGGTTCTGGGCCTCACCGACGGCTACCGTGAAAGCACGCAGAGTTGGCGCGAGTTGCTGCTCGATCTCAAGCGTCGCGGGCTGTCCCACGCCCCCGATCTGGCCATTGGCGACGGCGCCCCAAGGGTTACGGGGGTTCCGGGCGGCGCTGCGCGAAGTCTTCGGCAGCACCCCGGAACAACGGTGCTGGGTTCACAAGACCGGAAACGTTCTCAATGCCATGCCCAAATCGGTGCAGGCCAAAGCCAAAGGCCACCTGCATGATATCTGGCAGGCGGAAACGAAGACCGAAGCCGGGGCCGCCTTCGATTTCTTCGTGGAAACCTACGGCGCGAAATATGACAAGGCGGTTGGGAAACTGACCAAAGACCGGGCTGTGCTGCTCTCCTTCTACGGCTTCCCTGCTGAGCACTGGAAGCACATCCGAACCACGAACCCGATCGAGAGCACCTTCGCCACCGTCCGCCACCGCACCGGCAAAACCAAAGGCTGCCTGAGCCGCAAGACCGGGTTGGCCATGGCATTCAAGCTGATGATGTCAGCGCAAGGAAAATGGCGAAAGCTCGACGGCGCCAACCGCATGCCAGAGATCATTGAAGGGGTTGAGTTCACAGACGGGATCAAGCAAATTCAAAACGCCGCATGATCTCACCATCACCAACTTTCGGGCATAGCTCAAACATGGGATCAAACACCTACTTCTGTGACCCTCAAAGCCCCTGGCAACGCGGTAGCAATGAAAACACCAATGGCCTGTTGCGCCAGTATTTCCCAAAAGGCACAGACCTCGGCCAACACTGCCCCGATGAGTTGGAGGCGGCCGCATTCACGTTAAACAGCCGCCCCCGCAAAACACTCGGATGGAAAACACCAGTTGAAGCATTGGACGAAATCTTGAGATGAGATATGAACGCAACCATTGCGACAACCGTTTGAATCCGCCGGGGGCGGGTTCAGGCGGTCGTCGCGACGGCTTGAGACAGGAGGTTGCGATGACCATTCGAAGGCGGGGTTTTCAAAGTCGGCGCCGCCATTGTCCGGGCGTTGTCTGTCGTTCGCGGAGCGCGGGGAGAGCGCCGTTGATCGCGCTCGGGTCACAGCGCCGCTGCGGTTCGGCGCACCACCGCCTGACGCTCGGCATTTGGCGGATGAGTGCCCAGAAAACGATCGCCGGGATCGGGGATGCGGGTAAAGTAAAGCGCCCCGCGCACCGGGTCGTATCCGGCGCGATGGGTGATGACCGCGCCCAGCTCATCAGCCTGCAATTCGAATTTCCTGGAATACTGCCGCGCGCCAATGGTCGCCCCGAGATCCATGACGGGTTGAGCATCTATTCCCAGCGCGGCCGCCGCGATGGTGCCGATCAAGGCCCCGGCGATGGCGTTCTGCCGGGTTTTCGGAATATGCCCCCTTATGTGATGCGCCGCCTCGTGTCCCAGGACAAAGGCCACCTCATCCCGGTTCTGCATGTTGGCAATCAGCTTTTGCGTGAATCCGATCACCGGGCGTCCTGATTTGTCGAGCGTCTGGAATGCGTTGGGCGGCAGACTGGCATCCGGATGCACCACGATGCCGAAATCGCAATTCGTGCCCTGGGTGCGTTCGCGACAGATCTGTTCGGCAATCGGCTCCATCCGGGCGACCGCCGCGTTGAAGTTGCGGCGGGCCACGGCAGCGGGCAGCGGCTGAACCTGCACGGTCGATCCGTTCTGCGGTAGTCCGTTCTGCACCGGGCCGGGGGTCGTGGTTCCGATACAGGCGGACAGGGACAGAACTGCGACAAGACCCGGAAGAAGGGGGCGGCGATACTGTTTCATGGCGCAAGTCTAACATGGCGGCCGCGCCGCGCCAGCGAAAACGACAACAGGCCGCGCGGGCTTGCAATCCTCCGCCGGCACCGTAATCTCGCCCCATGTTTACCATCGAGCATGAGTTTGACACCACCGTCATCACCCTCGTCGATGAGCCTGACAGCCATTTGCGCGAAGACATCACCATCCACGCTTTCGACGATTGCGTCACTGTGGAGCAATTCGACCCGCGCACCGACACTGTTCAGAAAGTGACCCTGTCGATTTCGCAGCTCAACGATCTTGCCGCCGCGCTGAACCTGCCTGAAGGCGTCTACCGTCTGGTGCAGTGCCGGTCATGAAATCCGGGATTTCGGGATGCCGCGCGCCGCCGTGGCATGGACACGGACACGGACACGGATGCGGACACGGATGCCGCCGCCCTCTGCCCCGACCCTGTTCCGGGCGGCCAACCTGAACAGGTCGGGAATTTTCATGAAAACACCGGTTTCCCTCTTGACCTTCCAGTAACTGGAAGCCTTATCTCCTGTGCTGTCGCAACCGGGATCAAAAGGCCCGCGTCCATGGTTCATACCGCCGTCCTTTCCGTCTCCGGCATGTCCTGCGCTTCTTGCGTCGGGCGGGTGCAGCGCGCCCTCGAAGTCATTGACGGCGTGACCGAAGCGACGGTCAGCCTGGCGGCGGAAAACGTGCGTGTCGTCTATCGCGCCCCGGCCGATCCGGCGGCGCTTGCCACGGCGCTCGTGAAGGCCGGATATCCGCTCCGGCGCGGCATGACGGGTTCGGCGGGTGTCGCGGACCGCCGCTCTGACGAGATCGCCACCCTGCGGCGCGATGCGCTTGTCGCCGCGTTGCTGACACTGCCGATCTTCACCGTGGAAATGGGCGGGCATGTGTTCCCGGCGCTGCATCACCTTGTCGATCAGACGATGGGGCAGCAGACCAGCCGGGTTCTTCAGTTTCTTCTGGCCACGCTGATCCTGATCGGGCCGGGCCGGGTGTTCTGCGCCAGGGGCATTCCCGCCCTGCTGCGCGCCGTGCCGGAGATGAACAGCCTTGTGGCGCTGGGCACGCTGGCCGCGTGGGGCTATTCCGCGGTCGCGACATTCGCGCCTGCGCTTCTTCCCGCCGACGCGCGCGCGGTCTATTTCGAAGCCGCCGGGGCAATCGTTTCGCTGGTCCTGGCCGGGCGGCTTCTGGAGGCCCGCGCCAAAGGCCGCACCGGCGACGCCATTCGCCGCCTGATCGGCTTGCAGCCGCAGACGGCGCTGGTCGAGCGCGGCGGACAACCGCAGGAGACCCCGATTGCCGACGTGCTGCCCGGCGACATCCTGCATGTGCGTCCGGGCGAAAAGGTCGCCGTGGATGGTGTGGTCATCGAAGGCGCCTCCTTCGTCGATGAAAGCATGTTGACCGGAGAGCCCGCGCCGGTGTCGAAATCCGAAGGCGCGCAGGTCAGCGGCGGCACCGTGAACGGGGCGGGCGCGTTCCGGTTTCGGGCGACCGCAGTCGGGGCGGACACCGCGCTGGCCCGGATCATCCGCATGGTCGAAACCGCGCAGGCCACACGGTTGCCCGTTCAGGCGCTGGTCGATCGGATAACATTCCGGTTCGTCCCCGCCGTGCTGCTGGCGGCATTGGCCACCGTGGGTCTGTGGCTGATCCTTGGCCCCGACCCGGCCCTGACCCACGCGCTGGTCGCGGGCGTTTCCGTCCTGATCATCGCCTGCCCCTGTGCGATGGGGCTGGCGACGCCGACCTCGATCATGGTCGGCGCCGGCCGGGCGGCGGAACTGGGGGTGCTCTTTCGCAAGGGCGAGGCACTGCAAACGCTGGGCGGGGCGGGGATTGTCGCCTTCGACAAGACCGGAACGCTGACGCAGGGGCGGCCCGAGCTTGTCGGGATCGAGGTTTCCGACGGCTTCGATCCGAGGCTGGTGCTGCGCCTGGCCGCCGCCGCCGAGGCCCGATCCGAACACCCGGTTTCACGGGCCGTTCTGCGCGCAGCGGACCCCGACCTGCCCGAAGCCGAACGCTTTCGGTCCATCACCGGTTACGGTGTTTCGGCGATGGTGGAGGGGCGCAGGGTGCTTGTCGGCGCTGACCGCCTTTTTGCGCGCGAGGGCATCGACCTGGGCCGCCTGCCCGACACTGGCCGGAAATGGGCCGAACGCGGGCACACCCCGCTTTATGCGGCGATTGACGGGCGGGCGGCGGCGGTGCTTGGCGTGGCGGACCCGGTCAAGCCCACCGCCGGGGCTGCAATCGCGGAACTGCGCCGGGCGGGCAGGCGGGTGGTCATGATCACCGGCGACAACCGGATCGCGGCGCGCGCGATTGCCGCCGAAACAGGCATCGGGGAAGTCATCGCCGAAGTTCTGCCGGAGGGAAAACTCGCCGCGCTGGACAGCCTGCGCGCAACCGGGCAGCGCCTGGCCTTTGTGGGCGATGGCATCAACGATGCGCCTGCGCTGGCTGCGGCGGATGTGGGAATCGCGATCGGCACAGGCGCCGACATCGCGATAGAGGCCGCCGATGTGGTGCTCATGTCCGGCGATCCGGCGGGCGTTCTTCAGGCGATCACGATGTCCGGGGCGACCTTGCGCAATATCCGGCAGAACCTTTTCTGGGCCTTCGGCTACAATATCGCATTGATCCCGGTGGCTGCGGGCGCGCTGTATCCGATGTTCGGCGTGCTTCTGTCCCCCGGCCTTGCCGCAGGCGCCATGGCGCTGTCTTCGGTGTTCGTGCTGACGAATGCGCTGCGCCTGGGCAGGCCGGCTCTGCAATGGCGCACAGGCGGGGGGCGCGGGGTATCCTGACACAGCCCCGGCAGCGGAATGAAGGGGAACGAAGGAGGCGGCAATGAATATCGGCGATGTTGCGGCGCGCGCGGGACTGCCTGCCAGAACCATCCGTTATTATGAAGGGATCGGCCTGATCGCGCCCGCGCGGGACACCAACGGCTATCGTGTGTTTTCAGCGCCGGACCTGCACAAGCTGGCGTTTCTGGGCCGGGCGCGGTCGCTGGGATTTTCCATAGAGGATTGCCGCACCCTGCTTGCCCTCTATGAGGATCGCGCCCGCGCCAGCGCCGATGTGAAACATGTGGCGCAGGGGCATCTGGACCGGATCGACCGCAAACTGGCGGAACTGTCCCGGATGCGCGGCGCGCTGGCCGACCTGATCCACGCCTGTGCGGGGGATGACCGGCCCGATTGCCCGATCCTCGGGGATCTGGCGGGGTGATGCGCCGCCATCCCGTGGCCCGATCAGAAGGCCGGATCGTCTTTTATATTGCAGCCATGTTCCGGGTATCGTCAGCAGCCATTCCCGCAGAGCCGGGGCGACGCCACGGCTTCATTCAGGCGTCAGGCGTCAGGCATCGCCGCTTCGCAGCACTTCAAGAAACGCCTCGCCAAAACGTCTCACCTGCTGTTCCACCATGCCGTGTATGTTGTAAAGCTCCGCAAGACTCGCCGGGCGGCGCTCGGCAATGCGGCGCAGCGTTGCATGGGTGCAGCACATGTACCTGTCGGCGCCATCCGCGCCACGCGCAAGCATCTGCTGCGCCTCTGCCAGCCGGTCGAAAATCGCCCCGGCCTCAGGTCCGGCATCAGGCCCGGCAATCCCGTGCCGCGCCGGATGCAGGGGCGGGTTTTCCGCCCTGCCGATCACCGACAGGAATGCCGCCCCGTAGCGCTCCAGTTTCTTGTCGCCGACGCCATTCACGCGGGCCATGGCATCAAGCGTTGCCGGTCTCGTCTGCGCCATCTCGATCAGGGTGCGGTCGGTGAAGATGATGTAGGCGGGCAGGTTCGCGGCCCGCGCCAGAGCGCGACGCCTTGCCTTGAGCGCGGAAAGAAGCGGAGCGTCGCCGTCACTCACCAGCGCCTTCACCGCCGGGCCGCGCCGGGCCGCGCGCAGGCTGTCGCGGCGCAATTCGATGCCGGCCTCTCCTCGCAGAATGGGCCGCGCGGCCTCTGTCATGCGCAGCGCGCCGTGGCGTTCCGGGTCCGGGCGCACCAGATCATGCCCCATTATCTGGCGGAAGATCGCCTGCCATTGCCGCCGGTCGAACTCCTTCCCGACGCCGAAAGTGGGCAGGGCGTCATGGCCGCGTTGGCGCATCCTGTCGGTCCTGTTGCCGATCAGGATGTCGATCAGGTGCCCGGCCCCGAAATACTCGCCGGTGCGCAGAATGGCCGACAGCGCCTTCTGCACCGCTTCGCTGCCGTCGAAAACCTCGGCGGGCGTTTCGCACAGGTCGCAGTTGCCGCACGGCGCCGTGTCTTCGCCGAAATAGGTCAGGAGTTTCTGGCGGCGGCAGCGCAGCGCCTCCGCCAGGCCCAGCAGCGCGTTGAGCCGGGCATGATCGGCCATGCGCCGCGCCGGTGGCGCAAGCCCTTCGTCGATCTGGGCGCGGCGCAGGCGTATGTCATCGGCTCCGAAAAGGGTCAGGGTTTCGGCAGGCGCGCCATCGCGCCCGGCGCGGCCGATTTCCTGATAATAGGCTTCGATGGATTTCGGCAGATCGGCATGGGCGACCCAGCGAATATCCGGCTTGTCCACGCCCATGCCAAAGGCGACGGTGGCGACGACGATCAGCCCGTCTTCGTGCTGAAACCGCGCCTCGACATCCCGGCGACGGTCCGACTCCATCCCGCCGTGATAGGCGCAGGCGGCCTGTCCGGCATCGCACAGCGCCTCGGCAAGCGTTTCGGTCCTGGCCCGCGTGCCGCAATAGACGATGCCCGACTGCCCCCGGCGCGCCGCGGCAAAGGCAAGGATCTGCCGACGCGCCTGATGCTTGGCCTGAAAGGCCAGATGGATATTCGGGCGGTCAAAGCCGTGCAGAAAGATCGCGGGGGGCTTGCCGTCGAAAAGCCGCGCAATGATTTCGTCCCGCGTTTCCGCATCCGCCGTCGCGGTGAAGGCGGCAAGGGGGACATTCAGGGCGCGGCGCAATTCGCCGATCCGCAGGTAGTCCGGGCGGAAATCGTGGCCCCACTGGCTGACGCAATGCGCCTCATCCACTGCGATCAGGCCGACACCCGCCCGCAGCAGCATGTTCCACGCACCGCCGGAGGCCAGCCGCTCCGGCGACATGTAGAGGAGTTTCAGCCGCCCGGCCTCCAGCGCCCGGTGGACCCGGTCGGTTTCCTCTTCCGTGTTGCCCGAGGTCAGCGCGCCCGCCTCCACCCCCGCCAGCCGCAGCGCCCGCACCTGATCGCGCATCAGCGCGATCAGCGGAGAGATGACGACGGTAACACCCTCGCGGCACAGGGCGGGCAGTTGAAAGCACAGGGATTTCCCGCCGCCCGTGGGCATGATGGCCAGGGCGTTCCGGCCCCCGGTCACGGCCTTCACGATCTCTGCCTGTCCGGGGCGGAAATCGGAGAATCCGAAGACGGAGGAAAGAAGTGCCTGCGGTTCGGGCATCGGGCCTGCTGTCGTCGATCCGTCTGTCTGTCTGTCTGGGGCCAGACATCCCACATGTCGCGGCCCGTCACAAGGCCGCTTGCGAGGCTCAGCGCAAGAGGAGTTCCGGCAGGATGTAATCGCGCAGGGAAATGACGATGATGAACGCGACCAGCGGTGCCAGATCCAGCGGGCGGGTATCCGGCAGGACGTTGCGAAGCGGCGTATAAATCGGCTCCAGAAACCGGTTCAGGCCGAACCATATCTGCGCCACCACCGGCTGCCGCAGGTTCAGGACCTGGAAATTGATCAGCCAGCTCATGATGATATGGACGATCATCACGAAGAACATCACGCTCAGGATCAGGTGCAGCGGGCCGTAAATCGCCATCATCGGCGGCTCTCCTCGTTCTTGCTTTCCGAAGACCTAGTTGCGACGGCGGAAAAGCGCAAGGACATGTCGCCACGTCATGCTTGACGAAGGGTTTGCCGGGGCGCATCGGAAACGGAAAGAGGACACGCCCATGTACCCCATATTCCGAATGGCGAAGGAAATCGTCCTGACCCGCAAGGCAGCCCCCCTGCCGCTGACCGGAACCCATGTGTCAAGGCATATCTGCTGGCCGTGGGATCTGGACATGTGGATGGAACTGAACAATGGCCGCACCCTGACCCTGCTTGATCTTGCCCGGCTTCCGCTGGCGATGCGCGTCGGTCTGGGCAGGGCCATGCGCCAGCGCCGCTGGGGTCTGACCATAGCGGGCATTTCGGTTCGGTACCGGCAGCGCATCCGGGCGTTCGACCGGTTTGAAACCCGCAGTCGGGTCGCGGGATGGGACGACAGGTTCATCTATATCGTCCAGAGCATCTGGCGCGGGGATACCTGCACCACCCAGGCGCTGTATCGTTCCGCCGTGACCGATGCGACCGGTATCGTTGCCCCGGCGGACGTGGCGGCAGAGCTTGGCGCGCCGCCGGACAGCCCGGCCATGCCCGCATGGGTGGCGAACTGGATCAAGGCCGAAGCCACCCGCCCCTGGCCACCGGCGCACGGGGAATGACCGGACAGCGCACGGCCGGCGACGCGATCCTGCCGCCGGGCTTGTGCGCCGCGCCATTTGCCTGTCTTGTGTGATGCAAAGGGCAGGCAGGGGGCATGGCATGGCAGCGATTTCGCCGCGCACGAAGATCTGGGGCTGGTTTTTCTTCGACTGGGCCAGCCAGCCCTATAACACGCTGCTGCTGACTTTCGTTTTCGGACCCTTCCTTGCGGGCATCGTTGCCGAGGCGCTCATGACCGATGGATTGAGCGAAACCGCGGCGAAGGCGCAGGCGCAGGGCTTCTGGGCGCTGGGTCAGACCGTTGCGGGGCTGATCGTCGCCTTTTCCGCCCCGCTTCTGGGCGCTGTCGCGGATACCAGCGGACGCCGGTTGCCCTGGGTCCGGTTTTTCTCGGTTCTCTATGTGTGCGGGTCTTTCGCCCTGTGGTGGACCAACCCGGACGGCTCGAACGCCACACTGATGCTGATCGCCTTCGGGATCGGGTTCGTGGGAATGGAACTGGCCCATATCTTTGTCAATTCGCTGCTGCCCGATCTGGGGGGCAAGGATGAAATCGGGCAAATCTCCGGTTCCGGATTTGCGTTTGGCTACTGGGGCGGTGTGCTGTCGCTGACGATCATGCTGCTTTTCTTTCGGGACGATGCCAGCGGCAAGACCCTGATCGGGCTTGATCCGCCATTCGGGCTGAATGCCTCGGAATTCGGGGGCACCCGCTTTGTCGGCCCGTTCGTGGCGCTCTGGTACGCCGCGTTCATGGTCCTCTTTTTCCGCTGGGTGAAAGAGCCTGCGAAACCCCGTTCCGACAGCACGGTTGGCAAGACCCTGCAACAGCTCTGGCAAAGCATCCGCAATCTGGGACGGTCGCTTGCGATGTATCTGCTGTCGTCCATGGTTTACCGCGATGCGCTGAACGGGCTTTACGGGTTTGGCGGGGTTTACGCGAAACTCGTGCTTGACTGGTCGATCATGCAGATCGGCATTTTCGGCATCGTGGGCGCGGTCTCGGCGGCGGTCTTTTCCTGGATCGGCGGCAGGGCGGATCGGGTCCATGGCCCGAAACCCGTCATCGCCACCTGTATCGTCACCCTCGCGCTGGTCTGCCTGATCGTCGCCGGGATGGGCCGCGACACCCTGTTCGGCCTGCCACTGGCGGCAGGGTCGGGCCTGCCCGACGCCATATTCCTTGTCTGCGGCGCGATCATCGGGGCGGCAGGGGGGGCGATTCAGGCGTCTTCCCGGTCGCTCATGGTGCGCCACGCCAATCTCGAGCGCCCGACAGAGGCATTCGGGCTTTACGCCCTGTCCGGGCGCGCCACCGCCTTTGTCGCCCCGGCCATGATCGGTATCGTCACAACGGCCACCGGCAACGCGCGTCTGGGCATGATCCCGCTCATCGCACTTTTCATGCTGGGGCTGGCGCTGCTAGGCTGGGTCAATCTGGACGGAGATCGGAACCCATGATCCGTTTGCCCGGCATCCTTTTCATCGCCTGCGTTCTTGCCGGTTGCAGGACGCCCGAACCGGTGGTGCAACACTCCGTTCTCCCCGGTGTCTGCCGGCACTGCCGGCGCGCCCTTGCCGGCAGACGAGGCCCGGCGGTTCTTCGGCAACCGGCGCGATGCCTCGCGCCATTCCCCCACGCCTTATGGCGGTTATGCCAGGGGGTGTCTGGCCGGAGCCGTCCGGTTGCCGGAAACCGGACCGGTCTGGCAGGCCATGCGTCTGTCGCGGAACCGCAACTGGGCGCACCCGGAGGCCATTGCCTTCATCGAACGGCTTGGCCGGGCGGCGGTGCAGGCCGGTTGGAACGGGCTATACACAGGCGACATCTCGCAGCCCCGTGGCGGTCCGATGCTGACCGGGCACAGGTCACATCAGATCGGGCTGGATATGGATATATGGATGCGTCCCGCGAAGGATATGACGCTCAGCCGCGGGATGCGGGAGAATCTGCCCCCCGTCTCCATGCGCCGCGAAGGCGGGGCGTTCGTGAACGAACACTGGACGCAGGCGCATCACCGGATTCTCAGGGCTGCGGCAAGGGATCCGGCGGTGGCGCGCATCTTCGTGTTTCCGGGCGCCAAGGTGCGGATGTGCAACGACGAGACCGGCAATCGCGACTGGCTGCGCAAGATCAGGCCCTGGTGGGGGCATCACCATCACTTCCATGTGCGCCTTGCCTGCCCGGACGGGGCCGGCGACTGCGCCAATCAGAACCCGCCGCCGCCCGGTGACGGCTGCGCGGATGCGGGGAAATGGGTGCGCGACATCCTGAACCCGCCGCCGCCCGACCCGAACGCCCCGCCGCCCGTCCCGCGCAGGGAACTGACCCTCGCCGATCTGCCCGCCCAATGCGCGGAAGTCCTGTCTGCGGACTGATCCCCGCGCCCCAGGGCGCGTTCCGTCCGGCATGATCCGCAAGGCCCCGGCCCCATGGCAGGGCGACGGCAAGCGACAGCAAGTCCTGCACCCGGAGATCGCCGGAGATCGCCTGCCACCCTCTTGATCCGTGCGCAACCTTTGTGCTACAGCCCGCGTCCCGCAAAGACCGCGGGGCCGGGTCGCCGCTACCCTGTCAGGACGGATCACAGGATGACACGCTTTCTTCCCGGCATTCTTGCCATGGCCGCCGTTATCGTGGCCTCGAACATTCTGGTTCAGTTCCTGCTGGGCAACTGGCTGACCTGGGGCGCTTTCACCTATCCCCTGGCCTTCCTGGTCACTGATGTCACGAACCGCGTTCATGGGGTTCGGGCCGCGCGCAGGGTGGTGGTCGCCGGTTTCGTGGTCGGCGTCATCTGCTCTTTGATCGGCACCCGGATCGTGGGCGATTTCGGCCCGCTCGTGACCCTGCGTATCGCCATCGGGTCGGGCGTGGCGTTCCTCGTCGCCCAGATTCTGGATGTCGCCGTCTTCAACAGCCTGCGGAAAGGGCGATGGTGGCGGGCGCCGCTGGCCTCGACCCTTGTCGGATCGTCGGTGGACACTGCGCTGTTCTTCACGATCGCCTTCTCGGGCGCGCTCGGTTTTCTGGAACCCGCCAATGACGTGGGCTGGGCCGCACAAGCCCTGCCGCTGATCGGGGTCGGTCCGGTCTGTCCGTTATGGGTGTCGCTCGGCCTTGCGGATTGGCTGGTGAAATTGTCTCTGGCGCTGCTCGCGCTGATGCCTTTCCGGGTGATTGTTGCAAAACTGTCGCCACATGCCGGGTAAAAAGGTTTTGACAAACACAAAATCTGTGGCACCCTTCGGCCTGTGGACAACAAACAGAAAGGAGGTGCCAATGATCATTGGGAAACAGGAGCAGCTGGTCAAGGATACGGGCGAGGTGACGATCTAGGGGGCAGCCCCTCTGACACGATCCTGGCTCCGGGCAGCCCTGTCGGCTCCCTGCTTGCCACCTCCAATTCTCAAGGAGAGCCCCGGCCGGTTCTGTCGGGGCTCTTTCCGTTCCGGCGGTCCGGTTCTGCACCGGTATCCTGTCGGTTCCGGGCCGCGAACATTTCCGGCAGGATGAAACCGGCGGGCGGTGCCCGCTTGCGCCGGTTCTGAACGATGTTGCACATCACCGAAGATATCCGGATCGAAGACCGGGAACTGACCGAACGGTTCATACGGTCTTCCGGCCCCGGCGGTCAGAATGTCAACAAGGTGGCGACAGCCGTGGAACTGCGGTTCGCGGCGGCGCAGAGCCCGAACCTGCCCGAAGCGGTCAAGCGGCGGCTCCGACGGCTGGCCGGGCGGCGCTGGACGCTGGATGGGGAGATTGTCATCCGGGCGGAAGAAAGCCGCAGTCAGGCGCGAAACCGAGAGGCCGCGCGGGAACGGCTGGCCGCGCTTGTCCGCCGGGCGCTGGCGGCGCCGGAACGGCGGGTGCGGACAAGCCCGACACGGGGATCGGTAAAGCGGCGGCTGATGGCAAAAAAGGCGCGCGGCGCGGTAAAGGCGTTGCGCAGGAATGTCGAGCAGGAGTGAGCGCGTCCTGCAACGCCGGGTTCGCGCAGGACTGCGGACCGCGCCTTGCCCGGTGCAGGCTCCGGGACCGGGAACCGCCCCATCCGTTCGGGAGCGCCTGCCCCAACCGGCGGCAACCGCGTCAGGGCGGAATGCTTCGGATATTTTCGATGCCAGCGGCGCGTGGCGGGCGATGCGCCGGGCGATGCGCCGGGCGATGCGCACGCCTTCCACGATGGTCCGGCAATCGGTTTCGGTGGCCAGGTAATCGGGATGTATTTTCGGATGCGCGCGCGGATCGGGGGAAGACAGCCGGATCTCTCCCCGGCTTTCGGGGCGCAACTGGCAGACCGACATGGTGAAGGCGCTGAAGGGAAGAACGCACCGATGGCGAAATTCGCGTTGAATTCATCGGCGACAACCGGATTTGCGGCCAGTTGTCCTGTGTCGAGAAAACCCGGCCGGGCGTGATTGACATGTATGCGGCCTCGACCCGGAACTCCGCCGGTGGCGCGCCTTGTCTGAACGTGCTGGACTATGCCTGCATGTTCCCCGGCCGCGCTGCGCAGTATCATTTCCTCTACAGTCCCGAATCGCGGAAACTGCTGCGCGAACCGCTGGAAAAGCGCCACGGGCTGAAGTTCCTGTTCAGCCATTGCGGATTGCGGGGCATCCAGCTTGGCCAGTCCTTCGCCGACAAACCCGCGGTGACACGGCTGGAAGAGCTTTTCGGCGCCAAGAACCGTGTCACCGGCACCCGGCCTGGCCGGATCGCCATGCAGTTTCCGAACCTCGACCCGGCGCCATGGGCGCAGTGGCGCGAGCGCCCGAACGGTTGGGCCGGCGGCGTGGACATCTATCAGGAAATCCACGATGCCGCCCGGCAGATTCCCGTGGACACCCTGCCCGAAAATGTCGAACCGCGCCGCTGGTGGCGGGCGACCCGAGCGCCCTCGCCGCGTCGTTCCGGTTCGTCTATCTCGTCGGTCCGTGGTCCACCACCCTGCCGCCGTTCCTGTTTCTGATCATGACGTGGTTCGGATGCAGCTACAACGTCAAGCTGCGCACTCATCTGGCGTTTTCCGAATTTCGCACCGCGATGCCGCTGGCCGGGCAGATGGCCTGCCTGATGCTGGCCGCGGTGCTGTGGATCGGCGGGGGCGAAAAGGAAATCAGCGAAAAGAGGATCAGCGAAATGCTGGTTGTGCGGGGCTTCGGCCCGATGGCCATTGTCTTCGTCGCCGGAATGGTGCTGGAAAGCCTGCCCGTCACCATCATCCTGGCCCCCATCCTGGCCCCCATCCTGGCCCCCATCGTCCATTCGGTCGGGGTGGATCCGGTGCAGTTCGCGGTGATCTTCCTGGTTGGCGCCTCGATCGGTTTCATCACCCCGCCCTACGGGCTGAACCTCCATGTCGCATCCGGCGTCACGGGCGTTCCATACTTCCGCCTGCCGGGATATACCGTACCCTGTCTTTTCGCCCTGCCCGACCGCGACGCGATGATCTGTCTGGAGCGTGTGGAAACCGAATGGCCCCTGCGCATCCAGCTTCCCGCGGGGTCGCGGACGCCCCTTTATTGCACCGCCGGCGGCAAGATGTATCTCAGTTCGCTTCAGGGCAGCCATCTGCACCGCTGTCTTGAGGCGACCGTGCTCGAAGCGCACACGCCCAACACCATCACCGATCCCGCCGCCCTGCTGGAAGAACTGCGCACGATCCGCAAACGCGGCCATTCGCTGGACCGCGAAGAGTTCATGACCGACATGATCGCCCTGGCCGTGCCGATCCGGGAGGCCAAC
The DNA here is from genome assembly GCA_965216225.1 of Paracoccaceae bacterium. GTDB lineage: Bacteria > Pseudomonadota > Alphaproteobacteria > Rhodobacterales > Rhodobacteraceae > 3107. The sequence continues at coordinate 31,631 of CBDCFF010000014.1, forward strand.
GGCCGCCTGATGGCCACGCTTTCCTTCCACGCGCCCACCCTGCGGTTCGACGCCGGCGGCGCGCTGCTCTATCTGGAAACTCTCGGAAAAGCCTCTGCGGAACTGGCGACGCTGGTGGCGGAACAGCGCCTGTCGTCACCCCCCGTTCAGGCTCGCAGCACCTGCCGCGCCCGCGCAGGCGATCCGGGCTCACATACAGGCGACCGGCCGCTTCGGGCGTTTTTTCTCCGGTCTGGATACGGGGGTAATGTTCTGTGCGGGTAATGTTCTGGTAACTGTATCTGCCCTAACTTACCGGGACCGACGAATCCTGTTTGCGTGTGTTTCGGCATTCCGGATGTGCGGTTTCTGAGCAGGGGATACTGTTGTGAAGGTGACGCCGGTTCTTCTTTGCGGTGGCTCGGGCACGCGGCTGTGGCCGTTGTCGCGCCGCAGCTATCCGAAGCAGTTCGTCCCGCTGATCGCCGGGGCGAGCCTGTTTCAGCAAGCCGCGAAGCGGACCTGCGGCAACGGTTTTCAGGCCCCGGTCGTCGTGACGGGGGAGGATTTCCGCTTCATCGTCCTGAAACAGCTCGGCGATGCGGGGATCAGGGCGGGCGCGATCCTGGTTGAACCGTCGCCGCGCAATACCGGCCCGGCGGTTCTGGCCGCCGCCCTGCAACTGGCCGGGGCGGAGCCTGACGCGATGATGCTGGTGGTGCCGTCCGACCATGTGATCCCGGACGCTGCGGCTTTCCGGACGGCGGTGGCGCGCGGGGCGCCGGTGGCGGAGAGCGGGCACATCGTGACCTTCGGCGTCACCCCCACCCGCGCGGAAACCGGCTATGGGTGGCTGGAACTGGCGGCCAGGCCGAATGGCGCGCCGGTTCCGCTGACCCGGTTTGTCGAGAAACCCTGCCGCGCCCGGGCAGAGGAAATGTTCATGTCCGGCAACTGCCTGTGGAATGCCGGGCTGTTCCTGTCCAGGGCGTCGCAACTGGTCGCCGCGATGAAGGAACATGCCCCGGAACTTGTCGCGCCGGTCTGTGCGGCTGTCGATGAAAGAAAGGCCGATTCCGGTTTCGTCCGGCTGGATGCCAGGGCCTGGGAAGCGGTCAGCGACGTTTCCATCGACCGCGCGGTGATGGAAAAGGCGCGGGGCCTGCATGTAGTGCCGTTTGACGCAGAGTGGTCCGATCTCGGCGGCTGGGATGCGGTTGGCGCACAGATGGAAACCGATGCTCTGGGCGTGGCCACTGCGGGACCGGCGACGGCGATCGACTGTCGCGATACGGTGCTGCGTTCGGAATCCGGGGATCTGGAGATCGTCGGGATCGGCCTGAAGGACGTGATCGCCGTTGCGATGCCGGATGCGGTTCTGGTCGCCGACAGGTCCCGGGCGCAGGATGTCGGGCTTGCGGTATCGGCGCTGAAAGGCAAGAGCGCCCGGCAGGCGGACACCTTTCCCCGCGACCATCGCCCCTGGGGCTGGTTCGAGACGCTGGCCCTGTCGGAGCGTTTTCAGGTCAAGCGGCTGGTGCTCCATCCCGGCGCGGCCCTGTCACTCCAGAGCCATGTGCACCGGGCCGAGCACTGGGTCGTGGTTTCCGGCACCGCACGGGTCACGGTGAACGACACCTCAAGGCTGGTGTCCGAAAATGAATCCGTATATGTGCCGCTGGGGGCCAGACACCGCCTTGAGAACCCGGGAAAGGTCGCGATGGTTCTCATCGAGGTTCAGACCGGCGCCTATCTCGGCGAGGACGACATCGTCCGATACGAAGACGCCTATGAGCGGGACTGAACGTCACGGAGCGCCCCGGCGCAAGGCATGAAGATCGTGATTTCGGGCAGGGCGGGGGCAGCGCGGCGAACAACACCGGGCCCCGACACACAGCCCCCGACCGGCAATCAGCCATCAGCCATCAGTCATCGTCGTCGCCGCCGCCCGGAAGGTTGAAGAAACTGTCGGCATCGACGGCCGCCTCCGGTTTGCCGTCCCCATCGCCGGACAGCGTAAAGGTTTCCAGACCCTCGATCGCGGTCGGGATCCTCGGCTCCGCCTCCATCGCCAGCGACTGCGCGGTCGAAACCAGCCTGCGGCGTTCCTCGTCGCCCATCACGGCCGCAGCCTCGCGCGTTCCGGCGGCTTTCTGAACCACCAGATC
>CBDCFF010000015.1:0-24151 GCA_965216225.1 Paracoccaceae bacterium
AAGGACGCGGATGAAAACGGAAATATCCCGTCCGGTTCCGGGAAGTGTGCATATCACTGCCAAAGCCAGGGTCGCCGGGCGGAATTATCCACCGTGGAAAAGGAAAAGCCCGGCGTTGTGTAAATGAGCGGATTCATGAAAACCATTCAGGACAATCCACATGGAACAAACATGCGAACACGGCGCAATATTTTGATACAAAAGGACAAACAGAACTTGTTCAGCCTGTTGAAGCATTTTCCCGCACTTGTACACATGATCCGGTTTCGGGGACAAGTCCGGGGAAAATCACTTAATTCACGAAATTCACAAACCCTACGAAATCATCATCCTTTCATTATCTTTCATTATTAGAAGAAAGACCGGACATTCTGACCCGAGGAACCCATGACCGATTTTCTGCTGGAAATGTATCCATGGACGAAAGCGTTTCATCTGATTTCGGTCATTGCCTGGATGGCCGGGCTGTTCTATCTGCCACGGCTCTTTGTTTATCATGCGGGGAAGGTCAAAACGGGATCGAATACCGACGCGCTTTTTCGCAAGATGGAGGTTCGCCTGTTGCGGGTGATCATGAATCCGGCAATGGCGGCGACGTGGATTTTCGGCCTGTGTCTGGTCTTCACCCCCGGCGTCGTCAACTGGGCAGAGCCTTGGCCTTGGCTCAAGGCTGCGGCGGTTCTGGCAATGACATGGTTTCATCACTGGCTGGGCCGCAGGCGCAAGGATTTCCTGCGGGGCGAAAATACACGCTCGGGCCGGACGTATCGGATCATGAACGAAGTCCCGACGTTTTTGCTGATCGTCATCATCATCGCGGTGATCGTCCGTCCCGGCTGAGGGAATAACGAGAGAATTGACTCCGACGCCCTGCATGTCTAAATGAAGGTCCAGGCGGCAGTCCTGCCGTGCAGTTTTCCTTTGAGTTTCACATGAGGCCCGGCATTCGGGCGGAGATACCCGATATGAGTCAAGAGCGTCTGTCCCTTGCGGACCTGAAAGCCCGTTCCGCCAAGGATCTCCTCGCCATGGCCGAGGAACTGGAGATCGAGAACGCCTCTACCATGCGCAAGGGCGACATGATGTTTCAGATTCTGCGTGAACGCGCGGATGAGGGGTGGGAAATTTCCGGCGACGGGGTTCTGGAGGTCTTGCAGGACGGTTTCGGCTTTCTGCGTTCCCCGGAAGCGAATTACCTGCCCGGCCCGGATGACATCTATGTCTCGCCCGAACTGATCAGACGATTCTCGTTGCGGACGGGCGACACGGTGGAGGGCGTCATTCAGGCCCCCCGTGAGGGAGAGAATTATTTTGGCCTGATCGAGGTAGCTGCGATCAATTTCGAAAAGCCCGAGAAAGCCCGCCACAAGGTCAGCTTTGACAACCTGACCCCGCTCTACCCCGATGAACGGTTCAGGCTGGAGATCGCGGACCCGGCGATCAAGGACCGTTCTGCCCGGATCATTGATCTGATTGCGCCGATCGGCAAGGGCCAGCGATCGCTGATCGTGGCGCAGCCGCGGACGGGCAAGACGGTTCTGTTGCAGAACATCGCCCACTCGATAGCAACCAATCACCCGGAATGCTATCTGATCGTCCTGCTGATCGACGAACGGCCGGAAGAGGTGACGGACATGCAGCGGTCGGTGAAGGGCGAGGTGATCTCCTCGACCTTCGATGAACCCGCAACGCGCCATGTGGCGGTTTCCGAGATGGTGATCGAGAAGGCAAAGCGCCTGGTGGAGCATAAACGCGACGTGGTTATCTTGCTGGATTCCATCACCCGTCTGGGTCGCGCCTTCAACACGGTGGTGCCGTCTTCGGGCAAGGTTCTGACCGGCGGTGTGGATGCGAATGCGTTGCAGCGCCCGAAACGTTTCTTCGGGGCGGCCCGAAACATCGAGGAAGGCGGATCGCTGACCATCATCTCGACCGCGCTGATCGACACCGGCAGCCGGATGGATGAGGTGATCTTCGAGGAGTTCAAGGGCACCGGCAATTCCGAGATTGTGCTTGACCGGAAAGTGGCGGACAAACGTGTCTTCCCCGCTCTCGACATCCTGAAATCCGGCACTAGGAAAGAGGATCTTCTGGTCGATAAGGGCGATTTGCAAAAGACCTTTCTTCTGCGCCGGATTCTCAATCCGATGGGGACGATGGATGCCATCGACTTCCTGATTTCCAAGTTGAAGCAGACCAGGACGAATTCGGAATTCTTCGAGTCTATGAACAGTTAAATCATTGAAATAAAACGGCTAAATGACATGGATACGATTTTTGCCCTGGCAACCGTTCAAGGCAAGGCCGGTATTTCGGTGATTCGGGTTTCCGGGCCTCGGGCCTTTGCCGCGGGGGCCGATCTGGCAGGATCGCTGCCTGCGCCCCGCAAGGCCGGGTTGCGCAGGATCGCCGATCACGCGGGCCGGCATATCGACGACGCGCTTGTCCTGTGCTTTCCCGAAGGAGAGAGCTTTACCGGCGAGGAAACACTGGAATTTCATCTGCATGGCAGCGTCGCTGTTGTTGCGGCGGTGTTGCGTGTGCTGTTGGAATCCGACGGGTTGCGCCATGCGGAGCCGGGGGAGTTCACGCGCCGGGCGCTGGAAAATGAACGGCTGGATCTTGTTCAGGTTGAGGGCCTTGCCGATCTTGTCGAAGCGGAAACGGAAATGCAGCGCAGGCAGGCCCTGAGGGTGTTGTCGGGTGCGCTTGGTGAAAAGGCGGAATCCTGGCGCAGCCGGTTGATCCGGGCGGCGGCGCTGATAGAGGCAACGATTGATTTTGCCGACGAAGACGTACCCGCCGATATATCGCCAGAGGTGCTTTCCCTGCTTGACAGCGTGGAGGGGTCGCTCAGGGACGAAGCTAGGGGCGCGGTAATTTCGGAACGCATTCGCGAAGGCTTCGAGGTTGCAATCATTGGCCCCCCGAATATTGGAAAGTCCACCCTGCTGAACGCCCTTGCCGGGCGTGAGGCGGCAATAACGTCCGAAATGGCCGGCACCACGCGCGACGTGATCGAGGTACGAATGGACCTTTCCGGCCTGCCGGTAACAATTCTTGATACCGCCGGCCTGCGAGAGACGGATGACCATGTTGAAGGCATCGGCATTGCCCGTGCGGTGGCCAGGGCCAGGCAGGCGGACCTGCGTATCTTTCTGACAGATGACGGAAAGGCGTTTTCCGGGCTTGAAGCACAGCACGATGACATTATCGTGTGCGGAAAGGCGGATATACGGCGCGGCCCCGGCCTTTCGGTGTCCGGCAAGACAGGGATGGGCATTGGTGCGCTGGTCGCGCGCATCGCCGGGATATTGTCCCGGCGTGTCGCCGGGGCGGGCATTGCCATGCGGGAGCGCCATCGTGTATGTATCGAGGCGGCTTTGGTCTCTTTGGAATCGGTGCGAAATGAGATATTGCATGGTGCTGACCGCACGGAAATCGCTGCCGAAGATTTGCGCAGCGCCATCCGGTCGATCGAGATGCTGATAGGGCGCGTCGATGTGGAAAATCTGCTGGACGAAATATTCTCCAGCTTCTGTATCGGAAAATGAGGAATGTTTCACGTGAAACATCGGGATTTTGACACGATCATCGTGGGCGGCGGACATGCGGGCGCCGATGCTGCGCTTGCGGCGGCACGGTTTGGCGCCAGAACGGCGCTGGTGACGTTGACGAGGGATTCCATTGGCGTCATGTCCTGCAATCCTGCAATCGGGGGGCTGGGCAAGGGTCATCTCGTGCGCGAGGTCGATGCGCTGGATGGTGCCATGGGGCGCGTGGCTGACGCGGCGGGAATCCAGTTTCGGCTGCTCAATCGCCGCAAGGGCCCGGCCGTGCAGGGGCCCCGCGCGCAGACGGATCGCAAGCTCTATCGTCTTGCCATGCAGGCAGAAATTTCCGGTTCGCCGAATCTGACCGTTATCGAGGGCGAGGCCGTTGATTTGATTGTGGACAGAACGCGGATTTCCGGTCTGGAACTGGCGGATGGTTCGAAAATTCACGCGCCGACGGTGGTTCTGACGACAGGCACCTTCCTGCGGGGGGTGATCCATATCGGAGACATGTCGCAACCCGGCGGCCGAATCGGCGACAGGCCATCCGTGCGTCTGGCGCAAAGGATGGATGACTTCGGCTTTGATCTCGGACGCCTGAAAACCGGGACGCCCCCGCGGCTGAGGGCCGGTTCCATCAACTGGGACATCCTGGAAAAGCAGCCGGGCGATGATGATCCGGTCATGTTTTCCTTCCTGTCGGGCAGGCCAACGGCGCGGCAGGTTTCCTGCGGCATTACCCATACGAATGAAAGAACGCATCAGATCATTCGCGACAACCTTGAACGTTCGGCAATATACGGGGGCCATATCGAGGGCGTCGGACCACGGTATTGCCCGTCTATCGAAGACAAGATCGTTCGATTTTCCCACAGGGACTCGCACCAGATTTTCCTGGAGCCCGAGGGGCTGGAAGATGATACCGTGTATCCCAACGGCATTTCCACATCCTTGCCGCTGGAGGTTCAGGAAAAGTACGTTCATTCCGTCAAAGGTCTTGAAAACGCGGAAATTCTGCAACCGGGCTACGCCATCGAATATGATTATGTGGACCCGCGCGCCCTGAAACCCGGCATGGAGACGCGCGCGGTGAATGGCCTGTATCTGGCTGGCCAGATCAACGGGACGACCGGGTATGAGGAAGCGGCGGCGCAGGGACTGGTTGCCGGTCTGAACGCGGCGCGGGCCGCAAGGGGGCTGGAGCCGGTGGCGTTCAGCCGGTCGGATTCCTATATCGGCGTCATGATTGACGATCTGGTGACGCGCGGCGTGACAGAGCCGTATCGGATGTTCACATCCCGTGCGGAATTCAGGTTGTCCCTGCGCGCGGACAATGCGGACCAGCGCCTGACGCCCCTGGGAATCGCCGCAGGCTGTGTGCGCGAAACACGAAGGGCGATTTTCCTTGAAAAGCTGGAAAAGCTCAATTCCGCAAGGGGTCTGTTGCAGTCCATGCTGTTCACACCGAAGGAAATTGCAGAACGGGGAATCAGGATCAATCAGGATGGTGCAAGAAGATCCGCATTCACGCTTCTGGCTTTTCCCGGAATCACCTTCGACACCTTGCTTGAAGTGGATGAATCGCTGGCCGGGATTCCGGGCGATATACGCGAACAAATATCGCGTGATGCGCTTTATGATCAGTATATCGAGCGCCAAAAGCGCGATGCAGACGCATTGCGCCGCGACGAGGCACAGAAAATTCCCGAAGATTTTCAGTATGATAGGTTGAGCGGCCTTTCAAATGAACTGAGATCGAAACTGATGCGGGCGCGCCCGGCAACCCTTGCACATGCGGCCCGCATTGACGGGATGACCCCGGCGGCGCTGACCCTTATCCTGGCCCGGCTTCGTCGGGGCAGGCGAAAGCGCTCTGCCTGATGTGCCATATGTGCGATTCGGACAGGGAAAGGTTTCTTCGCTCATGGGATGTTTCACGTGAAACACTGGAGCGTCTCGACATTCATGCGGACCTTGTAAGGCGGTGGACGCGACGGATCAATCTGGTCTCCGGCGCCACGCTGAAAGCGCTCTGGAGCAGGCATTTTCTTGATTCAGCGCAGCTTTTCAGGCTTGCGCCGGCATCTGCCGGATGCTGGCTGGATCTGGGGTCGGGTGGCGGATTTCCGGGGCTGGTCATTGCCGCCCTCGCCGCAGAAGACAGGCCGGACCTTCGGACAAGCCTGGTGGAAAGTGATTCGCGCAAGGCGACTTTCCTGCGAACTGCCGCGCGTGAAATGGGCCTGAAGGTGCAGTTGCATGTGGAACGTGTGGAAAAACTGCGACCGCAGAACAGCGATATTGTCTCTGCCCGGGCGCTTGCGCCCCTGAATCTGCTGCTGGAATATGCAAAGCGCCACGTCAGGGATGGCGGCCTTGCAATATTTCCAAAGGGCGAAAAGGTGAAAAGTGAAATTGCAATCGCAAGAAAGACGTGGCAGTTTGAACTGGAGCAGGTTTCAAGCCTGACGGACGAAGCGGCAAGCATTCTAAGGATCACGGAGTTCTCGCGTGTCTGATCCCATCCGGCCGGAAGGCCCCAGGATTATCGCTGTTGCCAACCAGAAGGGCGGCGTCGGCAAGACGACCACGGCAATCAATCTCGGCGCGGCGCTGACCGAACTGGGTCATGACGTGTTGCTGGTCGATCTCGACCCTCAGGGCAATGCTTCCACGGGGCTGGGCATAGATGCCGGCAATCGGCGATATACGACATTTGATCTGCTGTTGGGGGATGAGGACCTTTGCGACATCGTTCTGAAAACCCACGTTGATCGTCTGTCCATCGTGCCATCGACGACGGACCTCAATTCTGCGGATATTGAACTGTACAGCAATGAAAGACGCCTTTTTCTGCTGCATGACGCATTGCGGCAGTCGGCCATGGACGATTTTCTGCTTGACTACATACTGATTGATTGCCCGCCATCGCTGAGCCTTCTTACCGTCAACGCAATGGTTGCCGCGAACTCTGTGATCGTGCCTTTGCAAAGCGAGTTTTATGCGCTCGAAGGGCTTTCGCAGTTGATTCTGACGCTGAAGGAAGTGCGCAAAACCGCCAACCCGGACCTTCGGTTCGAAGGCGTTGTCCTGACCATGTATGATGGCCGCAACAAGCTGTCCCAGCAGGTTGAAAAGGACGCGCGGGACAATCTGGGGGAACTGGTGTTCAGAACGATCGTGCCGCGCAACGTTCGGGTGAGCGAGGCGCCGTCATACGCCATGCCGGTTCTGGAATATGATCCCCACTCCAAAGGGAGCCGGGCCTATCGCGCACTGGCGTCGGAACTGACCGGAAAACATTCAAAATCAGCGGCTTGAGGTGAGTGAAATGAGCGGGAAAGCATCAGGGGAACGCAGGCTTGGTCGTGGATTGTCATCCCTCATGGCGGATGTCGGCGTGAATCTGCCGGAGACGGTCTTGCCGATCGAAAAGATTGCCCCGAATCCCGATCAGCCGCGTCGCGATTTCGTTCGGGAAGAACTGGAGTCCCTGGCGGATTCAATTCGTGAAAAAGGCATCATCCAGCCGCTTATCGTCCGAAAACATCCAGATAAATCAGGCAGTTATCAGATAGTTGCCGGGGAACGCCGCTGGCGCGCCGCGCAAATCGCGCAGCTTCACGAAATTCCTGCCCTGGTCAGGGATTATGATGATGCCGAACTGTTGGAAATCGCGATTATCGAGAATATTCAGCGCACGGACCTTAACCCGATTGAAGAAGCCGCAGGCTACAGACAATTGATGGAGCGTTTTGGACATACGCAGGAAAGGCTTGCGCAGGCGCTGTCCAGAAGCCGCAGCCATATCGCAAATCTGATGCGTTTGCTGCAATTGCCCGACGATGTTCAGGGCTTCGTGAAGTCCGGGCAACTGAGCGCAGGTCATGCCCGCGCGCTGATCACTTCCGACGATCCGTCCGGGTTGGCGCGACAGATCATCGCCAAAGGGCTTTCAGTGCGCGAGACGGAGCGGCTGACAAAATCGCCAGAGCCGAAAAAAGCCGCGCGAGCAGCCCGGAAAGCCGAAAAAGATGCGGATACACGCGCATTGGAGGCCGATCTGACAGCCAATATCGGGATGAAAGTGACGGTCGATCACAAGCCGGGGCAACCGGATGGTCAGGTGGTCATTCGTTACAGGACGCTTGAAGAACTGGACGAGCTTTGCCGGATTCTGACGCTTATGCCGACGGACGTGTCCATATGAAAACGAGAACGACGGACAGAAACGCGGCTTGACAGGCCGGGGACCAGCCGGAAAAATCGCATCAGCGACCCTGCGTCAATTCGCCGAGAACGGCATTCAGCAACAGTCTGCCGGTCGGCGTTGTCCGCAATGCACGATCCGACACCTCGATCAAACCCATGTCCGACAGGTGTTGCAGCTTTTCTTCCTCCAGCGGGGCGCCGGCAAGGTCATGATAGCGGCGCGGGTCGATGCCCTCGGCCAGACGCAACCCCATGAGCAGAAATTCCGTCCCCTGATCCGCGCCACCGATCTTTTCCGACAGGCTGGTTCCATCGCCGGTCGACTCCACGGCGTTCAGCCACCTGGCCGGCTGGGGGAAGGATTCGGTCGCGTATCTCCGGGTGGCCAGCGTCAGGCGGCCATGCGCCCCCGGCCCGATTCCCCCGTGATCTCCGTAGCGCCAGCAGATCAGGTTATGCCGGGCTTCGGCGCCGGGCCTTGCGTGGTTGGAAATTTCGTAACCAAAGAACCCGTTCGCCTCGCAAACCTCCTGTGTCATGTCGTACATGTCGGCGGCGCGGTCGTCGGTCGGCAACCCGCGCAACACTCCGTGGCGATGGCGTTCGCCAAAAACGGTGCCCTCTTCGATGGTCAATTGATAAAGCGACAGATGGTCGATTGCCAGTGACAATGCGCTTGTCAACTCCTGCCGCCATGCCTTGATGTCCTGATCCTGACGCGCATAGATCAGATCAAGGCTGACACGATCAAAGACATGGCGGGCGATGTCGAACGCCTTCAGGGCCTCGGCGGCGCTGTGCAGGCGTCCGAGCCTTCGCAGGTCGGAATCGTTCAGCGCCTGCACGCCGATGGATATGCGATTGATGCCGCCATCGCGATAGGCGCGAAAACGTCCGGCCTCGACAGAAGACGGGTTGGCCTCCAACGTGATTTCGATGTCATTTGCCGGGGTCCACCGACAGAGGGCGCGTTCCACCAGGGTGGCGATCAGTTCCGGCTCCATCAAACTGGGCGTACCACCGCCAAAGAAGACCGATTTCAGGGTGCGTCCGGGCGTCAGCGCGGAAACACGGTCAATCTCTGTCAGATAGGCGCGTTGCCAGCGCCCTTGATCAATGTTTGTGGCGACGTGCGAATTGAAATCGCAATAGGGGCATTTTGACTGACAGAAAGGCCAGTGAACATAGAGCCCGAAGCCCCCGTTTTGCCAATCTTCAGTCAAGGCACCCGGCAACGAGTTTTTCAAAGGCGCGGGCGCGGTGGCTGATCGCGTGTTTGCGATCCGGGTCCATTTCGCCGAAAGTTTCGATTTCGCCTTCAGGAACGAACATCGGATCATAGCCAAAGCCGCGACCGCCCCGCATTGGCCAGGTCAGGGTTCCGGGCGCCCTGCCGTCGAAAATTTCATCGTGGCCGTCCGGCCAGGCAAGGCAGAGGGTGCAGTGAAAGGCGGCGGTCCGGGGTTTTGCAGCGGCGTCTTCTTCCAGCAGCGTCCAGACCTTTTGCATGGCCATGTCGAAATCCCGGCCATTCGATGTTTGCGCCCAATCGGCGGTATGAACACCGGGCGCGCCGCCGAGCGCATCGACGCAAATGCCGCTGTCATCGGCCAGCGCGGGAAACCCGCTGGCCCGGGCGGCGAAATGCGCCTTGATCCGGGCGTTGCCGGCAAAGGTGTCTTCGGTCTCGGCCGGTTCCTCGAATCCCAGTGCGCTGACCGGGACAGCCTCGATACCACGGGGCGAGAGCAGAGCGCGGATTTCACGCAGCTTGCCCTTGTTGTGCGTGGCTGCCACCAGCCTTTTTTCCGCAAGTTTGCGGGTCATGACGTGGCCGCAATCTGCGCGGCTGACAGTTCCGCCGCGCCCTTTTCCGCAAGATCCATCAGCGCCGCCATCTGATTGCGAGAGAATGTCGCGCCTTCGGCGGACATCTGAACCTCGATCAGCCTCGACGATCCGGCCATGACGAAATTGCCATCGACACCCGCTTCTGAATCCTCGGGATAGTCCAGATCAAGCACCGGCTGCCCTGCATAGATGCCACAACTGACCGCGGAAACCGGATCGCCCAGCGGATCGCCGGTGATGTCGCCTGCCTTCAGCAGTTTGTTGACCGCCAGGCGCAGCGCCACCCAGCCGCCGGTGATCGAGGCGCAACGGGTGCCGCCATCGGCCTGAATGACATCGCAGTCGATGGTGATCTGGCGCTCTCCCAGCACCACACGGTCCACACCGGCGCGCAGGCTGCGCCCGATCAGGCGCTGGATTTCCACGGTGCGCCCACCCTGCTTGCCCAGGGCCGCCTCCCGTCGCATTCTGGTATGCGTCGCGCGGGGCAGCATTCCGTATTCCGCCGTCACCCAGCCCAATCCGGTGTTCTTCAGAAAGGGCGGCACACGTTCATCCAGACTGGCGGTACACAGGACATGGGTTTCCCCTGCCCTGATCAGGCAGGAGCCTTCGGCATGTCTGGTGATCCCGGTCTCGATGGAAACCGGGCGCATTTCATCGGTTTTGCGGCCAGAGGGGCGCATGATTTCATCCTTTGTCTGTTCCGGGGCCCAGATAGCGGTGCAGGGCGCGGAAGCGCAAGCAGGATTGACGCCGCCTGCGGGTGGATTCTATCTGTTCCAGGGCGTATGTCTTGATCCGTGATGAACGAGCATCAACAAATGTTGCAGGATATGACTGACCGGTCCCGAGAGGTGTTTCGCCGGATCGTCGAGGCGTATCTTGAGAATGGCGAACCGGTGGGTTCCCGCACCCTGACGCGCACCCTGTCAGAGCAGGTCAGCGCGGCGACGGTGCGCAATGTCATGCAGGATCTGGAATTCATGGGGTTGCTGGACAGCCCGCATGTTTCGGCAGGGCGGATTCCGACGCAACTGGGCCTGCGCCTGTTCGTGGATGGTGTGCTGGAAGTCGATGATCTGTCGCCCGATGACCGGGAAAGGATTGATTCGTTGCTGGGCGCAAACGAGGCGGACATTACCGTCAGGCTTGATCGGATCGGGGCGGCGCTGTCCGGCCTGACCCACAGCGCAAGCCTGGTGCTGGCGCCCAAGCACGAAGCGCCGATCAAACATGTGGAGTTTGTTCACCTTGGCCATGATCGGGCTCTTGTGGTTCTGGTCTTTGCGGACGGCAATGTTGAAAACAGGGTCTTCTGCCCGCCGATCGGACAAACGCCTTCGTCATTGAGGGAGGCCGCGAATTTTCTGAATGCAATGGCCGCAGGGCGCACGTTGTCGGAACTTCGCACCGTCGTTGAACGGGGAGTCGCGGCGCGTCGGCAGGAAATTGATGCGCTTGCCCGCAGCCTCGTCGAAAGCGGCATGGCCCTGTGGGAAAACGAAGGCGAATCACATGAGCGCCTGATCGTTCGCGGCCGCTCCAATCTGCTGTATTCCGAGGTGGCGATGGGCGATCTGGACCGCATTCGCAGCCTGTTCGACGATCTGGAGCGCAAGCGCGATATTGCCGAATTCCTGAATCTGACCGAACAGGGCGACGGGGTACGCATTTTTATCGGTTCGGAAAACAAACTCTTTTCACTTTCCGGTAGTTCTTTGGTGGTTTCTCCCTATATGAACGCTGATCGAAAGATCATCGGGGCGGTCGGGGTCATCGGACCCACATGTTTGAACTATGGCCGGATCGTTCCGATCGTGGATTATACTGCACAGCTTGTGGGCCAGCTGATTTCGGACGGCTGACAAATCGGGCATGAGGGATCGGAAAATGGCGGGCGCGAAGAAGAAAGACGACTTTCCCGGCGATGTCGAAACCGTGGCGGCGGAACCGGAAGAGCTGATCGACATCACAAGGGAAGGGCAGGAGCCGGAAGTCGATGAGCTTGAGGCGCTGAAGGCGGAGCGCGACACATTCAGGGATCGCTTTCTGCGCGCCCTCGCGGATGCCGAGAACATGCGCAAACGGGCCGACAAGCACCGGCGAGAGGCGGAAATCTACGGCGGCTCGAAACTGTTGCGTGATATTCTGCCCGTCTATGACAGCCTGAAACGTGCGCTGGAAACCGTCACCGACGAGCAGCGCGAAGCCGGCGCCGCATTGCTGGAGGGGATCGAACTTACCCGGCGCGAATTGCTGAACGTCTTTGCAAAGCACGGGATCGAGCGGATTTCGCCGGTGGCCGGGGACACGTTTGATCCGCAACTGCATGAAGCGATGTTCGAGGCATCTGTTCCGGGCACCGTTGCGGGCGAGATCATCGAGGTTTCTGCCGAAGGGTTCCGGCTGCATGATCGTCTGCTGCGCCCGGCCAGGGTCGGTGTGAGTTCGACCCCGAAATCCGGCCCGGAATCCGGCCCGAAATCTGACCCGAAAACCTGATCGCCCGCCGGTATTCCCGTCAGGAATGACGATCAGGGCCCGCGTTCCGCAAGGTGTTTCAGTTCATAGATCAGATCAAGCGCCTGCCTTGCCGTCAGGTCGTCCGGGTGAATCCCTGACAGACGCTCCAGAGCGGGCGAGGGCGCAGCCTGAGCGGGCAGCGCAGAGAAAAGCGGCAGGTCGTCGATCAGCGCCTTGCGGTGGCCGGTGCCTTCACGCTCCCCTTTTTCCAGCGCGTCGAGCACCACGCGGGCGCGCTCGACCACGCTGGCCGGCAGACCGGCGAGTTTCGCGACCTGTACGCCGTAGGATCGGTCAGCGGCGCCCTGCCGCACCTCGTGGAGGAAAATCACGTCTCCCTCCCACTCCCTCACCGTCACGGTTGCGTTCACAACCCCCCCGAGCTTGTCCGCAAGCTGGGTCATCTCGTGATAATGGGTGGCGAACAGGGCCCGGCAACGATTTGTTTCGTGCAGATGTTCCAGCGTGGCCCATGCGATGGACAGACCGTCATAGGTCGAGGTGCCGCGCCCGATTTCATCGAGAATGACGAAGGCGCGATCATCCGCCTGATTCAGGATTGCCGCGGTTTCCACCATCTCGACCATGAAGGTGGAGCGTCCGCGGGCCAGGTCGTCCGAAGCGCCGACGCGGCTGAACAACTGGCTTACAAGACCGATACGGGCGCTGTGCGCCGGAACATAGCTGCCGATCTGCGCCAGCAGGGCGATCAGCGCATTCTGGCGCAGGAACGTCGATTTGCCCGACATGTTCGGCCCGGTCAGGAGCCAGATGCTCGCCCCGTCGTCCGGGCTGAACCGGCAATGATTGGCGATAAAGCCTTCGACACCCTGTTTGCGCAAGGCCGTTTCGACAACCGGATGGCGTCCCGCCCGAACATCGAAGGCGCGGCTGTCGTCCACCTGCGGCCTGCACCAGTTCTCGCCATTTGCAATATCCGCAAGGCTGGCGCCCACATCCAGTTCCGCCATCGCCCGCGCGGCGGCATGGATCATGTCGGACTGGTCGAGAATCCGGTCTTTCAGGTCGGAATAAAGCCGTTTCTCGATCTCCAGCGCCCGCGCGCCCGCATTCAGAATCCGGGTTTCGATTTCGGAAAGCCCGACCGTCGTGAACCTCACGGCGTTCGCCGTCGTCTGCCGGTGAATGAAGGTTTCCGACAACGGCTCCGCCAGCATCCGTTTGGCATGGGTCGCGGTGGTTTCGATGAAATACCCCAGAACATTGTTGTGTTTGATCTTCAGGGAATGGATGCCGGTTTGCGCGGCATAATCCGATTGCATCCGCGCGATGACGGCGCGCCCCTCGTCCCGCAAGGTCCGGCATTCGTCCAGTTCTGCATCATGGCCCGCAGCAATGAAGCCGCCATCGCGCAGAAGCAGCGGCGGCTCGGCGATCAGGGCATTGGCCAGTACGTCAGAGAGTGCGTCGAACCCCGACAGGTCGGCTGCGCAGGAGCGCAGAAGTTCCGGCGGCTCTTCCCGTGACAGCCTTGACGCGCAATGGCCCGCCTGTATGAGGCCGTCGCGGATTGCCGCCGGGTCGCGCGGCCCGGCCCGGTCGAGCGCCAGGCGTGAAAGGGCGCGGTCCATATCGGGGGTCCGGCGCAGCGTCTCGCGCAGATCCCGGGAAAGAGGCGCGTTTTCCGTCAGATATGAAACCGCATCCTGTCTTGCATGAATGCTTTCCAGATCAAGCGACGGGCTGGAGACCCGCTGTTCCAGAAGACGCGCGCCCCCTGCAGTCACGGTGCGGTCGATTGCAAAAAGCAGCGAGCCTTCGCGACCCCCCGACAGGGCGCGGGTCAGTTCCAGATTGCGGCGGGTTGCGGCGTCGATCTGCATGATCCGGCCGGCAATTTCCCGCTGTGGCGGTCGCAAAAGCGGCAGCTTGCCTTTCTGTGTCAGGTCCAGATAATCGACGATCGCCCCCATGACGCCGAGTTCGGCGCGCCCGAACCCCCCGAAGGCATCAAGCGCGGCGACAGAGAAGAGAGCCTTCATTCTTGATTCGGCCGCCGCGCTGTCAAAGCTGGTGCGCGCGCGCGCGGTGATGGAGATGCCGAGGTCGGAGGCCGTTTCGGCATGATCGCCCTCTTTTTCATCAATCACGAGCAATTCGCGCGGCGCCAGCCGGGCAAGTTCGGGCCCCAGCCGCACCGGCGGGCAGGGCATGACGTGAAACGCGCCGGTCGAAATATCGACCCAGGCAAGCGCGCCCGTTTCCCGGACCTCGGCGAACGCCGCCAGATAATTGTGCCGCCGCGCCTCCAGCAGCGTATCCTCCGTCAGGGTGCCCGGCGTCACCAGCCGCGTGACACCGCGTTTGACCACCGCTTTCAGTCCGCGTTTCCTCGCCTCGGCCGGGTCTTCTAGTTGCTCACAGACCGCGACGCGAAAGCCCTTGCGGATCAGGGTCAGGAAATAGCTTTCCGCCGAATGGGCGGGGACACCGCACATGGGGATGTCGTCGCCCAGATGCCTGCCGCGTTTGGTAAGCGCGATGTCCAGCGCCTCGGCTGCGGCCACGGCGTCGTCGAAAAACATCTCGTAGAAATCGCCCATCCGGTAAAAGAGCAGGGCTTCGGGATATTCCGCCTTGATCTCCAGATATTGCGCCATCATGGGCGTGGCGTTTTGCGCTGCGGTGTTTGCCATGTTCGGTCGGGGTCTTTCCGATTTTCGGATTCCGGGCGAGATTGCCCCAAAACAAATCCCTGTGCATCGCAAAAATTGGCTCTGCGGGTTGCCCGGGATCGGCGCTGTCATCATCCGGCGAACCTGTTATAGGAAAAACGACGCCCAGACCAGACGAGAGATCATGGCCAGCAACAACAGGCTCACCCCCGAAGAGGCGCTCGCCTGTCACAAGGAGCCGCGACCGGGGAAATGCACCGCGCCCCGGAGATTCTGGCCCGGCGCGGGGTGGATTTCGAGTTTGAGGGCGAAATGACCGTCGATGTCGCCCTGAATACGGAAGCCATGGCGCAATATCCGTTCTCTCGCCTGACCGGCCCCGCCAATGTTCTTGTCGTGCCGGCGCGTCATTCGGCCTCCATCTCTGTCAAGCTGATGCAGCAGATGGCCGACGCCACCGTCATCGGGCCGATTCTGACCGGCGTGGACAAGCCGATCCGGATCTGTTCCATGGTCTCGACCGCAAGCGATATTCTGAACATGGCAATCCTTGCGGCGAACAAGGTTGGCTGATGACGGTCTTCAATCTGGGTTCGATCAATATTGATCACGTCTACCGGGTAAGGCATCTGGTTCAGCCCGGAGAAACACTGGCCGCCGACAGCCATGTGGCGGGATTGGGGGGCAAGGGGGCCAATCAATCCGTCGCCGCCGCCCGCGCCGGTGCAAGGACGGTGCATATCGGCGCTGTCGGGCCGGGTGCGGACCGGGCGCTGGACCAGATGCGCCGCGCCGGTGTCGATACCGGCCATGTCGCAATGGTGGAAGAGCCGACAGGCCACGCGATTATCGAGGTGGACGAGGCGGGCGAAAACGCGATCATCCTGTTTCCGGGCGCCAATATCCGGCAGGAACAGGGCCGAATCCGGCGAAGCCTGGGCATTGCGGTGTCTGGCGACACCCTTCTGCTTCAGAACGAAACCAGTGAACAGGTCTTTGCGGCGGCGCAGGGCAGGGAACGCGGAATGCGGGTGATCTATTCCGCCGCGCCCTTTTGTGTCGCGGCCGTGCGGGGGATTGCGCCTTATGTCTCGGTGCTTGCCGTGAATGCCATCGAGCTGGGACAACTGGAGGCGGCGTTCGGCAGGGAACTGTCCGAACTCGATGTCCCGCATCTTGTGATCACCTGCGGGGCGGAAGGCGCCGAATGGCGCGACCGGAAAACCGGCAATGTCGTTCATGTGCCCGCATTTCCGGTTGCGCCGGTGGATACCACCGCTGCGGGGGATTGTTTCGCGGGTTATGTGGCGGCCAGGCTGGATGCGGGCCTTGATGTGCGGTCCGCGCTTGTGCGCGCATCGGCTGCTGCGGCGCTGAAGGTCACGCGGGCGGGCACCGCCTCGGGGATACCGACGGGGCCGGAGGTCGATGCCTTTCTGAAATCTCAGAAATGACCATCCACGAACGGCGCATCATCGCCCCACAGTGTGCGAACCCGCCGGTCACGCCCGCAGGCGTCGCGATAGAGCCTGTAGGCCTCTGACTGACGCTTGATGCCAAAGCGCGTAAGCACCCGGTTCTGTCCCCTGTAATAATCCTGATGGTAGTCTTCGGCGGGATAGAAGGCCATGCGGGTCAGAACCGGGGTGACGATCTGCCGGCCCAATGCGGATTGCGCCGCTGCCCTGGCTGCCTCTGCGGTGGCGCGTTCCGCAGTGTCGGAGACGAAAATCGCGGTGCGGTAGCTGTCGCCGCGATCACAGAACTG
This sequence comes from Paracoccaceae bacterium, assembly GCA_965216225.1. Classification (GTDB taxonomy): domain Bacteria; phylum Pseudomonadota; class Alphaproteobacteria; order Rhodobacterales; family Rhodobacteraceae; genus 3107. Next base: position 16,548 of record CBDCFF010000015.1, read on the forward strand.
CCCGCCCGCATCGGTGGGATCGACAGAGCGAAAGAAGAGGTGCAAAAGCTGCTCATGGCTGACGCGACCGGGGTCATAGGCGATCTCGACCGCTTCGTAATGGCCTGTGCCGCCGCGCGTGACCTGCTTGTAGGCAGGGTTTTCCACATGCCCGCCGGTGAAGCCGGAGACAGCCTCGATCACGCCGGGCACGCTTTCGAAATCGGACTCGACGCACCAGAAGCAGCCACCCGCAAAGATCGCCGTCGCGCGATCCTGCGCCTGCGCGGATGCGCACGAAAGCATCGCGCCAACCGCCATGGCCGCCAGAAGAACGACCGGTTTCATCATCTTGCCGCGAGTCATCTCTGCGCCTCTCCGTTTGCACGGATCATGCAGAATGCCGCCGGGCGTCGCAAGCGCACATGTCGCGACCTCACCATCTGGTGATCAGGTTTTATCGCTTGCCCTGTGGGCCGATGCGCATAGGTTGCGGTCCGGGGAACCAGCGGGCAACGGGGGGCAACGGGTCATGCGCATCGCAATGTGGTCGGGGCCGCGCAATCTGTCTACGGCGATGATGTATGCGTTCGGGAACCGCGCCGATTGTGCGGTGGTGGATGAGCCTTTCTATGCCGCCTATCTGCGCATGACAGGGCTGGATCATCCGATGCGGGACCGGATACTGGCGGCGCAAAGCCGGGAACCCGATCATGTGATCGAGGGCCTTGTCGGCCCAAACCCTGCCGGGAAGGCGATTTTCTATCAGAAATACATGTCCCAGCACATGATCCCCGGCATCGGTCGCGGCTGGCTGGGGCAGGTTCGAAACGTTTTTCTGATCCGCCATCCCGCGCGGGTGATCGCAAGCTATGCGGCCAGACGTGAAAACCCGATGCTGGATGACATCGGTTTCCGGCAGCAGGCGGAACTGTACGATCTGGTCAGCGCGCAGGGCGGTGATCCGGTCGTGGTTGACAGTCACGATATTCGCAATGATCCGGAAGGCATGTTGCGCAAACTGTGCGAGGCGACGGGAATCGCCTTCGATCCGGCCATGCTGCGCTGGCCGAAGGGCGGGCATGTCGCGGATGGCGTATGGGCGCGACACTGGTATGGCGTGGTCCGGAACAGCACCGGCTTTGCAGGGGCACAGGGACCGCTTCCCGAACTGCCCGATGACCTGCGGCCGGTGTTGAAGGCGGCGCTGCCGTTTTACGAAAGGATGACGGCGGCAAGGCTGTGATGCCGCACGCCATTGCGCGACACGCCCGTCAGAAAGTGACCGGGCGCGGCGAAAAGGTCATCGTCCTGTGCGGCGGTCGCGCATTGCCAGCAGGCGCAGGCGCAGTGCGTTCAGTTTTATGAAACCGGCGGCGTCTTTCTGGTCATAGGCGCCGGCGTCCTCTTCAAAGGTCACATGCTGTTCGGAATAGAGGCTGTGTTCGGACCAGCGGCCAACGCAGGCGGCGCGCCCCTTGTAGAGCTTGATCCGCACCGTGCCGGTGACATGTTCCTGGCTTTTGTCGATGGCGGCTTGCAGCATCCCGCGCTCGGGGCTGAACCAGAAACCGTTATAGATCAACTCTGCATATTGCGGCATCAGTTGATCCTTCAGGTGCATTGCGCCGCGGTCCATGGTGATGGATTCGACGCCGCGATGGGCCTCCAGCAGGATCGTGCCGCCCGGAGTCTCATAGATGCCGCGGGATTTCATGCCGATAAAACGGCCCTCGACCAGATCGAGGCGGCCAATGCCATGCCTGCGACCGTATTCGTTGAGCCGGGTCAGGATCGTTGCCGGGCTCATCGTGCTGCCGTTGATGCTGACGGCATCGCCGCCCTCAAACCCGATTTCGATGAATTCCGGGATGTCGGGGGCGTCTTCGGGATGCACCGTGCGCTGATAGACGTAATCCGGGGCCATTACTGCGGGGTCTTCCAGAACCTTGCCTTCGGACGAAGTGTGCAGCAGGTTCGCATCCACCGAGAACGGCGCCTCTCCGCGCTTGTCCCCGGCAATCGGAATCTGATGGGCTTCGGCGAATTTCAGCAGTTTGCTGCGGGAAGTCAGGGTCCATTCCCGCCACGGAGCGATCACCCGTATATCGGGGTTCAATGCGTAGGCGGCCAGCTCGAAGCGCACCTGATCGTTGCCCTTGCCGGTCGCGCCATGGGCCACGGCATCGGCGCCGGTCTCCCCGGCAATCTCGATCAGGCGTCTGGAAATCAGTGGCCGCGCGATGGCGGTGCCCAGCAGATAGAGGCCCTCATAGACCGCATTGGCGCGGAACATCGGGAAGACGAAATCGCGCGCGAACTCCTCGCGGACATCCTCGATGTGGATGTTCTCCGGCCGGATGCCCAGCAGTTCCGCCTTTCTGCGGGCGGGTTCCAGCTCTTCCCCCTGGCCAAGATCGGCGGTGAAGGTCACGACCTCGCAGCCATATTCGGTTTGCAGCCATTTCAGGATGATCGAAGTATCGAGGCCGCCGGAATAGGCGAGGACAACTTTCCTAGGCGCGGACATCTGTATTCCCTCATTCGGATGACGGACGGGCACTAGCGGATTTTGGGGATGGGGGCAAGTTCCGCCCGGTCATTCACGGTGCCGGGGGCCGGGGCCTTGCCTGCCGGGGCATCGCCAATGACCGGACACTGGCGCAATTCATGAATCAGGCGGCGCTGTCAAAGCCGCCTTGCGCCATGAACTGCGCCTTGGACATGTCATAGGCGTCGAAGATACGCGAAAGCTCCACCTCTTCGCTTCGGCCTTCGGCGCTGGCATGTTCACCGGTTTTGCAAAGCTCGGCCAGTGTCGCAAAGCCGAGGTTGAGCGCGCTGCCCTTCAGGAAATGCAGCCTGGCCTGATACCGGCTTTCATCAGGGTTGGCCTTCAGGTCTGCGATGACCTCTTCGACTTCTTCGAAGAAGATTTCGGCCACCGCTGCAAAATCGTCTTCTCCAACCTCTGAACGAAGCTCTTCGACGCGCGCCCAGTCTATCATCTCGCCCTCTGATCCGGGTTTCGGTATCGGAAGGCTACGGGCAGAGGGTTAACGTCTGGTAAGTTCGGGCGCGCGTGAACGCCGGCGAATTTCACCGCCCGTTAAGACCCGGCCTGTACCCCTGTCGCAGTATGTGGCGCCGGCGCGCGGGCATGATGAAGCAGCTTTCTGGCCGATCGGAACCTTTGGACATGATGCCCGTGAAGGAACAGGGAAAGCCGCGCTCCATTCTGGTTGTGGATGACAGCCGTTTGCAGCGGCGCATCCTGTGCAGCCTGCTTGGCAAATGGGGCTACGAACTGCATGAGGCGGAATCGGGCGAGGAAGCGCTGAAAATCTGCCGGACCCGTCACATTGACCTGATCCTCAGCGACTGGATGATGCCGGGCATGGGCGGGCCGGATTTCTGCCGCGCCTTTCGCACGCTGGAGCGGAAAAGTTACGGTTATTTCATCCTGCTGACCTCCAAAAGCGCGAAGGAGGAGGTCGCGCAGGGGCTGGACGCCGGGGCTGACGATTTCCTGACCAAGCCGGTCCATCCCGATGAACTGCGGGCGCGGATCATCGCGGGCGAGCGGATTCAGGCGATGGAACGCGAGTTGCATGAAAAAAACCGTATCGTCTCATCGACACTGGCGCAGTTGCAGGCCCTCTATGACCGGATCGACCGCGATCTGGTGGAGGCGCGCAAGTTGCAGCAATCGCTGGTGCGCGAACGGTTTCGGGACTATGGTGCCGCCGCCGTCACGCTGATGCTGCGGCCCAGCGGGCATGTGGGCGGCGATCTGGTGGGCATGTTTCCGATAAACGACCGGCAGATCGGCATATACGGAATCGATGTGTCCGGCCACGGCATCGCCTCGGCGCTGATGACGGCGCGGCTGGCGGGTTATTTTCCCGCAGGCAAACCGGATCAGAATATCGCGCTGCGGCAGGACCACCGGGGCGCATGGCATCCCCGCCCGCCGTCCGGGGTGGCCGCGACGCTGAACGCGCTGATCTTGCAGGAGATGGAGACGGAACATTACCTGACGCTGCTTCTGGGCCATCTTGACCTGACAAGCGGACATATGGTGATGACCCAGGCCGGACACCCCCATCCGGTGATTCAGCGCCGGGCGGGCGCGATTGAAACCGTGGGGGTCGGCGGTATGCCGGTCGGCCTGATCGACGGCGCGGATTTTGAGGATTTCGAAGTGACGCTGACGCCCGGCGACCGCATCCTGGTCCTGTCGGACGGCGTGACGGAGTGCAGCGATGCGCAGGGCCACATGCTTGAGGGTGCCGGTCTTTGCGCGATGCTTGGAAAGAATGCCGGTATTCGCGGGGAACGTCTGACCGAGGCCCTGATCCGGGACCTGACGGAGTTTGCGGGCGGCGCGGATTTTGAAGACGACATTTCCGCCGTACTGGTGGAATTCAACGGCGGGCGCGCAGAAAGTCCAGACAGTATCGGCGCATGAATTGCCGGTCGCCGGGGTTTGCCAGCATGGCGGCCGCCGCTTCCATATCGACCCAGATTGCGGTGTGTCCGGCCTCTGCCGGCGGGCCAAGCCGCAACGCGGGGCGGGCATGATAGACATGACATATCTTTTCCGCCCAGAGATCGTATTCGGGCATATGGACAAAGCGGCGAAAGGCCCCCAGCCGTCTGGGGGGCGTCACGCGCCAGCCGGTTTCCTCGTAAACTTCGCGATGCAGCGTGCCGAGGGCCGATTCGCCCGAGTCGATGCCGCCGCCGGGCAACTGGAATTCCGGTTCCGGCTCTGCCTGATGGGTCAGCAGAACCCGCCGCCCCAACGCCAGAATCGCATAGACGCCGGGCCGGTTGACGTATCTGACGCCCCTGATCGGGGGCTTGTCCACTCTTCTGATCATGACGGTCCTTTTCCGGCGGTTGCTCCGCCTGCACGGACGCGGTATGCCAATCCCGGACGCGCAAGGAAACCCCCATGACGCTGAGCGGTCGGATTGCCCGGGACGACACGATCCTGCCTTTTCAGTTCGACCGGTCCGGTATCCGTGGCCGGATCGCCCGGCTGGACGGGGTTCCGGACGAGATACTGTCACGGCACGACCACCCGCCGGCGCGCGGGGTGATTCTGCAACACATGCCCGAAGCCTCTGCCGGTGCGAAGGGTGCGCGAAAGCCTGTCGATCCATTCGGCCAGGGACATCGCCCATATGACAGGGCAAGACGGCGCCGTCACCGCAGACTGTCAGTTCTGCGGCGCGCATTACGCGATGGACCCGGAGGCGACGGGATTCGAAGCGGAAGCGGGGGCGCATGACCGGCGGTGAGATCAGAACGAAAATCCGTGCGGCACTCGGCCGCGACGGGCAAGGGTCTTCCGATTTCGACCTGAATCCGGGCGTTGCCCTGCCGGATGAGCGCCGCCTGCGCCCGGCTGCGGTCCTCGTGCCGATCCTTGCGGTGGATGACGCCCCGCGCGTGATCCTGACAAAGCGCGCCTCGGGCCTGAAACACCACCCCGGCCAGATTGCCTTTCCGGGCGGGAAACTTGATGCGGGCGACAGTTCGGCCCCGGCGGCGGCCCTGCGCGAGGCCCGGGAGGAGATTGGCCTGCCGCCGGAAGCCGTGGACATACTGGGCATGTTGCCGGAACATGAAACAGTCACCTGTTTTTCGGTCACGCCAATCATCGGATTGATCGAACAACCTGTCGAACTGGTGGCGGAGCCCGGCGAAACCGGGGAAATTTTCACCGTTCCGCTTTCGCATGTCACCGACCCCGGCAGGTTTTCGGTGCGCTCGCGCCATTGGCGGCGGGAGCGGCGCTATTATTATACCGTGCCGTATGGTCCTTATTATATCTGGGGCGCGACCGCACGAATCCTGCGGGGCCTTGCGGAAAGGCTGAAGACGTGATCCGGCTGAACGCGGAATGGCTGCGCGATCCCCGGACGCAACGGGTGATGCGGATGCTGACGGACGCGGGCCATCAAGCCTGGTTCGTCGGCGGCTGCGTGCGCGACGGGCTGCTGGGCAGGCCGGTCACTGACGTGGACATCGCCACCAATGCACGGCCGGACCGGATATTCGCGCTGGCCGGGCGCACGGCGCTGAGGGCGGTTCCCACCGGATTCGACCATGGCACCGTCACCATCGTCTGTGATGGTCTGCCGCACGAAGTCACCACCTTTCGCCGGGATGTGAAAACCGACGGGCGGCGCGCGGTCGTGGCTTTTGCCGACCGGATGGAAGAAGACGCCCGGCGGCGCGATCTGACGATCAATGCGCTTTATGCGGACATGGCGGGCAGGCTGGCCGATCCGGTGGCAAGCGGGCTGGCCGATCTGAAGGCGCGCCGCGTGCGGTTCATCGGCGATGCAGAGACGCGCATTCGCGAGGATTTTCTGCGGATTCTGCGCTTTTTCCGGTTTCACGCCTTTTATGGATCACCACAAAAGGGACCGGATGCAAAGGGGCTGGCGGCCTGCGCCGCGAATGCCGACGGGCTGGGAACCCTCGCCACTGAGCGCATCGGGGCCGAGATGCTGAAACTGCTGTCCGCCCCCGACCCTGCGCCGGTTCTGGCGGCGATGTCCGCAGGCGGGATTCTGGCGCGGATTCTGCCTGGGGCGGGGCCGGGGTTTGTCGCCGCGCTGGTTCATCTGGAAGGCGCGACGCCCCCCGATCCGATCCACCGCCTTGCCGCCATCGGGGGCGAGGGCGCGGCGGAGCATCTGAGGCTGAGCAGAGCGGATGCGTCGGCGCTGTCGCTGCTGCGGGAGGGCATGACGGGAACCGGCAGCGGTGGCGAACTTGGCTATCGGCTGGGCGCAGCGCGTGCGCGCGATGTGATTCTGCTGCGGGCGGCGATGCAGGATCGGCCGGTTTCCGCTGGGACCGGGGCCGAAATCGCCAGAGGCGCCGCGGCCAGGTTTCCGGTATCCGCACGGGATCTGACGCCCGCACTTTCCGGCCGGGCGCTGGGCATTGAACTGAAGCGGCTGGAGGCGGAATGGATCGCCTCCGGCTTCGCGCTTTCCCGCGCCGCGTTGCTGGCCCGGCGTTGCTGACGCAAAAGACGTGACAACCGGCGGAATCTGCCATACCCATGGTGCATCGACACTTTCACATGGTAAAGGGACGCGCATGTCTTGGCGGATTCGCCTCATCTGACGCTGATCATCCACCCGGGCGACCGATTGGCGCCTGGGTCTGCATTTGTGTCCGTCCACGCTCATCAGTCCGGCCTGAACAACCCTTAGCAAATTGAAAATGCTTAGGCTCAGGACCCATTGACTTTGTTTTGAACGTGTGAATCAGTGTTCTGCAAAACGGAGTGGTGACATGAGCGATCCTTTCTGGCTGACGGAGGCACAAACAGCGCGCCTTGAGCCCTTCTTTCCCAAGCCCCATGGCAAGCCCCGGGTCGATGACCGTCGTGTGCCGAGTGGTATTATCTTCATTGTTCGCAACGGTTAACGCTGGCGCGATGCGCCTGTCGAATACGGCCCTCACAAAACGCTCTATAATCGGTTTGTGCGCTGGTCCCGCAAAGGTATTTTCGAACGAATTTTCGAAGAATTGGCCAACCCCTCTGGCCCGGACGCCGACACTCTCATGATTGACGCAACCCATCTCAAAGC
>CBDCFF010000016.1:0-69279 GCA_965216225.1 Paracoccaceae bacterium
GCAGCGCCATGGTATCAGCCGCTTGCCGGATGCAGGCGGCGACAAGCCCGCCATGAAGACGTTCAAACGATATCCGATCGGATACCTCCATGTTGATCTGGCCGAGGTCCGGACCGCCGAAGGCAGGCTCTATCTCCATGCAGCCATTGACCGGACAAGCAAATTCGCCTTTACGCAGCTTGTCGACAAGGCAAATCGCCGGACAGCGACGGCTTTGCTGGCGGCGCTGGTCGATGCTGTGCCGTACAAAATACACACCATCCTGCCCGACAATGGCATCCGGTTTGTTTTGCCGCCCCGGTATCGCGATGGGGTGAGCGCAAAATATGGCGGCGGACATATGTTCGGGATGCGCTGTGTCGAATATGGCATCGAGCACCGCTTCGAGCATGTGCTGCAGGAACTCCCACGCGGTGCGCCTGTCGGCCTTGTCCACGAGTTGGGCGACGGCGAACTTGCTGGTGCGGTCGATGCCGACGAAGAGATAGAGCTTGCCCCCGGTGGTCTGAACTTCGGCAATGTCGATGTGGAAGAAGCCGACAGGGTAACGTTTGAACCGCTGGCGCGAGAGTGTCCGCTCCTCTGTGTATCTGTGATCTGTACCATGCTTTGAGAGAGGAGCCATGACGATGACGATATCCAGGAAACTTCTGGACGAACTTCTGGAAGGCTGCGAGCGGCCTGAAGACCTGCCTGGCGATACCGGGCTGCTGAAAGAGCTCAAGATCAAACTGATGGAGCGGATGCTTGGGGCCGAACTGACCGCGCATCCGGGCTATGAAGAAGGCAAGGATGCACCTCCGGGTCAGTCCAATCGGCGCAACGGCACAGCCGGCAAGCGCCTGAAGGGCCAGATCGGCGAGGCGCCGATTTCCGTGCCCCGTGATCGGGATGGCAGTTTTGAACCCGAACTGGTGAAGAAGGGCCAGACCCGGATCGACGGGATGGATGACAGGATCATCGGCCTCTATGCCGCCGGACGAGAGTGTCCGCGACATCCGCGCCCATCTTGAGGATATCTACGGTCTTCTGGTCTCGCCGGATTTGATCAGCCGCGTCACCGACGCCGTGCACGACGAGGTGCGCGACTGGCAAAGCCGGGCGCTGGAGCGGATGTATCCGATCGTGATCTTCGACGCGCTGCGGGTGAAGATCCGCGACGCCGACAGCCGCATGGTGAAGAACAAGGCCATCTACATCGCCCTGGGGGTCAGCCGGGACGGCGTGCGCGAGGTCCTGGGCCTGTGGATCGCTGATAACGAGGGGGCCAAATTCTGGTTGTCGGTGATGAACGTGCTGAAGAACCGGGGTGTCCAGGACATTCTGATCGCCGTCGTTGACGGGCTCAAAGGCTTCCCGGAGGCGATCACCGCCGCCTTTGCGCAGACCACGGTGCAAACCTGCATTGTCCACCTGGTGCGCCACTCCCTGAACTTCTGCTCGCAGAAGTTATGGAAAGACCGCAAGGGAGTGGCCGCCGATCTGCGCCGGATTTACAGCGCCGCCACCGCCGATCAGGCCGCCGATGAACTGGACGCATTCGAGAAAAAATGGGCCGGTAAATACGCCTCCATCGCCCCGGCCTGGCGACGGGCATGGCAGGAAGTAATCCCGTTCTTCGCCTTCGATCCGGCGATCCGAAAGATCATCTACACCACCAACGCCATCGAGAGCCTGAACCGGGTGATCCGCAAATCAATCAAGACCCGCGGATCGTTCCCGACCGATCAGGCCGCAGCAAAGCTGATCTATCTGGCCATCCGCAACTTCGAGAAAGGCGGCAGGAATGTTCGGGAATGGTTTGCAGCCCGCAACCAGTTCGCTATTATGTTCGACGAGCGCTTCAATGCGTGACTGTATTTGAAACCCCCATGGACCGGGACACATACACAGAATTCAGGACACTCCCCCTCCGGTCCGTCCTCGTCGATGTCGAGCGCCTCGACAGCCTCGGGCTGCGTGGCCTTCAGGAAGTCGAAAAGCTTCGCTTGGTCGACAGCGTGGTCCCGGTCGAAATCCTTCGAGGCGCCGGCGGCATAGCCAGCCTCGTCAATGAGCGATCGGACAATAAGGGACTCGATGCCTTTCTCGCTGGTGTCGGTCGTCATCAGCCCGCCTACAATGCGCCAGCATTGATCCAGCCCTTCTTCCGAAGGACGTCCGCCGCCAGTATGATCTGCCTTGGCGAAAACTGCTTCTTGCGATCATTCCAGCCGTAAATTCGCGAGATCACCTCATTAATCGAGTTGGGCGACTCATGCGTGATCACCCAGTGGACCGTTGACAGAAGCTCAAGCCCGAATGGCGTCTCGAAGCCTTCCACGAGGCTGGCCACCTTGTCGAAACGGGTGCGCGTGTCGGGATGTTCTCCGAGGAACGCGTCGGCGTCCTCCACCGCCCCCGGCACAAGCTCAAGCTCCTTGTTGGGCGCGTCGCCACCGTCGCGGTATCCGGAGATGAAGTACCCCTCAATCTCGCGGAGGACGTGGGTTAGGTTCTCCGAATAGGGGCCGTAAGGGCCCTTCACCACACGAAGCCGCTCCATCGACGGCTCGCCGCTGACTTTCATGAAATACATGAGCTTGTGGACCTCGAGCAGCGTCACGAACGGATCCAGCAGGCCGCTGAGGTAACGGTCCATCAGGCCGACCAGCGCTGCACGGCCGGCGGTCATGTTCGGTGCCGTTTGACGCTTCGCCATCTGGACCGGGTCTGGTGCGCTGTTCGGCTGAAAGATGACGATACGCAGGTCGTTGAAGCCGCGAAGCGCCTCTTCGATCCGTGGCCGGACATCATTCCAGTCGAGTCCACCCAGCCCACTGCCGAGTGGAGGAATGGCGATTGACCGAATCTTCTTCTCCCGGATCACGCGCCGCAGATCCTTCAACCCCGCGTCGATGTCCTCCATGCGGCTCTTACCGCGCCAATGACGCTTGGTCGGGAAGTTGATGATGTATCGCGGGCTGGTCAGCTGACCGGTCTCGACGACGAACATGTGGCCGGGCCGGACACCTTCACGCCTGCACGCTTTCTCGTAGGTGTCGAAGTTGTCCGGAAACGCGTTCTTGAACTGGAGAGCGATACCGCGGCCCATCACGCCGACGCAATTCACCGTATTCACCAGGGCGTCGGCGTCTTCGGCCAAAATATCGCCCGTCTTGTATTCGAACATCTCTGCCTCCCTAACTGTCAGTAATACCAGTCCGGTTTAATTTCGACATGCGGCTTGTGGCCAGCCGCCTGCAACGCCCCTCTGACTTGCCCGTAGACCTGCTGTGACCTTACTCCGATCCGGGTCACAAGCTCCCATGGAAACGACTGCTCCATGAGAAATTCGGCCTGCTTGCCTTCCTTGACCGAGCGCGAGATGCCGTTGCCTGCCCAGCGGTTCGTCTGGACCGCGTCCCAGTCGATCGCATCAAGCTGCGCGAGGTCGGCCCTGTCCTCGAAGTAGTAGGCGCCGGCGTTCGACAAGGTGAAGGCCCAGCGGCGTCTGTTCTGATCCGCCCAGGCGACGCTGTGGTGCAGGTCGGCCTCCAGATGGACGATCGACCCCTGGCCGCCGCGATAGGCCAGCTTGGTATGGTTCGCGCAATGGATGAGGTAGAGCATGATCGAGCGCGGGCAGAAGTAGAAGGGCACGCACTCGCCGATACGGAGGCCGGGATGGCTGGAAAGCTCGAGCTCGCTGAGCCGCCGTTCCTTGATGCTGCTCATCCCGATGGTGGTGCCCGTGCCCGGGTTGGCCGCCGCGCGCCGGACGACCTCGGCATCGCACCACAGCCGGCCCGCGGCGATGATCGAAGGTAGCCGGTCGACATGCACGATGTGATAGATATTCGGGGCGGCGGGCGGCGGCATGATCAGTCCTCGGCCTCCATGTCCTCGTCCGGCGCGCCAACTTCGTCGGAGATGGGTTCGTCCGCAGGCGCGGCGATCTCGACATGGCGCACGTCCAGCTTGCCGGTGACGACATCGGCAATCAGGCGCTCGCGGTATTCCTGAATAAACCCAACCTCGCGTGCAGCCCGCTTCGCCGTCTCATCCAATGGGGCGCATTCCCGCTCCAAATACTCGATAATGGCGTCTTGCTCGCTCTTCGGTGGGATCGGAATGGAGATGGCTTTCATATAGCTCTGCGTGAGCTTGTCGCGCGTGGCGCCACCGACGTAGTTCGTATAGTTTACGCAATTTAGAGCCTGCACGATGAACTCGGGCCGATTGCCCGGTTTGGGTCTAAGGACGTGAATGTGATTGTTGGGCCAGACCTTGCCTTGGGAGAAGAATGCCACTGGCTTGGTGCGGTCAAAAAAGGGCGCTCCGTCTTCGCCCAGCAGGATGAGGTCTTCGTCGAACAAGAAGTCGTTCAAGTGATCGATGATCTGGTTCGCGCCCCAATATGGGATATCGCCGAGCATCCTCCCGCGCGCAGAAGCTTCGAGTGGCACCCGTTTGCCATCTAGACAAGTCGAAAGGTGGCGCAATGGGATGACCTCCCAATGCGCCGGTATCTCGGGCATCCAGTCGATGCCGGTGGGCTTCATCGGCGCGGCGGGGTTCAGGCCGCGCGTGACCGCCTGATTGATGATCGCCTGCTTCTGCTCGTTCAACAGCCCGATCAGCCGCCGCTTGTTGCGGATCAGGCGTGCAGTGAGGCGGCCGTGGGCATCAAGGAAGTCTGCGATACGGGTCTGCTCCTCGGTCGAAGGAAAGGCAGACGGCATCTGCTTGAATTCGTCCCAATAGAGCCGGTTGCGGTCCGAGACGATGCCACGCGAGAACTTGTTGACCTCGCGCATGTAGGCGGGCGTCCGAAAGAGATAGGTGTAGTAGCGCGGGTCAACCTCGGCGAACGGCCGCGCAACGACATAGGCCGGGCTGATGAGGCCATTCGCTGGCGCCACGCCCACTGCGCCCTGCCACATGCGCATCATGTTGTAGGCGATGTCGCCCTTGACCGCGCGCTTGTACTTGCTGCGGTCCGCCATCTGCTGTTTCCGCGCGCCATTCTCCATGTCACGGACCCGTACGCCCGTGTGGAGCGAAACCTCCAGGATCGGCAGTTCCTCGAAGCCTGTCTCAACGCGCTCGGCAAACAGACGGCCGTTGCGGCGCACATCCCAATGTTCCGGGATCTCGCCGAGCCAAGGCAAACCACTGTCGCGATACCCTGAGTACGGCTTTGGGCTCATGTCGCTGTTCGCCTCTGCGGCGCTGTCAGTCTGAACATCCATTTGGCCCCTGGCTATCATCGGTTGGTCAAAAAGCGAGGGTTGCGGCAGGTCTCGCGGCGGTGGTGGTGCAACCGGACGTGCGGGAGTTGCCTCGATCCCGACGCTCCTGGAGGCCCCGTCGGAGGCGCAAATCGCCTCGACCGGATGGGGGGTGACGGAGTAGCGTTGGGTGGCCATGCTCAGTGACCTCCCGTCAGAACGTCTTCGAGCAGGCCTTCGGTTTCCTGCTCTAGCGCACGGATGTCGGCTTCGATCTCCTGGAGCGTCCGCAGCATGAGGAAGGACTTCTCGGCGGAAGAAGGCCTCGATGCCCCCATCTTCCAGAAACGGCACCTGCTCGGTGTCCCTCAATTCCGTGTCCGGCTCGTACTCGATGATCGCCGGTTTGCCGCCGACGGTCCGATGGTGGTTGCCGTGCAGCGCGTCGGTCCCGGCATCGGCACCCGCCTTAATCTTGGACACCTTCTTGATGACCGGTTCAGCCCCTGCATCCTTGATGCCTGGTCCCGCCATCAGGAGCTTCTGGCGCTTGGCCGTCATACGGACGCCGCGCTTGCCCGCCACGGCTTCAGCTTCTTCAAGGAATCGGTTGAAATCGAGATGGGGGCCTTCGCCAAGCCGCTCGGCCACCGCTTCCACAACGCCAATGAGGGGGTTTTCCGCTGCCTCCGCGCACGCCTTTGCGAAGCGACGCTGCGCGCTCGCCGACAGTTCGACCTTCAAGCGCAGCGGCCGCTCGACTGTCACCTTCCAGTAACCGAACGCCGCGTTGGGAAAGATCTTCGACTGCTCGCTTTCCTTGCTGTTGAGGAAGCTGTTGCAGATGCGCCTGATGTCGTCCGGCCCGAGAACGCAGTTCTTCTTGCCAAGGTTCTTGCGCAGCGGTTTGAACCACGCCGTTGCGTCGATCAGCTGGACCTTGCCCTTACGGGACTCTGCCTTGCGATTGCTGAGCACCCAGATGTAGGTCGCGATGCCGGTGTTGTAGAAGATGTTCAGCGGCAGCGCGATGATGGCTTCGAGCCAGTCGTTCTCGATGACCCAACGCCGCACGTTGCTCTCGCCCGAGCCCGCATCACCGGTGAACAGCGATGAGCCGTTGTGGACCTCGGCGATGCGGCTGCCGACCTTGGTGGCCTTCTTCATCTTGTTCAGCATGTTGGCCAGAAACACCATCTGACCGTCGCTGGAGCGCGTGATCAGACTGTACTCGGGATTGCCACCGTGCTCGATTACGAAACGTGGGTCGGCAATGTCCTTCTTGCCGCCGAGCCGGTCGAGGTCGGATTTCCAGCTCTTGCCGTAGGGCGGATTGGAGAGCATGAAATCGAACTCTTGGGACGGAAACGCATCGCTGGAGAGGGTCGAGCCGTACTTCATGTTTTCGGCTTCGGCGCCTTCACCCTTGAGGATGAGGTCCGCCTTGCTGATGGCGAAGGTCTCTGGGTTGACCTCCTGCCCGTACAGATGGACGGACACTTCCTTGCCGTGGTCGTCTGCCAGCTTTACGAGGGTTTCTTCCGCGACTGTCAGCATGCCGCCCGTGCCGCAGGCACCGTCATAAACAAGATAGGTGCCAGACTGAATCTCGTCCGCGATCGGCATGAAAATCAGGTACGCCATCAGTTCCACCACGTCACGCGGAGTGAAGTGCTCTCCGGCCTCCTCGTTGTTCTCTTCGTTGAACCGCCTGATCAGTTCCTCGAAAATTGTTCCCATGGAGTGGTTGTCGAGACCCGGCAGGCGCACACAGCCGTCCTGGTGCAACACGGGCTTGGGGCTGAGATTGACCGACGGATCGAGGAACTTTTCGATCAGGAAGCCGAGCGCGTCCGCTTCGACAAGCGTCGGGATCTGATTGCGGAACTTGAACTTGTCGAGCACCTCCTGAACATTAGGGGAAAAGCCGTCGAGATAGGCCTCGAAGTCCGACTTCAGCTGCTGGCGGCGCGCTCGAGATGTAAGATCGCGAAGTCGGAACTGCGATGTGTTGTAGAAAGCTTCGCTCGACGCCTGGCAAAGAGCCGCGTGCTGGTTGGCGACCCCTGCTTTGTCTAACTGTGCTTTCATGGCCAGAACCGCATCCTTGGTAGGTTCAAGGACAGCATCGAGTCGGCGAATAACAGTCATCGGCAGAATGACGTCCCGATATTTTCCGCGAACATAGACATCGCGCAGAACATCGTCGGCAATGTTCCAGATAAAGTTGCTTATGTTCAGATCGCTCACTCTTGCCCCCTCAAGCCTTTTTCTATGCAGCTTTTTTCTGCAAATCGATCCAGCTATCGAGGTCCGATCTCTTGAAGCGCCATGCGCCGACTACCTTGAACCCCGGCAGATCGCCGCGCTTGGCAAGCCGATAAACCGTCTTTTCATCGACGTTCAGGTAGCCAGCCACATCTCGCACGGTCATGGCCTGGTCAGCCGCATCCGCCATCATCGGGCCCTCACTATTTACTCAGACCATAGCAGGGCAATCTGGGGCAAACCAGTCCAATGACGGCCAATGCTATTCGGGGATTTCCACCTGTGGGTGCGACCTTCAGAGGCCAACTTGACATTACGTGTCACATCCCGGAAGGTAGTATGGCTGTTTTTTGAACAGTTCCGGCTTGAGTTTGTGCCAGTCCTTCATGGCCTGCAAGGGCGTTCTGGTGCTCAATGCCGACTGAGGAAACTGCTGGTTGTAGAGCCAGACATAGCGGTGCAGCGTTGTCTCCAGGTTTTCGCCGGAACGGAAGTGATGGCTTTGGAGCACCTCCTCGATGCGGCCGTTGAACCTCTCGACCATGCCGTTGGTTTGGGGCGACTTCGGCGGGGTCAAGCGGTGGTCGATATCAAGGTCTGCGCAAAGCGCATCGAACGCATGCGCGCCGGTTGCAGCGCGTTTGCGTAGACCAAACAGCCGGTCGGTGAACTCCTTGCCGTTATCGGTCAACACAGTGCGGATGCAAATCGGGCAGGCCCGTTCCAGATCGCGCAGGAAGCGGCGGGCGTTGGCGGCAGTCCTGGCTTTGAAGACACGAATGAAGACCCAACGCGTCGCCCGGTCGATGGCCACGAAAAGATAGCGGCGCGAGGTTTCATCGGCCATTTGCGGTAGGTATTTCAGGTCGATGTGTATGTATCCTGGCTCGTAGGCCTTGAAGGCGCTGTGCTTCGGCTTCGGTGCTTTGGCCTTCAGATCGCGTAGGTTTCCCACACCATGACGACGAAGGCAGCGGTCCAGGCCAGAGCGCGAGGCATTCGGATTCAGGAACTCTCGCACCACCGCCAGCAGGTCGTCGAGTGATACCAGCAGCGTCCTGCGCAAGGTCACCGCAACCGCCTCTTGCGCCGGTGTCAGCGTGGTTTGCAGCCGGTGTGGCGTGTGGCTGCGATCCTCGACGCCATCGCGGCGCCGCCATTTGTAGACAGTCTGCTCGGTCGTCCCGTATCGCTCCGCCAAGATGGAAGCAGACGCATCACTGGCCTGGAGGGCCGACCGAACCTTCGGCGTCGTTGTAGCCTGCTTGTGAAGTTGGATCACCATGGTCGCACCCCGTCCCGAATGTCCCACAGAACCGACCTTGCCATGAAAAGGGCAGATCGCCGAGGGGAAATATGATCATACGGGATGGAACATCTATGTCTGGGCCGATGGTGTCTATTTCCAACCGCGTATGGAAGAGCAGAAACAATGCGTTCTGGTGCTGATCGGCGCGGATGAGTGGGGCCGCAAGGAGGTTCTGGGGCTCACCGACGGCTACCGTGAAAGCACGCAGAGTTGGCGCGAGTTGCTGCTCGATCTCAAGCGTCGCGGGCTGTCCCACGCCCCCGATCTGGCCATTGGCGACGGCGCCCCAAGGGTTACGGGGGGAGTTATAGCCGAAAGTTGGTGATGGCCCTGATGGGCGGCATATCATGGCGTTGTTCACACGCCGCAATTCTCAGCAGAGAAAAGGATATGCCACATGACGAAGTCTACCATCACGCCGTTGCCCGGTCCATCGGGATTTTCGTCTGACCCGCTGACCGACATCCTGCAAACCGGCGCGCGCCAACTGCTCAAACAGGCGGTGGAAGCGGAATTGGCCACACTCCTCGCCGCCCATGCCCGCGAGGTGACGGACGACGGCCGTGCGCGGCTGGTGCGCCATGGTCATCTGCCCGAGCGCGAGGTCATGACCGGCATCGGCCCGGTACCAGTGAAGGTGCCGCGGATGCGGGACCGGGGCAATGTGGACGAAAAGATCCGTTTCGCCTCGTCGATCTTGCCGCCCTGGCTGCGCAAGACCAGATCGATTGAGGAACTGCTGCCGTGGCTCTATCTCAAGGGCATTTCCACGGGCGACTTCCAGGAGGCTCTTGGGGCGCTGTTGGGGCCGAACGCGGCAGGGCTTTCATCGAGCACCATCTCGCGATTGAAAGCGGACTGGGGGGCGGAGTATGAACGCTGGCAGCGCCGCGATCTCAGTGCCCGGCGTTTCGTCTATGTCTGGGCCGATGGTGTCTATTTCCAACCGCGTATGGAAGAGCAGAAACAATGCGTTCTGGTGCTGATCGGCGCGGATGAGTGGGGCCGCAAGGAGGTTCTGGGCCTCACCGACGGCTACCGTGAAAGCACGCAGAGTTGGCGCGAGTTGCTGCTCGATCTCAAGCGTCGCGGGCTGTCCCACGCCCCCGATCTGGCCATTGGCGACGGTGCCTTGGGGTTCTGGGCGGCGCTGCGCGAAGTCTTCGGCAGCACCCGGGAACAACGGTGCTGGGTTCACAAGACCGGAAACGTTCTCAATGCCATGCCCAAATCGGTGCAGGCCAAAGCCAAGGGCCACCTGCATGATATCTGGCAGGCGGAAACGAAGACCGAAGCCGGGGCCGCCTTCGATTTCTTCGTGGAAACCTACGGCGCGAAATATGACAAGGCGGTTGGGAAACTGACCAAAGACCGGGCTGTGCTGCTCTCCTTCTACGGCTTCCCTGCTGAGCACTGGAAGCACATCCGAACCACGAACCCGATCGAGAGCACCTTCGCCACCGTCCGCCACCGCACCGGCAAAACCAAAGGCTGCCTGAGCCGCAGGACCGGGTTGGCCATGGCATTCAAGCTGATGATGTCAGCGCAAGGAAAATGGCGAAAGCTCGACGGCGCCAACCGCATGCCAGAGATCATTGAAGGGGTTGAGTTCACAGACGGGATCAAGCAAATTCACCACGCCGCCTGATCACACCATCACCAACTTTCGGGCATAGCTCTTACGGGGGTTCCGGGCGGCGCTGCGCGAAGTCTTCGGCAGCACCCCGGAACAACGCTGTTGGGTTCACAAGACCGGAAACGTTCTCAATGCCATGCCCAAATCGGTGCAGGCCAAAGCCAAGGGCCACCTGCATGATATCTGGCAGGCGGAAACGAAGACCGAAGCCGGGGCCGCCTTCGATTTCTTCGTGGAAACCTGTGGCGCGAAATATGACAAGGCGGTTGGGAAACTGACCAAAGACCGGGCTGTGCTGCTCTCCTTCTACGGCTTCCCTGCTGAGCACTGGAAGCACATCCGAACCACGAACCCGATCGAGAGCACCTTCGCCACCGTCCGCCACCGCACCGGCAAAACCAAAGGCTGCCTGAGCCGCAAGACCGGGTTGGCCATGGCATTCAAGCTGATGATGTCAGCGCAAGGAAAATGGCGAAAGCTCGACGGCGCCAACCGCATGCCAGAGATCATTGAAGGGGTTGAGTTCACAGACGGGATCAAGCAAATTCAAAACGCCGCCTGATCTCACCATCACCAACTTTCGGGCATAGCTCGCCATGTCAGCGGACATGCTTCTCGTGCATCCGCTTCAGGAAGGCATTGCTGTCGAATGGGCGCGGCTCGCCTGATTGTTCGCCCGCGATCAACGCATCCTGCAAGGCCCTCACCCTGGTTTCATGCTCTTCAAGAAGGCGAAGGCCAGCCCGCACAACGTCGCTTGCCGACCCATAGCGGCCAGTCTGCACCTGCGCATCAATGAAGCTGGCGAAGTGGCCGCCCAATGACATGGATGTGTTTTTTGCCATGATGCACCTCCTGAGAACTGATTTATACCAACATTTGGTATTTTTCAATGGCTCACACGACTTCCGTATGCTGCCGCTGCCCCCGAAAATCCGCATGGATGCGTGCGCTGCGGCGCGTGGTGTCACGTCGTGCATTCCGGCAAGTGCGGACACTGGCATCATCGGAAGTGCCGCAATTGACCGAGAATCCAGGTTGGCTATATTGGCAGACACAATATTCGGATAACGTTGGTTCCCGCCGTTGGCTGAATACTTCCGTCGCCGTTCAGGAAGGTGAATTCCATGCTGTATGCGCATTCCCGAAAGGGCGCCGGAATGGATAGCTGGGAACCTCTTGAGCAACATCTGCAAAACGTTGCCCGTACTGCCGGAAGCAATGCGTCGGCTTTCGGAGCTTCTCCAATAGGTGAAATTGCCGGTTGGCTTCACGATCTCGGCAAAGTCAAGCCGGGATTTCAGGCAAAGCTGCGCAGCGAGAAAAACGACACTCCGCACAGTGGGGAAGCGGCGCGACATGCAGCCGAGGTGTTCCCGGGACTCGGCCGGATTATGGCTTATTGTATTGCGGGGCATCATGCGGGATGTGACAGCTAACGGGAACATGCGGTCGAACAGTCGCACGTCTACACCATTATGCGAACGACTGGCTCAAGCGGAAAAGGTCTGCCTTCCCGATTGGCTTTGCCTGCCCAAAATCAAGATGCCGGTTCCTTTTGCCGATCTTCAGGCGCAGAAACAGAACCACTGTAAGCGTCCGGCGAACCCGTTCTTAACGCTCTTTGTGAATGCTGCGAGTCTATGCGTTGATTTCGGTCGATAAGCGTCCGCCTAAATAAGCGGACACGTATGATGGCAGGGAACGGTCGCCGAGGGCGGTATACAGACAAGTTTAAGCGGCAGGTTTTGGCTGAGACTTTTGAACCGGGCGCATCTGTTGCTGCAGTGGCGCGCAAACATGATCTCAATGCGAACATGTTGTTTGGCTGGCGCCCGGACCCGCGCTTTGTACCAGCCGCGCGCGACCTTGCGTCCTTTTTGCCTGTTGAGGTGCAAGCAACAGACGTGGCCCTTGCACCATCGAGCCGTATCGTCCTCGATGTAGCACTTGCCTCGGGCCATCGTTTGCACTTCAACAGTGGTGTTGAGCATTCAGTATTGGTCGCACTCCTACGCGATCTTTCTGCATGATCCCGGTCCCGAGCAACACGCGGATTTGGCTGGCCGCTGGCGTGACGGACATGCGGCGCGGCTTCAACACCTTGGCGGCACAGACCGAGAAGGTCTTGGCTGAGAACCCTTGTTCGGGCCATCTATTTGTGTTTCGTGGCCGCCGTGGTGATCTGCTCAAGATTATCTGGTGGGACAGCCAGGGCGGATGCCTGTTTAGCAAACGGTTGGAGAAAGGCCGTTTCGTTTGGCCTGCCGCCAGGGAGGGTAAAATCAGCCTCACGGGTGCGCAGCTATCGATGCTACTGGAAGGGATCGATTGGCGGATGCCCCAAAAGACGTGGCGGCCATTATCCGCTGGTCAGGCGCTCGTCGTGGTCATCTTATCTCTTTCCGGATTCCCGTCTTTGGGTTGTTTTGCTATATCTCAAACCATGCTGAACACCCTTGACACCTTGCCGGACGACCCTGCCGAACTGCGTGTCGAGCTATGCCCGAAAGTTGGTGATGGTGTGATCAGGCGGCGTTTTGAATTTGCTTGATCCCGTCTGTGAACTCAACCCCTTCAATGATCTCTGGCATGCGGTTGGCGCCGTCGAGCTTTCGCCACTTGGCCTGCGCTGACATCATCAGCTTGAATGCCATGGCCAACCCGGTCTTGCGGCTCAGGCAGCCTTTGGTTTTGCCGGTGCGGTGGCGGACGGTGGCGAAGGTACTCTCGATCGGGTTCGTGGTTCGGATGTGCTTCCAGTGCTCAGCAGGGAAGCCGTAGAAGGAGAGCAGCACAGCCCGGTCTTTGGTCAGTTTCCCAACCGCCTTGTCATATTTCGCGCCGTAGGTTTCCACGAAGAAATCGAAGGCGGCCCCGGCTTCGGTCTTCGTTTCCGCCTGCCAGATATCATGCAGGTGGCCCTTGGCTTTGGCCTGCACCGATTTGGGCATGGCATTGAGAACGTTTCCGGTCTTGTGAACCCAGCACCGTTGTTCCCGGGTGCTGCCGAAGACTTCGCGCAGCGCCGCCCGGAACCCCCGTAACCCCCGTAACCTTGGGGCGCCGTCGCCAATGGCCAGATCGGGGGCGTGGGACAGCCCGCGACGCTTGAGATCGAGCAGCAACTCGCGCCAACTCTGCGTGCTTTCACGGTAGCCGTCGGTGAGGCCCAGAACCTCCTTGCGGCCCCACTCATCCGCGCCGATCAGCACCAGAACGCATTGTTTCTGCTCTTCCATACGCGGTTGGAAATAGACACCATCGGCCCAGACACAGACGAAACGCCGGGCACTGAGATCGCGGCGCTGCCAGCGTTCATACTCCGCCCCCCAGTCCGCTTTCAATCGCGAGATGGTGCTCGATGAAAGCCCTGCCGCGTTCGGCCCCAACAGCGCCCCAAGAGCCTCCTGGAAGTCGCCCGTGGAAATGCCCTTGTCTATTGGATTTCCCAGGCATTCGTATCCGTGCGATACGGATGCCACCCCTCGGGCCGCTGCAGCGGCCCGAGGGGTGGCGGGGGATGGATCGATGATGCCCTGGTCTTTGAGGACCGTTCTCAAGATGGATCACCCCCGCCCTTTTGATGAACCCGAACAGAGAGTGGAGGAGGGAACACCCCTGCCTCGTATGACAAGAACGGGAGACGAAAAGGTCATGAATGATACCATCGGCATCGACATCTCGAAAGATCATCTCGACACCCATCGCCTGAGCGATGGCAAGGCGAAACGCTTCACCAACGACCGGACAGGACTGAAGACGCTGAAGAACTGGATCGGCCCGCAGTGCTGCCGCGTCGTCTACGAGCCTACAGGACGCTATCATCGCGATCTGGAGGCCCGCCTTTCAAAGACGGCTCACGCCATGGTCAAGGTGAACCCCAAACGCGCCCGCCGCTTCGCCGAAGCGGTCGGCCAGTCCGCCAAAACTGACCGGATCGATGCGGAACTGCTGGCCCGCATGGGGGCGATGCTTGACCTGAAGGCTTCACCGTTGCGCGATGAACCCATGAACGATCTGCGGGAGGTGCATGTCGCCCGGAGCGCTCTCATCAAGGACCAGACTGCCTGCCGGAACCGGCTCTGCGGTGCGCGCAACACACTCGTCAAGGCGCAACTGAAAACCAGGATGCGCCAGATTGCAAAGCAACTTGCCCAACTCGATGCCGAGTTGAAGAAGCGTATCTGCGAGGATGCAAAGCTTGCCAGACAGTTCGAGATCCTGCGGTCGATCCCCTGCCGTCGCAATACTCATCGAAATGCCGGAGATCGGAACCTTGACGCCCGGGCAGGCCGCCGCGCTTGCGGGCCTGGCTCCCTTCGTGCGCAAGTCCGGCAAATGGACAGCCAGAGCGAAAATCGGAGGCGGACGAGCCGGGCTTCGCCAGGCGCTCTACATGCCCGCCCTCGTCGCAGCGCGCTGCAATTCCCAACTCACCTGCGTCTACAAGGCTTTGCGTCAAAAGGGCAAGAAAGCCAAGGTCGCCCTTGTGGCAATCATGCGCAAGCTCATCATCCTCGCAAATACCTTGATCCGCGAAAACCGCCAGTGGTCCAAAATCAAACCTTGACCAGGACAGATATCTTGAGATAGAGCCACGGCAGCAGTTCCTCAATCGATCTGGTCTTGCGCAGCCAGGGCGGCAAGATCGACGAGGCGAAACGGATCTTTTCGTCCACATTGCCCCGGTCCCGCATCCGCGGCACCTTCACTGGTACCGGGCCGATGCCGGTCATAACCTCGCGCTCGGGCAGATGACCATGGCGCACCAGCCGCGCACGGCCATCGTCCGTCACCTCGCGGGCATGGGCGGCGAGGAGCGTGGCCAATTCCGCTTCCACCGCCTGTTTGAGCAGTTGGCGCGCGCCGGTTTGCAGGATGTCGGTCAGCGGGTCAGACGAAAATCCCGATGGACCGGGCAACGGCGTGATGGTAGACTTCGTCATGTGGCATATCCTTTTCTCTGCTGAGAATTGCGCCGCGTGAACAACGCCATGATATGCCGCCAATCAGCGCCATCACCAACTTTCGGCTATAACTCCTGCGTGCCGTCAGCACGCTTTTGGCTGCCGGGGTCAAGGCATTGACGCTCAAGGTAGAGCAACTACAGCACCAACTTGCAGGTCATAATCGGCATCGGTTCGGGTCGAAGTCAGAAAGCCTGGATCAACTCAATCTTATCTTTCAGGAAGATGAAGAGATTGCCAAAGCTGCGCAAGAACAGGCAAAATCGGAGGCCCCTCGCGCAGAAGACAAACCTGGCCGTCAGCACAGTCGCAAGCCCTTGCCCGACCATCTGGATCGCCACGACGAAGTTCTGTCACCCGGCGATGATTGCAGTCGCTGCGGCGGATCATTGAAGACGCCAGGCGAGGATGTGACAGAAGAGTTGGAATATGTCCCTGGCCGGTTTGTCGTGAACCGGATTATCCGCCCGCGTATGGCCTGCGCCTGCTGTGAGGCCATTGTCCAATCTCCACTGCCATCGCGCCCGATCGAACGTGGCCGCCCGGGACGGGAGTGTCCTGAATTCTGTGTATGTGTCCCGGTCCATGGGGGTTTCAAATACAGTCACGCATTGAAGCGCTCGTCGAACATAATAGCGAACTGGTTGCGGGCTGCAAACCATTCCCGAACATTCCTGCCGCCTTTCTCGAAGTTGCGGATGGCCAGATAGATCAGCTTTGTTGCGGCCTGATCGGTCGGGAACGATCCGCGGGTCTTGATTGATTTGCGGATCACCCGGTTCAGGCTCTCGATGGCGTTGGTGGTGTAGATGATCTTTCGGATCGCCGGATCGAAGGCGAAGAACGGGATTACTTCCTGCCATGCCCGTCGCCAGGCCGGGGCGATCGAGGCGTATTTACCGGCCCATTTTTTCTCGAACGCGTCCAGTTCATCGGCGGCCTGATCGGCGGTGGCAGCGCTGTAAATCCGGCGCAGGTCAGTGGCCACTCCCTTGCGGTCTTTCCATAACTTCTGCGAGCAGAAGTTCAGGGAGTGGCGCACCAGGTGGACAATGCAGGTTTGCACCGTGGTCTGCGCAAAGGCGGCGGTGATCGCCTCCGGGAAGCCTTTGAGCCCGTCAACGACGGCGATCAGAATGTCCTGGACACCTCGGTTCTTCAGTTCGTTCATCACCGACAACCAGAATTTGGCCCCCTCGTTATCAGCGATCCACAGGCCCAGGACCTCGCGCACGCCGTCCCGGCTGACCCCCAGGGCGATGTAGAGGGCCTTGTTCTTCACCATGCGGCTGTCGGCGTCGCGGATCTTCACCCGCAGCGCGTCGAAGATCACGATCGGATACATCCGCTCCAGCGCCCGGCTTTGCCAGTCGCGCACCTCGTCGAGCACGGCGTCGGTGACGCGGCTGATCAAATCCGGCGAGACCAGAAGACCGTAGATATCCTCAAGATGGGCGCGGATGTCGCGGACACTCTCGTCCGGCGGCATAGAGGCCGATGATCCTGTCATCCATCCCGTCGATCCGGGTCTGGCCCTTCTTCACCAGTTCGGGTTCAAAACTGCCATCCCGATCACGGGGCACGGAAATCGGCGCCTCGCCGATCTGGCCCTTCAGGCGCTTGCCGGCTGTGCCGTTGCGCCGGTTGGACTGACCCGGAGGTGCATCCTTGCCTTCTTCATAGCCCGGATGCGCGGTCAGTTCGGCCCCAAGCATCCGCTCCATCAGTTTGATCCTGAGCTCTTTCAGCAGCCCGGTATCGCCAGGCAGGTCTTCAGGCCGCTCGCAGCCTTCCAGAAGTTCGTCCGGAAGCTCCCTGGATATCGTCATCGTCATGGCTCCTCTCTCAAAGCATGGAACAGATCACAGATACACAGAGGAGCGGACACTCTCTCACCGCCAGTTGGTGTTGGAGTTGTTCCACCTTCAGGGTCAGCGCCTTGACTTCATCGGCCAGAAGCCGGTTCACTGCCCGCAGTTCCGCAGGATCATCCGGGGCTATGTCGAGGTCCTTCAGCATCGCCGATCCTATACCGGATCAGCATTCCGGGGTGAACCCCGAAAGCGCGCAAAGCCTCGTATTTATTGACCTATCCTACGCTCAACGGTCTCCAGGTTTTACGGGGCATCCGCCAGTCAATCCCCTCCAACAGCATTGAGAGCTGCGCGGGTGTGACGCTGATCTTGCCGTCCTTTGCAGCGGGCCAGACAAACCGCCCTTTCTCCAACCGCTTCGAAAACAGGCACGCGCCCTGGCAATCCCACCAGATGATCTTCAACAGATCGCCGCGCCGACCCCGGAACACGAACAGGTGGCCGGAATACGGGTCTTCGGCCAAAACCTTCTCGGCCTGGGCCGCCAGCGTAGTGAACCCTCGCCGCATGTCCGTGACACCCGCCGACAGCCACACCCGCGTGTTGCTCGGCACCGGGATCAAGACATCAGCCCCTTCAGCAGCCGCGCCAGCACATCAGGATCGAACCCACCCCCGGCGCTGATCCGGTGACCGCCAGCCAACTCAATCTCGATACCGCCACCGAAGGCGACGGGACCGGATGGCTGCGCCGGGACCGGATGTGAAGCAGCCGGAGAAATCTCAACCGGCAGAAACACAGATCCAGCTACGACCTCGGTGAAATCCGGCGCAAAACGCGGGTCCTTCAGCCATTTGAAGATCAGATTGGCGTTCATCGCGTAGCGCCGCGCAACCTGAGCCACAGAAACACCCGGCGCGGCAGTCTGCAGGCAGATCGAACGCTTCTCGTCGTCCCACCAAATTCGCTTCTTGCGCCTGCCAGCCATAGAGTGCCTCATGGTGTCCACTATCGATGGTGGACACTATCGGCTCCTCCGCCCCAGCGTTAGGTCGGCTTCAACGGACGCCCACGAAGATCCTGCGCCAGCACGGCTTCAAGGTGTCCATGAGCGGCAAGGGCAATTGTTACGATAATGCCGCCGTCGAGACATTCTTCAAGACCATCAAGGCGGAGCTAATCTGGCGGAGGTCGTGGGAAACCCGAAGGCAGGCTGAGATTGCCATCTTCGAATACATCAATGGCTTTTACAATCCGCGACGGCGGCACTCAGCACTGGGCTGGAAAAGCCCCGTCGCATTCGAACGGAAAGTGGCTTGAACCAGCACTTGGGGCGGCACAAATACGCGACAGGTCCATATCCGTGAAAAGGCAAATGCGATCACGCGCATGTACGGCCCCGGCATTGACGCGGATATTTCGGTGCCGCCGGACCTTGTGGAAACGCTCATCGGGCGGCTGAACGCGGTTGCGGCGAGGCTGTGCCCGGCGGCGCGGATCACGCAGGTTGCGCATCCGGGGGACGGAACCCGGCGGCTGTACCCCGCGCAGGAGCGGCGGCGGCCCCTTGCAGGTAACGCCGCTAACGCCGCGCGGGCGGGGGCTGCGGCCCCCCCGGCAAAGCCCTGGCCGCATCAATGCCAATGCCTGTTCGCGTGGAACCGCCTCCCTCCTGCCGCGAACCTGCCGACATACCGGGGACCGGCGAAACGCGGGCGGCAGGCGTCATGGCCGGGCACCGATTGATCCCGCCCCGAATTCCCGATAACAGGCCCGAAACCAACCCTTCCGACGGAGAGCGCCAATGACCACCCCCTTACGCCTTGGTATTGCCGGATTGGGCACGGTAGGCGCCGGAGTCGTCAAGATCGTGCGGCAGAAGGCCGATCTGCTGGCGGCGCGCGCCGGGCGGGCGGTTGTGATCTCTGCCGTCAGCGCCCGCAGCCGGAGCAGGGACCGGGGCATCGACCTGTCGGACCATGCGTGGGAAGACGATCCTGCGGCGCTTGCCACCCGCGCCGATGTCGATGTGTTCGTCGAACTGATGGGCGGCAGTGACGGCCCCGCGAAGGCCGCGACCGAAGCGGCGCTGAAAGCTGGCAAGGATGTCGTGACCGCGAACAAGGCGATGCTGGCCGCGCATGGGCAATCGCTGGCGGAACTGGCCGAATCCCGGGGCTGCGTGATCCGCTTCGAAGCCGCCGTCGCGGGCGGCATTCCGGTGGTGAAGGCGCTGACCGAGGGGCTGGCGGGCAACGATGTCACCCGTGTCATGGGGGTGATGAACGGCACCTGCAATTACATCCTGACCCGGATGGAAAGCGCCGGGCTGGCGTATCACGAGGTGTTCGAGGAGGCCCGCAAGCTGGGGTATCTGGAAGCGGACCCGACCTTCGACGTGGGCGGCATCGACGCCGGGCACAAACTGGCCTTGCTGGCCGCCATCGCCTTTGGCACACAGGTCAGTTTCGATACGGTGGAACTGGAAGGGATCGACAGGATTTCCATCGAGGACATCAGGCAGGCCCGCGATATGGGGTTCCGCGTCAAGTTGCTGGGAGTCGCCCAGATGACCGCGCGCGGGCTGGAACAGCGCATGTCGCCCTGCCTGGTGCCCGCCGACTCTCCGCTGGGGCAGTTGGAAAACGCCACCAACATGATGGTGCTGGAAGGCGATGCCGCAGGCCGGATCGTGCTGCGCGGCGCGGGCGCGGGCGAAGGCCCGACCGCAAGCG
The DNA here is from genome assembly GCA_965216225.1 of Paracoccaceae bacterium. Lineage (GTDB taxonomy): Bacteria > Pseudomonadota > Alphaproteobacteria > Rhodobacterales > Rhodobacteraceae > 3107. The sequence goes on from CBDCFF010000016.1 coordinate 19,946, forward strand.
CCGTGCTGTCCGACATCGTGGATATTGCGCGGGGCCTGCGTATCCCGACCTTCGGCAGGCCCGCAACCTCGCTGGAAAAGGCCCGGCCCGCCAGATCGGCGACCCCGGCGCCCTATTACCTGCGGATGGAGTTGCAGGACAAACCCGGCGCGCTGGCCAGGATCGCAACCGTGCTGGGCGAGGCGGGCGTGTCCATCGACCGGATGCGCCAATACGGCCACGAAACGCCGACCGCGCCGGTTCTGATCGTCACCCACCGGACCACGCGCGATGCGCTGGATCGGGCGCTGGCGGGGCTGGGCGGGACCGGCGTGCTGGAAAACGATCCGGTGGTGATCCGCATCGAAAGCGTCTAACCTTGGGCCGGGATCCGCATTCCGCCGGACGATTTCACGAACTGACAGGAACAACCGATGCCGAAACAGCAGGACTTTCAGGACCGTATGCTCTCGCTTGGTCTGGCCCGCGTGTCCGAGGCCGCCGCCATGGCCTCTGCCCCGCTGGTTGGCCGCGGGGATGAGAACGCCGCCGATCAGGCCGCGGTCAACGCCATGCGCGAACAGTTGAACATGCTGGATATTGCCGGCGTGGTGGTCATCGGAGAGGGCGAGCGGGACGAGGCGCCGATGCTTTTTATCGGCGAGGAGGTCGGAACCGGCAACGGCCCCGGCGTGGATATTGCGCTCGACCCGCTGGAGGGTACGACCCTGACCGCCAAGGACATGCCCAACGCGCTGACCGTGATTGCCATGGGGCCGCGCGGCTCGATGCTGCACGCGCCCGATGTCTATATGGAAAAGCTCGCCATCGGGCCGGGCTATCCCGAAGGCATCGTGACGCTGGACATGCCGCCCGCCACGCGGGTTTCGGCTCTGGCGACGGAAAAGGGTTGCGATCCCGGCGGCATCACCGTCTGCGTTCTGGAACGCCCCCGGCATGGGGAAATCATCAAGGAAGTCCGCGCAACCGGGGCCGCGATCCGGCTGATTGCCGATGGCGATGTGGCGGGCGTCATGCATTGCGCCGATCCGGGGGCCACGAATATCGACATGTATATGGGAATCGGCGGCGCGCCGGAGGGCGTGCTGGCGGCGGCGGCGCTGAAATGTATGGGCGGTCAGATTCAGGGGCGGCTCCTGTTGCGCAATGACGGCGAAAAGGCCCGTGCCGCGAAGGCCGGGATCACCGACCCCGACCGGGTCTATTCGCGCGATGAGATGGTGCGGGGCGACATGATCTTTGCCGCGACCGGCGTGACCGACGGCTCGCTGCTGCCCGGCATCAGGCGCGAGGTCGGCTGGCTGACCACAGAGACCCTGTTGATGCGCTCGAAAACCGGATCGGTGCGGCGCATGACCTATCGCAGCCCGCGCCGATGATCGTGGCATGAGTTTTCTGGGCGTCACCCGTTCGCTGACCGGGCGGCGCTGGGTTGGACCCGGCGCCGGGCAGGACCGCATGGCAGAGGCGATGGCGCAGGCGGCCGCGCTGCCTCTGCCGCTGTGCCGGACGCTGGCGCGGCTGGGCGTCCCGGCCGGGAACGCCGCGCGCTATCTGACCCCGCAGTTGCGCGATCTGCTGCCCGATCCCCGAACGCTCAGGGATATGGAAGCCGCCGCCGCCCGGTTCCTGACCGCCTGGCGGCGGAACGAGAGGATCGCGGTCTTTGCCGATTACGATGTGGATGGCGGAGCCTCCGCCGCGCTGCTGATCTGCTGGCTGCGGCAGATGGGCAGGCCCGCGACGCTCTATGTTCCCGACCGGATTGACGAGGGTTACGGCCCGAATGACGCCGCAATGGCGGCGCTGGCCCGGGATCACGATCTGATCGTCTGCGTCGATTGCGGTACGCTTTCGCATGGGCCGGTGGTGGCGGCGGCGGCGGCGGATGTCATCATCCTCGATCACCATCTGGGCGGCGAGACCCTGCCCGGCGCGCTCGCCGTCGTGAACCCGAACCGGCAGGACGAGGATGGCGCGCTCGGCCATCTTTGCGCCGCCGGCGTGGTTTTCCTGATGCTGGTCGAGGCCGGGCGGCAGCTGCGGAAGGCGGGCGGGAAGGGGCCGGATCTGATGGCGATGCTGGATCTTGTGGCGCTTGCCACGGTGGCGGATGTCGCGCCCCTGATCGGCGTCAACCGGGCGCTGGTCCGGCAGGGGCTGAAGGTGATGGCCGCCCGCGCCCGCCCCGGTCTGCGGGCGCTGGCCGATGTGGCCCGGATGAATGCCGCGCCCAACGCCTATCATCTGGGATTCCTGCTGGGGCCACGGGTGAATGCCGGCGGGCGGATCGGCAAGGCCGATCTGGGCGCGCGGCTGCTGGCGACATCGGATGAGCATGAGGCCGCAGCGCTGGCGGAGCGCCTCGACGCATTGAATTCGGAGCGGCGCGAGATAGAGAACCATGTGCGCGACGCCGCCATGGCCCAGGCCGAGGCGCGCGGGCTGGATGCGCCCCTGGTCTGGGCGGCAGGCGAAGGCTGGCACCCCGGCGTTGTCGGCATCGTCGCGGCCCGGCTGAAGGAGGCCACCGGGCGGCCTGCGGTGGTGATCGGATTTGACGGAGACGTGGGAAAGGGCTCTGGCCGTTCGATCTCCGGCGTCGATCTAGGGGCCCCGGTCCAGAGGCTCGTGGCAGAGGGGCTGTTGCTGAAGGGCGGCGGGCATCGGATGGCGGCGGGCCTGAGCGTGACGCGCGAACAACTGGAACCGGCGATGGCGCAACTGTCGGGGCTGCTGGCGCGACAGGGGGCAGGCCGGGACGGGCCGGCAGACCTGAACCTGGATTCGCTTCTGATGCCCGAAGCGGCGACCGAGGAACTGATCACCGGGATCGAGGCCGCAGGCCCCTTCGGCGCAGGCGCCCCCGCCCCGCGCTTTGCCTTTGCGGATCAGCGCATCCACTTCGCCAGGCCGGTTGGCGAGTCGCATCTGAAGCTCACCTTCGGAGATACCGCCGGCGCGCGGATCGAGGCCATCGCCTTCGGCGCCTTCGACACCGCCATCGGCCCGGCGCTGAGCACCCGTGACGGCGCGCGTTTTCACCTCGCCGGGCGGTTGGAACTGAACGATTGGGGCGGTCGGCGGCGGGTCGTGCTGAGGCTGGAAGACGCCGCGTCAGGCAGCGCGAACACGCCTTGAAGATCGCTCCCGGAAGGCGCGTTTTGCACGGTTTTTCCGAAGTTTCTTCTTGTGCGCTCGGGGTGCAAACGCTAAATACCCGCTCACTGAACGGTGCTCCCTTCGTCTATCGGTCAGGACGCCAGGTTTTCAACCTGGAAAGAGGGGTTCGATTCCCCTAGGGAGTACCACATTCACCCGGGGCCGATGCGCCATGAACTGCGCCTGTGGGCGCTCGGGCTGTCGGGCTGCGACCGGCGGCGCTGGAAAATTACCGCTTGACGCCCCGGCGCCCCTCCCATAAATCCGCAGTCGCTTCTGGCGGAGTAGCTCAGTTGGTCAGAGCAGCGGAATCATAATCCGCGTGTCGGGGGTTCAAGTCCCTCCTCCGCTACCAGAAACCCCTTCAGGCATTTGTCTTTATTGCGTTATTTGAAGATCGCGATGTTTCGCCGCCAGCAAAACCACCACTCCTGAATCCAGCCGGGCGGCGTTCGGTGGATATGGTTTCTGGTGATTTTCCAGGAGTTCCCCGACACTCGACTCCCACACCGTCCATCGTGAAACCATCCCATGTGCCCGGGGGTGGGGTTGCAACACCTGCCCTTCAGTGGTAAGCGTCCGGTCTGACAGCCTTATTTCCTTGGTTTTCCGGGCTTCCAGCGTTTTGCGAGACTGAGGACTTCGAGTTTGAGTTTGTCGGTTTCGGGCTGATTGGGATCGAAGGTGCCGCCATACCAGTCTTTGAGATGATCGTGCTCTGGATGCTTTGGATCGGCCATGGCATCGAGGAACCCGTAGTAGCCAGGGAAGCCCCCGACGTCTTCGGGCGGGCATTTACCGATGACCTCGATTAGTCTGGGATAGAGTTCGCCAGGGACGGGATCGGTGATCCTGCCGATCTTGATCCTGTGTTCCCAGTTGTCGCCAAAATCGTAGATGTAGTTGATCGTCTTTTTGCCGGTGTCCTCGATGACTTGGCCCAGAGTGGTTTTGTTGGCGGGCCGGTCCTCGCCGCCAAAATCGGGGTCCGCGATACCCCATGTGGCGCGGGCTGCTTCGAACATGTAGAGATGCGAGTTGGTCCAGCCCATGGCCACCTGCAGTGTCAGGTGCAGCCGGTCCAGCCGGATATCGGCAGGCACCTGCAGGGTGCGGGTGACAGCGGGCTCGATGTCTTGCAGGGTGACTTTGATCTCGATGATGCTCATGCAGCGTCTTTCATGTGATGGTGGCTGCCCATGTTCCATGGCAGCAGGTCGTCGACCTTGGTGATCTTGCAATCCGGGATGCGGGCCAGAGTGTCGGCCAGCCAGCCCTGCGGATCAACGTTGTTCAGTTTGGCGGTTTCAATCAGCGTATAGGCGATGGCAGCGGCTTTGCCGCCTGCCGGTGATCCAACGAAGAGGTAGTTCTTGCGCCCCAAAGCAATACCTCTGATGGCCCGCTCGGCCGCATTATTGTCGATCTCGAGATGGCCATGTTCAAGGTATGGCCGGAGCCGTGGCAACCGGGTCAGCGCATAACGGATGGCCCCTGCAAGTGGCGATTTGCCAGAGATAGCGGGCAGTTGGGCACCCAGCCAATTGCCCAGGTCATCGAAGACGGGTCTGGCCTCGGCCTGCCGTATGGCGGTACGCTGATCCGGCGGCGATCCACGGGCCTCTTTCTCGATAGCGTAGAGCCCTGCTATCCGCTTGATCGCCTCTTCGGCGATGGCCGAGCCCTGGGCTTTATGCACATCGACGAACTTGCGCCGGATGTGGGCCATGCAGGCGACCTCGCGGATGTCGCCAGAACGGTAGAGGTCGTTGAATCCGGAATAGCCGTCCGCATGCATCCAGCCCTGGTATCTCTTCAAGTGATCCTTGGGATGCTGACCCCTGCGGTCCGGCGAGAACTGATACCAGGCAGCAGGCGGCGCCTCGCTGTCCCAGGGGCGCTCATCGCGTATGTAAGTCCATAGGCGGGCGGTCTGGGTTTTGCCTGCCCCGGGCGTTAGCATTTTGATCGGCGTATCATCGGCAAACAATGCCTGGCCTGCTTGCACATGTCGTCCGATGGCAACGGCCAGTGGCTCCAGTAGGGCCGTGGATTTGCCCACCCAATCGGCCAGCGTTGAGCGGTCAAGGTCAAGCCCGTCGCGCTCGAATATCTGGCTTTGCCGGTAGAGCGGCAGATGATCGGCATATTTGCTGACCAGAACATGGGCCAACAGTCCTGGTCCAGGACGCCCGCGCTCAATCGGGCGCGATGGCAGCTGTGCCTGGGTGAAGCTGTCGCAGCCCGAACAGGCAAAGCGGGGCCGGGTGATGCGGTTCACGATGAAGCGCCCCGGAACATATTCCAGTTCCTCGGTCACATCCTCGCCCAGGCGGCGCAGCTTGCCACCACAATCCGCACAGGCATCATCTCCGGTGGCCAGTTCGATGTGCTGGCGCGGTATATGATCCGGGATCGGGCGGCGCTTGGGTTTGTCTTTGGGCGGCTCCTCTTCAGGCAGGCGTAACCTGGCTGTCATCGCTGCCGTTGCAATCTCACTGCTCTCCAGGGCCAGTTGCAGCTGCTCGATGCTCTCGGATTTGCTGCCAAACCTATGTGTGCGATGCCCGGATAACTGGTGCCTGAGCTTCTCGATCAACATCGCCTGAGACTTCACCTCGGCCAGCAGAAGCTGCGTGAAAGCACGCAACTCATCGGGGTCTTCCGGTAAGGCTCGGGCCACATCGATCATGGCCAAAACCTGGCAAATCAACGGGCTTTAGGGAATCCCCAAATCACTGATCCGGCCAGATTATCCCGCCTTCAATGGCCGCCATGTGCGCTGCGGAATACGCCAGTCAATGCCCTCCAGAAGCATCGCCAACTGGGCCGGTGTCAATGCGACTTTGCCGTCTTTTGCAGAAGGCCAGACAAACCGGCCCTTCTCCAATCGCCTGGAGAACAGACAGGCCCCCTGACCGTCCCACCAAATGATCTTGATCAGATCGCCACGCCGTCCACGGAAAACGAACATGTGGCCGCAATAAGGGTTCTGCTTCAGCGTCTGTTCCGCCTGAGCCGCCAGCGTCGCAAACCCCCGGCGCATATCCGTTACCCCGGCAGCCAGCCACACCTTCGTGTTCGACGGTACCGGGATCATCCGGACAAGCCACGGATCAGGCCGGCAAGGGCATCGGGACCGTAAGTCCCGCTGACACAAAGCCGGTGCCCGCAAACAAGATCAAACCCAATCCTGCCGCCTGCCACAACCGGCGGCGCGGCTTCATGCCGCACATCCGAAATTATCTCGACCGGCAGAAAGAAAACCTGCTTCTGTGTATCGCCATCAGGCGAAAACCGCCCATCCCTCAGCCACGTAAACACGAGATTGGCATTCACATCATACCGCCGCGCAACCTGACTAACCGAAATCCCCGGAACCCGCGTTTGCGCACAGATCATCCGCTTCTCGTTATTGCTCCAGTTCCGGCGCTTCTTCCTGCCCACATCTGACCTCGATAATGTCCATTAACGATCATGGACACTATCTGACATCTGCGGCCTCAGGCAGGGCAGCCAGACCAGACGCTTACCTTCAGTGAGACATGCGATATGCTTCAAAGAAGCCGGGTTCCATCATCAACGCCTTGGTTTCCCTGACGCCCAAGCTTTCTTCAATCATCAGTTCAAGCAACCGATCCATGTCCACGAGTTCGATTGCCGTCGCATTTTCGCGCGCCGCTTCTTCACGCGCTCCTTTGGTGAACATGCCCGTGGTCAGAAAAAAGCCGCGTTCGGCGCGCCCTGTGATTGCTCCGCGAAAGTCCCGAATCTTCTCTGGCCCGACATTTCCCTCATACCGCTTGCACTGAAACATCACCTTTGTGCGCACGAAGCGATTGATCGACAGGTGGCCTTCCCCGTCGATACTCTGGTCGCCTCTTTGGCCGGTGACCTTGACATTTTCGAAACCGACATGTCGCAACAGGCGGGCGCAAAACTCTTCGAAGCCCTTGTCGCTCATACCGCGCAGAAGTTCGACGAGGCGTTCCTGTATTTCGTCCTGATTAGGGCCTGTTGAGATTCATCGTGAGTTGATGATAGCCGCGGCCAGATAGATCATGGAGGAGAAGCTCTGATCTGTTTTGCAGGCCCGCAACGCAATACGCTTGAATTCCTTGAGTTTCTGGAAGTAATTTTCGATCAGGTGTCGCCATTTGTAGCAGTGTTTGTCAAATTCCGGCGGAAACTTCCGGTTCGATCTGGGCGGAATGACTGGCACAATCCCCGACTTGTCCAGATTTTCGCGCAACCAGTCGGCATCAAACGCCCGATCCGCGAGGAGCATCTCGCACGAAACACCCTCGATCAACTCGGATGTTTCGCTCAAATCGTGGGCTTGCCCAGGCATCAGGCGGAAGGAGACAAGATTGCCAAGTGCATCTGTCAGAGCCAGGATTTTGGTGGTAATTCCACCGCGAGAGCGCCCTATAGCCTGGCTTTGAGCCCCCCTTTTGCGCCCTGCCCGTGGCGGTGGACCTTCACGATTGTGCCGTCAATCATGACATACTCCATGTCAGGGTCATTTGAGACAGTGTCAAATATCCGTTTGAAAACATCGGCTTTTACCCAATGGCGGAAACGTTTGTAAACGGTGTTCCAATTGCCAAAGCCGGATGGAAGATCACGCCAGGGCGCCCCGGTTCGAGCGATCCACAATACGGCTTCCAGAAAAAGACGGCTGTCACCGCCAGTGCGACCGGGATCGCGTTTCTTGCCAAAACAATGCGGTTCCATCAAAGCCCATTGCGCGTCATTGATAACAAAACGCTCGCTCAACATTTCATTCTCCCTTTTGGAAAGAATGAATCAGATGTCAGCGCAAATGAAAACCCCGAATCTCAACAGGCCCTAAGATAAGCCTTCTCGTCTGGCGCACTGATATCCTCACCTTCGACCGGCGAATGCGATTGCCCTTCTGCGGCCGTTTTGTCGCGGCGTGAGAAACCGTCATATACGCCCCTGTATAGTTGATATGCTTCATCGTGCGACAGGTTGACCTTGCGGCCCTGTTCGGTCAGCACCCACACACCGCGCTGTTCCGTGTCGATCAATCCGGCTTTGGCCAGATAAAAGCGAGTCCATGAAATCCGGTTTTCAAACTTCGACTGCCCGCCTTTCGTCGTGCCCTCTATCTCCGCTTCGGGAATGTCGTTGTGTTCGGCAATCCAGCCAAAGACTTCCCTAGAGTCCTTCACATTTTGACTGAAGCATAGCCTGTGTTTTCGAGGTAGTTTTGGCATTCCTGTTGTGTGATTGATCCGACGAGGCGTCCAACGTATCGCCAGGCCTCTTCACTGGTTCGTTTCCGAGCCATCCGCATCCAGTGTTTGATCTTGGCGAATGTCTGCTCGATCGGGTTCAGGTCTGGCGAGTATGGTGGCAGGAACCACACCCGCGCGCCTGCCGCCTTGATGGCATCGCGCACGGCTTTCGATTTATGGCAGCCGAGGTTGTCCATGATGACGATATCGCCGGGCTTCAGTGCAGGGACAAGCAGTTGATCGATATAGGCACGGAAGGACTGCCCGTTGATCGGGCCGTCAAAGACACAGGGCGCCGTCAATTGATCGCAGCGCAAGGCAGCAATGAACGTCATGGTGTTCCAGTGGCCATGGGGCGCAAAGCCGTGCAGGCGTTTGCCTTTTGGTCCCCAGCCGCGCAGCGGAGCCATGTTGGTCTTGATCCAGGTTTCATCAATGAAGACCAGCTTGCGCGGATCGAGTTGACGCATGACCCCCTTCCAGCGCTTTCGCCGGCGGGCCACATCGGCTCGGGCCCGCTCAAGGGCGAGCAGTGTTTTTTTTTGAAGCTCAGCCCCTCGCGGCGCATGAAGTGCCAGACCGCATTGTGGGACACCTTGACGCCCCGCTTCGCCAGCATGTCTTTCAGACCATGCAGCGTCAGGTGCGGCGTGCGGTTGATCTGCTCCAGGATAAAATCACGGTGGGGTTCAAGGATAATCCTGCGGTGGCCACCCATCTTGCCAGGCGCCACGCTGCCAGTCTCGCGATATCGCTGGCGCCACTTGATCACCGAAGAAACAGCCACCGAGAAACGGGCAGCCACAACACGTGCCGTCTCGCCGGAAACAACAGCTGCTACTGCACGCTCCCGAAGATCATTCGAATAGGGTTTTACCATGCATGCCGGCCTCCAGTCCCGGCACGCAGTTTGAATCACAATTCAACGAAAAACGGAATCCCGAGATTCAAACAAATGATGAACCGCTCTAGCTGTTCCATCCCGTATGATCATATTTCCCCTCGGCGAACTGCCCTTTTCATGGCAAGGTCGGTTCTGTGGGACATTCGGGACGGGGTGCGACCATGGTGATCCAACTTCACAAGCAGGCTACAACGACGCCGAAGGTTCGGTCGGCCCTCCAGGCCAGTGATGCGTCTGCTTCCATCTTGGCGGAGCGATACGGGACGACCGAGCAGACTGTCTACAAATGGCGGCGCCGCGATGGCGTCGAGGATCGCAGCCACACGCCACACCGGCTGCAAACCACGCTGACACCGGCGCAAGAGGCGGTTGCGGTGACCTTGCGCAGGACGCTGCTGGTATCACTCGACGACCTGCTGGCGGTGGTGCGAGAGTTCCTGAATCCGAATGCCTCGCGCTCTGGCCTGGACCGCTGCCTTCGTCGTCATGGTGTGGGAAACCTACGCGATCTGAAGGCCAAAGCACCGAAGCCGAAGCACAGCGCCTTCAAGGCCTACGAGCCAGGATACATACACATCGACCTGAAATACCTACCGCAAATGGCCGATGAAACCTCGCGCCGCTATCTTTTCGTGGCCATCGACCGGGCGACGCGTTGGGTCTTCATTCGTGTCTTCAAAGCCAGGACTGCCGCCAACGCCCGCCGCTTCCTGCGCGGTCTGGAACGGGCCTGCCCGATTTGCATCCGCACTGTGTTGACCGATAACGGCAAGGAGTTCACCGACCGGCTGTTTGGTCTACGCAAACGCGCTGCAACCGGCGCGCATGCGTTCGATGCGCTTTGCGCAGACCTTGATATCGACCACCGCTTGACCCCGCCGAAGTCGCCCCAAACCAACGGCATGGTCGAGAGGTTCAACGGCCGTATCGAGGAGGTGCTCCAAAGCCATCACTTCCGTTCCGGCGAAGACCTGGAGACAACGCTGCACCGCTATGTCTGGCTCTACAACCAGCAGTTTCCTCAGTCGGCATTGAGCACCAGAACGCCCTTGCAGGCCATGAAGGACTGGCACAAACTCAAGCCGGAACTGTTCAAAAAACAGCCATACTACCTTCCGGGATGTGACACTTAAACTTGTCTGTATACCGCCCTCGGCGACCGTTCCCTGCCATCATACGTGTCCGCTTATTTAGGGTCAGGACTCATAGCCAGAATATGACGGTTGCAGCGATGTATATGGCGGATTTGAATATATGTGCGCATCGGTCATAGCGCATCGCGATGCGCCTCCAATCCTTGAGTTTTGCGAACAGGTTTTCGACCTTGTGCCGCCTCTTGTACGTTTCGGCGCAGTGGGGGATGGTTTTGTTGCGGTTTTTCCTTGAAGGGATGCAAACCTCAATCTTCTGATCTTCAATGATTTTTCGAACCTTTGCGCTGTCGTAACCCCGATCCGCGATCAGAACCCTGGCCGCAGGCAGGTTGGGCAGCAAAACATCCGCGCCCTTGAAGTCGCTACGCTGACCCGCCGTCAGATGCAGCCTGACAGGGCGACCCGCACCGTCTCCAACGACATGCAATTTCGTATTCAGCCCTCCCTTTGTACGCCCGATCAGGCGCGGCCCGGAGCCCCCTTTTTGAGGCTGGACGCCGTGCGATGTGCTTTGAGATGGGTTGCGTCAATCATGAGGGTGTCGGCGTCCGGGCCAGAGGGGTTGGCCAATTCTTCGAAAATTCGCTCGAAAATACCTTTGCGGGACCAGCGCACAAACCGATTGTAGAGCGTTTTGTGAGGGCCGTATTCGACAGGCGCATCGCGCCAGCGTAGACCGTTGCGAATAATGAAAATAATACCACTCAACACACGACGGTCATCGACCCTGGGCTTGCCATGGGGCTTGGGAAAGAAGGGCTCAAGGCGCGCTGTTTGTGCCTCCGTCAGCCAGAAAGGATCGCTCATGTCACTACTCCGTTTTGCAGAACACTGATTCACACGTTCAAAACAAAGTCAATGGGTCCTGAGCCTAGGCGTTGGCATGTCGACACTGAACAAATGGATCACGGTGCATCGAGATACTGATGTGGTATCGCAGGAGGATTTGAGCCTCGCCCAAGAGAATGATCGGCTTCGACGCGAGAACCGGCTTCTCAAGGATGAGAGGGAGATTCTAAAAAAGGCCACCCGGTTCTTCGCGGGTCTGAAGCAATGAGGTTCAGGTTCGTAGAAGAACATATCGCCGACTTCCCAGCGAACCGGCTGTGCGATGTTGTGGGCGTCAGTTCGCGCGGCCTGCGAGCATTCCGCAGTCGTCCTGCCAGTCGCCGACAACGATCTGATCTGGTCACACTGGCGCATATCAAAGAACAGTCGCGTCTCAGCCTGGGCAGCTACGGGCGGCCCCGGATGACGGAAGAGTTGAAGGAGATCGGCCTGGATGTTGGCCACCGTCGCGTTGGCAGATTGATGCGTGAGAATGGCATATCTGTCGTAAGAACGCGCAAACACAAGGTGACAACGGATAGCGATCACAAGCTCAACATCGCGCCAAACCTGCTGGATCGTGACTTCTGCGCGAACAAGCCCAATCAAAAGTGGGCCGGCGACATCAGCTATGTCTGGACCCGCGAAGTGTAGCGCGACAATCAAGATGAGAAGTGCGCGTCAATCAGGATGAGAATCCTTGGTCGCGACGTTTGGGACGATGCCGGGCTTTTGTGCCGCGATCAAGGGGTTTGTTTTTTGATTGTCGCGGAGCGTCAATCAGCTTTGGTGTTTTCCGGTGTGGCTTTTTGTGCAGGCCTTCCCGGCCCCTTTGCCTTTTGTGCTGCTCTTCGCCGGTAGCTTTCGACATTCATCTCGAAGATGGTTGCGTGGTGCACGAGCCTGTCGACGGCGGCCAATGTCATGGCCGGGTCTGGAAAAATCGCATTCCACTCCCCGAAGGGCTGGTTGGCCGTGATCAACATTGAGCGGCGTTCATATCTCGCGCTGATGAGTTCGAAGAGCACACTGGTTTCAGCCTGATCCTTGGTGACGTAGGTGATGTCATCGAGGATCAGCAGATGGAATTTGTCGAGCTTTGCAATGGCACTTTCGAGGACGAGATCGCGGCGGGCCTGTTGGAGTTTCTGGACCAGATCGGTGGTGCGGCTGAATAGGACGCGGTAGCCTTGCTCGACAAGGGCGAGCCCGATGGCTGAGCCGAGATGTGATTTGCCCACACCTGGCGGCCCAAACAGCAGGATGTTGCCGCCCTTTCCGATCCAGCTGTCGCCAGCGGTGATCGCACTGACATGGGCCTTGGACAGCATGGGGACGGCTGTGAAGTCGAAGGTGTCGATCGTTTTTCCGGGCAACAGGCGTGCCTGTGCGAGATGTCGCTCGATACGACGGCGATCTCGTTCAGCCAGTTCATGCTCCACCAGGGTGCTGAGCATCCGAGCGGCGGGCCAGCCTTCCTTGTCGGCTTGTTCCGCAAAGCGCGGCCATAGCGCCTTGATGGCTGGCAAGCGCAATTCGGTCAGAGCCAAGGTTAGGCGGGCGGTATCGGTCTGGGGCGATGTCATGCTGTCACCTCCTGAGCGGATGGCGTACCGCCGACCAACTGGTCGTAAGATGACAGGTCGGCCAGTTGCACCGCGACTTGGGGGAGTGCGTCTTGTGATGGGCTAAACACTGCGCGTAGGGCCGCCATGTCAGGCGGGCGCTTCTGGCGAAGGTCCTCCTCAAGCTGCGCTGCCAATTCAGCCTCGCAGCCCCGCTCGTGTGCCAGCGCCAGAAGATCGACAACCATGCGACACGCCGCCTTCTCACTGGTCTGCTCCAGCAGGAATGCGAACATGTTACGGAACGCCCGGCGCGGGAATAGCTGATCCCGATAGACCAGCCCCATCAGCGCCATGGGCTTTTTGCGCAAGGAGTGGATGACGTGGTGGTAATTGACCACGTGCCCATGGCTCCCGGTGCTCGAGGCTCGTCCGCGTGTCAGCGTTAGCAGGGCAGAGCTTCCCAGGAACAGCTCCAACCGATCATCGTAGAGCCGAACCCGCAGCTGATGCCCGATCAACCGGGATGGCACGGTGTAGAACACCTTGCGCAAGGTGAAGCCCCCGGAGGAAGTGACGCGCAACGTGATCTCCTCGTAATCCGTGGTCCGCCGCGTCGGCAAAGGTCTGAGGCTCGCACGTTCCGCATCGATACGCTTGGCATTGCGGGCGTTGATCCGGCCCACGATCTCGTCGATGAAGCGACGATAATCTTGCAAGCTTTCGAAGTCGCGCGACCCACGCATGACCAGCGCGTCCTCAATGGTGCGCTTCAGATGCCCATTGGGGCTCTCGATGGAACCGTTCTCGTGTGCGACGCCCTTGTTGTTGCGCGTCGGCGTCATTCCATAATGGTTGCACAGGGCGTCGAAGCGGTCGGTTAGATCGGCCCGGGATGACTTATCCAGGTTCTTGAAGGCCGCCGACAGGCTGTCAGTTCCATGATTGTGTGGCACGCCGCCGAGCGTCCAGAGGGCGTTCTGCAATCCCTCAGCCAGCGCCACATAGCTTTCGCCGCCCAGCACGACGTGGGCGTGCTGAAACCCGCTATAGGCAAGCCGGAAGTGATACAGTCGATGGCCCAGTGCCTCACCGGCAATGGTCACACCCAACTTGCCCATGGCGGTGAAATCCGACAGGCCCATTTTGCCCGGTGTGTGGGTCTGCCGGAAAATGACGTCCTGTTCAGGGCCGTGTTCCGCATTCCAGGCGCGTATCCGTCGCTCCAGAGTCCGTCGGATGCCCGTACCCAGATCAGAATGCCGACGCAGAAGCTCCTCGTAAACCGCCACAGGTCGGATCCCCGGTGAGGACCGCAGAAGCGGCACGACCTCCGCATCAAAAATGTCCGCCAGCGGGTCCGGACGCCGCCGGCCGCGAGGGGCCTTCTTCCGTGATGGTAAAATTGGGTCAGCTTGCAGCCGATAGCCCGTTGCCTGGCTGATCCCCGCCTTGGCAGCGGCAACGGCAACGGAATGGGTCGATCTGAGCGTCATGAAGAGCCTCATTTGTTGGTCAGTGACATGACAGCCCGGCATGAACGATCCCCTTGCACAGAAAATCATTCCTTATCCGAGCCGGCCACAACCGTCAGGCCCGCCCCAAAAGGGCAAAACGCGTGTGCGGGGCCTCCCCAGTCGGGCTACGCCCTCCCTGCGAGCCCCCGCACACGCGTTCTCATCCTGATTGACGCTGGATTCTCACCTTGTTTGTCGCGCAGCAGCTCAGGATCAAACTGATGGAGCGGATGCTTGGGGCCGAACTGACCGCGCATCCGGGCTATGAAGAAGGCAAGGATGCACCTCCGGGTCAGTCCAACCGGCGCAACGGCACAGCCGGCAAGCGCCTGAAGGGCCAGATCGGCGAGGCGCCGATTTCCGTGCCCCGTGATCGGGATGGCAGTTTTGAACCGGAACTGGTGAAGAAGGGCCAGACCCGGATCGACGGGATGGATGACAGGATCATCGGCCTCTATGCCGCCGGACGAGAGTGTCCGCGACATCCGCGCCCATCTTGAGGATATCTACGGTCTTCTGGTCTCGCCGGATTTGATCAGCCGCGTCACCGACGCCGTGCTCGACGAGGTGCGCGACTGGCAAAGCCGGGCGCTGGAGCGGATGTATCCGATCGTGATCTTCGACGCGCTGCGGGTGAAGATCCGCGACGCCGACAGCCGCATGGTGAAGAACAAGGCCGTCTACATCGCCCTGGGGGTCAGCCGGGACGGCGTGCGCGAGGTCCTGGGCCTGTGGATCGCTGATAACGAGGGGGCCAAATTCTGGTTGTCGGTGATGAACGAGCTGAATATCCGAGGTGTCCAGGACATTCTGATCGCCGTCGTGGACGGGCTCAAAGGCTTCCCGGAGGCGATCACCGCCGCCTTTGCGCAGACCACGGTGCAAACCTGCATTGTCCACCTGGTGCGCCACTCCCTGAACTTCTGCTCGTGGAAAGACCGCAAGGCAGTGGCCGCCGATCTGCGCCGGATTTACAGCGCCGCCACCGCCGATCAGGCCGCCGATGAACTGGACGCGCTCAAAAACAAATGGGCCGGTAAATACGCCTCCATCGCCACGGCCTGGCGACGGGCATGGCAGGAAGTAATCCCGTTCTTCGCCTTCGATCCGGCGATCCGAAAGATCATCTACACCACCAACGCCATCGAGAGCCTGAACCGGGTGATCCGCAAATCAATCAAGACCCGCGGATCGTTCCCGACCGATCAGGCCGCAGCAAAGCTGATCTATCTGGCCATCCGCAACTTCGAGAAAGGCGGCAGGAATGTTCGGGAATGGTTTGCAGCCCGCAACCAGTTCGCTATCATGTTCGACGAGCGCTTCAATGCGTGACTGTATTTGAAACCCCCATGGTCCGGGACAGATACACAGAATTCAGGACACTCCCCCTCGCCATGGTGCTGAGCCAGCCTGTCCAGGCACCTTGACGAGACTTCCGCAGGAGCGTGCGGAACTGATGCAGGCGTCCATCTTCGGTGCACAGATGCATGTTCTCACGCAACCGAACAACGAACGGGATGTTGTTTTCATTTAGACATTCCAACCACTCTGTACCGATGAACTCCCGGTCGGCGAGCAAGGCGTCGATGGAGCAAGCCCCGAACAGGCGCAAATAACGCCGCATCAGCCCGATGCGCTGCGCCGGTGAAGAGTTGCCCGGATGGTCGAGCGAGACCCACATCAGCGGCACCCGAAACCGTCGCGTCACAATGGCCGGAACCAGAATGTTCACGTCTTTCGCGCCGAGTTTCCAGTTGGTCCGATCCAGGGCCAGAAGCTTTGGACGCGCAAGGTTGAGCAGGTGCACGATCAGCACTGCGACCACATCGCCATCAAGGCGGACATGCTGGAAGAACCGCTGCAGACGGCGATAGTTGGACGCGTGTAACGCCGTCCCCGAGAACTGGCTCGCCAGATGGCTCAGGTTCACCGTCCGACAGTTTGCCAGACCAGCGAGCAAAACCGCAAGCGTTTCCAGTCGTGTCTTGCTCAGATCAAAATGCGGGCGTAGCGTGGCGACCAGAGGGCTGAGGAGGAATGCGAACATCACGAAGTTCCTTGTGCTCGAGAATCTTCAATTCAAACCCTTTTCCCCCCTCAACTCAAGTGCGTCGTGTACCGTGCTCGTGGCCATTCATTATCTCCTTCATTCCTAACATTGCTCGAAAGAAACCGGAACTGAACCGGGACAAGACCATCTCGGAGCAGACCGTCTGGAGACACCGTCCACGACCGGAGCCACACGGCGCACAGGTTGCAGACCACGCTGACACCGGCGCAGGAGGCCGTGGCCGTCTCGCTGAGACAGAGTCTGCTGCTGCCGCTCGACGACCTGCTCGCCGTGGTCCGCGAGTTTCTCAACCCGAACGTCTCGCGCTCCGGGCTGGACCGATGCCTGCGCCGTCATGGGGTCGGCTCCCTCCGTGACCTGAAGCCGAAGGTGGCGAAGCCCGCGCACAAGCCTTTCAAGGCATACGAGCCCGGCTACATCCACATCGACGTGAAATACCTGCCGCAGATGGCCGATGAGGAGAAGCGCCGGTATCTGTTCGTCGTGATCGACCGCGCCACCCGCTGGGTCTTCGTGCGCATCTACCCAGTGAAGACTGCGGCCAACGCCCGCCGGTTCCTGCGCGATCTGGAGCGCGCCGCCCCGATGCGGATCACCCGCGTGCTGACGGACAATAGCAAGGAGTTCACCGACAGGCTCTTCGGCCTTCGCCGCCGCGCCGCGACCGGCAATCACGAGTTCGACCGCCTCTGCGCCGGGTTCGGGATCGAGCATCGCCTGGCCCCACCGATGCGGCCGCAGACCAACGGCATGGTCGAGCGTTTCAACGGTCGGATCGAGGACGTGCTCCAGAGCCACCGTTTCCGCAGCGGCGAGGACCTCGAACAGACGCTTCTCCGCTACGTCCGCCTCTACAACGGCCAGCTGCCGCAATCCGTTCTGAAAGGCCGCACGCCAATTGATGCGCTCAAGGACTGGCATCGAGAAAAGCCCGATCTCTTCAGAAAACAGCCATACAATCACATGGGATGTGACAGGTAACAAGGGCGGCATTCCGGGAGGACACAATGGGCGCGTTTTGGAAGCGGAACCAGCAGCGGCTTGCCCCCTGGCTGTTCCTCGCCCCCGGCATCGTGATGTTTCTGCTCTACGTGATCATCCCGATCTTCCAGTCCATGAACATCTCGCTTTACGACTGGGACGGTCTGGGCGAACGCGAATACATCGGCCTGGCGAACTATGTCGAACTGATGGATGACGCGGCTTTCCATACCTCTTTGAAAAACAACGTGATCTGGCTGGTTCTCTATATGCTGGCCATCCCTGCGGGCCTTGCTGTCGCGCTTTTCCTCAACCAGACGGTCCGGGGCATCCGCATCTACAAATCGCTGTTCTTCTTTCCCTTCGTCATCAGTCAGGTGGTGGTCGGCCTCGTATTCTCGTGGTTCTATGATCCAAGCTTCGGGCTGCTGAACATCGGTCTTCAGGCCTTTGGATTTGACACGATCCCGGTTCTGGCCGACGAACGCTGGGTAACTTACGGCATCATCGCCGCGGGTCTGTGGCCGCAGACGGCCTATTGCATGATCCTCTACCTCACCGGTCTGAATGCCGTTGATCCCGAACAGATCAAAGCCGCGCGGCTCGACAACGCCAGGGGCCTGAAAATGCTCTGGTATATTGTCCTGCCCCAGCTTCGCCCGGCCACATTCATCGCCATTGTCGTGACAGTGATCGGCGCACTCCGGTCGTTCGACCTGATCGCGATCATGACCGATGGCGGTCCCTGAGGCTCTTCCCGCGTACTGGCCTTCTACATGTATGAACAGGTGTTCAGCGAATACGGCTTTCGCATGGGATACGGCGCGGCCATCGCCGTGGTGCTGTTCCTGATCATGATGATCTACATCGCGGGCTTCCTGTTCAAGATGTATCGCGACGAGAAGGGCCGCTGACATGTTTCCGACACCGATCGAAAAAACCCCGTCCGGCATTCAGATCGCCTGCAGGGTCGCGCTGCCTGTCGCCTTGCTGCTCTGGCTTCTGCCGCTGATCGCTGTCGCCCTGACCTCGGTTCGTTCCGCCGGTGACATCACGGCCGGCAATTACTGGGGATGGCCCACCAGCTTTGACCTGCTGGAAAACTACACCGCAATTTTTGAAAACACGCCGATCGGCAAATACATCCTGAACTCTTTCAAGGTGACGATCCCGACCGTGATCGGCGCTGTCGCCCTGTCCTGCATGACCGGCTTTGCCCTTGCCGTTTACCGCTTCAAGGGCGACCTGCTGGTTTTCTTCATGTTCGTCGCGGGCAATTTCGTGCCCTTCCAGATCCTCATGGTCCCGGTCCGTGATCTGACCCTGGGTCTTGGCATGTACAACACCATCACCGGTCTGGTGCTTTTCCACATCGCTTTCCAGACCGGTTTCTGCACACTCTTCATGCGCAATTTCATCAAGGCCATGCCCCATGAACTGATCGAAGCCGCGCGCGTCGAGAGGGTAAGCGAGGTCCGCATTTTCTGGTACGTCGTCCTGCCGCTGATGAAACCCGCCATCGCGGCGCTTTCGGTGCTGGTTTTCACCTTCATCTGGAACGATTATTTCTGGGCGACGGTGCTGACCCAGGGCACCGATACGCAGCCGATCACGGCGGGCCTGTATTCGCTGAACGGTCAGTGGGTTGCCGCCTGGCATCTGGTGTCCGCCGGTTCCATCGTCGCCGCCCTGCCCCCGGTTCTGATGTTCTTCCTGATGCAGCGCCATTTCATCGCGGGGCTGACGCTCGGGGCGGTAAAATGATCCGCAGACCCGGTTCGACACGGCCACGCTTTACGCGGTGTTCTCCGATGACGGCATCAATGGCTGCGCGATCGCCTTCCAGCGCCACCTGCGCGCGGCCTTTGCCCATGTCGAAATCGAAAGCTGCGCCTCAGGCGGGGGCCGCATCGACTTTGGCATCCCGGGGCGCACCCATCGGGTCTGGCCGAAGGCGTGAAGCGCGGGGTTTGGGAAGCTGGCGGTTTCCCGGTCGAATTTCCGGTGATGAGCCTGGGCGAGTCGCAGATGAAGCCGACCGCCATGCTCTTTCGCAACCTGCTGGCCATGGATGTCGAGGAATCGGTTCGCGCTTACGGCATCGACGGGGTGGTCCTTCCGGGCGGCTGCGACAAGACCACGCCAGGCCAGTTGATGGGCGCGGCCTCCGTCGATCTGCCGGCCATCGTGGTCAGTTCCGGCCCGATGCTGAACGGCAAGTGGCAGGGCAGGGACATCGGCTCCGGCACCGATGTCTGGAAATTCTCCGAGAGGGCCTGAAAATGTCCGGCATCGCCACCCGCGAAGCCTTCGAGGGCGCGATCCTCGCCAATGCCGTCGCGGGCCGTGTGGGCGTTGATCTGACCATCGACGATTTCGAGATTGGCAGCGGCATTCCCCTGCTGGTCAACTGTATGCCATCCGGCAGATACCTGATGGAGGATTTCTGCCATGCAGGCGGGATGCCGGTGATCCTGTCGGAACTGAAACACCTGCTGCGCCCGGCCCGAACGGTCATGGGTACAGACATTGCTTGAGCATGAGGGTGAGGCTCATGTATTTGAAAATATGGAAGACCTGAAGGCCACCATCGACAATGACGACCTGCCGGTCACGAAAGACAGCATTCTGGTTCTGATTGGCACCGTCATCCTGCATGTCTCACCCGAGGCGAATGATGGCGGCTTGCCGGCGCTCGTCGAAACCGGCGACCGCATCCGCTTTTCGGCCAGCCGGGGCCAGCTTGAACTGCTGGTTTCCGAGGCGGAAATCGAAAGGACACCCGCCCATGGTCGATGCGACCTTGTTTCTCGCCTCCAAAGCCAGCAGAATGATGACCGGGCAAATGATAGTCGTCGATGGCGGCGTCGTCACCACGGGATAGATCATGACACGGAAATTCGCGGATTGGGTGGCCGTTGACTGGGGCACCTCCAATATGCGCGCCTGGATCATTGGGCGGTCCGGAAACATCATTGCACAGACCCGGTCCGACAAGGGCATGGGCAGACTGGCCCCGGAACAGTTCGAACCGGCCCTTCTGGACCTGATCGGCGATCATCTGTCCACTGAGGGAACCACCCCGATCATCTGTTGCGGCATGGTCGGCGCACGTCAGGGCTGGATCGAAGCCGCCTATGCCCCGGTCCCTTGCCACCCCCCCGGCATCGACGCCGCCACCCGCGCACCGGCCAGTGACCCGCGCCTCGACGTTCGCATCCTGCCCGGCGTCAGCCAGGACAGCCCCGCCGATGTCATGCGCGGCGAAGAAACCCAGATTGCGGGTTATCTGGCCCGGCATCCCGAATTCGACGGCGTCCTCTGCCTGCCCGGCACCCACACCAAATGGGCGCATGTCAGCGCCGGTGAAATCGTCTCTTTCCGCACCTTCATGACCGGCGAACTCTTTGCCCTGCTCTCTGTCCGGTCGATCCTGCGTCACGGGCCGGCCGGGACGGGCTGGGATGCCGCCGCATTTGCCGCCGCGCTTGGCGACGCCATGAGCCGCCCGCAGACATTTGCCGCCGACCTGTTCTCGTTGCGTGCCGGAGGGCTGTTGCACGGGCTGACCCCGGCAAGGGCGCGGGCGCGGCTTTCAGGTCTGCTGATCGGCCTGGAACTGGCAGGCGCGCGCCCGTACTGGCTTGGTCGGGCGATCATTCTGATCGGTTCGCCAACCCTGTCCCGCCTCTACCATTCGGCGCTCGTCCAACAGGGAGTCGCAGCCAGAATCGCCAATGGCGGCGAAATCACGCTTGCGGGGCTCGGGGCCGCCCATGAAGCAATGAGGAAATCCGACCGATGAGCCGCCGTCAGATCATCGCCATTCTGCGTGGCATACGCCCCGATGAGGCCAGGGATATTGGCGATTCGCTGATCGAAAGCGGCATCACCCGGATCGAGGTGCCGTTGAACTCGCCGGACCCGCTTCGATCCATCGGCATCCTGGCGCGCGCCTTCGGCGACGTTGCCGAGATCGGCGCAGGCACGGTGCTGTCGCCCGATCAGGTTGCCGAAGTGGCAGGCGCAGGCGGCAGGATGATTGTCTCGCCCGACTGCAACCCGAAGGTGATCGTCGCCACAAAGGCGGCAGGTCTTGCCTCTTATCCGGGCGTCGCCACCCCGACAGAGGCCCTCGCCGCGCTGCGCAATGGCGCGGACGGGCTGAAATTCTTTCCCGCTTTCCTGATCGGCTCCAAAGGCTATGCGGCCATTTCCGCCGTCCTGCCCGACGGCGCGGCCTGCTATGCCGTCGGCGGCGTCGGTCCGGCCGATTTCGCCGAATGGTTCGGCGCCGGCATCACCGGCTTCGGCATCGGCGCCGGCCTTTACAGACCCGGCCTCGGCGCTGTCGAAGTCCGCGCGCGCGCGCGCGCCATCGTCGCGGCCCATGACAGGGCGGCCCGGCAATGAGCGTGCGCGTCTTTGACAGCCGGGTCTGCGAACTCGGCGAGGGCGCGCTCTGGCACCCTGGGCGCGGACAACTTTTCTGGTTCGACATTCTCGGCAGGCGGCTGATGACGGTAGAGGCCGGAACGCAGCGCCAGTGGCAATTTGACGAACACGTTTCCGCAGCGGGCTGGATCGACGCCGACACCCTGCTGATCGCGTCCGAAACTGCGCTTTCGACGTTCGATCTGGCGACGGCCAAGCAGGATGTGATCACCCCGCTGGAGGCCGACAACCCCGCGATGCGTTCCAATGACGGCCGGGCCGATTGGTGGGGCGGGTTCTGGATCGGCACGATGGGAAAATCGGCCGAACCGAAGGCAGGCGCCATTTACCGGTTCTACAGGGGAAGCCTCGAAAAGCTCTTTGGCGACATTACCATCCCCAACTCCATCTGCTTTTCGCCTGACCGCGCCCATGCCTATTTCACCGACACCGTCACCGGCATCATCATGCGCCAGACGCTGGATGACGAAGGCTGGCCCGAAGGCGGCGCTGAACCATTCCTTGATCTGGCCTCCGGGAACTTCAAACCCGACGGTTCGGTCATTGATGCCGAAGGCTGCCTGTGGAACGCGCAATGGGGCGCGGCGCGGGTCGCGCGTTATTCGCCCGAGGGGCAGTTCCGCTCTGCCATCGGTTTTCCGGCCACGCAGATCAGTTGCCCGGCCTTCGGCGGCCCGAACATGACCTCGCTTTTCGCAACCTCCGCCCGGGAAGGGCTTGGAAACCCCGGCGGTTTCGACGGGCAGACCCATGTTGCCGAAACCGGCGTCAAGGGCCGGTCAGAACCGGGGGTCATTCTCTGAACGCCCATGAAACGCACGCTCGGCGCCTGCAACCGGTCGCAGGTCGAGATCATCCGCGCCCACTCCGATGCGCCGGTTGCGCACAACCATATGGCCCCCGGTTTTCACATCACTCTGCGGCGATCTTGATGACCTGAACCATCCTGGCCAGGTTGTCATCGGACAAATGGCACTTGATCTGATGACCATCTTCCAGATAGCGGATCGGCGGCACTTCCTTCTCGCACAGGCCGTCGCCCACTTTGGATTTCCAGCGGCACCGGGTCTGGAACGGGCAACCTGACGGCGGGTTCATTGCCGAAGGAATGTCGCCTTCCAGCACGATATGTTCTTTCTTGACCGAGGTGTCGGCGATGGGCACCGCCGACAGCAGCGCCTCGGTATAGGGATGATACGGCGGCTCGAAGACCTGATCGGTGGTGCCCATTTCCACCACATGGCCCAGATACATCACCATCACCCGGTCGGACAGGTAGCGGACAATCGAAAGGTCATGGCTGATAAAAAGAAGCGTGGTCCCGTTTTTGCGCTGAATCTCCATCAGCAGATCCGTCACCGCAGCCTGCACCGATACGTCGAGCGCCGAGACAGGTTCATCCGCCACAACGATCTGGGCATCGCCGGCAAACGCCCGTGCGATGCCGACCCGCTGTTTCTGCCCGCCGGACAATTGCCGCGGCATCCGTTCGGCAAAGGCGCGGGGCAGTTTCACGAGGTCCAGAAGCGTCAGCATCCGCGCCCTGCGTTCCGCATCTCTGGCACCGATCCCGAACACCTCCAGCGCCCGGATGATCTGCCGACCGACGGTCATCGAGGGGTTCAGCGTATCAAACGGGTTCTGGAACACCATCTGCACGGAAGACACGGTCTGGGTGTCGCGATCCTCTATCGGGGTATCCTGAATCTCGGTATTGCCGAGCGTGATCTTTCCTTCGGTCGCGGTCTCCAGCCCCATCAGAACCTTGGCGAAGGTGGATTTGCCGCAGCCGGATTCCCCGACGATGGCAAGGGTTTCCGACTCTCTGGCCTCAAAGGTCAGGGTCTCGTTCGCCTTGACAACCTTCATATCACCGGAACTGCCGAAAAGCGCATTGGCGGCCACCTGATAATATTTCTTCAGGTGATCCATCTTCAGCACGACCTCGCCCACCTTGGCCTTTTCGGTTGTCCTGGCGGCCTTTATCGGTGCGTCCCAGTCGATGTCCCCGAAGCGCAGACAGCGGGTTTCGTGGCGGTCGTCGCCCTCGACCGGGGCCATGGGGATATAGTCCTGATCGCAGGCGCCCTGCTTGAAATAGTCGCAACGCGGGCCAAAATTGCAGCCGTGCGGTCGTTCATGGGGCAGCGGGAAGTTACCCGGAATCGCGATCAGCGGGCGAGAGTTCTTGTCAGCCCCCGGCAGCGGGATCGAGCGGAACAGCGCCTGCGTATAAGGGTGCTGCATCTTGTCGAACACGCCTTCGATGGAACCGCGCTCCACCGCCTCGCCGGAATACATGACGCAGAGCCGGTCGCAGGTTTGCAGAACCAGACCAAGGTTGTGCGAGATGAACAGCATCGAGGTGCCGTATTTCTTGCCAAGAGCCTTGACCAGTTCGATGACCGCAGCTTCGACCGTCACGTCAAGCGCCGTGGTCGGTTCATCGAGAATCAGCAGGGAAGGCTTTGACATCAATGCCATGGCGATCACGATTCGCTGCTGTTGACCGCCTGAAAGCTGGTGCGGATAACTGTCCAGAATCCGCTTCGGATCGGGCAGTTTCACGTCGCTTACCACTTCCAGCGCCCGGTCAAGGGCTTCCCCGGCGCTGATG
This sequence comes from Paracoccaceae bacterium, assembly GCA_965216225.1. Lineage (GTDB taxonomy): Bacteria > Pseudomonadota > Alphaproteobacteria > Rhodobacterales > Rhodobacteraceae > 3107. The sequence continues at coordinate 44,464 of CBDCFF010000016.1, forward strand.
CCTTCGTGGATCATCGGCACTTCCATCAACTGCCTGCCGATCTTCATCGCCGGGTTGAGGGAGGCCATCGGCTCCTGATAGATCATGGCGATTTCATTGCCGCGAATATCGCGCAGTTCCTCGGGCGTCATTTCGGCCATGTCGCGGCCCTTGAACCTGATCGTGCCGCTGATGATCATGCCGTTCCTGCCAAGATCGCGCATGACCCCAAGCGCGACCGTGGACTTGCCGCAGCCGGATTCCCCGACGAGGCCAAGCGCCTCCCCCGGCATGACCCTGGCCGAAAAGTCCATGACCGCCGGAATTTCAAAAAGCCGGGTCATGAAGCTGATCGACAGCTTTTCGATCTCCAGGATCGGGCCGTCATGGTCTGTTAGCTTCGCCATTAACTTTCTCCCTGTTGGAAGCCGGACGGGCAGGTCGGCAATCTGTCGGTTCTGCATCGGCATCACATCGGTGCACGTCCCGGACCAACCACTGGCAACCTTTCACCCTCCGTTCCCTGTTCCGGGATCGGGGCGACCGCGCCGCCCCGCCTTTGCGCATCATCAGTCGCGCAGGCTTTCCTCGCGCAGCCCGTCCGCCAGAAGGTTGAGCCCCAGGACCAGGCTCAGCAACGCCAGTGCAGGCGGCAGGGCCGGGTGCAGATAGACGGACAGGAGCTTGCGCCCCTCGTTGATCGTCGAACCCCAGTCCGGGCTTTCCGGCGGCAGGCCGAGACCGAAAAAGCCCAAGGTGCCAAGCAGGATGGTGACGTAACCGATCCTGAGACAGAAATCGACGATCAGCGGTCCGCGCACGTTTGGCAGTATCTCCCACAGCATGATGTACCACGGCCCCTCGCCCCGGGTCTGCGCCGCCGCCGCATAGTCGCGCGACTTGATGTCGAAGGTCAGGCCGCGCACGATCCGGAAGACCGTGGGCGAGTTGACGAAGACAACCGACACGAACACCACCAGCAGGCCGCCGGGAATGTCAAACCCGTCCAGCGCCGGGGGCAGGATGGTGATCGCGGAATTTCCGCCCACCTGCGAGATCAGCGACAGATACAGCCAGCCGCCGATGATCGTGATGACCGCGATCATGGTGTTGCGCGTCTGCGGCTGGGTGTGGAAACGGGAATTCACCAGCACCCACAGGAAGATCAGCGGGAAGAAGAACAGAACCGCAGCCATGTATTGCGGCAGACCGGTCAACACGATTTCCGGCGTCACCAGCAGGTAGAACAGCAGGATCACCGGGAAGGCGAGGATCAGGTTGGCGATGAAGGACAGGATGGTGTCCAGTCGCCCGCCGAAATAACCCGCCGGCAGCCCAAGGGTAATGCCGACCATGAAGGCAAAGATCGTTGCCAGCGGGGCAATGCGGATCACCACCCAGGCGCCCGCCACGACGCGGCTGAACACGTCGCGCGCCAGGTTGTCACCGCCCAGCAGGTAATAGCGATAGGCAATGGTTTCATTGGCGATCAGCGTTCCCGGCGGCTTGTTCTTCATGCCTGAAACCTGCGTCAGCGGGTCGTGGGTCAGGATCATGTCCAGCGATCCGAAAAACCCGGTGAAGACCCAGAACATGACGATGCCAAAGCCGATCATGCCGACGATACTGTCGAACAGCTTGCCATAAAGCCCCAGCCGACGCTTGAAGGTCATTGACAGCCAGAAGGTCGCAATCAGCGCGATCCAGACCGGAAGAAGCTGAATGACGATCTGGACGATGATTCCGATGCCGGAAAGTGATTCCATGAAACAGCCCCCCTCAGGAAATCCGGATGCGCGGGTTCAGGTAGACATAACCGATATCCGAGATCAGTTGCGTCAGCAGAACCACCACGACCGACACGACGGAAATACCCAGCAGCAATTCGATGTCATTGTTGCTGGCGGCCTGAACAAGCGCCCAGCCGAAGCCCTTGTAGTTGAAAAGCGTCTCGACAATGACGACGCCGTTCAGAAGCCACGGCACCTGCAACATGATGACCGTAAACGGCGCGATCAGTGCGTTGCGCAATGCGTGTTTCAGAACGATGTTGCCAAAGCTCACCCCCTTCAGCCGCGCGGTGCGGATATATTGTGCGGTCATGACCTCGGCCATCGAGGCGCGGGTCATGCGGGCGATGTAGCCCATGCCGTAAAGCGCGATCGTCAGAACCGGCAGTGTGAAATTGGCGAACGTGATATCCTCCATCGCGCTCGCCGCGCTGCCCTTGAACCATCTCAGGCCCACCGCCGACGATGCGAAAATCGCGATCAGGATGACGCCCGAGACATATTCGGGCGTGGCGGTGCTCAGGATCGAGAACGAGGAAAGGGACCGGTCGGTTTTCGAGCCTTCCTTCATCCCGGCCAGCACCCCGACGATCAGCGAGGCCGGCACCATCACCAGCAGCACCGCAAGCATCAGTTTCCCGGTCAGGGCAAGGCGTTTCCAGACGATGCCCGCCACGGAGTCCTTGAACACGGAGCTTTCGCCCCAATCCCCCTGCAAAACGCCGCAGAAGGTCGGCGCATCATCGGCAGGGGTGTCGATCCCGATGCAGCGGCCTTTCACGACGCCCTCGGCGTTGGTGCGCCGAAAGCCCGGAACGACCCCCAGCCATTCGCCGTATTTGATGACATCGGGCCTGAGATAGCCGTTCGACCCCAGCCATGCCGTCACCTGTTCGTCGGACATCCGCTGGTTGCCTTCGGACTTGGCGAGCTTTTCGAGGTTCGGATAGAGGTTGGTCAGGAAAAACACGATGTATGTCAGGCAGATCGCGGTCAGAACCATGACCCCCAGGCGACGCAATATAAAGATCCCCATAACGCCTCCATTGTCGTATCACGGAAACATCCGCCCGAATGGCGGGTATTCAGAGGCGCACTCGCCCGGTTTCCGTATTGGCGATTGGCGGGCAGGGCCGCACGCGGCGGCCCCGCAGTGCGATACGCTCAGGCTGACCAGCCGAACTTGTATTGATGGTGCTCGAACGCGATATGCTGTTCGACACCTTCCAGACCCGGCGCGGCGTTTCTGAAGAGCTTGCGCCAGTAGGGCTGAATGGTCACGCCTTCCTCCTGAATCAGCGCCTCCATCTTCGCCATGACCTCGCGGCGCTGATCCGCATCGGCCAGCGCAAGGGCGTCTTGCAGCAGGGCGTCGAATTCCTCATTCGCCCAGCCGAATTCGTTCCAGTCCTGGCCGGAACGATAGGCCAGCGCATGGATCTGCACACCCAGCGGGCGGTGGTTCCAGTTGGTGGAACTGAACGGAAATTTTGCCCAGTCGTTCCAGAAGGTGGAGCCGGGCAGAACCGTCCGCCTGACCTTGATGCCGGCCTGACGCAACTGATCGGCCACCGCATCGGTGGTGTTCTTGCGCCAGCCATCGTCGATCGACACCAGTTCATGCTCGTAATCGGCCATGCCGGCCTCCTGCATCAGCGCCAGTGCCCCTTCGGGATCGAGCTTTTGCGGCGGCAACGGCGCATATTCCGGATGGAACGGCGCGACATGGTGGTTTTCGGCCACCTCGCCCTGATTGTCGAGACCCAGTTCAAGCACGACCCTGTTGTCAACGGCCATCTGCAATGCCTGACGCACACGCTTGTCCGCATAGGGCAGTTCCCCATCGACTTCGGCCAGCTGATTCGGCCGGATGACGATCGTTGCGGCGGTCGCCACTTCCGATGTCGCCCAGCCCAGCCCCGCGAAGAGATTGATGTACTCGCCTTCGGACTGGTGGACCATGTCCACTTCATCCGCGTCAGCCGCCGCCACCCAGGCCGCCGGTTCGGTGCCGTAGTCGTAATATTCGATTCGATCCAGGTAAGGCCCGCCATAAACCGCAGTGCCCCACCATTCATGAGCGTCGTTGCGGACCAGAACCGCGCTGACGCCCACTTCGAGCGATTCGATCAGATAGGGGCCGGTGCCGACCGCCTCGATGCCCCGTTCAGGGTCATAGCTGCTGTGAACGACGGCGGCCGGATAATCCGAGATACCCGGAACGATGGAAATATCCGGCGCAGGCATCCTGATCGTGACGGTATGCGAATCGGTCGCGGTGACGGCCCCCTCGATCATCTTGTTGGTGGCCGGATCAATCAATGTGGCCACGCGGGCCGCCATCGAGTTGCTTTCTACCGTCCCGTCGCTCCAGCGTTCGAAATTGCGGACCACGTCTTCGGCGGTGAAGTCGTCGCCATTGTTCCATTTCACGCCCTTGCGAACGTTCAGGACATATTCCGTGGCGTCCTCATTGGCTTCCCAGCTTTCCAGCAACATGCCGCGGAACGAGCCGTCATTGTTGTATTCGACCAGATATTCCAGCGTGCCGCGGGTGACGTTGGCGATTTCCGACCAGTCGGCGGTGCGGGTATCCTTCATGGCGCGCACTTCCATCTGGATGCGAAGCGTCCCGCCCTGCTTGGGTGTGGCCCTGGCCGCCGACGGCATCGCCGCGCCGATCAGACCATAGGCGGCAATGCTGCTGACACCCAGAGCGGTTGAACGCGCGAGAAATTCCCGGCGGCTGAGCTTGCCTTCCCGGAATTCATCAGCGTGCATCCGCGCAGCCGGGTGAATCTTTCTGTGCCATTTGGTTTTGACTGACATGATTATCTTGACTCCCTGTGTTTTTCGGCGTCGCCGCCGAATATTTGGTTTTTTTCACACAGGACACTGTTCCATGAAAACGCATGAACGGCAAGATTGAATGAATCCCCCTGTGCGCCCCCTGTGCGCCCCCTGTGCGCCCCGCCCCCCGGGACAGAATCTTTCGCGTCAGAAAGAACAGGGATTTTTGACCAGGAATCAAGGGTTTCGCCGAACAGGGGGGGGCCGCAGCGGTGGCCCGGCGCGCATTTTCACCGGTGGTGCGGTCATCCCGACGCCTTTGCCGATGCCTTTCGCGATGCCTGCAATGACACCCGGCGGGGAACGATTCGGCAGGATCGGACCGTTATTGCCGGGCGGACGGCGACGGGGATTGTTCCGGCAGGCATCCGGTATAGCCGCCGCCGATCACCACCAGATCGGCGGTCGCATCCCCGCAAAGCACAGGGGCCCGAACCCGTTCCGCGCTGGTCCCGGCCCAGAGCGTCCCCGAATGATCAGATGTCAAACCTGATCCCCTGGGCAAGCGGCAGTTCCCGTGAATGGTTCACGGTGACGGTCTGTCGGCGCATATAGCCCTTCCAGGCGTCAGAGCCGCTCTCTCGCCCGCCGCCGGTATCCTTTTCACCGCCGAACGCACCGCCGATTTCAGCGCCGGACGGACCAATGTTCACATTGGCGATGCCGCAGTCGGAGCCCGCCGCCGACAGAAACTGTTCCGTCTCGCGCATGTCGGTCGAGAAGATGCAGGAGGAAAGGCCCTGCGGCACGGCGTTCTGCATCCCGATCGCTTCTTCCAGGGTTCTGTATTTCACCACATAAAGGATCGGGGCGAAGGTTTCGCGGTGCATGATCGCGGTCTGCGCGGGCATCTCGACAATGGCCGGGTGGACATAGGCGGCATTCGGGTACTCTTGCGCCAATGCACGGCCGCCGCCATGCACGGCGCCGCCTTCCTTCTTTGCCTGTTCCAGCCCGCGGGCCATGGCCGTCATCGCGGCATCGTCGATCAGCGGGCCGACCAGCGTGCTCTCGACCAGCGGATTGCCGATGGGCAGGCCCTCATAAGCCCTGATCAGGCGCGGGACGAGTCGGTCATGGACATCTTCATGCACGATCAGGCGGCGCAGCGTGGTGCAGCGCTGCCCGGCGGTGCCCACGGCCGAGAAGACGATCGCGCGCAGCGCCATTTCCAGATCGGCGGACGGCGCGACGATCATCGCGTTATTGCCGCCCAGTTCCAGTATCGTGCGGCCCAGCCGTTTCGACATGCCGCCGGCAACGGCCCGGCCCATGGGCACGGACCCGGTGGCGGAAATGATCGCAACATCCGGCGAGGCGGTCAGCGCCGCGCCCAGATCACGCTCGCCTATCAGCACCTGAAAGAGGGCTTCGGGCGCATCATCGCCAAAGCGGGCCATGGCGCGTTCGCAGATTTTCCGGGTGGCAAGCGCGGTCAGCGGGGTTTTTTCCGACGGTTTCCAGATCACCGGATCGCCGCAGACGATGGCGAGCGCCGCGTTCCAGCACCAGGGCGCGACCGGGAAGTTGAAGGCGGTGATCACCCCACAGGCGCCCATCGGGTGCCAGGTTTCACGCATCGAATGGCCGGGGCGCTCCGAGGCGATGGTCAGACCGTAAAGCTGACGGGACAGACCGACGGCAAAATCGCAGATGTCGATCATCTCCTGCACTTCGCCCAGACCTTCCTGACAGATCTTGCCACATTCGAGGGTCACGAGGCGGCCCAGGTTTTCCTTTTCGGCGCGCAGTTCATCGCCCAGCAGGCGCACCAGTTCGCCCCGGCGGGGGGCGGGCACCATCCGCCATTTCAGAAACGCGGCCCTGGCCGCCGCGATCTTGGCCCCGGCATCCGCAGGGCTGTCCACCCTGAGGCGTGCGATCTCTGCCCCGTCCACCGGCGTGGTCACACGCAGGGAACCGCCCGTCAGTTCGTCCCCCGAGAGCCCGGCTGCCCTGAGGATATGGGAATGTGTCATGAGATGGTCCTTCTAGTCGCTTCGGCGCGGTGGGGCGCATGAATCGCCCGCACCCGCAGTCTGGCCCGGATTTCCGCATTTTCCAGCATCAATTTCGATCAAGGGAAAATCACCGGATCATGAGGATCGGTCATGCAGTGGCGACAGGTCGGACTTTCCCGGAATATCAAGGCCATGCGCCCCTGCGCCACGGGCGAACCGGTGCCGGGCCGCTCCGGTTCCGCGCTCAGCCAAGCGCGTAGCCAGTGCCGCGAATGGTGCGAATCGGATCAGTCGCGCCACCGGTTTTCAGCACCTTGCGCAGGCGGCCCACATGGACATCGACGGTGCGGGTATCCACATGGATGTCGCGGCCCCAGACACGGTCCAGCAGTCGTTCACGGCTCCAGACCCGGCCCGGTTTCTCCATCAGCGTGGACAACAGCCGGAATTCGGTGGGCCCCAGATGAAGAAGCCTGCCGCCCCGATGCACACGATGGGTTTCCGCATCCAGCACGATGTCCATGTATTCCAGCGTCTCACCGACCGATGCCGGGCGCGTTCGCCGCAACTGCGTCCGCAGCCGCGCCATGAGTTCGGCCATGGAGTAGGGCTTGACCATGTAGTCGTCAGCCCCGGTTTCCAGCCCGCGCACCCTGTCGATTTCCTCGCTGCGGGCAGAGAGCATGACAACGGGAATCGGGCGGGTCCGGCGGCGCGCCTTCAACTGCCGGCAAACCTCGATGCCCGACACGTTCGGCAACATCCAGTCGAGCAGGATCAGGTCGGGCTGTTCCTCCTCGGCTTTCAAAAGCGCCTCGTCCCCGGTCACGGCGATGACGGCGGCAAAATCCTCGGCCTCCAGATTGTAAACCAGAATCTCCCTCTGGGCCGATTCATCCTCGACCACCAGAACGACGGGTTTCCTGAAAGCACTCATCGCCTGCCCCTATCCGCCTGCCCCGGCAAACGGGGTTCTGTCGCGTTTCGCCCGCGCTTCTTCCGGCGCCTCGCCGGTGGCCATGTATATCACCTGTTCGGAAATGGATGTGACGTGATCGCCCATGCGTTCGATGTTCTTGGCAATGAAATGCAGGTGCATACAGGCGGTGATATTGCGCGGGTCTTCCATCATGTGGGTCAGAAGCACCCGGAAAAGCGCGTTGTATATCTGATCCACATCCTCATCGCGGTTGCGCACGTCATGGGCCAGACCGGCATCTCGCTGAATATATGCGTCCAGCGCGTCCTTCAGCATCAGTTCCACCTCCCGCGCCATGCGCCGGATGGTGCCGGAGGCCCCGGCGACCTCCGGCAGACGGGCCAGCACGCTCGTGCGCTTGGCGATGTTCTTGGCATAGTCGCCGATCCGCTCCAGATTGCCGGAAACCTTCAGCACCGTCAGGACGGCGCGCAGATCGCCCGCCGCCGGAGCGCGCAATGCGAGGATTCGCGCCACCGACTCGTTCAACTGCGCTTCGAGTGTATCGACAGCCTGATCGCGCGCATGGACCGCCTCGGCCCGCTCCTCATCGCGCATTTCCAGCGCATGTGCGGCGTCGTGGATGGCCTGTTCCACCAGCCCGCCCATTTTCATGATCTGAGCCTGCACCATTTCGAGATCGCGGTCGAAAACGCCAAGAATATGCCCGGTATTCATGTTCCTGTCCTTGTCCGATTCGGCTGGAGATGCAGCTTTCGGGGCCGGGAATCCGGACCGCCCGTTCTGTCGCCATGCCCCGTGACGGTCATGCAGGATATTTGTAACGACAGGATGACAATGCGCGGATTGACGGGAACCCGATCCGTCCTGCGGCGCGGGGTCACGGGGGCGCAGAATCATGGGGGCGCAGGACGCGCGGCCGCAATCCGGCGCTCGAACGACACCGATTTCACCAGCGCAAACACGGGCATCGCCTCTCTGAGGTTCAGCGCCTCGACTGCGGCGCGGGTGATGCGGGCCCGGATGCGCCCCGCCCCGATGTCGATCAGCGCCTCGGCGAAAGCGGTGCCCGGCTCTGTCCGCAGTTCCGCAACATGGCCCTTCAGGACGTTCCGAATGCTGATCCGCTCTGGCCGCGAAAGCGCAAGGGACACGTCGCGGGCCCTGATTCGCAGGCGGATCGCCTCTCCGTTCGGCAAATCGACACCGGGCATTTCCAGCATCTGTTCGCCCACCGCGACACAGGTCATGTGCAGGCGCGGATCGTGGCATCTGACGCGCGCCTCCAGCACGGCGCCGGCCTCGAACCGGCCGGTGGCGGGCAGGATGTCGGCGCGTTCCAGACATTCCGCCACACCGCCTGCGGCGATCATGCGACCCTCCGACAGAACGACCATGCGGTCGGCGAGTTGGGTAATTTCCTCGACCGAGTGGGTCACATGAATGACCGGCAGACCGAACATGCCCGGCAGCCGGGCGATGAGGGGCAGGATTTCCGCCCTGGCCTTCAGGTCGAGCGCGGCCAAAGGCTCATCCAGCAGCAGCAACCGGGGCCGCGACAGCAGGGTGCGGGCAATCGCGACGCGCTGACGCTCGCCGCCGGACAGGGAGGCGGGCCAGCGATCCAGCAGGGCGCTGATCCGCAACGCCTGCGCAACGGTATCGAAACCGGCGGCGGAGGCTGTCCCCGGCGCGCGCTTCCGTGCAAAGCGCAGGTTGCCCGCAACCGTCAGATGAGCGAAAAGCCGGGTATCCTGAAACACCATGCCGACGCCGCGGCGATGGGGGGCGACAAAGCGGTTCGCACCCTGCCAGAGCTGATCTTCAAACCGGACCACGCCGCCGGAAGACCGCTCCAGCCCGGCAATGATCCGCAGCACGCTGCTTTTGCCCGCCCCGCTGCGCCCGAACAGGGCGGTGATCCCGTGCGCCGCGAAGTCATGCGTCAGCGAAAGCTCGAAGCCCCGGCGCGCAAGGCGGATGTCCAGCGACAGCACGCTCATCGCCCCGCCCCCCAATGCACCGGAATGCGCCGGTTGAGCGTGTAAACCAGCAACAGCGTCACGAAGGAAAACCCGATGAGGATTAGCGACAGCACATGGGCCCGCGTGTAATCCAGCACCTCCACCCGTTCATAGATCGCGATGGAGATGACACGGGTTTCGCCGGGGATGTTGCCGCCCACCATCAGGACGACGCCGAACTCCCCGATCGTGTGGGCGAAACTGAGGATCGCCGCGGTCAGATAGCCGCGCAGGGCGAGCGGGCTGGCCACGGTGAAGAAGGCGTCCAGAGGCGAGGCGCGGAGGGTCGCGGCGGCCTCCAGCGGGGCGCGCCCCACGGCCTCGAACGCCGATTGCAGGGGCTGAACCGCAAATGGCAGCGAATAAATGACCGAAGCCACCACCAGCCCGGTGAACGAGAAGGTCAGCGCCTGCCCCGTCACGCTGACCCACGCGCCGCCGAGCGGGCTGGCGGGGCTGAACAGGATCAGCAGGTAGAACCCGAGAACCGTCGGCGGCAGCACCAGCGGCAGGGCGGTGATCGCCTCGATGACCGGCTTCAGGCGGCAGCGGGTCCGTGTCAGCCACCAGGCAAGCGGCATGGCAATCGCCAGCAGAACGAGGGTGGAGATGCCCGCAAGCTGCATTGACAGCCACAGGGGCGACAGGTCGGGCCAGTTCATCCCGGCGCCTCGTAGCCGTCGGCGATGATGATCGCGCGCGCCGCATCGCTTTGCAGAAAGTCCAGAAACGCGGCTGCCGCCGGATTGTCCGGGGCCAGCAGAACGGCATCCTGCCGGATCGGCGCGTGCAGACCGGCGGGAATGTCCCAGCGGCTGCCGCCACGGGGCCTTGCCATCAGGAAAGAGGTCGCCACGATCCCCATTTCCGCATTGCCGGTGTCGATCATGGCGATGGTCTGCCCCATGTTCTGCCCCAGCACCAGCCTGCCCGACTGCCCTTCCCAGACCCCGAGGCGTTCAAGCGCCTGCCGCGCCGCCAGACCGTATGGCGCAAGATCGGGATTGGCGATGGCGAGGTTGCGCAAGGCCCCCGCGCGCAGGGCGGCGGGGCCATCGGTGAAGGCCGCGCCATCCGCGCTCCACAACGATATGCGGCCTGTCGCATAGGTGAACCTGGCGCCGGGGGCGGTGCGGCCCTCCGCTTCCAGCCGGGCCGGGCGGGCCTGATCGGCGGACAGCAGGATGTCATACCCGGCACCCCGGGCGATCTGCGCATAAAGCCCCCCGGTCGAGCCGCCTGCCAACGTGACATCGTGGCCCGTACCGGCCCCGAACCGTTCGGCCAGATGCTCTGCGGTGGTCAGAAAGTTTGCCGCGACGGCAATCAGAACCTCCCCTGCCGAAGCCGGGGCAGAGGCGAAGGCGGCAAGCCACGCGGCGGCCACGCAAGGCGCGCGCGCGGACCGCGGGAAGATCGTGATGATGCGCCGGGTCAAGCAAACGCCCCCAAAAGCCGATGCGCCGATATTGCGCGCGGCGCCGGACGAGTGCAACCGGCCCCGCGCCATTCGCGCCCCCGATTGCGAATTGATTTGCGCGGCGGCTCTGCTATGACCCGCAAGACATTCGCAACGCCCGGACCTGACGCCCCATGGACCACTTTGTTTATCGCAACGGCGCACTTCATGCCGAGGATGTCCCGCTATCCGGGATCGCGGCCGATGTGGGAACGCCCTTCTACGTCTATTCCGCAACGACCCTGATACGCCATTTCAGGCTCTTTGACGATGCGCTGGCGGGGGCGGATCACCTGGTCTGCTTTGCGGTGAAATCGAATTCCAACCTTGCGGTCCTGAAACTGCTGGCCGATCAGGGCGCAGGTATGGATGTGGTTTCCGGCGGCGAATATGCGCGGGCGCGCGCGGCGGGCGTTCCGGGGGACAGGATCGTCTTTTCCGGCGTCGGCAAGACGAGGGAAGAGATGCGCGTGGCGCTGACCGGCGGCATCCGCCAGTTCAATGTGGAAAGCGAGCCGGAAATGGCGGCGCTGAACGAGGTGGCGCTGTCTCTGGGCGTCGCCGCGCCTGTCGCCATGCGCATCAATCCGGATGTGGACGCCCGAACCCATGCCAGGATCGCCACGGGCAAGTCGGAAAACAAGTTCGGCATTCCGATCGGCCGCGCGCGGGAAGTCTATGCCGCCGCCGCCGCGATGAAAGGGCTGAAGGTCGTCGGCATAGACGTGCATATCGGCAGCCAGTTGACCGATCTCGCGCCGTTCGAGGCGGCCTATCTGAAGGTTGCGGAACTGACAGGGCTGCTGCGCGCCGACGGTCACAATATCCGGCGGCTCGATCTGGGCGGCGGGCTTGGCATTCCCTATGACCGCTCGAACGCGGGGCCGCCTCTGCCCGTGGAATATTGCGACCTGATCAGGCGCTGCGTCGGCGATCTGGGCTGCGAGATCGAGATAGAGCCGGGGCGGCTGATTTCCGGCAATGCCGGGCTGATGGTCAGCCGGGTCATCTATGTGAAGGAAGGCGAGGATCGCCGCTTTCTGATCCTCGACGCCGCGATGAACGACCTGATCCGCCCGTCCATGTATGATGCGCATCACGACATCATCCCGGTTGTCGCCCCCGAACCGGGCGTCCGGCGCGTTGCCCATGACGTGGTCGGCCCGGTCTGCGAAAGCGGCGACACCTTTGCCAGAGGGCGCGCCCTGCCGCCGTTGCACCCCGGCGATCTGGTCGCCTTCCGGTCGGCAGGGGCCTATGGCGCGGTGATGGCGTCGGAATACAATACCCGGCCCCTGATTCCCGAGGTTCTGGCGCAGGGCGATCAATTTGCGGTTATCCGGGCGCGCCCCACCCTTGAAGAAATACTGAAACGCGATACCATCCCTCATTGGCTTTGATGGGCAATTCGGGGGCAATCCGGCCCGCAAACCCTTCCAGAGGATGTATGAGAGCACCGCAAAACCCTGAAAGAACAGAGGAAAGCAGCGCCAGCGCGGCGCGGCGCGGGCTGAAACGACGCCTGATCCTGACCCGTGCGGGAATGGTCTGCGAACGGGGCGTCAGGGCGTTCTGGCCGGTCTGGACAGTGGCGTTCTGCGGTCTGGCCACCCTGATGACCGGCGTGCAGGACCACGTTTCGCCCATGACCCTGCGCATTTCGGCTGCGATCGGCCTGTTTGCGCTGCTGTGGTTCGTGATTTCCGGGATACGGCAATTCCGCCTGCCGACGCCGGGGGACGCCCGCGCGCGTCTGGATGAAACCATGCCCGGCAGGCCGTTGGCGGCGTTGGCCGATACCCAAGCGGTCGGCGCGCGGGATGACGCATCGCGCGCCGTGTGGCGGGCCCATCAGGCACGGATGAGCGCCGCCGCCAGGGCCGCGCGCGTACCGCCGCCGGATCTGCGCATCTCTGAGCGCGACCCCCATGCGCTGCGCTATGCCGCGCTGCTGTTCCTGGCCGTTGCGCTGCTTTTCGGGTCGGTCTGGCGGGTGGGCGATCTTTCCGCCATCAGCCCGGAGCGCCGCAGCGCCGCCGCTTCCGGCCCGGTGTGGGAGGGCTGGATCGAACCGCCCGCCCATACCGGCCTGCCCGGCCTTTATCTGAACGACCAGGCCCCCGGCATCCTGACCGTCGCACAGGGCAGCCGGTTCATCCTGCGTCTGTATGCCCCGAATGACGCATTGACGGTCTGGCAAAGCGTCTCTGATCAACCGCCGGACACGGACACGGGGGCAGCGGACACGGGGGCAGCGGAACAGACGTTTATCGCGCACCGGGATGGTGCGCTCGGCATTCGCGGCGAGGGTGGCGCGGAATGGCGGATCGTCCTCATCCCCGATGAGCCGCCGACCATCGCGCTGACTGACGATATGGAGGTCTCGGTCTCCGGAGAGTTCCGGCAGGCGTTCCGATCCACCGATGATTACGGGATCACCGGCGGCGTGGCCCGGATTGCGCTTGATCTGCCATCCGTCAACCGGCGGCACGGTCTGAAGGCGGACCCGGATACGCGGGAGGCCGTGACCCTCGACCTGCCGCTGACCATCTCCGGCGACCGGCGCGCTTTCGACGAAACCCTGATCGACAATCTGTCGAAACATCCATGGGCCGGATTGCCCGTCATTCTGCGCCTGCAAGTCTTTGACGCCGCCGGGCAGACGGCCGGGACGGAGGCGGTGCAGGTCACGCTGCCCGGCCGCCGTTTCTTCGACCGCACCGCCCGCGCCGTTGTCGAGATTCGGCGCGATCTGCTGTGGTCCCGCGCAAATGCGCCCCGTGCCGCCCTGATCCTGCGCGCGATCAGCCATCGGCCGGGGGACGTGTTCGAGGCGGCCTCCCCCTATCTGATGCTGCGCACGGCCCTTCGGCGGCTGGAAGCGGCGCAGGCCGGAGCGCTGGGCGCCGATGTGCAGGAAGAAGTGGCGGAGGCGCTGTGGCAGATCGCCCTGAATATCGAGGATGGCGATGTCGGCGATGCGCTGGACAGGGTGCTCCGGGCGCAGGAGCGGCTGCGGCAGGCCATGCGCGATGGCGCGTCGGACGATGAAATCGCCGAACTCATGCGGGAGTTGCGCAACGCCGTGCGGGATTACATGCGCCGGCTTGCGCAAAACCCGCAATCGACCCCCGATGAACCCGGTCAGGGCGAACGCCGGATGCTGTCCGGGCAGGATCTTCGGGAAATGATGGACCGCATTCAGCAACTGATCCAGCAGGGCCGCTTTGCCGAGGCCGAAGAACTGATGCGTCAATTCCGGCAGGTGATGGAAAATCTGCGCGTGACAGACAGCCCCGGCCCCGGCGGGCAGGGCGCGGGCGAACAGGCGCTGGAGGACCTGTCCGGCATCCTGCGCGAACAGCAGGGCCTGTCGGATGAGGCGTTCCGCGATTTGCAGGAACAGTTCAATTCCGGCCCGCTTGCCGGTCAGAGCCAGGGCAATACCGGACGCAGCGGCGGCGAAGGGCGCGGGCAGAACCATGATGGCCAGGGCAGCGGGACCGAGGGCGACGACGGTTCCGGCCGCAATGATGCGCAGCGCGGGCAGGATGCGCCCCCGAACGGCGGCGACCGGGGCGGCGGCCTTGCCGACCGGCAGCAGGCCCTGCGCGAAGAGTTGCGCCGCGGGGAACGGGGCCTGCTTGCGCCGGGCGCCTCGCCGGAAGGCGACGCCGCGAGAGAGGCGATGGAGCGCGCCGGACGCGCCATGGAGGGCGCCGAACAGGCGCTGCGCGAAAACGACCTGCCCGGCGCGCTCGACGATCAGGCGCAGGCGATGGAGGCGCTGCGCGAGGGAATGCGGCAATTGTCGGAAGCGCTGGCCCGGAATCGGCAGCGGGGACAGGGCGGGGCAGGCGGGCAGGCGCGCGGCGAACGGTTTGATCCGCTCGGGCGTCAATCGCCGGGCCGTGGCGCGCCAAACACGAATGACCCGTTGTTGCAGGGTGAAGATGTCTACCGGCGCGCGCGGGAACTGCTGGATTCCCTGCGCGAACGGTCGTCGGATCAGGAACGATCCAGACGCGAACTGGAATACCTGAAGCGGTTGCTCGACAGGTTCTGATCCGTCTTCGAGCGGCCCCCGGCCGTGGATGCCGTCCGCCCGCCGGATGGAAGAGCAGCGCATTGAATGGCCCGGCACTCCGGCGAATGGCGCGAAACCCGGTTGCCAGAACGGCTTTGGTGGATAATAGTGACACCAAGACCCCGGTGCCTGGGGAATCCCGGTCAAACCGGACATCCGGTGAAAGATCAAAGTCGTGAATCTGTCTGGCTCCCGAACAATATCCGCGCCCCGAGAAACGGTCTGGGATGGCTTGCTTGATGCCGGAATCCTGAAAGAATGCGTTCCGGGTTGCCAAGAGATGACGGGCTCCCCATCGGAAGGATTCGAGGCGGTCGTCGTTCAGAAGGTCGGTCCGGTCAAGGCGACCTTCAGGGGAGTGGTCTGTTTTTCGGACATAATCGAAGGTCAAAGCCTCACGCTGTCCGGTGAAGGCAAAGGCGGGATCGCGGGATTTGCGAAAGGCAAGGCCAGAGTGCGCCTGAACGAAACGCCGGACGGAGGCACTCAACTGGACTACGAGGTCAGCGCAAAGGTGGGCGGAAAGCTCGCTCAGCTTGGAAGCCGCATCATCGGCGGGTTTGCCAGGAAGATGGCCGACCGGTTTTTCGGGCGTTTTCAGACAGCCGTCGAAGGGCCGGACGGACGGACGGACGAACCCGCCGAAGAGGGCCGGAACAAGGATCGGCAAGGGCGTGTCGTGTCCGGCTGATCACGCTTATCCACGAGGGAGGAAAAAGATGACAATGGTCGTAAACGGGCGCGAGATGTCCGCAGAGGTCGAAAACCGGACCCTGCTTGTCTCGGCCCTGCGCGACCGGCTGAAGTTGACCGGCACACATGTGGGCTGTGACACGGGTCAGTGCGGCGCCTGCGTCGTGCATGTCAATGGCCAGGCCGTCAAAAGCTGCACGATGTTGGCCGTGGAGGCAGACGGGGCGCAGCTTGACACGATCGAGGGTCAGGCCAGCGCCGACGGGGCTCTCAATGCGCTCCAGCAGGCATTTCAGGATTATTCACGCCCTGCAATGCGGGTTCTGCACACCGGGTATGGTGATGAGTGCGGCGGCGCTGCTGAAGGATAACCCGAAACCTTCCGGGACCGAAATCCGGAAGTATCTGGAAGGCAATATCTGCCGCTGCACCGGGTATCACAACATCGTCAGGGCGATCATGGCGGCCAGCGGGCAGGAGATGCCTGCGGCGGCGCAATGAATGAACAAATGTCGGAAAGGGAGGAAATCATGCCTGATGGAGGAATTGGATCCGCAACGAAACGGCGGGAAGATGTGCGCTTTCTGACAGGACGCGGAAAATATACCGATGATCTGGCGCCGGCGGGCCTGTGTTACGCGGGTTTTGCCCGGTCTCAGGTGGCGAACGGGCGTATCGTCAGCATCGACACCAGCGCCGCTGCGGAAATGCCGGGTGTTCTGGCCGTCTATACGGGTGACGACTTTGTCGATGTCGGCGGCAATCCTGCGGGCTGGCTGATCAACAGCCGGGATGGCACGCCCATGCACGAACCCAAGCGCCCGGTTCTGGCGCATGGCAAGGTGCGGCATGTGGGCGACGCCTATGCTGCGGTCGTGGCTGAAACGCCGGAACAGGCGCAGGATGCGATCGAGGCCATCGAGGCTGAAATCGAGGAACTCGACGCGGTCATCGACATGGCCGCCGCCGTGGCGAACCCGGACACCCGTGTTCACGACGACCTTCCCGGAAACGTATGTTTCGACTGGGGCTGGATCGAAGACAACCGCGAAGCCGTCGATGCGGCAATCAGGGCGGCCCCGCATGTGACGACGCTGGAACTGGTCAACAACCGTCTTGTCCCGAACGCGCTGGAGCCGCGTGCGAGCATCGGCGAATACGATCCGGGCACCGGCGATTACAAACTGACGACAACGTCGCAAAACCCGCATCTGACGCGCCTTCTGATTTCGGCCTTCGTTCTGGGCATCCCCGAAAACAAGCTGACCGTGCTTGCGCCGGACGTTGGCGGCGGGTTCGGATCGAAGATCTATCACTACGGCGAAGAGGCCCTGGTTCTGGTTGCGGCCAGGAAACTGGCGCGGCCGGTCAAGTGGACAGCAAGCCGGAGCGAGAGTTTCATGACCGACGCACATGGCCGCGACCATGTGACCAGGATCGAACTGGCCACCGAAAAAGACGGCGCGTTCATTGCGTTCCGAACGGAAACGCTTGCCAATGTCGGTGCCTATCTGTCGAATTTTTCGACCGTCACACCGACCTTCCTGCATGGCACGCTGATGGCCGGGAACTATACTGTTCCCAACGTCTATGTGAATGTAAATGTCACATCCCGTGTGATTGTACGGCTGCTTTCTGAAGAGTTCGGGCTTTTCTTGATGCCAGTCCTTGAGCGCATCGATTGGCGTGCGGCCTTTCAGAACGGATTGCGGCAGCTGGCCGTTGTAGAGGCGGACGTAGCGGAGAAGCGTCTGTTCGAGGTCCTCGCCGCTGCGGAAACGGTGGCTCTGGAGCACGTCCTCGATCCGACCGTTGAAACGCTCGACCATGCCGTTGGTCTGCGGCCGCATCGGTGGGGCCAGGCGATGCTCGATCCCGAACCCGGCGCAGAGGCGGTCGAACTCATGATTGCCGGTCGCGGCGCGGCGGCGAAGGCCGAAGAGCCTGTCGGTGAACTCCTTGCCATTGTCCGTCAGCACGCGGGTGATCCGCATCGGGGCGGCGCGCTCCAGATCGCGCAGGAACCGGCGGGCGTTGGCCGCAGTCTTCGCCGGATGGATGCGCACGAATATCCGGCGGGTGGTCCGGTCGATCGCGACGAACAGATACCGGCGCTTCTCCTCATCGGCCATCTGCGGCAGGTATTTCACGTCGATGTGGATGTCGCCGGGCTCGTATGTCTTGAAAGGCTTGTGCGCGGGCTTCGCCACCTTCGGCTTCAGGTCACGGAGGGAGCCGACCCCATGACGGCGCAGGCATCGATCCAGCCCGGAGCGCGAGACGTTCGGGTTGAGAAACTCGCGGACCACGGCGAGCAGGTCGTCGAGCGGCAGCAGCAGACTCTGTCTCAGCGAGACCGCCACGGCCTCCTGCGCCGGTGTCAGCGTGGTCTGCAACCTGTGCGCCGTGTGGCTCCGGTCGTGGACGGTATCGCGCTTGCGCCACTTCCAAACGGTCTGCTCCGAGATGCCATAGCGCTCGGCCACGATCCACGCGGGGTCTTTGCTCGCCTGGATTGCGGCCCTGATCTTCGGCGTCGTCGTCGCCTGCTTGTGCAAAGAAATCAGCATGTCTTGCCTCCGTCCCGAATCTCACGCAAGATCGATCTTGCCATGAACAGGCCAGAGCGGCGAGGGTCTATCTGATCGTCCGGGATGGAACATGTAAAGGCGGTGTTCACGAACACCGTGCCGGTTGACGCCTATCGCGGGGCAGGGCGTCCGGAGGCGACATTCTCGATCGAGCGTGTGATCGACAAATGCGCGCGTGAACTGGAAATGGACCCGATCGAAATCCGGCGAAGGAATTTCGTCAAACCGGATCAGTATCCTTTCGCTTCCGCGGCGGGGCTCGAATATGATTCCGGCAACTATGATGCGTTGATGGATTCGCTTGAAAAACGGGCCGATCTGACCGGGTTCGAGGCCCGGCGCGCGGCCAGCGCGGAAAAAGGTCTGCTGCGCGGTCTGGGCGTGAACAGCTATATCGAGGCTTGCGGCATTGCGCCGTCGAACCTTGTCGGCATGTTGGGCAGCCGTATCGGCCTTTATGATGTCGCAACGGTGCGTGTGAACGCCACCGGAAACATCTCGGTCATGGTCGGGGCGCACAGCCATGGCCAGGGGCATGAAACCGCCTTTCCGCAAATCGTGGCCGAACTGCTTGGCGTCGATGCGGCGTCGGTCGAGATCGTCCACGGCGACACATCCAGAATCCCGTTCGGGATGGGCACCTACGGATCGCGCTCGCTCGCTGTTTGCGGCTCTGCCCTGTACCGGGCGACCGAGAAGGTCATCGTGAAAGCGCGCAGAATTGCAGCCCACATGATGGACGTGGCGCCGGAAGACGTGGAATTTCGGGATGGCGTATTTTCGGTTGCCGGAACAAACAAGACCGTGGGCTTCGGCGATGTGGCCCTGAAAGCCTACATCCCCCATGACTTTCCGCTGGAAAGTATCGAACCGGGTCTGGAGGAAACCGCCTTTTACGATCCGGCGAACTTCACCTATCCTGCCAGCGCTTATGCCTGCGAGGTGGAAGTGGACCCGGAAACCGGCAAGGTCACGGTCTGTTCCATGGTCGCAGTGGATGATTTCGGAATCGTCGTGAACCCGATGATCGTGGAAGGTCAGGTGCACGGGGGTCTGGCGCAAGGCATCGGGCAGGCTCTGCTGGAGAACACAGTGTACGATGAGGATGGTCAACTGACCTCGGCCAGTTTCATGGATTACGCAATGCCGCGCGCCGATGACCTGCCCGGCCTGGTTGTGGATCATTCAAACGCGACCCCCTGCACGCACAACCCCCTGGGGGTGAAAGGCTGTGGCGAGGCAGGGGCGATCGGCTCGCCCCCCACCGTCGTGAATGCCGTGGTCGATGCGCTCGCACGCGGAGGCTACGATGTGTCCCATATCGACATGCCCGTCTCTCCGGCGCGGGTATGGGCCGCCATGAACCGATAATGCCCGGCCGCACACACCCACTGCCCGGCCCCATGCGGCAGGACAGTGGCCGGCAAGCTCAAGGAGAAGACGATGTATGATTTTGAATTTGTCAGGCCCGCAAGCGTCGCAGATGCCGTGGCTGCCATGGGCAACGAAGGGGCTTAGGCATTGGCGGGTGGGCAGACGCTGCTGCCCACAATGAAGCAGCGCCTGGCGTCGCCTGAAACTCTTGTAAGTCTCACAGGCATCCCGTATCTGGCCAGCGTTGCCGACAGGGGCGGAAATGTCGTGATCGGGGCAGCGACGCCGCACGCCCGGGTCGCATCCGAAGCTGCGGCACGGTATCCGGCCCTGGCCGCGCTTGCCGACGGTATCGGCGACCCGGCGGTTCGAAACCGCGGTACGATCGGGGGATCGCTGGCCAACAATGATCCGGCGGCGTGCTATCCGGCGGCGGCGCTGGCATCCGGGGCAACAATCACCACGAACAAGCGTGACATACCGGCAGATCACTACTTCAGGGGGTTGTTTGAAACGGCGCTGGATGAGGGCGAGATCATCACATCCGTCAGCTTCCCGGCGCCCGAGGCCGCCAATTATCAGAAGTTCGAGCAACCTGCGTCGCGTTTTGCTCTGGTTGGCGTCTTTGTGGCGAAATACCGCGACGGGGTGCGGGTTGCCGTGACCGGCGCCTCGGAAGACGGCGTTTTCCGCTGGAAGGACGCCGAAGCCGCGCTTTCGGACGATTTTTCCGATCCGGCCATTCAGGGAATGTCGCCGGGGGCCGATGGCATGATCAATGACCTTCACGGATCGGCCGCCTACCGCGCGCATCTTGTCGGCGTTCTGACCCGGCGGGCGGTTCTGAAAACATGAATCGAAAGGATTCACGCGATGCCTGACCGGTGATTCACCCTCATTGAAGGTGGATCACGGGAAAACGGCGTCGCCTGCGGGTGTTGAAATCTCATTCACCCTCACCGCCAAGAAGCCGCAAGAGGCTTTCGCGAAGCTGTCGCAACTCATCTTCCGTAAAGACCTGCGCCAGTTTCCGTTCAAAATCTTCTGCGGCGCTGCTCAGGTCTTCAAAAACGCGGGTTCCGGCCTGTGTAAGCGACAGGTGCTCGATGCGCCGGTCTGCGGGGCTCTACCTGCGAAAAAGAAGGCGTTTCGCCTCCAGTTCGCGAACTGCCCGGCTGACCTTGGTCTTGTGTATTTTCGCCTTTGAACAGATTTGCTTTGCAGACATCCTGCCATAGCAGCCGAGATGGAACAGCACCCGCCATTCCGTCCGTAACATGCCGTACTTTCCACGATAATGGGCCTGAAACCCTGCACTGGCGGCTTCGGCGGCCTGGTTGAGAAGGTACGGCAGAAAGTGGGGAAGATTGAAGTCCATCGTTTACGCCTATGGGGTAAATTACAGCTTGTTAGTTACAAAAGCAACTGTTAACCGGATCGCAATCGCAGCCAGGGAAGGGCCTTATGAGCAAGCAGACTTTGCCGAAGAACATGGTTCTGGCCCCATCCGCGCCCGGTCCGCATCAGGGGTACATGCCCGGCTTTGGAAATGACTTCGAGACCGAGGCATTGCCGGGGGCGCTGCCACAGGGGATGAACAGCCCGCAGAGGTGCAGCTATGGCCTGTATGGCGAACAACTGAGCGGCACGGCCTTTACCGCGCCCAGCCATCAGAATGAGCGGACCTGGTGCTATCGCATCCGCCCTTCGGTCAAGCATTCGCATCGTTACGAAAAAATCGCCCTGCCCTACTGGAAATCGGCGCCGAACATCCCGGCGGATGTTGTCTCGCTTGGTCAGTATCGCTGGGATCCCGTTCCACACAGCGAAGAGCCCCTGACCTGGCTGACCGGAATGCGCACAATGACCACCGCCGGGGATGTAAACACCCAGACGGGAATGGCCAGCCATATCTATCTGGTCACTGAAAGCATGGTGGACAGCTATTTCCATTCCGCCGACAGCGAACTTCTGGTCGTCCCGCAGGAAGGCCGGCTGCGGTTCGCAACGGAGCTTGGGATCATTGATCTGGAACCCGGCGAGATCGCCATCATTCCCCGCGGGCTGGTCTACCGGATCGAGGCGCCGGAAGGACCGGCGCGCGGTTTCGTCTGCGAGAATTACGGCCGGAAATTCGAGCTTCCGGGACGCGGCCCGATCGGAGCGAACTGCATGGCCAACCCCCGTGACTTCAAGGCACCCGTCGCCGCGTTCGAGGACCGCGAGACGCCCTCGACCGTGACGATCAAGTGGTGCGGCCAGTTTCACCTGACCAGGATCGGACACAGCCCGCTGGATGTCGTGGCCTGGCACGGCAATTACGCCCCGGTCAAATACGATCTGCGCACCTATTGCCCGGTCGGGGCCATCCTGTTCGACCACCCGGACCCTTCGATTTTCACGGTTCTCACGGCGCCCTCGGGCCAACCCGGCACGGCGAATATCGACTTTGTCCTGTTCCGCGAACGCTGGATGGTGGCGGAAGACACCTTTCGCCCGCCCTGGTATCACAAGAACGTCATGTCAGAGTTGATGGGCAACATCTATGGCCGGTATGACGCCAAGCCCGAAGGCTTTGTGCCGGGGGGCATGTCGCTGCACAACATGATGCTGCCCCACGGACCCGACAGGACCGCCTTTGAAGGGGCGTCGAACACAGAGCTTCGGGCCGAGAAGCTCAACAACACGATGTCGTTCATGTTCGAGACCCGCTTCCCCCAGCACCTGACGGAATTTGCCGCCAGGGAAGCGCCCTTGCAGGATGACTACATCGACTGCTGGGAAAGCCTGGAGAAGAAGTTCGACGGCACGCCGGGGCGGAAATGACGCTTTTCGGTTACTGGCGATCCACGACATCCTATCGCGTCCGCGCGGCCCTGAACATCAAGGGCGTCGCCTATGAAATCGTGCCGGTCGATCTGGTCGCGGGCGATCAGAAGTCCGATGACTATGTTGCCCTGAACCCCGGAAAGGGAGTGCCGACGCTGGTGCTGGATGATGGCACGGTGCTGACCCAGTCGCTGGCGATCATTGACTATCTCGATGCGACCTGTCCGGAGCCACCGATGTTGCCCGCCGATGCAGCACAGCGCGCGCAGGTGCTGGCGGCGGCAATGACGGTGGCCGCCGACATCCATCCGGTCAACAACCTGCGGGTCATTGGCCAGCTCAGATCCCGCTTCGACGCCACACCCGAGCAGGCGCAGGACTGGATGCGCCACTGGATGCGCGAAGGATTTAAGGCGCTGGAGGCGCAACTGGCGGACAACACGGCCTTTGCCTTTGGGGACGCGCCCGGTCTGGCGGATCTGTGTATCGTGGCACAGCTCTACAATGCCCGCCGCTGGAGCGTGAATCCGGCGGATTTCCCGAAGATCGAACGGGTCGAGGCCGCCTGCCTGGCGCATTCCGCCATTGCGGCGGCTCATCCCGATCAACAACCGGACGCGAAAGTGACGAAATGACCCGATTGCTTCGATCCCGGGTGGACAGCGCCAACAGCGCCATGACCGCCTTTCCCCTCAACAACCTGCCGTATGGCGTGTTTTCGGTTGGCGAAGGGCGGCGCAGGCTGGGTGTCGCGATCGGGGAAATGATCCTTGATGTCGCTGCCGTGGCGGATTCGCTGCCGCTCGACACGGCGGTTCTGACGGACCCGCGTGGCTGGAACGCGGTGATGGAGCAGGGACCGGCGCAATGGGCGGCGCTGCGCACGGCGCTGATGGCGCTGCTGGCCGAAAGCGCGGACCGGACGGGCCTGGCGGCGCATCTGGTCGCACAGGCAGAGGCAACGCTGCACCTGCCATTCACCGTGACCGAATACACCGATTTCTACGCCAGCAGGAATCACGCGGTGAACATCGGAACCATGTTCCGGGGAGCGGAAAACGCCCTGCCGCCGAACTGGCTGCACATTCCGATCGGATACAATGGACGGGCGTCATCGGTTGTCGTTTCCGGCACCGATGTGCAGCGTCCCTGGGGGCAACTGAAAGGGTCGAATGACGAGGCGCCCCGCTGGGCTCCGTCACGGTGGTTCGACATCGAGCTTGAGATGGGCGCGATCGTGGGCCAGCCGTCGCAGGGGCCGATCGGCGTGGATCAGGCAGATGCGAATATCTTTGGCTATGTGCTGCTGAACGACTGGTCGGCGCGCGACATTCAGGCATGGGAATACCAGCCGCTGGGGCCGTTCCAGGCCAAGGCGACCGCGACCAGCATCAGCCCCTGGATCGTGACAGCCGCAGCCCTTGCACCGTTCCGCTGCGCCACGCCCGCGCGCGAGAAGGAACTTCTACCGCATTTGCAGGACACCGGGCCGATGCTGTTTGACATCGACCTGACGGTCACGCTGACCCCCGAGGGCGGCGAACCGGAAACGATCACGCGAACCAACTACCGGCAGATGTATTACTCCGCGGCCCAGCAACTGGCCCATCACACATCCTCCGGCTGTCCCATGCGGGTCGGGGATCTGCTGGGATCGGGCACGATCTCCGGCCCGGAGAAAAGTCAGCGCGGCAGCCTTCTGGAACTGGGCTGGGGCGGGAAAGAGCCGCTGACCCTGGCAAACGGCCAGACCCGCAGCTTTGTCGAAGACAACGACACCCTGACGCTGCACGGCGCCGCGCAGGGCGAAGGCTACCGGATCGGTTTCGGCACATGCACCGGCACGGTACGCCCGGCCGCCCGGAACCCGTTCAAAGGATGAAACCAATGGCAAAGGCATTCGCGTCGCAAGGCGACATGACGGAAAAGAAAATCGCTTTCGACGAAATCGGCAAGGGACTTTGGGCGTTCACAGCCGAAGGCGACCCGAATTCGGGCGTCATCATCGGCGACGACAGCGTGATGATCGTCGAAGCGCAGGCGACGCCACGGCTGGCGGCGAAGGTAATCGACAAGCCGATCCCGACGGCTTTTATGCCGAACTGATCGGCGCACATGACGGGATGAGCGATGACGAAAGCGTGGCCTTCAATACGCGGCTTATCCTTGTGCTTGCCAATCAGATCGGTTCCCGAGAGGTGCTTTCACAAGCGATTTCAATCGCCGCCGGGAACGCAGA
>CBDCFF010000017.1:0-58327 GCA_965216225.1 Paracoccaceae bacterium
CGCTCATGTCACTACTCCGTTTTGCAGAACACTGATTCACACGTTCAAAACAAAGTCAATGGGTCCTGAGCCTAGCTTCATCGGAATCGCTTGCCGTTGCCAACTGTCTGTCTGGCGCTGGCGGCGGCGCGTGCGGGTGTTGACGTGACACTGGTTGAGCGGTTCGGCTGTTTTGGCGGCAATATAACGGTGGTTGGCGTGGAAGGCTTTGCCTGGTATCGCCATGAAAGGACTGTCGAGGCGGGCGGTCTCGGCCGGGAATTGAAGCGTGCGCCAGGGCGATGGGCGCTGCCGTACCGGAGAGTCAGTCGCTGAGCCATGATCTGGACAGCGAAGGCTTCAAGCTGGTCGCGGATCGGCTGGTGGAAGAGGCCGGCATTCATCCGATGCTGCACAGGCTGTTTGTCGCTCCGGTCATGGAAGGCGGCGCGATCACCGGCATCATCGTCGAAAGCAAGGCCGGTCGGGAAGCGATCATGGCCAGACGGGTGATCGACGCCACCGGCGACGCGGATGTTGCGGCGCGGGCAGGCGCCCCCTGCAACATGCCCCCGGTCGAGCAGATGCAGGCGGCCTCTGTCATGTTCCATGTGGCCGGGATTGACAAGGCAGCCTTCATGGACGGTATCAAGGCCGACCCGCAGACCTGTGCCGACCGGGGCGGCGGAGGCGAATGGAAGACCGAGACCTCCGGCAAGGAAGACGGGATGTTCTCGCCCTCCCTGAAGAAACCATTTGAACAGGCCATACGGGACGGTCTGATCCCGCCGCATCTGAACACCATCGCGGGCACCTGGGGCGCGGTGCATGATACGGGTGAAATGACTTGCATGAATCTCGTCCATCTCGACGGCTGCGATGGCACCGACCCGGACAGCCTGACAAGGTACGAGATCGAAGGCCGCTGGCAGGCGATGCTGGCGATCGAAGCGCTGCGCAGATACACGCCGGGCTGCGCTGGCATCCGGCTCAGGAATTTCGGCATGTCGATCGGGATTTGCGACACACGCAAGATTGATGCGGCCTACAACATGACCAAATCCGATGTGCGCGGGCAGGGCCGGTTCGAGGATTCCATCGGCATCTATCCCGAGTTCATCGACGGTCACGGCGTGCTGGTGCTGCCGACAACCGGGCGGTACATGCAGATCCCCTACCGCTCGCTCTTGCCTGGGGGGGGTGGACAATCTTCTGGTCGCAGGGCGCGCGACAGGCGGTGACAGGATTGCGCACGCAGCGACAAGAAACATATCCTGTTGTGCCGTCAGCGGGCAGGGGGCAGGCATTGCTGCGGCACTGTCGGTGAAGTCCGGCGCGCCCCTGCGGCATGTGAACATGTCGGATGTGCAATCCGAACTCAGGCGTCAGGATGTGCGCATTGATCAGGGGCAGGCAGTTGCAGGCGGAAATGCGGTTGCGCAATTCCGCAGGCGTGGCGTAGGTTCCGCGCAAGGCCGGTCTGCATGGATGGCGTCCGGCCCATGGCCTGCAAGGATATTCCATGGAACGCAACGTTGTTTTCATCGCCCTGTTCGCCGCGTTGATCGCGGTTCTTGGCCTGATTCCGAAAATCACCCTGGCCAGCGGAATTCCGGTTACGGCCCAAAGCATGGGCATCATGCTGTGCGGAACCGTTCTGGGAGCAAGGCGCGGCGCGCTGGCGGTTTGTCTGTTCCTGCTTCTGGTGGCGCTGGGCCTGCCGCTGCTGGCAGGCGGTCGTGGCGGCCTTGGCGTGTTCACCACGCCTTGGGCCGGTTTCCTGTTCGGCTTCCCGGCAGCGGCCTTCGCGACCGGGCTGGTCATGGAGAAATGGCGCACAGGCAACCTGACCCTGATTGCGGGCATGGCCTCGGTCGTCGGCGGTATTGGTACGCTCTACCTGATCGCGGTGCCCTGTTATATGGTCATGAAGCCTGCCGGGCCGGGTGAGGCGCTGTTGACGGCAATGGCGCCCTTCATGCCCGGCGACCTGATCAAGGCGGTTCTGACCGGGTTCATCACCTCTGCCCTTGCAAAAGCGCGCCCGGAAAGCCTGCTGTCGCGCGCCAGATGACCGATGCCGAAGGCGCCCCTGAATGCCGCCCGGTGCATTCGCCTGTTTTTCAGGCTCCGGCGAAGTCCCCGATCCGATCCGTATTCCTCAATCCGCCGACAGGATCAGGGCGGAGCCGATCCCGCCCGCGGCGGCAATCGCGGCGAGGCCGATGCCACCCCGGCGGCAAAGCTCGTGATACAGGCGCACCGCAAGGATCGCGCCGGATGCCCCGATGGGATGGCCCCGCGCCAGGGCGCCGCCGCCGGGATTGACAATGCCGGGGCTGATCTTCGCGGCCTCCACGCAGGCGATGGCCTGCACCGCATAGGCTTCCATGATTTCGGCAACCGACAGGTCGCCGGCCGAAAGTCCCGCGATTGACAGGGCTTGTCCGATTGCCCCGACGGGGGACAATCCGGGGCTGTCCGGCGCAGCGCCCAGCGTGACGCCCGCGCGGATACGCACACCCGGCCGGTTGCCCTGCATGGCCAGCCGTTCCGAAACCACGACGCAGAAAGCGGCCGCATCCGCCGCAACGGATGTATTGGCGGCGGTGACGGTTCCGGTGATCGGTCTTGCCCGCCGGCAATGTCCCGCGTGAAGGTTGCGGGCAAAGCTGTCGCAACCCTGACCTGCAATCGGGACAATTTCCGCGCCCAGCCGCGACTGTGCCGCAAGGGCCTTGCCGTGGCTCTCGATCGCCCAGGCATCCTGTCTGTTCTTCGTGATGCCAAGGCGTTCCGCCAGTCTTGCGGCGGCCTCGGCCATATCGGGGTCGCGGTCGGGGAAGGGGCTGAACGGGGGCTGATCATAAGGTGCCGGTTCGCCGCCATCGGGATCGGTGCGCAGGCGCAGCGGGCGGCGGGAACAGCTTTCGACGCCACCGGCGATCACCACGTTCGCCTGGCCGCTGTCCACCAGTGCGCGGGCCAGAAGAAGCGCATCGAGCCCGCCCGCGCATTGCCGGTCGATGCTGAGCCCGGCGACCGTTTCGGGCAGCTCTGAGGCCAGCGCAACCAGCCGCGCCGGATTGCCCCCTGCGCCCAGTGCATTGGAGACGATCACCTCATCCACATCATCGACGCCGAGTTCCGCCCCGTGCAGGCAGGCCCGGACCACCGGCGCCGCCAGTTCGTGCGGCTCCAGCCGCGACATGGCCCCGCCCCGTGGCGCAACCGCGCTGCGCATCGCCGCGATGACCCGTGCGTTCAAGGCGTTATCCCCTGTATCTGTGCCTCCAGCGTTGCAAGGTCGGGCTTGCCCGATGCAAGCGTCGGAAACGGGTCGGGGCGCAGAATTGTGCGCGGCGCCTTCAGCGGGCCGAGGCGGGACCGGCAATGGGTCAGGATGTCCGCATCCCTGATCGGTCCGGCGGCCTCTATGCAGGCGATCAGCACATGCCCGCGCCGGGAGTCCGCAGATGCCAGAACCGCCGCGCGACGAATGGCGGGCAGCGACAGAAGGCAGGTTTCGACCTCTTCCGGGAACACATTCCGGTCGGCGATCGTCGTCATCCGGCCCCGCCGCCCGGCAAGCCACAGATGGCCGTCAGAATCCAGCCTGCCGAACTCTCCGACCGTAAGCGCCGGACCATTGCGCCGTGTGTGCCCGTCTTCGCCGTCCGCGTATCCCTGGAAAAGGCAGGGGCTTTCCACCCATATTTCCCCGGTCTCGCCGGGGGGCAGGGTTGCGCCGCTGTCATCGCGCACGGTGATCGTCACCCCCGGATAGGCTTGCCCGACGGAGCCTTGCGGCGTGCGCGGCCCGGCCAGTGTGACAAAGCTGGTTTCCGACGCCCCGTAGAATTCGCGAATCCGCGCATTCGGTGCCCGGTCCTGCATCATTGACCGTGTTTTCCCGTCCAGCTTTGCGCCGCCAACAAGGATCAGACGCAGCATCGGGAACCGGCGCGTGTCCCGCAGGCCCATGAGTTGCCGCAACTGTGCGGGCGTGGCGTAGAGCACGGTGACATTCGCCCCGCGCAGCCGCGCCGCCTGTCTGTCGGGGCGCAGGCTGTCCAGCAGGTGCAGTCCTGCGCCCAGATGCAGGGCCTCGGTCGCCGCGTAGAGCGAGAGGGAATGGCTCAACGTCCCCGGAATCGCATAGCTGTCCCGTGCGTCGATGTGCCAGAGCCCTGCGTTCACCCGAAAGTTCCTGCACCAGCTTGCCTGAGAGCGGATGACCAGCCGGGGCGCGCCGGTGCTGCCGGAGGTCATGCAGCAAACGACCGGCTCACTGCCGGGCGTCGGCGGGGCCGGGCGCTCTGCGCCTTTGGGCAGCACACAAAATCCGTCCGGCGCCTGCCCACCCGCATAGACGGTCTGCAAGGCCCTTGCGGCGGGTGTTTCCACCACATGCTGAAAAGCGCATTCGCGCGCGCATCTGCCGGGCAGCGCGACATCCGCCCCTGACGGATCAAAAACCCGGCTGTTCGGGCGCCACAAAAATCGGCGCTGGGTTTTCCTGGTTACGTTCATCTCTGCCATCTCTGCGCAATGATCGGCGCATGGTACTGTGCGGATCGGATACCGCCACCGGAAACCGCCCGCACGGCACCCGAACGGCGGCGGGCGGTCACTGCCTGTTTGCCGATGGTCAGTTGATGGATTTGAAGTTGAACTCCCGCCCTTCCCGGATGCCGGACGGCCAGCGGGCGGTAACGGTCTTGGTGCGCGAATAGAACCTGAAGCTGTCCGGCCCGTGCTGGTTCAGATCGCCAAAGGCCGATTTCTTCCAGCCGCCGAAGGTGTGATAGGCCAGCGGCACCGGGATCGGAACATTCACGCCGATCATGCCGATATTCACGCGATGGGCAAAGTCGCGGGCCGTATCGCCATCGCGGGTAAAGATCGCCGCGCCGTTGCCATATTCGTTGTTCGTCACCAGACTGACGGCTTCCGCATAGGATCCGGCGCGCACCGAGGACAGGACCGGCCCGAAAATCTCGGTCCTGTAGATGTCCATCTCCGGGGTCACGCGGTCGAACAGGTGCGGGCCGACAAAGAAGCCGTTCTCATATCCTTGCAGACTGAATGCGCGGCCATCGACAAGCAGTTCCGCGCCTTGCTCGATGCCGCGTTCGACGAGGCCCAGAATGCGCTTTTTGGCTTCGGCCGTCACGACCGGGCCGAAATCCACATCATCGCCCGCTGTGTACGGGCCGACCTTCAGCTTTTCGATGCGCGGCATCAGCTTTTCGATCAGCCGGTCGGCGGTTTCATCGCCCACCGGAACGGCGACCGACACCGCCATGCAGCGTTCGCCCGCCGCGCCGTAACCGGCCCCGACCAGTGCGTCGGCGGCCTGATCCATATCGGCGTCGGGCATGACGACCATATGATTCTTGGCGCCGCCGAAGCACTGAGCGCGCTTGCCGCCGGCCGCCGCGCGCTGATAGACATATTGCGCGACCGGGGTAGAGCCCACAAAGCCGATTGACTGCACGACCGGATTGTCAAGCAGGGCGTCCACGGCCTCCCTGTCGCCGTTCACCACTTGCAGGACGCCCCTGGGCAGGCCCGCTTCCTCCAGCAATTCGGCCAGCATCATCGGAACAGATGGGTCACGCTCTGACGGTTTCAGAACGAAGGCATTGCCGCACGCCAGCGCCGGGGCGAACATCCACAAGGGCATCATGGCCGGGAAGTTGAAGGGGGTGATCCCGCCGCAGACGCCCAGGGGCTGGCGCATGGAAAAGAGGTCGATGCCCGACCCTGCCGCGTCGGTATATTCACCTTTCAGCAGGTGCGGCGCGCCGATGCAGAATTCCACGCATTCCAGACCCCGGATCACATCGCCCCTGGCGTCGGGAATGGTCTTGCCGTGCTCGCCGGACAGCGCCTCTGCCAGCGTGTCCATGTCGCGGTGCATCAGTTCGACGAACTTCATCATTACCCGTGCGCGTTTCTGCGGGTTCGTCGCGGCCCAGGCGGGCTGCGCGGCGGCGGCAATCCCGACCGCCCTGTTCAACTCGTCAGCGTTGGCCAGCGGCACTTTTGCCCGGACTTCGCCGGTGGCCGGGTTGAAGACATCGCCAAGACGCCCCGAACCGCCGGAAACACGTTCGCCATTGATCCAGTGACCAAGCTCCTTCATCCCATCCTCCACAGTTTACGGGAATTTGTCAGCCCGCATGATAGGTTTGCGTCTTTCCCTTTAACAGAGGCAATTTTGCAAAAGGCGGAAATGGATATTCGGCAGGGTCTTCGGCGCGATGATCGGCGGATTTTCCGGGGATGGATCGGCCAATCGCCGGTTCCCGCCCGTCGGCGCGGAAATTTTCACGGAAAACCGGCCGCCTGATGTTCAGATTGTCGCGCCCGGAAGGCCCGGCTTGACAGATGCCGGGCAAGGGGCGAGGGTAACGGAAAATGATCCAGTGCAGAGGAGGCCCGAATGCTCGTTCGTCAGATCTTGAAGTCGAAGGATAATCAGGATGTCGTGACCATTGCACCGGGCCTGAAGGTTTCCGCCGCCGCCAGGATACTGTCGGAACGCCGTATCGGCACGGTCGTGGTGTCCGAAGACAGGAAATCCGTGCGCGGCATTCTGTCAGAGCGCGACATCGTGCGGGAACTGGGCAAGCGCGGGTCCGGCTGCATGTCCGATAGCGTGGATGTATTGATGACCAGAAACGTCATCACCTGTGCGCCGGAAGACAAGACCCAGGACATTCTGGCGCAAATGACCGAGGGTCGATTCCGCCACATGCCGGTGATCAGTGACGGGGCGCTGATCGGCCTCATCTCGCTGGGCGACGTGGTGAAGGCGCAACTGTCAGAGCTTGCGATGGAAAAGGATGCCCTGCAAGGCATGATCATGGGGCACTGAGAATCTCCTGGAAACCGAACAGCCTGCAATAATGGGGCCGGACATGTTGTTGCGCGTTGCTGCGCGCCGCAGGAATGGGGACGAAATGCGCACAGGTCTTTATGCCGGAACCTTCGACCCGGTAACGCTTGGCCATCTGGACATTATCCAGAGGGCCGCGCATCTGGTGGACCGGCTGGTCATTGGCGTGGCAATCAACCGGGGCAAGGGGCCGCTGTTTTCGTTGCAGGAGCGGGTCGATATGGTCGAGGCGGAATGCCGGGCGCTGTCGGAGAAAACCGGAACCGGGATCGTCGCCCATCCGTTTGAAAACCTGTTGATTGACTGTGCCCGCGATGTGGGGGCGCAACTGATTGTGCGGGGCCTGCGCGCGGTTTCGGATTTTGAGTATGAGTTCCAGATGGTCGGCATGAACCGGGCGATGGACAGTTCCATCGAAACCGTCTTTCTGATGGCCGAAGCGCAGCACCAGGCGATTGCCTCGAAGCTGGTCAAGGAAATCGCGCGGCTGGGCGGGGATATTTCGAAATTCGTGCCCGCAGCCGTGCCCGCAGCCGTGCGCAACGCATTGGCGCGTGACCCCCTCAGACCCGCACCAGACGATCACTGACGGAAACCGCGCCCGATTGCACGATCTTGCAGAATACTCCCCTTGGGCGGAGCGCGCGAAGGGCGGGATCCTTGGCCCAGCGATAGGCGTCTTCCCCATACCGCGCCTTCCATTTGACGCAACCGTTATTGAATATGTCCGACACCTCGATGACGGCGCTGCCCGCCCGCAGGCGAGAGCCGACAGGCAATGCCCGTTCCGACAGGTCAATGTCGGCGGCAATCGTGTCGCCCGGATGAATGGGATCATCTGTCCCGTTCCATACCAGTTCCAGCAGCCGGGCCGGGATCATGGCGACCTGAATGCGCGGGTCCGGCGCGCCTGTTGCGGTCTTCAGCCAGGCATGTGTGATCCAGCGGTCCCCGATGACGCCACGCCGTGCATCGAGGGTCAGTCGATCACAAAATACGCGCTGTCCGAAATCGGGGCGATAGCAGAGATGTGCGACAGGCGCGTCGTTCTTCGGTGCGTTGCGCATGTCGCGAAGGCATGTGTCGAGCGTGGAACGGTCTGGTCCGGGCATCGTTTCCTGTCTGCGTTTCCCCTGTGCCGCCCGACAGATCAGATATGTCTGCCCATTTCCACCGCAGTGTCGGCCATCCGGTTCGAAAACCCCCATTCATTGTCATACCAGCAGAGGATGCGCAGCAGGTTGCCCCCCAGCACCCTGGTCTGATCGGTCGCGAAGATCGAGGAATGCGGGTCGTGGTTGAAATCCTGCGAAACAAGTTTGTGATCGGTGACGCCAAGCACGCCTTTCAGGGGGCCGTTTGCGGCGGTTCGCATCGCCTCGCTGACATCTTCGGCGCTGACATCGCGGGCAAGTTCCACCGTCAGATCCACGGCGGACACATTGGGCGTCGGAACCCGGATGGCCACGCCATCCAGCTTGCCATCGAGATGCGGCAGCACCAGCCCGACCGCGCGGGCGGCGCCTGTCGAGGTCGGGATCATCGACAGCGCGGCGGATCGCGCGCGATAGAGGTCGTTGTGCATGGTGTCCAGGGTCGGCTGATCGCCGGTATAGCTGTGAACCGTGGTCATGAAGCCGCGCCTGATGCCGAATGCGTCATCCAGAACCATGGCAACAGGGGCCATGCAGTTCGTCGTGCAGGAGGCGTTGGACACGATGACATCCTGCTTTGTCAGGCTGTCATGGTTCACGCCATAGACGATGGTCTTGTCCGCCCCTTTCGAGGGGGCGGAGACCAGCACGCGGCTGACGCCGTTTTCCAGATGCGCCGCGGCTTTTTCCCGGTCCGTGAAAATCCCGCTGCACTCCATGACAATATCCACCCCCCCGAAGGGCAGTTCCGCCGGATTGGGGATCGCGGTGATCCCGATGGGGCCACGCCCCACGTCGATGCCGGCGCCGGTGGTCCTCACCTCTACCGGAAAGCGGCCATGGACCGAATCGAATTGCAGCAGATGCGCGTTGGTTTCGACAGGGGCAAGGTCGTTGATCGCAACGACCTCGATGTCGGTGCGGCCGGATTCGACGATGGACCTCAGGACATTGCGGCCAATGCGGCCAAATCCGTTGATCGCGACTGTGACTGTCATGCTGACCTCTTCCGGCAGGCAGCGATCCCGATATTCGATGCGCTGGCGTTGATAGCGCCAACATCGGCATTTTCCGAAAAAGGTCAACATTCAGACGCGGCAATCGCATGGAAATCAGCGCCAGATTGCCACATAATTGATCAGATCAATGAATTTCCGGGCGAGGAGCCGCGATCCCTCCCCCCCCAGAAGGGTAAAATCCAGCGCCAGCGCACATGCAGCGGTGGCAGCCAGAATGATTGCGATGCGGTTCGTCACGGGCCGGGATGCTCCCTGTGGTTTCAGAGGCGTCCCATTATCGCAGCGACATCCGCCATGCGTACAGAGAAGCCCCATTCATTGTCATACCAGGCCAGCACCCGCACGAGACGCCTGCCAACCACCTTCGTTTGATCCGGGGCAAAGATTGACGAATGGTTAGTATGGTTGAAATCAATGGAAACCTTCGGTTCCGGGTCATAGGCCAGAACCGCGCCCATGTGACCTGCGGCGGCTTCGCGCACGACCTCGTTCACGCCCTCGATGGTCACGTCCCTGGAGGCTTCGAACGTCAGGTCCACGGCAGAGACGTTCGGGGTTGGCACGCGCATCGCGGTGCCGCCGAGCCTGCCGCTCAGTTCCGGCAGTACCTCGCCGACGGCCCTGGCCGCGCCGGTGGAGGTCGGGATCATCGCCATCGCCGCGGAACGGGCGCGATAGAGGTCTTCGTGGCGACGGTCCAGGGTCGGCTGGTCACTGGTATAGGAATGGATCGTGGTCATCATGCCACGCTCTATCCCGATGCCTTCATGCAGCACCTTGGCGAGCGGGGCGAGGCAGTTCGTGGTGCATGAGCCATTCGACACCATTATGTCCCCTGCCAGCAGGTCGCGATGGTTCACGCCGTAGACGATGGTTTTCTGCACCCTCCCGGCAGGGGCGGAGATCAGCACCTTGCGCGCGCCCTGTTCCAGATGGACCCTTGATTTCTCTCCATCATTGAACTTGCCGGTGCATTCCAGAACCACGTCGCAGCCGGACCAGTCAAGCTCTGCCGGATCGTAGGCAGAGAACATTTCAATCGGACCGCAGCCCGGGTCGAGAGTGCCGTCGCCCACTTTCACATCATTCGCAAAGCGGCCATGGATCGAATCATAGCGCATCAGGTGGGCGGCGGTTTCCAGCGGTCCGGGTGCGTTCACCTTGACCACCTGCACATCATTGCGCGCGCTTTCGGCGACATGGGCCAGCGTGCAACGGCCGATCCGGCCAAATCCGTTGATGCCAATGGTGACGGTCATGACGGGAACTCCGGGAATCCGATCCAGTGTGCCGGGCGCGGTATACGTGTGTATGCCTGCGGGGAAAAGCGTTTAGCGTCAACATGCCGGCGCAAACATTTCCGGGCGGGAACAATGAATTGCGTCAACCCTTGCCCGGTCGGAGGAATGAAGTGGCGTTCACGAGGTCCGCGCATTCCCGTGTTTCGGGAAAGTTGTCGAACCTGTCCCACTTCCAGTTTCTGGAAGTCGCCCGGCAATGCCAGAAGCCGAAACGCCTTGATTTGCTGAGCGGATACAGAACGCCGCCGCAATGATGCACACCCCAGGACGGTCTGCCAAGGGGCTTGGCCGGGACGGCGCACCATTTCTGCGGACTGGGGTTCGGATGAACGCCGATATGGCCGTGCTCTTTCTGCGCCTGCGGCTTGCCCGGCTGTTTTGTGAACACCCACTCGCCCGGAAATGTGATCAGGCCGCCAAGGGTTCGCACGGTCTCGTCAAAGATGGTCGAGTTTTCAACGGGCCGCACGAGTTCATCGACATCGACCGACAACACCGCCCGCGCGTGGCTGAGGCGGCTGAGCCTCGCAATGTTGTACGTGGCGGGTTGCAGCCATTTTGCGTTTCCGGGACGGCCGATGGGGCGGTCCCGGCCATGGGGGAAGTCGGCGTCGATCACCTTCAGCCTGCTGATGCCGCTGGCCGGTCCGACAAGGCCGAGCAACATTTCGCTGTTATAGATTGTGGAGCGGTTGTTGAATATCAGAACGGCATCCGCCCGGTGATGATGCCTGTGGTATCTGATCCAGTCCACGATCCATTCGACGGGTTCGTCGCGCAGCATGGTCAACAGACAGTTCGCGCCATCGAAGAAGCCGCTCGACTCGCGGATGCTCACGGGCTGCACGCGCCCGTCCGGATGGCGGAATTCCAGTGCGCCCCGGGGCAAGGGGCGCGGCAGCGTCAGAACCTCGCACAGGTGAAACGTTCTCCGGCGCAGCCTGCCGCTCAATGGCTTGCTCTCGTCGAACAGCCCGTCCCGGAGCACCGGCCACAGGTTCCACAGGCACGGGCAGACCAGGGTGACCATTCCCCGCCGGTTGCGGAACACGTCATAGCAAAGGGTGGTGGAATCGAATTCCCGCACGTATTCGTCCGTGCGCAGGGGGGCGGGCACCCGGTGTTCCCGAAGAACCGGGGAGTCGGGCGCAAGCCGGATCGGCCCCATTCCCGGCGCATGACGGCTCACAGCAGCGACCGGACCCGTCCGGCGACCGCTTCCGCCGTGATGCCGAAATGCTCATACAGCGCGCCCGCGGGGGCTGAGGCGCCGAAGCTGTCCATGCCCACGAACCCGGCCTTGCCAGCCTTGCCGCGCTCGCCGGTCAGCCAGCGGTCCCAGCCCTGCCGGACACCGGCCTCGATTGCCACGCGAACCGGACCGGCGGGCAGGATGCGCCTGCGCCAGGCTTCGTCCTGTCGTGCGAACAGTTCCATGCAGGGCATCGACACGACACGGGTGCCAATGCCCTTTTCGTGCAGGATGTCGCGGGCTTGCAGCGCAATCCCGACTTCGGAGCCGGTGGCGATCAGGATCGCCCGGCGCTTGCCCTCGGCCTCTGCCAGAACATAGGCGCCCAGGGCAGAGAGGTTCGCGCTTTTGTATCTGCTCCGCACGGTCGGCAACCCCTGACGGCTGAGCGCCAGAACGGACGGGGTGGATTTCGCGGTCAGCGCCAGTTCCCACGCCTCCGCCGTTTCCACCGTGTCGGCGGGACGAAAGACCATGGTGTTGGGTGTTGCCCGGCTGATCGCCAGATGCTCGACCGGCTGATGGGTCGGGCCATCCTCCCCCAAACCGATTGAATCGTGGGTCATTACAAAGACAGTCGGGATTTTCATCAGCGCCGCCAGACGCATGGCGGGCCGCGCGTAGTCGGTGAAGCACATGAAGGTGCCGCCATAGGGCCGGATGCCGCCATGCAGCGCCATGCCGTTCATCGCAGCGGCCATGCCGTGTTCGCGGATGCCGTAGTGAATATAACGGCCCTTGCGGTTTTCCGGCAGGAACACGCCCAGATCGCCGGTTTCGGTGTTGTTCGATCCGGTCAGATCGGCAGAACCGCCGACGGTTTCCCGCATGATCGGGTTGACGACCTCCAGCACCATCTGGGATGACTTGCGGGTTGCGACCTTCGGCCTTTCGTCGGCAATCCGACGTTTCAGCGCCCTGATCGCCGCTGACAGTTTGCCGGGCGCCTCCCGCGCGTGGGTCCGGTTGAATTCAGCCTGCCTGCGGTTGGAAAGTGTCGCGAATCGCTCTTCCCATTCCCTGCGATCCGCCCCGCCGCGGCTGCCGGTCACTTCCCACCATGTCCTGATGTCCTCGGGGATCGTGAAGGGTGGAAAATCCCAGCCATAGACGGCCTTGGTCCTGGCGATCAGGTGCGCATCGGTCAGCGCGCCGTGCCCTTTCGCCGTATCCTGGGCGCTGGAGCCAAGCGCGATATGGGTTTTGCACGCGACCAGGGCGGGCTTGCCGGTCTTCCTTGCCTGCGTGATTGCGCGGTCGATGTCTTCGGGGTCGTGGCCGTCGCATTCATGGGTGGACCAGCCGGAGGCCGCGAAACGCCTTGTCTGATCGGTCCGGTCGGCAATGTCCACCGCGCCGTCGATGGTGATGCCGTTGTTGTCCCACAGGACGATGAGCCTGGACAGCCTGTGCCTTCCGGCAAGGCTGATGGCCTCCTGGCTGACGCCTTCCATCAGACAGCCGTCGCCGGCGATGACATAGGTGCGGTGATCCACCGCCTTTTTGCCGAAACGGGCGCGCTGGATCTCCTCTGCCATGGCGAAACCGACGGCGTTGGCAATGCCCTGGCCCAGCGGGCCGGTGGTGGTTTCGATTCCGGCGGCCAGGAAATTTTCCGGGTGGCCGGCGGTTTTCGCGCCCAACTGGCGGAAGTTCCTGATTTCCTTCAGGGTGATCTCGGGGCTGCCGGTGAGGTAAAGCAGCGCGTAGATCAGCATGGAGCCATGGCCCGCCGACAGTATGAAGCGGTCGCGATCCGGCCAGTCCGGGTTGGCCGCATCGAATTTCAGATGCCTGCCGAACAACACCGTGGCGACATCCGCCATGCCCATCGGCATCCCCGAATGGCCGGAATTGGCGGCGGCGACCGCATCGAGCGCAAGCGTGCGGATGGCGGCCGCGCGCATCCAGTGCCGGGGGTGTTTTGCTCGAAGTGCGGAGATGTCCACGGGCGCGTCCTCTGGCAGGGGGCAGGCTTCCCGGCCTCTTTAGCAGCGATTGGCCCAAGATCAAGCAGGCAGCACGATTCCACGGGGAAAAGGGGCGAAATCGTCCGCCGCATTGGTTAGGATCGGGGGAAAGGGGGCGGTGTGATTCGGATTGCGCAATTCCCGCCCCGCCGGAACAATGGGCAGGATGATGACCGACATGGAAGAACTCGAACGGCGGATCACCCATGCGCTGGAGCGCATTTCCAGGGCCGCCGGGAAAACCGGAGCCGGAGCGGCGGGCGATGCCGGCGATGCGGGCGCGCTGAAGCAAAGCCTGGAAGAGGAGCGGACCGCCAACGAGCAGTTGCGTGAACGGTTGCGGAGCTTGAATGACAGGCAGCACGACGCCTTGGCGGCGCTGGAGGAACAGGTGGGGAACCTGCGTATGCAGGTCGCCCGGCGGGAGAATGATCTGGCCAGATTGAAGAATGTCAACGCGCGCCTGCGCGGGAGCAATGCCAAGCTGCGCGAGGCGAACGCCGCAGGGCTGGCCGATGCGGGTCTGGTCAATGCGTCGATGGCGGTGGAACTGGAGGCCCTGCGCAGTGTCCAATCCGCCGACCGGGCGGAACTGGAGGCCGTTCTTGAAGAACTGCGTCCGATCATCGAGGAGAGCGCCTGATGCCGGAAGTGACGATCATGATTGCCGGCCGGGAGTTCAGGGTGAGTTGCCGGAAAGGCGAGGAACATCATCTGCACGCCGCCGCGAAACTTCTGGATAACGAAGCGTCGGTGCTGACCGATGAGATGGGGCGCCTGTCCGAGGGGCGGGTGCTGCTGATGGCCGGGCTGATGCTTGCCGACAGGACCGCCGGTCTGGAACGGAACGCACGCGCGCTGACAGATGAAATTGCCGGTCTCAGGCAGGAACTGGACGAACTGCGCTCTGCCCCCGAACCGGAGCCCGAAAGGGTCGAGGTCGCGGTGATCCCGGACAGCGTGACGGATACCCTGGCCGAAATCGCCGCGCGGGCCGAGGCGCTGGCGGGCAGTCTGGAAGAGCGCAGCGGCTAGGATTGCGCCCGCAGGGTGGCGGGGCGCAGGGTGGCGGGGTGCCCCGGGCTCCGCCCGGTCGGGCTGAAGCTGTCCCCCGAACGGTTTCCGGGACGCCTCTCACCCTGCGGAGCATTTCCGGCAACAGAAAAGAGAAGCGGCCGCCGTTGCATTGGCGGTGTTTTATAAAGTGCTGACAAACTCCTGCCAGAAAACGAAAAACCGCCGAACCGGGCCGGGTTTTCAGGGCATTGACCGGCGGCTCAGACGTTGGCTTTGCGAATCTTGTCGGCGGCGTCCCTGTCATAGGCGACGCCGTTTTCCTGAAACAGGGTGTCCAACTCTCCTGTCAGGGTCATTTCGGTGATGATGTCGCAGCCGCCGACGAATTCGCCCTTCACATAAAGCTGCGGGATGGTCGGCC
Organism: Paracoccaceae bacterium; assembly: GCA_965216225.1. Taxonomy (GTDB): domain Bacteria; phylum Pseudomonadota; class Alphaproteobacteria; order Rhodobacterales; family Rhodobacteraceae; genus 3107. The sequence continues at coordinate 15,021 of CBDCFF010000017.1, forward strand.
AGTCGGAATAATCCTTGATCCCCTGCCGAAGGGTGTCATCGGCCAGAATATCGACATCCCTGTACTCCACGCCCATGAAATTCAGCACCCCGGCCACGCGGGAGGAAAACCCGCATTGGGGCATTTCCCTGGTGCCTTTCATATAAAGAACAACGTCATTCGATTTCACCGTTTCATCAATCCGGGTTTGTGCGTCGGTCATTGCTTGCTCCGTTTGTAATTGCGGCGGTTCCTCTGCCGCCTGACCCGCCAACAGCGCGGGCCGTATCCGGAAAACCCGCTGACATCCTGGCAACGATTCGAAAATTCCGGCATATCCGGGACAGGATACATCACTCCGGCGCCTTTGTGGTCAGGGCCAGCGCGTGCAGTTCGCCAGCGGAGCCATCCATGGTGCCTTTCAGCGCGGCATAGACGGCGCGTTGCTGTTGAACGCGGTTCCTGCCACGGAACGATTCGTCGATCACCTCTGCCGCATAGTGGTTCCCGTCGCCGGCCAGATCGGTGATGGTGATCCGGGCGTCGGGGAAGGCAGTGCGGATCAGGTCTTCGATTTCCTGGGCTTGCATGGCCATGGGCGGGCGTCCTTGCGGTTCGGTTGAAACCTATGCGCGGGGCGGGGTCTGCGCAAGGGTGCGTCGGCGCATCCGGGCGAATTTCGGGCGGAGTCCCGGATAACAACGATGCGTGCGCGATCATTGCCTGATCTGCGCGCTGCCGGTCAGGCGACGGCCCTGGCGAACGCCTTGCGATAAAGTGCCGAGAGTTCGGCCATGGGGGCCCTGCTGCCCCCCATCGTCACGGCATCCCCGCCAAAACGGCCAACGGCGGTGACGGAAACCCCGGTCCGGGCGGCGGCGCACATCAGCGCCTCGGCGGCATCGAAATCGCAGGCGATCAGATAGCGGGCTTGGTCCTCTCCGAAGAGGGTTGGCGTGTCGCCGGTATCGAGTGCGACGCCGATGCCGGAGCCTTCGGCGAGTTCGAACGCCGCCAGCGCGAGGCCGCCGTCGGAAATGTCGGTGCAGGCGTGGATCAGGGCGCGGTTGGCGCGGATGAAATCGCCATGGCGTTTCTCTGCCTCCAGATCCACCGCCGGGGCATCGCCGTCTTCGCGGTTGAACACTTCACAGAGCAGGGCGGACTGGCCCAGATGGCCCGTGGTTTCGCCCAGCACAAGCGCCACATGGCCTTCACGCGCCTGATTGCCGATCACATGGCCGGAATGTTCGATCAGCCCGACCGCGCCGATGGTCGGGGTGGGCAGGATCGCCGCCCCGTCGGTTTCGTTGTAGAGCGACACGTTGCCCGACACGACCGGCATGTCGAGCGCGATTGCCGCCTCTCCGATCCCTTTGATGGCGCCGACGAACTGGCCCATGATTTCCGGTTTCTCCGGGTTGCCGAAATTCAGGTTGTCGGTGATGGCGAGGGGTTTCGCGCCCACTGCGGTCAGGTTGCGGTAAGCCTCCGCCACCGCCTGCTTGCCGCCCTCGACCGGGTTGGCGCGCACATAGCGGGGGGTAACGTCGGAAGTGAAGGCCAGCGCCTTGTCTGTGCCATGTACGCGGATGATGCCGGAACCCGACCCGGGGGTGCGGGCGCTGTCGGCCATGACCATGGTGTCATATTGTTCATAGACCCATTGCCTGGCCGCGTAATTGGGCGAGCCGATCAGCGCCCCGAGCCCGTCCAGCGGGTCGATTCGCGGCACGCTTGCAGGGTCGAGACGCTCCGCCGCGGGCGTTTCCACCCAGGGGCGGTCGTATTCCGGCGCGCTGGAGGACAGCTTTGAAAGCGGCAGGTCGGCCTTGACCTCGCCCTCGTGGACGATCAGAAAGCGGTCCTCGGCGATGGTTTCGCCGACGATGGCAAAGTCGAGATCCCATTTGTCGAAGACGGCCCTGGCCTCGGCCTCTTTTTCCGGCTTCAGTACCATGAGCATACGCTCCTGGGATTCGGACAGCATCATTTCGTAGGCGGTCATGCCCTTTTCGCGCTGGGGAACGCTGTCCAGTTCCAGCCTGATGCCAAGGCCGCCCCTGTCGCCCATCTCGACCGCAGAGCAGGTGAGGCCCGCAGCCCCCATATCCTGAATCGAGATCACGGCGCCGGTCTGCATCAGTTCCAGACAGGCCTCCATCAGGCGTTTTTCGGTGAAGGGATCGCCGACCTGAACGGTCGGGCGCTTCGCCTTGATCGTGGCGTCGAATTCCGCAGAGGCCATGGCGGCGCCGCCGACGCCGTCGCGCCCGGTTTTCGCGCCGAGATAGACGACGGGCATACCGACGCCCGAGGCGGCGGAATAGAAGATCCTGTCACTGTCGGCGAGGCCGGCCGCGAATGCGTTCACAAGGCAGTTGCCGTTATAGGCGGGATGGAATCGGACCTCGCCACCCGCGCAGGGGACGCCGAAACAGTTGCCATAGCCGCTGATGCCTTCGACCACGCCATTGACCAGTTGCCGGGTTTTCGGGTGGGACGGTTCGCCGAAAGACAGCGAATTCATCGAGGCGATGGGCCGTGCGCCCATGGTAAAGACATCGCGCAGGATGCCGCCCATGCCCGTGGCCGCGCCCTGACAGGGCTCGATATAAGAGGGGTGGTTGTGGCTTTCCATCTTGAAGACCACGGCCTGCCCGTCCCCTATATCCACGACGCCCGCATTTTCACCCGGACCGCAGATCACCTGCGGGCCGGTGACAGGCAGGGTGCGCAGCCATTTCCTGGAGGATTTGTAAGAGCAGTGCTCATTCCACATGGCCGAGAAGATGCCCAGTTCCGTGAAGGTCGGCTTGCGGTTCAGAATGCGGATGATGTTGCGGTATTCGTCAGGGTTCAGCCCGTGCGCGGCGATCAGTTCTTCGGTGATGGCTGGCTCCTGCATGAAACGGGTTTCCCTTCCGGCGTTGTCCGGGGCCTCTTTAGTGCATGGCGGCGGGCGGGAAAAGACCATTGCCGCCGCATCCGGCAAGGCTTCGGGGAATGAACGCCTCCGGCGGGAGTATTTTTGCAGAGAAGAAGCGCGCAGATTCCTTCTTCTCTGAAAAAATACTCTGGGGGGGAGGGGGTGAAACCCCCTCATCCTCTGGATGAAACGCGCCGCAGGCGCGCCACAAAAAAAGGCCGGGCACCGGGCTCGGCCTGAAGTCCAACAGGGAGGTAGAAGGAATGATCCTGATCACCGCCTTCAGCCGAATCATGTATTGGGCTCACATGGCCGTTTCAAGGTAAAAGATGGGGCAGTGCGGCAAACCCGCCATGCGTGTGTTGCATGGGTCACGATCCGTCACCCTTTTGATGACGGCGATACTGGATGATTTCATCCTGAACGAAGTCGCGAAAAGCGGCAATCCGTCTGGATCGGCGCAGTTCCGACGGGTAGGCGAGGTAGACAGGGATTTCGTTCGAGGCGATGCCGGGCAGAACCTCGACGAAATTGTCGAAATCCTCGGCCACGTAATCCGGCAGAACGCCGATCCCGAGATCGTGGGTCACTCCCTGAAGGACGCCGTAATAGTTGTTCACCGTCATGGTCGATGAAATGTCATGGGCCAGAAGACGCTTGACGAAATTCGCCCCGGCAGAGACCTGCGCGGAATTCGTGCGCTGACAAAGCAGCCTGTGCGTTGAAAGATCGTCGATCGTCCCTGGCGCGCCATGCGCATTCAGATAACTCCGGGAGGCGTAGAGCTTCATGCGAACCGACATCAGGCGCTTGCGGATCAGGTCGGCCTGGCTGGGCTCTTTCATGCGGATGGCAATGTCGGCCTCGCGCATCGGCAGGTCAAGCACCCGCTCTTCCAGCATCAGATCGACCTTTATATCGGGGTACTTGTCATAGAAATGGCTGATGCGCGGGGCGAGCCACAACAGGCCAAAGCCGGTGGTCGTGGTGATGCGCAGTTCCCCGGCCACTTCTTCCCCGGCATCCCTCATGCGCGCCGCCGCGGCAGTCAGGCGTTTGTCCATGGCCGAGGTGGCCTCGAACAGCAATTCCCCCTGTTCGGTCAAAATCAGCCCGCGGGCGTGACGGTGAAAAAGCAGGGTGTTGAGGCTCTCTTCCAATGCGCGTATCTGCCGGCTGACCGCCGATTGCGACAGGTTCAGAACCTCGCCCGAACGGGTCAGGCTGCCGGCATCCGCCACCGCGTGAAAGATTCTGAGCTTGTCCCAGTCCATTCCGGCCACTTTCTGCTGTTCGGGTGCGCAATTCCCTGCTGGAATTTCGGGTTGAGCGGCACTGTTCAAATCGGCGCAGGCGGCGGCGCGGTCCGTGTGGCGATCCGGTTGCCAAGGCGAAATTCATGAATTAGACTGGTTCCGTGGTTCAACACAAGGTGCGATCATGAATGTTTATGCTATCGTTCTGGATGAACCGAACGAAAATGTTTGGGAAGCGCTGAAAAGGCAATGGCCGGATCATCACTTTGTTTTGAGTGATCGGATGATGTTCGTTGCCCGGGATGGAATATCTGTCATCTCTTCCATTTCCAATGTCGCAAGGTTGCATGATAACAACGCCCCGGGCCTTGTTCTGGAAATCACCACCTACAGCGGCTTCAGCCGACCTGATCTTTGGGAATGGCTCAAAAAGGCGATACCATGACCAAAGGCGTTCATCCACTACGCCCCCATGAACAAAATCCGACAAGCGGAGAGGGTGGAGAAAATGGAAACGGGAATCTGCATGGCAGAGTCTCGGCGCTTGAGGCCAGACTGGATTATCTGGCCACCAGGGAAGACATCCAGAAACTGAAAACATGGGTTCTCGGAGGCGTGCTTGGCGCGGCAGGCATTGCGTTGACAATTGTTCTGGCTGTTTTCCAGTGGTGGTTTGGGTAAACAGGCATGTATTCCCGGGGAAAGGGGCAGGCCCGAAGACCTGCCCCAAACCGTCGGACTGTTCGCCGGATCAGAAGGACAGACCCAGGCCGAGCGACCAGGTGTCCCCGGTATCTCCGTCACCGTAGCCGAACATCGCAACAGCGCCGCCGCCGAGGTCATAGTTCGCCACGAGGCCGAAGCCGTCCAATTTGACCGCTCCCGGCGCCACGTCTGGAACACCACCATTAGGAACTTCAGTGAGGGTGGCTTTGGAATCATACTCGCCGTAATTCACGTTCAAGCTAAGCGCGTCCAGCGCGTAGGTCAGGCCAATCCCCAAATGGTTTGCATCTCCACTCAGACTATGGCGGTCACCGCTTGCTTCAGTGGCCGACCCCTCAAGACCCAGTCTCGAATAGTTCGCCGTCGCAGAAAACCCGTTTCCAAGATCAGCACTGATCGAGACACCGACTATATCAGCGTCGAGGCGACCCGCATCGGAAGGGTTTAGTCCCGCAAAGTCGTCTTCTGTGACTGAACCTGACTGGAAGCCCAAGCCAAAGGTGACATCACCAGGCCCCAGGGGCAGCTTGTAAGTGGCGCCAACACCAAAAACATCACCACTGCCTGCATCGTGAAGTTCAGCCGACGCCGCGAAGCCGAAATCGCCAAAGCTGTTGTCATAGCGCAGGATCTGACCATCAAAGACACCGTCAAGCCCGGAATTGCCGCTGTAACCGGCATGGACGGTGTGATTGTCGGTGAGCGAAGTGCCGGAGGCGACCTCGGACATCGCCCAGTCGAACGCGCCATCGGTGTCGCCCAGGTTCAGGGTGCCGAAATCGCCGGAGATGAAGACGGTGTTGCGTTGCTTATCGCCGCCAGTGAAGCGTCCATCATCAGCTTCATCCAAGTCGATTTTCGCGCCAAAGATCAGACCGCTGTCGGAGGTGCCGGTCAGCCTGAACGACACGTCAATAACGTCATGGAACTGGGTGTCCATGCCGTCACCGCCAGCGACGCCCATTTCCGCGTAACCGCTCAGGGTCACTTCCGCAGCGGCAACGCCGGTGGTGGCGGCCAGTGCGGTGGTTGCCAGTAGAATCTTTTTCATTTCGCTTTCCCTCGTTTGTGCTGGGTGTTTGTCTTGAAAACGCATCCCAATCCAGGGGAATCCGAATTGGGTATGGGCTTCTTTCGCCCTAATCCGGGGGTGTTTGCAAGCGCGGCCACGGTCCAGCGGGCAAAGTCGCCCGGCGTGATGCAGCTTTGCCACAGTTTCGCCACAGACCCCCGCAGCGGCGACCGGGCGCGTCACGAAAACCCTTGCCCGTGTTTCGCGCCTTGGGTAGTAGGGGGCAGACATGTCGGATCGGGACCATCACATGAGACTGCAACGGTTTTCCGCCCATTCCATCCTGTGCGCCGCTGCGCTCTCTCTCGCGTCATGCGGGGGCGGCGACGAACGCAAGCAGCGGGAAAACCTGCAACGCGCCGGGATCGTTGACGAGGACCGCGCCACGATCTGGGATCTGTTCGGCAACCGGGACGATCCGAACACCACCGTCAGGGTCAACGGATATATCTGGCGCGCCGCGCTGGAGGTGCTGGATTTCCTGCCCATACAGGCGGTTGATCCGTTCACCGGCGTGATTGTCACCGGCTATGGCCGGCCGGCCGGCGGCGCGGTTGCCTGGCGCGCGACGGTGCTGGTCAACGACCCGGCGCTTGATGCGCGCTCACTGCATCTGTCGCTGGAACGGCAGGGCGGCGGGACCGTGGACGCCGACACCGTGCGCGCGGTGGAGAATGCGATTCTGACCCGCGCGCGCCAGTTGCGGATCGGGGCGGACGGCTTCTAGCCCCCCGACCCGCACGACAGGGACGGGGTGTTGCATCTTCTCTTCTGCAAAAATACTCCCGCCGGAGGCAGCCCCTGACCCTGCGCCCGGCGTTTCCACGCAAAGGACAGACCCGGAATGGACCGCTACACCCCCGCATTGACAGAGCCGAAATGGCAGGGGATCTGGCAGGATGCCGGGGTGTTCAGGGCCGTGCGCGATGCGGACAGGCCGAAGTACTATGTGCTGGAGATGTTCCCCTACCCGTCGGGCCGCATCCATATCGGGCATGTTCGCAATTACACGATGGGCGACGTGATCGCGCGCTACAGGATGGCCTGCGGTTTCAGCGTTCTGCACCCGATGGGCTGGGATGCGTTCGGGATGCCCGCGGAAAACGCCGCCATGGCCGAGGGCATCCATCCCGGCGACTGGACATACGCCAACATCGCGGTGATGCGCGATCAGATGAAGCCGCTGGGCCTTTCCATCGACTGGTCGCGGGAGTTCGCCACCTGTGACCCGGACTATTACGGCCGCCAACAGGAGATGTTCATCGACTTCCTTGCGCGTGGCCTCGTTTACCGCAAGAACGCGGTCGTCAACTGGGATCCGGTCGATATGACCGTTCTGGCCAATGAGCAGGTGATCGACGGCAAGGGCTGGCGATCCGGCGCACCCGTCGAACGCAGGGAACTGACGCAGTGGTTCTTCAGAATCTCCGATCATGCCGGAGAGTTGCTGGAGGCGCTAGACGGCCTGCGGGACTGGCCCGGGAAAGTCCGCCTGATGCAGGCCAACTGGATCGGCAGGTCGCGGGGGCTGCAATTCGCCTTCGACATGGTGGAACCCGCCGCCGGTCACGACGCCATAGAGGTCTACACCACCCGCCCGGACACGCTGATGGGTGCCGGCCTTGTCGGCATCTCCCCCGATCACCCGCTGTCGAGGGCGCTGGAAGCCGGCAATCCCGGCCTTGCCGCCTTCAACGCCGGCTGCCGCAGCATGGGCGCCAGCGAAGCCGATCTGGAACGGGCAGAGAAGAAGGGCTTCGACACCGGCCTGCGGGTGCGGCACCCGCTTGACCCCGACTGGGAACTGCCGGTCTGGGTCGCCAATTTCATCCTGATGGATTACGGCGCCGGCGCGATCTTCGCCTGCCCGGCCCATGACCAGCGCGACCTCGATTTCTGCCGGAAATACGGCCTGCCGGTGATCGACACCTGTCTGTCGCTGGACACCCCCGAACCGGTCGCGGATGTGGCCTATGTGCCGCCGAAGACCGAAAGGGTGAAATGGATCAACCATTTCGCCGGGCTCGATGTCGCCACCGGGCAGGAGGCAATCGACGCCAGCATCGACTTTGCCGAACGGCACGGCTGGGGCAGGGGCGTCACCAATTACCGCCTGCGCGACTGGGGGCTGTCGCGGCAGCGTTACTGGGGCTGCCCGATTCCGGTCGTTCACTGCGACGACTGCGGCGTCGTGCCGGAGAAAAAGGAAAACCTGCCCGTCCACCTGCCTGCGGATGTGAGCTTCGACAGGCCGGGCAATCCGCTGGAGCGTCACCCGACCTGGGCGGCGACGCCCTGCCCCGCCTGCGGCAGACAGGCGAGACGCGAAACCGACACGATGGACACGTTCGTCGATTCGTCGTGGTATTTCGCGCGCTTCACCGCGCCGCGCGCCGACACGCCGACCAATGCCGAGGACGCCGCCTACTGGATGAATGTCGATCAGTATATCGGCGGCGTCGAACACGCGATCCTGCACCTGCTCTATTCCCGCTTCTTCGCCCGCGCGATGAACATCTGCGGCCACCTGCCCGAAAGCGCCAGAGAGCCTTTCAGCGCACTCTTCACGCAAGGCATGGTGACGCATGAGATCTACCGGACCCGCGACGGGAAGGGCCGCCCGGTCCATCATCTGCCGGAGGACGTGATCACATTCCATTCCGAAGGCGAAAGGCGCGCCCTTCTCGGATCAACCTGGGAGGAGTCGGGGCGGGCAGACGCATCCGGGGACGACCTTGACGAAGTGTGGACACTGGCCAGGCTTGCCGGTCAGGAGGTCGAAATCATACCCTCCGCCAAGATGTCCAAATCCAAGAAGAACGTCGTCGATCCGATGGACATCATCGCCCGATACGGCGCCGACACCGCGCGCTGGTTCGTCATGTCCGACAGCCCGCCGGAACGCGATGTGGAATGGACCGCCGCAGGCGCCGAGGCCGCGCACAGGCATCTGGCCAGAGTCTGGCGCATTGCCCGCGACATCGCAACCGGCGATGCGGGCAACGCGGACGATTCGGACAACGCGGACAAAGCGGACAACGCGGACAAAGCGGACGAAGACGAAACCCTCCTGCGTGAGGCGCACCGGACCATCCGCGACGTGACCGGGGGAATCGAGGGCTTTGCCTTCAACACCTCCATCGCCAGACTCTACGCCTTCACCAACACCATCGCCCGATCCGGGGCCGGCGCCGCCGCGCGCAGGCAGGCGCTGCGGATCATGGCGCAACTCATGGCCCCGATGACCCCGCATCTGGCAGAGGACATATGGGCCATGCTGGGCGGTGAGGGCCTCGTGATCAGCGCGCCGTGGCCGAAGGCGGACCCGGCAATGCTGATGGAAAACACCGTCACCCTGCCGATTCAGGTCAATGGCAGACGGCGCTCTGAAATCAGCGTGCCCGGAGACATCGCCAGGGAAGAGCTTGAAAAACTGGTGCTGGCGGACGAAGCTGTGCAGCGGGTGCTGAACGGGGCCGCGCCCGGAAAACTCATCATTGTCCCCGGACGGATCGTCAATGTGGTTGCCTGATCGCTGCGCCTTTCCGGTCTGCGCCTTTCTGGTCTGCGCCTTCGCGCCTGGCGCTTGCGGGTTCGAGCCCGTCCACGCCCCCGGCGGGACATCGCCGAACCTGACCGGCCAGACGGAAATCACCGCCCCGAGTGAGCGGAACAGCTTCGATCTGGTCCGCAGGCTGGAGGAGCGGCTGGGCCGGCCGCAAGGCCCGCGCTACAGGCTGGGCTACACGATCCGCATCGTGCAGGACGATCTGGGCGTCACGCCGTCACAGGAAATCACCCGCTATAACCTGGTGGGCGAGGTCGATTTCACGCTGACCCGCATGGCAACCGGCGACATCGCCTCCTCCGGCACGGTCCGCAGTTTCACCAGCTATGCCGCCACCGGCAGCACGCTCGGCACGCAGACCGCACGGCAGGACGCTTTCGCCAGACTGATGGTGATTCTCGCCGATCGGATCGTGTCCCGGCTGCTGTCCGCCACTGGCGGCGAGAGCCCATGAAACTTGCCGCCCGACAGGCCGCGGACTATTTCGCCAAGCCCGATCCCACCTGCGCCGGGCTTTTGCTGTATGGTGCCGATGCCATGCGCGTGACCCTGCGGCGGCAGCAGGTCATCGCCGCGCTGCTCGGCCCGGCGGGCGAGGAGGAAATGCGCCTGACCCGCATTCCCGCCGCCGAATTGCGCAAGGATCCGGCCATGCTGTCGGACGCGATCAGGGCGCAGGGCTTCTTTCCCGGCCCTCGCGTGGCCCTTGTCGAAGACGCCGCCGACGGGTTGACCGCGCTGATTGCCGAAACGCTCTCCGACTGGCGGGACGGCGATGCGCAGGTGATCGTCACGGCTAGGCAGCTTGCGGCGCGTTCCGCCCTGCGCAGGCTTTTTGAAAGCCATCCGAACGCTTGTGCGGCCGGCATCTATGACGACCCGCCCGCGCGGGCGGAGATCGAGGCCGACCTCGCCGGGGCCGGTCTTGGCGCTATCGACCGTGACGCGATGGTCGCGCTCGAAGCCCTGTCGCGGATGATCGGCCCCGGCGACTTCCGGCAGGTGGTTGAAAAACTCGCACTCTACAAACTGGGCGACGATACCCCGGCGACGGCGCACGATGTCGAGGCCGTTGCCCCGCTCTCGACCGAAGCCGCGCTGGACGACGTGCTGAATATCGTCGCCGAGGCCCGCACGGCAGAGATCGGCCCGGTCCTGTCGCGGCTGGCAAGCCAGGGCGTGCAGCCCGTGGGCCTGTGCATCGGGACAACCCGGCATTTCCGCCGGCTTCACGCCGTGGCCGCCGACCCCGGCGGCGTTTCTTCCGGCATCGCCAGGTTGCGCCCCCCCGTCCATGGCCCCCGCCGCGACCGGATGCAAAGACAGGCCCGGAACTGGGGAATGCACCGGCTGGAGCACGCGCTCTGCCTGCTGACCGACACCGACCTGCAACTGCGCTCCGCCAGCCGCGCGCCCGCCATGGCCCTGATGGAGCGCACGCTGGTCCGCCTGTCGATGCTGGGGCGGCGATAGGCAGGCCGGATGCTTTCCGCTCTCCATATTCCGGTCCGGTATCTTTCGGACGATGAACCGGCGCATGACGCTCCTTCATTCAGCTTCCTTGCAAATGCGTCGCATGACACATAGGTTCCCCGAAACCTTGCGGGGGCTTCCCCTGCCAGTCAGACATAGGGGACCCCGATGGAAGCCACCATTGCGCAGATATTTCCGCTGATCCTGATTTTCGCAATCATGTATTTCCTGCTGATTCGGCCGCAGCAGAAAAAGGTGAAGGAGCACAAGATCATGATTGCCGCCCTGCGCCGGGGGGATCAGGTCGTGACCCAGGGCGGGCTGATCGGCAAGGTCACCAGGGTCAGGGACGATGCCAACGAGTTGGAGGTCGAACTGGCCGAGGGCGTCAAGGTCCGTGTCGTGCAATCGACCGTCGCACAGGTTCTCAGCAAGACCGAACCTGCCTCCTAACCCTTTGCAATCCGGTCATTCACAATGCTTCAAATCGCTTTCTGGAAGCGGACCACGATCTGGGCGCTGGTCCTGACCGGGCTGTTCATGGCGATGCCGAACGCCTTTTATTCGCGGGTCGAACTGCGCAATGACGCCGCCCGCGAGATCGAGGTTTCCGGCAGCACGCCCGAGCGCCGGGAGGCGCTTTCCTCATGGCCCGGCTGGTTGCCTTCATCACTGGTCAGTCTTGGCCTCGACCTGCGCGGCGGCGCGCATCTGCTGACCGAAATACGGGTGGAAGAGGTCCATGAAACCCGCATTCAGGGCATGTGGCCCGAAATCCGCAATCTCCTTCGCGACGAACGCGCCGCCGTCGGCACCATTCGCCGCCAGGACGGGCCCGCCGACGAACTGAACATCCGCATCTCGGACCCCGCCGGCATGGCCCGCGCGACCGGGGTTGTCCGGGCTCTGGCGCAACCCGTCGTCAGCCTGACCGGATTGGGCGGCAGCGATATTGAGGTGTCGGGTTCCGGCGACATCCTGACGGTCAGCCTGTCCGATGCGGAAAAGGCTGCGACCGATGAACGGACTGTCCAGCAATCCCTTGAAATCATTCGCAGGCGGGTCGATGAGGTCGGCACCCGCGAACCCACCATACAGCGTCAGGGCGCGCGGCGGGTTCTGGTGCAGGTGCCCGGCCTGGGATCGGCGGATGAGTTGAAAGACCTGCTGGGCACGCCTGCCAGACTGGAATTCAAGCCGGTGGTCGGGCGCACCCCGGATGCCGGGGCCAATCCGGGCGCCGGCAATCAGTTGCTGCCCTCGCTCGACGAAGAGGGGATATTCTACATCGTCGAACGCAGCGCGGTCGTGAGCGGCGAGGAACTTGTCGATGCGCAGCCGTCTTTCGACCAGAACGGGCGACCTGCGGTAAACTTCCGCTTCAACCCTTCCGGCGCCCGCAGGTTCGGGGATTACACGGCGGAAAACATCGGCTCTCCATTCGCGATCGTGCTGGATGACGAGGTCGTTTCCGCGCCCGTGATCCAGAGCCACATTCCCGGTGGCTCGGGCATCATCACCGGCAGCTTCACGGTCGGGGAATCGACGGAACTTGCCGTGCTGCTGCGCGCCGGAGCCCTGCCTGCCGGGCTTGACATTCTTGAAGAGCGCACCATCGGCCCGGAGCTTGGTCAGGACAGCATAGAGGCCGGTCGCATCGCCTGTATCGTCGCCTTCATCGCGGTGCTGGCCTTCATGGCGGCGAGCTATGGGCTGTTCGGCGTTTTCGCCAATATCGCGCTGATCCTGAATGTGGGCCTGATCTTTGGCCTGCTCTCGGCCATCGGGGCCACGCTGACCCTGCCGGGCATCGCCGGGATCGTGTTGACGATCGGGATGGCGGTTGACGCCAATGTGCTGATATTCGAGCGTATCCGCGAGGAACTGAAGACCGCGAAAGGCCCTGCCCGCGCCATTGATCTGGGCTATGAAAAGGCGCTGTCGGCCATTCTGGACGCCAATATCACCACCTTCATCACCGCCGCGATCCTGTTCGTCATGGGGTCCGGCCCGGTGCGCGGGTTTTCGATCACGCTCGGGCTGGGGATCATCACCTCGGTCTTCACGGCGATCTACGTCACGCGCCTGATGATCGTGATGTGGTTCGAACGCAAACGCCCCAGGACAATCGAGGTATAGGATATGCGCCTGAAACTCGTCCCCGCGAAAACCGGCTGGGATTTCTTCCCGGCCTCGAAGATCACCATGGGCCTGTCGGCGGTGGCCATGGCGGCGTCTGTGGTTCTGTTTCTGACGATGAGCCTGAATTACGGCATCGACTTCCGTGGCGGCACGACCTTCCGCACCACGGCCGCGCAGGAGGTCGTCATCGCGGATTACCGCGCCGCCATTGCGCCCCTGGGGCTTGGCGACATCTCGATCACCGAAGTCTTCGATCCGACCAGGCCAGAGCAGAATGTCACACAGATACGGGTCGAGGCGCAGACCGGCGACGAAGCCGTTACCTCGGCCACCAGCGCAGCCGTGCTTGCCGCCCTGCAAGGCGCCGACCCGAGCCTGACCTTCGAGAGCGTCGAATCCGTGGGGCCCAAGGTCTCTGGCGAGTTGATCCGGACAGCGGTCATCGCCGTCTTCCTCGCCATTGCGGCGGTGCTGGTCTATATCTGGCTGCGCTTCGAATGGCAGTTCTCTCTGGGCGCGGTGGCGGCGCTGGTGCATGATGTCGTGGTCACGATCGGCATTTTCAGCCTGCTTCAGATCAGATTCGATCTGGCGATCATCGCGGCCCTTCTGACCATTGTCGGCTATTCGCTGAACGACACCGTGGTCGTCTTTGACCGGGTTCGGGAAAATCTGCGCAAATACAAGCAGAAAGACCTGAAAGACGTGCTGAACCTGTCGATCAACGAGACGCTCGGCCGGACCGTCATGACCTCTGTCACCACGCTGCTGGCGCTGATCTCGCTTTTCGTTCTGGGCGGCGATGTGATCCGGGGTTTTGTCTTCGCGATGATCCTGGGCGTGGTGATCGGAACCTATTCCTCGGTCTTCGTGGCCTCTGCCATTCTGCTGAAACTGGGCGTCAAGCGTGACTGGTCCCGGCCGGATGCCAATCTCGGCAACCGGTTTGCCAACATGGATGCCTGATCCGGCGGAAATCCTCGGGACATTCGCGACCGCTGATTTTGCCTTTCTCGCCCTGGGGGCCTTTCTGGGCGGGCTGGTGCGCGGCTTTGCAGGCTTTGGCACGGCGATGATCTACCTGCCCATTGCCGGTCAGGTTCTGCCCCCCTTCGCGGCCATCACCACCCTGATCATCATGGATATTGTCGGCCCGCTGCCCAACATGCCGCGCGCTTGGCGGGACGGCGCGCCGCGCGATGTCATGCGGCTGGGAATCGGGGCGCTGCTGGCTTTGCCCGTCGGCGTATCCATTCTTGCCGCGGTTTCGGCCGAGGTGTTTCGCTATGCGGTGTCCTTCATCTGCATGATACTGCTGGCCCTGCTCATCGCCGGCATCCGCTATCCCGGAGAGTTGAAGCGCCGCATGGTCTATATGGCCGGCGCACTGGGGGGATTTCTGGCCGGTTGCACCGGGTTGCCCGGCCCGCCGGTCATCATGCTCTACATGGCCAGTCCGAAACCGGTGCGGGTTATCCGCGCCAACCTGACGATGTATCTTCTGGTCACGGATGTTCTGCTGCTGGGCGTGCTGGGGATCGGCGGTCATCTGGTGGCAGGCGCGATTGCCACCGGTGCGGGGGTTGCAATTGTCTATCTTGTCGCGAATATCGCCGGGGCGGCCATGTTCCGACCGGGGCCGGAGCGCCTTTATCGCGGCATCGCCTATGCTGTCATCGCCATGTCGGCCCTGTCAGGGCTGCCCCTTCTGGATTGAGGCAAACCATGCGTGTCAATGAAATCCGCTTTACCGATGCAAGACCCATCGACGGCTATGGACCGGGTTTTTTCCGCATCGGCGGCGAAGTCCATGAGGGCGCGATCCTCGTCCTGCCCGCCGGAACGTCGCCCTGGGGTGGCTATGATGACCGCGATGCCCTGATCGGGGCGGCTGGCAGTCTGGATGTGCTCCTTGTCGGCGCCGGGGCCGAAACCGCCCACCCGCCTGCGGACTTTCGCAAAGCGCTGGAAGCCGCCGGAATCGGCGTCGAGGCAATGTCCAGCCCCGCCGCCTGCCGGACCTGCAACGTGCTGCTGTCCGAAGGCCGCCGGGTCGGGCTGGCCCTGTTCCCGATCCCTGTTCCGGCCCCGGCCCCTGATCCGCCTTTCGTCGGCAAGGGGTTGGGCTAGGCGCGATGCGGTGGAACTGATCGTCGAAAACCTGGGCTGCGCACGGGGCGGGTTTCCGGTGCTGCGGGGCGTGTCATTCAGGCTTCGCCCCGGTCGGGTTCTGCTGCTTCGGGGGCCGAACGGCATCGGCAAGACGACGCTTCTGCGCACCATTGCCGGGTTGCAGCCTGCTCTGGGCGGCAAAATGGCTTTCGATCCCGGCCAGATCGCCTATGGCGCCCACGCGGATGGCCTGAAACCGACGCTGACAGCGCAGGAGAATCTGGCTTTCTGGGCAAGTGTTCACGGTTCGGACAGGGTGGCGGAGGCGCTGGCCGCCTTCGGTCTGTCCGGTCTCGCCAGCCGCCGGACACAGCACCTGTCGGCCGGACAGAAACGCCGCTTGGGGCTGGCGCGGCTGCTTGTCACGGGGCGGCGGCTCTGGGCGCTGGATGAACCGACCGTCTCTCTCGACAGCGCCGGCGTGTCGCTCTTCGCCGCAGTGGTGCAGCGCCATTGCAGGGCAGGGGGCATGGCGCTGATCGCAACCCATATGGACCCGGCCATTGACACGGCGGCGGAAACCGGCGTGCTGGACCTGACCCGGTATCGCGCCAGCATTCAGGCCGAACCGCGTCCTGATGAGGCATTCCCGTGATCGCGCTGTTGATCCGCGAACTGAAACTCGCCACGCGGGCCGGGGGCGGGTTTGGCCTGGGGCTTGCCTTCTTCCTGATCGTCATCGTGCTTGTGCCCTTCAGCGTCGGACCAGAGGGCGCGGTGCTGTCCGTGATCGCGCCGGGCATCCTGTGGCTTGGGGCGCTGCTGTCCTGTCTGCTGACGCTCGACCGGATATTCGCGCTGGATCACGAGGACGGATCGCTTGACCTGCTGGCCACCACACCCATCCCGATGGAAGCGGTCGTGATGATGAAGGCGCTGGCCCACTGGCTGATGACCGGCGTGCCGCTGAGCCTGCTTGCGCCGGTGCTGGGGGTGTTTCTGAACCTGCCCGGCCCGGCCCATGGATGGTTGGTCCTCAGCCTCGCGCTCGGCACCCCGGCGCTGTCGGTGATCGGCACTTTTGGCGCCGCCCTGACCGTGGGGCTGAAACGCGGCGGGCTGCTGCTGCCCGTTCTTGTCCTGCCGCTCTGCATCCCGACGCTGATCTTCGGGACAGAACTGCCAAAGCGCGGTGCGGCGGGGCTTGACACCGGCGACGCGCTTGCCCTGCTGGCTGGCGTCACCCTTGGCGCGACCGCGCTGCTGCCCTTTGCGGCGGCTGCGGCGATCCGCATCAATCTGCGCTGATCCATTCCATTGCAGCGACCGGGAAAGGTTCATAGGTAAGCAGCATGTCGATCTGGGAATACGCCAATCCGAAAAAGTTCATGCAGACCTCCGGGGTGCTGCTGCCGGTCTTTTCCGTTCTGGCCGCAGGTGGTCTGATCACCGGCCTTGCCTGGGGGTTTTTCCTGACGCCTGACGATGCGCGGCAGGGATCGACGGTGAAGATCATCTTTCTGCATGTGCCTGCTGCGATGATGGCGGTGAATATCTGGATGATGATGCTGGTCGCGTCCCTGATCTGGCTGACAAGGCGGCACCATGTCAGCGCGCTGGCGGCGAAGGCGGCGGCGCCTGTGGGCCTGACCATGACCCTGATCGCGCTGATTACCGGGGCGGTCTGGGGGCAGCCCATCTGGGGCGCCTGGTGGGCCTGGGATCCGCGCCTGTCGTCTTTCCTGATCCTGTTCCTGTTCTATCTGGGATACATCGCGCTGTGGGAAGCGGTTGAAAACCCCGATACCGCGGCGGATCTGACATCCATTCTGTGCCTTGTCGGATCGGTCTTTGCGCTTCTCAGCCGTTATGCGGTGAATTTCTGGAATCGGGGCCTGCATCAGGGGGCAACCCTGTCGCTGGACCGGGAGACCAATATTCACAACGTTTTCCATATCCCCCTTCTCATCTCTGTCGCAGGCTTCGTCGCGCTGTTCGTGGCGCTGGTTCTGCTGGGGACGCGGACGGAGATTCGCAAACGCCGGATGCGGGCGCTCCTGATGCGTGAAAGGGGGGCGGATGCCTGAACTGGGCAAATACGCCGCAGAAGTCGGGATCGCCTACGCGGCCGGCCTTGCAATGATCATCGGGCTGGTGCTTTTCTGCGTCTGGCGGGCGCGTCGGGTACGAAGCGCCCTGCGCGCACTGGAAGAAAGGCGGACCGGGGATGGCTAGGCTCAATCCGCTGGTTCTGGCGCCGCCGCTGATCCTTGCCGGCCTCGTCGCAATATTTTTCGCAGGACTGGGCCGCGAAAACCCGAACGCCCCGCCGACCGGACGCGCAGGCGGACCGGCCCCGGACTTTGCCCTGACCCGACTGGGGCCGGAGCCGCCCTTTGAGCGGGCGACCCTGACCGGGCCGGGCATCAAGCTGGTGAATTTCTGGGCAAGCTGGTGCGCACCGTGCCGCGCCGAACACCCCAACCTTCAGGCGCTTGCCGACGATGGCTTTGCGATCTATGGCGTCAATTACAAGGACGACCCGGAAAAGGCGCTGGGTTTTCTGAAGGAACTGGGCAATCCCTTTGCCGCCATCGGCGCCGATCCGAATGCCCGCGCCGCCTTTGAATGGGGGGTCGCAGGGGTGCCGGAGACTTTCGTGGTGAATGGCGACGGAACCATTCTGCTGCGCTTTGCGGGCCCGATCACGCGGCGGTCGCTGGAATCGCGCCTTCGCCCGGTTCTGGACGGGGCGGAGTGACCTTGCAGCCCCCGGCCCGGACTGACCCGGCCCCACAGTATCGGGATTTCCATTCAACATGTTCAATATCCTCAACACCCGGGCTTCCCGTGCTTCAGGAAACAACAGGTTGGCGGAAAGAAGAAACAGGCTTTCGCTCGACACCGGCTGCTCTATGATGCGCGCAACCGGTTCCGGGCGCACAGGACATGCGATGAAGAACAGCCAGATCGCCGAATGCCGCAACAGGGCCATCGCCCGGGGCGTTGGCATGATGACCCGGATTTACATGAACCGGTCCGAGAATGCCGGGGTCCGGGATGTCGAGGGCAACCGCTGTATCGCCTTTGCCGCGCGCGTCCGCGAAGAGGCGCAGAAGCGCAATCCGATCCTTCTGACCTGCGGCGTGCATGGCAATGTCGTGCGGTTTCTTGCGCCGATCACCATTCAGGACGAAATCCTTGCCGGGGCGCTCTGTCTTCTGGAAGAGTCCGTCCTGGCCGCCAGGGAGGCCAAACAATGTATCTGAAAGATTCCGGGCTGCTGGAGCCCCGCGCCTGCATCAATGGTGTATGGCGCGAAAGCGACAGGACTTTTCCGGTGTCGAATCCGGCCACCGGCGAGGTGATCGCCAATGTCACCGACACCACCATGGATGATGTGCGCGAGGCCATAGACAGCGCGTATGCCGCGCAAAAGGCATGGGCGGCGAAAACCGGCAAGGAACGCGCCGCGATCCTGCGTCGCTGGCACGACCTGATGATCGAAAACGCCGACGATCTGGGTGCCATCCTGTGCGCGGAAATGGGCAAGCCGCTGCCCGAAGCCAGGGGTGAAATCCTCTACGGGGCCAGCTTTGTCGAATGGTTCGGCGAAGAGGCCAAGCGGGTCTATGGCGATGTCATCCCCGGCCATCAGCCCGACAAGCGCATCGTGGTGCTGAAACAGCCTGTCGGCGTGGTCGGTTCGATCACGCCCTGGAATTTTCCCAACGCGATGATCGCCCGCAAGGCGGCCCCGGCGCTGGCGGCGGGCTGCACCTTCGTCGCCCGCCCGGCCGAACTGACGCCGCTTTCCGCCACCGCCATGGCGGTTCTGGCCGAACGTGCGGGCGTCCCTGCGGGCGTGTTCAATGTGGTGCCGAACTCTGACTCGCGCGGCACCGGGCAGGAAATGTGCGCGAACCCGAAAGTGGCGAAGATCACCTTTACCGGCTCTACCCGCGTGGGTCGGATTCTGATGCGCCAGGCCGCTGACGGCATCAAGAAGCTGAGCTTGGAACTGGGCGGCAACGCGCCCTTCATCGTCTTTGACGATGCCGATCTGGATGCGGCCGTTCAGGGCGCGATGATCGCCAAGTTCCGCAATAACGGCCAGACCTGCGTCTGCGCCAACCGCATCTATGTGCAGGCGGGCGTGCATGAGGCGTTTACCGAAAAGTTCACCGCCGCCATCGCCGGGCTGGTTCCCGGCGACGGCATGAAGGAAGGCGTCACCACCGGCCCGCTGATCAACGAAGAAGCCGTCGCCAAGGTCGAAGAGCATCTGGCCGATGCAATCGCCAGGGGCGCGCGCATCCTGACGGGGGGCAAACGGATGGCGGGGACATTCTTTGAGCCGACGCTCATTACCGATGTTCCCGTCTCTGCGCTGGTCTCGCACGAGGAAACCTTTGGCCCGGTCGCCCCGCTGATCCGGTTCGAGACCGAAGCAGAGGTCATCGCGCTTGCCAATGACAGCGAATTCGGTCTGGCGGGTTATTTCTACGCCAACGATCTTTCCCGCGTCTGGCGCGTGGCCGAAGCGCTTGAAACCGGCATCGTCGGGGTCAATACCGGGCTTGTTTCAACCGAAGTCGCGCCCTTTGGCGGCATCAAGCAATCCGGTCTGGGCCGCGAGGGTTCCAGATACGGCATGGATGATTATCTGGAAATCAAATACGTCTGTCTGGGCGGGGTTTCCTGATCGCAATTCGCCCCGGCCATGTCAGCGGCGCATCCGGGGCGCATCAGGGGCGCGCGCATCCGGGGCGCATCAGGGGCGCGCGCATCCGGAACGACGTTATCGCCACCCCCGGACCGGTGCTGTAATGGGAAGACATGACATTTTTCGCTGAACTGATCCCGCTGTCCGGAGTCGTATTCAGCCGCCTCTTCCCTGGCGGCGGTTCTTCGGAATATCTGACGGCTGGCGGCATTTTTCTGGTATCCGTTGCTGCGGTCTGGCTCATCCGGCCCCTGCTCGGCCGCCTTGCGGGTCTCAGGGGCGACAGGGACCGGCGCGGTCCGGTTGATCGGGTCGTTGACGCCATCGTGCCGCCGCTTCGGGTGCTGCCCGTCATTGTCGGCGGATACATCGCACTTCATGTTCTGGCGCTCGGTGGCAGGACGCAGGGCGTCGCGGATCAGTTGCTGAAGTCCCTGATCGTCGCAACCGCCTTCTGGGCGATTGCACGGGTGTCTTCGAATGTCGATCTGCTTTGGGATCGCCTGAACCTGTCCCTTGAACATTCCGCGCGCCGGTGGCTGGGCTATGCGGTGCAGATATTCATGCTGATTTTCGGTGCGGTCATCATTCTGGAGATCTGGAATATTCCGGTCGCCCCCCTTATCGGCAGCCTCGGCGTGTTTGGAATCGCCGTCGGTCTGGCTGCCAGGGATCTGTTCAGCAATCTCATTTCCGGCATCCTGATCATGACCGAAAAACGGTTCGGGCCGGGCGAATGGATCAGGGTTGATGGCGTCGTCGAAGGCACGGTGGAAGAGATCAACTTTCGCTCCACGCGCATTCGCCGCTTTGATCTGAGCCCCGTCTACGTTCCCAACGCGCTGTTGGCGGACAACGCGACGACCAACTTTTCACGCATGACCTATCGCCGGATTTACTGGATGATCGGGCTGGAATACAGCACACCACCGGACAAGCTGGAAGAGATACGCAACCGCACCGAAGCGTGGCTTGGAAACGACGAACGCATCTGCCAGCCTCCGGCGGCGCCGCTTTTCGTCCGGATCGATTCCTTCGGGGAAAGTTCCATAAATCTGATGATCTACAGCTTTACCAGGACGACCGCCTGGGGCGAATGGCTCAGGATCAAGGAGGATTTCGCCCTGGCGATGATCCTGATCGTGAAAGAGGCGGGATCGGGGTTTGCCTTTCCCGCGCGCTCTGTCTTTCTGCATCAGGTGGATGCCCCGGAAATCGTCAACCCTGAAATCGTCAACCCGGAAAGCGAAGGTGGAAAATGACCATGATGGACATTGCCCTTGTCCTTGTTCTTCTGCTGACATTCGGCGTTCTTGTCAGCGGCCCGGTGCGCAACAGCAAGGCATGGTCGGCGACGGTCACGCCGCTTGCTTCGATCATCGGCAGCGGTTTTCTGGTGTCGGTTCCCCTGCTGGCGAGTTCGCTCGGCGTCTGGGCGGTGGCGGCGGTGATCGGTCTGACCGCGCTTGCCTTCCTGATGGGCGGAGCCATCCGCTATAACATCGAATTTGGCGAGCCGATTTTCGAAACCGCCAGGGCCGGGCATTCCATCAGGTCCATCGAAACGCTGTCCCACCTCGTTCTGACCGGCGCCTATTTCATTTCCGTCGCCTACTACCTCGTCCTGCTTGCCGCCTTCGCGCTCAGGCTCGCAGGGTGGGGCGATCCGGTCCTCGGAAAGATCATCGCGACAGTGATGATTTCGGGCATCTGTCTGATCGGCGCGATCAAGGGCCTCGAAGGTGTGGAACGGGCCGAGAAATTCACCGTCAGCGCCAATCTGGCGACGATTGCGGCGCTGCTTGTCGCCCTTGCCATCTTCGGCCTCAATCTGCCAGAGCCATATAGCTGGTCCGCCGCCGCCAGTGACAGGCACGGCTTCAACCTCGATACGCTGCGCTTTCTGATGGGCCTTCTGATCATCGTGCAGGGGTTCGAGACAACCCGATTCATGGGCCGACTCCATAATGCCGACGTGCGGATCGCCGCGATGAAGCGGGCGCAGATCGTGTCATCCATCGTCTATGTGGTCTTCTTTGTCCTGATGATCCCGCTTTTCCCCTATTTCACCTCAGCCGCCGATGTCGCGGGCTTTATCGACGTGATTGGCCGCGTGACCCCGTGGCTGCCCTTCGTCGTGGCCGCCGGAGCAATCGCCAGCCAGTTCAGCGCCTCGGTCGCCGATTCCATCGGCGCAAGCGGGCTGGTCAGCGCCACAGGGCGCGGACACATCACGCCGGAACATGCCTATATCGTGATTGGCGTCGTCGCCGTCTGCGTGATCTGGGCAACCGATGTCGTCTCTGTCGTCACGCTTGCCTCCCGCGCCTTTGCCCTGTTCTATGCGCTTCAATGTCTGGTTGCGGTGCTTGTCGCCCGCCACCGGGGGGACAGCGGCAGGGCGATCCGGTTCGGCATCCTTGCAGGCATCGCCCTTGTCATCGCCGTTCTGGGGATTCCGGCGGGCGGCTAGAGCGGTTCATCATTTGTTTGAATCTCGGGATTCCGTTTTTCGTTGAATTGTGATTCAAACTGCGTGCCGGGACTGGAGGCCGGCATGCATGGTAAAACCCTATTCGAATGATCTTCGGGAGCGTGCAGTAGCAGCTGTTGTTTCCGGCGAGACGGCACGTGTTGTGGCTGCCCGTTTCTCGGTGGCTGTTTCTTCGGTGATCAAGTGGCGCCAGCGATATCGCGAGACTGGCAGCGTGGCGCCTGGCAAGATGGGTGGCCACCGCAGGATTATCCTTGAACCCCACCGTGATTTTAGCAGATCAACCGCACGCCGCACCTGACGCTGCATGGTCTGAAAGACATGCTGGCGAAGCGGGGCGTCAAGGTGTCCCACAATGCGGTCTGGCACTTCATGCGCCGCGAGGGGCTGAGCTTCAAAAAAAACACTGCTCGCCCTTGAGCGGGCCCGAGCCGATGTGGCCCGCCGGCGAAAGCGCTGGAAGGGGGTCATGCGTCAACTCGATCCGCGCAAGCTGGTCTTCATTGATGAAACCTGGATCAAGACCAACATGGCTCCGCTGCGCGGCTGGGGACCAAAAGGCAAACGCCTGCACGGCTTTGCGCCCCATGGCCACTGGAACACCATGACGTTCATTGCTGCCTTGCGCTGCGATCAATTGACGGCGCCCTGTGTCTTTGACGGCCCGATCAACGGGCAGTCCTTCCGTGCCTATATCGATCAACTGCTTGTCCCTGCACTGAAGCCCGGCGATATCGTCATCATGGACAACCTCGGCTGCCATAAATCGAAAGCCGTGCGCGATGCCATCAAGGCGGCAGGCGCGCGGGTGTGGTTCCTGCCACCATACTCGCCAGACCTGAACCCGATCGAGCAGACATTCGCCAAGATCAAACACTGGATGCGGATGGCTCGGAAACGAACCAGTGAAGAGGCCTGGCGATACGTTGGACGCCTCGTCGGATCAATCACACAACAGGAATGCCAAAACTACCTCGAAAACACAGGCTATGGTTCAGTCAAAATGTGAAGGACTCTAGATGTGGAGCCTCAACAGGTTGTTCGCATCCCAGCCTGATCGACTGATGGGTGGTTTTCGTTTTATGCCAGCGTGCGGGCGATGCCAATTGTAGTGATGCAGCCAGTAAGGCAGTTCAGCCTTTCGTTGTTCTGACGTGTTGCAGGCGTGCCCATACGCCCACTCGCGCAGAGACGACTGGATGAACTGCTCGGCCTTGGCCTTGCCGTTGGTTTGTAAGCGTCTGGTCTGGCTGCCCTGCCTGAGGCCGCAGATGTCAGATAGTGTCCATGATCGTTAATGGACATTATCGAGGTCAGATGTGGGCAGGAAGAAGCGCCGGAACTGGAGCAATAACGAGAAGCGGATGATCTGTGCGCAAACGCGGGTTCCGGGGATTTCGGTTAGTCAGGTTGCGCGGCGGTATGATGTGAATGCCAATCTCGTGTTTACGTGGCTGAGGGATGGGCGGTTTTCGCCTGATGGCGATACACGGAAGCAGGTTTTCTTTCTGCCGGTCGAGATAATTTCGGATGTGCGGCATGAAGCCGCGCCGCCGGTTGTGGCATGCGGCAGGATTGGGTTTGATCTTGTTTGCGGGCACCGGCTTTGTGTCAGCGGGACTTACGATCCCGATGCCCTTGCCGGCCTGATCCGTGGCTTGTCCGGATGATCCCGGTACCGTCGAACACGAAGGTGTGGCTGGCTGCCGGGGTAACGGATATGCGCCGGGGGTTTGCGACGCTGGCGGCTCAGGCGGAACAGACGCTGAAGCAGAACCCTTATTGCGGCCACATGTTCGTTTTCCGTGGACGGCGTGGCGATCTGATCAAGATCATTTGGTGGGACGGTCAGGGGGCCTGTCTGTTCTCCAGGCGATTGGAGAAGGGCCGGTTTGTCTGGCCTTCTGCAAAAGACGGCAAAGTCGCATTGACACCGGCCCAGTTGGCGATGCTTCTGGAGGGCATTGACTGGCGTATTCCGCAGCGCACATGGCGGCCATTGAAGGCGGGATAATCTGGCCGGATCAGTGATTTGGGGATTCCCTAAAGCCCGTTGATTTGCCAGGTTTTGGCCATGATCGATGTGGCCCGAGCCTTACCGGAAGACCCCGATGAGTTGCGTGCTTTCACGCAGCTTCTGCTGGCCGAGGTGAAGTCTCAGGCGATGTTGATCGAGAAGCTCAGGCACCAGTTATCCGGGCATCGCACACATAGGTTTGGCAGCAAATCCGAGAGCATCGAGCAGCTGCAACTGGCCCTGGAGAGCAGTGAGATTGCAACGGCAGCGATGACAGCCAGGTTACGCCTGCCTGAAGAGGAGCCGCCCAAAGACAAACCCAAGCGCCGCCCGATCCCGGATCATATACCGCGCCAGCACATCGAACTGGCCACCGGAGATGATGCCTGTGCGGATTGTGGTGGCAAGCTGCGCCGCCTGGGCGAGGATGTGACCGAGGAACTGGAATATGTTCCGGGGCGCTTCATCGTGAACCGCATCACCCGGCCCCGCTTTGCCTGTTCGGGCTGCGACAGCTTCACCCAGGCACAGCTGCCATCGCGCCCGATTGAGCGCGGGCGTCCTGGACCAGGACTGTTGGCCCATGTTCTGGTCAGCAAATATGCCGATCATCTGCCGCTCTACCGGCAAAGCCAGATATTCGAGCGCGACGGGCTTGACCTTGACCGCTCAACGCTGGCCGATTGGGTGGGCAAATCCACGGCCCTACTGGAGCCACTGGCCGTTGCCATCGGACGACATGTGCAAGCAGGCCAGGCATTGTTTGCCGATGATACGCCGATCAAAATGCTAACGCCCGGGGCAGGCAAAACCCAGACCGCCCGCCTATGGACTTACATACGCGATGAGCGCCCCTGGGACAGCGAGGCGCCGCCTGCTGCCTGGTATCAGTTCTCGCCGGACCGCAGGGGTCAGCATCCCAAGGATCACTTGAAGAGATACCAGGGCTGGATGCATGCGGACGGCTATTCCGGATTCAACGACCTCTACCGTTCTGGCGACATCCGCGAGGTCGCCTGCATGGCCCACATCCGGCGCAAGTTCGTCGATGTGCATAAAGCCCAGGGCTCGGCCATCGCCGAAGAGGCGATCAAGCGGATAGCAGGGCTCTACGCTATCGAGAAAGAGGCCCGTGGATCGCCGCCGGATCAGCGTACCGCCATACGGCAGGCCGAGGCCAGACCCGTCTTCGATGACCTGGGCAATTGGCTGGGTGCCCAACTGCCCGCTATCTCTGGCAAATCGCCACTTGCAGGGGCCATCCGTTATGCGCTGACCCGGTTGCCACGGCTCCGGCCATACCTTGAACATGGCCATCTCGAGATCGACAATAATGCGGCCGAGCGGGCCATCAGAGGTATTGCTTTGGGGCGCAAGAACTACCTCTTCGTTGGATCACCGGCAGGCGGCAAAGCCGCTGCCATCGCCTATACGCTGATTGAAACCGCCAAACTGAACAACGTTGATCCGCAGGGCTGGCTGGCCGACACTCTGGCCCGCATCCCGGATTGCAAGATCACTGCTGCGCGACAAACAAGGTGAGAATCCAGCGTCAATCAGGATGAGAACGCGTGTGCGGGGGCTCGCAGGGAGGGCGTAGCCCGACTGGGGAGGCCCCGCACACGCGTTTTGCCCTTTTGGGGCGGGCCTGACGGTTGTGGCCGGCTCGGATAAGGAATGATTTTCTGTGCAAGGGGATCGTTCATGCCGGGCTGTCATGTCACTGACCAACAAATGAGGCTCTTCATGACGCTCAGATCGACCCATTCCGTTGCCGTTGCCGCTGCCAAGGCGGGGATCAGCCAGGCAACGGGCTATCGGCTGCAAGCTGACCCAATTTTACCATCACAGAAGAAGGCCCCTCGCGGCCGGCGGCGTCCGGACCCGCTGGCGGACATTTTTGATGCGGAGGTCGTGCCGCTTCTGCGGTCCTCACCGGGGATCCGACCTGTGGCGGTTTACGAGGAGCTTCTGCGTCGGCATTCTGATCTGGGTACGGGCATCCGACGGACTCCGGAGCGACGGATACGCGCCTGGAATGCGGAACACGGCCCTGAACAGGACGTCATTTTCCGGCAGACCCACACACCGGGCAAAATGGGCCTGTCGGATTTCACCGCCATGGGCAAGTTGGGTGTGACCATTGCCGGTGAGGCACTGGGCCATCGACTGTATCACTTCCGGCTTGCCTATAGCGGGTTTCAGCACGCCCACGTCGTGCTGGGCGGCGAAAGCTATGTGGCGCTGGCTGAGGGATTGCAGAACGCCCTCTGGACGCTCGGCGGCGTGCCACACAATCATAGAACTGACAGCCTGTCGGCGGCCTTCAAGAACCTGGATAAGTCATCCCGGGCCGATCTAACCGACCGCTTCGACGCCCTGTGCAACCATTATGGAATGACGCCGACGCGCAACAACAAGGGCGTCGCACACGAGAACGGTTCCATCGAGAGCCCCAATGGGCATCTGAAGCGCACCATTGAGGACGCGCTGGTCATGCGTGGGTCGCGCGACTTCGAAAGCTTGCAAGATTATCGTCGCTTCATCGACGAGATCGTGGGCCGGATCAACGCCCGCAATGCCAAGCGTATCGATGCGGAACGTGCGAGCCTCAGACCTTTGCCGACGCGGCGGACCACGGATTACGAGGAGATCACGTTGCGCGTCACTTCCTCCGGGGGCTTCACCTTGCGCAAGGTGTTCTACACCGTGCCATCCCGGTTGATCGGGCATCAGCTGCGGGTTCGGCTCTACGATGATCGGTTGGAGCTGTTCCTGGGAAGCTCTGCCCTGCTAACGCTGACACGCGGACGAGCCTCGAGCACCGGGAGCCATGGGCACGTGGTCAATTACCACCACGTCATCCACTCCTTGCGCAAAAAGCCCATGGCGCTGATGGGGCTGGTCTATCGGGATCAGCTATTCCCGCGCCGGGCGTTCCGTAACATGTTCGCATTCCTGCTGGAGCAGACCAGTGAGAAGGCGGCGTGTCGCATGGTTGTCGATCTTCTGGCGCTGGCACACGAGCGGGGCTGCGAGGCTGAATTGGCAGCGCAGCTTGAGGAGGACCTTCGCCAGAAGCGCCCGCCTGACATGGCGGCCCTACGCGCAGTGTTTAGCCCATCACAAGACGCACTCCCCCAAGTCGCGGTGCAACTGGCCGACCTGTCATCTTACGACCAGTTGGTCGGCGGTACGCCATCCGCTCAGGAGGTGACAGCATGACATCGCCCCAGACCGATACCGCCCGCCTAACCTTGGCTCTGACCGAATTGCGCTTGCCAGCCATCAAGGCGCTATGGCCGCGCTTTGCGGAACAAGCCGACAAGGAAGGCTGGCCCGCCGCTCGGATGCTCAGCACCCTGGTGGAGCATGAACTGGCTGAACGAGATCGCCGTCGTATCGAGCGACATCTCGCACAGGCACGCCTGTTGCCCGGAAAAACGATCGACACCTTCGACTTCACAGCCGTCCCCATGCTGTCCAAGGCCCATGTCAGTGCGATCACCGCTGGCGACAGCTGGATCGGAAAGGGCGGCAACATCCTGCTGTTTGGGCCGCCAGGTGTGGGCAAATCACATCTCGGCTCAGCCATCGGGCTCGCCCTTGTCGAGCAAGGCTACCGCGTCCTATTCAGCCGCACCACCGATCTGGTCCAGAAACTCCAACAGGCCCGCCGCGATCTCGTCCTCGAAAGTGCCATTGCAAAGCTCGACAAATTCCATCTGCTGATCCTCGATGACATCACCTACGTCACCAAGGATCAGGCTGAAACCAGTGTGCTCTTCGAACTCATCAGCGCGAGATATGAACGCCGCTCAATGTTGATCACGGCCAACCAGCCCTTCGGGGAGTGGAATGCGATTTTTCCAGACCCGGCCATGACATTGGCCGCCGTCGACAGGCTCGTGCACCACGCAACCATCTTCGAGATGAATGTCGAAAGCTACCGGCGAAGAGCAGCACAAAAGGCAAAGGGGCCGGGAAGGCCTGCACAAAAAGCCACACCGGAAAACACCAAAGCTGATTGACGCTCCGCGACAATCAAAAAACAAACCCCTTGATCGCGGCACAAAAGCCCGGCATCGTCCCAAACGTCGCGACCAAGGATTCTCATCCTGATTGACGCGCACTTCTCATCTTGTTTGTCGCGCTACAGGCCATACCTTGAACATGGCCATCTCGAGATCGACAATAATGCGGCCGAGCGGGCCATCAGAGGTATTGCTTTGGGGCGCAAGAACTACCTCTTCGTTGGATCACCGGCAGGCGGCAAAGCCGCTGCCATCGCCTATACGCTGATTGAAACCGCCAAACTGAACAACGTTGATCCGCAGGGCTGGCTGGCCGACACTCTGGCCCGCATCCCGGATTGCAAGATCACCAAGGTCGACGACCTGCTGCCATGGAACATGGGCAGCCACCATCACATGAAAGACGCTGCATGAGCATCATCGAGATCAAAGTCACCCTGCAAGACATCGAGCCCGCTGTCACCCGCACCCTGCAGGTGCCTGCCGATATCCGGCTGGACCGGCTGCACCTGACACTGCAGGTGGCCATGGGCTGGACCAACTCGCATCTCTACATGTTCGGAGCAGCCCGCGCCACATGGGGTATCGCGGACCCCGATTTTGGCGGCGAGGACCGGCCCGCCAACAAAACCACTCTGGGCCAAGTCATCGAGGACACCGGCAAAAAGACGATCAACTACATCTACGATTTTGGCGACAACTGGGAACACAGGATCAAGATCGGCAGGATCACCGATCCCGTCCCTGGCGAACTCTATCCCAGACTAATCGAGGTCATCGGTAAATGCCCGCCCGAAGACGTCGGGGGCTTCCCTGGCTACTACGGGTTCCTCGATGCCATGGCCGATCCAAAGCATCCAGAGCACGATCATCTCAAAGACTGGTATGGCGGCTCCTTCGATCCCAATCAGCCCGAAACCGACAAACTCAAACTCGAAGTCCTCAGTCTCGCAAAACGCTGGAAGCCCGGAAAACCAAGGAAATAAGGCTGTCAGACCGGACGCTTACGTTCAACGGGGTCTTCTGGCAGGTTATCAAGGGCGTTCAACATGGCTATTCCATACAGAATTGCGCCCTGAATGTGAATCCATAAACGCCTATACTACTTGATATTTACGCCTGATTACCCTGCTTTCAAAGGCCGCCATGTCCGCTGTGGAATGCGCCAGTCAATGCCCTCCAGCAGCATCGCCAGTTGCGCCGACGTCAGGCAGACCTTGCCGTCTTTAGAGCGGTTCATCATTTGTTTGAATCTCGGGATTCCGTTTTTCGTTGAATTGTGATTCAAACTGCGTGCCGGGACTGGAGGCCGGCATGCATGGTAAAACCCTATTCGAATGATCTTCGGGAGCGTGCAGTAGCAGCTGTTGTTTCCGGCGAGACGGCACGTGTTGTGGCTGCCCGTTTCTCGGTGGCTGTTTCTTCGGTGATCAAGTGGCGCCAGCGATATCGCGAGACTGGCAGCGTGGCGCCTGGCAAGATGGGTGGCCACCGCAGGATTATCCTTGAACCCCACCGTGATTTTATCCTGGAGCAGATCAACCGCACGCCGCACCTGACGCTGCATGGTCTGAAAGACATGCTGGCGAAGCGGGGCGTCAAGGTGTCCCACAATGCGGTCTGGCACTTCATGCGCCGCGAGGGGCTGAGCTTCAAAAAAAACACTGCTCGCCCTTGAGCGGGCCCGAGCCGATGTGGCCCGCCGGCGAAAGCGCTGGAAGGGGGTCATGCGTCAACTCGATCCGCGCAAGCTGGTCTTCATTGATGAAACCTGGATCAAGACCAACATGGCTCCGCTGCGCGGCTGGGGACCAAAAGGCAAACGCCTGCACGGCTTTGCGCCCCATGGCCACTGGAACACCATGACGTTCATTGCGTATCCGTCCGGTGCTTCCGCCTTTGACGATTATTCGGGGGTCCAATTCCAGGGCATGAGTTCGTCAATGCGGTTGATCTTGTGATCGGGCAGCCGTTCGAGCACCCATGTGAGCCAGGCTTCAGGGTTGATGTGGTTCATCTTTGCGGTCTCGATCAGGGTATAGGCGATGGCTGCGGCCTTGCCGCCACCGATTGATCCCATGAAGAGGTAGTTCTTGCGTCCCAGAGCAATGGGGCGGATGGAGCGTTCGCAGATGTTGTTGTCGAGTTCCAACCGGCCATTGCCGAGATAAGGGCGCGCCTTTGGTATGCGGCCCAGGGCATAGCGGATCGCCCCGGCCAGTCTGGTCTTGCCGGAGATCATGGGAAGCTGGTGTCGCAGCCAGTCCTCCAGATTGTCAAGGATCGGTTTGGCCCTGGCCTGTCGCAGCGCGACGCGCTCTTCAGGCGGTTTGCCTCGCGCCTCTTTCTCCACGGCATAAAGCTCGGCAATCCGCTCGACCGTCTCCCTGGCGATGGCGGAGCCGTCGCGCTCATGGACCTCGACGAACTTGCGGCGCACATGCACCATGCAAGCCTGCTCGTCGGCCTTGTGCTCTCCAAACAGGCCATTGAAGCCCGCAAAGCCATCGGCATGCACGGTGCCGGTATAACCGGACAAGTGGTTGACCGGATGTTCGCCCTTGCGATCGACGCTGAAGCGATACCACGCGCAGGGCGGGGCCTGCCCGCACCATGGGCGCTCGTCGCGCACATAGCTCCAGAGCCGGGCGGTCTTCGCCTTGCCTGTCCTTGCCCCGGTTTGCATCTTCACCGGCGTGTCGTCGGCAAAAAGGGCGGGTCCCGCGCGTGCCAGCTTGCCGATGTGATCGGCGAGAGGTTCCAGCAGCGCCGTCGAGCGCCCCACCCAATCGGTCAGCGTGGAGCGGTGCAGATCGACCTTCTCACGGGCATAGATCACCGACTGGCGATACAATGGCAAATGATCGCAATATTTGCTGATCAGCACATGGCCGAGCAGGCCGGGTCCGGGGCGGCCACGCTCAACGGGGCGCGAGGGCAGCGGCGCTTGCGCGAAAGCTTCGCAGCACGAACACGCCATACGCGGGCGCACGATCCGGCGCACAACGAAGCGGGCCGGGATATATTCCAGTTCTTCGGTGACATCTTCGCCAATCTGACGAAGATCACCGCCGCAGTCGGCGCAGGCGTCACCCGGCGAGAGCACCTCGTCCAGCCGATCCAGATGATCGGGCAGTGGCGTACGGCTGTGTTTGCGCCGGGCGGGTTGTTCAACCCCGCCATCATCACCGTCGCGCTCGGACACCACCTTTTGTGCTTCAGCCGCGCTCCCGATCCCTTCATCTTCCTGAAAATCGAAGGCCAGCTGATCGAGGCTCTCGGATCTGGAGCCGAACCGTGCCTTGCGATGTGCGGCAAGCTGGCTTTTGAGCTTCTCGATCAGCCAGGCCTGTGCCTTGATCTCTTCGCCCATCCGGGACACCAGACCCTTCAGTTCGCCAAGGTCTTCAGGCAGGGGTTCGAGTGTGTCCAGCATGGACATATCCATACACGACAAGCCCTCCAAGGTAAACGGAAAAGTGCATGAAATCCCATGTCTTGTGAGGCTTCGCTGGCGGCGTTCATCCCGTTCTCAAGGGTCGCCAGGTCTTGCGCGGCATCCGCCAGTCGATCCCCTCCAGCAACAGCGACAACTGTGACGGGCGCAGGCTCACCTTGCCCGCCTTCGCGGCAGGCCAGACAAACCGGCCACGCTCAAGCCGCTTGGAGAACAGGCACGCCCCCTGCTGATCCCACCAGATGATCTTGAGAAGATCACCCCGCCTGCCACGGAACACGAACAGGTGCCCGGAATACGGGTCTTCGGCCAGAACCCGCTCCGCCTGCGCCGCCAGCGTGTCAAACCCCCGCCGCATGTCCGTCACACCAGCCGCCAGCCACACCCGCGTATTGCCCGGCACCGGGATCATGTCATCAACCCTTCGACCAGTGCCAGAACCGATGAGAGTGCCGTCGATCCCTCAACCAGAATGCGCCGACCGTCCGACAGGGTGATGTCCACCCGCCGTGCCGATACCGGCGCGTTGTGCGAGCCGACCGCCGGCGCAAGGCCTTCGACTTCAATCGGCAGAAACTCCCCGCAAACCGGGGCTGCGTCATCTCCCGCCGCCAAAGGCGAAAAGCGATCATCCTTCAACCATTTGAAAATCAGGTTCGCGTTCATCGAATACCGTCGCGCGACCTGCGCAACCGATACACCCGGCGTCAAGGTCTGCTCACAGATCGAACGCTTCTCCTCATCCGACCAGAACCGCTTCTTCTGGCCCTTTCGAGCTCCCATAATCCACCTCAGAGTGTCCACTATCGGTGGTGGACACTATCAGCTCTCTCTAAACCGCGTCAGAGCAGGCACACCGGACGGATACTTCATTGCTGCCTTGCGCTGCGATCAATTGACGGCGCCCTGTGTCTTTGACGGCCCGATCAACGGGCAGTCCTTCCGTGCCTATATCGATCAACTGCTTGTCCCTGCACTGAAGCCCGGCGATATCGTCATCATGGACAACCTCGGCTGCCATAAATCGAAAGCCGTGCGCGATGCCATCAAGGCGGCAGGCGCGCGGGTGTGGTTCCTGCCACCATACTCGCCAGACCTGAACCCGATCGAGCAGACATTCGCCAAGATCAAACACTGGATGCGGATGGCTCGGAAACGAACCAGTGAAGAGGCCTGGCGATACGTTGGACGCCTCGTCGGATCAATCACACAACGAGAATGCCAAAACTACCTCGAAAACACAGGCTATGCTTCAGTCAAAATGTGAAGGACTCTAGATCAACGCTGGCTGACGCTTCAATCTCGACTGGCAAAAATACAGGGCCGTCAGCTTTCCGCACAACATCCACGGCGGGAGCATACCGATCATCCTTCAGCCATTTGAATATCAGATTGGCATTCATCGCATACCGACGTGCAACCTGCGCAACCGAAACACCAGCCGCCGTCGTCTGAAAACAGATTGAACGCTTCTCATCATCCGGCCAACGCCGCTTCTTCTGCTTCACAGCCATAGAGTGCCCCTAAGTGTCCTCTATCAATGGTGGTCACTAACCCATCAAAATCTGCGCCGTTAGGCGGGGCACACCGGACGCTTACGTTGGTTTTGGGTGTATAGGGTTTTGTGCGGATGTGTTTGAGGCCCAAAGCAACGCAGGCCTTTGCGAAAGTGCTTGAGCGATAGCAGGGAGTGTCCTGAATTCTGTGTATCTGTCCCGGTCCATGGGGGTTTCAAATACAGTCACGCATTGAAGCGCTCGTCGAACATAATAGCGAACTGGTTGCGGGCTGCAAACCATTCCCGAACATTCCTGCCGCCTTTCTCGAAGTTGCGGATGGCCAGATAGATCAGCTTTGTTGCGGCCTGATCGGTCGGGAACGATCCGCGGGTCTTGATTGATTTGCGGATCACCCGGTTCAGGCTCTCGATGGCGTTGGTGGTGTAGATGATCTTTCGGATCGCCGGATCGAAGGCGAAGAACGGGATTACTTCCTGCCATGCCCGTCGCCAGGCCGGGGCGATGGAGGCGTATTTACCGGCCCATTTCTCCTCGAATGCGTCCAGTTCATCGGCGGCCTGATCGGCGGTGGCAGCGCTGTAAATCCGGCGCAGGTCAGCGGCCACTGCCTTGCGGTCTTTCCACGAGCAGAAGTTCAGGGAGTGGCGCACCAGGTGGACAATGCAGGTTTGCACCGTGGTCTGCGCAAAGGCGGCGGTGATCGCCTCCGGGAAGCCTTTGAGCCCGTCAACGACGGCGATCAGAATGTCCTGGACACCTCGGTTCTTCAGCTCGTTCATCACCGACAAGCAGAATTTGGCCCCCTCGTTATCAGCGATCCACAGGCCCAGGACCTCGCGCACGCCGTCCCGGCTGACCCCCAGGGCGATGTAGATGGCCTTGTTCTTCACCATGCGGCTGTCGGCGTCGCGGATCTTCACCCGCAGCGCGTCGAAGATCACGATCGGATACATCCGCTCCAGCGCCCGGCTTTGCCAGTCGCGCACCTCGTCGAGCACGGCGTCGGTGACGCGGCTGATCAAATCCGGCGAGACCAGAAGACCGTAGATATCCTCAAGATGGGCGCGGATGTCGCGGACGGTCAGTCCGGCGGCATAGAGGCCGATGATCCTGTCATCCATCCCGTCGATCCGGGTCTGGCCCTTCTTCACCAGTTCCGGCTCAAAACTGCCATCCCGATCACGGGGCACGGAAATCGGCGCCTCGCCGATCTGGCCCTTCAGGCGCTTGCCAGCTGTGCCGTTGCGCCGATTGGACTGACCCGGAGGTGCATCCTTGCCTTCTTCATAGCCCAGATGCGCGGTCAGTTCGGCCCCAAGCATCCGCTCCATCAGTTTGATCCTGAGCTCTTTCAGCAGCCCGGTATCGCCAGGCAGGTCTTCAGGCCGCTCGCAGCCTTCCAGAAGTTCCCTGGATATCGTCATCGTCATGGCTCCTCTCTCAAAGCATGGTACAGATCACAGATACACAGAGGATCGGACACTCTCGCTTCGCCTTTTCCATCCGCAGGGCGACGCGCTCTTCAGCCTGCTTGTAGCGCACCTCTTTTTCCACGCCATGGAGGGCCGCAATCCGTTTGATCGTCTCCTCGGCGATGGCAGAGCCTTCTCGATCAAGGACCTCAATAAATTTGCGGCGCACATGGACCATGCAGGCCTGCTCGCGGGCCTTGTCGTCCCCGAACAGACCGTTGAAACCGGTAAAGCCATCAGCATGCACCACGCCTTTGTATCCTGCGAGACGGGTTGAAGGGTGCTCGCCTTTGCGATCCACGCTGAACTGATACCACGCACAGGGCGGCACAGGGCGGCACAGGGCGGCACAGGGCGGCACAGGGCGGCACAGGGCGGCGTCTGTCCGCACCACGGGCGTTCGTCACGCACATGGCTCCACAGCCGTGCGGTTTGCGCTTTTCCAGTCTTGCCCTTGGTCTGCATCCTGACCGGCGTATCGTCTGCGAACATCGCCGGCCCGGCGCGAACCGGTTTGCCGATGTGAGAGGCCAGGGGCTCCGGCAAGGCTGTCGATCGCCCCACCCGATCAGTCGGCGTGGAGCGATGCAGATCGACCTTGTCACGAGCATGGATCCCGGACCGGCGGCAAAGCGGCAGGTGGTCGCAATATTTGCCGACCGGCACATGTGCGAACAAACCGGGGCCCGGGCGTCCGCGTGTGATCGGGCGTGAGGACAACCCGGCCCGGGCGAAAGCCTCGCAGCAGGTGCAGGTCATGCGGGGACGCACGATCCGCTTCACAACGAAGTGGCCGGGGACATGTTCCAACTCTTCGGTGACATCTTCGCCGGGTTGTTCGAGCGCACCACCGCAATCGCCGCAATCGCCGCAGGCGTCGCCGGGCGAGAGTATCTCTTGCCGGCGCTCGAGGTGGTCAGGCAGCGGTGCGCGATTGCGGGTGCGTCTGGCCGGGGTGGCCTCCTGCGCGTCGCCTTTGGACGCTGCCTTTTGCGCCTCGGCGGTCGCTTCAATCCCGGTGTCTTCCTGCAGACCGAACGCGAGCTGTCAACGGCGTCGTAAAATCCTGCCATTGGTGCGGAGCAAAAGTCGGCCACTTTGTGGCGCGCCTTGGGGCGTGATGCCCTCAAGTAGCAAGCACGTTCCAAGGCGCGTTGGCCTTCAGGCCAACATGATGATGTGTCAGGTTTTGGCGATCCGTGATTTGCTCTGATTGAGCCGGTAGCTCTCGGCGTTCACGAGCTATGCCCGAAAGTTGGTGATGGTGTGATCATGCGGCGTTTTGAATTTGCTTGATCCCGTCTGTGAACTCAACCCCTTCAATGATCTCTGGCATGCGGTTGGCGCCGTCGAGCTTTCGCCATTTTCCTTGCGCTAGAGCGGTTCATCATTTGTTTGAATCTCGGGATTCCGTTTTTCGTTGAATTGTGATTCAAACTGCGTGCCGGGACTGGAGGCCGGCATGCATGGTAAAACCCTATTCGAATGATCTTCGGGAGCGTGCAGTAGCAGCTGTTGTTTCCGGCGAGACGGCACGTGTTGTGGCTGCCCGTTTCTCGGTGGCTGTTTCTTCGGTGATCAAGTGGCGCCAGCGATATCGCGAGACTGGCAGCGTGGCGCCTGGCAAGATGGGTGGCCACCGCAGGATTATCCTTGAACCCCACCGTGATTTTATCCTGGAGCAGATCAACCGCACGCCGCACCTGACGCTGCATGGTCTGAAAGACATGCTGGCGAAGCGGGGCGTCAAGGTGTCCCACAATGCGGTCTGGCACTTCATGCGCCGCGAGGGGCTGAGCTTCAAAAAAAAACACTGCTCGCCCTTGAGCGGGCCCGAGCCGATGTGGCCCGCCGGCGAAAGCGCTGGAAGGGGGTCATGCGTCAACTCGATCCGCGCAAGCTGGTCTTCATTGATGAAACCTGGATCAAGACCAACATGGCTCCGCTGCGCGGCTGGGGACCAAAAGGCAAACGCCTGCACGGCTTTGCGCCCCATGGCCACTGGAACACCATGACGTTCATTGCTGCCTTGCGCTGCGATCAATTGACGGCGCCCTGTGTCTTTGACGGCCCGATCAACGGGCAGTCCTTCCGTGCCTATATCGATCAACTGCTTGTCCCTGCACTGAAGCCCGGCGATATCGTCATCATGGACAACCTCGGCTGCCATAAATCGAAAGCCGTGCGCGATGCCATCAAGGCGGCAGGCGCGCGGGTGTGGTTCCTGCCACCATACTCGCCAGACCTGAACCCGATCGAGCAGACATTCGCCAAGATCAAACACTGGATGCGGATGGCTCGGAAACGAACCAGTGAAGAGGCCTGGCGATACGTTGGACGCCTCGTCGGATCAATCACACAACAGGAATGCCAAAACTACCTCGAAAACACAGGCTATGCTTCAGTCAAAATGTGAAGGACTCTAACATCATCAGCTTGAATGCCATGGCCAACCCGGTCTTGCGGCTCAGGCAGCCTTTGGTTTTGCCGGTGCGGTGGCGGACGGTGGCGAAGGTGCTCTCGATCGGGTTCGTGGTTCGGATGTGCTTCCAGTGCTCAGCAGGGAAGCCGTAGAAGGAGAGTATCCGTTTTGGTCAACAGGTTTTCGGGGCCCATTTCCGGTCGGATTTGACGAGTGTGTTGGCGAGTTCGATCAGTTTTCGCATCAGCGCGACAAGCGCGACCTTGGCTGGTTTCCCGGCGGCGCGCAGAGCGTCGTATTTCTTCTTCAGATCCGGATTGAAGCGCGCCGCAACGAGCGCCGGCATGTACAATGCCTGCCGCAGCGGCTTTCGACCGCCCTTGATGAATGACTGGCCAACCCGGGTTCCGGATGATCGTGTGAACGGAGCAAGGCCAGCCAGGCTTGCCACCTGTTTGCGTTCGAGTTGGCCGATCCCGGGCATGAAGGCGAGGATGGCCGAGGCCGTCACCATGCCTGTGCCGGGAATGGAGCGGACGATTTCCAGCTTGCGGGTTTCTTCCTGGTCCTCAGCGATCAGCGCTGCGGTCCCGGCATCCAGTTCGGCGACGTGCCTTTCGACATGCTCGATCAACTCCCGCGTCTGACGCTGCAAAAGCGGCACGTCGAGTTGGGAGATGCGACCGGGAAGACGGACGCGTTCGGCCATCATTCTGGAGCGTGCCGAGTGCATGTCTCTGAGAAGGCGCCGGCTTTTTGACCTCAGCGGCAGCGCTTCGAGATCGAAAGCCTTTCCCATTGCCGCCAGGGAGCGGGCATCCGCCCGGTCGGTCCTGGCGCGTGTGCCGCGGGCTTCTGCGAACCGGCGCGCCGGGAGCGGATTTACCTTGACCAGCGGGAAATCCGCTTTGAGCGCAAGCTCGAATGCCCGGTGGTAGATACCGGTCGCCTCGTAGACGATCCGGGCGATCTTGCGCCCGCCCGGCCATTTCCGGAAGCTCCGAAACCCGGTCTTGCCATTCGTGAACTGCGCCGCCCGTCCTGTCTTGAGATCGAACGCGTCGAAGTGGGCTTTGGAAATGTCCACGCCAATGTCATGATCCGTCATCTTTGCCATATCCTGTGCTTGTCATGCGGGGCCAGGGCCCCGTGTATCCGTTCAGGCCTGTGGTGAAGACGGCGGTCGATCATACTCTCTTTCGGTCTCTGCCGACCAGGCGCAACGCGATCCGACCGCCGCCGCTGCCCGGTATATGTGAGGTGCCGGGCAGCGGCTCCCTTATCGCAAAGAAGCCACATAATGTCATAAGACAAGCAGCACAGCCCGGTCTTTGGTCAGTTTCCCAACCGCCTTGTCATATTTCGCGCCACAGGTTTCCACGAAGAAATCGAAGGCGGCCCCGGCTTCGGTCTTCGTTTCCGCCTGCCAGATATCATGCAGGTGGCCCTTGGCTTTGGCCTGCACCGATTTGGGCATGGCGTTGAGAACGTTTCCGGTCTTGTGAACCCAACACCGTTGTTCCGGGGTGCTGCCGAAGACTTCGCGCAGCGCCGCCCAGAACCCCCGTAACCCTTGGGGCGCCGTCGCCAATGGCCGGATCGGGGGCGTGGGACAGCCCGCGACGCTTGAGATCGAGCAGCAACTCGCGCCAACTCTGCGTGCTTTCACGGTAGCCGTCGGTGAGGCCCGGAACCTCCTTGCGGCCCCACTCATCCGCGCCGATCAGCACCAGAACGCATTGTTTCTGCTCTTCCATACGCGGTTGGAAATAGACGCCGTCAGCCCAGACATAGACGAAACGCCGGGCACTGAGATCGCGGCGCTGCCAGCGTTCATACTCCGCCCCCCAGTCCGCTTTCAATCGGCGAGATGGTGCTCGATGAAAGCCCTGCCGCGTTCGGCCCCAACAGCGCCCCAGGAGCCTCCTGAAAGTCGCCCGTGGAAATGCCCTTGTCTATTGGATTTCCCAGGCATTCGTATCCGTGCGATACGGATGCCACCCCTCGGGCCGCTGCAGCGGCCCGAGGGGTGGCGGGGGATGGATCGATGATGCCCTGGTCTTTGAGGACCGTTCTCAAGATGGATCACCCCCGCCCTTTTGATGAACCCGAACAGATAGTGGAGGAGGGAACATCCCTGCC
The DNA here is from genome assembly GCA_965216225.1 of Paracoccaceae bacterium. Lineage (GTDB taxonomy): Bacteria > Pseudomonadota > Alphaproteobacteria > Rhodobacterales > Rhodobacteraceae > 3107. The sequence continues at coordinate 54,562 of CBDCFF010000017.1, forward strand.
TCGTATGACAGGAACGGGAGACGAAAAGGTCATGAATGATACCATCGGCATCGACATCTCGAAAGATCATCTCGACACCCATCGCCTGAGCGATGGCAAGGCGAAACGCTTCACCAACGACCGGACAGGACTGAAGACGCTGAAGAACTGGATCGGCCCGCAGTGCTGCCGCGTCGTCTACGAGCCTACAGGACGCTATCATCGCGATCTGGAGGCCCGCCTTTCAAAGACGGCTCACGCCATGGTCAAGGTGAACCCCAAACGCGCCCGCCGCTTCGCCGAAGCGGTCGGCCAGTCCGCCAAAACTGACCGGATCGATGCGGAACTGCTGGCCCGCATGGGGGCGATGCCTGACCTGAAGGCTTCACCGTTGCGCGATGAACCCATGAACGATCTGCGGGAGGTGCATGTCGCCCGGAGCGCTCTCATCAAGGACCAGACTGCCTGCCGGAACCGGCTCTGCGGTGCGCGCAACACACTCGTCAAGGCGCAACTGAAAACCAGGATGCGCCAGATTGCAAAGCAACTTGCCCAACTCGATGCCGAGTTGAAGAAGCGTATCCGCGAGGATGCAAAGCTTGCCAGACAGTTCGAGATCCTGCGGTCGATCCCCTGCCGTCGCAATACTCATCGAAATGCCGGAGATCGGAACCTTGACGCCCAGGCAGGCCGCCGCGCTTGCGGGCCTGGCTCCCTTCGTGCGCAAGTCCGGCAAATGGACAGCCAGAGCGAAAATCGGAGGCGGACGAGCCGGGCTTCGCCAGGCGCTCTACATGCCCGCCCTCGTCGCAGCGCGCTGCAATTCCCAACTCACCTGCGTCTACAAGGCTTTGCGTCAAAAGGGCAAGAAAGCCAAGGTCGCTCTTGTGGCAATCATGCGCAAGCTCATCATCCTCGCAAATACCTTGATCCGCGAAAACCGCCAGTGGTCCAAAATCAAACCTTGACCAGGACAGATATCTTGAGATAGGGCCACGGCAGCAGTTCCTCAATCGATCTGGTCTTGCGCAGCTAGGGCGGCAAGATCGACGAGGCGAAACGGATCTTTTCGTCCATATTGCCCCGGTCCCGCACCCGCGGCGCCTTCACTGCTATCGGGCCGATGCCGGTCATAACCTCGCGCTCGGGCAGATGACCATGGCGCACCAGCCGCGCACGGCCATCGTCCGTCACCTCGCGGGCATGGGCGGCGAGGAGCGTGGCCAATTCCGCTTCCACCGCCTGTTTGAGCAGTTGGCGCGCGCCGGTTTGCAGGATGTCGGTCAGCGGGTCAGACGAAAATCCCGATGGACCGGGCAACGGCGTGATGGTAGACTTCGTCAGGTGGCATATCCTTTTCTCTGCTGAGAATTGCGGCGCGTGAACAACGCCATGATAGGCCGCCAATCAGCGCCATAACCAACTTTCGGCTATAACTCGATGATCTGCACCCTGGCGTCGTTCTCGCACACAGCTTGCGCAAGAAGGGCGTCTCACCAGAGAAGATTGCATTTGCCATGTTTAAGACGACAGGCAGTGAACGTGAGAACGCCGCTGCAAGGCAGTATCTTACAGAGGCTGGATATCTGGTGCTTGACGGCGAAGTTTCTGTGTCCACGGCTTACGGGTCAGCTTCCGACATGGGTAAAGCGATTACTGAAACCTCGTTCCGCACTCTCAACGACCGCGCCGCCAAACTGGCGCAAAGCGTCATCGACAAGATGGCAGAGCTTCAAGAAAGATCAGGTGGCATAATGAGTACTAACATTACCAAGCTGAAACGCGGCAAGGGCGCTCCGCCACCGGCAGACGTTACGCCTGATGTGATTGCAGACGATACACGCCAAGAGAAAGCCGTGCTTAAACCGCTTCAAGTTCGTATCCCAAAAGCGGTTTTCGAAGAATTTTCTGAAAGAGCAGGGCGCGAATTTGGGTTTAGTCACGGTTCAAAGAAACAGCTCTTCCTCGGGATGTGGGAAGCATACAAAGCGCAAAACATGTAAGCATGATTACACGCATTGCGCTTTTGCGCGGAGCTATGCCCGAAAGTTGGTGATGGTGTGATCAGGCGGCGTTTTGAATTTGCTTGATCCCGTCTGTGAACTCAACCCCTTCAATGATCTCTGGCATGCGGTTGGCGCCGTCGAGCTTTCGCCATTTTCCTTGCGCTAGAGCGGTTCATCATTTGTTTGAATCTCGGGTTCCGTTTTTCGTTGAATTGTGATTCAAACTGCGTGCCGGGACTGGAGGCCGGCATGCATGGTAAAACCCTATTCGAATGATCTTCGGGAGCGTGCAGTAGCAGCTGTTGTTTCCGGCGAGACGGCACGTGTTGTGGCTGCCCGTTTCTCGGTGGCTGTTTCTTCGGTGATCAAGTGGCGCCAGCGATATCGCGAGACTGGCAGCGTGGCGCCTGGCAAGATGGGTGGCCACCGCAGGATTATCCTTGAACCCCACCGTGATTTTATCCTGGAGCAGATCAACCGCACGCCGCACCTGACGCTGCATGGTCTGAAAGACATGCTGGCGAAGCGGGGCGTCAAGGTGTCCCACAATGCGGTCTGGCACTTCATGCGCCGCGAGGGGCCGAGCTTCAAAAAAAACACTGCTCGCCCTTGAGCGGGCCCGAGCCGATGTGGCCCGCCGGCGAAAGCGCTGGAAGGGGGTCATGCGTCAACTCGATCCGCGCAAGCTGGTCTTCATTGATGAAACCTGGATCAAGACCAACATGGCTCCGCTGCGCGGCTGGGGACCAAAAGGCAAACGCCTGCACGGCTTTGCGCCCCATGGCCACTGGAACACCATGACGTTCATTGCTGCCTTGCGCTGCGATCAATTGACGGCGCCCTGTGTCTTTGACGGCCCGATCAACGGGCAGTCCTTCCGTGCCTATATCGATCAACTGCTTGTCCCTGCACTGAAGCCCGGCGATATCGTCATCATGGACAACCTCGGCTGCCATAAATCGAAAGCCGTGCGCGATGCCATCAAGGCGGCAGGCGCGCGGGTGTGGTTCCTGCCACCATACTCGCCAGACCTGAACCCGATCGAGCAGACATTCGCCAAGATCAAACACTGGATGCGGATGGCTCGGAAACGAACCAGTGAAGAGGCCTGGCGATACGTTGGACGCCTCGTCGGATCAATCACACAACAGGAATGCCAAAACTACCTCGAAAACACAGGCTATGCTTCAGTCAAAATGTGAAGGACTCTAACATCATCAGCTTGAATGCCATGGCCAACCCGGTCTTGCGGCTCAGGCAGCCTTTGGTTTTGCCGGTGCGGTGGCGGACGGTGGCGAAGGTGCTCTCGATCGGGTTCGTGGTTCGGATGTGCTTCCAGTGCTCAGCAGGGAAGCCGTAGAAGGAGAGTATCCGTTTTGGTCAACAGGTTTTCGGGGCCCATTTCCGGTCGGATTTGACGAGTGTGTTGGCGAGTTCGATCAGTTTTCGCATCAGCGCGACAAGCGCGACCTTGGCTGGTTTCCCGGCGGCGCGCAGAGCGTCGTATTTCTTCTTCAGATCCGGATTGAAGCGCGCCGCAACGAGCGCCGGCATGTACAATGCCTGCCGCAGCGGCTTTCGACCGCCCTTGATGAATGACTGGCCAACCCGGGTTCCGGATGATCGTGTGAACGGAGCAAGGCCAGCCAGGCTTGCCACCTGTTTGCGTTCGAGTTGGCCGATCCCGGGCATGAAGGCGAGGATGGCCGAGGCCGTCACCATGCCTGTGCCGGGAATGGAGCGGACGATTTCCAGCTTGCGGGTTTCTTCCTGGTCCTCAG
>CBDCFF010000018.1:0-57832 GCA_965216225.1 Paracoccaceae bacterium
GTTCTGGTTCTACCAGAAAGGCCCGATGGACCTTTGCATACGAACCATCGGATTGGTCCGCGTTGCTGCCAAAGTCACCATGGCCATATCTCAGCTACAACTTCCACCGTCCGAGCTTCCATGAGCGACGAAAAGCCATGGCCTGAGGCTGTCCTGTATCCGGCCAAGATACGGAAGACACCCTTCAAAGGGGCAAAACAGGGCGGCTCGGGCTCATATACAGCCGTCCCGGACACAAACCCGCCACAAAGCAGCGCCAGGACCGGAAACACCCGGCGGAACCGCCACAAAAATCGTGTAAATCGAGGTGTCCAGCTTCATGGGCAAGGGTAATCTGCGCTTGCCAGGTGATTGATGCGACAACACCGCAAACCCTGTACTTTCTTGGGCAAAGGTCACGCGGGTGAACATCAGTGGCCGATTGTCCCTATCTGGTCGGGTAGTACCAGAACGCACCAGGGAATGAGTACAATGAAGGCGAGGCGGAAGATGTCCGCTACCCAGAATGGGGTCACGCCCCGGAAGATTGTGGCGGTGGAGACATCGCCGACCACACCCTTCAGGATGAACACGTTCAGGCCCACGGGAGGGGTGATCAGTGAAATCTCTGTCACCACAACGACGACGATGCCGAACCAGACCGGGTCGTAACCCAGCGACGTGACCAGTGGGAAGAAGATCGGAACCGTCAGCAGCAGCATCGAGAGCGATTCAAACACACAGCCAAGGATGATGTAGATGCCGAGGATCATCAGGATCACGAAGAAGGGCGCCACGTCATGGACGGTGACCATGGCGATCAATGCCTCGGGCAGGCCGGCGAGGTTGACGAAGTTCGAAAAGATATGTGCGCCGATCAGGACCGCAAACAGAGCGGCGGCGGTGAAGCAGGTTTCTTTCAGCACTTCGAAGGTGGAACCGACGGTCAGCCCGCCCCGGAACAACGCGATCAGGAGCGCGCCCGCCGCGCCCATTCCGGCCGCCTCGGTAGGCGAAAAGGTCAGGTTTAGAGGTTCGAAATCGAAAGCGCCGTAAAGTCCGCCGATCACGAGGAAAAAAAGCAGAAGCACCGCCCAGACCGAACCAAGGGCCCGAAACCGCTCACTCCAGCCTGCGCGTTCGCCTGCCGGTCCTGCCTCGGGGTTGCGCCAGACGGTCCAGCGCACGGCGAAGAGATAGAAGAGGATGCCGAGCAGGCCAGGGATGATCCCGGCCATGAAGAGCTTGCTGATCGAGGTTCCGGTCAGCAGGCCGTAGATCACGAGGATAACCGAGGGTGGGATCAGGATGCCCAGTGTTCCACCCGCGGCGATCGAGGCGGTGGAAAGCTCGTCGGAATAGCCATAGCGGCGCATTTCCGGCATAGCGACCTTTGACATGGTGGCCACCGTTGCCAGCGATGATCCGCAGATGGCCGAGAAACCGCCGCAAGCCGCCACTGTCGCCATGGCGATGCCGCCGCGCATGTGGCCCAGAAAGGCGTTGGAAACTGCGTAAAGCTCGCGCGCCATGCCGCCCTTGTTCACGAAGAGGCCCATGAGGATGAAGAGCGGCACGACCGACAGGCCGTAATCCTGCGCGGTATCGGTGATCTGACGGCCCACCATCGACATGGCAGCTTTCAGGCCGCGTTCGTCAAGGATCGAGCCGCCGCGTTCATGGGCAAAACCCAAAGTGCCCACGAGTCCCATGGCAAAAACGATGGGCAAGCGCACCAGCACCAGAGCCAGGACAAGTGCAAATCCGATCAGTGCGGCGATCATTGGGCAGTCTCCGACAACAGGTTGGGGACGAAGAAGTGGAGCAGGCCGGTGATGATCATCACCAGGGCAGTGATCGCCACAGAAATCGTAATGAACCAGCCCACGAGGTAGGTGGGGATCGCAAGGTACTCGGTGACATCGCCATAATCGCGGGCGCGTTCCGTCAAGACCCAGACCCGTTGGGCCGCCCGGCAGAGCATTGCGCCACTGACCAGATAGATGATGGCGTCGCGAAGGCGGCTGAGGCGAAGGCGGTGGAAAATTCCGTCGGTCAGGTCAACGGCGATGTGGCCATTGGTGACCGAAATGATCGGCAGGACCGAAAAGACGAGGATCGCCATCAGGATGCGGGTCAGCTCGGTTGCGGCCTCGATCGGGGAATTGAAAACCGACCGCAGGATCACGTCACAAAAGGTCATCACCATCAGGATGAACAGGGCGCTGCTTGCCACGAGAACCGACAGGATGCCGGCGCGGCGGACCAGCCGGGCTATGAATATCATGATGATCGTCCTTGCGGGGCAGATCCGGGCGGGACGTGCAACGACCGCCCGGATCAAGCTTCAATTCGCCGCCATTTCGGATTTGATCAAACCATAGGCCGCCTGAGCGTCGATGCCGGTCCCGGACACCTCGGCAATCACTTTGGCGCGGATTTCGGCGGCAATGACGGCGAACTTTTCCCGGTCCGCCTCGGTGGCGGCGTTGATCACGTTGCCATCGGTCGCCTCTGTCAATTCCAGCCCGAACCGGTCGATCTCGTCCCACATTGCTCCGCCCATGCGGCTAAGCGGCTCACCGAATACCTTCTCGTCCAGCGCCTGCCGAATATCTTCGGGCAAGTCGGCGAATGTTTCTTCATTCATGATCAGTGCGAAAGATCCGCGGTACAGGCCGCCCGGCATCCAATAGACATTCCTGGCCACTTCGGTCAGCTTGAACCCTTGCCGCGTCTCCATCGGCATCACTACGCCGTCCGCCGCCTTCGAGGCCAGCGTCTCATATACCTTGGGGGCAGGCACCTGAATTCCGATTGCGCCCAGGGCCGCGCCCACATCTCCGCCAACACCGCCGGGGATACGGACCTTCATCCCTTCAACCTCGTCCAGAGATGTGACCGCCCTGTCCGAATGAAGCTGCGCCGGCCCATGGGTGACAAGACCGATCAGCTTGACCCCGCGATGTTCGTTGGCAGCTTTCAGATGCGTCTCATAAGCCCGCCAATAGGCCATCGAGGACGCCTCGGCTGAGCCTTCATAACCCGGAAGCTCGATCAGTTTGGTGGTGACGAAACGGCCGGGCTGGTATCCGTGAAAAATGATCGAAGCATCGACAGCGCCATCCATCACCAGATCCATCTGCGCCGGTGGCGGAGCCAGGCCCAGCTTCAACTCGGCTGTCACCCTCCCCCCGGTCGCCTCCTCGACCATCTCGACAAATCGCGGCCACATGCTGGTGTTCATTCCATGCGTTGGTGGAGCCCAGGACGAAATCGTCAGAGTATAATCTGCGGCAAGCGCCGTTGTGCCCGATACCGCCAGCGCGGCCGAAGCCAGCAACCTTGCAAAACTTTTGAGCGTCATCATTTTTACCTCCCTGAACAATGACTGTGTGGTATCTACTGCGCGTCCGGCAGTCGTATCTTCTGTCCTTCAAGACATTCGGAAACAGTGATCTGACAACTCAAACGACTGCTTTCCTGCCGCCCGGTGGCCGCGAAATCCAACAGGTCATCCTCGTGGCCCTGCATTGGTGGAAGCTCCGCCAGAACTGCCGCGTCGAAGAAGACATGACATGTGGCGCAAGCAGCCGACCCGTTGCAGTCCGCACCAATTCCAATAACCCCATGATCCAAAGCCGTCTTCATTACGGTATCGCCAGGCGTCGCAGAGGCTTCAATTTCAACACCGCCCGGTTGCACAAAGAGTATCCTGATCATTGGTTGTCCTCACAGGTTCCAGCAGACCGGCAGCGAAACGGGTCCGCGGAACACCCACCCGCGCTCGACTGGCGGGCAATCCGGCAGCAATCGCAGATTCTTCAGGCGGGCAAAGAGCATGGGTACCGCAACTTCGCCCACCATCTGTCTGGCCACCCATGTCCCGGCGCAGAAGTGAGGACCTGCGCCAAACCCAAGATGCTGAGCGCGTGGCCGGTTGATGTCGAAACGGTCCGCATTCTCGAAGTGACTGCCATCCCTGTTGGCCGCACCGACGCAGATACCGATCGGGTCTCCCGCTTTCAATTGAGTGTCACCCAGAATCGTGTCCTGCGTGACCCGGCGGGGGTACATGCCTATGGGCGAAACCCAGCGAACCGCCTCTTCAAAGGCCCTGGCAAAGAGGTTCCTGTTCTCCAGCACCTGGGCCAATTGATCCGGGTTTTGCAGCAACCCCATCACTGTGGTCAGGATCGTATCCCGGGGTTCGTTCAGTCCGCCTCCAATGATCACCTTCACATTGGCGCGTATCTGCTCGATGGATTGAGGATGTTCGGCATGTGCCATGGACGACAGGACCGTCGGGTTCTCTACAGCGCGATGTTTGCCCAGAACGGCGTCTATTGCGGCATCAATCGCATCGGATGCTTCTTTTGCACGAACTGCGATCCCGGGATCGGCCTGATAATTGCCAATCCCATCCATCAGCGCCTGAGACCACCAGGCGATGTCGCTCCATTGGACATCTTCGAACCCAAGGACTTCCATCAAGGCCAGCGAAGCCATGGGCGCAGCAAAGCTGCCGAACAGATCAGTCTTTCCTTCCCTCTGAAACCTGTCGGTCAGATCCGAAGCGATGGCTTCGAACGACGGCACCCAATGCTTTTTGACGACGCCGGGGCGAAAGGAAGGCTCGACGGCAGCGCGCTCCATCCGGTGCGGTTCGTCATCCTTGCGCATGAGCGAATGGCCCATGACTTTGTTCATAAGCGATGTCGGGTTGGTCGATGCGAACAGATGATGGTTCCGCTCGACCGTCATGATGTCATCGAAACGTGTCACCAGATGGATGCGGGCGCTTTCCACCCAAACTGCGGAACCCAGAGCACGAATTTTGTCAAACGCCGGGTATGGATTGTCCATCAGTTCCTCAATGGTGACATTTGATACGGTCTGGACGGAAGCCATCATTGCCTCTCGCTCTCAATTGGACGTGACGCCTAACGTGAGGCTGGAATGCTGATATTGGCAATCCAATGGGATAAATATAGGTTATCGAGAGAATAGATACGGATGACATGGCATGGACCTGGCCAGGAAACTGCTCAAAACGAATTTCGCATCCTTGCAAGTCCTGCAGTACGTGCATGACTTCGGGTCGTTCTCGGTGGCGGCTGAAAGGCTGAACGTAACCCAATCAACCGTCAGCTACACAATTGCCCGGCTCCGTTCGACCTTCAAAGATCCGTTGTTTGCCCGAGAGGGAAACAAGGTCGTCCCAACCCGGAGATGCCAGGTGATCGTCGAGCATATCTCGGGCCTGCTGGCCGAGTTTGAAGGCCTGACGAACGAACCGGAATTTTCACCTGCGCAGGCCCGGGGAACGATTACCATCTCTTGCAACCATTACGAACGGATGACCATTCTGCCGGCGTTTATTCGGAAAATTCGGCGCCAGGCTCCGGAACTTCGGTTGAAATTCATGACGTCAAACGCGTTGGGCGAAGAGCAGTTGAAGCGGGGGGAATGTGATCTGCTCATCGGGCCGGTGCAACTGACAGGAGATCACATCTTCAAACGGCACCTCAGGTCGGATTCTTATGTGTACGTGATGGATAAGGATAATCCCTTGGCCGGAATGCCTCTCAGGATTGAGGATCTGAAAAGCGCCAGGCATCTGGTGGTGCAATTCTCTGGTGAGTGGCAACCGCTCTATATCGACGCGCTCAAAGGCCATGGTATTCTATTGAACACAATGGTCGAGTTGTCGGATTATGGGGACATTGCGGCATACCTCAAGGGATCGGACTTGATTGCGTGTATGCCGAAACGGTTGGCAAACAGTCTGGATACCGAGCTTGCGCGCATTGGATCGCCAATTTCCGTTCTGCTCGAAATTGATCTCTTCTGGACGACAAGAACCCACCGCTCCAAGCTCCACGCCTGGGTCAGAAAGGCACTTGCCGAAAGCGCGTGAACCAGACCGGGCGCGAATGGTGATGACCTGCCCCCCGAAATCTCCCTCAGTTTAATGCAGAGTTTGCTCAACTTTTGAAGGAGCAAGCAGATGCGAAAGAGCCGTTTCACCGAGACTTGTTGCACAATGAGTCGTGTACCGTGTCGATACCCCTTGCAAGGCCGTTGGCATAGGCTGATAGTTCAAGGTGGGGCATGGGGGAAGTCGAGTTCGTACAGTACGGAGGATGCCCGCGCGGAAAAAATTTCCGCGGTTTTTAGATTGTAACCCCGTAGTTGCTTTCCAAGTGCTTTCCCAAGGTCAAGGACATCACTGCCCAAATTAGCAACTATGTTTATTCTGTGAGTTGATGGCGCCAGGGGATGCCGGTTTTGATGATCGCGTTTGCGATTGTGACCAGCCTGCGTGCGATTGCGATTATGACAAGTTTGTGCGGCTTCCCCCGCTCTTTGAGACGTTTTGCGACAGGCTTGAGAACCGGATTGTGACAGGGCAGCCTGGAACAGCACATGCCGCACAGACCGCCAGCCGCCGGCGATAGCTTTCCTGCCTCGCATCGCCCCGCTGTCATGTGGTGTCAGAGCCAGGCAGGTCATGGCAGCGGCTTCGCCCGATGTCATCCGGCCGGGTTCCGGCAATCCGGCGATCAACATTGCCGCACAGACCGGGCCAATCCCCGGGATTGATCGTAAAAGCCCCGCCCTCGGGGCAAGAGGTTTCACTCGCGCGATAACATTTTCGATCCGCCGTTCGATGTCATCGACCCGGGTGTCGAGCAGGTCTTTCAGGTCGTCATCCATGGTCTCGACACCGGCAGGAATGCCCTGCTTCCTTCGAGCTCCGATCCGGGCCTTGAGCCGCTTGCGCATATCGACGAGTTGACCTCTCCGGGTCGTCAGGGTTCCGGGAATACGCAGATTTTCGCCTGGCAGTTCTCGCCCGGCTTGCGGTCGGAATGCCATGAACCGGGCGATGAGTTCCGCATCTATCCGATCAGTCTTCGCGCGCGTGCCCCGGCAAAGCGCGAAGGCCCTGATCTGTGGCCTTGATCTGTGCTGGCAGCAATTGCACGGCCACGATGCCTGCGCCGACAAGTTCTGTCCAGAGCCCCCGTTCCTGACCACCCGTGGCCTCAAATCCGACTTTGAGCGAACCGGAGAACCGCCGGATCATCGCGATCAGCGCAATATGGCCGTCCGCCGTGTCCGGATGCCGGAACCGCTTCTCGCCAGGAAGGCAGAACCCATCCGGCCGGTCGCGCGATACATCTATCCCGGGAATGGTTATCTCAGCTATCATGTCGCTCTCTCTTCCTTATGCTTCGCGGTCCCGCAAAACGGGCCGCCGTCAACTGTTCGAGACGGTGAAGAGAGGCAGGATCAACCTGCTGGTGAACGTGGTCATGCCACAAGGTGTTTAGCGCTGTATCCCACCTCGTCACCGCTCCCGGCCGGGAGCGGTGACGGGGAATCCATGGCAGGGACGAGACACATAAGGTGTTTGCTCCCACGGTTTTCTGGTGCGCTTGTCTTATGACATTATGTGGCTTCTTTGCGATAAGGGAGCCGCTGCCCGGCACCTCACATATACCGGGCAGCGGCGGCGGTCGGATCGCGTTGCGCCTGGTCGGCAGAGACCGAAAGAGAGTATGATCGACCGCCGTCTTCACCACAGGCCTGAACGGATACACGGGGCCCTGGCCCCGCATGACAAGCACAGGATATGGCAAAGATGACGGATCATAACATTGGCGTGGACATTTCCAAAGCCCACTTCGACGCGTTCGATCTCAAGACAGGACGGGCGGCGCAGTTCACGAATGGCAAGACCGGGTTTCGGAGCTTCCGGAAATGGCTGGGCGGGCGCAAGATCGCCCGGATCGTCTACGAGGCGACCGGTATCTACCACCGGGCATTCGAGCTTGCGCTCAAAGCGGATTTCCCGCTGGTCAAGGTAAATCCGCTCCAGGCGCGCCGGTTCGCAGAAGCCCGCGGCACACGCGCCAGGACCGACCGGGCGGATGCCCGTTCCCTGGCGGCAATGGGAAAGGCTTTCGATCTCAAAGCGCTGCCGCTGAGGTCAAAAAGCCAGCGCCTTCTCAGAGACATGCACTCGGCACGCTCCAGAATGATGGCCGAACGCGTCCGTCTTCCCGGTCACATCTCCCAACTCGACGTGCCGCTTTTGCAGCGTCGGACGCGGGAGTTGATCGAGCATGTCGAAAGGCGCGTCGCCGGGTTGGATGCCGGGACCGCAGCGCTGATCGCTGAGGACCAGAAAGAAACCCGCAAGCTGGAAATCGTCCGCTCCATTCCCGGCACAGGCATGGTGACGGCCTCGGCCATCCTCGCCTTCATGCCCGGGATCGGCCAACTCGAACGCAAACAGGTGGCAAGCCTGGCTGGCCTTGCTCCGTTCACACGATCATCCGGAACCCGGGTTGGCCAGTCATTCATCAAGGGCGGTCGAAAGCCGCTGCGGCAGGCATTGTACATGCCGGCGCTCGTTGCGGCGCGCTTCAATCCGGATCTGAAGAAGAAATACGACGCTCTGCGCGCCGCCGGGAAACCAGCCAAGGTCGCGCTTGTCGCGCTGATGCGAAAACTGATCGAACTCGCCAACACACTCGTCAAATCCGACCGGAAATGGGCCCCGAAAACCTGTTGACAAAAACGGATACTCTTTTCTTTGGAATGGAAGGAAGCCCTATGGGACAAGTTCGCCACGGCAGCGCCACGACCACGCACGCTGTCCGAGCAGCAATACAGTGATCGCAAGCTTCGATCGCAGCGCTGAGCAGGGAGTTGGGCATCAACCCGAAGACAGTCGCCAAATGGCGCAAGCGCGAGACGGTCGAGGATCTGAAGACCGGACCGAGGGAGCCACATTCAACCGTCCTGACCGAGGCCGAGGAGGCCATGATCGTCGCATTTCGGCGCCACACACCGTTGCCGCTGGACGATTGCCTCCATGCCTTGCAGCCGACCATGCCTCACCTGACGCGGTCGGCGTTGCATCGCTGCCTTCAGCGGCACGGCATCTCGCGCCTGCCTGAGGTCGAGGGCGACAAACCGCAGCGCCGGCGGTTCAAACGTTACCCTGTCGGCTTCTTCCACATCGACATTGCCGAAGTTCAGACCACCGGGGGCAAGCTCTGGCTCTTCGTCGGCATCGACCACACCAGCAAGTTCGCCGTCGCCCAACTCGTGGACAAGGCCGACAGGCGCACCGCGTGGGAGTTCCTGCAGCACATGCTCGAAGCCGTGCCCTGCCAGGTCCACACCATTCTCACTGACAATGGCATCCAGTTCGCCGAGCGGCCCCGGAACCGCAACACGATCCATTCCCGGCCAATGCGCTTCGACGTGATTTGCGAGGCCAACGGGATCAAGCACCGCCTGACCAGGCCCAACCATCCATGGAGCCGCGAGGACAAGAAAACAGTCCGGGGGACTGTTTTCCCGAGTGGCGGGCAAGTGGAACGGATGAACCGCACCATCAAGGACGCGACCGTCAAACGCTTCCATTATGACAACCATGATCAACTTCGAACGCATCCGACTGACTTCCTGGCAGCCTGCAACTTCGCCCGGCGGCTCAAGACCCTCGGCGGCCTCACGCCCTGTGAATACATCTGCAAGGTCTGGACAACGGAGCCGGATCGTTTCATCCTGAACCCGATCCACCAGATGCCGGGACTGAACACCTCATGTGTCTCGTCCCTGCCATGGATACCCCGTCGCCGCTCCCGGCCGGGAGCGGTGACGGGGTGGGATACTGCTGCGCGACAAACAAGGTGAGAATCCAGCGTCAATCAGGATGAGAACGCGTGTGCGGGGGCTCGCAGGGAGGGCGTAGCCCGACTGGGGAGGCCCCGCACACGCGTTTTGCCCTTTTGGGGCGGGCCTGACGGTTGTGGCCGGCTCGGATAAGGAATGATTTTCTGTGCAAGGGGATCGTTCATGCCGGGCTGTCATGTCACTGACCAACAAATGAGGCTCTTCATGACGCTCAGATCGACCCATTCCGTTGCCGTTGCCGCTGCCAAGGCGGGGATCAGCCAGGCAACGGGCTATCGGCTGCAAGCTGACCCAATTTTACCATCACAGAAGAAGGCCCCTCGCGGCCGGCGGCGTCCGGACCCGCTGGCGGACATTTTTGATGCGGAGGTCGTGCCGCTTCTGCGGTCCTCACCGGGGATCCGACCTGTGGCGGTTTACGAGGAGCTTCTGCGTCGGCATTCTGATCTGGGTACGGGCATCCGACGGACTCTGGAGCGACGGATACGCGCCTGGAATGCGGAACACGGCCCTGAACAGGACGTCATTTTCCGGCAGACCCACACACCGGGCAAAATGGGCCTGTCGGATTTCACCGCCATGGGCAAGTTGGGTGTGACCATTGCCGGTGAGGCACTGGGCCATCGACTGTATCACTTCCGGCTTGCCTATAGCGGGTTTCAGCACGCCCACGTCGTGCTGGGCGGCGAAAGCTATGTGGCGCTGGCTGAGGGATTGCAGAACGCCCTCTGGACGCTCGGCGGCGTGCCACACAATCATGGAACTGACAGCCTGTCGGCGGCCTTCAAGAACCTGGATAAGTCATCCCGGGCCGATCTAACCGACCGCTTCGACGCCCTGTGCAACCATTATGGAATGACGCCGACGCGCAACAACAAGGGCGTCGCACACGAGAACGGTTCCATCGAGAGCCCCAATGGGCATCTGAAGCGCACCATTGAGGACGCGCTGGTCATGCGTGGGTCGCGCGACTTCGAAAGCTTGCAAGATTATCGTCGCTTCATCGACGAGATCGTGGGCCGGATCAACGCCCGCAATGCCAAGCGTATCGATGCGGAACGTGCGAGCCTCAGACCTTTGCCGACGCGGCGGACCACGGATTACGAGGAGATCACGTTGCGCGTCACTTCCTCCGGGGGCTTCACCTTGCGCAAGGTGTTCTACACCGTGCCATCCCGGTTGATCGGGCATCAGCTGCGGGTTCGGCTCTACGATGATCGGTTGGAGCTGTTCCTGGGAAGCTCTGCCCTGCTAACGCTGACACGCGGACGAGCCTCGAGCACCGGGAGCCATGGGCACGTGGTCAATTACCACCACGTCATCCACTCCTTGCGCAAAAAGCCCATGGCGCTGATGGGGCTGGTCTATCGGGATCAGCTATTCCCGCGCCGGGCGTTCCGTAACATGTTCGCATTCCTGCTGGAGCAGACCAGTGAGAAGGCGGCGTGTCGCATGGTTGTCGATCTTCTGGCGCTGGCACACGAGCGGGGCTGCGAGGCTGAATTGGCAGCGCAGCTTGAGGAGGACCTTCGCCAGAAGCGCCCGCCTGACATGGCGGCCCTACGCGCAGTGTTTAGCCCATCACAAGACGCACTCCCCCAAGTCGCGGTGCAACTGGCCGACCTGTCATCTTACGACCAGTTGGTCGGCGGTACGCCATCCGCTCAGGAGGTGACAGCATGACATCGCCCCAGACCGATACCGCCCGCCTAACCTTGGCTCTGACCGAATTGCGCTTGCCAGCCATCAAGGCGCTATGGCCGCGCTTTGCGGAACAAGCCGACAAGGAAGGCTGGCCCGCCGCTCGGATGCTCAGCACCCTGGTGGAGCATGAACTGGCTGAACGAGATCGCCGTCGTATCGAGCGACATCTCGCACAGGCACGCCTGTTGCCCGGAAAAACGATCGACACCTTCGACTTCACAGCCGTCCCCATGCTGTCCAAGGCCCATGTCAGTGCGATCACCGCTGGCGACAGCTGGATCGGAAAGGGCGGCAACATCCTGCTGTTTGGGCCGCCAGGTGTGGGCAAATCACATCTCGGCTCAGCCATCGGGCTCGCCCTTGTCGAGCAAGGCTAC
The DNA here is from genome assembly GCA_965216225.1 of Paracoccaceae bacterium. Classification (GTDB taxonomy): domain Bacteria; phylum Pseudomonadota; class Alphaproteobacteria; order Rhodobacterales; family Rhodobacteraceae; genus 3107. The sequence continues at coordinate 11,781 of CBDCFF010000018.1, forward strand.
CGCGTCCTATTCAGCCGCACCACCGATCTGGTCCAGAAACTCCAACAGGCCCGCCGCGATCTCGTCCTCGAAAGTGCCATTGCAAAGCTCGACAAATTCCATCTGCTGATCCTCGATGACATCACCTACGTCACCAAGGATCAGGCTGAAACCAGTGTGCTCTTCGAACTCATCAGCGCGAGATATGAACGCCGCTCAATGTTGATCACGGCCAACCAGCCCTTCGGGGAGTGGAATGCGATTTTTCCAGACCCGGCCATGACATTGGCCGCCGTCGACAGGCTCGTGCACCACGCAACCATCTTCGAGATGAATGTCGAAAGCTACCGGCGAAGAGCAGCACAAAAGGCAAAGGGGCCGGGAAGGCCTGCACAAAAAGCCACACCGGAAAACACCAAAGCTGATTGACGCTCCGCGACAATCAAAAAACAAACCCCTTGATCGCGGCACAAAAGCCCGGCATCGTCCCAAACGTCGCGACCAAGGATTCTCATCCTGATTGACGCGCACTTCTCATCTTGATTGTCGCGCTACAGGATACAGCGCTGAACACCTTGTGGCATGACCACGTTCACCAGCAGGCTGATCCTGCCTCTCTTCACCGTCTCGAACAGTTGATGGCGGCCCGTTTTGCGGGACCGCGAAGCATAAGGAAGAGAGAGCGACATGATAGCTGAGATAACCATTCCCGGGATAGATGTATCGCGCGACTGGCTGGATGGGTTCTGCCTTCCTGGCGAGAAGCGGTTCCGGCATCCAGACACGGCGGACGGCCATATTGCGCTGATCGCGATGATCCGGCGGTTCTCCGGTTCGCTCAAAGTCGGATTTGAGGCCACGGGTGGTCAGGAACGGGGGCTCTGGACAGAACTTGTCGGCGCAGGCATCGTGGCCGTGCAATTGCTGCCAGCACAGATCAGGGCCACAGATCAGGGCCTTCGCGCTTTGCCGGGGCACACGCGCGAAGACTGATCGGATAGATGCGGAACTCATCGCCCGGTTCATGGCATTCCGACCGCAAGCCGGGCGGGAACTGCCAGGCGAAAATCTGCGTATTTCCGGAACCCTGACGACCCGGAGAGGTCAACTCGTCGATCCGCGAAAGCGGCTCAAGGCCCGGATCGGAGCTCGAAAGAAGCAGGGCATTCCTGCCGGTGTCGAGACCATGGATGACGACCTGAAAGACGTGCTCGATACCCAGGTCGATGACATCGAACGGCGGATCAAAAACGTTATCGCGCGAGTGAAACCTCTTGCCCTGAGGGCGGGGCTTTTACGATCAATCCCGGGGATTGGCCCGGTTTGTGCGGCAATGTTGATCGCCGGATTGCCGGAACTCGGCCGGATGACATCAGGCGAAGCCGCTGCCATGACCGGCCTGGCTCCGATACCACATGACAGCGGGGCGATGCGAGGCAGGAGAGCTGTCGCCGGCGGAAGGCGGTCTCTACGCCATGTGCTGTTCCAGGCTGCCCTGTCACAATCCGGTTCTCAAGCCTGTCGCAAAACGTCTCAAAGAGCGGGGGAAGCCGCACAAACTTGTCATAATTGCAATCGCACGCAGGCTGGTCACAATCGCAAACGCGATCATCAAAACCGGCATCCCCTAGCGCCAGCAGCTCACAGAATAAACACAGTTGCTAGGCTACGGTGCGGGTCGCCCTGTCAGGCTGCATCTGACGGCGGGTCAGCGTAGCGACTTCAAGGGCGCGGATGTTTTGCTGCCCAACCTGCCTGCGGCCAGGGTTCTGATCGCGGATCGGGGCTACGACAGCGCAAAGGTTCGAAAAATCATTGAAGATCAGAAGATTGAGGTTTGCATCCCTTCAAGGAAAAACCGCAACAAAACCATCCCCCACTGCGCCGAAACGTACAAGAGGCGGCACAAGGTCGAAAACCTGTTCGCAAAACTCAAGGATTGGAGGCGCATCGCGATGCGCTATGACCGATGCGCACATATATTCAAATCCGCCATATACATCGCTGCAACCGTCATATTCTGGCTATGAGTCCTGACCCTAAGCATTTTCAATTTGCTAAGGGTTGTTCAGGCCGGACTAATAATGCTGCGCAATACTGATTGGGGTCTCCCGGTCGGGCCGCGCCCGGATGTCGTAGCGCAATCACGGCGCTTCCAGCGTGACCGCCATTTCAAACGCAACCGTGCCGGGAAACCCGTTCGCCCCGGCGGCCGAGACGTGAACCAGCCGAACCGTCCGCAGACCGACGGGTTCCACATCCCAATGGGCACACCACAGGCCCGCCGGTCCGCCATGCAACTGATGCGCCCCCTCGTTGGCTGCAAGCCGAACGAGGAATCCCTTGTGTTCACAGGCCGCGCCGCCGATCCGGTTCGCCACGCGACCGACAATCGCGCCCATGAAAAAGCGGTCATCCCGATACCGTTCGGGGTCGTCATGGCCAAGGATGCAGGGGGATGCCTCCCAGCCTCCATTCCTGCGTCACTGCGCCGGGGCCAAGCATCGCGACCCGCATGTCGTCGTCCCTCAGAACGACCCTTCCGAGCCGCTTTCGCGCAACGACCGGCGGCGCACTGTCCATCAGCCCCGCCCCGATGTCAAGGCGGGGTACAGGGCGCGAAACCGCCGGTATCCGGCTTCATAGGCGTCTTGCAGGTCGGCGCGGGGGGGATTGTCGCCGCGATGTGCGGAGGCGTCATGACCTCTTCCGGCGCGGCACCCGTATCCGCGCACAAGGCAAGACGCGCGGCCCCCATGGCGGCCCCGAATTCCCCGCCTTCGGGAAGGGCAAGCGACAGACCCAGTGTCGTGGCCAGGGTTTCAAGCCAGAACCGCGACCGGGTTCCGCCGCCGACGGCAAGGATCGTATCCAGTCCGGTTCCGGTCGATTTCAGCGCCTCAAGGCTGTCCCGCAAGGCACAGGCCACGCCCTCCATGACGGCTCTGGTCAGGGTTTCGGCGCCCATGGCGACATCAATGCCGACAAATGCCCCGCGCACCGAGGCATCGTTATGGGGCGTCCGCCCTCCGGACAGATAGGGCAGGAATGTCAGCGCCGACGGACCCCGGATGCGGTCCGGCAGGCTGTAGGCAAGGTCTTCCACCGACCGCCCTGCGGCGCGGGACAGCCAGTTCAGGCAATCCGTCGCCGCCAGAATGCCCCCCATCTGATACCACCGGTCAGGGATGGCGTGGCAGAAACTGTGTACCGCCGACGCCGGGTCCGGGGCGAAATTGTCCCTGGCCGCCAGAAGAACGCCCGATGTGCCCAGAGACACGAAACCGGACCCCTCGGCAAAGCATCCGGCGCCGCAGGCCACGCATACCGGACCCCTTGTCCCCCATTCGTCCCGGAGCGTCCCGGAGCGTCCGACGCACCGCACCGCCGGGCGCGCTCCCCTCGACCAGTTCGGGCATCTGGTCATGGCGCATATGTGTCAGCGCCAGCGCCTCCATCGACCACATGCGCGCCCCGACATCGAGCCACGATGTCCCCGCACTGTCCGACATGTCGCTGATATGGTCTCCGGTCAGCCACAGGCGCAGGTAGTCCTTCGGCAGCAGAACCCTGGCTGTTTTCAGGAAAATGCCGGGTTCGTTCAGGCGCACCCATTCCAGTTTGGGCGCGGTGAAACCGGGGAACACGATATTGCCGGAAATCTCCCGCATCCCCGGCAGGGCATCCAGCCGCGCCGCCTCTTTCGCAGAACGTGTGTCGTTCCACTGAATGCAGGGCCGCAGGGGCGCGTCGTTTTCGTCCAGCAGCGTGGCGCCGTGCATGTGACCGCTGATCCCGATCCCCCGCCGCGCCGCGAAGGCATTCGCGTTGCCTTCCCGCAAGTCGCCCGTCACCTTGCGACATGCGCTGATCCAGACATCGGGGCCCTGTTCCGACCATCCCGGACAAGGGCGCCCGGTGAAAAATGCGACCCCGGTTTCACCCGGCGGGACAGCCATCCGCAATGTGAAAGAAAATATAATGTCATGGATGCGCGGCGCAATAAAATGTAGTATGGACCACATATGAGTTTCGATCAGACCGGGTTCGCCATGCCGTATTCGCGCCGCCGTGCTCGCACCGATGTCGTTCATGACCCGGTTCGCTGTCAGCCCCGCAAGATTCGCATTCCGACCAACAGGTGTCCGAATGATGATGTAACAGTCTGCAAGATCAACACTTGCGCAAAGCAAGGTTCCTCATTTCCAACAGGAAGGATGTAACAATGTCAATCAAACCACCTCTTACGGAGTTGCCTATCGAAACGGACGATTCGGGTTTCTATAGCGGCTTCAACAAGATAGTCGCGCTGGGGTCGAAAATCGCGATCGGCCTGCTGATCCTGTGGGCAGCCGTATGGCCCGAAAAGGCAGGCGAGGTGCTGAACGGCATCCGCGGCGCCATGGATGCAAACACCGGCGCCTGGTACATGTATGTCATGGCGTTCTACATTGTGGTCTGCGTGGTATTGGCCCTGTGGCCGGCCACCGGACGCCTGAAACTTGGCCAGCCTGACGAGAAACCGGAATTCTCGAACTTTTCCTGGTTCTCGATGATGTTCGGGGCCGGCATCGGCATCGGCATGTTGACCTATGCAACGGCCGAACCGCTGTTTCATTTCGGAACTAACCCGGAAGTGATAAAGGGCATTACCGAAGGCAACACTGCCGAAAACGTCCGCTCGGCCTACAAGTGGTCGTTCCTGCACTGGGGTTTCTCTGCCTGGGGTTGCTACGCGGTTGTCGGTCTGGCGCTGGGTTTCTTCAGCTATTCGCGCGGGCTGCCGCTGACCATTCGTTCCGGTCTGGCTCCGATCCTCGGAAAATCACTCTCGGGGCCGGTGGGCCATGTGATCGACATCGTCTCGGTAATCGCGACCATTCTGGGCGTATCGGTGACGCTGGGCCTGGGCGTGTCCCAGTTTGCCTCCGGCGTTTTCAACATCACCGGCGCGAACTGGATGATGAATGCAGAGGGCGACCCGACCAATGGCGCGATGATCCTGGCGCTTGGCATCGTGATGCTGGCCTCGACACTGTCGGCGCTCTCCGGGGTCGGCAAAGGCATCAAGTGGCTGTCCAACATCAATATGGGACTGTCATTTTTCCTGCTGGCGTTCTTCCTGGTGTTCGGCTCCACGCTCTTTGCACTGAAGAGTCTGTTTGTCGGCCTGTGGGATTATCTCCTGCACCTGCCGGCGATGGCCGTCACGGTCTGGACAGCCGATGGAAATCCCGAAAGCGTTGTCAGCCAGCTTGCCGGATGGCAGGGCGACTGGACGATCTTCTACTGGGCATGGTGGATTGCGTTCGCGCCCTTCGTCGGCCTGTTCCTTGCACGGATTTCGCGGGGCCGCACGTTCCGCGAATATGTGCTGGGCGCGATGATCGTGCCGTCGCTGATGTGCTTCATCTGGTTCACCTTCGCCGGTGGCACGGCGATTGACCTGACCCTGAACGGCGGCGCAGGCGATGCAATCACCAGCGCTGGCATTTCCTCGCAGCTCTTTGCGATGATCAACTACATGCTGTCGCCAACCCTGGCGCTTCTGATGTCGATCATCATCGTCGTTCTGCTGCTGACCTATCTGGTGACTTCCGCAGACTCCGCTGTTCTGATCATCAACACCATCGCGGCGGGCGGCGATGCGCGTCAGAAACCCAGGGTGCATATTATCGTTTGGGGCGCGGCCTTGACGCTGGTGATCGGAACACTGTTGCTGGCTGGCGGTCTGGATGCGATCTACACAGCCATGATCATCGGTGCGCTGCCCTTCTCGGTCGTGATGGCGTTGATGGGCGTCGCCTTGCTCAAGGCGGTCATCCGCGACGGTATACGCTCCCGCCAGGGCGACCGGGCGCCCAGCGCGGCTGAGTAAAGCGCAGAATAAAGCGCGGAGTGAAACAAGGCTTGATCCGGGTTGTTCGCAATCCGGATCAATGACGCGGTGGAAATGACCGCCTGAAAATACCGGCCAGCCCCCCGGCCCCGGCCCCGGCCCCGGCCCCGGTGCTTCGGCCTTTGCGCCGGGGTTCCGCCGTCAGGGCCGGAACGCGCAGGGGGCGGGTCATGCGCTGCGGATCGCCTCCAGCATCACATGCACATTGTCGGGGTCCGCGTCGGGCGTGATGCCATGCCCGAGGTTGAAGACATGCGGCCCGCCCCGCAGGGCGCGAACGATGGATCGAGTTTCCTCGACCAGCGCCCGCCCGCCGCTTACCATGTGATGCGGGGCGAGATTGCCCTGCACACAGCCATCGGGCTGCACATGCGTTGCGGCCCAATCGGGCGTCACCGAATCGTCCAGCGCCACACAATCCGCGCCGGTCGCCCTGGCAAAGCCCGCATAGCCCGGCCCCGCCTGCCGCGGAAAGGCAATCGCCGACACGCCGGGGTGGCGGGTTCCGAGTTCCCCGATGATCCGTCTGACAGGGGCCACGGCGTAATCCCGAAAATCCTGCGCGTTCAGGGAACCGGCCCAACTGTCAAACAGCTTCACCACCTCGGCCCCGGCAGCGATCTGGGCAGAGAGATATTCGATCGTGGCCCCGGTGATCCGGTCCATCAGGGCATCGAAACCTGCGCGATTGCCATTCTTGAACATGTGCGCCGGACCCTGACCGGGCATTCCGCGCCCGGCGATCATGTAGGTGGCAACCGTCCACGGCGCGCCCGCAAAGCCGATCAGGGCGGTGTCTTCCGGCAGTTCGCGCGACAGGATGCGGACGGTCTCATAGACCGGGGCCAGCGTTTCATGCACGGCTTCGGCGGGTCTCAGGGCCGCAACCTCCTGCGGCGTCGTCACCGTGGACAGGCGCGGGCCTTCGCCGGTCACGAACCACAGATCGGCGCCCAGCGCCTGCGGGATCAGAAGAATATCGGCAAAGAGGATGGCCGCGTCGAACCCATACCGGCGGATGGGTTGCAAGGTGACTTCCGCCGCCAGATCGGGCGTATAGCACAGCGACAGGAAATCGCCCGCCTGCGCCCGCGTGGCGCGGTATTCCGGCAGATAGCGCCCCGCCTGACGCATCATCCACACCGGCGGCGTGTGCTGTTTTTCGCCAGCCAGCGCCCTGAGCAGTTTCTTGGTCATGCGGTCGGCTCCCTGTCCTGCGGCGCCTCGTCCCGTGCAGAAGGCGGGATGTCAAGTCAATGGGCGTTGCAACGGCATTTTGCCGCGATAAAAGGGGGGCATGACATTGAACCTGCCCACCCCGGCCGCGCCGTTGAAAATCGGCACCAGAGGCTCCCCTCTGGCGTTGGCGCAGGCGCATGAAACGCGCGACCGTCTGGCGGCGGCGTTCGACCTGCCGGGCCAGGCGTTCAGGATCGTGGCGATCAGAACCACCGGCGACCGCATTCAGGATCGGTCCCTGAAGGAGATCGGCGGCAAGGGGCTGTTCACCAGGGAGATCGAAGAGGCGCTGTTGTCCGGCGTCATCGACATCGCCGTGCATTCGATGAAGGACATGCCGGTGCATCAGCCCGAGGGGCTGATCCTTGACACCTGTCTGCCGCGCGAGGATGCGCGCGATGCGTTCGTTTCCCCCCATGTCAGGGCCATTGCCGAACTGCCAGAGGGCGCGACGGCCGGCACCTCCAGCCTGCGCCGCCGGGCGCAGCTTCTGAACCGGCGTCCCGATCTGAAAGTGGTGGCGTTCCGCGGCAATGTGCAAAGCCGGCTGCGCAAGCTGCAAGAGGGCGTCGCGGTGGCGACCTTCCTTGCCATGGCGGGGCTGAACCGGCTGGGGAATCCGGATGTGCCGATGACCCCGATCACGGTTGATGACATGCTGCCCGCCGTTGCGCAGGGCGCGATCGGAATCGGGCGGCGCGACAGCGACAGCCATGCGGCAGACATGCTTTCGGCCATTCATGACGCGCCAACCGGGCAGCGGTTGCTGGCGGAGCGCGCGTTTCTTGCCGCTCTGGACGGATCATGCGCGACCCCCATCGCCGGATTGGCGGTGCTGGAGGGCGATACGATCAGACTGCGCGGTGAAATCCTGCGGCCTGATGGCTCGGAACGCCTTGTGGAAGAAGGTTCCGCCCCGATTGAAGACGGGGCAGAGCTTGGGCGCGGGCTTGCCGGCGATCTGCTGGCGCGCGCGCCCCATGGGTTCTTCGACTGGCGGGGCTGATGCCCGGTCATTCGGCGCGGTCATTCGTCTGTGCAGGATCGTATCGCGGCCGCCATTTTCCCAAGCAGTTCCCCGTAGAGTTCCGGCCCCGGTTCCAGTTCAACCCCGAGCGGGTCGAGCTGCTCTACCCGAATATCCGCACCCTTCGTCAATGACAGCAACAGTTTCGGGTCATGCCCGGGCTCTCTGAAAACGCAGCGGATGCGGCCCGAACGAAAGAGGTTCTGCAATGCCGCGATCCGCGCGGCGCCGGGTGCCGCCGCGTCCGTTTTGCGCAGATAGCCCAGGAAATGCAGACCGAACCGGGCTTCGAAATGACCATAGGCATCGTGCAGAGCAATTCCCGGAATCCCTTCGATACCGCTCAGTTCCGCCTTGATCCTGCGGATCAGGGTTTCGGTGTCGGCGCGCGCCGACCTTGCATTCGCGCGGTAAATCCCGGCATGGGCGGGATCGAGCTGCGCAAGCTGTTCCGCGATGTGTTCCAGCCATGTCGCGGCATTGTCGGGGTCAAGCCAGGCATGGGGGTCTGCGCCGTGGCGTTCATGCGCACGGTTCCGGTCTTCTTCCCGACCTTCTTTCCGATCATCATGATCCGAATCCCCGCGATTCGTTCCCGCAACCGCAAGCAGTTCCAGATGATGCGAATCCGGGGCGATCGTTTCGATTGCGGCGCTCAGCCAGGGGGTCAGATCTTCCCCCATCCAGATGATCAGATCCGCCTCGGAAAGCGTGCGCGCCTGGCTCGGGCGCAGTTGAAAACCGTGTGGATCGTCCTGCCCCGACAGCAACAGTTCAGGAGGCATCCCACGATCCCCCAGAACCTGTGAGACCAGCGAATGCACGGGCGGAATATCGGTTACAATCCCGAGCGGGTCCGCAAATGCGGTCTGGGTCATGGAAAACAGGGCGCCGATGAGGAGAGGCACTTTTTTCATTGCCGGTGTTGCCGCAGTCCTGATTGTGATGGAATATGAAATGTGATAGTATAACATCATGGATATTGCAATGGCGAACAAGGCCCCGCAACCGCTTGCGTTCCGTCCGCATGATCATGACATCTGTTGTTCCGATGTGCTTCTTCGGGCAGAGAAGCGCGCCGGGGATACGGACCTGCGTCTGACCCCGGTTCGCCGCCGCACACTGGAAATTCTGCTTGAGGCGCATCAGGCGATGGGGGCATATGAGGTGCTGGAGCGGCTGGCGGCAGACGGTTTCGGCAGCCAGCCGCCGGTTGTCTACCGGGCCCTGGATTTTCTCGTGGAACACGGGTTTGCGCATCGCATCCGGCGTCTGAACGCCTTTGCCGCTTGTACGCATCCCGATGAATCGCATCGGCCGATGTTCCTGATCTGCAACTCTTGCGATCTGGTGGCAGAGATGGATGCCGCGACAGTCCAGGCCGATGTCAGGCGGAGCGCCGGAACGTCGGGATTTGAGGTCGAACAGATGAATCTGGAAGCGGTCGGCCTGTGTCCCGCCTGTCTGGGGGCAGTGGGATGAGCCTTATTGCGGCGCGTGGCCTCTGTGCCGGTTTCGGCGATTCGTGCGTCCTGTCGAATGTCGATCTCGGTATCGAACCCGGCGAAATCGTCACCGTCGTCGGGCCGAACGGGTCTGGCAAATCCACCCTGATCAAAACCCTGCTGGGTGCGCTGCCCCCGCAGGCTGGCTCTGTCGTGACCCGGCCGGGATTGCGCATCGGATATGTGCCACAGCGCATGTTCGTGGACTCCACGATGCCGATGACCGTGAACCGCTTTCTGTGCCTGCCGCTTCGGCAACCGGCAGAGCGTCGGACGGCTGTGCTGGTTCGCGTCGGCGTTCCGGGCGTGCAGGGGCAGCAGATGTCTTCGCTGTCCGGCGGCCAGTTTCAGCGCGTTCTTCTGGCCCGGGCCCTGCTGTCCGGCCCGCAGCTTCTGATCATGGATGAGCCGACGCAGGGGATGGATCAGCCGGGGACCGCCAGCTTCTACAGGCTGATCGAGGAAGTGCGGCGCGACACCGGCTGCGCCATTCTGATGGTCAGCCATGACCTGCATGTGGTCATGAGCGCGTCTGACCGGGTGATCTGCCTGAACGGCCATATCTGCTGTGAGGGCACCCCCACCGTGGTCTCTGCCGCGCCGGAATATCGGGCGCTGTTCGGGCATGGAACCGGCGGGGCGCTGGCGCTCTATCAGCATGAACATGACCACAGTCATGACGGGGTGCGCGACGGCGACGCGGGAAAGAAGGAAACGGTCGCCCATGCTGGATGATTTCCTGATCCGGGCAGGGCTGGCGGGGCTGGGGATGGCCGTGGCGGCAGGGCCGCTGGGGTGTTTCGTGGTCTGGCGGCGGATGGCGTATATCGGGGATGCGGCAGCCCATGCGGCAGTGCTTGGGGTGGCGCTGTCCTTCGGTTTTTCGATCTCGATCCCTGCCGGCGTTCTGGCGGCGGCAATGGCCATGGCGGTGATGGTGTCGGCGCTGTCTCACCGGGGACATGCGCTGGACACGATACTGGGTGTGCTCGCCCATTCGGCGCTGGCCCTGGGACTGATCGCGATCAGTTTTCTCGACAATGTGCGCATTGATCTGAACGCTTATCTGTTCGGCGATATTCTTGCCGTTGGCCGGGCCGACATTGCGGTGATCTGGGGCGGCGCCGGGGTGGTGCTGGCATTGCTTTGCTGGCGCTGGTCGGCGCTTTTGACCGCGTCGCTCAATCCGGAACTGGCCCGCGCCGCCGGGTTCGACCCGCGACGGGAGGAGCTTGTCCTGACCGTCGCGCTTGCCGTCGTGGTCGCCGTCGCGATCAAGATCGTGGGCGCCCTGCTGATTGCCGCCATGCTGATCATTCCCGCAGCGGCGGCCAGGGGTTTCGCCGCAACGCCGGAGGGCATGGCGATTACCGCCGCAGCGCTGGGCGGAATGTCGGTTCTGGGCGGCCTGTGGATCTCGCTCGCCCACGACACGCCGACAGGGCCAAGCATAGTGGCGACGGCGGTGTTGTGGTTTGTGCTCTCGTTGCTGGCAGGGGTGGTTGCGCGGTGGGCGCGGCGGCGCGCCTGACCGGGGGGTCACCGTTTGCCATAGTAAAGACCGGCCACATGTTCGGCCTCGGCAAAGAACAGCCAGCGCGAAACTAGCGTGCCGCCCAGATGCAGGATGATCGCCAGCAGCACGACAGCATGGCTGCCGGGCAACAGCGTCAGCAACACCGAGGGCAGGATGCTCATCCCCTGAAGCGCGATGATGCGAAGTTTTTGCGCATGGTTGCGGCCAACCACATAGGCGAATTCCTTCAGCAGATAACTGCTGCCGGAATGCGGCCCCTCGAACAGGCGCACCTTGCCGCGCGCGCCCAGACCGGTGGCGGTTTCAATCGTGTGGCCGCGCCTGGCAAGGCGGGCGTCGCCTTTTTTCCATGCCACCAGTTGCACCACACCCGCCAGCGCCAGCAACGCCGCCGCCAGCCGGGTCTGGCCAGAGAGCACCGCACCGCCTGCAACGGAGACCGACAGGAAATGCGCCGTGGTCAGCGGGCTGTTCCAGCGCGGCACGGTCCCGAGCCGGGCATAGATCATCGAGGTGGCATAGACCGTGGCCAGCGACAGCGCGGCGCCCAGGGCGCCGACGACCGGCAGCCGGGTTCCGGGGAAGATGACGCCAAGCGCGTAGACCCCCATCACGATCAGCGCCAGAACGGCAAGCCAGCCTTCGCGGCTGAGCCAGCTCGTGCGCCATTGGCTGAAGGCTTTCAGCGCGCGTTCCGGGTGGCCCAGATGGAAGACGGAGGAGATCAGCCCGCCCACCGCCAGCGCATAGGCGATGAAGAAGAAACCGAAGGCGGTCCAGCCGCCTGCATCGGGATAGCCAAGACCGAGGAAAGCCAGCAGCCCGAAACCCGCGCCGGAGAGAACCGTGAAGAGGATGACCGATGGCGCCGGGTGCATCAGAGTTTCTCCAGCGCCTTGTCGAGCCAGCCGAGGAAGCCGGGGAAGCCTTTGGAATCCCCGGCGACAGGGGCTAGGAGCGGGGCGAGAATGTCGATCTCTTCCATCTCGTCCCTGGGGCGCGGGGGCAGGTATTTGTTGACCGGGCGGGTCGCCTGTTCGGGCATCAGATCCATGCCGCCACGATCCGTGACGAGCCTTGACACATCGCTGTCGGGATCGCCCAGATCGCCGAAGTGACGGGCGCCCGCCGGGCAGGTGCGGACGCAGGCGGGGATGCGGTCCTGTTCCGGCAGGTTGTCGTTATATATGCGGTCCACGCAGAGCGTGCATTTCTTCATCACGCCTTCGACCTGATCCAGTTCGCGCGCGCCATAGGGGCAGGCCCAGGCGCAGAGGCCGCAGCCGATGCAGTCGCTCTCATTGACCAGAACGATGCCGTCCTCGACCCGCTTGTAGCTGGCGCCGGTGGGGCAGACGGTGACACAGGGCGCGTCGTCGCAATGCAGGCAGGACTTGGGGAAATGCACGGTCTGGGCGGGGCCGTTTTCCGGTGTGACCTCAAAGGTATGGACGCGGTTCAGGAAGGTGCCCGCGGGGGCGGCCCCGTAGGCATCCCGGTCGCTGAGGGGAGCGCCGTGGTTTTCGGTGTTCCAGCCCTTGCAGGAGATCACGCAGGCATGGCAGCCGACGCAGGTATCGAGGTCGATGACCAGGCCGAGCTTCTTTTCGGTTGTGGTGGGGAGGTCGGTCATTCGGGCGGGCCTTCCGGATGATGGCGGCGGCCGGACCGGGGCGCTGCCCCGGACCCCGGAGTATTTCCGCAAAGAAGAAGGGAGGGGCGCTTTTCGCCCTCTGCATCGCATCGGTATGGCGCCGGTATCGTGGTGGTGCGGCGCATCACTGGCCCACCTTCCAGGCGAGGTCTTCCGGGCCCTGGCCGACCGGCGATCTTATCGGCGGCAGGATCGGGGCGCATTCGGCGGGGGTGGCGGTTTTCTCTATTTTCACACGCAGGTCGAACCAGGCGGCCTGACCGGTGATCGGGTCGGAGTTCGACCAGCGCAACCCGTCACCGCCGGGGGGCTGCAATTCGTGGATCAGGTGGTTGAGCAGGAAGCCTCTGGTGGCCTCTGGCGCATCCCCGGAGAGCGCCCACGCCCCCTTGCGCTTGCCGATGGCGTTCCAGGTCCAGATCGTGTGCGGGTTCAGCCCGCCGTGATGGGCGACGGGAACGGTGATCGAGCCATGGGCGGAGGACACGCGCGCCCAGTCGCCGTCCTGAAAGCCGTGTTCCTCCCAGAGTCCGGTCGGGATGTAGAGCGGATTGCACCCGTGGATCTGGCGCAGCCATGCGTTCTGGGCGCCCCAGCTGTGATACATCGCCATCGGCCGCTGGGTCAGCGCGTGGATCGGGTATTCGTCCGGATCGACATTGTCATCCTCGAACGGCGGATACCAGAGCGGGAACGGATCCATCGTGCGTCTGATCCGGTCGCGCAGGTGGTCGGGCGGCTGGCGGTCGCCATGGCCTTCGGCGGCGCGCTGGAACTTGCGCATGGGTTCCACGTAAAGCTGGAACAGATAGGGCTGCGGGCTGTCATAAAGGCCCATCGACACGGCCCAGCCCTGATATTCCATGTTCCACGGTTTGTAATAGCCAGCGCCGGCCGGGATATGCTCGACAAAGAACCCGCCGTTTTCGATATAGCGGTTCAACTGATCCGGGTTCACCGGCCCGCGCCCGCGCCGGTCGCCATTGCCGCGGAAGCCCGCCAGCGGGCCGATGCCGGGCTTGCGTTCATGGTTGACGATGTAATCGGCGTAATCCGTCCATTTCGGGCTGCGGTCCTCGTTGGTGAAGCCCGGCAGCTTCATGCGGTTGGCAAGCTGGATCAGCACGGTCTGAAAGCCGCGCACGTCGCGGTCGGGCTCGATCACCGGCCAGCGGATGGCGTCGGCGGCGGCGTCGGCCTCGCAGATCGGACGATCCAGCAGGCTGATGCAGTCATGGCGTTCCAGATAGGTCGTGTCGGGCAGGATCAGATCGGCATAGGCCACCATCTCGGAACTGTAGGCGTCCGAATAGATGATGTGCGGGATGATGTAATCGCCGTTCTCGTCCATGTCGGTCAGCATCTGGATCACGCCGCCCGTGTTCATCGACGAATTCCACGACATGTTTGCCATATACATGAAAAGCGTGTCGATTTCATACGGGTCGCCAGCGTGGGCGTTCGATATGACCATGTGCATCAGGCCATGCGCCGACATCGGGTTTTCCCAGGTGAACGCCTTGTCGATGCGGGCGGGGGAGCCATCCTCCTTCAGCGCCAGATGCTCCGGTCCCTGGACAAAGCCCAGATGCGGGCCGTCAAGCGGGCAGTCGGGTCTGGAATGGCAATGGGGGGTCGGATGCGCCTCGGCCGGTTTCGGATAGGGCGGCTTGAAGCGAAAGCCGCCGGGGGCCTCGACCGTGCCGAGGATGATTTGCAGCACATGCAGCGCGCGGCAGGTCTGGAACCCGTTGGAATGTGCCGAAATCCCGCGCATGGCGTGCATGGAGACCGGGCGACCGATCATCCTGGTATGTTTTTCACCCCGGAAATCTGTCCATTCCCGTTCTATCTCAAAGGCTTCCTCGAAGGCGGTGCGGGCGAGTTCGGCGGCGATGGCGCGGATGCGGCCGGCCGGGATGCCGCAGCGTTCGGCGACGGCTTCGGGGGCGTATTCGTCGGACAGGTAGCGTTCCGCCATATGCTGGAAGATGGTCCGGTGGCCTTCGTGCGTGGCGGCAAGATCAGGGCGCAGGCCGGGCGTGTCAAAGGCCGCCGGTTTGCCCGTCCTGCGGTCGATGACCAGCGGCTTGTCATTGCCGTCGCGCACGAAGAGGCCGGTTTCGCTGTCCAGAAGGACCGGCGCATTGGTATAGCGAGAGAGGTAATCGAGGTCGATCCTGCCCGCCTTGATCAGGCAATGGATCATCGACAGGATGAAAAGCCCGTCGGTGCCGGGGGTGATCCCCACCCACTCGTCAGCCACCGCGTTATAGCCGGTGCGGATCGGGTTCACGGCGATGATCTTCGCACCGCGCGCCTTGATCCTGCCGATCCCCATCTTGATCGGGTTGGAATCGTGATCCTCCGCAACCCCGAAGAGCATGAAAAGCCTGGTGTGTTCCCAGTCGGGCTGGCCAAACTCCCAGAACGCGCCGCCCATGGTGTAGATGCCGGCCGCCGCCATGTTGACCGAGCAGAAACCGCCATGGGCGGCGTAGTTGGGCGTGCCGTAGCTTTGGGCCCAGAAGCTGGTGAAGCTCTGCGACTGGTCGCGGCCGGTGAAGAAGGCCAGTTTTTCAGGAGAGTCGTGGCGGATGTTTTCCAGCCAGCCGCAGGCGATCGACAGCGCGTCGTCCCAGTCGATTTCCTGAAACTCGCCAGAGCCGCGCGGGCCGACCCGGCGCAGGGGTTTCCTGAGCCGCGAGGGGGCGTTGACCTGCATGATCCCTGCCGAGCCCTTGGCGCAGAGCACGCCCCTGTTCACCGGATGGTCGCGGTTGCCTTCGATATAGGCGACCTTGCCATCCTTCATGTGTACGTCGATGCCGCAGCGGCAGGCGCACATGTAGCAGGTCGTCTTGCGTATCTCGTCAGAGACCCCGGGCGACGTGTCGATCTGCGGCTGCCGGAAAGTCATGATTTTCCCTGTTCGCTGTTTCCCGTGACAATGGCGCGACCGGACCCTGATTTGAAGTCCGATTTTCGCGGTTTTCGCGACAATCGGGGAATTTGTTCGCGGCTCATGCCGATCTGCCCGACGCACCCGCGCGGGCCTGAAGGACGGCGACGGCGATCATCTGGGTCACATCCCCGGCCACGCAGCCGCGCGAAAGGTCGCAGGCGGGCCGGGCGAGACCCTGAAGGATCGGGCCGATGGCGCTGTAACCGCCAAGCCGCTGGGTGATCTTGTAAGCAATGTTTCCGGCGTCGAGATTGGGGAAGATCATCACGTTTGCCCGTCCCGCGACCGTGGAGCCGGGGGATTTCCGCGCGCCCACGCCGGGGACGAAGGCCGCGTCGAACTGCAATTCCCCGTCCACGTTCAGGCCGGGGTGCTGCCTGCGCAGTATCGCGGTGGCTTCAGTCACCTTGTCCACCGCCGGGTGGCGGGCGCTGCCTTTGGTGGAAAAGGACAGCATGGCGATTTGCGGCTCCCGTTGCAGAAGGGCGGCGCAGGAACCGGCGGCGGCGGCGGCGATGGCGACGAGTTCGTCTGCGCAGGGGTCGATCACCAGGCCACAGTCGGAATAAAGCATCGCGCGGCCATTTTCGCGCGCATCGCCAGGCGGCATCATCAGGAAGAACGACGATACCATTGCCGCATCCGCAGCCTTGCCGATCACCTGAATGGCGGTGCGCACCACATCGGCAGTGGTGTGAACGGCGCCGCCGACAGTGCCCGCGGCATGGCCTTCGCGCACCAGCATGGCGGCATGGACAAGCGGGGTCCGCACGGCGGCGCGCGCCCCGGCCTCATCCACGCCAGTGTGGCGGCGAAGCGCATGGAAGACCCCGGCAAATTCGTCGATCAGCGGCGAGGTCGCCGGGTCGTGGATCGCGATTCCGTCGCTTTCACGCGCATTCTGCGCGGCGAGTTCAGCGCGGATTTCCGCCGCATCGCCGACCAGAACAATATCGGCGATCCCGGCCCTGCGGGCGGCAAGCGCCCCGGCGACGATGCGCGGGTCGCTGCCTTCGCTGAACGAAATGGCGGGCCGGGGGCGGCTCGGGGCCTCTGACAGCAGCAGATCGAGGGGCGCTTTCATCATCGGTTCGGCCATCCCTGCCTCAGGCGCCTTTTTGCGGGCGCATGTCGTTGGCGTCGATGTCGGCCACCCCGACCGGTTTCTTCATCGCGTCGCGGCGGAAAGGCTCGCCCAGTTCCTGGTTGATCAGGGCCTCGATCAGTGTGGTCACGCCGTTTTCCATCTGATCCCTGATCGCCTGGTTCAGAGCGTCCGTCAGTTCGTCCATGGTGCGGGCGACGACGCCTTTCAGGCCGCAGGCCCGCGCGATCCCGGCATAGGAGACCTGCGTGTCCAGTTCCGTTCCGACGAAATTGTCATCATACCACAGCGTCGAGTTCCGCTTCTCCGCGCCCCATTGGTAGTTGCGAAAGACGATCTGCGTGATCGCCGGCCATTCGGGGCGGCCAATGGCCGTCAGTTCGGTCACCGCAATGCCGAATGCGCCGTCGCCGGAGAAGCCGACGACCGGAACATCCGGGCAGCCGATCTTGGCGCCGACGACGGCGGGCAAGCCATAGCCGCAGGGGCCGAACAGACCCGGCGCCAGATATTTGCGCCCCTCTTCGAACGTCGGGTAGGCATTGCCAATGGCGCAGTTGTTGCCGATGTCGGACGAGATGATTGCGTTCCCGGGCAGGGCGGCCTGAATCGCGCGCCACGCCTTGCGCGGACTCAGCCAGCCGGGCTTTGCCTCGCGGGCGCGCCGGTTCCAGGTGGTGCCGGGATCGTCCTTTTCGTGATCCATCGAGGTCAGTTCCTGCGCCCAGGCGGATTTGGTGTTGGCGATCAGCGCCTTGCGGTCGTCGCGGCCAGTGTCGCCTGCGGTGTCGGACAGTCTTTCCAGCAGGCTTTCGGCCACCTTTTTCGCGTCTCCGATGATGGCCACATCGACAGTCCTTGTCAGGCCGATCCGGTCGGGGTTGATGTCAACCTGAATGATTTTCGCATCGCGGGGCCAGTAGTCGATGCCGTAACCCGGCAGGGTGGAGAACGGGTTCAGCCGGGTGCCCAGCGCCAGCACCACATCGGCCTGCGCGATCAACTGCATCCCGGCCCTGGAGCCGTTATAGCCCAGAGGCCCCGCAAACAGCGGGTGCGAACCGGGGAAGGCGTCATTGTGCTGATAGCCGCAGCAGACCGGGGCATCCAGACGTTCGGCCAGCGCCTGCGAGGCCCCGATGGCGCCGCCAAGCACGACACCGGCGCCGTTCAGGATGACCGGAAAGCCGGCGCCGGACAACAGTTCCGCAGCCCGATCAAGGGCGTCCGCGCCGCCGGTCGGGCGCTCGATCCCGACAATTGCCGGCAGTTCGATGTCGATGACCCGGGTCCAAAAGTCACGCGGGACGTTGATTTGCGCCGGGGCAGAGGCGCGCCAGGCATTCATGATGACCCGGTTCAGAACTTCGGCCACGCGGGTCGGGTCGCGGACCTCTTCCTGATAGGCAACCATGTCCCTGAACGCGGCCATCTGTTCCACCTCCTGAAAACCGCCCTGCCCCATTGTCCTGTTGGCCGCCTGCGGAGTCACCAGCAAAAGCGGCGTGTGATTCCAGTAGGCGGTTTTCACGGCGGTGACGAAGTTGGTTATGCCGGGGCCGTTCTGGGCGATCATCATCGACATCCTGCCGGTGGCGCGGGTGAAGCCATCGGCCATCATGCCGCCGGAACCTTCGTGCGCGCAGTCCCAGAACGTGATCCCCGCCTTGCCGAAAATGTCGGAGATCGGCATCATTGCAGAGCCGATGATGCCGAAGGCATGTTCGATGCCGTGCATTTGCAGGGTTTTGACAAAGGCTTCTTCGGTGGTCATTTTCATGGGGTGGCCCCTCATATGGCAAAAGCGGCGTCTGGCATCGCGCTGATTCAGATCGCGGTCAGAATATGGGATACCGCCGACCCGTATTAGGGCCAGACGGGGTGCGCCGATATATCCAGATCAATTCGGCTGCCGCCCCTGCCTGCCGGTCGCTCATCGCGGGGGGCGGCGGGCAGGACGTGACGGGCAATGGCCCATTTCCTCGGCCAGTATGGCGATCCCATCGGGAATGCGTTCCGCCGGGACCGAGGAATAGGCCAGCCGGAAATGCCGCTGTCCGTCTTCGCGGTTCCGGAAAAACGGGGCGCCGGGTTCGATCAGCACACTGCGCTTCTTCAGGCGTTCCGCAAGATCGTCGGCGCATACCCCCTCCGGCGTTGTCATCCAGAACGACGAACCGCCGAAACCGGCACGGCCCGAGATGCCGATACCGTGTTCGCGCAAGGCCAGATCCATCACCTGCTGGCGGTGGTGATAGGCATTGCGCAGCTTTCGGATCAGGGCGTCATAGTGACCGCGCGACAGGAAAAACGCGGCGGTGCGCTGGGTGTTGCCAGGCAGATGGCGCATGATGGTTGTCCGCAACGCGCGGGCTTCGCGAATGAACGGGGCAGAGCCGACCAGATAGCCCAGCCGCAATCCGGGAAAGAGCGATTTGGAGAACGAGCCAACATAGATGACGCGCCCATCCTCATCAAGCGATTTCAGGGCGGGATGCGGCGCGGTAAGAAACGACATTTCAAACTCGTAATCATCTTCGACAATCACGAAACTGTCGCGCCGCGCCCGCGCCAGCAACCTGTTGCGCCGGTCCAGCGGCATGGTTGCGGTGGTCGGGCACTGATGGCTTGGCGTGACGAAAAGCGCATCGGTCCCTGCCGGGATCATATCCGGGTCGAGGCCATCGCGGTCCACCGGAAGCGGCGTGAGGTGGCACCGTGTCTGGCTGAGAATCTCGCGCAGGCCGGGATAGCAGGGGGTCTCGTGCGCCGCTGCCCGGCGTTGGGTAAGAAGGATCTGCGCCGACAGCCACAATGCGTTCTGGGCACCTGCGGTGATCAGAATCTCGGCCGGGCTGGCAAGGATGCCACGGCGGGGAAGCGTATGACGCAGGATGAATTCGATGAGCTTCGGATCGTCCCGGTCCTGATAGTCACCGGTCAGGGACGCAAATTCCCTGCGCCCCAGGGCCTGAACCGCGCAAAGCCGCCAGTTCTGCTGATCGAACAGCCGGGGGTCGGCCTGTCCGTAGACAAAGGGATAGCGACAGGTTTCCCATCCGGGGGGCTTTTCCACATGCCGCCCGCCGGAATACCGCTGCCCGATGGCGCGGGACCAATCGACGCAGTCGCGGGAGCGGCCAAGGGGAATTTGCGGCGGGAGCGGTGCGGTATTCGAGATATAATAACCGGAGCGCCCTGCCGAACTCAGATAATCATCCGCAATCAGTTCGGTATATGCGAGCGTGACCGTCAGGCGGCTGATGCCCAGATGTCTGGCGAGTTTCCGGGTCGAAGGCATTTTTTCGCCGGGCCGGAAACGGCCCGACAGGATGCCTTCCGCCACCATTTGCCGGATCTGGCTTTGAAGGGTGCCCCCGGAGCGGGAACCAAGAAAGAAGGTTTCTTCGGAAATGGCCATGGGGGCAGCATAGATTGGTCCGAAATTTCTGGCAATCTGGACTTACAGTATCGGCGCGGCAGGTTTTGCATCTGTGGTCGTGCGCCGGTCAGCCGAACACCCTGATCAGGGCGTGATCGACCGCATCGGTGATCCGGTCTATATCATCCGGCGCGGCAATCAGCGCCGGGCTGAAACACAGCGTATTGTTGCGACCCGGAAGAGAGCGGTTGGTGACGCCGATCATCACCCCCTGCGCGCCGCATTCCGCGACGACCTGTTGCGCGAGCCTTTCGTCCACCGGCTCTTTCGTGCTGCGGTCCGACACCAGTTCCGCCCCCAGAAACAGGCCCTTGCCGCGCACATCGCCGATGACCCTGTGCCTTTCCATGAGCTCTTGCAGATTGCCGGTCATGCGCGCGCCCATTGCCGTGCAGTTGTCCAGCAGGTTCTCATCCTCGATGATGCGCATGTTTTCCAGCGCCGCCGCCGGGCCGGCCGTGCAGCCGCCAAAGGTGGATATGTCGCGGAAATAGTTCAGGGGGTCAGAGGCGTCGTCCTTGAACATGGCGAACACTTCTTCGGTCGTCACCATGCAGGCGATGGCGGCATAGCCCGAGGCGACGCCCTTCGCCATGGTCACGAAGTCGGGCTTGATGCCGTAGTGCTGATAGCCGAACCATGTGCCGGTTCTGCCGACGCCGCAGACGACCTCGTCAATATGCAGCAGGATGCCGTATTTCCCGCAGATCTCCTGCACGCGCTCCCAGTATCCGGCGGGGGCCTCGATCACACCGCCGCCCGCAGTCACGGGTTCAAGGCAGAGCGCGCCCACGGTGTCCGGGCCTTCGCGCAGGATGACCTGCTCAATCGCGTCGGCAGCGGCCTTGCCGAAAGCCTCGCCCGACAGATTTTCAAGCCCCAGTTCATGCCTGCGGTATTCCATGCAGTGGGGTACGCGCACGAAATCGGGGGCAAAGGGGCCGTATTGGGCGTTCCGCTCATCCTGGCCGCCTGCGGACATCGTGGCCAGGGTGGAGCCGTGGTAATCGCGGTCGCGATAGAGGATTTTGGTCTTCCTGCCGCCATGATGCCTGTGCGCGATCTGACGGACCATCTTGAACGCCTTCTCATTCGCTTCGGACCCGGAGTTGGTGTAATAGACGCGGCTCATCCCCGGCATCTTGCCGATCAGCCTTTCGGCGAACCGGGCGCCGGGGACAGAGCCTGCGGATTGCGCGAAATAGCAGAGTTTCATCAACTGGTCATGGACGGCCCTGGCGATGGATTCGCGGCCATAGCCCACGTTCACGGTCCAGACGCCGCCAGAGACCGCATCAATGAATTCCCTGCCGTTCTGATCCCAGACACGCATCCCCTTGCCTTCGACAATGATGCGCGGGTCGCTGGTCTCGAACGGTTTGTGCTGGATCAGATGGTGCCAGACATGCGCCTTGTCGGCCTCGACAACCGTGGACAGGTCATTGCTGGAAAAACGTGCGTCCATGGCGGGCTCCCTTTCCGGCGAAACCGGAGAATCACGGGGGATGGTCAACCATGCGCCCGATCAGGGCGAGTCTGCGCCTGCATGTGGATTTTCAATAGGGCCAGATATGGATGTCGGTAAGGCCAGACGGACGCGCAACCGGGCCAGTCGCCATTTTTCTGGTGCGGGCGGCGGGACTTGAACCCGCACGGCACTGGGCCTCCGGATTTTAAGTCCGGTATGTCTACCGATTCCATCACGCCCGCATCCGGGCAACCCCTGCGGCTGCGCGACCATAGCCTTTGTATCGGCGGAGTAAACCCCGCACCGCGCGTCAGAGTTGCTCCAGAACCTCGTCCGGGGCTTCGAAATTCGCCGTCACGCGCTGAATGTCGTCGTCCTCCTCCAGCGCCTCGATCAGGCGCATCAGCTTCTGCATCCCGTCCAGATCCAGTTCGGTCGTGGTGGTCGGCTTCCAGATCAGCCTGGTCGATTCGGATTCGCCAAGTGCGGCCTCCAAGGCGTTCGACACATCGTTCAGGTCCGTATCGGCGCAATGGACGACATGGCCGTGTTCGGAGCTTTCCACATCTTCGGCCCCGGCCTCGATCGCCGCCATCATCACCGTGTCGGCATCGCCGGCGGATGCGGGATAGGTCACTTCGCCCTTGCGCACGAACATGAAGGAAAGGGAACCGGTCTCGCCCAGATTGCCGCCATGCCTGCCAAAGATCGAACGCACGGCAGAGGCGGTGCGGTTGCGGTTGTCGGTCATCGCCTCGACGATCACCGCGACCCCCGCCGGGCCATAGCCTTCGTAACGGATTTCCTCGAAACTGTCGCCCTCGCCGCCCGCCGCCTTTCCGATTGCGCGGTCGATATTGTCCCTGGGCATGGAGTTCGACCTGGCCTCTTTCACGGCGAGGCGCAGGCGCGGGTTCTTGTCGGGGTCGGGCTCGCCCATCCTGGCGGCGACGGTGATCTCTTTCGACAGTCTGGAAAACAGCCTGGATCGCATGGCGTCCTGACGCCCCTTGCGATGCTGGATGTTCGCCCATTTCGAATGGCCCGCCATCGGATGCTCCTGCCCCGGGAAATCTGATCTGCGCCTCTATAATGCAGCGGCGGGGCGGGGTTCAAGCCGGTCGGGAACAGTCCGCGCATCTTCTGCACATCTTTCGCGCCTCTGCGGGCGGAACCATCGGCTCGCGCAATCTTTTCCGGTTTACCCCGTCGATGGTTGTGAAATGTTGCCGGAGTACGGTATCCGAACGCAGTACTCGCAATTTGATACGGTGAAGAAAGTGAATGATGGCGCCATGACCTGGGAAATCCTCTCTGCACTGGCCGCTTTTGCCTTTGCCTCCTCGATCACGCCGGGGCCGAACAACCTGATGCTGATGGCCTCAGGCGCCAATTTCGGCTTCTGGCGCACGATCCCGCACATGATGGGGGTCGCGGTCGGATTTACGATAATGATCGTGTTGGTGGGTGCGGGTCTGGCGCAGATATTCGAGGCTTTCCCGGTCGCCCATACCATCCTGAAGGTTGTCAGCGTGCTCTACCTGTCCTGGCTTGCGTGGAAAATCGCCCATGCAAGCGCCCCGGAAGGCGGCGGCAGAGCGGGGACGCCAATGACCTTTCCGCAGGCGGCGGCGTTTCAGTGGATCAATCCCAAGGCATGGGCGATGGCCCTGACCGCGGTCGCGGTCTATTCCTGGGGACAGGGGATCGGGGTCATCCTGGTGATCGCGGCAATCTTTGGCGGTATCAACCTGCCCTGCGTCAGCAGTTGGACCTTGCTGGGTCAGCAGATGCAGAGGGTTCTGAGCAATCCCGCGCGCCTGCGCGCCTTCAACTGGACAATGGCGGGTTTGCTGATCGCCTCGGTCCTGCCGGTGATTGTTCCATAGGGGTTTGCGCACCGGGGCTTCAGGCCGCTCCGGCCCCTCAGGCCACCAGAAACGCCTGCATCGCCGCTTCGGTCTCGCGCGGTTTGTCGGCGTGCAACCAGTGACCGGCGCCGGGAATCCTCGCAAACCGGGCGGCGGGGAACAGCGCCTTTATCCGCTCCCGGTACGCCGGTTTCACATAGTCGCTTTCCGCCCCGGACAGGAACAGCGCCAGCCCTTTGAAACGCCCCGAAACCTCCGGGAAGCCCACGGTTTTCGGCATTTCGGCTTTCAGCACATCAAGGTTCAGCCGCCAGCGCGGCGGCGCCGCTTTCAGGTCCAGGGATTGCAGGAGAAAGGCGCGGATGCCCGGATCGGGGACCAGTTCCGCGAAACGCCGGTCTGCGGCAGAGCGCGTGGCGACACCCTGCAAGTCAAGGGCCTGCATCGCCTTCGCGAATTGCGTCTGGTCATGCCGGTAAGCGACCGGGGCGATGTCCGCAACGATCAGTCTGCGGATCAGGTCGGGCCGGTTCAGGGCCAGAACCATCGACGCCTTGCCACCCATGGAATGCCCCATGACATCGACCTTCGCGCCGATATGTCCGATGACTTCCGCCAGATCTCCGGCCATGTCGGGATAGCTGTTGCTGTCATGCCACGGGCTTTGGCCATGATTGCGCATATCGACCGTGATCACCTCTCGCCCGGCGCTCATCCGCCTGGCGACCGCGCCCCAGTTCCGGGCCGAGCCATAAAGCCCGTGAACGATCAGCAGCGGCACCAAATCGGTTGGCTGTCCGGTTCTTGAAATTCGCAGCATGGGCCTTGCATACCCCGAAGCCGCAGGGGTTTCCAGCCTTGTCGGGAAGCCTTCTCGATGGGGGGCGGATGGCCCCCATCGGGATCATGACAGATCGCTCAGAGGTCCGGATAAAGCGGGAAGCGGGCGCAGAGCGCGGCAACCCTGGCGCGGACATTCGCCTCCACCCCGGCGTTGCCGTCTTCGCCATTCGCCGCCAGACCATCAACGACTTCGGCGATCATGTCGGCGATCTGGCGAAATTCGGCCTCTCTGAAACCGCGCGTGGTGCCCGCCGGAGTGCCAAGCCGCAGGCCGGAAGTGACGGTCGGTTTCTCCGGGTCGAAGGGAATGCCGTTCTTGTTGGCGGTGATACGGGCGCGGCCCAGCGCCTTGTCGGCCTGATTGCCCTTTACGCCTTTGGGGCGCAGGTCCACCAGCATCACATGGGTGTCGGTGCCGCCGGTAACGATGTCCAGCCCGCCCCTGATCAACTGATCCGCCAGCGTATCGGCGTTCAGGCGCACCTGGCGCATGTATTGCCTGAACTCCGGGCGCAGAGCCTCGCCGAACGCCGCCGCCTTGCCGGCGATCACATGCATCAGCGGGCCGCCCTGAATGCCGGGGAAGATGGCGGAGTTCACCTTTTTCGCGATGTCTTCATCATTGGTCAGGATCATCCCGCCGCGCGGGCCGCGCAGCGTCTTGTGCGTCGTGGTGGTCACGACATGGGCGTGGTGGAAGGGCGAGGGATGTTCGCCCGCCGCAACCAGACCGGCGAAATGCGCCATGTCCACATGCAGACAGGCGCCGACGCTGTCGGCAATCCCGCGCATCGTGGCAAAATCAATGACGCGCGGAATGGCCGAGCCGCCGGCGATGATCAGCCTTGGCCGGTGTTCGCCGGCAAGTTCCCTGATCTGATCGTAATCAATCATGCTGTCCTGCTTGCGGACACCGTATTGCACGGCGTTGAACCACTTGCCCGACTGGTTCGGCGCGGCGCCGTGGGTCAGGTGGCCACCAGATGCAATGTTCATGCCCAGGATCGTGTCGCCCGGTTTCAGCAGGGCCTGAAACACCCCCTGATTGGCCTGCGAGCCGGAATTAGGCTGAACATTCGCGAACCCGCAGTCAAACAGTTGCCTGGCGCGATCAATCGCCAGATTTTCGGCCACATCGACGTATTGGCATCCGCCATAGTAACGGCGGCCCGGATAACCTTCGGCATATTTGTTGGTCAGGACAGAGCCCTGCGCCTCCATCACCGCGGCGGACACGATGTTTTCCGAGGCGATAAGCTCTATTTCGTCACGCTGACGGCCAAGTTCGTCAGAGATCGACGCATAAAGTTCCGGATCTCGGGTTGCGAGGGGCTCGGTGAAAAAACCGGAATCAGACATGCGGGCGGCTCCTCCAAGGGTCAGGCTGATGGTTTCCTATCGGACACTCCGCGATCATGAAAGGCATTAATGCGACAGTTCCCTTCGCTGTACCGTCATGGCTGGCATGTCGCGTCAACTTGTGGTTCGATCAGAAATGAATGAGACCCCTGCGGGACGGACTGTTCTGAATGCGCGAAAAAATCGCTTTTGTTTCCAGTGACGATCCGCTTGCCTCGGATGCACAAAATGCGCTTGCGGCGCGATACGGTCAGGTGTCCGGGGAAGACGCCGATGTCATCGTTGCGCTGGGGGGCGATGGGTTCATGCTGCAAACGCTACATGCAACCCAGCACCTGCCCGTACCCGTTTACGGAATGAACCGTGGAACGGTCGGTTTCCTGATGAATGAATTTGCCGGGGACAGGCTGCCCGAAAGACTGGCCGACGCCGAAGAGGCGGTGATCAACCCGCTGCGGATGCGCGCCACACGGCACGATGGCGTCGTGCATGAGGCGCTGGCAATCAATGAGGTGTCAATTCTGCGGGCCGGACCCCAGGCGGCGAAACTGCGTATCTTCGTGGATGGCAGGCAGAGGATGGAGGAACTGGTCTGCGATGGGGCGCTGCTGAGCACCCCGGCAGGATCGACGGCCTACAACTATTCCGCCCATGGGCCGATCCTGCCCATCGGTTCGGATGTTCTGGCGCTGACCGCGATGGCGGCTTTCCGGCCACGGCGATGGCCCGGGGCGCTGCTGCCGAAATCGGCCGAAGTGACGTTCGAGGTGCTGAACCCGGCCAAACGTCCCGTCATGGCCGATGCCGACAGCCGTTCGGTGCGCGACGTGGTCAGGGTGCATATTTGCAGCGCGCCGGAAATCCGGCACCGCATCCTGTTCGATCCGGGCCACGGTCTGGAAGAACGTCTGATCCGTGAACAGTTCGCCTGAGCCCCCCCGCCGCCGTTCAACTGCGGACCGCCCCCCGCGCGTATCCCAGCCCCTGCAAGGCGCTGCGGATTTCGTCCAGTATGGCGGGGTCGTCAATGGTTGCGGGCATCCTGAAATCCTCGCCATCCGCGATTTTCGCCATTGTGCCACGCAGGATCTTGCCCGAACGGGTCTTGGGCAGGCGATCCACGACACAGGCCAGCCTGAAGGCCGCGACCGGGCCGATTTTCTTGCGCACCAGGGTCACGCATTCCGATGCGACCGCCGCATGATCGCGCTCCACGCCGCTTGTCAGGCACAGAAAACCCAGGGGCAACTGTCCCTTCAGTTGATCGGTCACGCCGATCACCGCGCATTCGGCCACATCCGGATGGCCGGCCAGCACCTCTTCCATCGCGCCTGTGGCCAGCCGGTGCCCGGCGACATTGATCACGTCATCGGTGCGCGCCATGACATAGAGATAGCCGTCTTCGTCGATCATCCCCGCATCGCCGGTTTCGTAATAGCCGGGGAAGTGGTCGAGATAGGATTTGCGGAAACGCTCCTCGGCATTCCAGAGGGTCGGCAGGGTTCCGGGCGGCAGCGGGAGCCTGATCGCAATGGCGCCAAACCCCCCGGCGGGCAGCGACTGCCCCGCTGCATCGAGGACCTGCACATCCCAGCCCGGCATCGGCACCGACGGAGAGCCCGGCTTGACCGGCAGTTCCTCGATCCCCAGCGGGTTGGCGGCGATGGCATACCCGGTTTCGGTCTGCCACCAATGGTCGATCACCGGCACGCCAAGGTGATCCTGCGCCCACCGGACCGTGTCGGTATCGGCCCGCTCGCCCGCCAGAAACACGGCTTTCAGCGTGCCGAGGTCGTATTTCCTGATGAAATCGCCATTCGGGTCCTCGCGCTTCACCGCGCGAAAGGCCGTGGGCGCGGTAAAGAAGCTCTTGACCCTGTGTTCGGAAATCACCCGCCAGAACGCACCGGCATCAGGCGTGCCGACCGGCTTGCCCTCGTACACGACCGTCGTGTTGCCGTGGATCAGCGGGCCATAGCAGATATAGCTGTGACCCACGACCCAGCCAACGTCGGAAGCAGCCCAGAACACATCGCCCGGATCGACATTGTAGATATTCTTCATTGTCCAGTTCAGCGCCACCATATGGCCTGCGGTAGGCCGCACGACGCCTTTCGGCTGCACCGTTGTCCCGGATGTGTAGAGGATATAGGCGGGGTGGTTGCCCTCGACCGGGACGCATTCCGCCGCCTCCGCGCCCTGCTGAAAGCCGTGCCAGTCAAGATCGCGCCCGTCGGTCAGTTTGGCAACATCCTGTTCGCGCTGGAAAATGACGCAGAAATCGGGCTTGTGCGCGGCCAGTTCGATGGCCCTGTCCAGCAATGGTTTGTAAGGCACAACGCGGTTCGGCTCCAACCCGCAGGAGGCCGCGATGATCGCCCTGGGTCGGGCGTCGTCAATGCGCACCGCCAGTTCGTCGCCGGCAAAGCCGCCGAAAACGACGGAATGCACGGCGCCCAGGCGGGCGCAGGCAAGCATTGCCTCCAGCGCTTCGGGGATCATCGGCATGTAGATGATGACCCGGTCGCCCTTTTCGATGCCTTTGGCGCGCAGCGCGCCGGCAAGCGTTGCAACGCGGTCGCGCAGTTCGGCATAGGAGATGTTGCGCCTGACGCCGGTGATCGGGCTGTCATGGATGATTGCAGTCTGCGCGCCACGGCCCGCTTCGACATGGCGGTCCACCGCATTCCGGCAGGTGTTGCCCCGTGCATCCGCGAACCATTCGTACAGCGGGGCATTGCCGTCAAACAGCGCCTTGCCGGGCGGACGGTCCCAGTCGATGGCCCTTGCCGCTTCCATCCAGAAGGCTTCCGGGGCGTCTCGCCAGCCCTCATATACGCTCCTGTAGGTCATGCCTCCTCCTGTATGCCGTCATATGCACATGCACGGGACCGGGCGCGTTTCCGTCACCGGCGCGGTGTCGGACAGATGCGCCGGATTGACGCCATGTGTGCCAACACCCCGGCGAATGCAAGCCATTGTCAAGGCAGGCGGGGGCGGCCGGGAACAATTTTCCGGCGTCAGCCGTATTCGGCGACCGGCGTTCCGGCCACGGCTGACATGTTCAGCAACCCGCGCGCGGTGATCGACGGGGTGACGATATGCGCCCTGTTGCCCATACCCAGCAGGATCGGCCCCACTTCCAGCCCGCCGCCGCAGGTCTTCAGGATGTTGCGCACGCCGCTTGCCGCATCGGTATTCGCAAAGATCAGCACGTTGGCCGGACCCGACAGGCGCGAACCGGGGAACAGGCGTTCGCGCACCTGCGTATCCAGCGCCGCATCGACGTGCATTTCGCCCTCATACGTGAAATCGCGGGGCTCCGAATCCAGAATCGCCATCGCCGAACGGGTCCGCCGCCCGGTGTCGCAGTCAAGATTGCCGAATTGCGAATAGGAACAGATCGCGATCTGCGGCTTCACCCCGAACCGGCGCACATGCCGGGCGGCGGCAATCGCGGTTTCGGCGATCTGCGGCGCCGTCGGCTCTGGATGAACATGGGTGTCGGCGATGAACAGCGGGCCGTCCTCCTGTATCATCAGGGAAAGCGCCGCGATCGGGCGATGACTGTCAGAGCCGAGCACCTGCGAGACATGGGCGAGGTGCCGAAGATACTCTCCGAATGTGCCGCAGATCATGCTGTCGGCTTCGCCGCGATGCACCATCACGGCGGCAATGGCGGTGGTATCGGTGCGCATGATCGCCCTGGCCAGGTCGGGGGTGACGCCGCGGCGGGCCATGCGCTCGTGATAGGTGCCCCAGTAATCGCGATAGCGGGGATCGTTTTCCGGGTTGACCAGATCGAAATCCACGCCGGGGCGGATCGTGATCCCGGCGCGTTCGCACCGCCGCCCGATCACCTCGGGGCGGCCGATCAGGATCGGCTTGTCGATGGTTTCCTCCAGCATCGCGTTGGCGGTGCGCAGCACGCGCTCATCCTCGCCTTCGGCAAAGACAATGCGGCGGCTGGCCTTGGCGGCGGCCTCGAACACAGGGCGCATGATCAGCGCCGAGCGGAACACCGACTGATCAAGCATGGCCTTGTAGGCCGCAACATCGTCAACGGGTCTGGTGGCCACGCCGGTGTCGATCGCGGCCCCGGCAACGGCGCTGGCCACCACGCCCATCAGGCGCGGGTCGAAGGGTTTGGGAATCAGGTAATCCGGGCCGAAGGTCAACTGCTCGCCCTTGTAGGCTGCGGCGGCTTCGGCGCTGGTGGTTTGCCGGGCAAGCGCCGCGATTCCCTCGACACAGGCGATCTGCATCGCATCGTTGATTTCGGTCGCTCCGACATCCAGCGCGCCGCGAAAGATGAAGGGAAAGCACAGGACGTTGTTGACCTGATTGGGATAGTCCGAACGCCCCGTCGCCATGATCGCATCGGGCGCGACGGCGCTAACCTCATCCGGCATGATTTCGGGCGTCGGGTTGGCAAGGGCAAAGACGATGGGGCGGGCCGCCATTTTCGCAACCATGTCCGGTTTCAGGACATCAGGGCCCGACAGGCCCAGGAACAGGTCCGCGCCGCCGATCACCTCATCCAGGGTGCGCTTGTCCGATTTTTGTGCGAAACAGGCTTTCTGAGGGGTCATGTCGGCCTCCCGCCCCTCATGAACCAGCCCTTCGATATCGCAGAGCCAGACATTTTCCCGCCTTGCCCCCAGTTTCAGAAGCATGTTGAGGCAGGCAATGCCCGCCGCGCCGCCACCGGTCGAGACGATCCTGATGTCCTCGAACGCCTTGCCCGCGACATGCAGCGCGTTACAGGCCGCAGCCCCGACCACGATGGCAGTGCCATGCTGGTCATCGTGAAAGACCGGGATATTCATGCGTTCGCGGCACAGCTTTTCGACGACAAAGCAATCGGGCGCCTTGATGTCTTCCAGATTGATCGCGCCGAAGGTGGGTTCCAGCGCACAGACGATCCCGGCGAGCTTTTCGGGGTCCGGCTCATTCACCTCTATGTCAAAG
This sequence comes from Paracoccaceae bacterium, assembly GCA_965216225.1. GTDB lineage: Bacteria > Pseudomonadota > Alphaproteobacteria > Rhodobacterales > Rhodobacteraceae > 3107. The sequence goes on from CBDCFF010000018.1 coordinate 42,645, forward strand.
CAGTCGATATTGGCGAATTTCTTGAACAGGACGGCCTTGCCTTCCATGACCGGTTTGGAGGCCAGCCCGCCGATATTGCCAAGCCCCAGCACCGCCGTTCCGTTCTGGCGGCCGACCTTGGGCGTGGTGATCACCCGGTTCGGCGTCAGCACGACGTCATACGGTTCGCTTATTGCGAGCATGTCCGCGCTCAGCCGGCGATAGGCGGCAATGTCCTGGGCATGTTGCAAGCCGGATATGTGTTCGGCCTCGGCTGCCGAGCTGCGGACGAAGGTCGAGAACTCGTCCTCCGCAGGCTCGCGTCCATATTCCTGCCGCGCGAAGTCGTAGACCATGGCGTGCAGGATCGTCACGAAGCGGCGTTCAAGCTCGGCCATGGCGCCGAAGTCGTAGTCGAATCCCGTCTCCTCGACGTCATGCCCCAATGACTCGCAGAGCGTTGCCGCCGCCTCGACAGCGGCCACGCAATCGGTATCGAGCGGCAGCTCGCTTGGCGACCTGGTGGCATAGCCGATCCGAAGTCTTTCCGGGTCTCTCGCGGCCTCTTCCACATAGGGCCGCTCCGGCTTCGGGACGCGGTATTGGTTGGCGGGCGTGTAGTCGGCGATGGCATCGATATAGGCCGCCGTGTCGCGCACGCTGCGCGACACGCAGCCGACAACGCCGCCGCCATAGAGCACGTCCGGATAGGCCGGCATGAAGGTGGTGCGCCCGCGCGAGACCTTGAGACCGACAAGTGCGCAATCGCCCGCCGGAAAACGGATTGACCCTGCACCGTCGGCCGCGCTCGCAATCGGCAGGACGCGCGCGGCCACCGCGCTCGCCGAGCCGCCGCTGGATCCGCCCGGCGTGCGATCCGGATGCCAGGGATTGCGCGTGTCACCGAAGAGCGGAGACTCGGTCTGCGAGCCCCAGCCGCATTCGGGTGCCGTGGTCTTGGCCACCAGCAGGAAGCCCGCCGCCTTCGCACTCGTCACGGACCCCATGTCGAAGGTCGACACGTAGTTCTTGAACATCCTGCAGCATTGGGTCGCGACCGTGCCTTCATAGTCCATGAAGCTGTCCTTGAGGAGGTAAGGCACGCCCATGAACGGTCCCACTGGGATGTCACCTCTGGCGAGCGATCTTCCCAACTCGTAGCATCTGACCGAGATGAAATTGAGCTCCGGATTGACGGTCTCGATTCTCTCGATCGCCGCTTCCATCACCTCGGCGGCGGACACCTCACGATCGCGAATGAGCTGGGCCAGGCCGAGCGCATCGTAATTCCCGAACTCGCCTGCGATCGCCATTAGCGCCTCCTGTGCGCCCTGCGGCTTTGACGTCCGTGGATGGGCGCGTCGGTGTTGTCATTCTGTTCGTGAAGTATCACCAGCGGTTGCACGAGTTCGCAACCATCGAGATCGACCTTCACTCTCGATCTCGGCCTGATCTCCTCGCGACTTTCTTCGTCATCTCCCTTGGGTTGCGTCCGCGGACCCCGTCCGTTCTCCCATGAAGGCCGCCACCTCGGCATGATTCGGCTGAGGCGCGATGGCGCCGACGCCGGTGGCGGTTAGCGCGCCTACCGCATTCGCGTACCGCCCTGCCTCGGCGGGCTCTGTGTCGCGGAGCAGGGACAGCACGAACCCGGCGCTGAACGCATCGCCCGCCCCGGTGGCATCGACCGCATCGATTTCCCAGGCCGGAACATGGCAACGGTCCCCGGCATCGCTCTTGATGAGACAGCCATTGGCGCCGAGCTTCGCCACCGCGAGCCGTGGCCGCGCGTCCACGATGCGATCGAGAACGGTCTCGAGCGGGGTATCGCCAAACAGATGGACGGAATCTTCCTCGCTCACGTACACGATGTCAGCGAGGGCCAGAGCCACCGCAAAATTGCAGCGCAGGGTCTCAGGGTCCCCGAGTGCCGGGCGCACATTGGCATCGTAGCTGACGGTGGTATCGGCCTCCCGCGCGATCTCCATCGCCACCCGGATCGCGTCTGCGCACGAGGGGGAGATTGCCTGGGAGATACCACTCGCGTGCAGGACGCGCGCGCTAGCCACATAGTCCGGATCGATATCCGTTCCTGCGAGATGGCTCGCCGCCGAGCCGCGACGCACATAGTCGAACCGGTGTTTCCGCTCCTCCGAATAGGTGACGAAATAGAGGCCAGTGTGGTGTTCCTCGTCGCGCTTGACGTGGCTTGCGTCGACGCCGTGCTTCTCCAGCATCGCGACGAAGGCGCGGCCGAACGCATCCTGCCCGACCCGCGTGACATAGCCGCACGCGCCGCCGAGGCGCGCGGCCGCGAGCACGAAGTTGGCCGTGTCCCCACCCCAGCCGCAGCGGAAACGATCGACATCGCCCAGCCGGCCAGCCGATTCGGCGGCCATTTCCACAAGCGGCTCTCCGATGGCAATCAGGTCAGGCAAGCGGCGCCTCCACGATCAGCTTTCAAAACCCAGTTTCCAGTCTCTCCGGCGCCGGAGGGCGGCACGATTAAAACGGGATTCATGGTGAGCGAAACCGCCGTCCGGTCAACGGTAGAGAGAGCATATGCCGGTGGAGGCACATCTGCCGAAAGGCGCGCGCGCATGATAGGGTGCGCGCGCCACAAGGCGGGCGTGCAGCGCGGGAAAGGGCCGGGGCATGAGGGATCAGGCGCGGGTGGTGGTGATCGGCGGCGGCATCGTCGGCTGCAGCGTGCTCTACCATCTGGCGAAGCTCGGCTGGTCCGACGTGATGCTGGTCGAGAAGACCGAGCTCACCGCAGGCTCCACCTGGCACGCCGCCGGGCTGCTGCCGCTCTTCAACATGAGCTACAGCGTCGGCCAGCTGCACAAGTACTCGATCGACCTCTATCAGCAGCTGGAGGCGGAAACCGGGCAGGCGGTGAGCTTCCACCGCACCGGCAACCTCAGGCTCGCCACCAACCAGGAGCGGATGGACGAATACCGCAACTACTGCGGCACGGCGAACACCATCGGCGTCCCCTTCGAGCTGATCGGCCCCAACGAGATCGGCGACCTCTGGCCGCTCTGCAACCTGGAGGGGCTGGTAGGCGCCCTCTTCCACCCCCACGACGGCCATGTCGCGCCGGTGGACGTGACCCAGGCATTGGCAAAGGGTGCGCGCGACAGGGGGGCGGAGATCAACCGCAACACCGAGGTCACCGGCATCGAGCGGACCCGTGCGGGCGAGTGGCTGGTCAAGACCACCCGCGGCGACATCACCTGCGAGACGGTGGTGACGGCCACGGGCTCGTGGGCGCGGCAGGTGGGCGCCATGGTGGGCCTCGACCTGCCGATGATCCCGGTCGAGCACCAGTACATCGTCACCGACACGATCCCGGAGCTGGAAGAGCGCAAGGAGCAGGGCCTCCCCGAGATGCCCGTGCTGCGGGAAAGCGATGCCTCCTACTACATGCGCGAGGAACGCCAGGGCCTCATCCTCGGGCCTTACGAGAAGGGCGCACCGGCCTGGGCGGTGGATGGCGTGCCAGAGGGCTTCGGCCAAGAGCTTCTGCCGCCGGATATCGAGCGGCTGGAGCCCCATATCGAGGCGGCGATCAACCGGGTGCCCATGTTCGGCCGTGCCGGGATCAAGGACTGCGTCAACGGCCCTATCCCGTACACGCCGGACGGCAACCCCCTCATCGGGCCGGCCTACGGTCTCCCCAACTTCTGGCTCGCCGAGGGCTTCAGCTTCGGCATCACCGCTGCGGGCGGCGCCGGCTGGCAGCTAGCGGGCTGGATCGCCGAGGGCGAGCCCTCCATCGACATGCTGGCGGTGGACCCCCGCCGCTTCGGGGTCTACGCCAACAAGCACTACACCAAGGCCAAGAACGAGGAGGCCTACGCCCACGTCTTCATCATCCACTACCCGGACGAGGAGCGCCCGGCGGCGCGGCCCGCCAAGACCAGCCCCTGCCACGACAAGCTTGCGGCCCGTGGCGCCGTCTGGGGCCAGCGCTACGGCTGGGAGCGGCCCAACTGGTTCGCGCCCGAAGGCGTCGAACCCCGCGACGACTGGAGCTTCCGGCGCACCAACTATTTCGAGCCCGTGGGCGACGAATGCCGGGCGGTGCGCGAACGCGCCGGCCTGATCGACATCACCAGCTTCTCCAAGTTCCGGGTTTCCGGGCCGCAGGCGGAGGCGGCGCTCGATCGCGTGCTCGCCAACCGGCTGCCGAAGGCTGCGGGCCGCATCAAGCTCGCCCATGCGCTCACTGAGAACGGCGGCGTGCGCTCCGAGTTCACGGTGCTGCGCGAGGGGTCTGAGTCGTTCTACCTGGTTAGCTCAGGCGCGGCCGAGCGCTACGACCACGATTTCTTGCTGCGCCACGTCTCCGGCGACGGTGCGACCATCGAGAACATCACGACCGCCCACGGCGTGCTGGTGCTGGCGGGGCCGCGCTCGCGCGACATCCTGGCGCAGGTGACGGACGCCGATCTCTCCAACGAGGCATTCCCGTGGCTCACGGCACAGCCCATCTCCATCGGCGTCGCGCCCACGGTTGCGATGCGGGTCAACTTCGTGGGCGAGCTGGGCTGGGAGCTGCACCACCCGATCGAGTATCAGAACCGCATCTTCGACGCCCTGGTAGAGGCCGGGGAGCGACACGGGCTCGCCATGTGCGGCATGCGGGCGATGGATTCGCTCAGGATCGAAAAATCCTACCGCATGTGGGGGCAGGATCTCACCATCGAGTATTCCGCCTTCGAGGCTGGATTGGACCGCTTCATCGCGCTGGAGAAGGGCGATTTCGTCGGCCGCGAGGCGCTGATCGCGCAGCGCGAGGCTGGCGTCCCGCAGGACTTCGTCACGCTCGAAGTGGAGGCCGGCGACGCCGACCCCTGGGGCAACGAGCCGATCTACTATGGCGACACCATGATCGGCCGTGCGACATCCGGGGCCTTCGGCCACACGGTGGGCCGGAGCCTTGCGTTGGGCTACGTCGCGCGCGAGCACGCGGTGCGCGGCCGGAGGCTCGCCGTCGAGATCCTGGGCGAGCGGAGGCCTGCGCGGATCATCCCCGGCTCGCCGGTCGACCCCTCCAACGAACGGCTCCGCGCCTAGACCGCGCGCAGCGGGCGCGACACACAGCATCGAGGAGACACCATGGCACTCGCCGAGCGCGACATCACTGTCGAGGGGCACCGGGTTCATCTCTGGGAAGGAGGCGAAGGCTTTCCCATCCTGATGCTGCATGGCTCCGGCCCCGGCGCCGGCACCATCGGCAATTGGCGCCTGGTGCTGGAGCCGCTGGCGGCACGCTATCGGATCACGGCCACCGACCTGATCGGCTTCGGCGCCTCCGGGCGCAAGATCGAGGAGCCCTATTTCGACCTGCCGCTCTGGCGGCGCCAGGCCCAGGCAGTGCTCGACCTTCTGCCGGCCGGCGATGTGGGCGTGATCGGCCATTCGCTCTCGGCCAGCCTTGCGCTGGGTCTCGCGATGGACAATCCCCGCGTCACCAGGGTGATGACCACCGGGGCCATGGGCGCGCCCGCGCGTGCAAACCGCGAGACCGAGATCTGCTGGCGCTTCCCCGAGACCCGCGAAGAGCTGCGGGAGGCGGCGGAGATCCTGGTCCACGACCCGTCCGTCATCACCGACGCCTTCCTCGATGCGCGCATGGCGATCCTCCACGACGGCGAGTACGGCCCCTACTTCCGCAGCATGTTCGCGGGCGACAAGCAGCGCTACATCGACGAAGCGGTGCTCCCGCCCGATCGGTTGTCGTCGCTCGCCTGCCAGGTGATGATGCTCCACGGTCGCGACGACCGGCCCTTCCCCTGCGAGGAGAACACGCGCGTGCTCGCTCGCCATATTCGGAAGGCCGACACGTTCGTGATCGCCGCGTGCGGCCATTCGCCGGCGCTTGAACATCCTGATAAACTGCTGGCTGCGGCGCAGATGCTGTTCGGCTGACGCCGAACGAGCGCGGCCCGGGCGCCACGGAAATCTAGACCCGATCGGCGCGGGCCTGAGCGTGCCGATATGACGATGGAGCGGGCGATGCGTAGACATATTCGATGCGGTCAGCTGTTCACCGGGCTCGGTGACGGTGCGGAACGCGATCAGACGGTGGTGACCGAAGGCGAGCGGATCGCCTATGTAGGGCCGAGCGCGGGCGCGCCCGTGGTGGCGGCGGAGGACGAGGTGGTCGACCACTCCGGCCAATTCGTGATGCCCGGTCTGATCGACGTCCACGTCCACCTCTCCTACGGCAATGCCAAGACCGAGGAGGACATCGACCTCTACGCACCGGTCGAGTTCCGCGCGCTGCGCGGGCTGGAGGCGGCCCAGCGGGTGCTCGCCGCAGGCTTCACCTCGATGGCCGACCCGACCACGAGCGGTCGCGTCACACCCTCCATCCGCGACGCTATCGACGCAGGCCTCTTCACAGGCCCCCGCATCACCTGCTCCGGGCGCCAGATCACCAACCGGCAGGGGCTTTCCGACTGGTATCCCAGTTGGATCGGCGTGCCCGAGACCTCCATCGGCGTGCTCGCCCGCGATGCCGCCGAGGGGATCGCGGAGATCCGCACCATGGTCAAGGACGGTGTGGACTTCATCAAGATCGCCATGGACGGCGATTCGATGAACCCGATGACCAGCGTCCTCGTTGCCGGCTACAACCAGGAAGAGACCACGGCGATGGTCGCGGAGGCCCACCGGCTCGGCAAGAAGGTGGTGGTGCACGCGCGTGGCGCCGAGGCCGTGCTCTATTCCGCCCGTGCCGGCGTCGACGTGATCCTGCATGCCGCCTGGATGGACGACGAAGGCCTGGAGGCGGTGGTCGAGAACGGCTGCATGATCTGCCCGACCTTCAGCCTGGTGGTGAACGACATCGACTTCACCCGGCCGGGCGATGGCTGCTATCCGGGCTTCCCGGACGCGCACAAGCGCGAGATCGAGGCTGCCCAGCGCTCCCTCGTGAAGGCGCGGGATGCGGGCGTCACCTTCCTGAGTGGCACCGATTCCGGCTTCGCGGTGACACCCTACGGCGAGTGGCATGCCCGCGAGCTCGAGCACATGGTGACCTACCTCGGCATCTCGTCGGCCGAGGCGCTGCGCTGCGCCACGGTCAACAACAGCACCTTCGTGCGCGAGGAAGGCCAAGTGGGCGCGCTGGAGCAGGGCCGGCTCGCCGATATCCTGGTCTTCGACGGAGACCCGCTGGCCGATATCACCCAGCTTCAGGACCGCAGCCGCATCCGCGAGATCATCCTCGGCGGCGAGACGGTGAACCTCGCCATCAACCCGAAGGCGCAGCGTCTCCGCTCCGAGTTCTCCTACGAGATGTGGCACCAGGTCTACACGCAGGAGCGGATCACCGAGATCGGCATGAACCGCCCGATTCCGGCCGAGGCCGCCGAGTAGTATCCGCAGGGCGACACCGGGCGGCGCGTCGGCGCGTTCCGGCGGGCCACCCCTTTGCCCTGAACCTTCCGATCTGAAACGGGGAGCGAGCCGCCATGCCCGTCATCAACCGCATTGCCGCGATCCACGACGATATGACCGCGTGGCGGCGTGACATTCACGCCCATCCGGAACTGGGTTTCGAGGAGGAACGCACCGCGGCCATCGTGGCGGAAAAGCTCGAGGCCTTCGGCATTCCGGTGCATCGCGGGCTCGCGAAGACCGGCGTGGTGGGCGTCCTCGAAGGCGCGCCGGGCGAGGGCGCCATCGCGCTCCGCGCCGACATGGACGCGCTGCCGATCCTCGAGGGGAACCACGTCGCCCACCGCTCGACCAACGACGGCGCCATGCACGCCTGCGGCCATGATGGGCACACGACGATGCTGTTGGGTGCGGCGCGATACCTGGCCGAGACCCGCAACTTTGCCGGCACGGTCTATTTCGTCTTCCAGCCCGCCGAGGAAGGCCTGGGCGGTGGCGAGGCCATGGTGAAGGAGGGGCTGTTCGAGCGCTTCCCGGCCGAGGCCGTCTACGGCATGCACAACTGGCCGGGCATGCCGCCGGGGGAGATCGCCGTCCGCACCGGGCCGATGATGGCTGCGTGCGATGAGTTCGAGATCACGGTGGAGGGCACCGGCGCTCACGGCGCTATGCCCCACCTCGGCCTCGATCCCGTGGTGGCATCGGCGCAGATCGTCACCGGGCTCCAGTCGATCGTGGCCCGCAACGTCGACCCGCTGGAGTCGGGCGTTGTCAGCGTGACGATGATCCACGGTGGCGACGCCTTCAACGTCATCCCGCAATCGGTCGAGCTCGCGGGCACCGTCCGTACCTTCAAGCCTGAGGTGCGCGAGACCATCGCCGCCGGCATCCAACGGATTGCGGAGAGCACGGCAGCCGCGTTCGGTGCCAAGGCCACGGTCAAGGTGGAGGGGCGCTTCCCCGCGACGGTCAACACCGGAGACGAGACCGACCGTGCCGAGGCCGCCGCCCAGGCCGTGGTGGGCGCGGAGCGCGTGCACCGGGACGTCGCGCCCTGCATGGGCTCCGAGGACTTCGCCTACATGCTCCAGGCCCGGCCCGGCAGCTATATCTGGATCGGTAACGGCTTAGGCCCCGGCGGCTGCTTCCTCCACAACCCCGGTTACGACTTCAACGACGAGATCCTGCCCATCGGCGCGAGCTACTGGGCCACCCTGGTCGAGCGGGAGCTCGCGGCGGACCACTGAGCGACCGCGACACCATCGCCGGGACGCGCACGGGCTCGATGGCATGAACGACACGATGGAAACGCGTCGGACGGCATGGGGCGCCGAGGCAGCGCGGCGCCAACTCACTGCCGACGGCTTCTGCCACGTGCCGGGCGTGCTCGACCCCGCGGTACTGCACGCGACTGTGAAGGCGGCGGGCGACGCGCTAGGAACCATCGGCGCGGATCACCGCGCGCAGTGGCGCTCGCAGGGGAGTCTCGTCCCCGTCTCGGACCACCCATCTTTTGCGGCGCTCATCGCTCATCCCGGCTTCCAGGAGATGTTCGGGCGGCTTGGCCTTCACGGCACACGCTTCTCCTCCGGCTACGTCATCAGCAAGCCGCCGGGCGGGCCGGCGCTCTTCTGGCATCAGGACTGGTGGGGCTGGCAACACCCGATCTCGCGCGAAGACCGCATCGCCCAGGTCGCGCTCTTCCTCTACATGACCGACACGACGCGGGAGAACGGCTGCCTCAGGCTGATCCCCGGCTCCCACCGCAGGCCGCATCCGCTGCATGACCTCGTCGATGCCCACGACCCGACGCTCGCGGAGGTGAGAAACCCGGACGATGCCGCGTTCGCCTCGCATCCGGACGAGGTCGACGTGCCGGTGACGGCGGGCGATGTCGTCGTGGTCGATGCCCGGCTGATCCACGGCGCCCATCCCAATCGCTCCGACAAGGAACGCACCAACATCACGCTCTGGTGGCACCCGGACTACGAGGGGCTGCCGGCGTCGCTCCGGGCACGCATCTGGCAAATTTACGAGCGGAAGGGATCGGATACGGACATTGCCGCCGACCGCACGCTCCGACCCGACACCTGGCCCGAGCCCTACCGCAGCCAGGCTCTTCCCTTCGTCGTCACCGATCCGGGTCCCGTTGCGCCTGAACCCTGGTTCCGCACGCCCGCGTTCTAGGCCGCATTTCTCACCAGTTCGCGGCCCGCGTGGAGTGGCATACTCCTTGCGCCACAGCGGGCGCCGCCGCTGAGTTGCCCCGGCGGCATCCGAATGGGAAACTTTGCAGAGTGCGTGCGCCGGCCCGCGTTCGATCCGCAGTCCCTGTGGGCTCGCGCGAACGGCCGGACGTACGGTCACATGGGAGTTCGGCGTCGTCGCCGGCAGTTGGATAGGCCCTCGGGCGTGCCGCTTGTCCGGACTGCGTCAACAGGGGAGATAAGGTCATGATGAGTTTCGGCAACACATTGCGTCACGTGCTGAAGAGGCCGTTGACGACGGCGCTTGCGCTTGGGGTTGGTGTCGCGCTGCTGACGGTGCTCGACGCCACCCGTGCAGAGGCAGGCGATGCCGCCGAGAACGCGAAAACGATTCTCGAATTCGACGCGCGAAACATCACGCCGTCCAAGGCCTACCGGATCGCCTATCTGACCGAGTGCGGCCAGAACCCCTATTGCTCGGCGCGGCGCGCAGGCCTTGAGGCCGCCGCCCAGAAGTACGGATTCACCTACAAGCGCTTCGCCGCCAACTTCAACCCGGCGACGCAGATCAAGCAGGTGCAGAACGCGATCACCGAGGGCTTCGACGGCTACCTGTTCGCGCCGACGGCGGCTGCGGCCGCCTGCTCGATGTGGAAGCGCCACCTCGAGCCGCTCGACGAGCCCACCGTGTCGTTGGATCTGCCGATGTGCGACGACGCGGACTATTCGGAGGGGCTGGCGGCGACGATCACCATGCAGCGCCAAGCCTACTACAACGCCCATGTCGACAACGCGCTCGCATCCTGCACGGAGCCCTGCGAGGTTGCGGCGGTCGGCGGCTTCGTCGGTTCCGACCTGTTCGGGTTCTGGGAGAACGCCATCCAGCAGGGCATCGAGAAGTTCCCGAACGCCGAGGTGGTCTCCGACCAGCCGGCGAACTTCGACCCTCGCGTGGCCCTGGAGAAAATCCAGAACGCGCTGCTCGCGCATCCCGAAATCACGGTGATTCTCTCGTCCTGGGACGACATGTCGCGCGGTGTCGAGCAGGCGGTCGAGGCCGCAGGCAAGAAGCCCGGCACCGACGTCAGGATCTACTCCATCGGCGCGACCAAGGACGGCATCGCGAAGGTGAAGGCCGGCGTCTACAACGAAACGACAGTGCTGCTCCCCTGGGAGGAGTCCTACTACGCCGCCGTCGCCTTGATTGCCGCGCTCGAGGGCGAGCCAATCAACGGGTACGTCAACGAAGCGGACCTGCCGGCGGTGGCGGATGGCCCCGGCACGATCATCATCACGAAAGAGAACGCCGACACGATGAACCCCAACTATTAGGGGCACAGCGGCGCGAGGGCCGGGGACGCACACCCGGCCCTCTTTGCCCGCTCCCTCGTGAGACGAGCGGGCGTGGAACGCGATAGGCATTGGAGGCTCGGATCGACCCGCCCGCAACATCGTCCGCCGGGCTCGACGCCATCCACGTCGAGCGCGTCTCGAAGTCGTTCCCCGGCGTCCAGGCGCTCAAGGGTGTCGATTTCGTGCTCCGTGAGGGCGAGGTCCACGGCCTCGTCGGCGAGAACGGCGCCGGAAAATCCACGCTGATCAAGATCCTCACCGGCGCCTACACCGCCGATAAGGGCAGCATCGAGATATTCGGCGAAGCGGTCGACCAGCACGGCCCCCGCGCCCAGCAGCGCGCGGGCGTCGCCGCGATCTACCAGGAACTCACCGTCGTCGCGGACATGTCCGCGGCCTCGAACGTGTTTCTCGGCCGCCCCATGCGGCGGGGACCCATGGTGAATCGGCGCGCCATGGAACAGCGCTTCCGGGAACTGGGCGCCCGTCTCGGCGTCACGATTCAGCCGAGGGCCCTTGCCGGCGATCTCTCGGTGGCAAACCAGCAGATGCTGGAGATCATGCGGGCGCTTAAGGCCGACCATCGCATTCTCATCATGGACGAGCCCACGGCGTCGCTCGGGCCCAACGAGCGCGAGCGGCTCTACGAGACGGTGGGCCGACTTCGCGACGAGCGCACGTCGGTCATCTATATCTCCCATGATCTGGACGAGGTGCTGAGGCTCTGCGACCGAATCTCGGTCATGCGCGACGGGGAGATGGTCGTCACGGCCGACGTCGGCGCGTGGGACAAGGAGAAGCTGGTCAGCACCATGCTGGGGACCGAGTTGCGCGCGCTCCCCGCGCGCCGGCGTGCCTCGGACGGTGATGAGCTCCTGCGCGTGGACGGCGTTGCGGTGCCCGGCAAGCTCCAGGACATTTCGTTCGTCCTCCGCACCGGCGAGATATTCGGGATCGCGGGCTTGGTGGGCGCAGGCAGGACCGAGCTGCTGTGCGCCCTGGCGGGCACCCAGCCCGGCGCCACAGGAACGCTCACAATCGATGGCCGCACGCGGCCCTTGCCGCGCACAATCGGCCGGGCACTGAAGCTCGGGATCGCGCTTGCGCCCGAAGATCGAAAGGGCCAAGGGCTGGTGCTGAGCCAGAGCGGTTTCGTGAACGTCACCATGACCGACATGCGCAGAATTGCGCCTGGCGCGATCGTGCGAAGCGGGCGCCGCAAATCGGCGGCCGAGGCGATCGCCACCTCGCTCGCCTTCGACCCGCGCCGTCTGGGCGCGCCGACGGAGACGCTCTCCGGCGGCAATCAGCAGAAGCTCGTGGTCGGCAAATGGCTTCACCGCCGGCCGCGGGTGCTCTTGATGGACGAGCCCACACGCGGCATCGATGTCGGCGCGAAGGGAGAGATGTTCGCCGTCATGCGCCGCCTGGCCGACGAGGGAATGGCGATCATCATGGTGTCCTCGGAGCTCGAGGAGGTGGTCGAGATTGCCGACCGCGTCCTGGTGTTGGCCAAGGGACGGCAGGTTGCCATCCTGGAGCGTGAGGACCTCTCTCTGGAGCGCGTTCTCACGATGACGTTTGGCGTGGAGGGGGAGGCTGCGGCATGAACCCGTCGCCGCCCCCGCCCCAGGATCCCGCCTCCGGCAGCCGCGCGGAGAGCAGCGCGGCTCTGCTGCGCCGCTATGGCGGGGTCGCCTTCCGCACCTACGGAATCCTCGTCGCTTTCGTCATCCTCGTCATCGTCGTCTCCATCGGCAATCCCGCATTCCTCTCCCAGGGCAACATCTTCAACATGCTGTCCCAGTGGGCGCCGGCCGGGATCATGGCGGTGGGCATGACCTACGTGATCCTGACCGGCGGCTTCGATCTGTCGATCGCCTCCGGCTACTCGCTCTGCGCGGTGGTCGCGGCCGGGGTCGGCATCATGGTGGACCCCGCTTACGCGTTCCTCGCCGCCATCGCGGCAGGATTCGTCGTCGGTCTCCTCAATGCGGTGCTGGTCGTCGGGGTCAACATCAACCCGTTCATCACGACGGTGGGCACCGGGTTCATCCTGGGCGGCGTCACCTATGTGATGACCAAGAACGCGGCCTTCGTCGTGCCCGACATGGCCTTCGGCGATCTCGGCGCCGGCCGTTGGCACGGCTTCCCCTTCTCGGGGATGATGCTGATCGGCTTCCTCCTGGTCGGCGGGCTGGTGCTCGCGAAGACCGTCTATGGAGAGGCGATCTACGCCGTCGGCGGCAACCGGGAGGCGAGCCGGCTCTCCGGCATCCGCGTCCGCACCGTGATCGGCAGCACCTATGTGCTCTCGGGCGTGTGCATGGGCGTCGCCGGCACGCTCACGGCGTCTCAGCTCAACTCGGCCCAGGCCAATCTCGACCCTGTCATCATCTTCGACGTGCTGACCATCGTCGTCGTGGGCGGGACCTCGCTCGCCGGCGGCTTCGGGTCGATGTGGCGGACGGTCGTGGGCCTCGGCATCATCGCGACGATATCGAACGGCTTCGTCCTGCTCGACATCGACGTCTTCTACCAGGACATCATCAAGGGCTCGATCATCGTCGGCGCGCTCGCGCTCGACGTGCTGGCCCGCCGTGTGGCCACGCGCTCAGGCGCGTGAGCGCCACGCCAATCTGAGCAGTCAGGCCAGGTCAGGCCGAAACGATCAACCCAGCTCCGGCGTCGCGCCCGGCGCCCGCCGGTGCTGCGTTGCCTGCTCGAAGGAGTAGGCGAGCGCCAGCAGGTCGCCTTCGCGGTAGGGCAGGCCCAGGATCTCCATCCCCACCGGCACGCCGCCCGGCGTAAAGCCCGCAGGCACGCTGATCGCCGGCATCCAGGTCTGTGCGCCGATCAGGGTGTTCGTGGGAAACTCGAGCGTCTTCCATTGCCCGGCGTCGAGATCCTCGCGCCTTGGCGATTGGACCTGGGTCGTCGGGAAGACCAGCGCATCGGCACCGGCCTTGCCCATCTGATTGATCACGACCCGCCTGAATTTTTCCGAGGTCGTGTAGCGCGGATAATACTCCGGATCCGAATAGGGGTCCTCCGGACCCTGCGCGATCTCCTCGAACAGATCGAGCGCCGGATGATACTGCTTGGCATCGTAGAGCGCGCGTATGCTTTCCGGCGGCAACGAGGGGCGGGACGCCATGAACTCGTCGATCGCGCTCCGCGAATGATTGATGTAGAGCGACGAATACACGATGTATTCCATGAGATCGGGGATTTCGACATCGACAAGGGCGGCACCCGCGCCCCTCAGCGCGCCGAGGGCATCCTCGACGACCGCATTGACCGCCGCCGCGTCGGGATTGGACGAGTCGCCAAAGGCCGAACGCACGACGCCGATGGTCTTGCCCGATAGCGCGTCCTTGTCGAGACAAGCGACGTAGTCCGTCTTCCCGGCGATGAGCGCCGTTGAGGTATAGGGATCTTCGGGGTCGAAGCCGACGACGACCTGGAGCAGTTTGGCCAGGTCGGTGACGGTGCGGCACATCGGCCCGGCGGAATCCTGGAAGACGACGAGCGGCGACATGCCGGTCCGGCTGATCAGGCCAGGCGTCACCTTGAGCCCCACCAGGTTGTCGAACGAAGCCGGCAGTCGCGCGGAGCCGCCCGTATCCTCGCCGAGTCCGATGGCGCCGAGATTCGCGGCGACCGCACAGCCCGTGCCGCCGCTCGACCCACCCGGATCGCGCTCAAGATCATAAGGGTTCTTGGTCGCGCCGATGGCCGAGCAATAACCGAACCACGAGGTCGCGAAGTCGGGCATCGCCGTCTTCGCGAGGATGATCGCGCCGGCATCGCGCATCAACCTGATGGTGGTCGCGTCCTTCTCCGGCAGGCAGCCGGCCGCGGCGGCCGAGCCGAAGGTCGTGACGATATTGGCCGTCTCGATCTGATCCTTCACGATCACCGGAATGCCGTGGAGCGGCCCGGTGAGCCCGCCCTTGGCGAATGCTTCGTCGAGAGCCTCGGCCTCTTCCACCGCCCGCGGGTTGACGTTGATGACCGAGTTCAGGGCGGGGCCGTTTCGATCGTAGGCTTCGATCCGCGCGAGATAGCGCGACACGAGCTCCGCAGCGGTGAGATCGCCTGAACGATACGCCGCGTGGATACCGGCAATCGTCGTTTCCTCGACGCGAAAGGCCATGGCGTCCTCCGACTTTCCAGAGTTGCAACATCCGGCCGGGCGGCCGTTTCCATTTTCGGGCTCATGCTAAATCA
>CBDCFF010000019.1:0-73311 GCA_965216225.1 Paracoccaceae bacterium
GTGCGTGGTCGTGGCGCTGCCGTGGCGAACTTGTCCCATAGGGCTTCCTTCCATTCCAAAGAAAAGAGTATCCGTTTTTGTCAACAGGTTTTCGGGGCCCATTTCCGGTCGGATTTGACGAGTGTGTTGGCGAGTTCGATCAGTTTTCGCATCAGCGCGACAAGCGCGACCTTGGCTGGTTTCCCGGCGGCGCGCAGAGCGTTGTATTTCTTCTTCAGATCCGGATTGAAGCGCGCCGCAACGAGCGCCGGCATGTACAATGCCTGCCGCAGCGGCTTTCGACCGCCCTTGATGAATGACTGGCCAACCCGGGTTCCGGATGATCGTGTGAACGGAGCAAGGCCAGCCAGGCTTGCCACCTGTTTGCGTTCGAGTTGGCCGATCCCGGGCATGAAGGCGAGGATGGCCGAGGCCGTCACCATGCCTGTGCCGGGAATGGAGCGGACGATTTCCAGCTTGCGGGTTTCTTCCTGGTCCTCAGCGATCAGCGCTGCGATCTCGGCATCCAACTCGGCGACGTGCCTTTCGACATGCTCGATCAACTCCCGCGTCCGACGCTGCAAAAGCGGCACGTCGAGTTGGGAGATGTGACCGGGAAGACGGACGCGTTCGGCCATCATTCTGGAGCGTGCCGAGTGCATGTCTCTGAGAAGGCGCCGGCTTTTTGACCTCAGCGGCAGCGCTTTGAGATCGAAAGCCTTTCCCATTGCCGCCAGGGAACGGGCATCCGCCCGGTCGGTCCTGGCGCGTGTGCCGCGGGCTTCTGCGAACCGGCGCGCCTGGAGCGGATTTACCTTGACCAGCGGGAAATCCGCCTCAAGCGCAAGCTCGAATGCTCGGTGGTAGATACCGGTCGCCTCGTAGACGATCCGGGCGATCTTGCGCCCGCCCAGCCATTTCCGGAAGCTCCGAAACCCGGTCTTGCCATTCGTGAACTGCGCCGCCCGTCCTGTCTTGAGATCGAACGCGTCGAAGTGGGCTTTGGAAATGTCCACAGGCGGGGTGTTGTCGGTTGCGGGCGCGATGAACCCGCAGATACGGTTTGGCGAAGACCTCATGAGTCGCGTCAGCCATGTGATGTCCAAACCTGAAAGCGTCGCCGAAATGGCGGATGCGCTGAAGGAATGTATCAACGCGCTGATTGATGAAACCTGCAACGAGGCAGGGGCCGACCCCGGCGACATCATCGAGGCGTCGGGCGGGATGTATCTGGCGGGCATCCTGCGCAAGGATGGGGTCATCGACGGCGATCTTGCCGCCACATCCGACAGGATCAAGGCCGGGGGCGCGACCTTCTGCTACTGCATCCGGGGCGGCGAACGGGAAATTCCGGGTGCGGACAGGCTTGAAATACTTGCCGAATCCTGAAAGGCATGAAACTCTCGCGTCCAGTCAAACCGGCAAAAGGCAGAAGAAAAACGACGATTTCCGGTCAATGAAACCCGGGTGCGGGCTTGTCTGCCGGGGTATCCATAATGAAGGCGAAAAGATGTATCGTGACCATCCGGGTGTGTTTGGCTGCCTGATTGCCACAGGCCGGACGCGCCGGTTAGCATATGAGTGTCATCCCCATGCGTTGCTGGCGACCCCCGGACGGCATCCCCGGCCCCTGTTCCTGATTCGCGGCTAGGTCATGGCAATCGTGAGTTTCCTGATAAGCCTTGCCGGTGCAACGATGCTGCTGCTTTTCGCCGTGCGTATGGTTCGCACCGGCATTGAACGGATTTACGGGGCCTCGTTTCAAAGGGTGATGACCGGTCAGCGCAGCGTCGTGCGGGCCGCTCTGGCCGGTCTGGCGATGGCGGTCGTTCTGCAAAGTTCTGCCGCGGTTGCCTTGCTGGCGTCGGGGTTTTCCATGCGCGGCGCTCTGGGCTTTGGCGCCGGGCTGGCAATTGTTCTGGGCGGCGATCTGGGTTCGGCCCTGATTATCCGGATACTGTCGTTCCGGCTGGACTGGCTGATTCCGCTGTTGCTGGCGATCGGCGGCTATCTGTTCGTGAAAACGGAGAATCGAAGGTTCCGGCAGGCCGGTCGCGTGTTCATGGGAATAGCCTTCATTCTGATCTCACTGCGATTCCTGCGCGAAGCGATGGACCCGATCCGGGACAGCGCCTTTTTGCCCGCGATTGCCGAATATCTTGCCCGGGATTACGTCACGGCCTTTCTGGTTGGCGCAGCCCTGGCGTTTGTCATGCATTCCTCGGTCGCGGCGATACTGATGTGCGTGACGCTGGTGCAGATTGACGCGATTCCCTTCGCGGCGGGCCTGTCCCTGGTTCTTGGGGCCAATCTGGGCAGCGCGTTCATTCCCGTCTGGCTTACACGCGCGATGAGCGCCGAGGCGCGGCGCATCCCGTTTGCAAATCTGGCCTTGCGCGGGACATGGGCGATTGTCGCATTGCTGGCGCTGAATCTGGGACTCGGGGAATTCGTTCCCACCGGCGTCAGCGCCGATCAGATGCTGATCTACGCCCATATCGCATTCAATGCCCTGCTGGTCATTTCCGCCCTGCCGTTCTGTCAGCGGATGGCCGGGCCAATGCGCGCCCTTATGCCCGCCCCGCAATCAGCGTCGTTCGAAAAGGGGGCTGCGGCGGGCATCAGTGTGCTGGATGCGCGCGCCATCAGATCGCCCGTGCAGGCCATTGCCGACCTCAAACGAGAGTTGCTGCGGATGAGCGGCCTGGTTGAAAACATGTTTCGCCCCACGCTGGCGCTTTACGATACCGCGGACCGGCGGCTGGCCAGGGATATTCGCGCGATGGACGAGGATGTGAATGACAGCCTGGCCAGCATCCGGTCATATGTATCGGCGCTGTCAAGGGATCAGTTCGGCAAAGCCCGGATCAAGACCGCACGGGACATGCTTGAATACGCGATCCGCCTTGAAACCGCAGGGGATGTGGTGGCAAAGCGCCTGACGGTTCTGGCAGACGATCTGCACAGGAAGGGTCTGAATTTCAGCAAGGACGGCCGAAGCGAACTGGAGCGCATTCACGAATCGATCATTGCGAACATGCAACTGGCGTCAGATGTGCTGATTTCCGACGATCTGGAAAGCGCGCGCCTTCTGAGTCTTGAAAAAACCGATCTGAAGCGCGCGGAACGCGACAGCCGTAAGCGTCATCTGAAGCGGTTGCGGGACGGATTGGCCAACAGTATCGAAACCAGCGACATCCATCTTGAGACCCTGCGCGCCTTGCGCGAGTTCAACAGCCATATCGCGGCAATCGCCTATCCGATCCTGTATCTGAACGGCCAACTGCTTGAAACCCGGCTGATCGAAGACATGCCGAAAGACGATATGTCGAAAGAGGAACTTGCGTCATGAGCGGCGCCACCGTCAGGCGAAACGAACCCTGCGGTCGGAGAGACTGGCATCAGGGGAGAACAATCCATGACGGCAATACCGAATCTGACCGATCTGGAATTTTTGCTGTTTACGAAAGGTTTTGACGACATCCGCAGGGAGAAGTGGCGCGATCCGGAGCGGCGGACAAATCGGCGGAAATCAGATACCTAATGCGGGCGGGGCCGGAAATGAAACATGGAAACGGCGGACAAATCCTTGTCGAGTGCCTCAGGGCGCTTGGCGCGAAAACCGGTTTTGGCGTGCCGGGGGAAAGCTATCTGGCGGTGCTGGATGCCCTGCACGACACCAAGGGCGCGCTCGATTTCACGCTCTGCCGGAACGAAGGCGGCGCGGCCTTCATGGCGGCGGCGTATGGCAAGCTGACAGGCCGGCCCGGCATCTGCTTTGTCACGCGGGGGCCGGGCGCGACCAATGCCTCGATCGGGGTGCATACGGCGATGCAGGACAGCGCGCCGATGATCCTGTTCATAGGCCAGGTCGGCACCGGCATGAAAGGCCGCGAGGCGTTTCAGGAAATCGACTATCGCGCCTGCTTCGGCGCCATCGCCAAATGGGCAACCGAGATCGACGATGTGAACCGCATCCCCGAAATCATCGCGCGTGCCTGGAGCAGCGCCATTTCGGGGCGCCCCGGCCCGGTGGTCGTGGCCCTGCCGGAGGACGTGCTGACCCACATGTCGGCGGTGCCCGCACTGACCGGCCCCATATCGGTGCATGAGGCCGCCCCTTCGGGCGATGCCGCAGAGGCGGTTCTTGACATGCTGTCGGCGTCCCGGCGGCCACTGATCCTGATGGGTGGCGGTGGCTGGACCGGCGCGGGGGCGCGCGACTTGCAGGACTTTGCCGAAGGCGCGGACCTGCCGGTGCTGGCGGCGTTCCGCTATCAGGATCTCTATGACAACCACAGCCCCACCTATGCAGGCGATGCGGGTGTGGCAATGAACCCGGCGACCAGGGCGCTGATCAGCGAGGCCGATGTGATCCTGGCCGTCAACATCCGTTTTGGCGAGATGACCACCGATGGCTATACGCTGCTGAACGTGCCGGTCCCGGTGCAGAAACTGATTCACGTACACATCTCGGACCGCGAACTGGGCAAGATATATCAGCCCGATCTGGCCATTCATGCCGGGCCGAACGCCTTTGCCGCCGCATTGGCAGGGCGGCAGGTCAGCGGCGACCGGGGCGACCGGGGCGACCGGGGCGACTGGCGCGCCAAGGCGCGGGCCGGTTTCGAGGCCGCGTTCGACCTGCCCGACCAGCCCGGCCCGGTGGATATGGGCAAGGTCATGGCGTTTCTGCGCGACCGCCTGCCGGAAGATGCAATATTGACCAATGGTGCGGGCAATTTCGCTGTCTGGCCCAACAGGTTCTTCAGATTTGGCCCCGGCCAGCGCCTGTTGGCGCCACAATCGGGGGCCATGGGCTATGGCCTGCCCGCAGCCGTCGCGGCCAGGGTGGCCTGCCCGGATCGCACGGTGGTCTGCTTTGCCGGTGACGGCGATTTTCAGATGAACTGTCAGGAGCTTGGCACCGCCATGCAGGCGGGCGCGCAGCCCATCGTGCTGATCCTGAACAACGGTATCTATGGCACGATCCGGATGCATCAGGAACGCAATTACCCAAGACGGGTGTCGGGCACGACGCTGGAGAACCCGGATTTCGTGATGCTGGCGCGGGCCTATGGCTGTCACGCGGAACGGGTGGAGCGTACCGGGGATTTCGCCGCCGCCTTCGAGCGCGCGATGGCGGCCGAAAACGGGGCGGTGCTGGAGATGGCGATCTCGCCCGAGGCGTTGACCCCGCGCCAGACCCTCAGCCAGATACGCGCTGCCGCGAAAGGCGCGGTAAGGTGAATTGGCAGGATAACCGCCCCGGCACCGGTATCGGCGGCATTGGGGCGGATATAAAGACAGCCAGCCATTGCGCGGAGAGCATACCGGAGCCGAGTTTCAGGCTGACCCGCTGACCCGCTGACCCGCTGACCTGCTGACCTGCTGACACGAAAATCATCCACGAAAAATCATCGGGAAGGTCATTTCGGGTCTTCCGGTTCCGGGCCGTGGCGGATTATCCGGACCGCCACGGCCTTGCCTGTCCGGTCATCGGTTTCGATGAGGAGACCGGACAGTGTCGCCTTGCCTGTCGCGGGGGTAAGGCGGCCCCGGGACATGCCGGTGACAAAGCGGCGCATGGGTTCGGCCTTGTCCATTCCGATGACGGAATTGTAATCGCCGCACATGCCCGCATCGGTCTGAAAGGCGGTGCCGCCCGGCAGAATCCGGGCGTCTGCGGTCGGCACATGGGTATGGGTTCCGACCACGACGCTGGCCCGGCCATCGCACCAGTGCCCCATGCCGATCTTTTCCGACGTTGCTTCGCAGTGGATTTCCACAAGGCTGGCCTCGACCATCCCGCCGGGAGGGTGTTTGCGAAGTTCCGCGTCGATGGCCGAGAACGGATCGTCAAAGGCCCGTTTCATGAAGACCTGGCCCAGCACCTGCGCGACAAGTATCCTGCGCCCGCGCCCGGCATCGAAGACGCGCGCGCCCCGGCCCGGCGCGCCCTTCGCATAGTTCAGCGGGCGCAGGATGCGCGGTTCCCGGTCGATGAAGGTCAGCATGTCACGCTGGTCGAAGGCATGATCGCCGAGCGTCAGCACATCGGCCCCGGCCCCGAGGAGGGCCTGCGCATGGGCGCCGGAGAGCCCGGCGCCGGAAGTCGCGTTCTCGGCGTTCACCACCACGAAGTCCGGATGCCAGTCCCGGCGCAGCGCGGGCAGGTGCTCGATCACCGCGTTACGTCCGGCGCGGCCGACGGTATCTCCGAGGAACAACAATCTCATGATGTCTCGCTAGGCCGGCGGGACCGGCAGCGCAACGGGATTTCATGCCTCCGGCGGGAGTATTTTTGCAAAGAAGAAGATGTCAGCCGCGCAGGTCGATGATTTCGGTCTCGGTGGCGATCATGTCGAGCCGTTGATCGGTGGATTCCGATGGCAGGCATTTCGCCTCTTGCGCGGCAAAGGCGAAGCCGATCGCAAGCGTGGGCCGGATTGCCCGCAACTCTGCCAGCGAGCGGTCGTAAAAGCCGCCGCCATAGCCGAGGCGGCGCCCCGAACGGGTGAAGGCCACCAGCGGCACGATCAGGACCTGCGGGTCGAGAAATGCGCCATCGGACGGGATGCGCGCGCCAAAGGGGCCATCGGCCATTCTGCAATCCGGCGTCCATTGCCTGAACTTCAGGGGGAGACCTGCCGCTTTGATCACCGGGACGGTGACGAACCCGGTTCGGGACATGCGGGCCATGGCGGCGCGCGGGTCGATTTCCGTGCGGATCGGCATGTATCCCGCGATGGTTTTCCCGGCGTGCGTTTCCAGAATCTCCAGCAGCCGGGCAGCGCCCATGCCGGTGTCGCCGGCATCGAACGCGGCCTTGCGGCGGGCGAAGGCGGCCCGGCGCGCGGCGGCTTTCCGCGCTTTCAGTTCCGCCCGCTCGCGTGTCAAAGAAGGATCCATGCCGAGAGCCCCAGAAATGCAAGGAATCCAACCACATCCGTGACCGTGGTGACGAACGCCCCGGACGCCAGCGCCGGATCAATCCCCAGTTTGTCAAGCGATATGGGGATCAGGATGCCTGCCAGCCCGGCGATCACCAGATTGATCACCATGGCTGCGGCAATCACCGCGCCAAGACTGCCGTTTCCGAACCAGACGACTCCGACCGTTCCCATGACGAAGGCGAACAGAAACCCGTTCAGAAGACCCACGAGCGCCTCGCGCCGGACAATCCGCAGCGCGTTTGATCCGGTGAGGTCTCTGGTGGCGATGGCGCGCACGGCGACCGTCAGCGACTGGGTGCCGGCATTGCCGCCCATCGAGGCGACGATCGGCATGAGCACGGCCAGCGCCACGAATTGCGCGATCGTGTCTTCGAACTGCGCGATGACCAGCGAGGCGAGTATGGCGGTGATCAGGTTCACGAAGAGCCAGGGAAAGCGTTGCCGGACCGTTTCGGCAACCGTGTCCGACAGGCTGCTTTCCTCGCCCACACCGGCAAGGCGCAGGATGTCTTCCTCATGCTCTTCATCCAGCACCGCCATGGCGTCGTCGATGGTGATCACGCCCACCAGCCGGTCAGCCTCATCCACCACCGGGGCAGAGATCAGGTGGTACTGGTTGAACGCATAGGCCACGTCTTCTTCGGGCTGGGTCACGCGGATGGTGCGAAAGCTGTCCTCGGCGATGTCTGCCAGCTTCGTATCGCGGGGCCGGGCCAGAATGTGACCCAACGCGACATAACCGGTGGGTTTCAGGCGCGGATCGGTCAGGATGACATGGTAGAACTGTTCCGGCAGATCATCCTGCGCGCGCATATGGTCGATGACCTCGCCCACGGTCCAGTGTTCGGGGGCAATCACCACTTCGCGCTGCATCAGGCGCCCGGCGGAATCCTCGGGATAGGAAAGCGACTGTTCGACCGCAACCCGGTCCGCGCTTTCCAGCGCATCGAGAATTTGCGCCTGCTGCCGTTCCTCCAGATACTCGACCAGATCGACGACATCGTCGGATTCAAGATACCGGACAGCTTCGGTCAGAATGTCGCCTGGAAGATGCCCGATGACCTGCTCACGCAGGGATTCATCGAGTTCCGAGAGGACATCGCCGTCAATGACCCGGCCACCCAGACGGATGATGTCGTGCCGGTCGTCATTATCGACCTGTTCCAGCAAGTCGGCGATGTCGGCAGGGTGCAGCGGGGCCAGCAATGCTTCAAGGCGTTCGCGATTGCCGCTTGCAAGGGCCGCCCTGACGGAAGGCACAAGGGAATCGTCGAGGGAGAAGTCGTCCTCCCCGGTATCTTCCGCTTTGCCGAGGTCTTCGGCCATGCCTGTTCCCCCGTTGCTGTATCCGGGCCGGTGCTTCGCCCGTCGCGTCTGGCGCATCTGGCGCATCTGGCGCGACCTTAGACAAAAGACTTTCGAAGAAACAGGGATAATCCCGAGATTTACGCAGAAGCCGCGACACTCTATCCTGTCGGGGGAGGGTACATGACATGACAACAAGGACATTGCTTCTGGGCCAGACCCTGCGGTTCCTGGCCGACCCGTTTCATGCGCCGGTCGAGGACGCCGCAGACTGGCAACGCAATGGCGCGGTTCTGATCGACGATGGCCGGATTGCCGATCTGGGCGGCGCGGATTCCCTGCGCGCCGCGTATCGGGATGCAGAGATCGTTGATTATGGCGGCAGCCTGATCACCGCGGGGTTTGTCGATGCCCATGCGCATTATCCGCAGACCGCGATCATCGCCAGTTGGGGCAAGCGGCTGATCGACTGGCTGAACAACTATACCTTTCCGGAAGAAATGCGGTTCGGCGACCGCGCCTTTGCCGATGAAATCGCCGGGCGCTATCTGGACCTGATTCTCGCCAACGGGACGACGACGGTCGCCAGCTATTGCACCGTGCATCCCGAAAGTGTGGAGGCGTTTTTCCAGGCGGCGCATACACGGGAGCAGCGTGTCGTGGCAGGCAAGAGCTGCATGGATCGCAATGCGCCCGAGGGCCTGCGGGACACCGCGCAATCAGGCTATGATGACAGCAGGCGGCTGTTGGAAAAATGGCATGGGCAGGGGCGCATCGGTTACGCGATCACGCCCCGGTTTTCGGTGACATCGACGCCCGGACAACTGGATGCGCTTGGCGCGCTCTGGGCAGAGCATCCCGACTGTCTGATGCAGACCCACCTGTCGGAACAGACCGACGAGGTTGAATGGGTGCTGGGCCTGTTCCCCGAGGCGCGGGATTACCTGGATACCTATGAAAAGTCCGGGCTGCTGGGGGCAGGAGGGCTTTATGGCCATGCCATCCATCTGACCGCCCGCGAACGTGCGCGGCTGAAAGAGGTGGACGCCGGCCTGATCCATTGTCCGACCTCGAACACCTTCATCGGGTCCGGCCTGTTCGACATGCCGGGCCTGATGGCCGAGGGGCACCGCATCGGCCTGGCGACGGATACCGGCGGCGGATCGAGCTTTTCGATGTTGCGGACGATGGCGGCGGCGTATGAAATCGGTCAACTCAGGGGGATGCCGTTACACCCGGCGCAACTCTACTGGCTGGCGACGGCGGGATCGGCGCGGTCGCTCCGGCTTGATGACAGGATCGGCAACCTGTTTTCGGGCGCCGAGGCGGATATTGTCGTGCTGGACCTGAATTCCACCGATGCGATCCGGCAGCGGGCCGACCGTGCGCAGACGGAATGGGAGCTTCTGTTCCCGACCATCATGATGGGCGATGACCGCGCGATACGCGCGACCTGGGTAAATGGCGTGCAGCGTGTCTAGAGTCCTTCACATTTTGACTGAAGCATAGCCTGTGTTTTCGAGGTAGTTTTGGCATTCCTGTTGTGTGATTGATCCGACGAGGCGTCCAACGTATCGCCAGGCCTCTTCACTGGTTCGTTTCCGAGCCATCCGCATCCAGTGTTTGATCTTGGCGAATGTCTGCTCGATCGGGTTCAGGTCTGGCGAGTATGGTGGCAGGAACCACACCCGCGCGCCTGCCGCCTTGATGGCATCGCGCACGGCTTTCGATTTATGGCAGCCGAGGTTGTCCATGATGACGATATCGCCGGGCTTCAGTGCAGGGACAAGCAGTTGATCGATATAGGCACGGAAGGACTGCCCGTTGATCGGGCCGTCAAAGACACAGGGCGCCGTCAATTGATCGCAGCGCAAGGCAGCAATGAACGTCATGGTGTTCCAGTGGCCATGGGGCGCAAAGCCGTGCAGGCGTTTGCCTTTTGGTCCCCAGCCGCGCAGCGGAGCCATGTTGGTCTTGATCCAGGTTTCATCAATGAAGACCAGCTTGCGCGGATCGAGTTGACGCATGACCCCCTTCCAGCGCTTTCGCCGGCGGGCCACATCGGCTCGGGCCCGCTCAAGGGCGAGCAGTGTTTTTTTTGAAGCTCAGCCCCTCGCGGCGCATGAAGTGCCAGACCGCATTGTGGGACACCTTGACGCCCCGCTTCGCCAGCATGTCTTTCAGACCATGCAGCGTCAGGTGCGGCGTGCGGTTGATCTGCTCCAGGATAAAATCACGGTGGGGTTCAAGGATAATCCTGCGGTGGCCACCCATCTTGCCAGGCGCCACGCTGCCAGTCTCGCGATATCGCTGGCGCCACTTGATCACCGAAGAAACAGCCACCGAGAAACGGGCAGCCACAACACGTGCCGTCTCGCCGGAAACAACAGCTGCTACTGCACGCTCCCGAAGATCATTCGAATAGGGTTTTACCATGCATGCCGGCCTCCAGTCCCGGCACGCAGTTTGAATCACAATTCAACGAAAAACGGAATCCCGAGATTCAAACAAATGATGAACCGCTCTAGCGGATTGAATCCAACACTTGGAACCCTCTCTTTCCGGCGGCTTCCACAGGTCTTCGACCTTCGCTGCCAGGAGTCCTCAAATGGAAGGTGAATTTGCGATCAGCAACTGCCGCAGCAGGGCCCGGAAGATCATGACGCCAGCATAAGCATGTCTAATGCACATCTATCGCTCATGGCGTACTGGTCATGGGCGACAGAATGGGAAGCCGAGGGCGATCCGAGTTCAACCTGCCTACGGCCTCACCCGTTGTCAGTGCCACCAAAAGAAAACACCGAAAAACACCATCAGCACCACTCCCTTCAACCATCCTAATCCAGACATTTCAATAATTCCCAGTCTAGAGTCCTTCACATTTTGACTGAAGCATAGCCTGTGTTTTCGAGGTAGTTTTGGCATTCCTGTTGTGTGATTGATCGTAAGCGTCTGGTCTGGCTGCCCTGCCTGAGGCCGCAGATGTCAGATAGTATCCATGATCGTTAATGGACATTATCGAGGTCAGATGTGGGCAGGAAGAAGCGCCGGAACTGGAGCAATAACGAGAAGCGGATGATCTGTGCGCAAACGCGGGTTCCGGGGATTTCGGTTAGTCAGGTTGCGCGGCGGTATGATGTGAATGCCAATCTCGTGTTTACGTGGCTGAGGGATGGGCGGTTTTCGCCTGATGGCGATACACGGAAGCAGGTTTTCTTTCTGCCGGTCGAGATAATTTCGGATGTGCGGCATGAAGCCGCGCCGCCGGTTGTGGCATGCGGCAGGATTGGGTTTGATCTTGTTTGCGGGCCCCGGCTTTGTGTCAGCGGGACTTACGATCCCGATGCCCTTGCCGGCCTGATCCGTGGCTTGTCCGGATGATCCCGGTACCGTCGAACACGAAGGTGTGGCTGGCTGCCGGGGTAACGGATATGCGCCGGGGGTTTGCGACGCTGGCGGCTCAGGCGGAACAGACGCTGAAGCAGAACCCTTATTGCGGCCACATGTTCGTTTTCCGTGGACGGCGTGGCGATCTGATCAAGATCATTTGGTGGGACGGTCAGGGGGCCTGTCTGTTCTCCAGGCGATTGGAGAAGGGCCGGTTTGTCTGGCCTTCTGCAAAAGACGGCAAAGTCGCATTGACACCGGCCCAGTTGGCGATGCTTCTGGAGGGCATTGACTGGCGTATTCCGCAGCGCACATGGCGGCCATTGAAGGCGGGATAATCTGGCCGGATCAGTGATTTGGGGATTCCCTAAAGCCCGTTGATTTGCCAGGTTTTGGCCATGATCGATGTGGCCCGAGCCTTACCGGAAGACCCCGATGAGTTGCGTGCTTTCACGCAGCTTCTGCTGGCCGAGGTGAAGTCTCAGGCGATGTTGATCGAGAAGCTCAGGCACCAGTTATCCGGGCATCGCACACATAGGTTTGGCAGCAAATCCGAGAGCATCGAGCAGCTGCAACTGGCCCTGGAGAGCAGTGAGATTGCAACGGCAGCGATGACAGCCAGGTTACGCCTGCCTGAAGAGGAGCCGCCCAAAGACAAACCCAAGCGCCGCCCGATCCCGGATCATATACCGCGCCAGCACATCGAACTGGCCACCGGAGATGATGCCTGTGCGGATTGTGGTGGCAAGCTGCGCCGCCTGGGCGAGGATGTGACCGAGGAACTGGAATATGTTCCGGGGCGCTTCATCGTGAACCGCATCACCCGGCCCCGCTTTGCCTGTTCGGGCTGCGACAGCTTCACCCAGGCACAGCTGCCATCGCGCCCGATTGAGCGCGGGCGTCCTGGACCAGGACTGTTGGCCCATGTTCTGGTCAGCAAATATGCCGATCATCTGCCGCTCTACCGGCAAAGCCGGATATTCGAGCGCGACGGGCTTGACCTTGACCGCTCAACGCTGGCCGATTGGGTGGGCAAATCCACGGCCCTACTGGAGCCACTGGCCGTTGCCATCGGACGACATGTGCAAGCAGGCCAGGCATTGTTTGCCGATGATACGCCGATCAAAATGCTAACGCCCGGGGCAGGCAAAAC
The DNA here is from genome assembly GCA_965216225.1 of Paracoccaceae bacterium. GTDB lineage: Bacteria > Pseudomonadota > Alphaproteobacteria > Rhodobacterales > Rhodobacteraceae > 3107. The sequence continues at coordinate 12,781 of CBDCFF010000019.1, forward strand.
CCAGACCGCCCGCCTATGGACTTACATACGCGATGAGCGCCCCTGGGACAGCGAGGCGCCGCCTGCTGCCTGGTATCAGTTCTCGCCGGACCGCAGGGGTCAGCATCCCAAGGATCACTTGAAGAGATACCAGGGCTGGATGCATGCGGACGGCTATTCCGGATTCAACGACCTCTACCGTTCTGGCGACATCCGCGAGGTCGCCTGCATGGCCCACATCCGGCGCAAGTTCGTCGATGTGCATAAAGCCCAGGGCTCGGCCATCGCCGAAGAGGCGATCAAGCGGATAGCAGGGCTCTACGCTATCGAGAAAGAGGCCCGTGGATCGCCGCCGGATCAGCGTACCGCCATACGGCAGGCCGAGGCCAGACCCGTCTTCGATGACCTGGGCAATTGGCTGGGTGCCCAACTGCCCGCTATCTCTGGCAAATCGCCACTTGCAGGGGCCATCCGTTATGCGCTGACCCGGTTGCCACGGCTCCGGCCATACCTTGAACATGGCCATCTCGAGATCGACAATAATGCGGCCGAGCGGGCCATCAGAGGTATTGCTTTGGGGCGCAAGAACTACCTCTTCGTTGGATCACCGGCAGGCGGCAAAGCCGCTGCCATCGCCTATACGCTGATTGAAACCGCCAAACTGAACAACGTTGATCCGCAGGGCTGGCTGGCCGACACTCTGGCCCGCATCCCGGATTGCAAGATCACCAAGGTCGACGACCTGCTGCCATGGAACATGGGCAGCCACCATCACATGAAAGACGCTGCATGAGCATCATCGAGATCAAAGTCACCCTGCAAGACATCGAGCCCGCTGTCACCCGCACCCTGCAGGTGCCTGCCGATATCCGGCTGGACCGGCTGCACCTGACACTGCAGGTGGCCATGGGCTGGACCAACTCGCATCTCTACATGTTCGAAGCAGCCCGCGCCACATGGGGTATCGCGGACCCCGATTTTGGCGGCGAGGACCGGCCCGCCAACAAAACCACTCTGGGCCAAGTCATCGAGGACACCGGCAAAAAGACGATCAACTACATCTACGATTTTGGCGACAACTGGGAACACAGGATCAAGATCGGCAGGATCACCGATCCCGTCCCTGGCGAACTCTATCCCAGACTAATCGAGGTCATCGGTAAATGCCCGCCCGAAGACGTCGGGGGCTTCCTTGTGCTGCGCGACAAACAAGGTGAGAATCCAGCGTCAATCAGGATGAGAACGCGTGTGCGGGGGCTCGCAGGGAGGGCGTAGCCCGACTGGGGAGGCCCCGCACACGCGTTTTGCCCTTTTGGGGCGGGCCTGACGGTTGTGGCCGGCTCGGATAAGGAATGATTTTCTGTGCAAGGGGATCGTTCATGCCGGGCTGTCATGTCACTGACCAACAAATGAGGCTCTTCATGACGCTCAGATCGACCCATTCCGTTGCCGTTGCCGCTGCCAAGGCGGGGATCAGCCAGGCAACGGGCTATCGGCTGCAAGCTGACCCAATTTTACCATCACAGAAGAAGGCCCCTCGCGGCCGGCGGCGTCCGGACCCGCTGGCGGACATTTTTGATGCGGAGGTCGTGCCGCTTCTGCGGTCCTCACCGGGGATCCGACCTGTGGCGGTTTACGAGGAGCTTCTGCGTCGGCATTCTGATCTGGGTACGGGCATCCGACGGACTCTGGAGCGACGGATACGCGCCTGGAATGCGGAACACGGCCCTGAACAGGACGTCATTTTCCGGCAGACCCACACACCGGGCAAAATGGGCCTGTCGGATTTCACCGCCATGGGCAAGTTGGGTGTGACCATTGCCGGTGAGGCACTGGGCCATCGACTGTATCACTTCCGGCTTGCCTATAGCGGGTTTCAGCACGCCCACGTCGTGCTGGGCGGCGAAAGCTATGTGGCGCTGGCTGAGGGATTGCAGAACGCCCTCTGGACGCTCGGCGGCGTGCCACACAATCATAGAACTGACAGCCTGTCGGCGGCCTTCAAGAACCTGGATAAGTCATCCCGGGCCGATCTAACCGACCGCTTCGACGCCCTGTGCAACCATTATGGAATGACGCCGACGCGCAACAACAAGGGCGTCGCACACGAGAACGGTTCCATCGAGAGCCCCAATGGGCATCTGAAGCGCACCATTGAGGACGCGCTGGTCATGCGTGGGTCGCGCGACTTCGAAAGCTTGCAAGATTATCGTCGCTTCATCGACGAGATCGTGGGCCGGATCAACGCCCGCAATGCCAAGCGTATCGATGCGGAACGTGCGAGCCTCAGACCTTTGCCGACGCGGCGGACCACGGATTACGAGGAGATCACGTTGCGCGTCACTTCCTCCGGGGGCTTCACCTTGCGCAAGGTGTTCTACACCGTGCCATCCCGGTTGATCGGGCATCAGCTGCGGGTTCGGCTCTACGATGATCGGTTGGAGCTGTTCCTGGGAAGCTCTGCCCTGCTAACGCTGACACGCGGACGAGCCTCGAGCACCGGGAGCCATGGGCACGTGGTCAATTACCACCACGTCATCCACTCCTTGCGCAAAAAGCCCATGGCGCTGATGGGGCTGGTCTATCGGGATCAGCTATTCCCGCGCCGGGCGTTCCGTAACATGTTCGCATTCCTGCTGGAGCAGACCAGTGAGAAGGCGGCGTGTCGCATGGTTGTCGATCTTCTGGCGCTGGCACACGAGCGGGGCTGCGAGGCTGAATTGGCAGCGCAGCTTGAGGAGGACCTTCGCCAGAAGCGCCCGCCTGACATGGCGGCCCTACGCGCAGTGTTTAGCCCATCACAAGACGCACTCCCCCAAGTCGCGGTGCAACTGGCCGACCTGTCATCTTACGACCAGTTGGTCGGCGGTACGCCATCCGCTCAGGAGGTGACAGCATGACATCGCCCCAGACCGATACCGCCCGCCTAACCTTGGCTCTGACCGAATTGCGCTTGCCAGCCATCAAGGCGCTATGGCCGCGCTTTGCGGAACAAGCCGACAAGGAAGGCTGGCCCGCCGCTCGGATGCTCAGCACCCTGGTGGAGCATGAACTGGCTGAACGAGATCGCCGTCGTATCGAGCGACATCTCGCACAGGCACGCCTGTTGCCCGGAAAAACGATCGACACCTTCGACTTCACAGCCGTCCCCATGCTGTCCAAGGCCCATGTCAGTGCGATCACCGCTGGCGACAGCTGGATCGGAAAGGGCGGCAACATCCTGCTGTTTGGGCCGCCAGGTGTGGGCAAATCACATCTCGGCTCAGCCATCGGGCTCGCCCTTGTCGAGCAAGGCTACCGCGTCCTATTCAGCCGCACCACCGATCTGGTCCAGAAACTCCAACAGGCCCGCCGCGATCTCGTCCTCGAAAGTGCCATTGCAAAGCTCGACAAATTCCATCTGCTGATCCTCGATGACATCACCTACGTCACCAAGGATCAGGCTGAAACCAGTGTGCTCTTCGAACTCATCAGCGCGAGATATGAACGCCGCTCAATGTTGATCACGGCCAACCAGCCCTTCGGGGAGTGGAATGCGATTTTTCCAGACCCGGCCATGACATTGGCCGCCGTCGACAGGCTCGTGCACCACGCAACCATCTTCGAGATGAATGTCGAAAGCTACCGGCGAAGAGCAGCACAAAAGGCAAAGGGGCCGGGAAGGCCTGCACAAAAAGCCACACCGGAAAACACCAAAGCTGATTGACGCTCCGCGACAATCAAAAAACAAACCCCTTGATCGCGGCACAAAAGCCCGGCATCGTCCCAAACGTCGCGACCAAGGATTCTCATCCTGATTGACGCGCACTTCTCATCTTGATTGTCGCGCTACATCCTTGGCTACTACGGGTTCCTCGATGCCATGGCCGATCCAAAGCATCCAGAGCACGATCATCTCAAAGACTGGTATGGCGGCACCTTCGATCCCAATCAGCCCGAAACCGACAAACTCAAACTCGAAGTCCTCAGTCTCGCAAAACGCTGGAAGCCCGGAAAACCAAGGAAATAAGGCTGTCAGACCGGACGCTTACGATTGATCCGACGAGGCGTCCAACGTATCGCCAGGCCTCTTCACTGGTTCGTTTCCGAGCCATCCGCATCCAGTGTTTGATCTTGGCGAATGTCTGCTCGATCGGGTTCAGGTCTGGCGAGTATGGTGGCAGGAACCACACCCGCGCGCCTGCCGCCTTGATGGCATCGCGCACGGCTTTCGATTTATGGCAGCCGAGGTTGTCCATGATGACGATATCGCCGGGCTTCAGTGCAGGGACAAGCAGTTGATCGATATAGGCACGGAAGGACTGCCCGTTGATCGGGCCGTCAAAGACACAGGGCGCCGTCAATTGATCGCAGCGCAAGGCAGCAATGAACGTCATGGTGTTCCAGTGGCCATGGGGCGCAAAGCCGTGCAGGCGTTTGCCTTTTGGTCCCCAGCCGCGCAGCGGAGCCATGTTGGTCTTGATCCAGGTTTCATCAATGAAGACCAGCTTGCGCGGATCGAGTTGACGCATGACCCCCTTCCAGCGCTTTCGCCGGCGGGCCACATCGGCTCGGGCCCGCTCAAGGGCGAGCAGTGTTTTTTTTTGAAGCTCAGCCCCTCGCGGCGCATGAAGTGCCAGACCGCATTGTGGGACACCTTGACGCCCCGCTTCGCCAGCATGTCTTTCAGACCATGCAGCGTCAGGTGCGGCGTGCGGTTGATCTGCTCCAGGATAAAATCACGGTGGGGTTCAAGGATAATCCTGCGGTGGCCACCCATCTTGCCAGGCGCCACGCTGCCAGTCTCGCGATATCGCTGGCGCCACTTGATCACCGAAGAAACAGCCACCGAGAAACGGGCAGCCACAACACGTGCCGTCTCGCCGGAAACAACAGCTGCTACTGCACGCTCCCGAAGATCATTCGAATAGGGTTTTACCATGCATGCCGGCCTCCAGTCCCGGCACGCAGTTTGAATCACAATTCAACGAAAAACGGAATCCCGAGATTCAAACAAATGATGAACCGCTCTAGCTGCGCAGAACGCCGCCCGTCGCCTTGCCGACCTTCTCTGCGATGCGGGCGCCGATAGCCTCTATATCCTTGTCGGTCAGGGTCTTGCCGGTGGGTTGCAGGCGGACGGAAATAGCAAGGGATTTCTTGCCCTCGCCCAGATTGCCGCCGATGAATTCGTCGAATACGCGCACGTTTTCAATCAGCGCCCTGTCAGCGCCCGCCGCGGCGTTGACCAGTGTGATCGCCTCGACATCCGCATCGACGACAAAGGCGAAGTCACGCTCCACCGCTTGCAGATCGCTGACCTTCTGCGCCCCCCTGTTGATCCGCCTGGCTTTCGGGAACGGGATGTTGGCCGGATGAATGGCAAAGGCCACGACCGGGCCTTTCACATCCATCGCCGCAATGGCTCCGGGGTGGAGTTCGCCAAACCCGGCCAGCGCGTTTTTCGGGCCGAGCGAAAGTCTGGCAGAGCGCCCCGGATGCCACCAGCCATTCATGCCGCGAAAAGGCATCAGCCGGGCGGCGGCGGGGGCGCCGACGCTGGACAGAACGGCCACTGCATCCGCCCTCGCGTCGAACGTGTCCACCGGGCGGCGGCTGCCCAGCCGGTCGCGCGGGCCGGTGTGGCCGACAAGGATGCCGGTGATCAGCAGTTCCTGATCTTCGGGGTCGCCGCCATGCCAGACCGGGCCGACCTCGAACAGGGCCAGATCCATGAAACCGCGCGCCTGATTGCGGGCCGCAGCCTGCAAGAGCCCCGGCAGCAATGACGGGCGCATATGGCTCAGTTCGGCGGAAATCGGATTCTCCAGCATCGTCGCGTCGCCGCCGCCGCCAAACAGTTCCGCGCTTTTCCTGCCGATAAAGGAATAGGTTACGCATTCATTGTAACCAAGCGCCGCCATCGTCCGGCGCGCCGTCCATTCGCGCCGCTGCATGGGCGTCAGTATGGCCTTCGGCACGCCTGCCTCCTTGCGGGGTAGGGGCTTGCCCCGCAGTCTGCTCAGCGACGCGATGCGGGCGATTTCCTCGATCAGATCGGTCTCGCCGGTTATATCGGGGCGCCAGCTCGGGACATGGGCCATGTCGCCTTCCAGCCGGAAGCCCAGAGCCTCCAGCGAACGGCGCTGTTCCGCCGCCGGAATGTCCATCCCCACGAGGCTCTGTATCCTGCGGGTATCCAGCCGGTATCTGCGCCGTGTGTCCGGCACCTCTCCGGCCATGATCATCTGGCTGGCCTCACCGCCCGCGTGATCGACGATCATCCGCACCGCATGTTCCAGACCCTCCGGCGTGAAGGCCGGATCGACCCCGCGTTCGAACCGGTAGCGGGCGTCGGAGTCGATCTTCAGCGCCCGGCCCGTACCGGCAATCTGGATCGGGTTCCAGAAGGCGGATTCGACAAACACGTTCACCGTCCCGTCCGTGCAGCCGGTTTCCAGCCCGCCCATGATACCGGCAATGCTCTGCGGGCCCCTGTCGTCAGAGATCACCATCTGCCCCGGCAGGAGCGTGTATTCCCTGTCATCGAGCGCCTTCAGCGTTTCGCCGCCGCCGGCGCGATGGACACGCAGATTGCCCCTGACCCTGTCGAGGTCGAAGACATGCAGCGGCCGCGCCCGGTCATGGCTGAAGAAATTGGTGACATCGACAAGCAGGCTGATGGGGCGCAGGCCAATCGCCTTCAGCGCATCCCGCAGCCACCGGGGCGACGGGCCGTTCTTCACGCCCCGGATCACCCGGCCACAAAAGAGCGGGCAGCCATCCAGCGTGTCGTCGTCAATGGTGACGCTGAAACCGGTTTCGAACGCCGCTGGCACCGGCGCCACATCCCGCGCCCTGAGCGTCCCCAGACCACGCGCCGCCAGATCGCGGGCGATCCCCCGAACCCCCAGCGCATCGGGGCGGTTGGGGGTGACGGCGACCTCTATCACCGGGTCGGCCCTGGCGGGGTCATTCCCGGCCAGCCAATCGACGAAACGCTCGCCCACCTTGCCGGAGGGCAGTTCGATGATGCTGTCGTGTTCATCCGACAGCCCCATCTCGCGCTCGGAACACATCATGGCGCGGGACTCGACGCCCCGGATCCTGCCCACCTGAATGGTGGTGTCGATGCCGGGGATATACATGCCGGGGCGGGCGATGACGACGGTGATGCCCGCCCGCGCGTTCGGCGCGCCGCAGACGATCTGCCTGACGCCTTCGCCGGTTTCCACCTGACAGACGCTGAGCCGGTCGGCATCGGGGTGCTGCGCCGCCTCTTTCACATGGCCCAGGGTGAAATCCTTCAGCGCCTCCAGCGGGTTTTCGACGCCTTCGACCTCCAGCCCCAGATCGGTGAGCGCATGGAGGATGTCGTCAAGGCTCGCCTCGGTCTCAAGGTGATCCTTCAGCCAGGAGAGAGTGAATTTCATGTCGTCTTATCCGGCGATTGTTGTCGTTGAATACTGCATCTTCCGGTTTGGCCCCTCCTCTGCCGGTCTTCTCACCTGCTCAGCCCCCCGTGCAGGGTCGGCTGATCGAGGCTCGTGAAACCGTAATGCCGCAGCCAGCGCAGGTCCGAATCGAAGAAGGCGCGCAGGTCGGGGATGCCGTATTTCAGCATCGCGATGCGGTCGATGCCGAGGCCGAAGGCAAAGCCCTGATATGCCTCGGGGTCGATCCCTCCGGCCTCCAGCACTTTCGGATGCACCATGCCGCTGCCCAGGATTTCCAGCCAGTCATCGCCTTCGCCCACCTTCACGGTGCCGCCTTCCCAGCAACAGCGGATATCGACCTCTGCCGAGGGTTCGGTGAAGGGGAAGTGGCTGGCGCGGAAGCGCAGTTCCACATTATCGACCTCGAAGAAGGCTTTCACGAACTCCTTCAGCACCCATTTCAGATTGGCCATGGAAATGTCGGTGTCGATGGCCAGCCCCTCTACCTGATGGAACATCGGCGTGTGGGTGTGGTCATAATCGGCGCGGTATACGCGGCCCGGCGCGATGATGCGAAGGGGCGCGCCACGGGCCTGCATCGCGCGGATCTGCACCGGGCTGGTATGGGTGCGCAGCACATGGGGCGGGCGGTCGTCGCCATCGGCCCGGTGCATGTAGAACGTATCCATTTCGGCGCGCGCCGGGTGGTGGCCGGGGATGTTCAGCGCGTCGAAGTTGTACCAGTCGGTCTCGATCTGCGGACCCTCGGCGATGGCAAAGCCCATATCGGCGAAGATCGCGGCGACCTCTTCGCTGACCTGGCTGACCGGGTGGATCGTGCCGCGCCGTTCCGGGCGACCGGGGAGCGTGACATCCAGCCATTCGGCCTTCAGCCGCTCATCCAGCGCGGCATCGGCGAGGGCGGATTTTCTGGCGGCGAGGGCCGCATTCAGTTCATCCTTCAGCGTGTTCAGCTTCGGCCCCGCGATCTGCCGTTCTTCGGGCGTCATCTTGCCCAGCCCGCGCATTTTCAGGGAAACCTCGCCCTTTCTGCCCATGGCGGCGACGCGCAGGTCTTCCAGCGCGGTTTCATCCGCCGCACCGGCGATCGCATCCAGATATTTCCGCCTCAGATCGTCCATTCCGGCCTCTCGTTGTCTGTCCCGCCGCCGTCACGGCCCACCGTGCGACAGGGCGACAGGCAAGGCCGCGGCGCCCTGGCGGGCCCGCGGCCTTGCATCTGTCCCCCGGTTTATCGGGTTCTCATGCCATCGCGGCCTTTGCCCTGACGACGATGGCCGCGAAAGCGTCGGGCTCATGCACGGCCAGATCGGCCAGAACCTTGCGGTCAACCTCGATCCCGGCGGTGTTCAGAGCGTTGATGAAGCGCGAGTAGGTCAGCGTTTCGTCATGGGCGCGAACGGCGGCATTGATCCGCTGGATCCACAGCGCCCGAAAGCTGCGCTTGCGCTGCTTGCGGTCACGGGTTGCGTACTGGTTCGCCCTGTCCACGGCCTGGGCTGCGGTGCGAAAGGTGTTCTTGCGGCGGCCATGATAGCCTTTGGCCGCCTTGATGACCTTTTTGTGACGGGCGTGCGTGACCTTGCCGGAAGTTACACGGGACATTGATCAGCCTCTCTGACGCGCATAGGGCATGTAGCCTTTGACGATCTTCTCGTCAGCGGCACACAGGGTGGTGGTTCCACGGGCGTTGCGGATGAATTTTCCCGTCCGCTTGATCATGCCGTGACGCTTGCCAGCCTGGGCGGCCTTGATCCGGCCGGTGGCCGTCACCTTGAAGCGCTTCTTGGCGCCCGATTTCGTCTTCATCTTGGGCATTTCCGGCTCCTTCAATTCAGGTCGGTTTGCGCGCGACCCGGCATGCCACTGGGGCCGGTCGCGCGATCAGAGCGCCCCCTATAAGGGGCCGGGCCGCTTCATACAAGAGGAAATCGGGAAAAATCGGGGTCAGATCGGCCCGCAACCGGTCAGCCTGTCATGCACGATCCCCCTGATCCGGTCGATGTCGCAACGGATCGGGCGGCCCCGGGCATTGCCGATCCACAGGCGGCGCGCTGCGGCTTCCAGCCCCGCGTCCCGGGCGGTTCGGGCGATGCCGCTCAGGAACTGCGCCAGATAATGCGCCTTGTCGCTGTCCATTGCGCCCGACAGGTGCTTTTCAGCCTGAATCAGATCGTCACGATAGGCCAGCGGGTCCGGGTGTATCGTGTGGCGCGATGTGACCGGAACACGTTTCGCCTGGCACCGCGTCAGGCAGGACAGGATGGCGTTCTGAAACCTTTCCACACTGTCGATGGGCTTGGCGATGAAACCGTTCGCCCCGGCCTTCATCGCCAGTTCGGCAAACCCGGGATGGCCGCTGATCCCCAGAATCACGGGAATCCGCTTTCGTGCAGTCGCGAGGTCGCGAATGAGGTCCTGACCGTTGCCATCGGGCAGCCCCAGATCAATGATGACGGCACTGGGCTGATACAGGGACAGATGCCGCCGGGCGGCATCAAGCGACTCTGCGCGGCGTATCCGCGCGCCGCTGTGCAGGCACAAAAGCCGCAGCGCGTCAGAGGCAAGGCGGCTGTCCTCGACAACAAGGATCGTGAAACCGGACAGCGGCCCCTGCATCCTTGGCAGGGATGAGATCGGCATCGTTTCAGGATCGTCCATATCGCTTCTCCGCACGGTAATCGGGTCCGAGTAAATAGGTTTGACGTGAACAGCGGGTAAAGTCGCGATGCGGCCGTGGGCCGCCATATCCGCTCCTGTCCGCTCCTGTCTGCTCTTGTCTGCGCCGCAACCAGAGGTCATAAGCGCGTGGAGCCTGCGAAGAAGGAGTCCCCCCATGATCGGGCGTCTCAATCACGTTGCCATTGCCGTTCCCGATCTGGCCGCCGCCGCCGCGCAGTATCGCGAAACGCTGGGGGCCAGGGTGGGCGCGCCGCACGATGAACCCGACCATGGCGTGACGGTGGTGTTCATCGAACTGCCGAACACTAGGGTCGAACTGCTCTGCCCTCTGGGCGAAAATTCCCCGATCGCGGGCTTTCTGGAAAGGAACCCGTCGGGCGGCATCCATCACATGTGTTACGAGGTGCAGGACATTCTTGCCGCCCGTGACCGGCTGAAGGCCGCGGGCGCGCGGGTGCTGGGCAGTGGCGAACCCCGGCCCGGCGCCCATGGCAAGCCGATCCTGTTCCTGCACCCCCGGGATTTCAATGGCTGCCTGATAGAACTGGAGCAAGCCTGATGTCGATCACCTCGGCCATCGTGCTGTTTGCGGTCATCTGGTTCATGACCTTCCTGATCGTCCTGCCGATCCGGCTGAAGACGCAGGGCGATGTGGGCAGGATCGTCGCGGGCACCCATGTCGGTGCGCCCCATGATCCCCGGATCGGACGGCGGGCGAAAATCGCGACCGCGATTTCGGTTGTGCTGTGGGTGGCGATTGCAGGCGCCATCGTCAGCGGCGTCATCTCGGTCCGCGATTTCGACTGGCGCGATGTCATGGGCGCACCATCCGAAGCCGATGGAACAGGTGAGTGAACGTCGCGACGCCCATCACCGGCACCAGCAGGTTCAGGACCGGAACCGACAGCGGCATTGCCATCAGAATTCCCGCGATCCAGATGGCAGACCGGTGCCGTTTGCGCAACGCGCGCGCGCCTGCACGCCCCAGCCGGCGCATTGCGACCAGTTGAAAATATTCGCGCCCCAGCAGGAACCCGTTCAGCGCCCAGAAAATGACCGGAGAGAACACCGGGAACACCGCATAGAGGATCAGCGCCGCCGCATTTGCGCCGATCATGATACCGAGAAACCCCAGCGTGTCCCGGATCGAATCCGCAATCGACACCCGCGCGGCCCCGGGCAGACCAGAATAGTGTCGATCCTCGACCGCGTCTGCGACCTCATCCAGAAACAGCCCGGTGAAGGCAGACGCGACAGGCGCCATCAGAAAGACCGACAGGGGGATCATCAGAAAGGCCGCCCCCCAGCCCAGCAGATCGTCAACCCAGGCAACCGTCCCCACCCACGGCAGTGTGACCTGATCGGGGACGAACCAGCCGACCGCGACCAGAGAATATTGCATGGATGACGGCCAGCAAGGCAAGGGACAGGCCCGCGCCTTTCCAGAAGACGGCCCGGAACCGCGGATCGCCGAACTGTCCCAGCGCCAGGGCGAAGTCGCCGAAGATCATTCGCTTATCCAGCTTGTGATCGTGTCCATATCGGGGCGCGGGCGTTCCGGCGGCTGACTGGTTTCGGTGCCCATATGAATGAAACCCGCCACGAATTCGCTGCCGGTCAGGCCCAGCCCTGCGCTCAGGAATGTCTCGTCAAGGGCAGGCCACCCGGTCAGCCAGTTGGCCCCCCAGCCAGAGGCCAGCGCCGCATTCAGCACCGACAGGCAGACGGCCCCGGCGGACAGGTGCTGCTCGATTTCGGGGATTTTCCCGGACGGCCTTGGCGAGGCGACAACCGCCACCACCAGATGCGCATCCGCAAACTGGCTGCGGATTTTGCCGGTCGCCACGACATCCAGCCCGCGTTCCCCGGCGCGCCGGGCCACCAGACCGGCCAACCGCCGCAGCGCCGCGCGCTCCAGCACCATGAAGCGCCACGGCTCCAGCTTGCCATGATCCGGGCTGCGCCCGCCTGCGGTCAGGATCGGCAGCAACTGATCGCGGTCGGGCGCCGGTGTCGCCAGGGTCTTTGCCGGGCGCGAGCGGCGGGTCAGAAGGAAATCCATCGCGGCAGGATTGGGTGCGGGCATCTGCTCAGGTCCGAATGGCTTTGTTCCGCCCCGACTTAGGCGCTTCGGATCACGTCTGCAACCGGATGCCCGGACGCTCCGGTTCAGTTGCCGCCCAGAAGACCCCGCAGCCTGTTGCCGACCTCTTCCTGAGCCCGGCGCTTCAGCGCATCCCCGGCGCTTTCGCCTTCCTGCCGGGCGCCGCCCAGCGCCTTTTCGGCTTCCTGCTTCAGGCGCTCTTCCACCGCGCGCCGCTCTTCCCCGAGTTCCCGGTCCAGAAGGAATTCCAGATCGGGGCGGAAAGACGGATCGGACCACGGCCCCGTAATGATCACCGGCACACTGATACCGCCCGCGCCGTCCTTGTCCGCCAGGGCGGTCGGCGCCACACGATAGTTCAGACGCCGGTTGCCCATATCGACGGTTCCGGCCCCGGTTGCGGTGGCAAGGGGGGCCGAGAAGGCCAGGTCGCTGCTGGACAGAACCCCGTCGCTGACAGAGAAGCTCGCAGTGACAGAGTCAAAGACCGTCTTCGATCCCGCGCCCTCGAAAGAGGGGTCCAGATTGCGCAGCATCCCGACCAGATCGAGCCCGCGAAGCTCCCCCTGACCGAGGGCCAGCGATCCGCCGCCCGACAGGCTTTTCATGATCGCGTTCAGGGTATTTCCCGCGCCCAGGAAATTCAGGTCGAAATTGCCGGTTCCGATCAGACGATCATACCCGGCAAGGTCGCTCAGCATGGGCTGCATGGCGACATTCGCGGCCCGCAGATCGCCGCCGACCGACAGGCCGCTGCGGTTGTTGATCACGAACTGCCCCGTAACCTGCCCGCCATGGACGCCGATATTGCGCACCTCAAGGACGGCGCGGGCGCGCTCGATGCCTGTCAGAATGTCGCTCGTCCCCAGTTTCAGGGCGCCCAGATCAATACTGTCGGCGGTGAACTCCAACTGTCCGTCCACCAGCGACAGGGCGCTGGCGTCGATCAGCTCGGCAGGCCAGCCGGAGCCGCCCACCGAGGCGTCGCCTTGCGGCCCGCCATCCGGTCCGCCTGCCGCCGCCAGAGACGAAAAATCCAGCGCCCCCGCCGCAAGGCGCGCGTCGATCCGGGGGCGCTCCCCTTTCAGGGCGATGTCGAGATCGCCGTTCAGGACGTTGTCGTCCAGCCGGATCGTGCCCTCTCGCAGTTGGAGTGTCTGGCCGGGGGTCAGCGCCACCGCGCCCGCGATACCGATCCGGTCGCGGCCAAAACCGGCGGGGATGGCCGGTGCGGTCTGGCCGAGTGCTGCGAACAGGGCGGCGGGATCCGAGGTTTCGGCCACCAGCCGCCCCTCGAAAGCAGCCGGAGCATATCCGCCGCGCCCGTTCAGCGTCAGGTTGCCGGAGCCATTATCCGCAGACAGTTCCAGCCCGGTGGCAGCGCCTGCCAGAAACGTGTCGAACTCCGCTATCCGGGCGCTGACATCGTGGGGCCGACCATGCAGGAGCGCTGACAGGGTCATTGTCGCAGGGCCGTCAAAGGCGGGCAGGCGCAGGTCGAGATCAAGCCCCTCCAGCACGGTATCCTGCCCGGTTGCGTGATTGATCCAGGACAGGCGGCCACCACGCAGGACGCCATGATCCAGCGAGAAGGCGGGCAGCGGGCTCCCGGACGCGCGGGTGCCGGCCCCGGTGTCATCGGGGGTTTTGAAATCCCAGTTGGTCCGGCCATCGGCGGCGGTTTCCAGCCGCAGGACGGGATTGACGATCTCGACTCTCCTGATCCGCACCGTCCCGCCGATCAGAGCCCGGAGATCGACCCCGACGCGGGCGCTGTCCGCTGTCAGCATCGGCCCGGCCTGCGACCAGTCGGCATTTGCAACCTCGACCTGTCCGATGCGAATGCCGGGTTGCGGATGGATCGTCGCCCGGATGTCGCCTGAAAGCGTCATGGAACGGCCTGTCGCAGCTTCGAACCGCTGCTCTGCGATGCGCGCGATGCGATCGCCGGGCACCAGCATCAAGGCGACGACGACCAATCCGGCAAGCACCAGAAGAAGCACGCCAATCCGAACCAGCCAGCGCATGAACGACCTTTCCCGCACAATCGCTGCGAACCTATTCGCTCTGTCCATCGGGGGCAAGGATTTTGCGCGGATGCGATGCGCATTGGCGCTGTCGGATCGGCTGTATGCGAGCGGCGTGACGCGCTCCGGGATCGCCGCAGGCAAGCCCGCGGCGATGCCTTCGGCAAGAGTATTTGTGCAGAGAAGAAGCAGCGAAGAATAAAGAGAAGAAGAGAGCAGTCGCGCCTGAACCGGTCTTCGGACGCGGACGGGCGTGTTGCGGCATCCGGCTCCGCAGCCCGCGCCATGGGCCGCGCCGCTCAGGGGCCGACGTTTTCCCGGGGATGTCATTCTTCCGGCGCTCCGGTGGTGGCGCCGTTATCCGCTGTCCTGTCGTGACGTGCGGGACATGCTGGCGCACGGTCGATGCTGCGGCGCGCCGTGGATCAATCTGGCTGGTTGATCCACGGCGCAGAGGTTTTGGTCTCGCTTGCCGGTCATCGCGCGCGCGTTCCGGGCTCAGCCGGGGATCGTGGGGGAAATGCGCCTGCCGAAGGCGTTCGGGGGTCACCGCGACGGCATCGGCAAATGGGCCGCATGATCCGATGGGGATGGGTTGGGGGAACGCCGGGAACGTTCTTGCGACAGGGCCCCCAAAGCGGCGCCAGGTCCGGGAATCCCGTCCAATACATAGAGTTTTAGGGCCTGTTGACATTCACTTGAGTGCGAATCGCACGGCGGCAATGTAGATCATCGCGGCATCGCTTGTGTCGGTCTTGTCATACCGCGCACGGTACACGACGCACTTGAGTTGAGGGGGGAAAAGGGTTTGAATTGAAGATTCTCGAGCACAAGGAACTTCGTGATGTTCGCATTCCTCCTCAGCCCTCTGGTCGCCACGCTACGCCCGCATTTTGATCTGAGCAAGACACGACTGGAAACGCTTGCGGTTTTGCTCGCTGGTCTGGCAAACTGTCGGACGGTGAACCTGAGCCATCTGGCGAGCCAGTTCTCGGGGACGGCGTTACACGCGTCCAACTATCGCCGTCTGCAGCGGTTCTTCCAGCATGTCCGCCTTGATGGCGATGTGGTCGCAGTACTGATCGTGCACCTGCTCAACCTTGCGCGTCCAAAGCTTCTGGCCTTGGATCGGACCAACTGGAAACTCGGCGCGAAAGACGTGAACATTCTGGTTCTGGCCATTGTGACGCGACGGTTTCGGGTGCCGCTGATGTGGGTCTCGCTCGACCATCCGGGCAACTCTTCACCGGCGCAGCGCATCGGGCTGATGCGGCGTTATTTGCGCCTGTTCGGGGCTTGCTCCATCGACGCCTTGCTCGCCGACCGGGAGTTCATCGGTACAGAGTGGTTGGAATTTCTAAATGAAAACAACATCCCGTTCGTTGTTCGGTTGCGTGAGAACATGCATCTGTGCACCGAAGATGGACGCCTGCATCAGTTCCGCACGCTCCTGCGGAAGTCTCGTCAAGGTGCCTGGACAGGCTGGCTCAGCACCATGGCGAGGGAACCGGACAACCGGCTGCGGTTCGCGGCAAAGCGTATCAAGGGGGGCGAAGCGCTCATCGTCGCCACGAACATCGACGCCACCCGACGGGCGCTCAATCTCTATCGCAAGCGATGGGGCATCGAGTGCCTCTTCGCCGACGCCAAGACCCGCGGCTTCAACAGTGAGGACACTCACATCACCAATCCCGCCAAACTCGCAACCCTCCTCGCCGTCATTGCCCTCACCGTGACATGGGCTTATCGCTGTGCGACCCGGGTCATGGGCCGAACGGCGATCCGCCGCAAAAGCCACAACCGACGTACAAAATCATGGTTCCGAACCGGGCTCGACGCTCTACGCAGATGGATCATCCACAACCCGGAAAACGCGCTATTGGCATGGCGACAAACATGCCCGAAGAGACCAATCAAACAACTTGCTCTTCGATGAGTCGTGTACCGTGCATACCGCGTGGCGATGCGCCGGAACTGCTTGAGATCACAAAAGAAATTCTCAACAGGATGACGCCACTCATACATTGTCTTGTCGTAGGTGATGCACTGCTTCCGGTTCGTTTTCGGCGGGATCACAGCCGTTGCCCCCCGGGCCACAAGGTCCGCGCGGATCCAGTCGGCATCAAAGGCCTTGTCGCCAAGCAATGCATCGAAGGCAAGCCCGCTGGTCAATGGCAGAACTCCGACACTGTCATGACGCTGGCCCGGCAGCAACATGATACGTGCCAGGTTGCCCAGCGCATCGGTGAGCACCAGGTTCTTCGTCGTCAAACCGCCGCAAGACCGGCCGATACCTTGATTTTGTGTCCCCCCTTGCGCTGGCGCCGTGCTGGTGGACCCGGACAACCGTGCCATCGACGATGGCGTACTCGAAGTCGGGATCGTCAGACAAGTGTTTGAACAGACTCTCGAAAACACCCTTCGCCGTCCACCGGCGGAAACGCCGGAACACCGAGTTCCAGTTTCCGAACCGTGCGCTCAAGTCGCGCCAAGGCGCACCCGTGCGGGCAAGCCACAGCACCGCTTCCAGGAACAGACGATTGTCCTTCCCCGATCGCCCGGGGTCGCCGGGCTTGCCCGGCAGCAATGGTGCGATCCGTCCCCACTGTCCATCATTCAATACCGCTCGATCCATGGCCAATCTCCGTTGTTTCCTGGCCTTGAATCAGAACTCAAACAATAAGAAAACTCCTTTCGTGAATATGTATGTCCACAGGCCCTAGTCCCCCGGAATTGTACTTTGTATCATTGACTGAGCGGGAATTGAGGAGGATGTTGCGATGGTGGGACGTTTGGCGGATGCAGTGGTTCTGAGCGAAGATGAGCGCCGTTTTCTCGAGGGTCAGGTTCGGCGTCACAAAGCGGCACGTTCGCTGTCGGACCGATGCCGGATGATCCTGCTGTGCGCCGATGGATTGGCGAGCAAGGAGGTGGCGGCCCGGCTTGGGGTGCATGAACACACAGTTGGCAAATGGCGCAGACGTTTTGTGCGCTGCCGGATTGAAGGTCTCACCGACGAATACCGCTCCGGTCGCCCGCGCACCGTGTCGGACGATCAGGTGACTGCGGTGATTGAGCGCACGCTGAACACGCCCCCGAGGGATGCGACCCATTGGTCGCTCCGAAGCATGGCAGCGGCGACGGGACTGTCGCACACCACCATCCGGCGGATTTGGAACGGGTTCGGCCTGCAACCGCACCGAAGCGAGACATTCAAGCTCTCAACCGACCCGCTGTTGGTGGACAAGGTGCACGATATCGTCGGGCTGTACCTGTCACCGCCGAACAGGGCTATCGTGTTGTGTGTTGACGAGAAATCGCAAATCCAGGCGCTGGATCGCGAACAGCCTGTGCTGCCAGTGGCGCCCGGCGTGGCCGAGCGGCGCACCCACACCTGCATCCGACACGCCACGACGTCGCTTTTTGCAGCACTGGATATCGCCACCGGCGCCGTGATCGGCAAATGCTGCAAGCGGCGCCGCGCCACCGGGTTCCTCGACGTCCTCAAACAGATCGACCGGCAGATGCCGGACGGGCCGGAGGTGCATATCGTCATGGACAATTACGCCACCCACAAAACCCCGAAGATCAAGGCCTGGCTGGCACGCCGCCCGCATTGGCATGTCCACTTCACACCGACCTCGGCCAGTTGGATCAATCAGGTGGAGCGTTGGTTTGCTGAACTGACGCGCAAGCAACTGCAGCGCGGCGTCCATCGTTCAACGGCGGAACCGGAAGCCGATATCGCTGCATTTATCGAGGCCCATAACGAAAACCCCAAACCCTGCAAATGGGTCAAACCCGCCGACCATATCCTCGCCTCCGTCAAGCGGTTCTGCCAACGCGCCCAACAAAACTCATGGGCCGAACTTTGGAGGCAGGTGACTAGGGTCAGTCCTCATAGCCAAAATATGACGGTTGCAGCGATGTATATGGCGGATTTGAATATATGTGCGCATCGGTCATAGCGCATCGCGATGCGCCTCCAATCCTTGAGTTTTGCGAACAGGTTTTCGACCTTGTGCCGCCTCTTGTACGTTTCGGCGCAGTGGGGGATGGTTTTGTTGCGGTTTTTCCTTGAAGGGATGCAAACCTCAATCTTCTGATCTTCAATGATTTTTCGAACCTTTGCGCTGTCGTAGCCCCGATCCGCGATCAGAACCCTGGCCGCAGGCAGGTTGGGCAGCAAAACATCCGCGCCCTGGAAGTCGCTACGCTGACCCGCCGTCAGATGCAGCCTGACAGGGCGACCCGCACCGTCTCCAACGACATGCAGTTTCGTATTCAGCCCTCCCTTTGTGCGCCCGATCAGGCGCGGCTCGGAGCCCCCTTTTTGAGACTGGACGCCGTGCGATGTGCTTTGAGATGGGTTGCGTCAATCATGAGGGTGTCGGCGTCCGGGCCAGAGGGGTTGGCCAATTCTTCGAAAATTCGTTCGAAAATACCTTTGCGGGACCAGCGCACAAACCGATTGTAGAGCGTTTTGTGAGGGCCGTATTCGACAGGCGCATCGCGCCAGCGTAAACCGTTGCGAATAATGAAGATAATACCACTCAGCACACGACGGTCATCGACCCGGGGCTTGCCATGGGACTTGGGAAAGAAGGGCTCAAGGCGCGCTGTTTGTGCCTCCGTCAGCCAGAAAGGATCGCTCATGTCACTACTCCGTTTTGCAGAACACTGATTCACACGTTCAAAACAAAGTCAATGAGGACTGACCCTAGTCCCCCGGAATTGTAATTTGTATCATTGACTGAGCGGGAATTGAGGAGGATGTTGCGATGGTGGGACGTTTGGCGGATGCAGTGGTTTTGAGCGAAGATGAGCGCCGTTTTCTCGAGGGTCAGGTTCGGCGTCACAAAGCGGCACGTTCGCTGTCGGACCGATGCCGGATGATCCTGCTGTGCGCCGATGGATTGGCGAGCAAGGAAGTGGCGGCCCGGCTTGGGGTGCATGAACACACAGTCGGCAAATGGCGCAGACGTTTTGTGCGATGCCGGATTGAAGGTCTCACCGACGAATACCGCTCCGGTCGCCCGCGCACCGTGTCGGACGATCAGGTGACTGCGGTGATTGAGCGCACGCTGAACACGACCCCGAGGGATGCGACCCATTGGTCGCTCCGAAGCATGGCTGCGGCGACGGGACTGTCGCACACCACCATCCGGCGGATTTGGAACGGGTTCGGCCTGCAACCGCACCGAAGCGAGACATTCAAGCTCTCAACCGACCCGCTGTTCGTGGACAAGGTGCACGATATCGTCGGGCTGTACCTGTCGCCGCCGAACAGGGCTATCGTGTTGTGTGTTGACGAGAAATCGCAAATCCAGGCGCTGGATCGCGAACAGCCTGTGCTGCCAATGGCGCCCGGCGTGGCCGAGCGGCGCACCCACACCTACATCCGACACGGCACGACGTCGCTTTTTGCAGCACTGGATATCGCCACCGGCGCCGTGATCGGCAAATGCTACAAGCGGCACCGCGCCACCGAGTTCCTCGACTTCCTCAAACAGATCGACCGGCAGATGCCGGACGGGCCGGAGGTGCATATCGTCATGGACAATTACGCCACCCACAAAACCCCGAAGATCAAGGCTTGGCTGGCACGCCGCCCGCATTGGCATGTCCACTTCACACCGACCTCGGCCAGTTGGATCAATCAGGTGGAGCGTTGGTTTGCTGAACTGACGCGCAAGAAACTGCAGCGCGGCGTCCATCGTTCAACGGCGGAACTGGAAGCCGATATCGCTGCATTTATCGAGGCCCATAACGAAAACCCCAAACCCTACAAATGGGTCAAACCCGCCGACCATATCCTCGCCTCCGTCAAGCGGTTCTGCCAACGCGCCCAACAAAACTCATGTGCCGAACTTTAGATGCAGGTGACTAGGGCATGTTGAGATTCAGGGTTTTCATTTTCGCTGACCTCTGATTCATTCTTTCCAAAAGGGAGAATGAAATGTTGAGCGAGCGTTTTGTTATCAATGACGCGCAATGGGCTTTGATGGAACCGCATTGTTTTGGCAAGAAACGCGATCCCGGTCGCACTGGCGGTGACAGCCGTCTTTTTCTGGCAAGCCGTATTGTGGATTGCTCGAACCGGGGCGCCCTGGCGTGATCTTCCATCCGGCTTTGGCAATTGGAACACCGTTTACAAACGTTTCCGCCATTGGGTAAGAGCCGATGTTTTCAAACGGATATTTGACGCTGTCTCAAATGACCCTGACATGGAGTATGTCATGATTGACGGCACAATCGTGAAGGTCCACCGCCACGGGCAGGGCGCAAAAGGGGGGCTCAAAGCCAGGCTACAGGGCGCTCTCACAGTACTCTTTTTCTGGAATTACCACCAGAATCCTGGCTCTGACAGATGCGCCTGGCAATCTTGTCTCCTTCCGCCTGATGCCTGGGCAAGCCCACGATTTGAGCGAAACATCCGAGTTGATCGAGGGTGTTTCGTGCGAGATGCTCCTCGCGGATCGGGCGTTTGATGCCGACTGGTTGCGCGAAAATCTGGACAAGTCGGGGATTGTGCCAGTCATTCCGCCCAGATCGAACCGGAAGTTTCCGCCGGAATTTGACAAACACTGCTACAAATGGCGACACCTGATCGAAAATTACTTCCGGAAACTCAAGGAATTCAAGCGTATTGCGTTGCGGGCCTGTAAAACAGATCAGAGCTTCTCCTCCATGATCTATCTGGCCGCGGCTATCATCAACTCACGGTGAATCTCAACAGGCCCTGGTCCCCCGGAATTGTACTTTGTATCATTGACTGAGCGGGAATTGAGGAGGATGTTGCGATGGTGGGACGTTTGGCGGATGCAGTGGTTCTGAGCGAAGATGAGCGCCGTTTTCTCGAGGGTCAGGTTCGGCGTCCCAAAGCGGCACGTTCGCTGTCGGACCGATGCCGGATGATCCTGCTGTGCGCCGATGGATTGGCGAGCAAGGAAGTGGCGGCCCGGCTTGGGGTGCATGAACACACAGTCGGCAAATGGCGCAGACGTTTTGTGCGATGCCGGATTGAAGGTCTCACCGACGAATACCGCTCCGGTCGCCCGCGCACCGTGTCGGACGATCAGGTGACTGCGGTGATTGAGCGCACGCTGAACACGACCCCGAGGGATGCGACCCATTGGTCGCTCCGAAGCATGGCTGCGGCGACGGGACTGTCGCACACCACCATCCGGCGGATTTGGAACGGGTTCGGCCTGCAACCGCACCGAAGCGAGACATTCAAGCTCTCAACCGACCCGCTGTTGGTGGACAAGGTGCACGATATCGTCGGGCTGTACCTTTCACCGCCGAACAGGGCTATCGTGTTGTGTGTTGACGAGAAATCGCAAATCCAGGCGCTGGATCGCGAACAGCCTGTGCTGCCAGTGGTGCCCGGCGTGGCCGAGCGGCGCACCCACACCTGCATCCGACACGGCACGACGTCGCTTTTTGCAGCACTGGATATCGCCACCGGCGCCGTGATCGGCAAATGCTGCAAGCGGCGCCGCGCCACCGGGTTCCTCGACTTCCTCAAACAGATCGACCGGCAGATGCCGGACGGGCCGGAGGTGCATATCGTCATGGACAATTACGCCACCCACAAAACCCCGAAGATCAAGGCCTGGCTGGCACGCCGCCCGCATTGGCATGTCCACTTCACACCGACCTCGGCCAGTTGGATCAATCAGGTGGAGCGTTGGTTTGCTGAACTGACGCGCAAGCAACTGCAGCGCGGCGTCCATCGTTCAACGGCGGAACTGGAAGCCGATATCGCTGCATTTATCGAGGCCCATAACGAAAACCCCAAACCCTGCAAATGGGTCAAACCCGCCGACCATATCCTCGCCTCTGTCAAGCGGTTCTGCCAACGCGCCCAACAAAACTCATGTGCCGAACTTTAGATGCAGGTGACTAGGGCCTGTTGAGATTCGGGGTTTTCATTTGCGCTGACATCTGATTCATTCTTTCCAAAAGGGAGAATGAAATGTTGAGCGAGCGTTTTGTTATCAATGACGCGCAATGGGCTTTGATGGAACCGCATTGTTTTGGCAAGAAACGCGATCCCGGTCGCACTGGCGGTGACAGCCGTCTTTTTCTGGAAGCCGTATTGTGGATCGCTCGAACCGGGGCGCCCTGGCGTGATCTTCCATCCGGCTTTGGCAATTGGAACACCGTTTACAAACGTTTCCGCCATTGGGTAAAAGCCGATGTTTTCAAACGGATATTTGACACTGTCTCAAATGACCCTGACATGGAGTATGTCATGATTGACGGCACAATCGTGAAGGTCCACCGCCACGGGCAGGGCGCAAAAGGGGGGCTCAAAGCCAGGCTACAGGGCGCTCTCACAGTACTCTTTTTCTGGAATTACCACCAGAATCCTGGCTCTGACAGATGCGCCTGGCAATCTTGTCTCCTTCCGCCTGATGCCTGGGCAAGCCCACGATTTGAGCGAAACATCCGAGTTGATCGAGGGTGTTTCGTGCGAGATGCTCCTCGCGGATCGGGCGTTTGATGCCGACTGGTTGCGCGAAAATCTGGACAAGTCGGGGATTGTGCCAGTCATTCCGCCCAGATCGAACCGGAAGTTTCCGCCGGAATTTGACAAACACTGCTACAAATGGCGACACCTGATCGAAAATTACTTCCAGAAACTCAAGGAATTCAAGCGTATTGCGTTGCGGGCCTGCAAAACAGATCAGAGCTTCTCCTCCATGATCTATCTGGCCGCGGCTATCATCAACTCACGATGAATCTCAACAGGCCCTAGTCACCCGGAATTGTAATTTGTATCATTGACTGAGCGGGAATTGAGGAGGATGTTGCGATGGTGGGACGTTTGGCGGATGCAGTGGTTCTGAGCGAAGATGAGCGCCGTTTTCTCGAGGGTCAGGTTCGGCGTCACAAAGCGGCACGTTCGCTGTCGGACCGATGCCGGATGATCCTGCTGTGCGCCGATGGATTGGCGAGCAAGGAAGTGGCGGCCCGGCTTGGGGTGCATGAACACACAGTCGGCAAATGGCGCAGACGTTTTGTGCGATGCCGGATTGAAGGTCTCACCGACGAATACCGCTCCGGTCGCCCGCGCACCGTGTCGGACGATCAGGTGACTGCGGTGATTGAGCGCACGCTGAACACGACCCCGAGGGATGCGACCCATTGGTCGCTCCGAAGCATGGCTGCGGCGACGGGACTGTCGCACACCACCATCCGGCGGATTTGGAACGCGTTCGGCCTGCAACCGCACCGAAGCGAGACATTCAAGCTCTCAACCGACCCGCTGTTCGTGGACAAGGTGCACGATATCGTCGGGCTGTACCTGTCACCGCCGAACAGGGCTATCGTGTTGTGTGTTGACGAGAAATCGCAAATCCAGGCGCTGGATCGCGAACAGCCTGTGCTGCCAATGGCGCCCGGCGTGGCCGAGCGGCGCACCCACACCTGCATCCGACACGGCACGACGTCGCTTTTTGCAGCACTGGATATCGCCACCGGCGCCGTGATCGGCAAATGCTGCAAGCGGCGCCGCGCCACCGGGTTCCTCGACTTCCTCAAACAGATCGACCGGCAGATGCCGGACGGGCCGGAGGTGCATATCGTCATGGACAATTACGCCACCCACAAAACCCCGAAGATCAAGGCTTGGCTGGCACGCCGCCCGCATTGGCATGTCCACTTCACACCGCCCCCGGCTGGTTGGATCAATCAGGTGGAGCGTTGGTTTGCTGAACTGACGCGCAAGCAACTGCTGCGCGGCGTCCATCGTTCAACGGCGGAACTGGAAGCCGATACCGCTGCATTTATCGAGGCCCATAACGAAAACCCCAAACCCTGCAAATGGGTCAAACCCGCCGACCATATCCTCGCCTCCGTCAAGCGGTTCTGCCAACGCGCCCAACAAAACTCATGTGCCGAACTTTAGATGCAGGTGACTAGGGTCAGGACTCATAGCCAGAATATGACGGTTGCAGCGATGTATATGGCGGATTTGAATACGTGTGCGCATCGGTCATAGCGCATCGCGATGCGCCTCCAATCCTTGAGTTTTGCGAACAGGTTTTCGACCTTGTGCCGCCTCTTGTAGGTTTCGGCGCAGTGGGGGATGGTTTTTTTGCGGTTTTTCTTTGAAGGGATGCAAACCTCAATCTTCTGATCTTCAACGATTTTTCGAACCTTTGCGCTGTCGTAACCCCGATCCGCGATCAGAACCCTGGCCGCAGGCAGGTTGGGCAGCAAAACATCCGCGCCCTTGAAGTCGCTACGCTGACCCGCCGTCAGATGCAGCCTGACAGGGCGACCCGCACCGTCTCCAACGACATGCAGTTTCGTATTCAGCCCTCCCTTTGTACGCCCGATCAGGCGTGGCTCGGAGCCCCCTTTTTGAGGCTGGACGCCGTGCGATGTGCTTTGAGATGGGTTGCGTCAATCATGAGAGTGTCGGCGTCCGGGCCAGAGGGGTTGGCCAATTCTTCGAAAATTCGTTCGAAAATACCTTTGCGGGACCAGCGCACAAACCGATTATAGAGCGTTTTGTGAGGGCCGTATTCGACAGGCGCATCGCGCCAGCGTAAACCGTTGCGAATAATGAGAATAATACCACTCAACACACGACGGTCATCGACCCTGGGCTTGCCATGGGACTTGGGAAAGAAGGGCTCAAGGCGCGCTGTTTGTGCCTCCGTCAGCCAGAAAGGATCGCTCATGTCACTACTCCGTTTTGCAGAACTCTGATTCACAGGTTCAAAACAAAGTCAATGGGTCCTGACCCTAGGTAATTTTGTGGTGCATTATCCGAAAGAGTGGCTATTATCGCTACAAGTGGGCGATTGTAGCGAAAGCGGAAAGAAAATGTCTGGTTTTTCGAAGCAGAACGTGGATGCCGTGCCGGTCGCCGACGCCGGATGCGGCCCGGCAGAAATGGTGAGTGTCGCGCGGGAAGGCCCGTCAGGCGAAAGTCGCGCCGGGTGCCGGTGTGGCGACCCTGGGCAGGTGCTCCGGTCGCTTGAGCAGCTTGGGCATGAGGCGCGCGTTGATCTGCTCATGGCCGCGGCGCTGCGCACAGGGGGCGATTTCAGGCCCGCGTTTTCCTGCTCCCACAGGCCGAAACCCCGTGCGATGCTGGATGTCTTCGGCATTTTCGTCACCGCATGGGAAGAGCGTGAAGCCATTGCCAAATGGATGACGATTGCGCGCGCCAGTCAACATCGCATCCACATGACCCGGCAGGCACATGCTACGCTGAAATCGCCGGCTGCGAATGATGCCGCGCTTCGCATCGCCTGCCATGTCATCCACGCCCATCCGCGATCGCGCGAATGGGCTGAGGGCGCCGCGCATATCCTGGCGTTACTTGAGCGCCGCTCCGACGTGCCGCCGGACGCTCAATAGCGCGGATCCTGCGATGGCCCCGACACCCGGTCATTTGCACAGACACCAGCGCATGATCGCCTTTTGCGCGTGCAGACGATTCTCGGCCTCGTCGAAAATGACCGAATTCGGGCCATCCATGACGCCGGATGTGGCCTCGTCATCCCGGTGTGCGGGCAGGCAGTGCATGAACAGCGCATCGGGCCTGGCGAATGACATCAGGCGGTCGTTCACCTGATAGGGGCGCAGTTGATTGTGGCGACGTTCGCGCGCCGATTGCGGATCGTGCATGGAGACCCAGGCGTCGGTGACGATCAGGTCGGCGCCCTCGGCGGCCCTTTCCGGATTGCGGTCGATCTCGACGGTCACGCCCTTCGAGCGCGCAAGTTCCACAAGGCCCGGCTCGGGGTCCAGTGTCTCCGGCCCGGCAAAGGTCAGGTCAAAGCCGAACTGCCCGGCGGCGTGAATGAAGGACGCGCAGACATTGTTGCCGTCGCCCGACCACACGACCTTTCTGCCCCGGATCGGTCCGCGATGTTCCTCATAGGTCATCACGTCGGCCATGATCTGACAGGGATGCGTCCGGTCGGTCAGCCCGTTGATCACCGGCACACCGGCATGTTCCGCCAGTTCCAGCAGCGTTTGTTCCTCGAAAGTGCGGATCACGATCAGATCGACATAGCGGCTCAGCACCCGCGCGGTGTCGGCGATGGTCTCGCCATGGCCCAACTGCATTTCCCTGCCCGACAGCACCATGGTCTGCCCGCCCATCTGGCGCACGCCGACATCAAAGCTGACGCGGGTACGGGTGGAGGGTTTTTCGAAGATCAGTGCAACCATGTGGCCTTTCAGCGGCTGCTCGTCATCCGGCGCGCCCCTGGGGCGGCCATTGCGGGCCGATTTCATGGTCAGGGCGCTGTCGATGATGCCGCGCAACGCACCGGCGTCGGTCTTGTGGATGTCAAGGAAGTGGTTCATGCGACGGGATCCTTCGCGATGGCGGCGGCGGCGGTGTCAAGCCGCACGACCGCCTCGGCAATGTCTTCATCGGGGATGTTCAGCGCGGGCAGCAGGCGCACCACATTGTCGGCTGCGGGCACGGTCAGCAGCCCCGCATCATGACCCGCCTTCATCACCTCCGTGCCGGGCGCCCTGCATTTCAGCCCCAGCATCAGGCCCGTCCCGCGCAGGCTGTCGAACACATCCGGATGCGTGGTGATCAGCCCTTCCAGCTTCTGCCGCAAAAGGCCCGCCTTGCGGTTCACTTCGGCAAGGAACGCATCGTCGGCGACCACATCCATCACCGCACACCCCACCGCGCAGGCCATCGGGTTGCCCCCGCAGGTAGAGCCGTGCGTACCGGGCGCCATGCCGGAGGCGGCGGTTTCGCCAGCCAGTACCGCGCCCAGCGGAAAGCCGCCGCCGATGCCCTTGGCGACCATCATGATATCCGGGGCGACGCCTGCCCATTCATGGGCGAAAAGCCTGCCGGTCCGGCCCATACCGCATTGCACCTCGTCGAGGATCAGCAGCGTCCCGGTTCGGTCGCACAGGTCGCGCAACCCCTTCAGGTGCGCATCGGACAGCGGGCGAATGCCGCCTTCGCCCTGGATCGGCTCGACCATGATTGCGGCGGTGGTGTCATCGACAGCGGCCTCGACCGCCTGGTGATCGCCGAACGGCAATTGCGTGAAGCCGGGCAGGAGGGGGCCAAAGCCCCCGGTCATCCTTTCCGACCCGGCGGCAGAGATCGCCGCGATGGAGCGGCCATGGAAAGAACCGTCGAAGGCGATGATTCCCGTCCGCTCGGGGCAGCCCCTGTCATGCCAGTACCTGCGCGCCATCTTCACCGCCAGTTCGCAGGTCTCGGTTCCCGAATTGGTGAAAAACACCGTGTCGGCAAACGTGGCGTCCACCAGCCTGTCGGCCAGCGCCCGCTGCGCCGGAATGTGGTAGAGGTTGGAGACATGCCAGAGCGCGCCCGCCTGTTCACCGAGGGCCGCCACCAGCGCCGGGTTGGCATGGCCCAGGCAGTTCACCGCGATCCCGGCGCCCAGGTCCAGAAAACGTCGGCCGTCCGCCTCCTCCAGCCAACTGCCTTCGCCCTTGACGAAGGTAAGGGGCGCGCGCGCATAGGTCGGCAGGACAGACGGGATCATGGGCGTATCCTTCCAGCAGAAAGCCAATGGGTGCCGTACACCAGAGGCCAAGTCAACATTTTCGGAAAAGGCTGCGCCGGGGGGCGCGGGCGAACGGGATGCGGAACGTCAGGCGCGTCGGCGTCGGTTCAGGGTCTTGGGCCGCATCGTGTTCATGGGGTGGCTCTTTAGGGGCAAGGCCGCGCATTGTCCAGAGAATTTGTTTCCCGCTTTCGCCTGACGGCAGTTCCCATTACCGCTTGGGCATGGAGAACCGAATTCGCCCGAACCCGGCCGCCGCCGTGGCCTTCATGCTGATGGCCTCGGTCTTCATCGCCGCGGTCAATCTGCTGGTCAAGGCCCTCGGGCAAGAGCGTTGTTGCACGGATGCGGTCACGTTTGATATTGAGGCGTTTCGTTCTCAATAGCTGTCACATCCCGTGTGATTGTACGGCTTCTTTCTGAAGAGTTCGGGCTTTTCTTGATGCCAGTCCTTGAGCGCATCAATTGGCGTGCGGCCTTTCAGAACGGATTGCGGCAACTGGCCGTTGTAGAGGCGGACGTAGCGGAGAAGCGTCCGCTCCAGGTCCTCGCCGCTGCGGAAACGGTGGCTCTGGAGCACGTCCTCGATCCGACCGTTGAAACGCTCGACCATGCCGTTGGTCTGCGGCCGCATCGGTGGGGCCAGGCGATGCTCGATCCCGAACCCGGCGCAGAGGCGGTCGAACTCATGATTGCCGGTCGCGGCGCGGCGGCGAAGGCCGAAGAGCCTGTCGGTGAACTCCTTGCCATTGTCCGTCAGCACGCGGGTGATCCGCATCGGGGCGGCGCGCTCCAGATCGCGCAGGAACCGGCGGGCGTTGGCCGCAGTCTTCGCCGGATGGATGCGCACGAAGACCCGGCGGGTGGCGCGGTCGATCGCGACGAACAGATACCGGCGCTTCTCCTCATCGGCCATCTGCGGCAGGTATTTCACGTCGATGTGGATGTCGCCGGGCTCGTATGCCTTGAACGGCGAGGGTCTATCTGATCGTCCGGGATGGAACAGCCCCGAGGTCCTGGTCAGTCGGAGGCCGTTCATTTCGCAACATTCTTCGCAAATACGCCGATACGCAATTTACATTGTCTGGCTCCCGGATGGTTACGCGCTTCCCGCACTCCCCAGCGGCGCCGACAAGGGGCCATTTCCGCGAACTGCGCCATGATGCTACAGACCGGGTAAATTGCAGGCGACATGAATCGGGCAAATCCCGCCCCGTTGCCGTACAAGGCGAAATGCCGTAATCAGCCTTTTGAACGGTATTTGCAGCAGGCGCCGCCATGTCCGACCCGCTTCGTCTTGTCCAGTCCGCTTTCGATACGTTTCGCGACGGGCTGGAGGCCGTGCGGTCGGGGCTGAACTCCCCGGCGCTGCAACACGGAGTCGCGGATGCGGTCGATCGTATCCTGAACATGAAGGGCCGGCTGATCGTCACCGGTCTGGGCAAGAGCGGCCATGTCGCCTCGAAACTGGCGGCGACGTTTTCCTCGACCGGAACACCCGCCTATTTCGTGCATCCGGCAGAGGCCAGCCACGGCGATCTGGGGATGATCCAGCCGGATGATGTGGTGCTGATGCTCTCATGGTCGGGCGAGACCCGTGAACTGAAGAACCTCGCCGCCTATACACGGCGTTTCCGGGTGCCGCTGATCCTGATCTGCGGAAATGGCCGGAGCGCGCTGGCGCGGAATGCCGACATCTGTCTGGAACTGCCGGAGGTGCGGGAAGCCTGCCCGCACAACCTTGCCCCCACTACCTCGACCCTCATGCAACTGGCGCTGGGCGACGCGATTGCGGTGGCGCTGTTGCAGCTCAAGGGGTTCAGCGAAAGCTCGTTCCACCGGTTTCATCCGGGCGGCAGGCTTGGCGCCTCGCTGACCTCGGTGGCCGAGATCATGCACGGGCCGGAGGTGCTGCCGCTGGTCGGGCTGGATGCGCCGGTGTTCGATGTGGTGGCCAGACAGTCGGAGCGGAATTTCGGCATCGTCGGCGTTCTGGATGCGGCGGGCGGTCTGGCCGGCGTGATCACCGATGGCGATATCCGCCGCTATCTGGTCAGCCGGTTGCAAAGCTCCGTGCAGGGCGCGATGAACGAGACGTTCGCCCGTGACATCATGACCGCAGACCCGATCTGTCTGGAGCCGGAAAGACTGGCGGCGCGGGCGCTGAATGTCATGCAGACAAGGCGCATTTCGGCGGCCTTCGTCGTCAGGGACGGCAAGCCCGCCGGCCTTGTGACCATGCTGCGGCTGCTTGATCTCGGGGTTGCGTAGGTGGCGGCGCGCCGGTCTTTTGCGTTGCGCGTCTGGCTGGGTCTTGCGCGGGTGTCCACGCCGTTATGGCGGCTGGCGCTGAGGATGCGGACAAGGCGCGGGAAAGAGATCGCCGGGCGGCTGCCGGAACGCCTCGGGCAGCCCTCGTCGCCGCGACCACAGGGGGAGCTTTTGTGGTTCCATGCCCTCAGCGTCGGCGAAAGCCTGGCGCTGTTGCCGCTTTTCGGGCGGATACTGGCGGAACGGTCCGGGGCGCATATCCTTCTGACCAGTTCCACCCGGACCTCGGCAGAGGTTCTGGCGCGGGTGGGTTTGCCGGATGGCTGCGTCCACCAGTTTGCGCCGGTCGATACCTGCAAGGCCGTGCGGGGGTTTCTGGATCACTGGCGGCCAGAGATCGCGGTGTTCACGGAACTGGATTTCTGGCCCGTGACGCTGACCGAAGCCAAGGCGCGCGGCCTGCCGGTGCTGCTGATCAACAGCCGGATGTCGGTCAGGAATTTCACGAAGCGCAAGCGCAGCGCGGGTCTTTATGGCGACGTGCTGGGGCTTTTCGACATGTGCCTCCTGCAAGACGAGGGCACACGCGCGCATTTTGCCCATTTCGGTGTGCCGGACGGGAAAATGCGTGTGCTGGGGACGCTGAAAGGGGCCGCGCAACCCTTGCCAGCGGATTCGGAGACGCTGGCGGCGCTTGACAAGAAGGTCGGGCCGCGTCGCCGCTGGCTGGCGGCGGCGACCGAGAAGCGCGAGACAGAGGCGGTGCTGACAGCGCATGGGCGCATTCTGGCGGCTGATTCCGAAACGCTGCTGATCATCGCGCCGCGCAATCCGGGGGATGCGGACGGCATTGAAGCGGCGGCGAAAGCGCGGTTCCCGCATGTCGCCCGGCACGGCCACGGGGCGCAGCCGGACAGGAAAACACAGGTTCATATCGCCGATACGCTGGGCGAGATGGGTTTGTGGTACAGGCTGGCCCCGGTGTCTTTCGTCGGCCATTCCCTGCCGGTCCGGGGCGCGCCCTTGCGTGGCAAGAACCCGTTTGAGGCCGTGGCGCTTGGCTCTGCCGTTCTGCACGGGCCGTCGGTGATTGATTTCTCGGAAACCTATCAGGAACTGGATGCCGCCGGGGCGGCGGTCGAGGCGTCAACGCCCGAAGAACTGGCGGCAGAGGTGCTGCGGCCCGCCGCGGATCATCACACGATTGCGGAACGGGCCTCTGGCATTGTTGCGCGGAAGGGCCGGATTCTCGATGAGACCTGGGCGCAGATAAAGGGGCATTTGCCGGCAATCCTGTAGGAATCAGGTACAAAAGCGCCATCTTTTGCAGACCCCGGAGCGCAGAGGTCGGGGCGCAGGGCGGCGCGGGCGGTCGTCAGGCGGCGGGCAGCCCTTGTGCGATACCGCGCATGATCCTGACCAGTGCAGCGGTTATTCCCGGCTCCGACAGGGCATGACCGGCCATCGGAACCATCTGAAGCCGTGCGCCCGTCCAGCGCGCCGCCAGCGCCGCCGCCGACCCTGGCGGACACACCATGTCATAGCGGCCATGAACGATGTTGCCGGGAATATGGGCAATGCGGTCCATCCGGTCGAGAATTTGACGATCAGCCTCCAGAAAGGCGCGGTTGTGGAAATAGTGGTTTTCAAGTCGCGCGAAGGCCAGTGCGTAGTGCGACGGCGCAACCATGACCCGGCCATCGTTTCCGATTGCGGCCAGCGCATTTTCCCAGCCCGTCCAGATCCGGGCGTGGCGGATGTCCTCGGCCCGGTTCCCGGTAAAAAGCCGACGGTTATAGGCGGCGATCAGGTCGCCGCGCTCTGCCTCGGGAACCGTTTCGACGAAGCGGGACCAGAGTTCCGGGAAAAAGCGCCCCGCGCCGCCGCCATAGAACCAGTCCAGTTCCGCCCCGGTCGCAAGGAAGACGCCGCGCAGCACCAGATGCGCTATCCTGTCGGGATGCGTCTGGGCGTAGATCAGCGCCAGGGTCGCGCCCCAACTGCCGCCAAAGGCGATCCAGCGGTCGATGCCAAGCGATGCGCGAATGCGCTCCATATCCGCGATCAGGTGCCAGGTGGTGTTGTCGCGGATGCACGCATGAGGTCTGGAGCGCCCGCAACCGCGCTGATCGAACAGGATGACACGATAGGCGTCGGGATCGAAAAACCGGCGCATGGCGGGGCTGCATCCGCCGCCGGGGCCGCCATGCAGAACGATCACCGGGATGCCATCGGGATTGCCGCATTGCTCCACATAGACCTGATGGCCGTCACCGGTATCCATCATCTGCCGGTCGAAGGGTTCGCGCGGCGGAAAAAGTTTCTGGTCTGCGTCGTCCTGGCCTGCGTATTTATCCATGAGAAACCTGTATAGAGGCCGAAGAGGCTGCCCAACAAAACCATATGGAGTGCAGAATGCAAGCCACTGATGCCGATACCGGCGGCACAATCGACCCGGACGAAGTCGCGAAGTTCGAATCGATGGCCGCCGAATGGTGGAATCCGAACGGCAAGTTCAGGCCGCTGCACATGCTGAACCCCTGCCGGCTGGATTATATCACAAGCCAGATCGCGATGGAATTTGATCGTGATCAGAATGACAGGGCGCCCTTTGCGGGCCTGCGCCTGCTGGACATCGGTTGTGGCGGTGGCCTTCTGTCAGAGCCGATGGCCCGGCTGGGGGCAGAGGTCACGGGTGCCGATGCGGCGGCGGGCAGCATTCCGGTCGCGCAGGTCCATGCGGAACAGTCGGGGCTTCGGATCGATTACCGGAACACGACGGCAGAGGCGCTGGCCGCGACCGGCGAAATGTTCGATGCTATCCTGAACATGGAAGTGGTGGAGCATGTGGCCAACCCGCAAGCCTGCATGAATGCCTGCGCGGCACTGCTGAAACCCGGCGGCCTGATGATCGCCTCTACCATCAACCGCAACCCGAAGAGTTACATGGCGGCGATTCTGGGGGCCGAGGTCATCATGCGCTGGCTGCCCAGGGGCACCCATGACTGGTCGAAATTCATCACCCCCGATGAGCTCTGCACCCTCCTGCGCGCCGCCGGGCTGACGCCGGTGGACAGGAAAGGCTTCGTCTTCAACCCGATTGCATGGAACTGGTCCCTGTCCGACCGCGACCTGTCGGTGAATTACGTCACCGCAAGCGTGAAGGAAGGCTAGAGCGGTTCATCATTTGTTTGAATCTCGGGATTCCGTTTTTCGTTGAATTGTGATTCAAACTGCGTGCCGGGACTGGAGGCCGGCATGCATGGTAAAACCCTATTCGAATGATCTTCGGGAGCGTGCAGTAGCAGCTGTTGTTTCCGGCGAGACGGCACGTGTTGTGGCTGCCCGTTTCTCGGTGGCTGTTTCTTCGGTGATCAAGTGGCGCCAGCGATATCGCGAGACTGGCAGCGTGGCGCCTGGCAAGATGGGTGGCCACCGCAGGATTATCCTTGAACCCCACCGTGATTTTATCCTGGAGCAGATCAACCGCACGCCGCACCTGACGCTGCATGGTCTGAAAGACATGCTGGCGAAGCGGGGCGTCAAGGTGTCCCACAATGCGGTCTGGCACTTCATGCGCCGCGAGGGGCTGAGCTTCAAAAAAAAACACTGCTCGCCCTTGAGCGGGCCCGAGCCGATGTGGCCCGCCGGCGAAAGCGCTGGAAGGGGGTCATGCGTCAACTCGATCCGCGCAAGCTGGTCTTCATTGATGAAACCTGGATCAAGACCAACATGGCTCCGCTGCGCGGCTGGGGACCAAAAGGCAAACGCCTGCACGGCTTTGCGCCCCATGGCCACTGGAACACCATGACGTTCATTGCTGCCTTGCGCTGCGATCAATTGACGGCGCCCTGTGTCTTTGACGGCCCGATCAACGGGCAGTCCTTCCGTGCCTATATCGATCAACTGCTTGTCCCTGCACTGAAGCCCGGCGATATCGTCATCATGGACAACCTCGGCTGCCATAAATCGAAAGCCGTGCGCGATGCCATCAAGGCGGCAGGCGCGCGGGTGTGGTTCCTGCCACCATACTCGCCAGACCTGAACCCGATCGAGCAGACATTCGCCAAGATCAAACACTGGATGCGGATGGCTCGGAAACGAACCAGTGAAGAGGCCTGGCGATACGTTGGACGCCTCGTCGGATCAATCACACAACAGGAATGCCAAAACTACCTCGAAAACACAGGCTATGCTTCAGTCAAAATGTGAAGGACTCTAGCGCCGGATCACTGCGGATGTCGCCACGCGCGCCGCCCCGCGCGCGCCCCGGCCTATTCCGCCGCCAGCGGCAGCCTTTGGCGTCCCACATCGGCCAGGCCTTGCGTGACCTGCGACATCAGCGCCCGGAAGGTTTCAAAATTGCCGTTCGGGCGGACCGCCTGTTCATCCATGTAAAGCGAGCGGTCGATTTCCACCTGCACCGCATGTTGATGGGTCGCCGGACGGCCATATTGCTTTGTGACATAGGCCCCGGCAAAGGGCGCGTTGCGCACGACACCCAGCCCGGCGGCGCGGAACACGCCCTCGATCCGGTCAACGACATCGGCGGCGGCGGACGCGCCGAACCTGTCGCCCAGCACCACATCCGGGCACCCCCGGCCGCCGGGGCTGATCCGCTCCACCGCCTCATGCGGCATGGAATGGCAGTCGATCAGTATGGCCTCGCCAAAACTCCGAAGGCTCTCGCTCACCAGGCGGCGCAGGGCCGCGTGATACGGGCGCCAGTTGCGGTCTATGCGGGCCTGCGCGTCCGTCAGGCCCAGCTTGCCGCGATAGATCGCCCGCCCGCTTGCCACCACCCGGGGGATAACCCCGAGCCCCGAGGCCACGCGCGGATTATGTGAGGATTTGCGGATGCCTTCGATCACCGCCGGGTCCAGTTCGCCAGCGCCCCGGTTCAGGTCGATGAAGGCGCGCGGCGCCGTCGCGCACAGAAGCGGCGCGCCGCAGCGCGGGGCGGCCTCGAACAGGACATCGACAAACGCATCCTCCGACGTGCGAATCGCCACACTGTCCAGAACCGAATCGCGCAAAAACGCCCAAGGGTAATCCCGCCCGCTGTGGGGCGAGGCGAAAATCACGCTTGTCGCGTGCTTTTTCGGGCGTTCCAGTCTGTATGGCGCCTTCAGCATCGGCCATCCTTTCGCTTCCGATCATAGACCGGAATCCGGATCCGCCAAAAGCCCTTGATCCCCTTCGCCGAACCTTTTATAGACCGCACGACAGACGCGGCGCCGCCCGCGTCCCTTTTGTCCGGAGGTGGCGGAACGGGCTGCGGAACGGGCATCGGGGGCGGTTAGCTCAGCGGTAGAGCACTACGTTGACATCGTAGGGGCCACTGGTTCGATCCCAGTACCGCCCACCATCCCCGAAAGGGGCCGAATTGAAACCGGGCGCCCGCGCGCCGCGATATGAGGAGATGGCCATGAAGGTCCGGAACTCGCTCCGCTCGCTCAAGAACCGTCATCGCGACTGCCGCGTTGTGCGTCGGAAAGGTCGCGTCTACGTCATCAACAAGACAAAACGCCGGTTCAAGGCCCGCCAGGGCTGAGCATCGAAACGCTTTCGCCCACGCGAAACGCCGCCGGTTTTCCGGCGGTTTTCCGTTTCGGAAATGTATCGCGGCCAAACAAGGGTTGCGGCACGGCCTTGTCGGGGCGGCGCCGGCCCGGGGTTTGCACGGGATCAGCTGTTGAACACCGCCAGAAACAACAGGACGAAAATCGCCGCCGCCACAACGCGGACAGCCGCCGTGACAAACCCGGCATAGGTCTTTTCCTGAACCGATATATCCATCGTGCCGTGCTCATGCTCCGCCATTGGAATGCGCTCCTTCACCTTCGTTCGGGGTTGATTTAACCGAAATAATATCCGCTGTCACCACCCGGCTGTCATTCCTCTTCCAGATCTGCGGCAAGGCGGAAACCAATGCGGTTCGGCTTTTCGTGGCCGGGCTGTTTCGGCAGGGCGCGCAGCATCACGTTCAACTGGCTGACATGCTGGATCAACTGGGTTCTGACCCCATTCTGATCGGCGCCGTGATAGGTCACGATATCCGGGTCGAAATAGCCCAGCCCCTCGATCCGTATCACGCCGGTATCACCGCCGGCGAAACCCATGGCGACCTCGTGTTCATTATCCAGTTGCCGCTCGAAATTACGGATGTAGAGGATGATCCGCTCATAGGCCCACCGGGCCGGGCTTTTCCGCGTCACGGGCGTCTTGCCCACGGCCATGGGCAATTCGGCGGCGTCGCGGGTCACGCTGCCATCGGCGTTGCAGCGCACGGTATGGGCACGGGGCATGGCGGCGGCTTCCGCAGCCTCTGCCGAGGTCATGATTTCGTCGCTCATCGTGACACCTCCTTGCACTGCCACAGCCACAGACTAGGCACTGTCCGGCCTTTGGGTCCGGGGCGCGCGGTTGGCTCGCCCGGCAGAGATGGCAAACGTGCGCCATTGCCCCGCTCAAGGCAAGCCCGTATTAGCCCGACCTGCACCGACGCCCCTTTCCCGGTATGCTTGGCGGCCCAGATCATCGGGCGACAGCGCGTACAGATCGCCCGCGCCTTCCTGCACATGCGCCAGCAGCCCCCTGTATTCCGGCAGCAGCCGCCTGATATAAAATCGCGCCAGCCGCATACGCGGCCCGTCGCCGTCTTCGGCCATTGCAGCCTTCAGATGCGCATGGGCGCCCAGCACCCGCGCGAAGGCGCGCAGATATGGCACCGCCCCGGCAAAGCGGTCGTTCATATCCTCCTGCGCCACCAGCCATTCGG
This sequence comes from Paracoccaceae bacterium, assembly GCA_965216225.1. GTDB lineage: Bacteria > Pseudomonadota > Alphaproteobacteria > Rhodobacterales > Rhodobacteraceae > 3107. The sequence continues at coordinate 49,605 of CBDCFF010000019.1, forward strand.
TCGTCTCGCGCAGGGTCTCTGCGGCGGACCAGAGCCGGGCGCTCAGGTCCGGCAAAGCGCCGCGCCGTGATTCCGCATCCGCTTCGACCTCATCCAGAAGCCGGAAAGCCGCATCGCCGCCATCCATCATCTTGCGCCCCACCAGGTCCATCGCCTGAATGCCGTTGGTGCCTTCGTAAATCGCCGTCACCCGCACGTCGCGGGCGTATTGCGCGGCGCCGGTTTCCTCGATGAACCCCATGCCGCCATGAACCTGAATACCAAGCGAGGACACCTCTGCCCCGGTATCGGTTCCGAACGCCTTGGCGATGGGGGTCAGGAAGGCGGCGCGCGCTTTCCACGCCGGATCGCCGGTCGCATTGCCCATGTCGATGGCGACAGCGCACGACAACGCAATCGCGCGCGCGGCGAATATCTCTGCCTTCATGGTGGCCAACATCCGGCGCACATCGGCATGATCAAGGATCGTGCCGGTTCCATCCGCAACCGGGGGGCGACCCTGCCGGCGCTCCATCGCATGGGCCAGCGCCTGCTGACAAGCCCCTTCCGCAACCCCGATCCCCTGCCCGCCGACACCCAGACGGGCATTGTTCATCATCGTGAACATGGCGCTCATCCCGCCGTTGGGCTCTCCTACCAGCCAGCCGGTCGCGCCCTCATAGTCCATGACTGCCGTGGGGGAGCCATGAAGCCCCAGCTTGCGTTCCAGCGACACCACGCGCAGGCTGTTGCGCCTGCCCGGCTCTCCGCCGGCATCGGGCAGGAATTTGGGCACCATGAAAAGGCTGATCCCCCTTGTCCCCGGCCCCCCGTCCGGCAGTCGCGCCAGCACCAGATGGCACACGTTCCCGGTGAAATCATTGTCGGCCCAACTGATGAAAATCTTCTGCCCGGTGATGGCATGGGTGCCATCGCCGTTATCCTCGGCCCTTGCGCGCAATGCGCCCAGATCCGACCCCGCCTGCGGTTCGGTCAGGTTCATGGTGCCGCACCATGCGCCCGAGATCAGCTTCGGCAGGTAGACCGCCTTCAGCGCGTCACTCGCATGATGTTCCAGCGCCTCGATCTGGCCCTGGCTCATCAACGGGTTGAGTTGCAGCGACAGGCAGGCCCCGGCCATCATTTCGTTCACGGCGGCGGCAACGGTCACTGGCAGGCCCATCCCGCCATGGCCGGGGTCTGCGGCAATCCCGATGCAGCCGCTCTCGGCAATCGTGCGGTAGCCTTCGGCAAACCCCGGAGAGCAGCGAACCGCCCCGTTTTCCAGCACCGCCGGATTCAGATCGCCCGATCTTTGCAGGGGTGACAGAACCTCCTGACAGAGTCTGCCGGCCTCTGTCAGAATGGCCTCGACCACATCCGCGCCGGCCTCGGCAAAACGATCGGTCCCGGACACCCGTGCGAAATCCACCACATGATCGAAGAGAAAGCGAAAATCTCGAAGCGGTGCGCGATAGGCCATTGTCTTTTCTTCCCGTTGCAACCCGACTATGGTGCGAAAGGAACCCGTTATTCCATCCGGCATCAGGATATTCCCGCCGCCGGGCACCGCAACCGGAACGCAGCGTAACGACCCGCCGATGCCCGAAACCGACATTCAGACCAGAGTTCTGTCAACCTCGACCGGGGATCTGGAAAAAGCCGCCGACCTCCTGCGCGACGGCAGGCTGGTCGCCTTCCCGACAGAGACGGTCTATGGCCTCGGCGCCGACGCCTGTTCCGGCAGCGCCGTGGCGAACATCTATCGGGCCAAGGGACGGCCCGGCTTCAACCCGCTTATTGTCCATGTGCCCAACCTGTCCGTGGCCCGCGCTTTTGCCCGCTTCCACGACGACGCCCTGCGGCTTGCCACCGCCTTCTGGCCCGGACCGATGACGCTTGTTCTGCCGGTGCGCGCGGGCGCTGATCTGTCATCGCTGGCCGCCGCCGGGCTTCGGACGATCGGCGTGCGCATCCCCGACCATTGCGTCGCGCAATCGCTTCTCGACGCATTCGGCGGGCCGGTCGCGGCGCCTTCGGCCAACCCGTCAGGCCGGATCAGCCCGACCACCGCCGATCATGTGCTGGCCGGTCTTTACGGCAGAATCGACGCAGTCGTGGACGGGGGGCGGTGCGAGGTCGGGCTGGAATCGACGATTATCGGGTTTGAACACGGCCCCGCGCTCTTGCGTCCCGGCGGCCTGCCGGTCGAGGCGATAGAGGCGTGTCTGGACCGCAGGCTGATCGCCAATGCGCCCGTCAATGACATCAGCCCCGACGCGCCCGGCCAGTTGACATCCCACTACGCGCCCGGCGCGCCCATGCGCCTGAACGCAATTCGCAAGAAGCCGGGCGAAGTGCTGCTGGGTTTCGGAGCGGTCGAAGACGCCGACCTGAACCTCTCCCCCTCCGGCGATCTGCCGGAGGCCGCGGCCAATCTCTTCACCGATCTCCACCGGCTGGACAAATGCGGGGCAAGGACCATCGCCGTCTCGGCCATCCCCGAAACCGGCCTCGGCCGCGCCATCAACGACCGCCTGCGCCGCGCCGCCGCACCACGTTGACGCCCGCGCCCGACGCCCGCAGCCTGATCCGCCACATCTTCGCTGCCGACGCGCCCCTTCATGTGTCTGCGTAAATCTCCGCCAGCCGGGTTATGGCGGCCTCGGGCGACAATTCCCCGCTCTCGCCCGTCTTCCGGCTGGTCAGTTCCACAACGCCGTTCCTCAGCCCCCGCGGGCCGACGGTGATGCGCCAGGGCAGGCCGATCAGGTCCATCGTGGCAAACTTGGTCCCGGCGCGGTCAGCGCGGTCGTCATAAAGCGGCTCCAGCCCGGCGGCGCAGAGCGCGGTATATAGCCCCTCGCAGGCCGCATCGGCCTGGGCGTCGCCCTGCTTCAGGTTGACGATGCCGCAATGGAACGGCGTCACGCCCTCGGGCCAGATGATGCCCCTGTCATCATGGCTCGCCTCGATGATCGCCCCGGCCAGACGACTCACCCCGATCCCGTGAGAGCCCATGTGAACCGGCGCCTGCCGCTGGTTTTCATCTGCGACCGTGGCGCCCATCGCCTCTGAATACTTGGTGCCGAAATAGAATATCTGACCCACCTCGATCCCGCGGGCAGAACGGCGGCGTTCTTCCGGCACCTGCGCCTCGAACACTTTCGGATCATGGGTTTCGTCGGTCCGTGCGTATGTATTCGTGAAGAAATCCGCGACTGCCTGCATGTCGGCGCGGCTGTCGTAATTCAGGCTGTCCACCCCTTCGCCAACATTGGCGAGGGACAGGTCCGTGACATTGCTGTCATAGAAGACCCCGGATTCACCGGTATCCGCCAGAACCAGAAACTCATGCGTGTTTTCCCCGCCGATCGGGCCGCTGTCCGCCCGCATCGGGATTGCCCGCAGGCCCATGCGCTCATAGGTGCGCAGATAGCTGACCAGATGGCGGTTATAGGCGTGAATCGCGTCCTCTCTGGTCAGGTCGAAACTGTAGCCGTCCTTCATGCAGAATTCCCGCCCCCGCATGACGCCAAAGCGCGGCCGGCGTTCGTCGCGGAACTTCCACTGGATCTGATAAAGCGTCAGCGGCAGTTCCCTGTAGGAATTCACATGCGCCCGGAACGTGTCGGTGATCTGTTCCTCATTGGTCGGACCATAAAGCATGTCGCGGTCATGACGATCCCGGATGCGCAGCATCTCATCCCCGTAATCGTCATAGCGCCCGGATTCGCGCCACAGGTCCGCCGACTGGATGGTCGGCATCAGCATCGGGATATGGCCGGCCCTGGCCTGTTCCTCATGCACGATCCGTTCGATCCGGCGCAGCACCCTGAAGCCCATCGGCAGCCAGGAATATATCCCCGCGCTTGCCTGCTTGATCATGCCCGCGCGCAGCATCAGGCGGTGGCTGACAATCTGCGCCTCGGCAGGCGTCTCTTTCAGAACGGGAAGGAAGTAACGGCTGAGGCGCATGTGGGGCGATCCCTTGCGAGAATTTCGGTCGCGAACCGTCTAGGACATCGCGCGCAGCCGGGCAAGGGGAGCCTTGCCTTCACCCCGGACGCCGCCGCCTGCACATGATCCCTCAAAGCGCCGCCCTGAACAGGGCCGTCAGGTTTTCCCCGGTCAACGTGATCGGGTTGCCGCCGCAACTCGGGTCGCTGATCGCACCTTTCACCAGTTCCGGGATTGCCTCCTCGGTCACGCCCAGTTCCGACAGCCTGCGCGGGATGCCCAGCGCGGCGTTGAATTCCCGCACAAAGGCGCGGAAGCCGTCGAAACCGCCCGCGATGCCCAGATAAGCCGCAACCATGTCAAAGCGCTGCGCGATGGCGGGCGCGTTGAAGTCGAGCACGGCGGGCATACAGACAGCATTGGTGGTTCCGTGATGCGTGTTGAAATGGGCCCCGACCGGATGGCTCATCGCGTGAATGGCGCCCAGACCCTTCTGAAATGCCGTCGCGCCCATGGCGGCGGCCGACATCATCTGGGCGCGGGCCTCAATATCGGCGCCATCATCACAGGCGCGCGGCAGATACTCTTTCACCAGCCGCATCCCTTCCAGCGCGATGCCCTGGGACATCGGATGGTAATGCGGGCTGCTGAAGGCTTCCACACAATGGGCAAAGGCATCGAGCCCGGTGCCCGCGGTAATGAATTTCGGCATCCCGACCGTCAGTTCCGGGTCGCAGATGACAGCGACGGGCAACATCCGGGGATGGAAGATGATCTTTTTCACATGGGTGTCCGAATTGGTGATGACGCCGGCCCGGCCCACCTCGGACCCGGTGCCCGCCGTGGTCGGCGCCGCGACGACCGGCGCGATGACATCACTGTCGGCGCGACGCCACCAGTCGCCTGTATCCTCGAAATCCCACACCGGCCGGGTCTGCCCCGCCATGAAGGCGACCAGCTTGCCCAGATCAAGCCCCGAGCCACCGCCAAAGGCGATCACCCCGTCATGGCCGCCTGCCCTGTAGGCCGCGACCCCGGCATTCAGGTTCTTCTCATCGGGGTTCGGATCAACGTCGGCGAACAGCCTGCGGCCCAGACCGGCGGCCTCCATCACGTCCAGCGCGGATCGTGTCACCGGCAGTTCGGCCAGCCCCCGGTCGGTTATCAAAAGCGGCGCGCCGATGCCCGCCAGCGCGCAGGCGTCAGGCAATTCCCCGATCCGGCCAGCGCCGAATTTCACAATCGTCGGGTAGGACCAGTTTCCAACCAGGCTCATGATGTCACCTTCTTCAGATGGCAGGATTTCGGACGGGTCAGGTTGTGATAGCCGATGACGGACAGGCCACCGCCCCGGCCCGTGTCCTTGCAGCCGGTCCAGCACAGACCGGGATCAGGGTAATCGGCCCGGTTCATGAAGACGGTGCCGGTTTCAATCCCGTCGCCCACCCTGGCTGCACGCTCCACATCGCGGGTCCAGAGGCTGGCGGTCAGGCCGAACGCGCTGTCGTTCATCAACCGGATCGCTTCGCCATCCGACGACACTTTCATGATGCCGACCACCGGGCCGAAACTTTCATCCCGCATCACCCGCATGTCGTGGTTGACGCCGGTCAGGATCTGCGGCGTCAGATAAGCGCCGCCATCATCCTCGGGGAAGGCGTCGATATGCGCCACCGCCCCTGCCCCCACCGCTTCGGCAACCTGCGCGCGCACCTCATCGGCAAAGCGCACATTCGCCATTGGCCCGATGGAGGTCTCCGGGTCCAGAGGGTTGCCCAGCCGATAGCCTTTCACGATCGCGACCGCCTTTTCGAGAAACGCATCGCAGAGGCTTTCATGCACATAGATCCGTTCGATCCCGCAACAGCTCTGACCCGAATTGAACATCGCCCCGTCGATCAGCGTATCGACCGCCGCGTCCAGATCGGCATCCTCCATCACATAACCCGGATCCTTGCCGCCCAGTTCCGTCCCCACACCTGTGAACGTGCCTGCCGCCGCGCGCTCCATCGCCCTGCCGCCACCGACAGAGCCGGTGAAATTCACAAAGCCGAACGCCCGGCGCGCGATCAACCCGGCGGCGGCGCCATGATCCAGAAAGACATTCCGGAACACATCCTCCGGCACCCCGGCAGAACGGAAGGCCCCCACTATGCGTTCCCCCGCCAACAGCGTTTGCGTGGCGTGTTTCAGCACCACGGCGTTGCCGGCGATCAGCGCCGGCGCAACCGTATTGATCGCCGTCATGCAGGGATGGTTCCAGGGCGCCACCACAAAAACCACACCATGCGGCACCCGCCTGATGTAACGCCGGAAAGCCTCGTCTTCACCAACCTCGACATCTGCAAGCGCCTCTGCCGCAATCGCGGCCATGTGACTTGCGCGTTCGCTGAAACCGCCGAACTCGCCGCCATGGCGCACCGGTCTGCCCATCATCCATGCCAGTTCCGGCGCCATCTCGTCATTCATCGCGCCCACCGCGGCCATCACAAGGTCGATACGCTCCTGCAAGGGGCGCGCCGCCCGGCCACTGCAAGCCGCATCGCGCGACAGGGTGCTGCGTTCGGCAAACACCGATCCATCAATCGGAGAGATACATTTCAATGTCCCGCCCATGCCTGTTTCTCCGCTTTCAGGGGCGTACTTCCCCCTGCTTCTTCTCTGCTGAAATACTCGCGCCGCAGGCATCCGGGCGCGCAGCGCCCGCCCCCGAATCCGAACCCGCGCACAGACAATGACAAACCGCATCGTCACCGATGGCGTCATCCTGATAAACTGCCCACGGCCACAGGTCCAGCCCCTCCCGGATGATCCGGGCGGCGGCGGGCGTTCTTCGCGAACATGCCCGTTCAGGCGTGTTCCTTCCCGGCATGTTCCCGAAGCATGGCGGACAGTTGCCGGGCGGCCTCAAGATGCGCCACATGGCCAAGCTGCCCGTGCGCCGCCGCCGCCTCCAGCCCGGAAAAAAGCATCCCGCCCACGCCCGCCTTGATCATCGGGCGATCGGGCACCAGTTCAACCAGCCGGACCCCGGGGGCCTCAAGGCGGTCGAGCATTGCCCGCGTCACGAAAAGCGGATCACTGCCAAGGGATTTGCCCTCTGCGTGCCACGCCACCGCGCGGTCGGAAAACCACAACAGGATGACCGGCCCGCCGATGGCTGTCAGCAGCCGTTCCATCCTGGCGACCCAGGCGCGCCGAAGCTCATTGCGGACCTGCGCGAACCGGCGGCGCGAGACCGACAGAAGCGTCGTCAGAAGGTGCCGTGTAAAGTTGATTTCGGCAAAATCCACTTCGGGATACAGGGCTTTCAGCGCCGCCGACGGTTTTACGAAACGGTCATTGCGGCGCGGATGCACGCAATAGTATCCATTTGACAGATTCTGCGCGCCCAGTATTTCGACAACGGTGGCACAGGCCGTCCGGCACACTTTCAGAACCTCGTCCTGCCCGAGATAGACATCGACACCGGCATTGACGCATCCCAGGTTTACGGCGGGCAACCCGGTTCGTTCCGCGATCAGGTCGGGAAACGGATTTTCAAGAAACCGGCCATAGGTCTCGGTCCCGCCCAGATAAGCGACATGCTTCCCGGACCGCTCCTGTTGCGGCCCGCGAAAAAGCAGCCTCGAATCGCCCAGCCGGTAAGGGCGGTAATCTATCAGGCTTTGACCATGTTCCGCGTAGGCCACAGCAGCCACCAGAGAATCAGTCCGATACAGATTTGCCCAGATTCGGTCACGGTTCTTTCCAAACCGCTAAAAGCGGGAATCGATGAAATCTTTACATGTCCGTGCCCCTTGCGCCCGGTTTGCCCGACAGCCTATGGTCTGCCCGAACAATCTGGGAACCGGACATGAACATCAATTCGATCGGGATCGTGGGCGCCGGGCAGATGGGCAATGGCATTGCCCATGTCTGCGCCCTGGCAGGGTATGACGTGGTCCTCAATGACATCTTGCAGGATCAGCTTGATCAGGCGCACGCGCTGATCGAAAGGAACATGGACCGGCAGACCGCGCGAAACCTGATTTCAGTGCAGGACAAGGATGCGGCGCTGGCTCGTATCAGGACCACCATGACACTTGCCGACGCCGGGCAAACCGATCTGGTGATCGAAGCGGCCACGGAACGGGAAAACGTCAAGAACGCGATTTTCAAGGGTCTGCTGCCGCATCTGAAACCAGAGACGATCCTGACCTCGAACACATCGTCGATCTCGATCACCCGTCTGGCCAGCCGGACCGACCGTCCAGAGCGCTTCATGGGGTTCCATTTCATGAACCCGGTTCCGGTCATGCAACTCGTCGAACTGATCCGGGGCATCGCGACGGATGACGCCACCTATCAGACCTGTCTTTCGGTGGTGGAACGGCTGGGCAAGACCGCCGCCAGCGCCGAGGATTTCCCCGCCTTCATCGTCAACCGCATCCTGATGCCGATGATCAATGAGGCCGTCTACACGCTCTATGAAGGGGTCGGATCGGTCGCCTCGATCGACAGCGCCATGAAGCTGGGCACCAACCACCCCATGGGTCCGCTGGAACTTGCGGATTTCATCGGTCTGGATACCTGCCTGGCAATCATGAACGTGCTTCATGACGGGCTGGCCGATACCAAGTACCGGCCCTGCCCGCTTTTGACGAAATATGTCGAGGCTGGCTGGCTGGGCCGCAAGACGGAGCGCGGCTTTTACGATTACAGGGGCGGAAGCCCGGTGCCGAGCCGCTAGTCGGGGAAATGCCCGGACGGTGCGCGGACCCCGGTTTCATGGTGGGGGGCACGGATCAGGGGAGGAAAAAATGTCTGGACATGGTTACGAGGCAGGCCGTCTGAATCTTCCATTCGTGGGGATATGCACCTTTGGCAAATATCCCTATCTGGAAGACTGGGATGCCATTGATGCCGATGTGGCGGTGCTGGGCGCCCCCTTTGATCTTGGCTGCCAGTGGCGATCCGGCGCACGAATGGGGCCGCGCGCCATCCGCGAGGCTTCGACGCTGTTTTCTTTCGGCCATGCCGGGGCCTACGATCACGAGGACGACATAACCTATCTGGACCCGGCAAAGGTGAAGATCGTCGATATGGGCGATGCGGACATCATTCATACCGATACCGTGCAAAGCCACGCCAATATCGAATTCGGGGTGCGCAAGATCCTTGCCGCAGGCGCGGTCCCGGTTGTGATGGGCGGCGACCATTCGGTAAACATCCCCTGTATCAACGCCTTTGACGACCGGGGGCCGATCCATGTGGTGCAAATCGACGCGCATCTGGATTTCGTGGATGAACGCCACGGCGTCAGATATGGCCATGGCAACCCGATGCGCCGGGCGGCGGAAAAATCATACGTCACCGGTCTGACGCAGATCGGCATCCGCAATGTGTCATCCACCGCCCGCGACGGCTATGAGGACGCGCGCGCCATGGGTTCTGACATTCAGTCGGTCCGGCAATTCCGAAAGCTGGGCGTGGCCGGAATGCTGGCGCGAATTCCCGAATCCGCGCGATACTACATTACCATTGATATTGATGCTTTCGACCCGTCAATTGCACCGGGGACCGGCACGCCCAGCCATGGCGGCTTTGTCTATTACGAGATTCTCGAATTGCTCGATGGTCTGGCGCGGCGGGGTGGTATCGTCGGTCTCGATCTGGTCGAGGTCGCGCCGGACTACGACCCGACCACAAGCACATCGACGCTGGCCGCGCAGCTTCTGATGAACATGATCGGCAGGATTCTGCATCACGGATAGAGTCTCCCCAACCGGGCAGAGGCGCCGGAATCATCTGCCCCCCGGTATTGCCAGGTTGTTTGAGGTTGGTCGCGAATGACCGGTCAAACGGTCATCAGGGGGTTATTTCTGCGGCGTATTCTGCCCGGAGGTTGAAGGCGTCGGATCTGGCGTGGCGGCAAGATGAGGCGGAGAGTTTGTGCCGGCGGGAGCGAAAGATCAGCATGATCCGTCATCTTCGCCATATCCTGTGCTTGTCATGCGCGACCAGGGCCCCGTGTATCCGTTCAGGCCTGTGGTGAAGACGGCGGTCGATCATACTCTCTTTCGGTCTCTGCCGACCAAGTGCAACGCGGTCCGACCGCCGCCGCTGCCCGGTATATGTGAGGTGCCGGGCAGCGGCTCCCTTATCGCAAAGAAGCCACATAATGTCATAAGACAAGCGCACCAGCAAAACATGGGATCAAACAGTACCTTTGTGCCGATTGACACGACTGGCGACATCGCGCCCCGCGCACATCTCGCTGCCCCGCGACCCTGACGGTGCGCTTGCGTTGGTCGAACAGGCGGCGGATGGCCTTGCCGCCCGGCTTCAAAAGGTGCAGTACGCTTCGGCAGTGGTGCCGAAACTCAGGTAACGCTGCCAGAATTTCTCATCCGACCGGCGGTTGGACTGGCGCATCGCCTGGGCCTTGTCCGGGTCGGCAAGGAAACCGGCCGCGATGCGTTGCTCTCCGCGCGTCAGGGTCAGATTGGCCACATCCTGTATGCAGCCGCACAGCCGCCGGTTTGCAGCCGCCCGACCGGATTGATTGCAGGCGCGCTCGATCACTTCGGCCTGTGCCTGTGCCGCCGCCACAGTTGCCACAGTCGCCACAGTCGCCATCAGAATGCCTGCCGCCAGAGGATGGGATTTCATGATTCTGCCTCTTTACTCTGCCTTGCGGGGTATCCCCGTTCTTGTCCGGGGGTCATTATGCCCGAACAGGCGGATTTTTCAATCCGGCATGGCGGGCCATGCCTGCGTGTTGCACTTGTCCCGGCTGGCGGTCTCCGCTAGGTCAGGGGCATGACGACACTCTTCATCACCCATACCGACTGCGACGCCCATGTCACCCCGCCCGGCCACCCGGAACAGGTGGCGCGGCTGGAACGGATCCGGGCGGCGCTGGATGCACCGCATCTCGACGATCTTGCCCGCCGTGACGCCCCCCTCTGCGAGGATGCCGACATCCTGCTTTGCCATCGCGAGGATTACCTTGGGCGCATCGTCGCGGCGGAACCCGTCGCGGGCCGGGTGAGCCTCGATGGCGACACCCACCTGAGCGCCGGCTCGGTGCAGGCCGCCCGGCGCGCGGTCGGGGGCAATATCGCCGCCGTCGATGCGGTGCTGGATGGCGAGGCGCAGAACGCCTTTGTCGCCTGCCGCCCGCCCGGCCATCACGCCGAAACCGCCACCGCCATGGGCTTCTGCCTGTTCGGCAATGCCTCCATCGCCGCGAAACACGCGCTGGAAAGGCGCGGGCTGTCGCGCGTTGCCATCGTCGATTTCGACGTGCATCACGGCAATGGCACGCAGGCGCTGATGTGGAATGAACCCCGCTGCCTCTTTGCCTCGACCCATCAGATGCCGCTTTATCCCGGCACCGGCGCGCGGCAGGAACAGGGCGGGCATGGCAATGTGCTGAACTTCCCCCTCAATCCCGATTCCGGCGGCGAGGCAATGCGCACCGCGCATGACGGGGCGATTCTGCCCGCGCTCCGCGATTTCGCACCGGAACTCATCCTCGTCTCCGCCGGGTTCGATGCCCATCGCGCCGATCCGCTGGCCAGCCTCATGTGGGAAACCGAAGATTTCCGCCAGCTTACTGCCGGTATCTGCAAGGTGGCCGCTGAAGTCTGTCAGGGGCGGGTGGTCTCGACCCTGGAAGGAGGCTATGATCTGGCGGCGCTGGCGGCCTCTGCCGCCGCGCATGTGGAGGTTTTGATGGAGCATGGGGCATGAGCGACACGAGCGACAAGCCGGTAGGGGAAATGAGCTTTGAGGAAGCCATGAAGGCGCTGGAGTCCATCGTCACCCAGCTTGAACGTGGCGACGTGCCCCTTGATCAGTCCATCGCACTTTACGAACGCGGGGCGGCGCTGAAAAAACGCTGCGAGACGAAGCTCAACGAAGCGCAGGAAAAGGTCGCGGTGATCGCGCTTGATCGGGACGGCCAGCCAGCCGGCACCCAACCGCTTGACGAGGCGTGATGTTTCAGGAGCGGTTGAGAGAGCACGCGGCGCGCATCCAGGCCGTTCTGAATGCCGCTCTGAAGGGGCAGCAGGGGCCGGACATCGGCGCGGCCATGGGGTATGCCGTGCGGGGCGGCAAGAGGTTGCGCGGGTTTCTGGTGATGGAGGGGGCGGCGCTCTATGGTGTCGGACCCGGACAATCGGTCCATGCGGCAGCGGCGGTCGAGGCGCTGCACACCTATTCCCTGATCCACGACGATCTGCCCTCCATGGATAATGACGACATGCGCCGGGGGCAGCCGACCGTGCATGTGAAATGGGATGAGGCCACGGCGGTTCTGGCCGGTGACGCCTTGCAGGCCCTTGCCTTTGAACTTTTGACCCATGCCGGGATCGGCGATGCCGACCGGCGGCTGAAACTGGTGATGACACTGGCCCGTGCAGCGGGCGCGCGCGGCATGGTGCTGGGCCAGGCGCAGGACATTGCGGCGGAAACGGCGACAACATCGCCGGGTCTTTCCGAAATCACCGAATTGCAGCGCAACAAGACCGGTCGCCTGATCCACTGGTCGGCCGAGGCCGGACCGCTGATGGCGGGGCGCGACCCCGAGACCATGCGCCGATATGCACGCGCCCTGGGTCTTGCTTTTCAGATCGCCGATGATATTCTGGATGTCGAAGGCGATGCTGAAACGGCGGGCAAGCGCGTCGGCAAGGATGCGGACAGGGGCAAGGCGACCTTCGTGTCCTTGCTGGGTCTTGACGCGGCCAGGGCGCGGGCCAGGGCGCTGGTGGACGAAGCCGTTGATGCGCTGGCGGAATTCGGACCCGAGGCCGATGTCCTGCGGGATGGTGCCCGCTTTGTTATTGCCCGTAACCGCTAGACGAACCAGGAAGGCCCGGAAATGAGCGAACGACCCATCACCCCCTTGCTTGACCGCGTGACGGTCCCTGCCGACCTGAAGGCGCTATCGGATGCGGAACTGCGCCAGTTGGCCGATGAACTGCGCGCGGAAACCATCAGCGCGGTGTCGGAAACCGGGGGCCATCTGGGCGCGGGTCTCGGGGTGATCGAACTGACCGTCGCGCTTCATGCGGTTTTCGATGCGCCTAGGGACCGTATCATCTGGGATGTCAGCCATCAATGCTATCCGCACAAGATCCTGACCGGGCGGCGGGATCGTATCCGCACGCTCCGGCAGAAGGACGGCCTGTCCGGTTTCGCCAAACGCACGGAGAGTCCATATGACCCGTTCGGCGCCGCGCACAGTTCCACTTCGATCTCGGCGGCGTTGGGCTTTGCCGTGGCGCGCGATCTGGGCGGCTCCCCGGAACACCGGATCGGCGACTGCATCGCGGTGATCGGCGATGGCGCGATTTCCGCCGGCATGGCCTATGAGGCGATGAACAACGCTGGCCATCTGAACAAACGCTTCTTCGTGATCCTGAATGACAACGACATGTCCATCGCCCCGCCGGTTGGCGCGATGTCCAACTATCTTTCGCGTCTTTATGCGGGAGAGCCGTATCAGGACCTGAAAAGCGCCGCCAGGGGCGCGGTCAGCCTGCTGCCCGAACCGCTCCGCAAAGGCGCGCAGCGCGCCAGGGAGGCGCTGAAAGGCATGACCGTCGGCGGCACCCTGTTCGAGGAGTTGGGCTTTTCCTATGTCGGCCCGATCGACGGGCATGATCTCAACCGGCTGCTGTCGATTCTGCGTGTCGTGAAGGACCGCGCCACCGGCCCGATGCTGATCCACGTCACCACCAGGAAGGGCAAGGGCTATGCCCCGGCAGAGAGCGCCCGCGACGGGGGCCACGCGACGGCGAAATTCGATGTCGTGACCGGCAAGCAGAAAAAAGCGCCGTCCAACGCGCCCGCCTACACCAGCGTCTTTGCCAGGGCGCTGCTGGCCGAGGCCGCAGTCGATGACAGGATCTGCGCCATCACCGCCGCCATGCCGGATGGCACCGGTCTCAATCTGTTTGCCGAACGCTATCCCGGCCGCTGCTTTGACGTGGCCATCGCCGAACAGCATGGCGTCACCTTCGCCGCCGGGCTTGCGGCGGGCGGCATGAGGCCCTTCTGCGCCATATATTCGACCTTCCTGCAACGGGGCTATGATCAGGTCGTGCATGACGTTGCCATCCAGCAACTGCCCGTGCGCTTTGCCATTGACCGGGCCGGGCTGGTCGGGGCTGACGGGGCGACCCATGCGGGCAGCTATGACATCGCCTATCTTGCCAATCTGCCCGGCTTCGTGGTCATGGCGGCGGCGGACGAGGCCGAACTGATGCACATGGTCGCCACCGCCGCCGCCCACGATGACGGCCCCATCGCCTTTCGCTATCCGCGCGGGGAAGGCGTGGGCGTCGAACTGCCGGAGCGCGGCCAGCCGCTTGAGATCGGCAAGGGCCGGATCATCCGCAAAGGCGCAAGGGTGGCGATCCTGTCCTTCGGCACACGGCTGGAGGAGGTGAAAAAGGCGGCAGAGGCGCTCTCGGACAGCGGCGTCAACCCGACAATCGCCGATGCCCGTTTCGCCAAACCGCTGGACCGCGACCTGATCCTTGATCTGGCCACCGGTCACGAAGCCCTGATCACCATAGAGGAAGGCGCGGTTGGCGGCTTCGGCAGCCATGTCGCGCAACTTCTGGCTGACGAAGGCGTGTTCGATACCGGCCTGAAATACCGCTCCATGATCTTGCCGGACATATTCGTCAATCAGGCCAGCCCCGCCCAGATGTATGATGCGGCGGCAATGAACGCACCGCACATAGAGGCGAAAGTGCTTGAGGTTCTGGGCATCGACCGGAAGGGCAAGCGCGGCGCCTGACGGCGGAACCCGCCCGGTGCGCGTCCCCCGTGGCTACAGTTTTTCCGTCAGTTCCGGCACGGCGGTGAAGAGGTCGGCGACAAGGCCGAAATCGGCAACCTGAAAGATCGGCGCCTCTTCATCCTTGTTGATCGCGACGATGACCCTGGAGTCTTTCATGCCCGCAAGGTGCTGGATCGCGCCGGAGATGCCCACAGCGACATAAAGATCGGGGGCGACAACCTTGCCGGTCTGGCCCACCTGCCAGTCATTCGGCGCATAACCCGAATCGACCGCCGCGCGGGACGCGCCGACGGCAGCCCCCAGCTTGTCGGCCAGTTTCTCTATCAGTGCGAAATCTTCCTGCGAACCCACGCCACGGCCGCCGGAAACCACGACGCCCGCCGAGGTCAGCTCCGGGCGGTCGCTTGCCGCCCCCTTGTCCTCTACCCACCAACTCAGGCCCGGATCGGCAGCGGCGGCGATGGTCTCGACCGGGGCGGCGGCCCCTTCGCCGGCGGCATCGAAGGTCGAGGTCCGTATCGACACGACTTTCCTTGCGTCTTTCGACCTTACGGTCTGAATCGCGTTGCCTGCGTAGATCGGACGCTCGAACGTGTCGGCATCGACAATGCGGGAAACGTCAGAGATGACCATCACGTCCAGCAGGGCGGCAACGCGCGGCAGCACGTTCTTGGCGTCGGTGGTGGCCGGGGCCACGATGTGGTCATAGCCATCGGCCAGCGACACGATCAGGGCCGCGGTGGCTTCGGCCAGACGATGACCGAGAGAGGCATCCTCGGCGACCAGAACCCTTGACACGCCCTCGATCCTGGCAGCAGTTTCGCCTGCGGCAGCGGCAGAAGCGCCTGCGCAGAGCGCGGTCACGTCGCCCAGCCCGCTGACGGCGGCGACGGCTTTCGCTGTCGCGTCCAGCGCCAGCTCGCCATCGGTGACTTCGGCAAGAAGAAGAACAGCCATCATACAGCCCCCGCTTCCCTGAGTTTCTCCACCAGTTCATCGACCGAGCGCACGATGACGCCCGCCGCGCGCGCCGGGGGTTCATCGGTTCTGACGATTTCCAGACGCGGAGAGACATCGACGCCGTAATCCTCCGGCGTCTTCTCCTCCAGCGGCTTTTTCTTCGCCCTCATGATGTTGGGCAAGTTCGCATAGCGCGGCTCGTTCAGGCGCAGATCGACGGTGATGATGGTCGGCATGGCAACCCTGATCGTTTGCAGACCGCCATCGACCTCGCGCGTGACGACGGCGCTGTCGCCCTCGATGTCGAGGCCGGAGGCAAAGGTGCCCTGCGACCAGCCCAGAAGCGCCGCCAGCATCTGGCCGGTGGCGTTCATGTCGTTGTCAATGGCCTGCTTGCCGCAAAGCACGATGCCCGGCTGCTCTGCCTCGACGATCTTCGCCAGAATCCCGGCAACGGCCAGCGGCTCCGTATCCGTATGCACGTCATCGGCGGCGACAACCAGAATGGCGCGGTCGGCCCCCATCGCCAGCGCGGTCCGCAGGGTTTCCTGCGATTGCCTCACGCCGATCGAAACCGCCACGATCTCTTCCGCCTTGCCGGCCTCCTTCAGACGGATCGCCTGCTCTACCGCGATTTCGTCGAACGGGTTCATCGACATCTTGACATGCGCGAGATCGACACCGCTGCCGTCCGCCTTCACGCGGACTTTCACATTGTAGTCGATCACGCGCTTGACAGGTACAAGCACCTTCATGGGTGTGTGTCTCCTCAAATCCGGGTCCGCGTTGCGGCCCCACCTCTGGCTCTCGCGCCGTTGTTATCGAAACGCGCAGGCGGAAAACAGACCAAAATCGACGCAGAAACGTTTCGTAACGCCGCGTTCGCGGTTTTTACCGGGACTTCCGATAAACTTCGGCATATGTTCCAGATCAGATCAGATCAGAGGGGGCCGAAATGGAAAAGGTGAGCGGTTTGGGCGGGGTATTCTTTCGGGCGAAAGATCCCCAGGCGCTTGGCGAATGGTACAGGGCGCATCTGGGCATAGACCCGGTGCCCGGTGATTACGAAACCCCGCCGTGGCAACAGGCGGAAGGCCCCACGGTCCTTGCCCCCTTCCCCGCCGATACCGGATATTTCGGTGCGCCGGGTCAACAGTTCATGCTGAATTTCCGTGTCCGCAACCTCGACGCCATGATTGCGCAACTCACGGACGCGGGTATCGGGGTCAAGCGCACGGAAAGCCTGCCCAATGGCCATTTCGCCCGCCTGCATGACCCCGAAGGCAACCCGATAGAGTTGTGGGAGCCCGCCTGAACGCCTGCCCCCCGACCATGCGCAGCGCCGGAAGATGTGCGCCGCCGGCCACGCCTGCCGGCGACACTCAGCGGTTCGCGCCCGGAACCCAGAGCACATCGGCGCGGCCATCTTCATTGGCGACGCGGGCGGCGACGAAAAACCAGTCGCTGAGGCGATTCAGGTATTTCACCGCACCGGGGTTCACCTGCTCTGCGGCGGCAAGCTCGGTGGTCAGACGCTCTGCCCGGCGCGACACGGTCCGGCAGAGGTGCAGATGCGCGCCCAACGCCGAGCCGCCCGGCAGAACGAAGCTGCGCAACGGCTTCAGCCCGGCATTCATCGCGTCGATCTCTGCCTCCAGCCGCCCCACCTGCGACATGGCGACCCGCAGCGGCGGACATTCGGCCCCGGCATCCCTGTCGATAGCGGGATTGCAGAGATCGGCGCCCAGATCGAAAAGATCATTCTGGATACGGGCGAGGGCTGCATCCATCTCTCCCTCCACATGCAACCGCGCGAGTCCAACGGTCGCGTTGGTCTCATCCACCGTGCCACAGGCGCTTACGCGGGTGGAATGTTTCACGACCCGCTTGCCATTGCCCAGTGCGGTGTCGCCGCCATCCCCGGCGCGGGTGTAAATCCTGTTCAGAACCACCATCAGCCAATCCCCCCGCTGATCAGGATGAAAAGCAGGATCAGCGCCACCGCCACTGCCTGCGCGATGATCCGGTAGCGCATGATGCGATTGGCGTGTCTGCGGTTGAACTCTCCGCCCTTCGCGAAACCGCCGATCCCGATCATGAGAATGACCAGAACCGCCAGAACGGCGAAGACGACAATCACAAAAAGGGGATTGCTGGACATGATGCCGTATTCCTTTTGCGTTGTTGTTGATGTAAACATGTCGGGCGGGAAATGCGATGCCTGAATTGCCGCGCGCACCGAAGGCGATCCGCCTTGTTGTTACGGTTGCCACTTTTCAGTGCCCGCATCAGAAGAGCCAGAGGAGAGAGAGAACATGAGCCTGCGAATTAACGACACCGCCCCCGATTTCACGGCCGACTCGACCGAAGGAACGATCCGCTTTCACGACTGGATCGGCGATGGCTGGGCGGTTCTGTTTTCCCATCCCAAGGACTTCACCCCCGTCTGCACGACCGAACTGGGCTATATGGCCGGCATTCAGGAAGAGTTTGCAAAACGCAATTGCAGGATCATCGGCATCAGCGTCGATCCGGTGGCGGCGCATCACAAATGGAAAGAGGACATCGTCACCGCAACCGGCCAATCGGTGTCCTATCCGATGATCGGCGATCCCGACCTCCGGGTTGCCAGGCTCTACGACATGCTGGGATCGGAAGCCGGAGACAGTTTCGAAGGCCGCACCGCGATGGACAATCAGACTGTGCGCACGGTGTTCCTGATCGGGCCGGACAGGAAGATCAAGATGCAGCTTTCATACCCGATGACCACGGGACGGAATTTCGATGAAATCCTGCGGGTGATCGATTCGGTGCAACTGACCTGGGATCACAAGGTCTCGACCCCGGCGAACTGGACCCATGGCGATGACGTGATCGTGCTGCCTGCGGTATCCGATGAGGACGCCCGCGCCCGGCATGGCGATTTCGAGGCCAGACTGCCGTATCTGCGCTTCGTGAAACAGCCCGGCTGACGCGCCCGGAGCCCGGAAAGGGCAACAGCCCCGGAAAGGGCGTTGCGGTCAGACGCTTCGTCTCCCCAGAAGCCTGTCCAGTGCGCGCGTGGTCAGAACCCGCCGGAGTGCGCCCATCACATGGGTGGGCGTCGTGACGTAATAGCGCGGCTTCGGGCGCGGGCTTTCCAGCGCGTGGATGAGCTTCTTCGTCACCGCAGAGGCAGGCAGTTCGAAACGGTCCTTCCTCGCGTTCGGTTCATAAAGCCTCGGGATCAGAACGGTTTCATAAGCGTCCCGCCGGGCGGAGTTTTCCCAGTCGATCCATTTCTCGAAATGCGGGCGCGCGTTTTGCCGGATGCGCGCGGTGATCGGACCCGGCTCGATGGTGATCACCCGGATCGGCGTGTCGCGCAGTTCGATCCGCATGGTGTCGGTCAGACCCTCCAGCGCGAACTTGCTGGCCGTGTAGGCGCCGCGAAAGCGCAGCGCCACGAAACCCAGAACGGATGAGCAGTTGACGATCCGCCCGTGGCCCTGCGCACGCATGACCGGAATCGCCCGGCGGGCGAGGTCGTGACAGCCAAAGACATTGGTCTCGAAAATCGCGCGCAGGGCGTCGCGGGGCAGGTCCTCTACCGCGCCGGGGCAGGCGTATGCGCCGTTGTTGTAAAGCGCATCGAGCGTGCCGCCGGTGCGCGACAGGCATTCGGCCAGCGCCGCGCCGATGCTGCCTTCGTCGGTGTAGTCGAGGCGAAAGCTCTCCAGCCCCTCATCGCGCAACCGCCGGCAATCCTGATGCCTGCGGCAGGTGGCGAAGACCCGCCAGCCGCGCGCCGCCAGCCGGTGCGCCGCGTCATGGCCGATGCCCGAGGAACACCCGGTGATGAGGATGGATTTCTGCGCCATCTGCCCTGCCTGCCCGTTTGCGCCCCGATGAAGGGGTAGCGCAGGCGGGCGGGGCGCGCAAGCGACGGGCGGCGGCGGGGTTCGGGTTTATCCTTACTGCCCTTCGTTCAGTTCCTGCCATTCAGCGGTGCCTTCGAGCTTTTCGGCATTATGCTCCTTCGCCATATCGAAAGGCGTTCCGCCACCTTGGTCCCTCGCCCCGGCATTCGCGCCCGCGTCCAGCAGTGCGCGGATCACCTCCGGGGTGCCCCGTCGCGCAGCCCAATGCAACGGGGTCTCGCCATCCTCGTCCCTTGCCTCAAGCGCCGCGCCCGCGTCCAGCAGCATGCGGACCGTCTCCGGGGTGCCCCATATCACAGCCACATGCAGCGGCGTCGAGTCAATATTTTCCCTTGCCTCAAGGTCTGCACCCGCGTCCACCAGCGCGCGGATATTCTCCGGGGTGCCCCACATCGCAGCCCGATGCAGCGGTGTACTGCCAGCCAGGTCCCTCACCTCAAACGCCGCGCCCGCGCCCGCGTCCACCAGTGCGCGGATCATCTCCGGGGTGCCATACCTCGCAGCCTGATGCAGCGGTGTCCAGCCATTCCAAGCCTTTGCCCCGACATCCGCGCCTGCGGCGATGCAGTCACGAACCTGCTCTTCCGTTGCCGTTTCGAAGAACTCTTCGCTGTTGAAGTCGTTGCACTCCTGCGCCCCTGCCGGGGTTGTGGCCAGCATGGCCAGCGCCAGCGCGATCCGCGCCGCTGTCTTCGTTGTTGCCTTCACAGTCATTTCCTGTCCTCCCGTTCATGGCGTCCGGCGTCATCCTTGCACGATCCTTAACACGGGGGGGGCGGGGCCGGTCAACGCCCGGTGCTCTTTCGGTGCGCTTTTGCCGTTTGACCGGCGGCGCGGGGGGCGCTACACAGCGGCCATGACCGACCCCACCGACGGCCCCGATACCGACCCCGCGCCCGGAGAGGTCGTCGAACCGCTGCGCCGCGCGATCAGCGAGCGGTATCTGACCTATGCGCTGTCAACAATCATGCACCGGGCGCTGCCGGATGCGCGCGACGGGCTGAAACCGGTGCACCGGCGCATCCTTTATGCAATGCAGGAGTTGAAGCTGTCCTCCACCGGGGGGTTCCGCAAGTCGGCGAAGATTTCCGGCGACGTGATGGGCAATTACCACCCGCACGGGGATGCGGCGATCTATGACGCGATGGCGCGGCTGGCCCAGGATTTCGCGGTGCGCTATCCGCTGGTGGACGGACAGGGGAATTTCGGCAACATCGACGGCGACAACCCGGCGGCGCCGCGCTATACCGAGGCGCGGATGACCCCGGCGGCAGAGGCGCTGCTGGACGGGCTGGCGGAAAACGCCGTCGATTTCCGCGAAAACTACGACGGAACGCTGACCGAGCCGGTGGTGCTGCCCGCCGCCTTTCCGAACCTTCTGGCCAACGGGGCGTCGGGCATCGCCGTGGGGATGGCCACCAATATCCCGCCGCACAATATCGTCGAGCTGTGCGACGCCTGCCTGCATCTGATCAGGGCGCCGGACGCCTGCGACGACACGCTGATGAAGCATGTGCCCGGCCCGGACTTTCCCACCGGCGGGGTGATCGTGGAACCGCGTGAGTCGATCCTTGCGACCTACAGGACCGGGCGCGGGGCGATACGGCTGAGGTCGCGCTGGGAAACCGAGGATACGGGCCGCGGGCAATGGCAGATCGTGGTCACGGAAATTCCCTATCAGGTGCAGAAATCGAAGCTGATCGAGAAGCTGGCCGAACTGATCCAGACTAGGAAAATCCCGATCCTCGCCGATGTGCGGGATGAGAGCGCCGACGACCTGCGCATCGTCCTGGAGCCGAAATCGAAGAACGTGGAGCCGGACGTGCTGATGAACACGCTGTTCCGGCAGTCGGATCTGGAGGTGCGGTTTTCGGTGAACATGAACGTGCTGATCGACGGGCACACGCCCAGGGTCTGCGCGCTGAGGGAAATCCTGCGCGCGTTCCTCGATCACCGGCGCGAGGTGCTGATCCGGCGCTCGCAGCACCGGCTGGAAAAGACGGATCACCGGCTGGAAGTGCTGGAAGGCTATCTCGTCGCCTTCCTGAACCTCGACCGGGTGATCGCGATCATCCGCCATGAAGACGATCCGAAGGCGACGCTGAAGGCCGAATTCGACCTGTCCTACATGCAGGTCGAAGCGATCCTGAACATGCGTCTGCGCAGCCTGCGCAAGCTCGAAGAAATGGAACTGAAACGCGAGCGCGAAGAATTGCTGCTGGAACGCGAGGGGCTCGTGGACCTGCTGGACAGTGAAGATCTGCAATGGGCGCGGATCGCCGGGCAGTTGCGCGAGATCAGAAAGACGTTCGGCAAGGATCATGAAGGCGGCGCGCGGCGGACCACATTCGCCGAAGCGGTGGAGTGCGGGGAAATCCCGGTCGAGGCGATGATCCGGCGAGAGCCGGTCACGGTGGTCTGCTCCCGGATGGGCTGGATTCGCGCCATGTCGGGCCATATCGGCCTGGAGCGCGAACTGAAGTTCAAGGATGGCGACGGACCCCGGTTTTTTTTCCATGCGGAGACCACCGACCGGCTGCTGGTTTTCGACGCCAACGGGCGGTTCTACACGATCCCGGCGGCCAGCCTGCCCGGCGGGCGCGGGATGGGAGAGCCCCTGCGCCTGATGGTCGATCTGCCGAACGAGGCGGACATTGTCGCGCTTTTCATCCATCAGCCGGAGCGCAGGCTGCTGGTCGCCTCTTCCGCCGGGGATGGGTTCGTGGTGGCCGAAGGGGACGTGATCGCCCAGACCCGCGCCGGCAAGCAGGTGCTGAACGTCAGGGATGAGGTGCGCGCCCGTGTCTGTCGGCCGGTCACGGGCGATCATGTGGCCTGTGTCGGCGAGAACCGCAAGGTTCTGATCTTTCCGGTCGGCGAATTGCCCGAAATGGGCCGGGGCAAGGGTGTGAGGTTGCAGAAATACAGGGATGGCGGATTGGCGGACGCCATCACGTTCGACCTGTCCGCAGGGCTGAGCTGGCAAGACCCCGCAGGCCGCACCCGGACCCGGACCGCGCTGGAGGAATGGACCGGCAAACGCGCGGGCACGGGCCGCATGGCGCCAAGGGGCTTTCCCCGGAACAACCGGTTTGCGGACTGATTGAGCCGCAGGATGAACCGCCATGGCATGGGTTCGCCGGGGCGGGCGATCCTGTGACCGGCGATGCGCCCCGGCGCCCATGCAAGCCGGGCCTGGGGATTGATTCTGCTTGTGAACGGCGGTGTCGATGGGGGTGTGAAGGCCATGGCCATGGCCTTGCCGCCTTCCGATCCCGTGAACATGCGATTCCGGGGTCGCGAGGGTTCCGGCGGGGCCTGGATGAGGTCGCCCCGTTGAGGGCGGCTGGACGTGATGCCGCGCAGGCTTCGCCACCCCGGTGCGACCGGTGATGTCATCCGCAGGCTCGGCAGGGACGGGATTTCGCTGGCAGACCGGGGCCGGAGGGGGCGCTCCGATGATCCGGGTTCCGAACCGGCGCAGCGGGCAATCGGCGGGGTCTACAGGCGTTTGACAAGGGGCCGTGCAATGACCAGCCGTTCGCCACCGGGCTTTACGGCTCTTTGGGCGTGCGCATGGCGGTTGGCCTGCGCCGGAACGGGCCATGTCGCGCCATTGCTCCGGGTGACAGCGGCATTCGCCGGTTGGTCCCTTCCGGCAGCATCGACAGTTGTGCAGGCGTCACGCTGGTCCTGCCATCCTTCGCGACAGGCCAGACGAACCGGCCACGTTCCGGGCGCTCCGGGAACAGGCAAGCGCCCGGAGCATCCCGCCAGACGATCCTGAGCACATCGCCCCGACGGCCCCGGAACACGAACAGATGGGCCGGGTACGCCTTTCGGTCGGCGCGCGCGAAGCCTGTGCCGCCCCGTACCGCCGGGGTGTCGAACCTGCGCCGCCGATACGCCCGGAACCGCTGTCTGCCCGCAGACCGAACGCTTCTCTGCATCCGGCCGGGTTCGCCGCTTTCCTCGTCTGACCACGGAGGCCCCGCCGGTGGCCGCTCATGATCAGCGGACGCCCGAAGCACCCCTTGCGGGCGTGGCGGTCGGTCTCAATCCCCTGAATAGCGGGGCATCT
>CBDCFF010000020.1:0-81075 GCA_965216225.1 Paracoccaceae bacterium
TTTTCGAACCGCCGCGATCTCGGTTTCTTTCCAGCCACGCCTTTCCAACGACCAATTTGTGCTTCCGCACGACGACGCTGATTGTAACCGCTGCTGACTTGCCAGGCCAGTCGCCCATCCGCCAGAAATCGCGAAACCGGACCCTCGAACTGGTCAAGAAGCCCGGGCAGCGCAGCGGGATCGCCGATGTAATCCAGAGTCAGGTCCGAGCAGATGATCTCACCGGACGCGAGATCCAGACCAAGGTGCAGCTTTCTCCATGATTTGCGTTTGGCCTTGGTTTCATGCTTGTTCTGCTGCCACTCACCTTTGCCGAATATCTTCAGACCGGGACTGTCCACGGTCAGATGGATCGGTTCGGTTCTGTCAATCCGCGGCTTTTGGGGCAGCATCAAGCCCCGTCCCCGGCGTCTGACGCAGGGGTAGTTTGTAAATCGTGCGCAGGGTCAGGCAAGTTGCGATGGCAAATTCCGAATACTCAGGCTGACCGCGTTGCCGGAGGCTCTCGTTATACCCCGCCCGGTGTGTCACCCGACATCGTTTCCTCGGAAATTTGTGGCGGCGGCCAGAGGTGAACTTATGTGGCGTCAAGGACGTCCAGATCAGAGACAAAGCTCTCACCTGCCAGACAAGACGGCAACCCTGCAACAACGTCCCGTTCTTCGCCTTCGATCCGGCGATCCGAAAGATCATCTACACCACCAACGCCATCGAGAGCCTGAACCGGGTGATCCGCAAATCAATCAAGACCCGCGGATCGTTCCCGACCGATCAGGCCGCAACAAAGCTGATCTATCTGGCCATCCGCAACTTCGAGAAAGGCGGCAGGAATGTTCGGGAATGGTTTGCAGCCCGCAACCAGTTCGCTATTATGTTCGACGAGCGCTTCAATGCGTGACTGTATTTGAAACCCCCATGGACCGGGACACATACACAGAGTTCAGGACACTCCCTTGAGAACCGGATTGTGACAGGCGGCGGCCAGCGCAGCCTGGAACAGCACATGCCGTAGAGACCGC
Organism: Paracoccaceae bacterium; assembly: GCA_965216225.1. Lineage (GTDB taxonomy): Bacteria > Pseudomonadota > Alphaproteobacteria > Rhodobacterales > Rhodobacteraceae > 3107. The sequence continues at coordinate 1,020 of CBDCFF010000020.1, forward strand.
CTGCCGCTGGCGACCGCTCTCCTGCCTCGCATCGCCCTGCTGTCATGTGGTGTCAGAGCCAGGCCGGTCATGGCAGCGGCTTCGCCCGATGTCATCCGGCCGGGGTCCGGCAATTCGGCGATCAACATTGCCGCACAGACCGGGCCAATCCCCGGGATTGATCGTAAAAGCCCCGCCCTCAGGGCAAGAGGTCTCACTCGCGCGATAACGTTTTCGATCCGGGCTATGCCCGAAAGTTGGTGACGGCGTGATCAGGCGGCTTGGTTAAATTGTTTGATCCCGTCCTTGAATGCAATCCCTTCGATGATCTCGGGCATACGATTTGCGCCGTCCAGTTTGCGCCACTTTGTCTGGGCTGACATCATCAGCTTGTAAGCCATGGCAAGGCCGGTTTTACGGCTCAGGCATCCCTTCGTTTTTCCGGTACGGTGTCGGACTGTGGCGAAGGTGCTTTCGATAGGGTTCGTGGTCCTGATGTGCTTCCAGTGCTCGGCAGGGAAATCATGGAAGGCCAGCAGTACCTCGCGGTCTTTGGCCAATTTGGCGACGGCCTTGTCGTATTTCACGCCGTAGGTCGCGACGAAGAAGTCAAAAGCAGCCTCAGCATCCATGCGGGTTTCAGCCTGCCAGATGTCGTGCAGATGGCCCTTTGCTTTGGCCTGAACGGACTTCGGCATCGCGTTGAGCACATTACCCGTTTTGTGAAACCAGCAGCGCTGTTCGTTAGTCGCACCAAACACCTCGCGCAATGCGTTCCAGAACCCCAGAGCGCCGTCGCCAATGGCAAGATCGGGCGCATGGGTGAGCCCACGGCGCTGCTGATCAAGGAGCAATTCGCGCCATCTTTGGGTGCTTTCGCGGTAGCCATCGGCGAGGCCGATGATCTCCTTGCGGCCCCATTCATCTGCACCAATAAGTACGAGAACACATTGCTTTTCTTCTGCCATTCGTGGGCGAAAGTAGACGCCGTCTGCCCAGATGTAGACGAAACGCCGCGTGCTGAGATCGCGCCGTTGCCATCGGTCATACTCATCCCACCAATCGGCTTTAAGCCGCGATATCGTGGTCGAGGACAGCCCTGCGGCATTGGGACCGAGCAAAGCGGTGAGCGCCTCGTGAAAATCGCCGGTCGAAATACCCTTGTCTATTGGATTTCCCAGGCATTCGTATCCGTGCGATACGGATGCCACCCCTCGGGTCGCTGCTGCAGCCCGAGGGGTGGCGGGGGATGGATCGATGATGCCCTGGTCTTTGAGGACCGTTCTCAAGATGGATCACCCCCGCCCTTTTGATGAACCCGAACAGATAGTGGAGGAGGGAACACCCCTGCCTCGTATGACAGGAACGGGAGACGAAAAGGTCATGAATGGTACCATCGGCATCGACATCCCGAAAGTGTAGCGCGACAATCAAGATGAGAAGTGCGCGTCAATCAGGATGAGAATCCTTGGTCGCGACGTTTGGGACGATGCCGGGCTTTTGTGCCGCGATCAAGGGGTTTGTTTTTTGATTGTCGCGGAGCGTCAATCAGCTTTGGTGTTTTCCGGTGTGGCTTTTTGTGCAGGCCTTCCCGGCCCCTTTGCCTTTTGTGCTGCTCTTCGCCGGTAGCTTTCGACATTCATCTCGAAGATGGTTGCGTGGTGCACGAGCCTGTCGACGGCGGCCAATGTCATGGCCGGGTCTGGAAAAATCGCATTCCACTCCCCGAAGGGCTGGTTGGCCGTGATCAACATTGAGCGGCGTTCATATCTCGCGCTGATGAGTTCGAAGAGCACACTGGTTTCAGCCTGATCCTTGGTGACGTAGGTGATGTCATCGAGGATCAGCAGATGGAATTTGTCGAGCTTTGCAATGGCACTTTCGAGGACGAGATCGCGGCGGGCCTGTTGGAGTTTCTGGACCAGATCGGTGGTGCGGCTGAATAGGACGCGGTAGCCTTGCTCGACAAGGGCGAGCCCGATGGCTGAGCCGAGATGTGATTTGCCCACACCTGGCGGCCCAAACAGCAGGATGTTGCCGCCCTTTCCGATCCAGCTGTCGCCAGCGGTGATCGCACTGACATGGGCCTTGGACAGCATGGGGACGGCTGTGAAGTCGAAGGTGTCGATCGTTTTTCCGGGCAACAGGCGTGCCTGTGCGAGATGTCGCTCGATACGACGGCGATCTCGTTCAGCCAGTTCATGCTCCACCAGGGTGCTGAGCATCCGAGCGGCGGGCCAGCCTTCCTTGTCGGCTTGTTCCGCAAAGCGCGGCCATAGCGCCTTGATGGCTGGCAAGCGCAATTCGGTCAGAGCCAAGGTTAGGCGGGCGGTATCGGTCTGGGGCGATGTCATGCTGTCACCTCCTGAGCGGATGGCGTACCGCCGACCAACTGGTCGTAAGATGACAGGTCGGCCAGTTGCACCGCGACTTGGGGGAGTGCGTCTTGTGATGGGCTAAACACTGCGCGTAGGGCCGCCATGTCAGGCGGGCGCTTCTGGCGAAGGTCCTCCTCAAGCTGCGCTGCCAATTCAGCCTCGCAGCCCCGCTCGTGTGCCAGCGCCAGAAGATCGACAACCATGCGACACGCCGCCTTCTCACTGGTCTGCTCCAGCAGGAATGCGAACATGTTACGGAACGCCCGGCGCGGGAATAGCTGATCCCGATAGACCAGCCCCATCAGCGCCATGGGCTTTTTGCGCAAGGAGTGGATGACGTGGTGGTAATTGACCACGTGCCCATGGCTCCCGGTGCTCGAGGCTCGTCCGCGTGTCAGCGTTAGCAGGGCAGAGCTTCCCAGGAACAGCTCCAACCGATCATCGTAGAGCCGAACCCGCAGCTGATGCCCGATCAACCGGGATGGCACGGTGTAGAACACCTTGCGCAAGGTGAAGCCCCCGGAGGAAGTGACGCGCAACGTGATCTCCTCGTAATCCGTGGTCCGCCGCGTCGGCAAAGGTCTGAGGCTCGCACGTTCCGCATCGATACGCTTGGCATTGCGGGCGTTGATCCGGCCCACGATCTCGTCGATGAAGCGACGATAATCTTGCAAGCTTTCGAAGTCGCGCGACCCACGCATGACCAGCGCGTCCTCAATGGTGCGCTTCAGATGCCCATTGGGGCTCTCGATGGAACCGTTCTCGTGTGCGACGCCCTTGTTGTTGCGCGTCGGCGTCATTCCATAATGGTTGCACAGGGCGTCGAAGCGGTCGGTTAGATCGGCCCGGGATGACTTATCCAGGTTCTTGAAGGCCGCCGACAGGCTGTCAGTTCCATGATTGTGTGGCACGCCGCCGAGCGTCCAGAGGGCGTTCTGCAATCCCTCAGCCAGCGCCACATAGCTTTCGCCGCCCAGCACGACGTGGGCGTGCTGAAACCCGCTATAGGCAAGCCGGAAGTGATACAGTCGATGGCCCAGTGCCTCACCGGCAATGGTCACACCCAACTTGCCCATGGCGGTGAAATCCGACAGGCCCATTTTGCCCGGTGTGTGGGTCTGCCGGAAAATGACGTCCTGTTCAGGGCCGTGTTCCGCATTCCAGGCGCGTATCCGTCGCTCCAGAGTCCGTCGGATGCCCGTACCCAGATCAGAATGCCGACGCAGAAGCTCCTCGTAAACCGCCACAGGTCGGATCCCCGGTGAGGACCGCAGAAGCGGCACGACCTCCGCATCAAAAATGTCCGCCAGCGGGTCCGGACGCCGCCGGCCGCGAGGGGCCTTCTTCCGTGATGGTAAAATTGGGTCAGCTTGCAGCCGATAGCCCGTTGCCTGGCTGATCCCCGCCTTGGCAGCGGCAACGGCAACGGAATGGGTCGATCTGAGCGTCATGAAGAGCCTCATTTGTTGGTCAGTGACATGACAGCCCGGCATGAACGATCCCCTTGCACAGAAAATCATTCCTTATCCGAGCCGGCCACAACCGTCAGGCCCGCCCCAAAAGGGCAAAACGCGTGTGCGGGGCCTCCCCAGTCGGGCTACGCCCTCCCTGCGAGCCCCCGCACACGCGTTCTCATCCTGATTGACGCTGGATTCTCACCTTGTTTGTCGCGCAGCACGAAAGATCATCTCGACACCCATCGCCTGAGCGATGGCAAGGCGAAACGCTTCACCAACGACCGGACAGGACTGAAGACGCTGAAGAACCGGATCGGCCCGCAGTGCTGCCGCGTCGTCCACGAGCCTGCAGGACGCTGTCATCGCGATCTGGAGGCCCGCCTTTCAAAGACGGGTCACGCCATGGTCAAGGTGAACCCCAAACGCGCCCGCCGCTTCGCCGAAGCGGTCGCCCAGTCCGCCAAAACTGACCGGAACGATGCGGAACTGCCGGCCCGCATGGGGGCGATGCCTGACCTGAAGGCTTCACCGTTGCGCGATGAACCCATGAACGATCTGCGGGAGGTGCATGTCGCCCGGAGCGCTCTCATCAAGGACCGGACTGCCTGCCGGAACCGGCTCTGCGGTGCGCGCAACACACTCGTCAAGGCGCAACTGAAAACCAGGATGCGCCGGATCGCAAGGCAACTTGCCCGGCTCGATGCCGGGTTGAAGAAGCATATCCGCGAGGATGCAAAGCTTGCCAGACAGTTCGAGATCCTGCGGTCGATCCCCTGCCGTCGCAATACTCATCGAAATGCCGGAGATCGGAACCTTGACGCCCAGGCAGGCCGCCGCGCTTGCGGGCCTGGCTCCCTTCGTGCGCAAGTCCGGCAAATGGACAGCCAGAGCGAAAATCGGAGGCGGACGAGCCGGGCTTCGCCAGGCGCTCTACATGCCCGCCCTCGTCGCAGCGCGCTGCAATTCCCAACTCACCTGCGTCTACAAGGCTTTGCGTCAAAAGGGCAAGAAAGCCAAGGTCGCTCTTGTGGCAATCATGCGCAAGCTCATCATCCTCGCAAATACCTTGATCCGCGAAAACCGCCAGTGGTCCAAAATCAAACCTTGACCAAGACAGATATCTTGAGATAGAGCCACGGCAGCAGTTCCTCAATCGATCTGGCCTTGCGCAGTCAGGGCGGCAAGATCGACGAGGCGAAACGGATCTTTTCGTCCACATTGCCCCGGTCCCGCACCCGCGGCACCTTCACTGCTATCGGGCCGATGCCGGTCATAACCTCGCGCTCGGGCAGATGACCATGGCGCACCAGCCGCGCACGGCCATCGTCCGTCACCTCGCGGGCATGGGCGGCGAGGAGCGTGGCCAATTCCGCTTCCACCGCCTGTTTGAGCAGTTGGCGCGCGCCGGTTTGCAGGATGTCGGTCAGCGGGTCAGACGAAAATCCCGATGGACCGGGCAACGGCGTGATGGTAGACTTCGTCATGTGGCATATCCTTTTCTCTGCTGAGGATTGCGGCGCGTGAACAACGCCATGATATGCCGCCCATCAGGGCCATCACCAACTTTCGGCTATAACTCCTTCATGAACGCCTGTAACTTCGCCCGAAGGCTCAAGACCCTCAGCGGCCTCACGCCCTGTGAATACATCTGCAAGGTCTGGACAACAGAGCCAGATCGTTTCATCCTGAACCCGATCCACCAGATGCCGGGACTGAACACCTCATGTGTCTCGTCCCTGCCATGGGTTCCCCGTCGCCGCTCCTGGCCAGGACCAGAGACGGGGTGGGATACAGCGCTGAACACCTTGTGGCATGACCACGTTCACCAGCAGGCTGATCCTGCCTCTCTTCACCGTCTCGAACAGTTGACGGCGGCCCGTTTTGCGGGACCGCGAAGCATAAGGAAGAGAGAGTGACATGATAGCCGGGATAACCATTCCCGGGATAGATGTATCGCGCGACCGGCCGGATGGGTTCTGCCTTCCTGGCGAGAAGCGGTTCCGGCATCCAGACACGGCGGACGGCCATATTGCGCTGATCGCGATGATCCGGCGGTTCTCCGGTTCGCTCAAAGTCGGATTTGAGGCCACGGGTGGTCAGGAACGGGGGCTCTGGACAGAACTTGTCGGCGCAGGCATCGTGGCCGTGCAATTGCCACCAGCACAGATCAGGGCCACAGATCAGGGCCTTCGCGCTTTGCCGGGGCACGCGCGCGAAGACTGATCGGATAGATGCGGAACTCATCGCCCGGTTCATGGCATTCCGACCGCAAGCCGGGCGAGAACTGCCAGGCGAAAATCTGCGTATTCCCGGAACCCTGACGACCCGGAGAGGTCAACTCGTCGATATGCGCAAGCGGCTCAAAGCTCAGATCGGAGTTCGAAGGAAGCAGGGCATTCCTGCCGGTGTCGAGACCATGGATGACGACCTGAAAGACCTGCTCGATACCCAGGTCGATGACATCGAACGGCGGATCGAAAACGTTATCGCGCGAGTGAAACCTCTTGCCCCGAGGGCGGGGCTTTTACGATCAATCCCGGGGATTGGCCCGGTCTGTGCGGCAATGTTGATCGCCGAATTGCCGGAACCCGGCCGGATGACATCGGGCGAAGCCGCTGCCATGACCGGCCTGGCTCCGATACCACATGACAGCGGGGCGATGCGAGGCAGGAGAGCTATCGCCGGCGGCTGGCAGTCTCTGCGGCATGTGCTGTTCCCGGCTGCGCTGTCACAATCCGGTTCTCAAGCCTGTCGCAAAACGTCTCAAGGAGCGAGGGAAGCCGCACAAACTCGTCATAATCGCAATCGCACGCAGGCTGGTCACAATCGCAAACGCGATCATCAAAACCGGCATCCCCTGGCGCCAGCAGCTCACAGAATAAACACAGTTGCTAGGCTGCCCGACGACAAAGCGGGATGCGGCTGCGCTGACATGTTTCCGATGCCAGCCGCCCGAAGATGCCGCAGGGCACCTGCTTCGCCATCCCCCGCCCCTACGACCGGCTGGTGGTCGGGTCGAGCTCGTCGCGCAGCCAGTCGCCGACGATACTCATCGACAGGGTGGTAAGAAAGATCGTCATTCCGGGAACACCGGCGATCCACCAGGCATTCAGCAGATAGTCGCGGCCATAGCTCAGCAGATTGCCAAGCGACGTGTTCGGCGGCTGAATCCCCACACCCAGAAAGCTCATGGAAGTTTCAAGGAGCACGGTTTCAGGAAAGTTGATTGACACCTGAACGATCAGGACCGCGAGGATGTTGGGAAGGATATGCAGCAGATAGACGCGCATGGTTCCCCCGCCAAGAAGACGGACCGAAGACGCATAGCCGTGGTTGACAGCGGCAAGCGTCAGGCCCCTGCTGATGCGGGCGTATCGTTCCCATCCCTGAAAGCCGACCAGAAGAACGAACAGCAGCAGGTTGCCGGTGCCGGTCACGGCAATGACGGACAATGCAATGATCACGAAAGGCATCGAGGCCTGGAAATCCACAAGAACCATGATCGCATCGTCAACCCATCCGCGAAAGCGTGCTGCGATGAACCCGATCGAACTGCCGACAATCGCCCCGAAGAACGTTCCGAACACCGCAACCAGCATGGTCAACTGAACCGACACGAAAAGGCGGCTCAGCACATCCCGGCCCAGATGGTCGGTGCCCAGCAGGTGAAAACTGCCATCCACTCCGGTCGAGAACGGCGGCAGAAGGCGCGAAAGAAGAGAGGTCGCCTGGTAATCATACGGCATGATCACGCGCGCGGTCAGGGCGACCAGAAAGATCAGCAGCAGCCAGACCATGGAAATCCTGACCAGTCGGGGCGATGTCGTGATCGCGGTGAACGTGGCCTTCCATCTGGAGTGGGGTTCAAACGTCTCGGCGGTGTCCAGTTGGGTCATCTGCTATTCTCCGGACCCGGTGCCAAAACGCTGGCGCGGGTCTATGATCAGGTAGAGGATATCGACCGTCAGGTTCGCGACGACCATCGAAGCAGCGGTCATCATGACAATCGTCTGGACGACGGCGAGTTCCCTTGACGAAACCGCATCAATCAGCAGACGCCCGATGCCGGGCCAGGCAAAGACCGTTTCGGTGACAATCGAACCGCTGATCAGCGCGCCCACCATGAAGCCGATGACCGTGACGGTGGGAATTGCCGCATTCGGCAGGGCAACCGTCCAGGTGATCGCACGTTCCGACATGCCGCGCGCCCTGGCCGCGCGGATATAGGGCGCGTTCAGAACTTCCAGCATGGAAGAGCGGACGTAACGGGCGATTACCGCCCCCCCGGCAGTGCTCAGCGTGATGACCGGCATGATCAGGTTATACCAATGATCGCTGCCATAGGCGGGAAGCCATCGCAGGTTCACCGACAGAAGCAGGATCAGCAGGATCCCCAGGAAAAAGTTCGGCAGGCTGAACCCGGTAACGGACAGGGTCATGATGGCGCGGTCAATGACCGAACCCCGATTGACCGCTGCCAGAATTCCCAGCGGGAAACCGATAAGCAGGATGAACGCAAAGCCGGTCAGCGTCAGTTTCAGCGTCGCCGGCATCCGCTCCATCACGATCTCAAGCGCCGGACGGCCATCGCGATAGGCACTGCCGAAATCCCCCCGGGCGATGTTGCGCCAGTATTCCAGGTACTGAACCCCCAACGGCCGGTTCAGCCCCCATTGCTCGCGGAGTTCCTCCATGATTGCGGGGTCGGTATCGTCGGGCATCATGGCCGACACCGGGTCGCCGGTGATCCGCAGCACGAAAAAGACGAACGTCACGACCAGAAACAGCGTAAGCGCGGCGCGCAGAAGTTTTCGCAGGACAATGCGTGTCATTTTTCGGCTCCTTCATGGTCCGGCGAGTGCGGAGCCAGATCGGGGATCGACGCCAGAAGCTCCCGGGTATAGGGATGACGCGGGGCGCTGAAGAGCGGGACAGTCCGGTTCAGTTCGACCAGTTCACCCGAGCGCATGACCGCGACACGATTGCACAGAGAGCGCACCAACCGCAGATCGTGGGTGACAAAAACCATCGTCAGCCTGAATTTGCGCTGCAAATCGCGAAGCAGCTCTATGATCCGCGCCTGCACGGAAACATCCAGCGATGCAGTCGCCTCATCACAGATCAGCAATTTGGGTTCGAGGCTGAGCGCCCGGGCGATGACGGCGCGCTGACACTGCCCGCCGCTGACTTCGTGCGAATAGCGGTCGGCATGGGCTTTGGTCAATCCGACCGCCTCCAGCAGCGCGTTCCGTTTCTCATGCCGCTCTTTCGGCGTCCCGATCCCGTGGATCACCAGCGGCTCCTCGATCTGGGCGCCCATCGTGGCCCGCGGGTCAAGCGACAGATAAGGGTTTTGCGGCACAAGCTGAACGGAACGGGCAAACGCCTTGTGCTCATGCGTCCCCAAAAGCGGCACGGGCTTGCCCTCGAACAGGGCTTCGCCCTCGCTGGTGGGTTCAATCCCCAGCATCAGCTTGCCGATCGTGGATTTTCCGCTCCCGCTCTCTCCGATAACCGCCAGACTTTCGCCCGTGCGCAGGGCGAGCGTTACGTCGGAGACCGCCCTGAACAGGCCCTTGCGCGTCCTGTAGTCACATGCCGCCCCGCGCAGCGCAAGCAGGGCGTCCCCCTCCCCTTCGTCCGCCACGGCGGGCAATGCGCCCACGGTCTTTCGGGCGTCATGCAATTCATCGTGGTCGAGCGGATGAAAGCAGCAATGGGTGTGGCCATCCCCGCCCCCGGTTTCACCGGGGCGTTCGTTCATGCAACGCTCCGTCACCTTGAAGCAGCGCGGCGCGAATGCGCATCCCGCCGGGCGCTTGTCCGGGGCGGGAACCTGGCCTGCGATCCCTTCCGGGACATGGCCGCCAAGCGTGGGCATCGAGTCGATCAGCCCTTTGGTATAAGGATGGCGGGGCGCCTCCAGGATTTGCGACACCTTTCCGGTTTCGATAATGCGTCCGGAATACATGACGGCGACCGTATCGCAGATTTCGCTGACAACACCCAGATCGTGGGTCACAAGAACCACACCCATGCCGGTTTCATCGCGCAACCTGCGAATGAGATCGAGGATTTGCGACTGAACCGTGACATCCAGCGCCGTTGTCGGCTCATCCGCGAACAGAAGCGACGGTTTCCCGGCCAGAGCCAGCGCAATCATCACCCTCTGGTTCTGCCCGCCGGAAAGCTGGAAGGGATAGGAATGAAACCGCTCCTCGGGATCGGGCATTTCCACCTGCCGCAAAAGCTCCAGCGCAGCGCCCTTCGCCTTCGCCCCCGAGATGCCGCGCAATCGTGCGACGGTGTCCGTCAACTGCCTGCCGATTTTCTGAATGGGATTCAACGAGGCGTTCGCATCCTGAAAGATCATCGCGGCTTCGCGTCCCCGCAGCGCCGCCAGCTTTTTCGGGCTGGCGTCTCTGCCAATGGTTGTTGACACGACCCTTATATCGCCGTCCAGCGACCAGCCGGACCCCAACAGCCCCAGCGCCGCCAGACATGTGACCGACTTGCCGCTGCCGCTCTCACCCACGAGGCCCAGGATTTCGCCCTTGCGGACCGAGATGGAGATACCATCAATAACCGTGATGTTGCCCGTCTCGCGCCCAAGCACCACCGAAAGGCGGTTGATCCTGAGTGGAATCTGCTCTTCGTGAATTGCATCCATTTGCGCTTCATCCATTGTTGCTCACCTCAGCCTGACCGGTCCGGCGTCACGGAAAGTGCGAGTGCCCCGCCCGCACAAGATACGTCCCCGGCCTGCCCCATCCCGGAAACGGCTCTGCAATCAGCCACCGGGGAACGGGCATGTGCTGCTCCCCTCGACCAGAGTCGGGTCATCCAGAATCACCCCTGCGGGCTCGCGCGGGTTGGAAAGCCGCCAGTTCACAATATCGACGATGCCTTTCGCGACATGTTCGGCGCTTCGGCCAATTGTCGTGAAATCACCGCCCCGGCGGCCGGAACCCTCATGGGTTCGCAGATGCACGATGCTGGCATCCCCCGGAATATTCAGATTTGCCAGCGCGAAACCTTCCCGGATGTCCGCATGAGAGAAGCCCCCGGAAACGATATATGCACCGGGTCTTCCCGAACTGCCCGTCAGCCCTTCCTTCAGCGCGATCCCGATCTCTTCGGGAATGCTGGTGCCAGCGCCAGCGCCATCGAAACCCACGCGCAGAACCAGCGGTTCCCACCGATCCGGCGATGAAACGAAGGATTGGGCATAGAGGTTTTCAATCTCGCCATAGCCTGCGGCCGCATCCAGGCGTTCCGAGACCAGCCCGATACGTTCATGCCCCAGTTCGCGCAGATGTTTCAGGGCCATGGCCATGCTTCTTGCGCGGTTGCGAATGATGACATCCACATCGAGAAGCTCCAGTTGCCGCCCTTCGACAATCATGTGGCGCGCCTTGGATTTCAGAAGCGCCAGCGCCTCGACCGGCAGGACAGAGCGCCTCGGCTGCAACACGCATATATCAAAGCCGCCCTTGCCCAGCAGGTCATGGAGGTCGGAAACCTCGGTATAGCTGACGCTTATCGGTTTGTGTCCGGCATCCAGCAATGCGGAATGAAGGTTCGACGCGATTTCGGCGCCGCGAAAACTGGGGGTCGAATGGGCGACGATCAGGATGCGCGCGCCCCTGGCAATGCCGTCGGCATCGCGGGGCCGATCACCACTGGCAATGAAAGACCCGCGCCCGACAAAGCTCTGGATCAGCCCTTCCACCTTGAGGGCCTCGAAGGCCCGCTGCACGGAAAACTGGCTTATCGAATATCGCGCCGCCATATCCCGGATTGTCGGAACGCGCGAACCGGACGGGAGCTCTGAAAACTCCGATCTCAGCGTGTCGATGAACTCCGGTCCGTTCGGGCGGTCTGCCATTTTCCTCTCCCCGGTTGACCTGTACCCAACAATATGATTGGTTGTCAATCAATTTGTATTGTCAGGACACCCTGCATGACCACATTCGTACTGGATGAACGATCCCACCTTTACACCAATGTAGAGTTCGCCCCCGTGGACATCACGCCCTATGCCTCTGGCAACACTGGCACATCGTATGTCTGGAGTTTCGATTCAGGGAAGGACGGGCCGCATGTAATGATTTGCGGCATCATGCACGGCAACGAGATCGCCGGGGCCGCCGTTCTGGACCGGATGCTGAAAAGGAAGCTCCGCCCGATGCGCGGAAAACTCACCTTCTGTTTCGGAAACCCGGACGTCTACGCGCAATTCGACCGCGCCCACCCCTATCTTCACCGCTATCTGGACACGGACATCAATCGCGTCTGGGGGCCGGAACTGGAAGACCCGGACAACCAGCTTGCCGAGGTGCGCCGCGCACGCGAACTGCGCCCCGTGGTCGATACGGTCGATTACCTGCTCGACATCCATACAATGCAGGGCCGCGGTGCGCCGGTCGCCCTGATGCGCGGCAAGAAGACCGCTCTGGAACTGGTCTCGAACATCACCGGCATTCCGTTCGTGCTCACCGGAACCATGCATCAGGCCGAACGGTTGCGTCTGAGGGACTACGCCCGGTTCGGCGATCCGGGCAGCGATTGCGTCGCGATACAACTGGAGGCCGGTCAACACTGGGAGGCATCGGCAATCGACGAGGGCGAGGCCATAGCGATGGAGTTTCTGGAATGCACCGGAATGCTTGCCGCAGGCGTCAGGCCGGGCGCCAGGCCGGGCGTGGCCCCGCAGAAGCAGCTCAGGGTCGTGGAGATCGTCCTGCCGGACGGCGGCATCTTCGAATACGTCGAGGATTTTTGCAACGGAACCTTCTTTCCCGACAAGGGCACGCTGCTGGGCTACGCCGGGAAAGACCGGGCGGAAGTCCGAACGCCTGTGGACGATTGCTATTTCATCATGCCGGTTCATTTCCGTCTGGATGGCGGAAGCTGCGGCCGCTTTGCGCGCGAGATTGCCGCCGACAGCCCGACATAGGCGCTTTCGCCGGCAGACGATCAGGGACGCAGTTCGACGATCACGCCCGTCATTTCCGGGCCATTCCGATACACGGAAAACAAAAAAACGGGCCAGCGGAATCGCCGGCCCAGATGGGGAAGAATCTTGTGCGATCAGACGTTTGCAGGGCCGAAATCAAGATAGGGAAGCGAATAGGGCTGCCATGCCAGATCCTTTTTCTTGCCGTAAAGCCAAGCTTCCTGAAACAGGATGATTCCCAAGGGATCATTTGTTTCCCACTCGGTCATCATGGCGCGAAATGCTGCTTGCCGGGCGGACGGATCAGGATCGGCTTCGAGCACGGCCCCACCCGCATTGAAGGTGTCGTTCACCCACCCCCAGCCGCGCGATTTCATGACCGAAGGCCTGAACAGGCGCCACAGGACCGTCGCGGGATCCTGCCACACCATTGTCGCGGACATGTTGCGGATTGAATGATGCCCCTTTGTAATCTGCTTCCAGTTCTCGCGAATCTGAAGCTCCACATTAATGCCGACGCCCCGCCACATTTCACGCAGCACCTCGGCAACGGCAACCTCGGTATCTATCACGTTCGGCAGCAGCGGATAGTCGATCGCCTCGCCATCGTAGCCGGATTCTGCCAACTCCGCTTTGGCGCGTTCAATGTCGAACACCGGCTTCGGATAGTCGGGGGCGTAAATATTGCCGAAGCTCGGCAATTGCAGGCCATTCGGCACCGCCGCGCGCCCACCAAAGAGCGCATCGACGATCAGTTGCCGATCCACCGACAGGCTGAGCGCCCGGCGGAAATGCACGTTCTTCATCATCGGATGCGCAAACTCGCCCTGATTGAAGATCAGGATGCGCATCTTGGCGCCCGCGCCGCCGACCACCTCGATGTCGTCGTAACTCTCGACCGTCAGCACCTGATCAGCGGGCAAGACCGTGATCAGGTCGAAATCGCCCGATGCAAGCCCGGCGATCCTGCCGGCGACTTCGGGAACCTCGACAAACCGTAGCGACGCCACGTTTGGCGCACCGCGCCAGTGGTCATCGAATGCCAGAAGTTCAAAAGAATCGGTATTCAGATTCGAAACCCTGAACGGTCCCGTCCCCACCGGGGCCAGCGCCCAATCCGTATAGCTCGCCGCAGCCTGATACGCACGCTTGTTGACAATCTCGCCGCTCCACATCGCAAAGCGCTGCTCCATGAGCGGGTCCACCCCATCCATCACGATGCGAACGGTCAGATCATCGACGACATGCACTTCGGCAATGTTCGAGAAGAACTGCGACAGCCGCACGGGACCATCGCTTTCCCGACGCTCTTTCGAGAAGGTGAAAGCGACATCTTCGGCGGTCATGGTGTCGCCGTTGTGAAATTTCACGCCTTCGCGCAGGTGGAAGGTGACTTCGCGGTGATCCCTGATGTCCCAGGACGTTGCCAGGCCGGGGCCGGGTTTCATCTGATTGTGAAAGTCGAGCTCGATCAGCTTGTCAAACACGTTGTAAGAGATCGGAACCGTAAAATCCGAGGTGTCGCGGCCCGGACTGATGTTCTCGGGCAGCCTCTGGACACCCACGACAACATCCCGACGCCCTTGCGCGGACGCCAGCCCCGGCATCATTGCCGCGCCAGTCGCAACCCCGAGCCCCTGCAAAAATCCCCGTCTGGCAAGTGTCAGCATTTGCTCCTCCCATCACACCGGAACCGCCGCTCCACGCGGAAGCATCCGAGCCGGAGACTGACACAGCATACAATGCATTACAATACAAATAATTTTGTTTGTATGATAATTGCGCCCCTCATGCGCCCCCGACTCGCAAAAAGGCCGATCCCCGGCCATTGGCGCTTTCCCGACAGGAAACCTGTTATACTCCCTGCCAAGGGGTGGTTGCCTCGATTCGTCAACGGTTCAGGGAGTCGCCCGATGGCCCGGACAAGACACGAGGCGTTGCCAGGCAGCCTGTCCCAGGATCCCCACAAACTTCGTGCGGGAACCGAAAAGGTGCTCGAAGTGGCCATCGGCCGGGAAGTCCGGACTTCCCGGCATCAAAAGAACATGACAGTTGCCGATCTGGCATCCGCCACCGGCCTGTCCATCGGAATGCTGTCGAAGATCGAGAACGGCAATACATCGCCGTCACTGACCACGCTTCAGTTGCTTGCAAATGCTCTGAGCGTACCGCTGACATCCTTTTTTCGCCGGTTCGAGGAAAATCGCGAGGCCATACATACCAAGGCGGGAAGCGGCGTTGAAATAGAGCGCGCGGGCACGCGGGCCGGGCATCAGTACGATCTTCTGGGCCATCTCGGCGCCAATGCAAGCGGCGTCATGGTCGAGCCGTATCTGATCACCCTGACCGCACAATCGGACACATTCCCGACCTTCCGGCATGACGGGATAGAAACGATCTACATGCTCGAAGGAACCGTGGACTATCGGCACGGCGAAAAGGTTTTTCATCTTGAACCCGGCGACACGCTGTTCTTCGACGCCGATGCCCCGCACGGGCCGGAAGTCCTGATCGAATTGCCGGCAAGATACCTCTCTGTCATCTCCTACCCCCAACTGGTCTGAATTTTTCCTTGTGGGAAACAAATTTTCTTTTGGTTTGCGCCACCGTCGCACAGGTGATAGCGTCAGCCCGAACCCGGCAGTTGAAAGGCAGAACCCATGTGCGGGATCGTCGGATTGTTTCTGAAAGACACGTCGCTGGAGCCAGAGCTTGGCGAAATGCTCCGCGACATGCTCATCACAATGACCGATCGCGGCCCGGACAGCGCCGGAATCGCGATTTATGGCAGCGAAACGAGCGGCAAGGCCAAGCTGACGGTGCAGTCGGATGATGCGGAAACGGATTTTGCCACGCTGGCGGATGATCTGGGCGCGGCCATTGGCGCCGGGGTTTCGTTGCGCGCGAACGACACCCATGCGGTGCTTCGCCTCGACACCGCAAAGGTCGCGGCGGCGCGCCGGGCCATTCGCGAACTGCGCCCGGCCATGCGGGTCATGTCCGATGGCGATGTGATGGAGATCTACAAGGAAGTCGGCCTGCCCGGCGATGTGGCCGACCGTTTTGACCTGGCGGCGATGGGCGGCACGCATGGCATCGGCCATACCCGCATGGCCACGGAATCGGCGGTCACGACCGAGGGCGCGCATCCGTTCTCTACCGGGGCGGATCAGTGCCTGGTGCATAACGGCTCTCTTTCGAATCACAACTCGCTGCGCCGCAGGCTGGGGCGGGAAGGCGTGCGGATCGAGTCGATGAACGATACCGAGGTCGGCGCCGCCTATCTGACCTGGAAAATGCGCGAGGGCGCAACCCTGGGCGAAGCGCTGGAAAGCAGCCTCGACGACCTCGACGGTTTTTTCACCTTTGTCGTCGGCGCCAGGGACGGGTTCGGCGTGGTGCGTGACCCGATTGCCTGCAAACCGGCGGTGATGGCCGAGACCGGTCAGTATGTGGCCTTTGGCAGCGAATACCGCGCATTGGTGAACCTGCCGGGGATCGAAGCCGCCCGCGTCTGGGAACCCGAACCGGCAACCGTTTATTTCTGGAGCCACTGAAATGCAGACATATGATGTCGCCGGGAATGGCCTGCGCGGCCTGAACGCGACCTTGCAGGCGCTGAACGGCGGGACCGGGCAGACCGGGCGGACCGCCGCTCAGACAGAATGGAAGGTGATCAACCCCAGGGGCAGCCATGCCGTCGCGGTGGGTCTGGATGCGCCTGTGGAAGTGATCGTGAAAGGCTCCACCGGTTATTATTGCGCCGGCATGAACCAGCGGGCGACCGTGCGGGTAGAGGGATCGGTCGGCCCCGGCGTGGCCGAGAACATGATGTCCGGCGCCGTGATCGTCGAAGGCGACGCCAGCCAGTATGCCGGGGCCACCGGTCATGGCGGCCTGCTGGTGATCAAGGGCAACGCCGGCTCTCGCTGCGGCATCTCGATGAAAGGTATCGACATCGTGGTGCATGGCAATATCGGCCACATGTCCGCCTTCATGGCGCAGGCGGGAAACCTTGTGGTCTGCGGTGACGCCAGCGACGCGCTTGGCGATTCGCTCTATGAGGCGCGGCTTTTCGTGCGCGGCTCTGTCAAAAGCCTCGGCGCCGATTGCATCGAGAAGGAAATGCGCCCCGAACATGTCGAGGTTCTGAAGGATTTGCTGGAGCGCACCGGTTCCGATGCCCGCGCCGAAGAATTCAGACGCTATGGCTCGGCCCGCAAGCTCTATAATTTCAACATTGACAACGCCGCCGCCTACTGAGGACGAGGGTATGTAAAGACATGGACAATCAGATCCCCCGGACGCTGCCGATCCGGTCGGCCACCTTCACCAGCGAAGTGAACGCCGAAATCCGCCGCGCCGCGGCCACCGGCATCTATGACATTCGCGGCGGCGGGGCCAAGCGCCGGGTGCCCCATTTCGACGACCTGCTGTTTCTGGGCGCCTCGGTTTCCCGCTATCCGCTCGAAGGCTACCGGGAGCGTTGCGACACCTCCGTCACGCTGGGGACGCGCTTTGCCGGAAAGCCCATGGAACTGGACATCCCCATCACCATTGCGGGCATGAGCTTTGGCGCGCTGTCGGGTCCGGCCAAGGAGGCTCTGGGCCGTGGCGCAAGTGCGGCGGGCACCTCGACCACCACCGGCGATGGCGGCATGACGCCGGAGGAGCGCGGCCATTCCACCAGGCTGGTCTATCAGTACCTGCCATCGCGCTATGGCATGAACCCCGACGACCTGCGCAAGGCTGACGCGATAGAGGTCGTGGTGGGCCAGGGGGCCAAGCCGGGCGGCGGCGGGATGTTGCTGGGCCGGAAAATCTCTGACCGGGTGGCCGAAATGCGCACCCTGCCCAGGGGAATCGACCAGCGCTCTGCCTGTCGTCACCCGGACTGGACCGGGCCGGATGACTTGGCAATCAAAATCCTCGAATTGCGCGAAATCACCGGTTGGCGGGTGCCGGTCCATGTCAAGGTTGGCGCGACCCGGCCCTACTACGACACCGCGCTGGCAATCAAGGCCGGGGCCGATGTCGTCGTGATGGACGGGATGCAGGGCGGCACCGCCGCCACCCAGGATGTGTTCATCGAACATGTGGGCCTGCCGACCCTGTCCTGCATCCGCCCCGCCGTGCAGGCGTTGCAGGACATGGGCGTGCATCGCGAGGTGCAACTGGTGATCTCGGGCGGTATCCGCACCGGGGCCGATGTGGCCAAGGCGCTGGCGCTTGGCGCGGATGCGGTTGCCATCGGCACCGCCGCCCTGGTGGCGCTCGGCGACAACGACCCGAAACGGGAGGCCGAGTATCGGGAGCTCGGGACCACTGCCGGGGCCTATGACGACTGGCACGAAGGCCGGGATCCGGCGGGCATCACCACGCAGGACCCGGACCTGGCGGCGCGGCTCGATCCGGTCGAGGCCGGGCGGCGTCTGCGCAACTATCTCAGGGTGATGACGCTGGAGGCACAGACAATCGCCCGCGCCTGCGGCAAGAACCACCTGCACAATCTGGAACCCGAGGACCTCTGCGCCCTGACCATCGAGGCCGCCGCGATGGCGCGGGTGCCGCTGGCCGGCACCGACTGGTATCCGGGCAGGGCCGGGTTCTGATCCGTTCGGGTGCGGCCCCCTTTCCGGCCCCGGTTGGCGCCGCGCCCCCTGCTTTTTGAAGATCAACAAGAAAAGGAAAGCCAACCATGACGACAAACTTGGAAGCCTTCGCAAAAGCAAACGACATCAAATATTTCATGATCTCCTTCACGGACCTGTTCGGCGGGCAGCGGGCCAAGCTGGTGCCCATGCAGGTGATCGCGGACATGCAGAAGGATGGCGCCGGTTTCGCGGGCTTTGCCACATGGCTTGACATGACGCCCGCGCATCCCGACATGCTGGCCGTACCGGACCCTTCCTCGGTCATCCGGTTGCCGTGGAAACCCGAGGTCGCCTGGGTTGCGGGCAATTGCGTGATGGAAGGCGAAGATGTCGCCCAGGCCCCGCGCAACGTGCTGCGCCGCCTGATTGACGAAGCCGCCGTCGAAGGGCTGCATGTGAAAACCGGGATCGAGGCGGAATTCTTCCTGCTCACCCCGGATGGAGAGCGCATATCGGACCCCTTCGATACTGCGCAGAAGCCCTGTTACGACCAGCAGGCGGTGATGCGCCGCTATGATGTGGTGCGCGAGATCTGCGACTACATGCTGGAACTCGGCTGGGGCCCTTACCAGAACGACCACGAAGACGCCAACGGCCAGTTCGAAATGAACTGGGAGTTCGACGACGCGCTGCGCACCGCCGACAAGCATTCCTTCTTCAAGTTCATGACCAGATCGGTGGCCGAAAAACACGGTTTGCGCGCCACTTTCATGCCGAAACCGGTCGAGGGACTGACGGGCAATGGCTGCCATGCCCATATTTCGGTCTGGGACGCGCCGGGGGCGGACGCAGGAACCAATGTCTTCGCCACCGACAGGGGCGAGGGTCCGACCGGCGAACTGGGGCTTTCCGAACAGGGCAGGCATTTCCTTGGCGGGATCATGAAACACGCCTCGGCGCTGGCGGCAATCACCAACCCGACGGTGAACTCCTACAAGCGCATCAACGCGCCGCGCACCATGTCGGGCGCGACCTGGGCGCCGAACACGGTGACATGGACCGGCAACAACCGCACCCACATGGTTCGCGTCCCCGGTCCGGGAAGGTTCGAACTGCGTCTGGCCGACGGGGCGACAAACCCCTATCTGTTGCAGGCGGTGATCATCGCTGCCGGGCTTTCGGGCATCCGCTCGAAGGCCGATCCGGGCAAGCGGTGGGATATTGACATGTATGCCGAAGGCCACAAGGTCCGCGGCGCACCGAAACTGCCCCTGAACATGCTCGACGCGCTGCGCGAATACGACAGGGACAGGGAGCTGAAGGCAATGATGGGCGAGGCGTTCTCGGCCGCCTTTCTGAAGATGAAACAACAGGAATGGAACTCGTTCGTTTCCCACTTCTCCCGCTGGGAAAAGGAAAACACGCTGGACATCTGAGGATTGCGTTTCGGCCAGTCTGACCGCCCGGCTCAGTGCCCGAAAGTATCAGGGTATATATAGCCCCGACAACGAAAATTAGGGTCAGGACCCATTGACTTTGTTTTGAACGTGTGAATCAGTGTTCTGCAAAACGGAGTAGTGACATGGAGTTATAGCCGAAAGTTGGTTATGGCGCTGATTGGCGGCCTATCATGGCGTTGTTCACGCGCCGCAATTCTCAGCAGAGAAAAGGATATGCCACATGACGAAGTCTACCATCACGCCGTTGCCCGGTCCATCGGGATTTTCGTCTGACCCGCTGACCGACATCCTGCAAACCGGCGCGCGCCAACTGCTCAAACAGGCGGTGGAAGCGGAATTGGCCACGCTCCTCGCCGCCCATGCCCGCGAGGTGACGGACGACGGCCGTGCGCGGCTGGTGCGCCATGGTCATCTGCCCGAGCGCGAGGTTATGACCGGCATCGGCCCGACAGCAGTGAAGGCGCCGCGGGTGCGGGACCGGGGCAATGTGGACGAAAAGATCCGTTTCGCCTCGTCGATCTTGCCGCCCTGGCTGCGCAAGACCAGATCGATTGAGGAACTGCTGCCGTGGCTCTATCTCAAGATATCTGTCCTGGTCAAGGTTTGATTTTGGACCACTGGCGGTTTTCGCGGATCAAGGTATTTGCGAGGATGATGAGCTTGCGCATGATTGCCACAAGGGCGACCTTGGCTTTCTTGCCCTTTTGACGCAAAGCCTTGTAGACGCAGGTGAGTTGGGAATTGCAGCGCGCTGCGACGAGGGCGGGCATGTAGAGCGCCTGGCGAAGCCCGGCTCGTCCGCCTCCGATTTTCGCTCTGGCTGTCCATTTGCCGGACGTGCGCACGAAGGGAGCCAGGCCCGCAAGCGCGGCGGCCTGCTTGGGCGTCAAGGTTCCGATCTCCGGCATTTCGATGAGTATTGCGACGGCAGGGGATCGACCGCAGGATCTCGAACTGTCTGGCAAGCTTTGCATCCTCGCAGATACGCTTCTTCAACTCGGCATCGAGTTGGGCAAGTTGCTTTGCAATCTGGCGCATCCTGGTTTTCAGTTGCGCCTTGACGAGTGTGTTGCGCGCACCGCAGAGCCGGTTCCGGCAGGCAGTCTGGTCCTTGATGAGAGCGCTCCGGGCGACATGCACCTCCCGCAGATCGTTCATGGGTTCATCGCGCAACGGTGAAGCCTTCAGGTCAAGCATCGCCCCCATGCGGGCCAGCAGTTCCGCATCGATCCGGTCAGTTTTGGCGGACTGGCCGACCGCTTCGGCGAAGCGGCGGGCGCGTTTGGGGTTCACCTTGACCATGGCGTGAGCCGTCTTTGAAAGGCGGGCCTCCAGATCGCGATGATAGCGTCCTGTAGGCTCGTAGACGACGCGGCAGCACTGCGGGCCGATCCGGTTCTTCAGCGTCTTCAGTCCTGTCCGGTCGTTGGTGAAGCGTTTCGCCTTGCCATCGCTCAGGCGATGGGTGTCGAGATGATCTTTCGAGATGTCGATGCCGATGGTATCATTCATGACCTTTTCGTCTCCCGTTCCTGTCATACGAGGCAGGGGTGTTCCCTCCTCCACTATCTGTTCGGGTTCATCAAAAGGGCGGGGGTGATCCATCTTGAGAACGGTCCTCAAAGACCAGGGCATCATCGATCCATCCCCCGCCACCCCTCGGGCCGCTGCAGCGGCCCGAGGGGTGGCATCCGTATCGCACGGATACGAATGCCTGGGAAATCCAATAGACAAGGGCATTTCCACGGGCGACTTTCAGGAGGCTCCTGGGGCGCTGTTGGGGCCGAACGCGGCAGGGCTTTCATCGAGCACCATCTCGCGATTGAAAGCGGACTGGGGGGCGGAGTATGAACGCTGGCAGCGCCGCGATCTCAGCGCCCGGCGTTTCGTCTATGTCCGGGCCGATGGTGTCTGTTTCCAACCGCGTATGGAAGAGCAGAAACAATGCGTTCTGGTGCTGATCGGCGCGGATGAGTGGGGCCGCAAGGAGGTTCCGGGCCTCACCGAAGCAGGCAGTCGGCTACCGTGAAAGCACGCAGAGTTGGCGCGAGTTGCTGCTCGATCTCAAGCGTCGCGGGCTGTCCCACGCCCCCGACCTGGCCATTGGCGACGGCGCCCCAAGGGTTACGGGGGTTCCGGGCGGCGCTGCGCGAAGTCTTCGGCAGCACCCGGGAACAACGGTGTTGGGTTCACAAGACCGGAAACGTTCTCAACGCCATGCCCAAATCGGTGCAGGCCAAAGCCAAGGGCCACCTGCATGATATCTGGCAGGCGGAAACGAAGACCGAAGCCGGGGCCGCCTTCGATTTCTTCGTGGAAACCTGTGGCGCGAAATATGACAAGGCGGTTGGGAAACTGACCAAAGACCGGGCTGTGCTGCTCTCCTTCTACGGCTTCCCTGCTGAGCACTGGAAGCACATCCGAACCACGAACCCGATCGAGAGCACCTTCGCCACCGTCCGCCACCGCACCGGCAAAACCAAAGGCTGCCTGAGCCGCAAGACCGGGTTGGCCATGGCATTCAAGCTGATGATGTCAGCGCAGGCCAAGTGGCGAAAGCTCGACGGCGCCAACCGCATGCCAGAGATCATCGAAGGGGTTGAGTTCACAGACCGGATCAAGCAAATTCAAAACGCCGCATGATCACACCATCACCAACTTTCGGGCATAGCTGTTCCATCCGGACGATCAGATAGACCCTCGCCGCTCTGGCCTGTTCATGGCAAGATCAATCCTGCGTGAGATTCGGGACGGGGGCAGGACATGCTGATTTCTTTGCACAAGCAGGCGACGACGACGCCGAAGATCAGGGCCGCGATCCAGGCGAGTGATGAACCCGCGTGGATCGTGGCCGAGCGCTATGGCATCTCGGAGCAGACCGTCTGGAGACACCGTCCATGATCGGAGCCACACGGCGCACAGGTTGCAGACCACGCTGACACCGGCGCAGGAGGCCGTGGCGGTCTCGCTGAGACAGAGTCTGCTGCTGCCGCTCGACGACCTGCTCGCCGTGGTCCGCGAGTTTCTCAACCCGACCGTCTCGCGCTCCGGGCTGGACCGATGCCTGCGCCGTCATGGGCTCGGCTCCCTCCGTGACCTGAAGCCGAAGGTGGCGAAGCCCGCGCACAAGCCTTGCAAGGCATACGAGCCCGGCTACATCCACATCGACGTGAAATACCTGCCGCAGATAGCCGATGAGGAGAAGCGCCGGTATCTGTTCGTCGCGATCGACCGCGCCACCCGCCGGGTCTTCGTGCGCATCCACCCGGCGAAGACTGCCGCCAACGCCCGCCGGTTCCTGCGCGATCTGGAGCGCGCCGCCCCGATGCGGATCACCCGCGTGCTGACGGACAATGGCAAGGAGTTCACCGACAGGCTCTTCGGCCTTCGCCGCCGCGCCGCGACCGGCAATCATGAGTTCGACCGCCTCTGCGCCGGGTTCGGGATCGAGCATCGCCTGGCCCCACCGATGCGGCCGCAGACCAACGGCATGGTCGAGCGGTTCAACGGACGGATCGAGGACGTGCTCCAGAGCCACCGTTTCCGCAGCGGCGAGGACCTCGAACAGACGCTTCTCCGCTACGTCCGCCTCTACAACGGCCAGCTGCCGCAATCCGTTCTGAAAGGCCGCACGCCAATCGATGCGCTCAAGGACTGGCATCAAGAAAAGCCCGAACTCTTCAGAAAGAAGCCGTACAATCACACGGGATGTGACAGGCGGCGGGCGCCGGACGATCTGTCGGTCATGGGAACAGGCGACTTTGTCGGCTCGAACGAGGCGGAACCGCCGCTTGCGACGGTTCGTATCCCCGCCCGCCGGATTGGTCAGCACGCGGGCGAAGCCATCGTGGACCGGATCATGAACCCGAATCGCGAAATATCCCGGCAGGCTTGCGAAGTTCAACCGGTGGAACGGGCAACATGCAGGAGGTTGACCGGCTGAGGGCATCCCCCGCCGCCAGACCGGTTCACGCCGGTGCCGAAGGGGCCGGGGGGCGTCGTGGCGGCATCGCGGTGGCGTCATGTCATTCCGTCAGCCACGGCGAATCCTCCCGCACGATGATGAGGGTGGGCTTTCCCGCAGACAGCGCCCTTTTCAGTTCGGCCTCCAGCGCCGCCCCGCTGTCCGGGCGCACCGCATTGCAATGGCAGGCGCGGGCAAGCATTTCGAAGTCCGGGTTGATCCCTGCGATCCCCACACGCCGGATATCGCGAATATCCATGTCGTCCCGTATCTGCTTCAGCCCGTCGTTTTCCCAGATGACGACCGGCAGCGACAGGCCCAGTTCTGCCGCGACCATCAGTTCGGGCATGGTAAACATGAAGCCGCCATCCCCCGCAACAACCACGGTCGGACGGTCCGGCTGCGCCATCATCGCGCCGATGCCGCTGGGCAGCGCACAGCCCAGCGCGCAGTAGCCTGCGGGATAGAACCATTGTCTGGGGCCCAGCGACGGAAAGCCGAACACGCCGGTATAGACGATCTGGCAGGCATCGCCGGAAATCACCGTATTGTCGGGCAGGGCGGCGCGCATATGCCGGAGCACCACCATGTGCCGGGCTTCGGAGCCGGTCAGATTGCCAAGCACCTGTCGCCGGACCGCCTGCACATCGGCCTTCGCCTCTGCCCGTCCGGCAGCATTGTCATGTTCGCCCAGCGCCGCCCTGAGCGCGGCCATGGCCGGGGCCGCGTCGGCAATGACGCCAAGTGCTGCGGGGTAGCAGTCATTGATCTTGTGCGGGTCTATATCGACACGGATGACCGGCGCGTCAAGGACCAGAGGTCTGCCAAAGCTGCTGGTCTCCGACAACTCGGTGCCGACCGCGAGGATGCAGTCGGCGGTTTTCAGATATTCCTGCACCTCGGGCCGGACGGTGCCGCCCGCCATGTGCTGAGGGTGGTCATCGCGCACGATGCCCTTGCCTGCGATGGACGAGACGACGACCGCGCCCAGACTTTCGGCGATCCCCGTGATGTCGGTCCCGGCCGCCGCCGCGCCGCCGCCAATCATGATCAGCGGTCGCCCGGCTGCCCCAAGCCTGGCGGCGGCCCGGTCGATCAGGCCATGCGCGTGGGCAGGGCGGAGCGGCGGAATGACCGGTTGCCAGTCTTCCCCAACAATTTCGGCCTGCACATCGACCGGCACAGAGATATGAACCGGGCGCGGACGTTTGCTGGCGAAGATGGAAAAAGCCCTGGCCAGCAGTTCCGGCACATCCTGTGCGCGGCGGGCCGTGGCGGAAAGCGCCGTCAGCGGTTCGGTCACTTTCTTCTGCTCGGTGATTTCGTGCAGAACCCCCCGGCCCTTGCCGATGAAATGGCTGGGGGGCTCTGCCGAGATCAGCAGCATCGGCAGGCTGTCGCAATAGCATTGGCCCAGCGCGGTGGCCGCGTTGGTGACGCCGGGGCCGGAGATCACCACGGCGACGCCGACCTCTCCGGTCGCCCGCGCCCAGCCTTCGGCCATGAAGCCCGCGCCCTGTTCGTTGCGCGCCTGGATATGGCGCAGCCGGCCGGAATTTCCGCTACCGCTCAGGCCCCGGCACATATCCAGCGTATGCACGCCCGGAATACCGAAAACGGTTGTCACCCCGTACTTTGCCAGAAGGCGCATCGTGGCTTCGCCGCACGTCATGCCCATTGCGGGTTTTCCTTCCTTGAATATGCTCCCGGATACTCCGCCGACAGCGGTGGTCGCCCGAGGCCAGTGTCCGCGCATTTTTCCGCCATTGCAATCACTGTCGCGCCCGGATGAGAAGGTCCGCGATCAGGCGGGATATTGCATTCGGGCGGTTTTCAGATCCAGGGGCGGGACCGGGCGGCCTCGGCCTCGTAACTGTCGATGGCCCCGGCCTTCTCCATGGTCAGGCCAATATCGTCGAAGCCTTCGATCAGGCAGCGTTTTCTGAAGGCATCGACCTCGAAGCCGAAGACCTCGCCGTCGGATGTCGTCACGGTCTGGTTCTCCAGGTCTATGGTCATCCGGGCGTTTTCGCCCTTCCCGGCCTCCTTCATCAGCACATCCACCTGTTCGTGCGGCAGGACGATGGGCAACATGCCGTTCTTGAAGCAGTTGCTGTGGAAGATGTCGGCAAAGGATGTGGCGATGATCACCCTGATCCCGAAATCGGCCAGCGCCCAGGGGGCATGTTCGCGCGACGAGCCGCAGCCGAAATTGTCGCCCGCGACAAGAATCCGCGTCTTGCGGTACTGCGCCCGGTTCAGCACGAAATCGGGGATCTCGTTGCCGTTGTCGTCATAGCGCATCTCGTCGAACAGGTTCACCCCGAGGCCCGAGCGTTTGATGGTCTTCAGGAACTGTTTCGGGATGATCATGTCGGTGTCGATATTCACCAGCGGCATCGGCGCCGCGATCCCGGTGAGGGTTTCGAATTTCTGCATACCGTTATCTGTCCTTGTTGAAGCGGCCCGCCAGCATTTTCAGTTCAGCGGGTTGTGGATCATGATTTCTATGATCGAATACTCTCAGTCCGTGTTGAAGATGACCGCCGTATTTTCTTGTCGAATGAAATTCGACCTTTTTCAGTGGACGAGAGAATATGCGGGTATGTGTTCCATCCCGGACGATCAGATAGACCCTCGCCGCTCTGGCCTGTTCATGGCAAGATCGATCTTGCGTGAGATTCGGGACGGAGGCAAGACATGCTGATTTCTTTGCACAAGCAGGCGACGACGACGCCGAAGATCCGGGCCGCAATCCAGGCGAGCAAAGAGCCCGCGTGGATCGTGGCCGAGCGCTATGGCATCTCGGAGCAGAAGGTGTGGAGACACCGTCCATGATCGGAGCCACACGGCGCACAGGTTGCAGACCACGCTGACACCGGCGCAGGAGGCCGTGGCGGTCTCGCTGAGACAGAGTCTGCTGCTGCCGCTCGACGACCTGCTCGCCGTGGTCCGCGAGTTTCTCAACCCGAACGTCTCGCGCTCCGGGCTGGATCGATGCCTGCGCCGATGCCTGCGCCGTCATGGGCTCGGCTCCCTCCGTGACCTGAAGCCGAAGGTGGCGAAGCCCGCGCACAAGCCTTTCAAGGCATACGAGCCCGGCGACATCCACATCGACGTGAAACACCTGCCGCAGATGGCCGATGAGGAGAAGCGCCGGTATCTGTCGCCGGTATCTGTTCGTCGCGATCGCCCGCGCCACCCGCTGGGTCTTCGTGCGCATCCACCCAGTGAAGACTGCGGCCAACGCCCGCCGGTTCCTGCGCGACCTGGAGCGCGCAGCCCCGATGCGGATCACCCGCGTGCTGACGGACAATGGCAAGGAGTTCACCGACAGGCTCTTCGGCCTTCGCCGCCGCGCCGCGACCGGCAATCACGAGTTCGACCAGCCTCTGCGCCGGGTTCGGGATCGAGCATCGCCTGGCCCCACCGATGCGGCCGCAGACCAACGGCATGGTCGAGCGGTTCAACGGTCGGATCGAGGACGTGCTCCAGAGCCACCGTTTCCGCAGCGGCGAGGACCTCGAACAGACGCTTCTCCGCTACGTCCGCCTCTACAACGGCCAGCTGCCGCAATCCGTTCTGAAAGGCCGCACGCCAATCGATGCGCTCAAGGACTGGCATCAAGAAAAGCCCGAACTCTTCAGAAAGAAGCCGTACAATCACACGGGATGTGACAGGCTGCACATGTCGATGGATCGTTCCAAGGTCAACAAGATGGTGGCCGGCACCCGTGCCATATCGGCCTCCGAACTCATCGCGATTTCCGAAATCACCGGCCATCCGATGCCGACGCAAAAGGCGGCGGGATTGTCGGAAAGCGATGAAGCCTATGTGACCTCTCCCGACATTCAGCGGAATGCAAAGGATCCGAGGGGCGTCTTTTCCCACCTGAAACACAATGATGTCGCCGTGACGATTCGCGGCAAGACCCTGATCGTCAACGCAGCCGTGGACAAGAAGAATATCCCGAGGCTGCGCCGCATGATCGACGCCATGGAAAAGCTGATGGATGATGACTAGGCGCAGGGTCCGCGCAGGGTCCGTCGCGTCGGCGCGGGGCGGGGCGGCGATTACGGGTTGAGGGGGCCGCGATGGGCTTGAGTTGCAACGGATTATCTGAAATACATGTCGGGCCGGTATTCCGGCGGCGTTCCCGAAGGATGCACAACCATGTTGGCCAATGAACCCGAAACCGCCCCCGGTGCGGCGAACGATGCACCGCTGCCGTCCGGGCTGGATGTACCGCCCGGCCCCGGCGGGGTATTGCGCAATTTCCTGCGGCGAGTGACCGATTACCCCATGATGCTGGACGAACTCCATTCCGAATACGGAGACATCGTTTATTTCCGGATTCCCTTCGCCCGGTTCTGCGTTCTGTATTCTCCCGAACTCATCAAGGAACTTCTGGTCAGCAGGGAGGAGCAGTTCCCCACAGTCCGGTTTGACCTGCAAAGCGATATGATCAGGCACGGAACCATGCAAATGGTGCAAGGCGAAGACCGTTGCCGCCGTCGTGCGGTAATGGACCCGAAATTTACCGAAGATGCGCTCGACACCTGGACCGACATCCTCATCGAGGAAGCCAACTCCCTGCGGGACCGGTGCCGGCCGGGCGCCACCGTTGACATGAAAATGGAGGCCGGAACGTTCGTCTGGGCGGTCATGTCGCGCGCGATGATCGACCGGGACATCAATATTCCATATTCGCGCGCCAGGGATATGGTGGCGCATATCCGCACGCACATGCTGCTTCAGATACTGCCGTTCAGTTCATGGCTGGAGAAACTTCCACTGCCGGTGTTCCGGCGCGGGAAACCGGTGATTGATGAAATGGACAGGTGGATCAAACAGGCGGCAAGGCGGGCCAGAGCCCCCGGCGCCGGCGGCGACGATCTGGTGACGCATCTGGTCCGGGCCGTTGACGACGGCGTGGCGGACTGGACCTATGAGAATGACGAGGCGCTGCGCGATGAGGTCCTTCTCATGCATGCGTTCGTGGATGCGCCGTTATCCGCGCTGGCGCTTGGCCTTGCGTATCTTTCCCGAAATCCGCAGGTGCGCGAAAAGCTGGAACGGGAAGTGGACGAAGTCCTCGGCGACCGGCCTCTGGCGCTGTCCGACTATCCGGGGCTGACCTATACAAGGGCCATTGGCAAGGAGCTGTTGCGCATTGATCCGCCGACCTATGTTTCGCTGCCCAAGATCGCCGGGCAGGATCTGGCGATAGGCGGTTACCGGATTCCGAAGGGGACGATGGTGCATTCGGGCGCGCGGACGGTTCATCGGAGCGCCGAATACTGGGGCGATCCGCTCGAATTCCGGCCGGAGCGCTGGCTTGAGAAGCCGCCGCCGCCATGTGCGCCCCATGCCTATGTTCCCTATGGCAGCGGTTCACATGCCTGTGTGGGCAGCGGCTTTGCATCCAGGATGTTCGTGTTTGCCCTGGCAACCCTGGCGCAAAGCCGCAGGCTGGACCTGAAGCCGGACCGGATGCCCCGAATCAGCAATGTGGGCGCCATCATTCGGGAGGATACCGTGCCGATGGCCGTGTCGGCGCGTCCCTGAACGCCGCACCGGCGGCGGCATGTGACGCCGGAAAGCCGCGCCGCGAAAGACCCCTTGCCGATTCGCCGCAATTCCCCTACACCTCGGGTGAACAGCGGCGCGCTGGCTTCCACCCCCAACGCTCCACCGACAAAGTGCGACGGGCCGCGCGCCCGTTTTTTTGTGCCTGGACCAAAGATGACCGACCTTGTCGCCAAAGCCGCCATTGACCGCCGACTGGCCGAAATCATCCGCCCGGTGATCGGGGATATGGGTTTCGAGCTTGTCCGCGTCCGCCTGATGGGCGGCAAGGCCGCGACCGTGCAGGTGATGGCGCAGAAACCCGACGGTATGATCGAGGTCGATGACTGCGCCGGCATCTCGACCGCGATCTCTGCCGTTCTGGATGTCGAGGATCCGATTTCGGACGCCTATACGCTGGAGGTGTCCAGCCCCGGCATCGACCGGCCCCTGACCCGGCTCGGGGATTTTGACGACTGGGAAGGCCATGAGGCCAGGATCGAGACCGATGCGCCGATCGACGGACGCCGCCGCTTCCGGGGCGTGCTTGCGGGCACCGAGGGCGACGAGGTGCTGATCAATATCGAGGAAGGCACCATCGGCCTGAAATTCGACTGGCTGTCCGACGCCAGGCTGGTGCTGACCGATGAGTTGATCCGCGAAATGCTGAAGGGCCGCAAGGCGGCGGGCCGGATGATCGAGACTCAATTCGACGATGTGAAAACCGTACTGCACGGGGATGAGGAGTAAGAAAAATGGCAATCACCTCTGCCAACCAGCTTGAACTGTTGCAGACCGCCGAGGCCGTCGCGCGCGAAAAGATGATCGACCCGGTCCTGGTGGTCGAGGCGATGGAAGAATCCCTCGCCCGCGCCGCCAAGAGCCGTTACGGTGCCGAGATGGACATTCGCGTCTCCATCGACCGCAAGACCGGCAAGGCCACCTTCACCCGCGTCCGCACCGTGGTCGATGACGGGGAACTGGAAAACTACCAGGCGGAACTGACCGCCGAACAGGCGCGCCAGTATCTGGACGACCCGAAAACCGGCGACACCATCGTCGATGAGGTTCCGCCCGTCGAAATGGGCCGGATCGCCGCGCAATCGGCCAAGCAGGTTATCCTGCAAAAGGTCCGCGAAGCCGAACGGGATCGTCAGTACGAGGAATTCAGGGATCGCGTCGGCGCCATCATCAACGGTGTCGTGAAACGCGAGGAATACGGCAACGTCATTGTCGATGTGGGCCGGGGCGAAGCCATCCTGCGCCGCAACGAAAAGATCGGCCGCGAAGGCTATCGTCCGAATGACCGCATCCGCTGCTACATCAAGGATGTGCGCCGCGAAACCCGTGGCCCGCAGATATTCCTGTCCCGCACCGCACCGGAATTCATGGCGGAACTCTTCAAGATGGAAGTCCCGGAGATTTACGATGGCATCATCGAGATCAAGGCGGTGGCCCGCGATCCGGGTTCGCGCGCCAAGATCGCGGTGATCTCCTACGACAGCTCGATTGATCCGGTCGGCGCCTGTGTGGGGATGCGCGGCTCTCGTGTGCAGGCTGTCGTATCCGAACTGCAAGGCGAGAAAATCGACATCATCCCGTGGAACGAGGACCAGCCGACCTTTCTGGTGAACGCGCTGCAACCGGCGGAAGTGTCAAAGGTGGTTCTGGATGAAGAGGCGGAACGGATCGAGGTCGTGGTGCCCGAGGAGCAACTGTCGCTCGCCATCGGTCGCCGGGGCCAGAACGTGCGTCTGGCCAGCCAGTTGACCGGGCTCGACATCGACATCATGACCGAACAGGAAGAATCCGAGCGCCGTCAGAAGGAATTTGAAGAGCGCACCAGACTCTTCATGGACAGCCTCGATCTGGATGAATTCTTCGCGCAGTTGCTGATTGCCGAAGGCTTCACCAACCTTGAAGAGGTCGCTTATGTGGAGTTCGACGAACTTCTGGTCATCGACGGCGTGGATGAGGGCACCGCGAGCGAACTTCAGGCGCGGGCCCGCGATTTCCTCGACGCCCGGAACAGAAAGGCGCTGGACAACGCCCGCGCCCTTGGCGTCGAGGACAGCCTGATCGACTTCGAGGGCCTGACGCCCCGGATGATCGAGGCGCTGGCCGAAGATGGCGTGAAAACGCTGGAAGATTTCGCCACCTGCGCCGACTGGGAACTCGCCGGCGGCTGGACCACGGTCAATGGCGAGCGCGTCAAGGATGACGGCATTCTGGAGAACTTCGACGTTTCGCTGGAAGAGGCGCAGGTCCTCGTCATGAATGCCCGTGTCCAGTTGGGCTGGGTCGATCCGGCGGACCTCCTCCCGAAAGAGGAAAACGGCGACAGCGGCGGCGACGGCGAAGCAGCGAAGGAGGCCGGGGCCTGATCGAGGCCCCGGAGGAGGCGCTGGATGTCCCGCGGCGGCAGGGCAAAACCGGACACACCGCCCCGGCGGCGGTGCATCGTCACCGGCGAGGTGCAGCCCAGATCGGGCCTGATCCGCTTTGTGGCTGGGCCCGAAGGGCAGGTGGTGCCGGACATCGCGGAAAAACTCTCCGGGCGCGGGGTCTGGGTGGCTGCGGATCGTGCAACGCTTGAGCGCGCGGTGGCAAGGCGGCTTTTCGCGCGCGGACTGAAGGCGCCGGTTATCCTGCCCGACGGGCTTGTGGCAGAGGTCGAAAGGCAGCTTGCCCGGCGCACGGTTGACCTGATCTCCCTCGCCCGCAAAAGCGGCCAGGCGGTGGCCGGGTACGAGAAGGTGGCGAACTGGCTGGTCAGGGAACATGCGCAGGTGCTGATCCAGGCCTCGGACGGGTCGGAACGCGGCAAGGCCAGGCTGCGCCCGCCGCGCGGAGAGGACGGATATGTCGGATGCCTGACCGCCAATGAATTGGGTCTGGCATTCGGACGGGAAAATGTGATACATGGCGCGCTTGCCGCTGGCGGACTCAGCCGGCGTGTTGTAGAGGAAGCCGGACGGTTGTCCGGCGTGCGGGACAAAGACGGTGGATCGGCCCACCGGAAAGGTACGAAGACCACATGAGCGATAGTGACGGCAAGAAAACCCTCGGCCTGCGTCGCGGCCCCCGTGCTGGCAATGTGAAGCAGAGCTTCAGCCATGGACGCACCAAGAATGTGGTGGTGGAAACAAAACGCAAGCGCGTTGTCGTACCAAAGCCGGGCACGGCCACGCCCGCCACGCCCGCCGGTGGCGGTGGCGTTGCCAAACGCTCTGGCAACGCGCTGAAACGCCCCGGCGGGATTTCCGATTCCGAGATGGAGCGCCGCCTGAACGCCGTGCGGGCCGCCAGGGCGCGCGAGGCCGAAGAGGCCACGACACGCGAGGCCGAGGAAAAAGCCCGCGCCGAGGAACGCCGGCGCCGCCGGGCCGAACAGGAAACCAGAGAGCGTGAGGAACGCGAACGCGAGGAACGCGCCCGGCAAAAGGCGGTAGTGACTGCCCCGGCACCGACCCCGGCACCGACGCCACCCCCGGCACCGGTGCCGGCGGGCGATGCCGACAGCAAGCGCGGAAAACCCGCGCCCGCGCCCCGCAAGCAGGAACGCGACCCCCGCAACGAGGCCAGACCCCGCAGCGGCAAGGGCCGGGATGAGGGGCGGCGCTCTGGCAAGCTGACGCTGAATCAGGCTCTGGCCGGGGGCGATGGCGGTCGCCAGAAATCGCTGGCCGCCATGAAGCGCAAGCAGGAACGCGCCCGGCAAAAGGCGATGGGCCAGACCCGGGAACGCGAAAAGGTGATCCGCGATGTGCAGGTGCCGGAAACCATCGTGGTTCTGGAACTCGCGAACCGGATGGCCGAACGGGCGGCGGATGTCGTCAAGGAATTCATGAAAATGGGCATGATGGTCACGCAGAACCAGTCGATCGACCAGGACACCGCAGAACTGATCGTCGAGGAATTCGGCCACCATGTCGTCCGTGTCTCCGACGCCGATGTGGAAGATGTCATCGACACGGTGGAGGACAGGGAAAAAGACCTGAAGTTCCGTCCGCCGGTCATCACGGTCATGGGGCATGTTGACCATGGCAAGACCTCGCTTCTGGATGCGATCCGCAATGCCAAGGTTGTCGCCGGAGAGGCGGGCGGCATCACCCAGCATATCGGCGCCTATCAGGTGACGACCGATGACGGCGCCGTGCTCAGCTTTCTCGACACACCCGGCCACGCGGCCTTTACCTCGATGCGGGCGCGCGGGGCGCAGGTCACCGACATCGTGGTGCTCGTGGTCGCCGCAGACGACGCGGTCATGCCGCAGACGATAGAGGCGATCAACCACGCCAGGGCCGCCAGGGTGCCGATGATCGTGGCGATCAACAAGATCGACAGGCCCGACGCGAACCCTGACAAGGTGCGCTCCGACCTTCTGCAACACGGGGTCATTGTCGAGGCGATGTCCGGCGACGTGCAGGATGTCGAGGTCTCCGCGATTACCGGTCAGGGTCTGGATGCGCTTCTGGAGGCGATCACGCTCCAGGCCGAAATCCTGGACCTCAAGGCCAATCCCGACCGTGCCGCATCCGGCGCCGTGATCGAGGCCAGCCTCGATGTGGGCCGCGGTCCGGTCGCGACGGTTCTGGTCCGGAACGGCACGCTGAAACAAGGCGACATATTCGTCGTGGGCGAGCAGTACGGCAAGGTCCGCGCCATGGAGAACGACAAGGGTGAGCGGGTGAAGGAGGTCGGTCCCTCGGTGCCGGTCGAGGTTCTGGGCCTGAACGGCACGCCAGAGGCCGGTGACGTTCTGAACGTGGTCGAGACCGAGGCGCAGGCCCGTGAAATCGCAGCCTACCGTCAGCAGGCCGCCAAGGACAAGCGTGTCGCCGCCGGGGCCGCCGCCACGCTCGATCAGTTGCTGGCCAGGGCCAGGGCGAATGAAAAGGTGGCCGAGCTTCCGATTCTGGTGAAGGCCGACGTGCAGGGTTCGGCCGAGGCAATCGTGCAGGCGATGGAGAGGGTCGGAAATGAAGAGGTCCGCGTTCGTGTCCTCCATTCCGGTGTCGGCGCGATTACCGAAACCGATATTGGTCTGGCCGAGGCTTCCGACGCGCCGGTTCTGGGCTTCAACGTCCGCGCCAACGCCAGCGCCCGCAGTGTCGCCAACCAGAAAGGCGTGGAAATCCGCTATTACTCGGTCATCTACGATCTTGTGGACGATGTGAAAGCCGCCGCATCCGGCCTTCTGTCCGCAGAAGTGCGCGAGAACTTCATCGGCTATGCCGAAATCAGGGAGGTCTTCAAGGTCTCCGGCGTCGGCAGGGTTGCGGGCTGTCTGATCACCGAAGGCGTGGCGCGGCGTTCCGCCGGTGTCCGGCTTCTGCGCGACAATGTGGTGATCCACGAAGGCACGCTGAAGACGCTGAAACGCTTCAGGAATGAGATGAAAGAGGTGCAGAGCGGCCAGGAATGCGGCATGGCGTTCGAAAGATACGATGACATACGCACCGGCGACGTGATCGAGATATTCGAGCGCGAAGAAGTCGAACGCAAGCTGGACTGATCACAGCCGGGGATGGCAGGCGGGGACGACAGGCGCTGTCAGGGCGAGGCAGGGGCAGGTCTTGCCGGGCGACCTGAAAATGCCATGGGCGCGCGCGGCGCTCTGGCCATGCGCGGTGCGCACCCCCTCCAGCAACCGGGCGGGCGCGTCGCCGCTCATGGCGCCACCACGATACTGCCGGTGTGTTTCTTGTCGATGAACGCCTGTTGCGCCTCGCGCAGGTCACTCAGCGGATAGACCGCGGCCAGCACCGGCCGGATTTCTCCCCGCACGATATAACCGATGACATCGTGAAACACCTGTTGGGGGATGACCGTGGACCCGGTAAAGGTCAGATCGCGGAGGTAGAAGGTGCGCAGGTCCAGTTCCACCATCGGCCCGGCAATCGCACCCGAACAGGTATAACGCCCGCCGCGCTCCAGAACGTCAATCAGTTGCGGCCACATGGGCCCGCCGACAATATCGGCCACGACCGTGATCTTTTCATCGCCCAGCGCGGCGCGCAGATTGCCGGGGCTGCGCGGCAGGATCAGATCAGGGCCGAGGCTGGCGACTTCGGCGTGTTTGGGCTCTGCCGCCATGGCGATGACCCGCGCCGAGCGCCGCTTTGCCAACTGAATCAGCGCCCCGCCCACGCCGCCGGAGGCGCCGGGAATCAGAACCGTGTCATCCGCCCCCGCACCGGCGCGGGTCAGCATCCCCTCTGCCGTCGTGTAGCTGCATTGGAAGGTGGCCAGTTCCGCATCGCTCAGATCGCTTTCCACCACCGCGATATTGCGCTGGTCGGCAACGGTATATTCCGCATAGCCGCCATCGCATTCGCTGCCGAAATAACCGGCCCGGTCCCTGTTGCCGGGGTCGTTCCAGTCACGCAGCCAGCCATCGCACATCACGCGCCTGCCGATCAGACCCGGGTCCGCGCGCGCGCCCGCAGCCCGATTTGCTCATCCTCGATCCGCTCGGCGGCGCCCCGGGTCCGCGCGCGCGCCCGCAGCCTCCCGAGGATAGTTTTGATCATGTTCTGTTCCCCCCGGGTCCGCGCGCGCGCCCGCAGCCTCCATCACCTATTTCGACCAGTGCCGGTCCCTGCCCGGGTCCGCGGCGCGCCCGCAGCCTCGACAATGCCCACCGCATCCACGCCCTGGATACGCGGAAAGGCCACTGGCCGCCCGCCCCAGGACGGGTCTTCTTCATCCGGCTCTGCAAAGGCCCCGCCCGTGGTCGCCCCGTTCACCGTCTTCGAATACCAGCCCGTCCTTGTGTTGACATCGGTATTGTTCAGCCCGCAGGCCCCGACCCTGATCAGAACCTCCATCGGACCGGGGGCGGGTTTTGGCCAATCCTCAAACCATTCGTATTTGTCGAGCCCGCCATGCCCGGTCAGAACCATGGCTTTCATCGTGTCATCCGAATTCATCGTCGCACTCCCGGTTGCGTGTGAAAGGGGGCGCTGCCCCCGCCCTGCGGGCCCCCCCGGAGTATTTTTGCAAAGAAGAAGCATGGGGGGGCATTCGGCGGCATCCATGACAACCCTGGCCTGTGAGGGCGGCTTGTTGTCGGACATCAGGATTTTCCGCCCCGCAATCGCTTTTCGATGGACAGGCTAATCGTACAAACTTGTTTTCGTCAATCATGAATGATACAAACGTGCCAAATGTCGTTCCCGGACGCCTCGGCAATGCCCCCGCCATCCCCGTCCGGTCGCCTGATGCGCGCTATTGCACGGACAGCGCCGTGGTCCGCAGCCTTGCCGTACAGGGCCGACAGGGAGGATAGATCATGACCACGCTTTCCGGCCGTTGCCTCTGCGGCGCGGTCACATGGCAAACCCCGGCCAGGCCGATCTGGGCAGGCCACTGCCATTGCGAAAGCTGCCGACGCGCCTGCTCTGCCCCGTTCACCAGTTTCCTCGGCGTGCCCCGCGACAGTGTGAACTGGTCGGGCAGGGTTGCGGTCAACGCCTCGTCCCACGGTGCCCGGCGCGGTTACTGCCCGTCCTGCGGCGCGCAGCTTTATTATCAAGGCGCCAGATGGCCCGCCGAAACCCATCTCCATGCTGCAACCCTCGATGATCCGTCCCTGTTCCGCCCCGAAGCGCATTTTCATTATGCAGAGCGGGCGCCGTGGCTGGGCATTGACGACAACCTGCCGAAATACGCCGGAACCGACGACGACGGGGCAGAGCCGCCCTGACATGCCGCGCCGCACCTGATACGCGCATGACGGGCGGTCCCCGACAAAAAACTTGCATCGGTCAGGGGCGATCGTGTTCACTTGGCGACAGGCAACCGTCAGGACATATGGCAACAGGGGGTGATCATGATCGGGGAATTCGCAGAAGACACCAGTGCGAGGGCGCGCAGGATTTCCGGCAGGAAATACGAAGCCGCGATGGCTGACTTGCAGGTCGAACTGGTGAAGCTCCAGGAATCGATCAGGCAGGAAGGGCTGAAGGTCGTCGCGATTTTCGAAGGCCGCGACGCCGCCGGGAAAGGCGGCACGATCAAACGGCTGACCCAGTATCTCAGCCCGCGGGTGGCCCGGATCGTCGCCCTGCCCGCCCCGACAGAGCGGGAAAGAAACCAGTGGTATTTTCAGCGCTACGTCACGCATCTGCCCGGTGCAGGCGAAATCGTGATCTTCGACCGGTCCTGGTACAACCGCGCCGGTGTCGAGCGCGTGATGGGATTCTGCACCGATGAAGAACTGGAGGAGTTTTTCAATTCTGTCTGCGAACTGGAAAGGATGCTGGTCCGTTCCGGCATTATCCTGATCAAATACTGGTTTTCCGTAAGCGACACCGAACAGGAAAGGCGCTTTCGCTCTCGTCTGACCGACCCGCTGAAACGATGGAAGCTGTCGCCGATGGATCTGGAATCGCGCAAGTGCTGGGTAGAGTATTCCCGCGCCAAGGATGAGATGATGGCCCGTACCGATATTCCGGAGGCCCGCTGGCATGTTGTCAATGCCGATGTCAAGAAACACGCGCGCCTGAACTGCATCGCCCATTTCCTGAGCCGGATCCCCTATCGGGATGTCACGCCGGAAAACATAAAGTTCGAGGAACGGCCGGAACACCCGGAATATGTCCGCCCGCCCTTCGCGTCGCAAAACATCATTCCAGAACCCTATACACCGGGGGCGAAACCGGCGGACAACAGCGCCGGACCCCGATAATGAAAGACGATCCATGACAGATATCTTTGACGAAAACCTCTTTCTGAAAGGGCTCGAACAGCGCAAGGCGACGCTTGGCGCAGAGCATGTGGAAAAGAACCTGGCGGCCGCCGACGACTTTACACGCCCGTTTCAGCAGGCGATGACCGCGTGGTGCTGGGGGTTTGGCTGGGGGGATGACATCATTGCCGCTCCATGATGAATCTGGCAATGATTGGCGCGCTGGGCAGGATGCACGAATGGGAAATCCACTGCCGGGGCGCAATCGGTAACGGTGTCATCCGCGAAGAGATTCGCGCCATCATTCATGTGGTGGGAATTTATTGCGGCGTCCCGCAGGCGCTGGAATGTTTTCGGGTCGCGCGCAAGGTTCTGGCATCCGAATGAGCCCGGTCTGAACCCGTAGCCCGGAGCCCTATCAGGGCCGCAATGCCCCGGCTTCCACGGGCATACCGACGAAAACCCGATCCCCGACCCTGACAGCTATCCTGCCATTGTCGAGTTTCCGCACGAACAGGCCCTGAACCAGAACACATGTTCCAAGAGTGATGGTGCGTATCACTGACCCTCCCCGGCAAACCGTCCTGCGTATCGTTTCAGGATCGTTAACAGGTTTCAGGGAGCAGGACCAGATGTTTCCGGTGCGCGCAGGTGATCGGGCGGGTTACAGCCAGTCACGCAGAACCGGGATCAGCGGAATGTCCGCAGGCGGCATGGGATAATCGCGCAAGTCCCGCGCACGGACCCATTTCAGCGCCTGCCCTTCGCGTGAGGCCAGCCGACCTTCCCATTTGCGGCAGGCGAAAAGCGGCATCAGCAGGTGAAAGGATTCGTAGCTGTGGCTGGCAAAGCTCAGCGGCGCCAGGCAACTGCCCCAGGTGTGAATGCCGAGTTCTTCCTCCAGTTCCCGTATCAGGGCGCGTTCCGGAGATTCGCCCGGTTCGACCTTGCCGCCCGGAAACTCCCAGAGCCCGGCCATGGTCTTGCCTTCCGGGCGTTGCGCCAGCAGCACCCGCCCATCCACGTCGATCAGCGCAACCGCAGAAACCAGAACCGTCTTCAAGACCGGTAATCCGCGTTGATCTCGATATATCGACGGGTCAGATCACAGCTCCAGACCGTGGCCCGCCCGTCGCCCAGCCCCATGCCGAGGCGGATCAGCAACTCCTGCCCTTTCATGTGGGCGGCGGCATCCTGTTCCCGGTAATCCGGCGACACCCGGCCGTTTTCCGCCACCAGAACGTCGCCGAAATGGATGGTCAGGCGGTCCCGGTCGGCCTCTGCGCCGGATTTGCCCACCGCCATTACCACACGGCCCCAGTTCGCGTCTTCCCCGGCAATCGCGGTTTTGACCAGGGGCGAATTGGCGACCGACAGCGCCACCTTGCGGGCATCCCCGTCGCCGAGCGCGCCTTCCACCCGCACTTCGACGAATTTGGTCGCCCCTTCGCCATCGCGCACCACCTGA
This sequence comes from Paracoccaceae bacterium, assembly GCA_965216225.1. GTDB lineage: Bacteria > Pseudomonadota > Alphaproteobacteria > Rhodobacterales > Rhodobacteraceae > 3107. Next base: position 40,542 of record CBDCFF010000020.1, read on the forward strand.
TGCGCGAGATCGAGCATGACCTTTTCCAGCGCCGCCTCGAAAGTCCGCGCCGCGCCGCTTTCACGATCCGTGATTGCCGGGGCCGGGGCCTGCCCCGTGGCGGCCAGGATCAGCGTGTCGGAAGTCGAGGTATCGCTGTCCACGGTGATGCAGTTGAAGGTCCGGTTCGCCAGTTCCGACAGCATCGCCTGCAAAACCGGTTGATCCACGGCAGCGTCGGTGAAGATACAGGCCAGCATTGTCGCCATGTCCGGCGCGATCATGCCGGAGCCCTTGGCGATTCCCGCAACCTGAACCGGCCCGCCCGGATCAGGCGTCGCCGATGATCCCTTGGCAAACGTGTCGGTGGTCATGATCGCCCGTGCGGCATCGTGCAACGCAGCAGGCGACAGGTTGGCGGCAAGCTCTGGCAGTCTTGCGGTGATCCGCGCATGGGGCAGCGGTTCCCCGATCACCCCGGTTGACGCGGTGAAGACCCGATCCCGCGCGATGCCGGTCGCCTCCGCCACCGCCGCGGTGATGGCCTGAACCGACTCAACGCCGCCCCTGCCGGTGAAGGCATTGGCGTTGCCGGAATTGATCACAATGGCGGCCCCCCCTTTGGACGGGCCGCCCAGTTTGGCCTCGCAATCCAGAACCGGCGCGGACCGGGTGGAGGATCGGGTGAAAACACCGGCGATCGCGGTTCCGGGGGCAAGTCGCGCCAGCATGACATCGGCCCGGCCAGCATGTTTCACCCCCGCCGCCACCGCCGCAAATTCAGCGCCGGCAATCCGCGGCAGATCGGGAAACCCGGCCTTTGGCGCAAGCGGTGAAATCCGTGTCGCCTCGTCCGCCATCTCGTCTGCCATCCCATTGCTCCTCAATCCGGCAGAATATCGGGGTTGGACAGAATGGCGGGATCAATCGCCCCCGCTTCCGCCCGGATGATCCCTGCCGCAGCGGTTCGCGAGGCGACGAAATCCTCCACCGCTTTCTGCCCGACATTTGCCTCCATCTCGGCGCGCACCTGTTCCAGGGTCGGCGCCGGTTTTTCGCGGATGTCGTTCAGTTTGACCACATGCCAGCCGAACCGGGTCTGCACCGGGGCGGAAATCGCACCAGCCTCCAGCGCAGTGACCGCTGCCTCGAACGAGGGAACCATCGCGCCGGGGCCGAACCACCCCAACTGCCCGCCATCGGGCCCGGACGGGCCAGTGGAATGTTGCCTGGCGAGTTCCCCGAAATCCGCACCGGCCTCAAGCTCTCCGATCAACGCCCCGGCCTCTTCCTCTGTCTCGACAAGAATGTGCGATGCGTTGAATTCGGGGGTGGGGTCCGCATTGGCGTAAATATCGTCATACGCGGCCTGCACGGCCTCTTCCGTCACCGCAGAGGCAACAATGCGGGCCACGGTTTCATTGGCCCGGATGGCCTGCGATTCGTTCTCGACCGCCAGCCTGACCGCGGCGGGTTCATCCCCCTCCAGCGATTGCGACAGCACCGCCTGCCGGATCAGTTGCTGCAACAGACCTTCGAACAGCGTTTCGTCAGGCAGGTTCTGATACTGGGGCGCAAGGCCGCGCCGGGCGACAATCAGATGACCGACGGTGATGTCGGCGCCATTCACCGTGGCGACCACGGTGTCAATATCGGCCTCCTGCGCCATGACCGGCATCGCCATCGCGGTGGTCATCGCGATGGCCAGCATCGCGGCGGCCAGGAATTTCGTGTGTTTCGGCATCTCTCGTTCCTTTGATCCCGCCACGGCAGGCCGCGACGTTGACACTATCTGGCCAGCCCCTTACATCGCTGAGAGATCAAGAGCGTCTGGCGGTTCCTCATCCGCCCCTACTTAGGGCCGGGACGAATGACGGGCAAGGCGTCACTTCACACGATCATGTCAGGATCGCATCAGGCGGAGACAACATGCTGGGCATCGGAACACTTGCCAGAAAGGTCTTCGGCACCCCGAACAATCGCAAGATCAGGGCCACCCAATCAATCGTGGACCGGATCAACGCGCTGGAGCCGGAATTCCAGACCCTGTCCGACGACGGGCTGAAAGACAAGACCGCCGAACTGCGCAAACGCGCGACCGGGGGCGAAACGCTGGATGCGCTTCTGCCCGAAGCCTTTGCCAATTGCCGCGAGGCCGCCCGGCGCGCCCTGGGCCTCAGGGCCTTCGACGTGCAGTTGATGGGCGGCATCTTCCTTCACGAAGGCAATATCTCTGAAATGAAGACCGGCGAAGGCAAGACGCTGGTCGCCACATTCCCCGCCTGTCTGAACGCGCTGACCGGCAACGGCGTTCACATCGTCACCGTGAACGACTACCTCGCCAAACGTGACTCCGAATGGATGGGCAAGGTCTATGGCGCGCTTGGGCTGAGCTGCGGCGTGGTCTATCCCCAGCAGGATCCGCAGGAAAAGAAAGCGGCCTATGACGCCGACATCACCTATTCCACAAATAACGAACTGGGCTTCGACTATCTGCGCGACAACATGAAGTCGGAGCTTCGCCAGATGTTCCAGCGCGACCACAATTTCGCGATCGTGGACGAGGTCGACTCCATCCTGATCGACGAGGCGCGAACGCCGCTGGTCATCTCGGGTCCGGCGCAGGACCGATCAGAGCTTTACGTCACCATCGACAGGCTGATCCCGGACCTGTCCGCAGAGCATTACACACTGGATGAAAAAACCCGCAATGTATCCTTCACGGAAGAAGGCAATGACACGCTGGAGGCGATGCTGCACAAGGCGGGCATCCTGCCCGAGGGGCAGTCGCTGTACGATCCGGAATCAACCACCATCGTCCATCACGTCAATCAGGGCCTGCGCGCGCACAAGCTCTTTCACAGGGACAAGGATTATATCGTCCGCGACGGCGAGGTCGTGCTGATCGACGAATTCACCGGCCGGATGATGGTGGGGCGGCGGCTGTCGGACGGGCTGCATCAGGCGCTGGAGGCGCGCGAAGGCGTGGCGATCCAGCCGGAAAACGTGACGCTGGCCTCTGTCACCTTCCAGAACTATTTCCGCCTTTACGACAAACTGGCCGGGATGACCGGGACCGCCGCGACGGAGGCCGAGGAATTTCAGGAAATCTACCGGCTGGGCGTCATCGAGGTGCCCACCAACCGGCCCGTTGCCCGCGCCGATGAAGACGATGCCGTCTACCGCACCGCGCGTGAGAAATACGAAGCGGTCGTCGCGACCATCGGGGAAGCGCATGGCAAGGGTCAGCCGATCCTCGTCGGCACCACCTCCATCGAGAAATCGGAATTTCTGTCCGGCCTGCTTGGCAAGGCCGGGATCAGGCACAACGTCCTGAATGCGCGCCAGCACGAACAGGAGGCGCAGATCGTCGCCGACGCCGGCAAGTTCGGCGCCGTGACCATCGCCACCAACATGGCCGGGCGCGGCACCGACATCAAACTGGGCGGCAATGTCGAATTCAAGGTGATGGAAGCCATCGCCGCCGACCCGGCGGGCGACCACATCGCCATCCGCAACCGGATCGAGCAAGCCCACAAGGCCGATGAGGACGCCGTGAAAGCGGCCGGCGGTCTTTTCGTGCTCGCCACCGAACGCCACGAATCGCGCCGCATCGACAATCAGTTGCGCGGCCGGTCGGGTCGTCAGGGCGATCCGGGACGGTCGGCCTTCTTCCTCAGCCTCGAAGATGACCTGATGCGCATTTTCGGCTCTGAGCGGCTGGAAAAGGTGCTTTCGACCCTTGGCATGAAAGAAGGCGAAGCGATCATTCATCCATGGGTCAACAAATCACTGGAACGCGCGCAGGCCAAGGTCGAGGGCCGCAATTTCGACATCCGCAAGCAGCTTCTGAAATTCGACGACGTGATGAACGATCAGCGCAAGGTGATCTTCGGCCAGCGCCGCGAGATCATGGAGGCCGCCGACCTGTCCGGGGTCGTGCAGGACATGCGCCATCAGGTGATCGACGATCTGGTAACGCTTCACATGCCGCCCAAAGCCTATGCCGACCAGTGGGATACCGAAGGATTGCAGGAAGCGGTCAGGTCCGGCCTCGGGCTGGAAGTCCCGGTTGCCGACTGGGCCGCCGGGGAAGGCGTGGATGACAACACGATCCGGGAGAGCCTGGAAAACGCCTCTGACGAATTCATGGCCTCCAAGGCGGCGAAATTCGGCCCCGGCAACATGCGCAACATCGAAAAACAGCTTTTGTTGCAGACCATCGACGGCAAGTGGCGCGAACATCTGCTGACGCTGGAGCATCTGCGCTCTGTCGTCGGCTTTCGCGGCTATGCCCAGCGTGACCCGCTGAACGAGTACAAGACCGAAAGTTTCCAGCTATTCGAAACACTTCTGGACACCCTGCGCGAAGAGGTCAGCCGGAAACTCGCCCAGATCCGCCCGCTGAGCGAAGAGGAACAGAAGACAATGATGGCCCGGATGGCGGCGCAGCAGAAAGCGCTGGCGAAGGTGGCGGAGGCCGCCGGCGCACAACCGGCGGCAAACGGATTTGTCGAAGAATCCCCGGAAACCTGGGGCAATCCGGGCCGCAATGATACCTGCCCCTGCGGGTCTGGAAAGAAATTCAAGCACTGCCACGGCAGGATCGTCTGATTCGCACCCACCCGTCAGGCGGGCCTGCGCAATGTGACCGGTTGCGGCCGATTGCGGCCAAATTCGGGCAGCCTCACGGACGACGGCGAACGGGGGTGATCTGCCGGTTCAAAGATAACCCTCTGACCGAAAGCTCAGCTCGCAGCTTTTTCCCACGATCAGATGGTCATGCAAGACAAGTCCCAGCATCTCTGCCGCGTTGCGGATCCGTTTGGTCATGGTTATGTCCGCGTCGGAAGGCGTCGGGTCGCCGGACGGGTGGTTGTGAACAAGGATCAGCGCCGACGCATTCAGTTCCAGCGCCCGCTTCACCACCTCGCGCGGGTAGACCGGCACATGATCCACCGTGCCCCTGGCATGTTCTTCATCCGCGATCAGTACATTCTTGCGATCCATGTAGAGCACCCGGAACTGTTCCGTTTCCCGGTGGGCCATGGTGGTGTGGCAATAATCCAGCACCTGATCCCAGCCGGAAATCACCGGCCGCTGCATGATCCGGGACCGCGCCAGACGGTGCGATGCCGCCTCGACGATCTTGAGCTCCTGAATGACCGCCTCACCCACCCCGCTGACCCTGGAAAGCCGTTCCGCAGGCGCCGACAGCACGCGGTTGAAATCGCCGAAAACCTCCAGCAGACGCCGGGCCAGCGGCTTGACATCCTGACGGAGAATAGCGCGGAAAAGCACAAGCTCCAGCAATTCGTAATCCGGCATCGCCTCCGCCCCGCCCGCCATGAACCGCTGCCGCAGGCGCTTGCGATGGTCGCGGATATAAGAGGGCAGCCTGCCGCCCGGCGCAGGCGTGATCACCACCTCATCCTGCTCAAAGGACGGCATCGGGGTTTCCGAGAACTGGCTGCGCTTCGACATGGGGGCAAATCTGCCGCAGCCTTGGTTAAGAATGGGTTAATTCAGGGCCGGGGCCACGATACGAGGCCGCCAAATACCGCGGACCTGCACGGCACTAGCCCTTCGTCCCGCCCCAGAACGTCTTGACCTTGCCGAAGAAGCTGGAGCTTTGCGGGTTGTTGTCCGCCGCAACCTCATCGAATTCGCGCAGCAGTTCCTTCTGACGACCGGTCAGGTTGACGGGCGTTTCAACCGCCATCTCTATATACATGTCGCCCTGACCGGCCCCGCGCAGCGCCGGCATACCCTTGCCCTTCAGCCGCATCTGGCGGCCCGACTGGCTGCCTGCCGGGATTCGCACCCGGCTGCGACCGCCATCAATGGTCGGCACCTCTATATCCCCGCCCAGCGCGGCAGAGTTCATCGACACCGGCACCCGGCAGAACAGGTTGATGCCGTCGCGCTCAAAGATCGCGTGTTGGCGCAGTTCGATGAAAATATAAAGATCGCCGGACGGCCCGCCGCGCAGACCGGCCTCGCCTTCACCGGCCAGACGGATGCGGGTGCCAGTCTCGACGCCCGCCGGGATGTTGACCGACAGCGTGCGGTCTTCCTGCCTGCGGCCCGCGCCATGGCAGGTCTGGCACGGGTTCTTGATCATCTGGCCCGCGCCATGGCAGGTGGGGCAGGTGCGTTCGACGGTAAAAAACCCCTGCTGCGCCCGCACCTTGCCCATGCCGGAACAGGTCGGGCAGGTTGCAGGCTCCGCCCCGCTTTCCGCACCCGTTCCGTTGCACGACCCGCAGGTGACGGAGGTCGGCACGGTGACGGTCTTCTGAAGACCCCGATACGCCTCTTCCAGCGTCACACGCAGGTTGTGGCGCAGATCGGACCCCCGGACAGCACGTTGCCGCACACTGCCGCCGCCGCTGCCGCTGCCGAAGAGGTCTTCGAAAATATCCGAGAAGGTGCTGGCGAAATCGCCCTGCCCGCCAGGATGGAACCCGCCACGGCCACCGCCGCCCATGCCGTTTTCAAACGCCGCGTGCCCGAACCGGTCATAGGCGGCCTTTCTTTCGGCGTCTTTCAGAATCTCATACGCCTCGTTCGCCTCCTTGAACCGGGACTCCGCCTCGGGGTTGTCCTTGTTGCGGTCCGGGTGCAGCTCTTTGGCCTTGCGGCGATAGGCTTTCTTTATTTCATCCGCCGAGGCGCCCTTGCGGATGCCAAGCACATCGTAAAAATCGCGCTTTGCCATGTTCTGTTCCCTCTGGAACGCAAAGACCGGCCCAAAGGGCGTATCAACGCCCCTTATGCGCGTTTGTCTTTGCCACCCAGATCTTCGAAGTCGGCATCGACGATTTCGTCATCGACAGGGCCGGCCCGATCCGCATCCTCCGGGTCGGCCCCATCCGCCGCTTCCTGCCGGGCCTTGTAGACGGCTTCGCCCAGTTTCATGGCGGCTTCGGTCACGTTCTGGATGCCGGACCTGATCCTGTCGGCAGGGACATTGTCTTTTTCCAGATTGTCCTTCAGCGCGGCAACGGCCAGTTCGATCGCCTCGACAGTGGTCGGATCGACCTTGTCGGAATGCTCTTCCAGCGATTTTTCGGTCGAGTGGATCAGGCTTTCCGCATGGTTGCGGGCCTCGACCAGTTCGCGGCGTTTCCTGTCGGCCTCGGCATTGGCCTCGGCATCCTTGACCATCTGCTCTATCTCGTCATCGGAAAGACCGCCAGAGGCCTGGATGGTGATCTTCTGTTCCTTGCCGGTGCCCTTGTCCATCGCAATCACCGACACGATGCCGTTGGCGTCAATGTCGAAGCTCACCTCGATCTGCGGAATGCCGCGCGGCGCGGGGGGGATTTCCTCAAGGTTGAACTGACCCAGCAGCTTGTTGTCGGCGGCCATTTCGCGTTCGCCCTGAAAGACGCGGATCGTCACGGCGTTCTGGTTGTCCTCGGCGGTCGAGAATATCTGCGACTTCTTGGTGGGAATCGTGGTGTTGCGGTCGATCAGGCGGGTGAAGACGCCGCCCAGCGTTTCGATCCCCAGCGAAAGCGGGGTGACATCCAGAAGAACCACGTCCTTGACATCGCCTTGCAGAACCCCGGCCTGAATGGCGGCGCCCATGGCGACAACCTCATCCGGATTCACGCCCTTGTGCGGCTCCTTGCCAAAGAACCTCGTCACCTCTTCGGTGACTTTCGGCATACGGGTCATGCCGCCCACCAGAACCACCTCGTCAATGTCGGCGGTCGAGAAGCCGGCATCCTTCAGCGCCGCCCGACACGGGTCCAGCGAGGATTTGATCAGGTTGCCCACAAGGCTTTCCAGCTTGGCCCGGGTCAGCTTCATGACCATGTGCAGCGGCTGACCCCCGTTCGGGTCCATCGAGATGAACGGCTGGTTGATCTCGGTCTGGTTGGCGCTGGACAGTTCGATCTTGGCTTTCTCGGCAGCTTCCTTCAGACGCTGCAACGCCATCTTGTCCCTGGTCAGATCGACGCCGGTTTCCTTTCTGAACTCGTCCGCCAGATAGGTGACGATGCGCATGTCAAAATCTTCACCGCCCAGGAAGGTGTTCCCATTGGTGGATTTCACCTCGAACAGGCCATCGTCGATTTCCAGGATGGTCACGTCGAAGGTGCCGCCGCCAAGGTCATAGACCGCGATGGTTTTCGAATCCTTCTTGTCCAGACCATAGGCCAGCGCCGCCGCGGTCGGTTCGTTGATGATCCTGAGCACTTCCAGACCGGCAATCCTGCCCGCATCCTTGGTGGCCTGACGCTGGGCGTCGTTGAAATAGGCCGGAACCGTGATCACCGCCTGCGTCACCTCTTCGCCCAGATAACTTTCGGCGGTTTCCTTCATCTTTTGCAGGATGAAGGCAGAGATTTGCGAGGGCGAATATTTCTCGCCGCGCGCTTCGACCCAGGCATCCCCGTTGCCGCCATCAATGATGGCGTAGGGAACCAGTTTCCTGTCCTTCTCGACCTCGGCATCGCCAACCCGGCGGCCGATAAGGCGTTTCACGGCAAAGATGGTGTTGTCGGAGTTGGTGACGGCCTGGCGCTTTGCAGCCTGCCCGACCAGACGCTCGCCGTCGGTGAACGCGACGATTGACGGCGTGGTGCGCGCGCCCTCGGCGTTTTCCACGACACGCGGTTGCGCGCCATCCATGATGGCAATGCAGGAGTTGGTCGTCCCGAGGTCAATTCCAATGACTTTGGCCATGCTCTCAATACCCTTTCCAAGGCGATTGTCTGGTCCCGGAACCCGCATCAGGCATCCCGGAACCGATCCCGGTATGTTGACCGGGGCATGACCCCGGTCAGGCTTCGCAGGGTATATAAGAATGAGGGACAGGCGCTGCAAGCCGGGTCGTGCGCCGTTCTTGCGGGAATCTTCCGCAAGGTTGCCCGCGCGGCGGGCGGATCAATGTCACGCTCCGGGTGGTGAATCAGCCGGAACCGTCATTGCCGCGCCCCCCAGCTGGCAGAGGCGTGCTTGCGGGTATAGAACTCCCCCATCAGCCCGATCATCAGCAGTGTCAGGCTCAGATAAAGCGGATATTCGATCGACGTAACGCGCGGCAGGTAGTTCAGAAACGTGAACCCCCTGGCCTGATCAATCGTGTGAAAAAGCGGATTCCAGTCGAACATGGCCAACATGAAACCGGGCAGCGTATTGGCCAGAAACATCTTGCCCGAGGCGATCATGTTGGCCCGCCGATAAAGATTTGTCGCGATCCCGACAAATCGCGGGAACCACGGCTTCAGCGCCACGAAGATCATGGCGACGGCGATGCCGCTGAACCACGCCAGAAGCAGCATGGCGACCGCGCCTGCGGGCTGTTCTATCGTGATGGGGTTGAACGCGGCATGGTACACGAACAGAATGATCGCCGCCGACAGAACCTGATTGTACAGAACCGACAGCGCCGAGGAGATGATGCCGATCGCCGTTGTCATCGGCGCGTGCAGCATCATCGACGACGCCGGCCCTTCCGACCCCACCACCGCGCCAAGGGTCTTGGCATGGGTCATGTACATGAAGATGCCGGACATGATGTACAGCACATAGTCGCCACGCACGGCGGCTGTGCGCAGGCCGAGAACCGACATGAAAACAAAGAAGATCGCAAGCATCATCATGGATTGCATGATGGTCAGGACCAGCCCGATCACGGCGTTGCCGTGGTTCATCCGCAATTTTCGCACGGTGGCGTAATAAATCAGCCCCAGGGTTGCCAGAGCGGAATCGCGGGTATTCGCCTTGCGCCGGGTTACGAACATCTCACCTGCCTTTGCCGGAACACTTCGCCGTCGATTATTGCACGGAGTTCTTGCCGATCCCTTATCCTGCGATCATACAAGGGGGCGCGGATGCCGCACGGCAAACACGGGGGGGCAGGAACATTCCACTGGAACACGACAGGCTGATGCAGGTCTTCCGCCAACTGGCGATCACGGCGGGCGCGCGGATCATGCAGATCTACAATACCGGCGATTTCGACGTGAAGGTCAAACCGGACCAAAGCCCGGTGACAGCGGCGGACGAGGCCGCCGATGCGCTGATCGCCGCCGGTCTTGCCGAGGCGTTTCCGGATATTCCCGCCGTGACCGAAGAACAGACCGCATCGCACGGACAGGGCGCGAATCGCTTCATCATCGTGGACCCCCTTGACGGCACCAGGGAATTCATCGGGCGGCGCGGCGATTTCACCGTCAATATCGCGCTGGTGGAAAATGGCGCACCCACACGCGGCGTGGTCTACGCACCGGCCAGGGAACGCCTTTTCATGACCCGCGCCGACGGTCGCACGATAGAGGAATACGCCCCGTTCAATCCCGCCATGCAAGGCGAAACGAAGGCCCTGCGTGTCACCGCCCCCGACAATGGATCGCTTGTGATCGTTGCGTCCCGATCCCATCGCGACCGGGCGACAGAGGAGTATATCGCCAGATACAGCGTCGCCGATTCGCGCAGCGCCGGTTCGTCACTGAAATTCTGCCTGGTGGCAAGCGGCGAGGCCGATCTTTACCCGCGGCTTGGCCGGACCATGGAATGGGACACCGCAGCGGGCGACGCGGTGCTGCGCGGCGCGGGCGGGCGGGTCGTGCGCCTTGACGATCACACGCCCCTGACCTATGGTAAGCCCGGACATGAAAACCCGTTTTTCATTGCCTTCGCTCCGGGCGTCGAACTGGTGCGCGACCGATGCGCACGCTGATCGTCATTCCGGCCCGCCATGCCTCCAGCCGCTATCCCGGCAAACCGCTGGTGATGCTGCGCGGCGCGGGCGGGCAGGCCCGGTCACTGATAGAGCGCAGCTGGCAGGCGGCCAGAGCCGTGCCGGGCGTCGCCCGCGTGGTCGTCGCGACCGATGACGAGCGTATCCGCAGCCACGCCGAAGGCTTCGGGGCAGAGGTCGTGATGACCCCCGGCGCCTGCGCGAACGGCACCGAACGCTGCGCTGCCGTGCTCGACGCGACCGGCGAGGCGCATGACATCATCGTCAACCTGCAAGGCGACGCCCCGCTGACCCCGCCACGGGCGATCACGGGAATCGTCGCAGGATTGGCTGCCGACCCCGGCGCCGACATGGCGACGCCGGTTCTGCGCTGCGACGCAGCGGCGCTGAACGGGTTTCTGGCCGACCGCCGGGCGGGGCGCGTCGGCGGCACGATCGCGGTGTTCGATTCCAGGGGGTACGCGCTTTATTTCTCCAGGGAAGTCATTCCCCATACCGGGCAGACCTATGCCGGGGGCGATCCGACACCGGTCTTTCATCATGTCGGCGCCTATGCCTATCGGCCGGACGCGCTGCGCGCCTATGCTGGCTGGAAACCCGGCCCGCTGGAGCGGCTGGAAGGTCTCGAACAGTTGCGGTTTCTCGAAAACGGCCGCACGATCCGCTGTGTCGAGATCAAAGCCCGCAGTGCGACGTTCCGGGAACTCAACAACCCGCAGGACGTGCCGCTGGTCGAGGCGGGGCTGGCGGATCTCGGAATTGAATGACATGCGCCATGCGGCTTGTGCGCGCAGGGGCGCTGCAATCCCGTGTCTCCGGCAGTTCATCAATGCCGCGTTTTACCAATTGTGAAGTTACACGACTTACAAAAGCTGTCCGAAGCCGCGTCAAACCCCGAACATGTTTTGACGCCATGTTGCCCGAGGGTATGGTGAGAGTCTTCAGATGTCCCGGAAAGTGACCAAGGCGATATTTCCCGTGGCAGGCATGGGAACACGTTTCCTGCCTGCAACCAAGGCGATCCCGAAAGAGATCATGACACTGGTGGACCGGCCCCTGATCCAGTACGCGATCGACGAAGCGCGGGCCGCCGGAATCAGGGAATTCATCTTCGTCACCTCGCGCGGCAAGAACGCGTTGGAGGATTACTTCGACCGCGCGCCGGAACTGGAAGCCGCGCTGCGCGAACGGGGCAAGGACGATCTGCTCGGGGTTCTTGATGCGACCAATATGGAAAGCGGCGCCATCGCCTATATCCGCCAGCATTGCGCCATGGGTCTTGGTCACGCGGTCTGGTGCGCCCGCCGCCTAATCGGCGACGAACCCTTTGCCGTCATCCTGCCCGATGATGTCATCGCGGCGGAAAAGCCCTGCCTTCAGCAGATGGTGGAAGCCCATGCCGAAACCGGCGGCAGCATGGTCGCCGCGATGGCGGTGCCGTACAGCCGGGTCTCTGCTTACGGGGTTCTTGATGTGCGCGAGGACATGGGCACGCACACGGGCGCGCTGGTCTCGGTCCGGGGCATGGTCGAAAAGCCGGACGTGGGCAATGCGCCATCCAATCTGGCGGTGATCGGGCGCTATATCCTGACGCCGGATGTCTTGCGGAACCTTGACAGCGCCCGGCCCGGCTCTGGTGGTGAAATCCAGTTGACGGACGCCATTGCCCGCGAACTGGAAGAAGGCCGCGACGTTCATGGCCTGCGCTTTCACGGCCAGCGTTTCGATTGCGGCTCGAAGGCCGGGTTCCTGCAAGCGACCGTCGCCTTCGGCCTTGGCCGCGACGACCTGCGCGACGACCTGTTCCGCTACCTGTCCGAAATCATGTCTGCCCAAGAGGCGGGCCAATAGGCCGAGGGGCGGCGGTGCGGCACATTCTGGTCACGGGCGGCGCCGGATATGTCGGCGCACATGCCTGCAAGGCTCTGGCGACGGCGGGCCTTGTCCCCGTCGCGTTTGACAATCTCGGCGCCGGATGGTCCGACGCCGTAAAGTTCGGCCCGTTCGAGCGGGGCGACCTGCTGGACCGCGACCGCATTGACGAAGTTTTCCGCCGCTACACCCCCGAAGCCGTCATGCATTTTGCGGCGCTCACCGGGGTTGGCGAATCCATGCGAAAGCCGGGCCTCTACCGGCGCAACAATGTGGACGGATCGCTGAACCTGATCAAGGCGGCGGTCTCGGCGGACTGCCGCAATTTCGTGTTCTCCTCGACCTGCGCGATCTATGGCGATCAGGGCGGCGCGGTTCTGGACGAACAAAGCATACAGGCCCCGATCAGCCCCTATGCGGCCTCGAAACGCATGGTCGAGGACATGCTGGGGGATTTTGGCGCAAGCGACGGCCTGCGTCATGTCATTTTCCGCTACTTCAATGTCGCCGGCGCCGACCCCGACGCCGAAGTGGGGGAGTTTCACCGCCCCGAAACCCACCTGATACCCCTGATCCTGGATGCGATGACGGGCAACCGTCCGGCATTGACCGTGCATGGCACGGATTACGGAACACCTGACGGCACCTGCATTCGCGACTATGTTCATGTCATGGATCTGGTGGACGCACATATCCTGGGCCTTGACCGGCTTCGGAACGGCGGCGGAAGCCGGGTCTTCAATCTGGGCACCGGGCGCGGATTTACCGTCCGGCAGGTAAGCGACCATTGCCAGGCCGTCACCGGACGGGCCGTCACCCTGACCGAAGGCCCCCGGCGAGAGGGCGATTGCGCGCGCCTCGTCTCGGGCGGCGCCCGCGCGACGCAAGAACTGGGCTGGACCCCGCACCGTTCGACATTGCCCACCATGATCGCGGATGCCTGGCGCTGGCACCGAACCGGCCACTATGACCAATAGCCGGAAAGCGGCGCCGCTGCGGGCGTTACGGGGGCTGTGGACGGCCGGCCGAATGCGCTGGCGGCGGCGGCGCTTTCTGTTCCGGGCCGCGCGCAAACGCCGCCAACTGTCCGTGGCGCAGGATCGCACCGGCCGGATCCGGCCCGGCGACATTCTGTGCTTCGCCACCATTCGCAATGAGGCAACCCGCCTGCCCTTCTTCCTGCGCCACTATCGCGGGATGGGCGTTTCGCATTTTCTGATCGTCGATAACGGCAGCGACGATGGCAGCGACGAATTGCTGCGCGAACAGCCGGATGTGTCGCTCTGGCGGACGCGGCACAGTTACAGGCTGTCGCGTTTCGGGATCGATTGGCTGACCTGGCTACAGATGCGCCATGGCCATGGCCACTGGTGCCTGACCGTGGACGCCGACGAACTGTTCGTGTTCCCGCATCATGACAGCCGCAGCCTTCGGGAACTCACCGGCTGGCTGGACGCGCACGGCATTGCATCCTTCGGCGCGCTGATGCTGGAGCTTTACCCGCGCGGCGCGCTGGCGCAGCGGCAATACCGCGCCGGACAGAACCCCGCGGAAATCCTGCACTGGTTTGATGCAGACGGGTATCGGACCCGCTATCAGCGGGATTTGCGGAACTGGCTGATCCGGGGCGGTGTCCGGGAACGCATGTTCTTCGCCGCAGACCCGCAGCGCGCGCCCACCCTCAGCAAGATACCTCTGGTCAAATGGCATTGGCGCTATGCCTATGCCAGTTCCACCCATTCGATCCTGCCGCGCCGTCTGAACACTGTCCGGACGGAACATGCCGGAACCCACCCGACCGGGATCCTGCTGCACACGAAGTTCCTGCATCTGATCGTGGCGAGGGCGCGCGAGGAAAAGGCCCGCAGGCAGCATTTTGCCAACAGCCGCCTTTATGATGATTACTATGACGCCCTGATCGCCAACCCCGGCTTCTGGCATCACGGCGCCGTGCGGTTCCGGGATTGGCGGCAACTCGAATCGCTGGGCCTGATGTCGCGGGGCACATGGAGCCAGGATCAGGGCCGCCGGGAGAGCGAACCCTGACCCCGTTTCGTCAACCTGCCCCGCTTGTCTGAACGAATCGCCTGCGCATCCTTCGGAAAAGACCGGGCAACGCCCTGAAACCGCGGCTGATAACGATCCGGGAAGGATTTGCGGCCAGACTTCGGACCCGACGCATATGTCATCCTGTCGGGGCAAAAGGCACATTGGGCGCGATTACCTCATATCGGCTGCGGCTGGAGCGCCGCAAATGGCAGCTTCGGGCCTTGCGCAAACGCCGCGAACTGCACCCGGTCGTTGACCGGACAAGGCAGATCGGGCCAAGCGCCATCCTGTGTTTTTCGGTCATCCGGAACGAGATGGTGCGCCTGCCCTATTTCCTGAAATATTACCGGGAACTGGGTGTCGATCACTTCATCGTCGTTGACAACGACAGCAACGACGGCGGGCGCGATTACCTTGCCGGACAGCGCGACACCTCGGTCTGGACGACGCCGCGAAGCTACAAAAAGGCCCATTTCGGCACCGATTGGCTGAACTGGCTGATGATGCGCCATGGCCATGGCCACTGGTCGCTGACGGTCGATGCCGATGAGTTTCTGGTCTACCCGTTCTGCGACACGCGCCCGCTCGGGGCGCTGACGGACCGGCTTGAAACCTTTGGCGTCCGGTCCCTTGGCACCATGCTTCTGGACATGTATCCCAAGGGTCCGGTCGGCGAACGGCGCTATGTCGCCGGTCAGAACCCGCTGGAAATCGCCGGTTGGTTCGACAGCGGCAACTACACGATCAGCCGCAATGACAGATACCGCAATCCGTGGATACAGGGCGGACCCCGCGCGCGCACGTTCTTTGCCGATGCGCCGAAGATGGCCCCGGCGCTGAACAAGGTGCCGCTGGTCAGGTGGTGCCGGAGGCATGTTTACATCAACTCCACCCACATGCTGCTGCCGCGCGGGCTGAACCTTGTCCATGGCGCAACGGGCGCAGAGTCGGTTTCCGGCTGTCTGCTTCACGCCAAGTTCCTGGACACGTTCGCCGCCAAGGCGTCGGAAGAACTGGGGCGCAGGCAGCACTATGCCGCCGGCCGCGAATACAGGGCCTATCACGACGCGATGCAGGACCGGTCCCGTCTCTGGTGCCGCTGGTCCGAAAAATACATCAACTGGCGGCAACTGGAAATTCTTGGCCTGATGTCGAAAGGAAACTGGGCATGAGCGTCGGAATTGTCATGCTGGTCCACACCGCCCTGTGGCGCGCCGCCCGGGTTGCGCGGCACTGGGCGGAATCCGGCTGTCCGGTGGTCATTCATGTGGACAAAAGCGTCGGCAGGCAGGACCATCAGGCTTTCACACAAAATCTGTCGGACCTTCCGAATATCGTCTTCAGCCCGCGCGGGCGCTGCGAATGGGGCGCCTTTTCCATCGTCGCGGCGACACAGGCGGCGTCGGAACTGATGCTGCACGGCTTCCCGGATGTGCGCCATGTCTGTCTGACCTCCGGCTCCTGCCTGCCGCTGCGCCCGGTCCCGGAACTGATCGACTATCTTGGCGAACGCCCGCGCACGGATTTCATCGAATCCGCCACCACCCGCGATGTGCGCTGGACAGTTGGCGGACTGGATCATGAACGCTTCACGCTGCACTTTCCCTTTTCGTGGAAAAAGCGCCGCGCCCTGTTTGACCGCTACATCCGCCTGCAACGGCTGATCGGACTCAGACGCCGGATTGCCGCCGGAATCGCGCCGCATATGGGATCGCAATGGTGGTGCCTGACCCGGCAGACCCTGTCAGCCATATTGCAGGATCCGGAGCGAAAGACCCGCGACCGCTATTTCAAAAAGGTCTGGATACCGGATGAAAGCTATTTTCAGACCCTGGCGCGGCTTTATTCGACCAATATCGAAAGCCGGTCGCTGACCCTTGCGAAATTCGACACGCAGGGCAGGCCGCATGTCTTCTACGATGATCACCTGCAACTCCTGCGGCGGTCGGATTGCTTTGTGGCGCGGAAAATCTGGCCCGGCGCGAACAGGCTCTATGATGCGTTCCTGAACGGAAAGGCCACGGGCGAACGCCGGGGCGAACCGGACCCCGGCCGCATCGGCCGCATCCTTGCCAAAGCCGTTGACCGCCCCGTCAACCGCCGCCCCGGCCTGTTCATGCAGGCCCGGTTTCCCCATGGCGGCCCGGATACGATGCCTGCCGCCCCCCCCTGTTCCGTCTTCGAAGGGTTCGCCGAGCTTTTGGTGAATTTTGAAGAATGGCTGAGCCGCGCCACCGGCGCCTGCGTCCACGGGCATCTCTTTGCGCCGGAACGGGCGGAATTCTGCGGCCGCCAGCCGTTTCGGCCCGGCGCGATCCCGGATTCCGCGGCGCTGCGCGACTACAACCCCCGCGCGTTCCTGACGAACCTGATCTGGAACACACCCGCAGAGCATCAGTGCTTTCAGTTCGGCCCCCGCGACACACAGGATGTTTCCAGGGACATCGCCGCCGACCCGAACGCCCGGATTTCCGTCATCAGCGGCGCCTGGGCTGTGCCGCTGTTTCATTCCAATGCCGATTTCGCCCATATCCGCAAACGTGCGGCGGAACTGCAAAGGATCGAAAGCCGACATCTGGACATCCTGCGCGCCTCGGACCGCAAGGCGCGGGTGCAAATCCGGTCGATGGCGGAATTCCTTGAAAACCCCATGAAACATCTGACCGAGGCGATTGACGGCATCGGTTCGCGCGGGCGCACGCACCTGACCGAAGCGCCGCGCATTGCCGATCTCGAAGGGTTCAGCCAATTCCTGCAAAACCTGAAAAACCAGGGGATGCACCCCTGTCTGACGGGCGACTTCCCCATCCGGCCAGGAATGCGCGCCGGCCCGGATGCGCCGCGCATACCCTACATCGTCGGCAGAAAGCGATGACGCCGCGCTTTGACTGTTTCGTCGTGCTTGCGGAAATGCGCACCGGGTCCAACCTTCTGGAAACCAATCTGAACGCATTGCCGGATGTGACCTGCCACGGAGAGGCGTTCAATCCGGGCTTTGCCGGATACCCCGGCAAGGCGGAGTTGCTGGGCTTCGACCTGCCCCGGCGGGAAGCGGACCCCGACGGCCTGCTGTCCGCCATCAGATCGCAGCCGGGGCTGAACGGATTCCGGTTTTTTCACGATCACGATCCCAGGGTGCTGGAAACCGTCATCGGCGATTCCCGCTGTGCAAAGATCATCCTGACCCGCAACCGCGCCGACAGCTATGTGTCCTGGAAGATCGCGCAACAGACAGGTCAATGGAAACTGACAAACGTAAAAAAGCGCCGATCCGCGCGCATCCGCTTTGACAGTGCAGAGTTCCGCGCGTTTCTGGAGCGGCGCACGACGTTTCAGGCCCGGATTCGCGCCGATTTGCAATATAGCGGCCAGACGGCGTTTCATCTCGATTACGAAGAACTTGTGGATGTCGGCATTCTGAACGGGCTGGCCGGGTTTCTGGGGGCGAAACCGGTGCTGACATCCGTCCTGCACAGAACGAGGAAACAGAATCCCGCGCCGCTGTCCGAAAAAGTGATCAACTTTCGGGAAATGGAAAGAACGCTCGGCGCATTCGGCATGTTCGATGCCGACCGGACGCCCGTGGCGGAGCCGGAAAAAGGGCCGGGCGTTCCAAACCATGTCGCCTGTCCCCGGACCGCGCTGCTGTTCATGCCGACAGCGGGTCCGGCCACGCCTGCGGTCAGGGCATGGATGGCCGCCCTGGACAATGTCGCGCCGACAGGACTGCCCACCGGGTTCAGCCAGAAAAGCCTGCGGCAGTGGAAGCGCCGGCGCCCCGGCCACCGCAGCCTGACGGTGATCTGCCACCCGGCGGAACGCGCCCACTGGGCCTATTGCCAACTGTTGCGGGACATGCCCGAAAACGCGAAACTGCGCGCATGGCTGCACCGGAATTACGATCCGGCGCTGCCGGAACACCCGCCCGGCCCCGGCCATGACCGCGCCGCGCACCGTCTCGGGTTCCTGACGTTTCTGGATTTCCTGAGGGCCTGCCTGCGCGGTCAGACCGGGCTGACCCCGAGGCCCGAATGGACCAGCCAGTCGCAACTGGTTCAGGACATGTCCCGCTTTTGCTCGCCCGATGTCATCGTGCGTGGCGAACGGCTTCGGGAAGGTCTGAACCGGCTTTGCGCAGAGCTCGGCGTGACGCCGGGCGCCGACCCGCCCGTGACCGCCGGAACCTCCCTCGCCCTGGCCGATGTCCATGATGCAACGACCGAAGCCGCAGTAAAGGCGGCCTATCAGCGGGACTACATGATGTTCGGTTACGGCCCCTGGCGCGGTCACGCCGCCTGACTGGTGCGCGATTCCGTCATGATCGCGTGCAGGGTTGCCGCATCGCCATTGGCCCGCAGCTTGGCGCAGAGATCGGCATCGCGCATCGTGCGCGACACCAGCGCCAGCGCCTTCAGATGTTCGACCCCCGCATCGAGCGGCGCGAACAATGCAAAGACCAGATCGACGGGCTGCCGGTCCACGGACTCGAAATCGACCGGCGTCTCCAGCCGGATCAGCGCCCCGGAAACGCTTTCAAGCCCGGCAATGCGCGCATGTGGCAGCGCAACCCCGTGCCCCACACCCGTGGGGCCCAGGGTCTCACGCTCCTGCAAGGCGTCCAGGGTTTTGCCCGCATCGATTCCATAAGCATGGGCGGCCAGACCGCCCAGTTCGTGAAAGATGCGCTTCTTGCTGGCCGACCTGTTCAGGACCTTGACGGCCCCGGCCTTCAGAATGCTCGAAAGTTCCATCGGTCTCGCTTTGCTGTTCGCCTGCAATTGGCGGGTCAGGGTCAGTTCCGGGGGTCAACCCAGCCAAAATTTCCATCTTCGCGACGGTAGACGACATTCACGCCACCGTGCTTTTCGTTTCGGAACACCAGGACCGGGCTTTCGGCAAGCTCCATCTGCATGACGGCCTCGCCGGCAGACAGGGTTGGTATCTGCGACTCCGACTCGGCGATGATCATGGGCCGGAGCGAATCGGGCTCCTGATCCATGGAATCGTCCGACGCGGCGAGGATATAGGAGGCGGCGCCGGAAAGTTCAACGGGGTCGGCCCGCTTCCGGTGATGATCCTTCAGGCGGCGCTTGTAGCGGCGAAGCTGCTTTTCCATCTTGCCACAGCATTGATCGAAGGCGGCATAGATTTCGCCGGCGCGCGCGCGGGCCTGTGCGGTCAGACCGGTGGACAGATGAACGGTCGCCTCGCAGACATGTTCGCGCCCGCTCCGGGAAAACACGATCTGGGCATCGGTCGGCCTTTCGGCATATTTTTCGATCACGGATCCAAGTTCGGTCTTCGCATGATTCTGAAGCGCGGCGCCAATGTCGATCTGTTTTCCACTGATCTGGTATCGCATTTGATCTCCTGCCAGGTCCGGGGTAACAGCGCGACCGCCCCGAAACAGGCAGCGGGCGCGTCTGTTGCCGTTCTACGAAAACGACGCCCCCCGGGCCGAACCGGGGGCGTTCGTTGCAAAGCCGGTATCCGGCCACGACCGAACGATGAAAGAGTGATCACGCATCCCCTGCATTTGGCGACAGATCGCGGGGGAATGTCAACTCACAGAGCGACAGGAACCTTCACTTTGACGGTATTTCTCCGGCGCAGCCAGCCGGGGCGTCAGTAGATGCGAAAGCTTGGCCCCAGATAGACCCGGCGCACGTTTTCGTCCCGGACAACCTCTTCGGTGGTACCGCTCATCAACACCTTTCCATCGTGAAGGATATAGGCCCGATCAACGATTTCCAGCGTTTCACGCACGTTATGATCGGTGATCAGCACACCGATTCCCCGTGTCTTCAGATCCGCCACCAGGGCGCGGATTTCACCCACGGCAATCGGATCGACGCCCGCAAAGGGTTCATCCAGCAACAGATAATTCGGGCGCGCGGCCAGACAGCGGGCAATCTCGACCCGCCGCCGTTCGCCCCCGGACAGCGACAGGGCAGGCGCCCGGCGCAGATGCTCGATTGCGAACTCGGACAGCAGTTCTTCCAGACGTTCGCGGCGCTTGTGACGATCCGGTTCGGAAATTTCAAGAATGGCAAGGATATTGTCCTCGACATTCAGACCGCGGAAAATCGACACTTCCTGCGGCAGATACCCGATCCCCAGCTTGGCGCGGCGATACATGGGAAGCGCCGTCACCTCGCGCCCGTCGATCAGCACATGCCCGCCCTCGGGCGTGACCAGACCGGCGATCGAATAAAAACAGGTGGTCTTGCCAGAGCCGTTCGGCCCCAGCAGCGCCACGACCTCGCCGCGCGCAAGTTCCATGCTGACATCCCGGATCACCAGGCGTTTGCGATAGCTCTTGCGCAGATTGCGGATACGCAGACCGGCGCCGCCTTCGGCAACGGTCAGGGGCGGCGGGGTGTTCCGAACCATCAGTTGCCCCCCGGATTGAAAATGCTCCGCACCCGCCCATCCATGCGGGCGTCGCCGGAGTTCAGATCAATGACCATACGGTCGGCCGACAGAAGGTTCCCCCCTCTGGCCAGAGTGACACCGCCGATCATGACGACACTGGCGGCATCAATCGTGTAGGTCGCCTGTTGCGCCCTGACCTCCTCCGCCCCATTCACCAGCACCACGCCGCCCGAAGCCAGCAGGCGCGAAATCCGCCCGGCGCCCGACGAATCGCGGCTGGTGTATTCAACCTGCATCCGGTCGGCAGACAGGCGCATCTCACCCTGTCCGGCCACGACATTGCCGGTAAAAATCGCCGCCCCGTCGGCTTGATCGACATTCAACTGCTCTGCCGTCACCTCCACCGGCAGCGAACTGTCATGCGACGAAGCGCCAAAGGTGATCTGCATACCCTGGGCGAATGCCGCCGAGGCCAGCATCAATCCCGCAAAAAATGTTCCGGCGGCGCGTACAGACACAATCAATCCCCTTCAGCCTTCGGCCTGTATATCAGCTTTACGCCCCCGTTGAAAACCAGAACATAATTTCCGTTTCCGTTATCGGCCCCGTCAAGGGTCATGTTTCCCGCATTCAGCGCGCCGAATGGCCCCTCGACACTGACCGGAACGCCGGAAGACAGAAGCACGCCATCCAGATTGGCGATGAATTCGTCAGAGCGGATCCTGTACCCGGCCGATGTTTCCGCCTGCGCATTGCCCGACAGGATTGCCCGGCGGCCATTGTCCTGAAAGATACCCGCATCCGCAACGACATCCACACGCAGGCCGCTTTGCGCATCAATCCGCGCGGCCAGACCCCGGGCCCGGATCATCCGGCCATTGTCCGGGTCGGGTCCGACAATATCCGCCGTCAACGAAACCGCCGCACCGCCCTTCGCCACACCCGAATAGTTCAGCGCGGTAACGCGGGGTTCGCGCGCCAGTTCCCCGATCCCGGCATCGGAATAGGGAATGCCCCGCCCCGGACCGGTGGTGCGGGAGAACAGGAACAGTGTGGCCAGCAGCGCCAGCGCCATCATCGGCAGCACGATCTTCGCCCAGGAAACGAGACGCGAATAGGCGTTGTCAAAGCTGGTCACGGGTCAGGGCTCCGGGCATCGGCATCGGCATCGGCATCGGCATCGGCATCGGCGCAGATCATCCACCATGTGCGGCGGGCGGCCCCGATGTGCAAGCCCCATGCGGCGCTCAGTGGGCAAAGATGTCGATCTCCGGCCAGCCTTCCAGATCAAGCCGCGCACGGGTGGGCAGAAAACCGAAACTGGCCTGCGCCAGTTCCTGCCGTCCTTCGCGTTCCAGCCGCGCATCGAGCGCCTCCTTCAGCCGGTGCAGATAAAGGACATCGGACGCCGCGTAATCGAGTTGCGCCGGCCTCAGCGCCGCCGCCCCCCAATCGCTCGTCTGCTGCTGCTTTGAAATGTCCATGTCCAGAAGCTCCTGCAACAGGTTTTTCAGCCCGTGCCGGTCGGTATAGGTGCGCACGAGTTTCGAGGCGATCTTGGTGCAATAGACCGGCGACGCGATTGCCCCGAACGTGTTCAGAAGCACGGCAATGTCGAAACGCCCGAAATGAAAGAGCTTCAGCACATGCGGATCGACCAGAATCCGGCACAGGTTCGGCGCCTCTGCCCGCCCCTTTTCCACCTGCACCAGATGCGCATCGCCATCCCCGCCCGACAACTGCACCATGCACAGCCGGTCACGATGGGGGTTCAGCCCCATCGTCTCGCAATCAATGGCCACCACCGGCCCCAAATCCAGCCCGTCGGGCAGGTCGTTCCTGTACAGATGATTGGCCACGGGGCACCTCGTTTCACCAAGCGTCGGTTGCATCGGTGATAGGATCAATCCGAACCGGTTTCAACCGGCGCAATACCGGCGTCATTCCGCCGCCGTCGCCTCGGTCGTCGCCGCCGTGCCGAGGAACCCACCGGACTGCCGCATCCAGAACCGGGCGTAAAGCCCGCCCGAGGCCAGCAGTTCCCCATGGCTTCCATCCTCCACGATGCGGCCCCGGTCAAGAACCAGAATCCGGTCAAGCCGGGCGATGGTTGACAGACGGTGGGCAATGGCAACCACGGTCTTGCCCTCCATCATTCCGTAAAGCGTTTCCTGAATCGCCGCCTCGACCTCTGAATCCAGTGCCGAGGTGGCCTCATCCAGCAACAGGATCGGCGCATCTTTCAGGATGACCCTGGCCAGTGCGACCCGCTGCCGCTGGCCGCCTGAAAGTTTCACCCCCCGCTCGCCCACATGGGCGTCATATCCGCGCCGTCCTTCCTGGTCTTCCATATCCAGGATGAACTCATGCGCTTCGGCCTGCCTGGCGGCGGCGATCATCCTTTCCCGGCCCGCATCGGGACAGCCGTAAAGGATGTTCTCGCGCACCGACCGATGCAGCAGAGAGCTTTCCTGCTGCACCATGCCGATCTGGCGGCGCAGGCTGTCCTGCGTGACCGTTGCAATATCCTGCCCGTCGATCAGAACCTGCCCGCCGTCCGGGTCATAGAACCGCAACAGCAGCTTGACCAGGGTCGTCTTGCTGGCGCCGGACCGGCCAACAAGCCCCACCTTCTGGCCGGGCGGGATGGTCAGGTCGATCCGGTCCAGCCCGCCGCTCTGCCTGCCGTAGTGATGGGTCAGATCGCGGGTTTGAATCCCGCCGGCGGTCAGATGCAGTGCTCCGGCGTCGGGACTGTCAACAAGTGCGATCGGCTGGGCGATGGTTTCCATCCCTTCCGCAATCACGCCGAGATTGCGAAACAGGCTCGACAGCGCCCACATGATCCAGCCGGTCATCGCATTCAGCCGCAGGGTCAGCGCCGCCGCCGCCGCCACAATGCCGACGCTGGCAGAGCCGTTCATCCACAACAGCACCGCCCAGCCCACGACGCCGACGATCAGAAAACCGTTCAGCGTGACCAGCGTCACATCCATGATCGTGTAAATCCGCATTTCCTGCTGAAAGGTCCGGCGGGAATATTCTATCGCCTCGCGGGCGTGGCGCATTTCGGTGCCGTGGTGATCAAACAGCTTCACCGAATGAATGTTCGTGTAGGCATCGACCACCAGCCCGGTTACGCGACTGCGCACACCCGACGCCCGTTTCGACGCCGGGCCGACCCGCCGCATCGTCCAGCGCACCAGCATCGCATAAAACGCGAACCAGATCAGCAGCGGCAGGACCAGACGCGGGTCGGCCCCGGCCAGCATCACCGCCGCCCCGACAAGATAGGCCAGCGCAAAGGAAATCGCGTCAAAGACCTGAAACACCGCCTCTCCCGCTGCGGGCGGGGTCTGCATGATGCGGTTGGCGATCCGGCCGGCAAAGTCGTCTTCGAACCATCCAACCGACTGACGCAGCACATGCCGGTGCGCCCGCCAGCGGATCAGCGTGCCAAAGTTGGGCAGGATGGCGTTGTTCAGCAATCCGACATCCAGCGCCTGCAACAGCGGACGCAGAAGCAGGATGAAAAGACCGACCAGAATCAGTTCCAGACTGTGGAATGTCCGCACCTCTTCCGGCGTGCCGTTGTTCATCAGATCGACGAGGTGGCCCATGTACCAGATCAGCCAGACCTCGACAAAGGCGACGATGGCCGACATGATGGCGGTCAGCCAGAACACCCTTTTGAAAGCCTGCGAACAGTCGCGCAGAAACGGCCAGAGCCGATCCGGCGGCGTGTCGTTTTCAGGGTAGTCGCAATAGGGATCGACGATGCTTTCAAGAAAGCGGAACATGGCGGGTGCTCCTGTGGCGGGTGCTCCTGATGAGTCCGACCTGAACAACGGCTTCAGGCAGGCATTTTGTTGAACTGATCCATTCTGGCAGGGCCCATTTCCACATTGATGATCTGACAGAGCCTGCTGATCAGCCAGATCAGTTGGCGCAAAACGGCTCTCAGGTGCCTCAGGATCATTCGGATGTTATGGCCGCAGCCGCAGAGCACCGCGAAGAGCGCGTCGCCCTCGGTGCCTTTGAGCGGACATCGCGTCAGGCGCCCGTCGGTTTTCATGTGGCCGATCATTGGTTCGATAGCGCTACGCCGTCGCAGGAGTTTGGCAATCGTCCTGGTGACGCCGCGCCGTGCGCCGCTGATGTAAACCTTCACGTTCTCAACGCCATGGCCGCGATATCCACGATCCACAAAGGCGAACTCCGGTTTCTGGTCAGTCAAGTTCTCGACCTGTTCCAAGGCCCCTGCCAACGTGTGGCCGTCATAGGGATTGCCCGGCAGCGCCCGCATCCCGACCACGAAGTCCCCCCCTGTTGGTCGTGGTCACGCTGACCTTGGTGCCGAACTCGTAGCGCTTGTGCGCCTTTCCTTTTGAGATGCAGTCCACCGCTGGCTCATGCAGAGAGTAGAGCTTCTTGCGGTCTTTCAGTTTCCGGGCCAGCAGCCGGTTCACCAGCGCGATCATCTCCACCAGGCGCGTCCTCAGCGCCCCTTCCGGAACCTTGTCCAACTGCCGTTCAATGTCGCGCAGCACGCGACCGGTGTAGCCCTTGAGCCTGCGCAGTGCCTTGCACAGTGCCTTGCGTAGTGCCTTGCGCATCCGCTTGAACTGGCGGGCATGGGCATAGCTGTTCCATCCCGTATGATCATATTTCCCCTCGTCGATCTGCCCTTTTCATGGCAAGGTCGGTTCTGTGGGACATTCGGGACGGGGTGCGACCATGGTGATCCAACTTCACAAGCAGGCTACAACGACGCCGAAGGTTCGGTCGGCCCTCCAGGCCAGTGATGCGTCTGCTTCCATCTTGGCGGAGCGATACGGGACGACCGAGCAGACTGTCTACAAATGGCGGCGCCGCGATGGCGTCGAGGATCGCAGCCACACGCCACACCGGCTGCAAACCACGCTGACACCGGCGCAAGAGGCGGTTGCGGTGACCTTGCGCAGGACGCTGCTGGTATCACTCGACGACCTGCTGGCGGTGGTGCGAGAGTTCCTGAATCCGAATGCCTCGCGCTCTGGCCTGGACCGCTGCCTTCGTCGTCATGGTGTGGGAAACCTACGCGATCTGAAGGCCAAAGCACCGAAGCCGAAGCACAGCGCCTTCAAGGCCTACGAGCCAGGATACATACACATCGACCTGAAATACCTACCGCAAATGGCCGATGAAACCTCGCGCCGCTATCTTTTCGTGGCCATCGACCGGGCGACGCGTTGGGTCTTCATTCGTGTCTTCAAAGCCAGGACTGCCGCCAACGCCCGCCGCTTCCTGCGCGATCTGGAACGGGCCTGCCCGATTTGCATCCGCACTGTGTTGACCGATAACGGCAAGGAGTTCACCGACCGGCTGTTTGGTCTACGCAAACGCGCTGCAACCGGCGCGCATGCGTTCGATGCGCTTTGCGCAGACCTTGATATCGACCACCGCTTGACCCCGCCGAAGTCGCCCCAAACCAACGGCATGGTCGAGAGGTTCAACGGCCGTATCGAGGAGGTGCTCCAAAGCCATCACTTCCGTTCCGGCGAAAACCTGGAGACAACGCTGCAACGCTATGTCTGGCTCTACAACCAGCAGTTTCCTCAGTCAGCATTGAGCACCAGAACGCCCTTGCAGGCCATGAAGGACTGGCACAAACTCAAGCCGGAACTGTTCAAAAAACAGCCATACTACCTTCCGGGATGTGACAATGCCGAGGTCGCGTGCGATCCAACGGCAGGAACGGCCTTCTTCGATGAGCGCCATGACTTTGGGGGCAAGACGATCTGATTCTGGCCGCTGCCCTGGTTGGCGGCCAGGCTTCCTGCCGCGTGCTTTGGCGGCGGCGAGGCCGGACTTGATGCGCTCGCTCATAAGGTCGCGTTCGAACTGGGCAATGCCTGCGAGCATGGTGGCCATCATCCGTCCATGGGGGCTGTCGAGTTCGAAGGTCATGCCACTCATGGCGACAACGGAAACATTCCAGCCCGCCAGTTGGTTCAGCGTGTCCAGAAGGTCTTGCGTGGATCGGCCCCATCGGGACAGCTCTGTCACCAACACCGCGTCGATTTTCCGGGCCTGTGCCAAGACCATGATCTGGTTGCGGGCATGGCGATTGGTCCTGGTTCCCGAGATCGTTTCCTTGTGCACATCCAGCACCTCGTACCCGGCGCGGGCGGCAAAATCCGTCAGATCGGTGATCTGGCGTTCACAGGATTGGTCGGAGGTGGAGACGCGCGCATAGATGACCGCCCGCTTCATCTGAGCGGGTGATTTCCGTCCCAATTGAACCGGTGTGGTTTGAACGGGCATAATGGCTTGTTTTTATTGGCCTGATTATTGTCCCTTTCAGCCATTTGATCAAGGGGGACATGACTTGCCGCGAAGAACGATTTTGACGAGACGCCAACGGGCGCGCCTTGTGGACTTACCAACCGACGCGGCCAGTTTGCATGAGCCCTATACGCTTGATGATTTTGATCTTGAGCAGATCGGTCAGCGTCGCCGGTCATACAACAAGCCGGGGTTCGCGCTCCAGCTATGCGCCCTGCGATATCCGGGACGGTTGCTCGCCTCCGGCGAAACCATTCCGGTGGAGGTACTACGGTTCCTGGCGGATCAAATCGGGATCGAGGGTGGTGACTTGGCCGGTTATGCCACCCGCGAGGAAACGCGCCACAATCATCTGGCACATTTGCGCGACATCCATGGGTTCAAGAGTTTTACCGGGCGGGGTGCGGCTGAGCTTCGACAATGGCTTTTGGATCAGGCGTTGCATGCAACCTCCAACGAAGACCTGGCGCAGAAGTTCATCACCCGATGCCGTGAGACCCAAACCATCTTGCCTGGGATCATCACCATGGAACGCCTGTGTGCCGAGATGCTGGTCGAAGCCGAGCGCCAGATCGATGCGGCCATTGCCAACCGCCTGGGCGGCAAGATACGACGACGGCTGGATGTGCTGTTGGATGACATGGTCACTGATCAACTCACCCGCTTTGTCTGGCTCCGGCAGTTTGATGTCGGAAACACCTCGCGCGCAGCAAACCAGCTCCTGGATCGGTTGGAACGCCTGCAAGAGCCTGGGCTTCCGCCCGACCTTCCGGTTGGCTTGCCGCCGCACAAGATCAAACGACTTCGCCGTCATGGGGAGCGGTATTTTGCGGATGCGCTGCGCGATCTCTCTGAAGACCGGCGCTATGCCATCATGGGCGTTTGCGTTATTGAGTGGCAGGCTGCTATCTCGGACGCAGTTGTTGAAACGCACGACAGGGTCGTTGGGCGGACCTGGCGCGAAGCCAGGCGAGTGGCCGATGACCGGATCGATAACGCACAGGCCGGCATCCGGAATACGCTTATGTCGTTCAGGGACATGGGCACATCCCTTTTGGCGGCCCACAATGACAGCCAATCTCTTGAGCAAGTAATCCACTGGCCGGAGCTGGAACAGCTGGTCGCGGCTGTCGGAAAATTGACGAGCACCATGGCCGCCGATCCAATTGGCCATGTCACGGGCGGATGGGGTCGGTTCCGGCGCTATGCCCCACGCATGTTGTGTAGCGCGACAATCAAGATGAGAAGTGCGCGTCAATCAGGATGAGAATCCTTGGTCGCGACGTTTGGGGCGATGCCGGGCTTTTGTGCCGCGATCAAGGGGTTTGTTTTTTGATTGTCGCGGAGCGTCAATCAGCTTTGGTGTTTTCCGGTGTGGCTTTTTGTGCAGGCCTTCCCGGCCCCTTTGCCTTTTGTGCTGCTCTTCGCCGGTAGCTTTCGACATTCATCTCGAAGATGGTTGCGTGGTGCACGAGCCTGTCGACGGCGGCCAATGTCATGGCCGGGTCTGGAAAAATCGCATTCCACTCCCCGAAGGGCTGGTTGGCCGTGATCAACATTGAGCGGCGTTCATATCTCGCGCTGATGAGTTCGAAGAGCACACTGGTTTCAGCCTGATCCTTGGTGACGTAGGTGATGTCATCGAGGATCAGCAGATGGAATTTGTCGAGCTTTGCAATGGCACTTTCGAGGACGAGATCGCGGCGGGCCTGTTGGAGTTTCTGGACCAGATCGGTGGTGCGGCTGAATAGGACGCGGTAGCCTTGCTCGACAAGGGCGAGCCCGATGGCTGAGCCGAGATGTGATTTGCCCACACCTGGCGGCCCAAACAGCAGGATGTTGCCGCCCTTTCCGATCCAGCTGTCGCCAGCGGTGATCGCACTGACATGGGCCTTGGACAGCATGGGGACGGCTGTGAAGTCGAAGGTGTCGATCGTTTTTCCGGGCAACAGGCGTGCCTGTGCGAGATGTCGCTCGATACGACGGCGATCTCGTTCAGCCAGTTCATGCTCCACCAGGGTGCTGAGCATCCGAGCGGCGGGCCAGCCTTCCTTGTCGGCTTGTTCCGCAAAGCGCGGCCATAGCGCCTTGATGGCTGGCAAGCGCAATTCGGTCAGAGCCAAGGTTAGGCGGGCGGTATCGGTCTGGGGCGATGTCATGCTGTCACCTCCTGAGCGGATGGCGTACCGCCGACCAACTGGTCGTAAGATGACAGGTCGGCCAGTTGCACCGCGACTTGGGGGAGTGCGTCTTGTGATGGGCTAAACACTGCGCGTAGGGCCGCCATGTCAGGCGGGCGCTTCTGGCGAAGGTCCTCCTCAAGCTGCGCTGCCAATTCAGCCTCGCAGCCCCGCTCGTGTGCCAGCGCCAGAAGATCGACAACCATGCGACACGCCGCCTTCTCACTGGTCTGCTCCAGCAGGAATGCGAACATGTTACGGAACGCCCGGCGCGGGAATAGCTGATCCCGATAGACCAGCCCCATCAGCGCCATGGGCTTTTTGCGCAAGGAGTGGATGACGTGGTGGTAATTGACCACGTGCCCATGGCTCCCGGTGCTCGAGGCTCGTCCGCGTGTCAGCGTTAGCAGGGCAGAGCTTCCCAGGAACAGCTCCAACCGATCATCGTAGAGCCGAACCCGCAGCTGATGCCCGATCAACCGGGATGGCACGGTGTAGAACACCTTGCGCAAGGTGAAGCCCCCGGAGGAAGTGACGCGCAACGTGATCTCCTCGTAATCCGTGGTCCGCCGCGTCGGCAAAGGTCTGAGGCTCGCACGTTCCGCATCGATACGCTTGGCATTGCGGGCGTTGATCCGGCCCACGATCTCGTCGATGAAGCGACGATAATCTTGCAAGCTTTCGAAGTCGCGCGACCCACGCATGACCAGCGCGTCCTCAATGGTGCGCTTCAGATGCCCATTGGGGCTCTCGATGGAACCGTTCTCGTGTGCGACGCCCTTGTTGTTGCGCGTCGGCGTCATTCCATAATGGTTGCACAGGGCGTCGAAGCGGTCGGTTAGATCGGCCCGGGATGACTTATCCAGGTTCTTGAAGGCCGCCGACAGGCTGTCAGTTCCATGATTGTGTGGCACGCCGCCGAGCGTCCAGAGGGCGTTCTGCAATCCCTCAGCCAGCGCCACATAGCTTTCGCCGCCCAGCACGACGTGGGCGTGCTGAAACCCGCTATAGGCAAGCCGGAAGTGATACAGTCGATGGCCCAGTGCCTCACCGGCAATGGTCACACCCAACTTGCCCATGGCGGTGAAATCCGACAGGCCCATTTTGCCCGGTGTGTGGGTCTGCCGGAAAATGACGTCCTGTTCAGGGCCGTGTTCCGCATTCCAGGCGCGTATCCGTCGCTCCAGAGTCCGTCGGATGCCCGTACCCAGATCAGAATGCCGACGCAGAAGCTCCTCGTAAACCGCCACAGGTCGGATCCCCGGTGAGGACCGCAGAAGCGGCACGACCTCCGCATCAAAAATGTCCGCCAGCGGGTCCGGACGCCGCCGGCCGCGAGGGGCCTTCTTCTGTGATGGTAAAATTGGGTCAGCTTGCAGCCGATAGCCCGTTGCCTGGCTGATCCCCGCCTTGGCAGCGGCAACGGCAACGGAATGGGTCGATCTGAGCGTCATGAAGAGCCTCATTTGTTGGTCAGTGACATGACAGCCCGGCATGAACGATCCCCTTGCACAGAAAATCATTCCTTATCCGAGCCGGCCACAACCGTCAGGCCCGCCCCAAAAGGGCAAAACGCGTGTGCGGGGCCTCCCCAGTCGGGCTACGCCCTCCCTGCGAGCCCCCGCACACGCGTTCTCATCCTGATTGACGCTGGATTCTCACCTTGTTTGTCGCGCAGCACATGTTGCGTGTTCCGGGGATTGAAGCCGCACCGGTTTGCGCGCCCTTGCTGAAAGCAGCACACCTGATCCGGGACAAAACCACGGCGCACGATCAACCCACAGGGTTCCTGCGCAGAAACTCGAAATGGCATCGGCATTTGGGAGATGGCAACCCGAAGCACCGGGAAGTCGCGGTTCCATTCCACATCCGCGACGCGTTCCGATCCGGCGATATCTGGCTGACCCGGTCCGAGCGGTTTGCTGATCTCACCACATCGTTGGCGCCTGCCTCCACGTTACCTGCCTCGAAGAGGCTGGCTGTTCCCCTCAATGTCGAAGAATGGATCGCGCGGAAAAAGCAGGAGATGACCATCGCGATGAAGGTCCTGGGGCGTGCCGCCAGATAGGACTTGTTGCCTCATGCGAGCATCGAGGCTGGGGCTCTGAAAATCGACCGCCTGCCGCCAAGCGCGCCGGAAGGGGCCGATCAGTTGGTACTCGACCTCTATGCACAGATGCCGGAAGCGCGGATCACGGATATTATGCTTGATGTGGCTGCCGAGGTTGGCTTCACCGACGCCTTCACGAACTTCCGCACCGGTGCCGTCTGCTCTGACAAACTCGGATTGATGAATGTCCCTTTGGCTGAGGGGTTGAACCTCGGGCTTCGAAAAATGGCCGAGGCATCCAACAGCCATGGATATTGGCAACTTCAACGCATCTCTCAGTGGCATATCGTCAGCGATGCCATCAACCGTGCCTTGGCTCTGGTGATTGAGGCGCAGCGCGATCTGCCAATGGCCAGGCTTTGGGGATTGGGTGATAGCGCCTCAAGCGACGGCCAGTTCTTCCCAACGGCACGACAGGGTGAAGCCATGAACCTGATCAATGCGAAATACGGCAATGAGCCTGGCATCAAGGCTTATACCCATGTGTCTGATCAGTTTGGGCCGTTCGCGTCGCAGAAAATCCCCGCGACCGTGAATGAAGCGCCGTTCATCCTCGATGGGCTGCTGACCACAGATGCGGGAAAGAGGATCAGGGAGTGTCCTGAATTCTGTGTATCTGTCCCGGTCCATGGGGGTTTCAAATACAGTCACGCATTGAAGCGCTCGTCGAACATAATAGCGAACTGGTTGCGGGCTGCAAACCATTCCCGAACATTCCTGCCGCCTTTCTCGAAGTTGCGGATGGCCAGATAGATCAGCTTTGTTGCGGCCTGATCGGTCGGGAACGATCCGCGGGTCTTGATTGATTTGCGGATCACCCGGTTCAGGCTCTCGATGGCGTTGGTGGTGTAGATGATCTTTCGGATCGCCGGATCGAAGGCAGGGAACGGTATCACCTCTTGCCACGCCCGGTGCCAGGCCGGGGCGATGGAGGCATGTTTTCCGGCCCGTTTTTCCTCGAATGCGTCTAGGCTCAGTCCTCATAGCCAGAATATGACGGTTGCAGCGATGTATATGGCGGATTTGAATATATGTGCGCATCGGTCATAGCGCATCGCGATGCGCCTCCAATCCTTGAGTTTTGCGAACAGGTTTTCAACCTTGTGCCGCCTCTTGTACGTTTCGGCGCAGTGGGGGATGGTTTTGTTGCGGTTTTTCCTTGAAGGGATGCAAACCTCAATCTTCTGATCTTCAATGATTTTTCGAATCTTTGCGCTGTCGCAGCCCCGATCCGCGATCAGAACCCTGGCCGCAAGCAGGTTGGGCAGCAAAACATCCGCGCCCTTGAAGTCGCTACGCTGACCCGCCGTCAGATGCAGCCTGACAGGGCGACCCGCACCGTCTCCAACGACATGCAGTTTCGTATTCAGCCCTCCCTTTGTACGCCCGATCAGGCGCGGCCCACCCGCTGATCGGAGCCCCCTTTTTGAGACTGGACGCCGTGCGATGTGCTCTGAGATGGGTTGCGTCAATCATGAGGGTGTCGGCGTCCGGGCCAGAGGGGTTGGCCAATTCTTCGAAAATTCGTTCGAAAATACCTTTGCGGGACCAGCGCACAAACCGATTATAGAGCGTTTTGTGAGGGCCGTATTCGGCAGGCGCATCGCGCCAGCGTTAACCGTTGCGAATAATGAAGATAATACCACTCGGCACACGACGGTCATTGACCCGGGGCTTGCCATGGGAGTTGGGAAAGAAGGGCTCAAGGCGCGCTGTTTGTGCCTCCGTCAGCCAGAAAAGATCGCTCATGTCACTACTCCGTTTTGCAGAACACTGATTCACACGTTCAAAACAAAGTCAATGGGTCCTGACCCTAGTCACCCGGAATTGTAATTTGTATCATTGACTGAGCGGGAATTGAGGAGGATGTTGCGATGGTGGGACGTTTGGCGGATGCAGTGGTTCTGAGCGAAGATGAGCGCCGTTTTCTCGAGGGTCAGGTTCGGCGTCACAAAGCGGCACGTTCGCTGTCGGACCGATGCCGGATGATCCTGCTGTGCGCCGATGGATTGGCGAGCAAGGAAGTGGCGGCCCGGCTTGGGGTGCATGAACACACAGTCGGCAAATGGCGCAGACGTTTTGTGCGATGCCGGATTGAAGGTCTCACCGACGAATACCGCTCCGGTCGCCCGCGCACCGTGTCGGACGATCAGGTGACTGCGGTGATTGAGCGCACGCTGAACACGACCCCGAGGGATGCGACCCATTGGTCGCTCCGAAGCATGGCTGCGGCGACGGGACTGTCGCACACCACCCTCCGGCGGATTTGGAACGGGTTCGGCCTGCAACCGCACCGAAGCGAGACATTCAAGCTCTCAACCGACCCGCTGTTCGTGGACAAGGTGCACGATATCGTCGGGCTGTACCTGTCACCGCCGAACAGGGCTGTCGTGTTGTGTGTTGACGAGAAATCGCAAATCCAGGCGCTGGATCGCGAACAGCCTGTGCTGCCAATGGCGCCCGGCGTGGCCGAGCGGCGCACCCACACCTGCATCCGACACGGCACGACGTCGCTTTTTGCAGCACTGGATATCGCCACCGGCGCCGTGATCGGCAAATGCTGCAAGCGGCGCCGCGCCACCGGGTTCCTCGACGTCCTCAAACAGATCGACCGGCAGATGCCGGACGGGCCGGAGGTGCATATCGTCATGGACAATTACGCCACCCACAAAACCCCGAAGATCAAGGCCTGGCTGGCACGCCGCCCGCATTGGCATGTCCACTTCACACCGACCTCGGCTGGTTGGATCAATCAGGTGGAGCGTTGGTTTGCTGAACTGACGCGCAAGCAACTGCTGCGCGGCGTCCATCGTTCAACGGCGGAACCGGAAGCCGATATCGCTGCATTTATCGAGGCCCATAACGAAAACCCCAAACCCTGCAAATGGGTCAAACCCGCCGACCATATCCTCGCCTCCGTCAAGCGGTTCTGCCAACGCGCCCAACAAAACTCATGGGCCGAACTTTGGAGGCAGGTGACCAGGGCCTGTTGAGATTCATCGGGAGTTGATGATAGCCGCGGCCAGATAGATCATGGAGGAGAAGCTCTGATCTGTTTTGCAGGCCCGCAACGCAATACGCTTGAATTCCTTGAGTTTCCGGAAGTAATTTTCGATCAGGTGTCGCCATTTGTAGCAGTGTTTGTCAAATTCCGGCGGAAACTTCCGGTTCGATCTGGGCGGAATGACTGGCACAATCCCCGACTTGTCCAGATTTTCGCGCAACCAGTCGGCATCAAACGCCCGATCCGCGAGGAGCATCTCGCACGAAACACCCTCGATCAACTCGGATGTTTCGCTCAAATCGTGGGCTTGCCCAGGCATCAGGCGGAAGGAGACAAGATTGCCAAGCGCATCTGTCAGAGCCAGGATTCTGGTGGTAATTCCAGAAAAAGAGTACTGTGAGAGCGCCCTGTAGCCTGGCTTTGAGCCCCCCTTTTGCGCCCTGCCCGTGGCGGTGGACCTTCACGATTGTGCCGTCAATCATGACATACTCCATGTCAGGGTCATTTGAGACAGCGTCAAATATCCGTTTGAAAACATCGGCTCTTACCCAATGGCGGAAACGTTTGTAAACGGTGTTCCAATTGCCAAAGCCGGATGGAAGATCACGCCAGGGCGCCCC
This sequence comes from Paracoccaceae bacterium, assembly GCA_965216225.1. Classification (GTDB taxonomy): domain Bacteria; phylum Pseudomonadota; class Alphaproteobacteria; order Rhodobacterales; family Rhodobacteraceae; genus 3107. The sequence continues at coordinate 75,778 of CBDCFF010000020.1, forward strand.
GGTTCGAGCAATCCACAATACGGCTTCCAGAAAAAGACGGCTGTCACCGCCAGTGCGACCGGGATCGCGTTTCTTGCCAAAACAATGCGGTTCCATCAAAGCCCATTGCGCGTCATTGATAACAAAACGCTCGCTCAACATTTCATTCTCCCTTTTGGAAAGAATGAATCAGATGTCAGCGAAAATGAAAACCCTGAATCTCAACAGGCCCTAGTTCATCGGCGGCCAAGTCGGCGGTCGAGTCGGCGGTCACCGCACCGTAAATCCGGCGCAGACCGGTGGCCACGGATTTGCGATCCTTCCAGGAGCAGAAGTTCGGAGAATGGCGCACCAGATGCACGATGCAGGTCCACGCGCTGTCGCCCTGCCCCTCGGCCCTTATGCGCGGCGCCAAGGCCCCGGCGTGACCGGCCCGCGCTGAGGCGACAGCCCCGCCATCCGGCATCTGCAAAGGCTACCTCACCGCCTCGATCGGCCCCTCGGCCCTGCCGTGAATGAACTGCTCCAGACAGGGGTTGCCGCTTTCGTGCATCTCTCCCACCGGGCCGGTCCACTGGATGGCGCCGTCATGCAGCATGGCGACCCTGTCGGCGATGGCGCGGACAGAGGCCATGTCGTGGGTGATGGTCATGGCGGTGACGCCCGTCTCGGTGACGATTTCGCGGATCAGTTCATTGATGACGCCCGACATGATCGGATCCAGCCCGGTGGTGGGTTCGTCGAAAAAGATGATTTCGGGCTCGGCGGCGATGGCGCGGGCAAGGCCCACACGTTTCTGCATCCCGCCGGAAAGCTCGGCAGGGAAAAGATCGGCAGTCTCTGCCTTCAGCCCCACCCGGCGGAGCTTTGCAATGGCAATCCCGCGGGCTTCCTCCGCCGGACGTTTGAGCGACCCCCTCAGCAGGCGGAAGGCGACATTCTGCCAGACCGGCAGCGAGTCGAACAGCGCGCCGCCCTGAAAAAGCATCCCGAAGCGGGCGAGGAAGGCATCGCGTTCGGCTTTCCTGACATCCCCGCCATCCAGCGTGATGGCGCCGCTGTCAGGTGTGATGAGGCCCAGAACACATTTCAGCGCCACCGATTTCCCGGTGCCGGAGCCGCCGATGATCACCATGCTTTCGCCCCTGGGTATCGTGAGGCTGAGCCCGCGCAGGACGCGCTTGGGACCGAACGCCTTGTGAACATTGCGAAGTTCTATCATGCGGAGAAGAACAGTTCGGTCAGCAGATAATTGGCGGCAAGGATCAGGACGGCGGCGGCAACGACGGAGGCTTTGGTGGCGCGGCCCACGCCGCGCGCGCCGAACTCGGCGTTCATGCCGTAAAAACAGCCCGTGAGCGCGGCGAGAAAGCCGAAGACCGCGCCTTTGGCGAGGCTGGAGACGATGTCCCGCGCCTCAAGGAAATCGACGGTGTTTTGCAGATAGGTCTGCGCGTTGAACGCAAGCCGCCCGGTGCCGACGACATAACCGCCCATGATGCCGATGATGTCTCCGATCCCGACCAGCACCGGCACGGCGATCAGCGCCGCCAGCACACGGGGCACGGTCAGATATTTCATCGGGTGGGTGGAGAGCGTGACCAGCGCGTCGATCTGCTCGGTCACTTTCATCGTCGCGATCTCGGCGGCGATGGAGGAGGTGACGCGCGCGGCGATCATCAGGCCGACCAGCACCGGGCCAAGCTCGCGCACCATGCCGATGGAGACGATCTGGGGCACCACCGCCTCTGCATTGAAGCGGGCGCCGCCGGAATAGATCTGAAGCGCCAGTGCGCCGCCGGTGAAAAACGCCGTGAGGCCCACGACCGGCAGGCTGAAATAGCCGACAGACAGCAGCGCCTGACCGAATTCCCCCGGATAAAATGGCGGGCGGAAGATGTGCGAAACCGTCTGAAAGGCAAAGATCGTGACGCGCCCGATGGCGGCGAGGAAGGCCAGCGCCGATGCGCCGATGGTCGCAAGGAACCGGATCATGCCCGGCCCTGCACATGGCGGCGGGTGTAGCGGGCGCCGAGCGCGGTCAGAATTTCATGGCCGATGGCACCGGCGGCGGTGGCCAGTGTGTCCACGGTCTGTTCCGGCGTGAAGACATCCAGGCGGTCCGGGACGTGGCCCAGATGCGTGACATCCACGCCGATCAGGTCCATCGAGATGCGCCCGACGACCGGGCAGGGGACGCCCCCCGCGAACAGCGGGATTTTCCCGCCCATGGCGCGGATCAACCCATCTGCATAGCCGAAGGAAACGGTGGCGATCCGGCAGGGCGATCCGGCGACCCAGCCATCGCCATAGCCGACGGTTTCGCCTTTCGCAACATCGCGGGTCTGGATGACCGGCAGGCAGAGCGAGACCACGGCGCGGGCGTCGGCAAACGGCAGTCCGCCATAAAGGCCGACGCCGGGGCGGGTGATGTCGAAATGGTAGTCCGGCCCCAGCAGGATGCCACCGGTGGCGACCAGAGAGCGCGGGGCGTCGAAGCCCCCGGTCATCTCGCGGAAGGTCCGCAACTGCCGGGCGTTCATCGGGTGGTCCGGCTCATCCGCGCAGGCCAGATGGCTCATGACAAGGCGCGGGCGCGGACCCTGACCGGCGATCATGTCGCGCAGCGCCGCCCATTCGCCGGGGGCCATCCCCAGCCGGTTCATGCCGGTGTCGAGTTGCAGGCCGAACGGATGGCCGGGGAGCGCCTCCAGATGCCTTGTGACCTGATCGGCCGAGTTCAGCATCGGGACCAGCCCGAGATTGCCGATCATGTCCGTATCGCCGCGCATATGGCCCGAAAACACGCAGATTTCCGCCGCGTCGCCCAGGGCATCGCGCACCTTTGCGCCTTCCTCCGCCACGGCGACAAAGAACCGCCGGGCACCCGCGCGGGCCAGCGCCCCAGCCACCCGATCAGCGCCAAGCCCATAGCCGTTGGCCTTGACCACGGCGGCGGTTTCCACCGTGGCGGCGGATTTCGCATCGAGCGCGCGCCAATTGACGGCGATTGCATCCAGATCAATCGTCAGAATACCCGTACCCATGGCAACCGATTTTGACATGGTGAGGGGCGGGGTCAAGGGAAAATTGCGCGGGTGCCGCCGGGCCGATTCGGGAATACGAGAGGCAATTGCCCAAACGGCATTGCGTCTTGCCGGAATGCCCGCCTTCCGGGTTTCGGAAGGCTCCCCCGGATGGCGCTCGGCCCCGGCGGTATCGCACAACCCGGTTGGCGCTGCATGGCTGCATGGGCTGTCGGGGCGACGGGTGGAAACCAGACGCCCGCAGCGCCTTCGGATCGCTCAGAAACCGGTTTCCTCGCCGCCCTGCCAGTGCTTCACCAGATTCCCGAACCGCGTGAACTCACCCTCGAACGCCAGATCCACATTGCCGATGGGTCCGTGGCGTTGCTTGCCGATGATGATTTCGGCCTTGCCATGAAGCTGGTCCATCTCCTCCTGCCAGGCGGCCATCTTGTCGAGTTCGTGATCGGCGGGCTTTTCACGCTCCTTGTAATATTCCCCCCGGTACACGAACATCACGATGTCGGCATCCTGCTCGATGGACCCCGATTCCCGGAGATCCGAGAGTTGCGGACGCTTGTCTTCGCGCGATTCCACCTGACGCGAGAGCTGCGACAGCGCGATCACCGGGATGTCCAGTTCCTTGGCGATGGCTTTCATCCCCATGGTGATTTCCGAGATTTCATTGACCCGGTTGTCGCCCATCCTGGTGTTGGTGCCCCGGCAGAGTTGCAGGTAATCCACCACCAGCAGATCAAGCCCATGGGTCCGTTTCAGACGCCGGGCGCGGGCGGCAAGCTGGCTGATCGGCAGTGCCGGCGTGTCGTCGATGAAAAGGGGACACGCCTCCAGCGATTTGGCGGCATCGACGAAACGGCGGAATTCCTCTTCTGTCATGTTGCCGCGCCGGATCTGGTGCGAGGCCACGCGCGCGACTTCGGAAAGGATACGCGAGGCCAACTGTTCGGCGGACATCTCCAGGCTGTAGAAGCCGACGACGCCGCCGTTCACCGCCCCTTCGGAGCCGTCGGGCAGCCGCCCCTTGCGATAGGTTCTGGCGACGTTGAAGGCGATGTTGGTCGCCAGCGAGGTTTTGCCCATCGACGGACGCCCGGCCAGAATGATCAGGTCAGAGCGGTGCAGCCCGCCCATCATCCTGTCCAGATCCACCAGCCCGGTAGAGACCCCGGCCAGCCCGCCGTCGCGCTGATAGGCGGCGTTGGCGACGTTGACCGCATCGGTGGCGGCCGACAGGAAAGATTGAAACCCGCTGCCGGCCTGTCCCCGTTCGCTGAGCGCATAGAGCGCCTGCTCGGCCTCGACGATTTGCCCGGCCGGTTCGTCCGCCACGTCGGTCTTTGCCGCCTTGTCGGATATGTTTCGGCCAATTGCGATCAGTTCACGGCGAATCGCCAGATCGTGGATAAGCCGGGCATAATCGCGCGCCGCGAAGGATGAAATCGAGGCCCCGGCAAGATTGATCAGATAAGCGGGTCCGCCCAGTTCCGCGAGGCCGGGATCGTCTTCCAGAAACGCTTTCAGCGTGACCGGCGATGCGAGGGCGTTCTTGCTGATGCGCGCCTCGGCGGTCTCGAAAATCCTTGCGTGAACGGGGTCGAAGAAATGCTGTGCGCCAATGATCGAGCTGATGCGATCATAAACCTCGTTGTTGATCAGGATCGCGCCGAGCAACTGCTGCTCTGCCTCGATATTGTGCGGCAAGACCGCCTGTAGCTTGTCCGTGGTTCCGGATGTGCCGATACGTGCAATTTCGTTCATTGCTTTCCCCCTGCCCGCCTTAATGGCACGAAGCCCCCTTTCAAGGCAATCTGGATAAGTTTGTGGATCACCTGTGAAGAAGGTGTAAACCACATCATATGGCTGGGCAACACTTTGCAGAATACAAGATATTGGTGCGCCCCCTAGGCTCAGGACCCATTGACTTTGTTTTGAACGTGTGAATCAGAGTTCTGCAAAACGGAGTAGTGACATGAGCGATCCTTTCTGGCTGACGGAGGCACAAACAGCGCGCCTTGAGCCCTTCTTTCCCAAGTCCCATGGCAAGCCCAGGGTCGATGACCGTCGTGTGCCGAGTGGTATTATTCTCATTATTCGCAACGGTTTACGCTGGCGCGATGCGCCTGCCGAATACGGCCCTCACAAAACGCTCTACAATCGGTTTGTGCGCTGGTCCCGCAAAGGTATTTTCGAACGAATTTTCGAAGAATTGGCCAACCCCTCTGGCCCGGACGCCGACACTCTCATGATTGACGCAACCCATCTCAAAGCACAT
>CBDCFF010000021.1:0-105029 GCA_965216225.1 Paracoccaceae bacterium
CAGTGCTCAGCAGGGAAGCCGTAGAAGGAGAGCAGCACAGCCCGGTCTTTGGTCAGTTTCCCAACCGCCTTGTCATATTTCGCGCCGTAGGTTTCCACGAAGAAATCGAAGGCGGCCCCGGCTTCGGTCTTCGTTTCCGCCTGCCAGATATCATGCAGGTGGCCCTTGGCTTTGGCCTGCACCGATTTGGGCATGGCATTGAGAACGTTTCCGGTCTTGTGAACCCAGCACCGTTGTTCCCGGGTGCTGCCGAAGACTTCGCGCAGCGCCGCCCAGAACCCCAAGGCGCCGTCGCCAATGGCCAGATCGGGGGCGTGGGACAGCCCGCGACGCTTGAGATCGAGCAGCAACTCGCGCCAACTCTGCGTGCTTTCACGGTAGCCGTCGGTGAGGCCCAGAACCTCCTTGCGGCCCCACTCATCCGCGCCGATCAGCACCAGAACGCATTGTTTCTGCTCTTCCATACGCGGTTGGAAATAGACACCATCGGCCCAGACATAGACGAAACGCCGGGCGCTGAGATCGCGGCGCTGCCAGCGTTCATACTCCGCCCCCCAGTCCGCTTTCAATCGCGAGATGGTGCTCGATGAAAGCCCTGCCGCGTTCGGCCCCAACAGCGCCCCAAGAGCCTCCTGGAAGTCGCCCGTGGAAATGCCCTTAAGATAGAGCCACGGCAGCAGTTCCTCAATCGATCTGGTCTTGCGCAGCCAGGGCGGCAAGATCGACGAGGCGAAACGGATCTTTTCGTCCACATTGCCCCGGTCCCGCATCCGCGGCACCTTCACTGGTACCGGGCCGATGCCGGTCATGACCTCGCGCTCGGGCAGATGACCATGGCGCACCAGCCGCGCACGGCCATCGTCCGTCACCTCGCGGGCATGGGCGGCGAGGAGCGTGGCCAATTCCGCTTCCACCGCCTGTTTGAGCAGTTGGCGCGCGCCGGTTTGCAGGATGTCGGTCAGCGGGTCAGACGAAAATCCCGATGGATCGGGCAACGGCGTGATGGTAGACTTCGTCATGTGGCATATCCTTTTCTCTGCTGAGAATTGCGGCGCGTGAACAACGCCATGATATGCCGCCAATCAGCGCCATCACCAACTTTCGGCTATAACTCGAGTGTCGGCCAGCCAGCCCTGCGGATCAACGTTGTTCAGTTTGGCGGTTTCAATCAGCGTATAGGCGATGGCAGCGGCTTTGCCGCCTGCCGGTGATCCAACGAAGAGGTAGTTCTTGCGCCCCAAAGCAATACCTCTGATGGCCCGCTCGGCCGCATTATTGTCGATCTCGAGATGGCCATGTTCAAGGTATGGCCGGAGCCGTGGCAACCGGGTCAGCGCATAACGGATGGCCCCTGCAAGTGGCGATTTGCCAGAGATAGCGGGCAGTTGGGCACCCAGCCAATTGCCCAGGTCATCGAAGACGGGTCTGGCCTCGGCCTGCCGTATGGCGGTACGCTGATCCGGCGGCGATCCACGGGCCTCTTTCTCGATAGCGTAGAGCCCTGCTATCCGCTTGATCGCCTCTTCGGCGATGGCCGAGCCCTGGGCTTTATGCACATCGACGAACTTGCGCCGGATGTGGGCCATGCAGGCGACCTCGCGGATGTCGCCAGAACGGTAGAGGTCGTTGAATCCGGAATAGCCGTCCGCATGCATCCAGCCCTGGTATCTCTTCAAGTGATCCTTGGGATGCTGACCCCTGCGGTCCGGCGAGAACTGATACCAGGCAGCAGGCGGCGCCTCGCTGTCTGCTGCGCGACAAACAAGGTGAGAATCCAGCGTCAATCAGGATGAGAACGCGTGTGCGGGGGCTCGCAGGGAGGGCGTAGCCCGACTGGGGAGGCCCCGCACACGCGTTTTGCCCTTTTGGGGCGGGCCTGACGGTTGTGGCCGGCTCGGATAAGGAATGATTTTCTGTGCAAGGGGATCGTTCATGCCGGGCTGTCATGTCACTGACCAACAAATGAGGCTCTTCATGACGCTCAGATCGACCCATTCCGTTGCCGTTGCCGCTGCCAAGGCGGGGATCAGCCAGGCAACGGGCTATCGGCTGCAAGCTGACCCAATTTTACCATCACAGAAGAAGGCCCCTCGCGGCCGGCGGCATCCGGACCCGCTGGCGGACATTTTTGATGCGGAGGTCGTGCCGCTTCTGCGGTCCTCACCGGGGATCCGACCTGTGGCGGTTTACGAGGAGCTTCTGCGTCGGCATTCTGATCTGGGTACGGGCATCCGACGGACTCCGGAGCGACGGATACGCGCCTGGAATGCGGAACACGGCCCTGAACAGGACGTCATTTTCCGGCAGACCCACACACCGGGCAAAATGGGCCTGTCGGATTTCACCGCCATGGGCAAGTTGGGTGTGACCATTGCCGGTGAGGCACTGGGCCATCGACTGTATCACTTCCGGCTTGCCTATAGCGGGTTTCAGCACGCCCACGTCGTGCTGGGCGGCGAAAGCTATGTGGCGCTGGCTGAGGGATTGCAGAACGCCCTCTGGACGCTCGGCGGCGTGCCACACAATCATGGAACTGACAGCCTGTCGGCGGCCTTCAAGAACCTGGATAAGTCATCCCGGGCCGATCTAACCGACCGCTTCGACGCCCTGTGCAACCATTATGGAATGACGCCGACGCGCAACAACAAGGGCGTCGCACACGAGAACGGTTCCATCGAGAGCCCCAATGGGCATCTGAAGCGCACCATTGAGGACGCGCTGGTCATGCGTGGGTCGCGCGACTTCGAAAGCTTGCAAGATTATCGTCGCTTCATCGACGAGATCGTGGGCCGGATCAACGCCCGCAATGCCAAGCGTATCGATGCGGAACGTGCGAGCCTCAGACCTTTGCCGACGCGGCGGACCACGGATTACGAGGAGATCACGTTGCGCGTCACTTCCTCCGGGGGCTTCACCTTGCGCAAGGTGTTCTACACCGTGCCATCCCGGTTGATCGGGCATCAGCTGCGGGTTCGGCTCTACGATGATCGGTTGGAGCTGTTCCTGGGAAGCTCTGCCCTGCTAACGCTGACACGCGGACGAGCCTCGAGCACCGGGAGCCATGGGCACGTGGTCAATTACCACCACGTCATCCACTCCTTGCGCAAAAAGCCCATGGCGCTGATGGGGCTGGTCTATCGGGATCAGCTATTCCCGCGCCGGGCGTTCCGTAACATGTTCGCATTCCTGCTGGAGCAGACCAGTGAGAAGGCGGCGTGTCGCATGGTTGTCGATCTTCTGGCGCTGGCACACGAGCGGGGCTGCGAGGCTGAATTGGCAGCGCAGCTTGAGGAGGACCTTCGCCAGAAGCGCCCGCCTGACATGGCGGCCCTACGCGCAGTGTTTAGCCCATCACAAGACGCACTCCCCCAAGTCGCGGTGCAACTGGCCGACCTGTCATCTTACGACCAGTTGGTCGGCGGTACGCCATCCGCTCAGGAGGTGACAGCATGACATCGCCCCAGACCGATACCGCCCGCCTAACCTTGGCTCTGACCGAATTGCGCTTGCCAGCCATCAAGGCGCTATGGCCGCGCTTTGCGGAACAAGCCGACAAGGAAGGCTGGCCCGCCGCTCGGATGCTCAGCACCCTGGTGGAGCATGAACTGGCTGAACGAGATCGCCGTCGTATCGAGCGACATCTCGCACAGGCACGCCTGTTGCCCGGAAAAACGATCGACACCTTCGACTTCACAGCCGTCCCCATGCTGTCCAAGGCCCATGTCAGTGCGATCACCGCTGGCGACAGCTGGATCGGAAAGGGCGGCAACATCCTGCTGTTTGGGCCGCCAGGTGTGGGCAAATCACATCTCGGCTCAGCCATCGGGCTCGCCCTTGTCGAGCAAGGCTACCGCGTCCTATTCAGCCGCACCACCGATCTGGTCCAGAAACTCCAACAGGCCCGCCGCGATCTCGTCCTCGAAAGTGCCATTGCAAAGCTCGACAAATTCCATCTGCTGATCCTCGATGACATCACCTACGTCACCAAGGATCAGGCTGAAACCAGTGTGCTCTTCGAACTCATCAGCGCGAGATATGAACGCCGCTCAATGTTGATCACGGCCAACCAGCCCTTCGGGGAGTGGAATGCGATTTTTCCAGACCCGGCCATGACATTGGCCGCCGTCGACAGGCTCGTGCACCACGCAACCATCTTCGAGATGAATGTCGAAAGCTACCGGCGAAGAGCAGCACAAAAGGCAAAGGGGCCGGGAAGGCCTGCACAAAAAGCCACACCGGAAAACACCAAAGCTGATTGACGCTCCGCGACAATCAAAAAACAAACCCCTTGATCGCGGCACAAAAGCCCGGCATCGTCCCAAACGTCGCGACCAAGGATTCTCATCCTGATTGACGCGCACTTCTCATCTTGATTGTCGCGCTACAGGATCGGTGCATCCGCGGGAACGGGTGCGAAATACCATATGCCGTCTGCACCGCCTGACCCTTCGCCATCCAGACATCGAAACACGGCGAATGGGGACCGAGAAACAGTTTCGCACGGCGGAATGGATTGATGCGAACCGTTGCAATCCGCCCGGCGCCCGATACCCTTGCATTGGTCTTGTCCCGGTTCAGTTCCGGTTTCTTTCGAGCAATGTTAGGAATGAAGGAGATAATGAATGGCCACGAGATACACAGACGAGTATCGCCGTGATGCTGTGCGCATGGCAACCACCAGCGGCCTGCCCCGCCCTCAGGTTTCATCTGATTTGGGTGTCGGTCTTTCGACGCTGAACAAGTGGGTCCAAAAGCATCAGCATGACGATTTGATGTCTGGGCCGCACGAGGACGTTGAGAAAGAGAACGAGCGCCTGCGCAAGGAAGTCCGCTTGCTGCGCGAGGAGAGGGAAGTGTTAAAAAAAGCGGCAATCTTCTTTGCAGGCCAAAGCCGGTGAGATTTGCGTTCATCGAAGTCTGGAAAGAAGAATGGTCGGTCGAATTTCTGTGCCGCGTTATGCGGGTCACATCGCGTGGTTTTCGTGCATGGAGGGTTCGGCCTGTCAATGAGCCAGCGACAACGCGATGATATGGTGATTTTGGCACATATCCGAGAACAGCATCGCCTTGGTTTGCAAAGTTATGGTCGGCCACGCATGACCGAGGAATTGCAGGATATGGGGCTGAAGGTCGGGCGCCGGCGCATAGGTCGTTTGATGCGTGAGAACGACATTAAGATCGTCAGAACCCAGAAATACAAGGTGACCACCGACAGCAACCACGCGTTTAATATTGCACCCAACTTGTTGGATCAGGATTTCTCTGCTGATGCTCCGAACCAGAAATGGGCGGGAGACATATCCTATATCTGGACCAGTGAAGGCTGGCTGTATTTGGCCGTCATTCTTGACCTGTATTCCCGGCGTGTCATCGGCTGGGCTGTCAGTAATCGTATGAAGCGAGATCTGGCAATCAGGGCGTTAGACATGGCCGTGGCCCTGCGGCAACCGCCCAAGGACTGTATTCACCACACAGATCGTGGATCACAATACTGTTCACATGATTATCAAAAGCGCCTGTCACAGCATAGCTTCAAAGTCTCGATGAGCGGCAAAGGAAATTGTTACGACAATTCCATGGTGGAAACGTTCTTCAAATCGCTCAAGGCAGAGATGATTTGGCGGAACCGCTGGGAAACCAGGCGCCAAGCCGAAGGCGCAATATTCCAGTATATCAATGGGTTCTACAATCCGCGTCGACGCCATTCATCGTTAGGCGGCAAAAGCCCCTTGGCATTTGAACGGAAAGCCGCATAAATGAATTAAGAGACCGGAACGTAACCGGGACAAGACCAATCCAGTTCGCCTAGAGTCCTTCACATTTTGACTGAAGCATAGCCTGTGTTTTCGAGGTAGTTTTGGCATTCCTGTTGTGTGATTGATCCGACGAGGCGTCCAACGTATCGCCAGGCCTCTTCACTGGTTCGTTTCCGAGCCATCCGCATCCAGTGTTTGATCTTGGCGAATGTCTGCTCGATCGGGTTCAGGTCTGGCGAGTATGGTGGCAGGAACCACACCCGCGCGCCTGCCGCCTTGATGGCATCGCGCACGGCTTTCGATTTATGGCAGCCGAGGTTGTCCATGATGACGATATCGCCGGGCTTCAGTGCAGGGACAAGCAGTTGATCGATATAGGCACGGAAGGACTGCCCGTTGATCGGGCCGTCAAAGACACAGGGCGCCGTCAATTGATCGCAGCGCAAGGCAGCAATGAACGTCATGGTGTTCCAGTGGCCATGGGGCGCAAAGCCGTGCAGGCGTTTGCCTTTTGGTCCCCAGCCGCGCAGCGGAGCCATGTTGGTCTTGATCCAGGTTTCATCAATGAAGACCAGCTTGCGCGGATCGAGTTGACGCATGACCCCCTTCCAGCGCTTTCGCCGGCGGGCCACATCGGCTCGGGCCCGCTCAAGGGCGAGCAGTGTTTTTTTTTGAAGCTCAGCCCCTCGCGGCGCATGAAGTGCCAGACCGCATTGTGGGACACCTTGACGCCCCGCTTCGCCAGCATGTCTTTCAGACCATGCAGCGTCAGGTGCGGCGTGCGGTTGATCTGCTCCAGGATAAAATCACGGTGGGGTTCAAGGATAATCCTGCGGTGGCCACCCATCTTGCCAGGCGCCACGCTGCCAGTCTCGCGATATCGCTGGCGCCACTTGATCACCGAAGAAACAGCCACCGAGAAACGGGCAGCCACAACACGTGCCGTCTCGCCGGAAACAACAGCTGCTACTGCACGCTCCCGAAGATCATTCGAATAGGGTTTTACCATGCATGCCGGCCTCCAGTCCCGGCACGCAGTTTGAATCACAATTCAACGAAAAACGGAATCCCGAGATTCAAACAAATGATGAACCGCTCTAGCGGCCCCGGCGGCGGTGTACGAGCTTTGCCCTGGCTTTCCCTCGCCCGAAGAGCTGGGCATGGAAGTGAACCCGGCGCAGACGGCAGATCGCTATGAAGCGCTGATGGCCCAGCATACCGGTCGCCGCATCCTGCGCCCCGATCTGGTAACGCCAGGCCTGCGGGAAGCCGCCGGATGGAAGGGGCGGTGATGATACGGGCCGGTCGATACGGGGCGCGGGCAGGGGCCTCAGCCCGGAGGCAGCAGACGCATTGCCGCGATGAGCATACCGTTCAGAACGGCAATGCCGCCCAGAAGCCGCCAAGTAAGATCGAACTTCGCGACGGAGATTTCCTTGCACAGTTCCGCACCCTGGCTGTCGATCTTTGCATCCAGTTTTTCGATCTTTGCATCCAGCGCCGCGCCCTGTTTTTCGATCTTTGCGTCCAGCTTTTCGATCTTTGCGTCCAGCGCCGCGCCCTGCTTTTCGATCTTTGCGTCCAGCGCCGCGCCCTGCTTTTCGATCTTTGCGTCCAGCGCTGCGCCCTGGCTGATGATCGCCGCCTCCAGCGCCACACCCTGGCTGTCGATCTTCTCCTCAAGTCGTTCTTCGACGCGCTCAAGATCGGCCTTCGAGGCAACGCCGCCGGTGACACCGGCATGGATCGACAGCGTGATCGCCTCGGCCTGGGCCTGGGCGAACCCCGCGTCGCGCAGACGCTGCACTTCCGCAATGGTGTTGAACGCCGTGTCGGCCATGGGCGGTGTTTCCTTTTGATCCTGCCTTACCAGATAACCCGTTTTCGCGCCGGTTTCCAGAGGGCATTGACAGTGGCCTGCCTGACCGCCGTGCCGCTTGCCCCGCCTGCGGCATCGGCGCAGAGCGTTGCGCCCCCCCGTCTCCGCAGCGACCCCCGTGCCCGAGCTGACGGAGCAGGCGGAGCAGAGTGTTCCTGAAGCCCCCGTGGCGCTCGGGCGCGGGGATTTCATTTCCTGCCCGGTGGAGGAACTGCATGCCTCCTACCGCACGCTTCTGCCGGGCGCCGCGCAGGAAGGCTTTGCGATCGAGGAAGAGGTTCTGCGCCTGTGCCGGGAGCGGCAGGAACTGATCAACGAGGTTGTCGGGCTGTCGGCGGAATTCCCGGTGCTGCTGGGCAATCTGCGCGCCGCGAACGCCACCGCGGCGGCGATGGTCCGTGGCGGGCGCGGATTTCCTCGGTGCGCGCCCCGCCGCCCCTGATGTCCACCAACGCCGAAGGTCTCAACAGCTTCCTGCCGGGCATCCCGGACCTGCCGCGTCTGCTGACCGTAACGGCGGACGATGTACTGCCGGACGGGAGTGAAATCGCCGGCATCGATGCGAATGGCGTGCTGGTTCGCGACGGCGCAACCGATCCCCGACGGTTGCTGTCCACCGCCCCGGAACGGGATGCGGAAGAGCCGTCCGGTTTCATTTTGTTTGCAGGTGCGGGTGCTTGATGTATGCTTGGATATGGTGTGGCGTTGTGCAGGCTTGGCATGATCAGCGGTGCGTCCCGGGGTTGATCAGGGGCCTTGGAATATTTGCCCCCAAAATGGTGGAGTCAGGTTTGGCTTTGTGGTATGGTAGATAGGCAGTCTACCCCGTCAGACAGAACTGCGTTCTGCTTCCGAGGCTGACGATGGGACGCTGCGCGCGTCCCCTTCGAACCCTTGGCGCTGCGCCGTTATTCCCTGTGAGTGGGAGGATTCGGAATGCACACGCTTGGTCTTTTTGATTTTTCCGAACATCCTGACCGTCTGTCGAAGAGCGGCGATCCACTGGAAGCCCTGGAGCGTCAGGTGGACTCTGAACTCTTTCGTCGTGTCCCTGTGCGTGCGCCTGATTACGGGGAATGCCCCAGAGGCGGTCGCCCGCCCCATGACGCTGTCATGATGTTCAGGGTTCCGGTTCCGGCCTCGCTGCACAGCCTCGGTGATGAGCGGATGGCGTTTCCGGTCCGGGATCGGCTGAGCTGGCTGCGGTTTTCGGGCTTTCGGATTGGCGAGCCGCCACCGGATCAGAAGACGATCCGGCTGTTTCGGGAGAAACCGGCACAGGCCGGCGCGTTCAGGGGTCTGTTTGCTGCTTTCGAGGCCCACCTCCGGGATCGTGGCGACAGGCCAACCGGCGGACAGGTTGTGGCCGCCACCCTGGTCTGTGCCCTGCGGCTGCGGATGACGAAAGAACAGAAGGCGCGCGCAAAGGCCGGCGAATGCGTTGGCGACATCTGGCCGGATGATCCCGGCAAAGCGCGGCGCAGAAGGACACGCAGGCACGTTGGACGGTCAGGTATTCCAGGGCGCGCAAGACCGGGGAGGGCGAGAGGGATGCCGGGCTGGTGGACATTGCCGTCCCCTGCTTCGGTTACAGCAACCACATCGGCATCGACCGCAGGTTCGGGTTCATCCGGGGTGAGGCGACCACGGATGCCGCCCGCTTTGACGGGCATGAATTGACCACGGTAATCGACCACGGTGCCGAGCAGGGACAATCGCTCCGCCAGGGTATCGGCGGACAGCGCGTACCGGTCGCGAAAGAACGAAGCCCGGTTGAAAGCAAACGGTTTCATCCCGCACATTCATCGCAGGAAGCCGCGTGGCAAGCCCATGCCCCGGCATATCCGCCGTGCCAATGCCACGCGCGCGGCAATCCGATCCGGCGTGGAACACGTCTTCGGATACCACAAAGGCCCGATGAACCTTTTCATGCGAACCATCGGATTGGTCCGCGCAGCTGCCGGAATTTCCGGCCATTGACCTTCACGACGACTTCGGCCATGTGCCAAATATCGTCGTGCCAAATATCGTCGGCGCGAGGCTGATGCCGCCGGAAACCTCTTGCCATGGCAGGGCCAAACTTCCCAACCCATCGTCGGGTTGCCTCGCAGGACACGTCAATACCGCGTTTCAGCAACATTCTTCAACCGCGCGCAGGCTCAAGTTGAAGCGGCAGTAAAGCCAAACGGCGGGGGCGATGATTTCAGGTGGAAACCGCTGGCGTTTGGAGCTGATCGAATACGTACTCTTCACTGTTGCCTGATTGCAAATGCAGAGGACAGAAACTTGAGATGGTTCATGTGACAACACCGCCCGGAACGCCGGTCGATCCGGTCGGAGGCACGGGAATTTTCGCGGTTTCATGTTCTAAAACGCAATCGAGAACTTTTCGGGCAGCATCAAGGTCGAATGATCCCCACCTGGCTTCGTAGATTGAGGCCATGAACATGATGACCCAAAATAACCCAAAATGCGCGGAAACGCTGACGGCTCTGTTCTTTGATGAGGACGATATGGAGGAAGATTTTTCTCCGCGCCGTTCCAGAAAATGGATGTGGAGTGTCGCGGTTCTTTCCTCTCTTTTGATTGCGGGAAGTCTGGTGGCGTATCGCCCTGACATTCCGCAGCAATGGGGGATCGACACCGGGCAATTCACGCCGGGAAACCTGTCCAGATTGCCGGTCGTTCAAAAGATCTGGCCAGGTGAGCCCAAAGCCGGGGCCGATCCGGTCGCGCCCGCCGTTCCCGGGGCCACGCAATCCGCTGAACCGGTCCAACCCGCTCCTGCTCCGCCCCCGATCAACGAAATCACCGGATCGGGCCATGTGACGGCCACGCAATCCGCCACGATCTTTTCGCCGCTGGAGGGCCGCGCCGCATCGGTGTCGGTGGAACTTGGCGACTGGGTCGAAGCAGGACAGGAGTTGTTGCGGCTGGAAGGAGAGCTATGCCCGAAAGTTGGTGATGGTGTGATCAGGCGGCGTTTTGAATTTGCTTGATCCCGTCTGTGAACTCAACCCCTTCAATGATCTCTGGCATGCGGTTGGCGCCGTCGAGCTTTCGCCATTTTCCTTGCGCTGACATCATCAGCTTGAATGCCATGGCCAACCCGGTCCTGCGGCTCAGGCAGCCTTTGGTTTTGCCGGTGCGGTGGCGGACGGTGGCGAAGGTGCTCTCGATCGGGTTCGTGGTTCGGATGTGCTTCCAGTGCTCAGCAGGGAAGCCGTAGAAGGAGAGCAGCACAGCCCGGTCTTTGGTCAGTTTCCCAACCGCCTTGTCATATTTCGCGCCGTAGGTTTCCACGAAGAAATCGAAGGCGGCCCCGGCTTCGGTCTTCGTTTCCGCCTGCCAGATATCATGCAGGTGGCCCTTGGCTTTGGCCTGCACCGATTTGGGCATGGCATTGAGAACGTTTCCGGTCTTGTGAACCCAGCACCGTTGTTCCGGGGTGCTGCCGAAGACTTCGCGCAGCGCCGCCCAGAACCCCAAGGCGCCGTCGCCAATGGCCAGATCGGGGGCGTGGGACAGCCCGCGACGCTTGAGATCGAGCAGCAACTCGCGCCAACTCTGCGTGCTTTCACGGTAGCCGTCGGTGAGCCCCAGAACCTCCTTGCGGCCCCACTCATCCGCGCCGATCAGCACCAGAACGCATTGTTTCTGCTCTTCCATACGCGGTTGGAAATAGACACCATCGGCCCAGACATAGACGAAACGCCGGGCACTGAGATCGCGGCGCTGCCAGCGTTCATACTCCGCCCCCCAGTCCGCTTTCAATCGCGAGATGGTGCTCGATGAAAGCCCTGCCGCGTTCGGCCCCAACAGCGCCCCAGGAGCCTCCTGAAAGTCGCCCGTGGAAATGCCCTTGTCTATTGGATTTCCCAGGCATTCGTATCCGTGCGATACGGATGCCACCCCTCGGGCCGCTGCAGCGGCCCGAGGGGTGGCGGGGGATGGATCGATGATGCCCTGGTCTTTGAGGACCGTTCTCAAGATGGATCACCCCCGCCCTTTTGATGAACCCGAACAGATAGTGGAGGAGGGAACACCCCTGCCTCGTATGACAAGAACGGGAGACGAAAAGGTCATGAATGATACCATCGGCATCGACATCTCGAAAGATCATCTCGACACCCATCGCCTGAGCGATGGCAAGGCGAAACGCTTCACCAACGACCGGACAGGACTGAAGACGCTGAAGAACTGGATCGGCCCGCAGTGCTGCCGCGTCGTCTACGAGCCTACAGGACGCTATCATCGCGATCTGGAGGCCCGCCTTTCAAAGACGGCTCACGCCATGGTCAAGGTGAACCCCAAACGCGCCCGCCGCTTCGCCGAAGCGGTCGGCCAGTCCGCCAAAACTGACCGGATCAATGCGGAACTGCTGGCCCGCATGGGGGCGATGCTTGACCTGAAGGCTTCACCGTTGCGCGATGAACCCATGAACGATCTGCGGGAGGTGCATGTCGCCCGGAGCGCTCTCATCAAGGACCAGACTGCCTGCCGGAACCGGCTCTGCGGTGCGCGCAACACACTCGTCAAGGCGCAACTGAAAACCAGGATGCGCCAGATTGCAAAGCAACTTGCCCAACTCGATGCCGAGTTGAAGAAGCGTATCTGCGAGGATGCAAAGCTTGCCAGACAGTTCGAGATCCTGCGGTCGATCCCCTGCCGTCGCAATACTCATCGAAATGCCGGAGATCGGAACCTTGACGCCCGGGCAGGCCGCCGCGCTTGCGGGCCTGGCTCCCTTCGTGCGCACGTCCGGCAAATGGACAGCCAGAGCGAAAATCGGAGGCGGACGAGCCGGGCTTCGCCAGGCGCTCTACATGCCCGCCCTCGTCGCAGCGCGCTGCAATTCCCAACTCACCTGCGTCTACAAGGCTTTGCGTCAAAAGGGCAAGAAAGCCAAGGTCGCCCTTGTGGCAATCATGCGCAAGCTCATCATCCTCGCAAATACCTTGATCCGCGAAAACCGCCAGTGGTCCAAAATCAAACCTTGACCAAGACAGATATCTTGAGGTAGAGCCACGGCAGCAGTTCCTCAATCGATCTGGTCTTGCGCAGCCAGGGCGGCAAGATCGACGAGGCGAAACGGATCTTTTCGTCCACATTGCCCCGGTCCCGCATCCGCGGCACCTTCACTGGTACCGGGCCGATGCCGGTCATGACCTCGCGCTCGGGCAGATGACCATGGCGCACCAGCCGCGCACGGCCGTCGTCCGTCACCTCGCGGGCATGGGCGGCGAGGAGCGTGGCCAATTCCGCTTCCACCGCCTGTTTGAGCAGTTGGCGCGCGCCGGTTTGCAGGATGTCGGTCAGCGGGTCAGACGAAAATCCCGATGGACCGGGCAACGGCGTGATGGTAGACTTCGTCATGTGGCATATCCTTTTCTCTGCTGAGAATTGCGCCGCGTGAACAACGCCATGATATGCCGCCAATCAGCGCCATAACCAACTTTCGGCTATAACTCCTGGAAGGAAGTCGGGAACGGTTCGCGCTGGAAAGCGCGCGGTTTGCCCGCGCCAACGCCGATCTGTCTCTGGCTGCCGGCGCGATCAACCTCGAACAGGCCCAGGGCGAATTCACCCGGAAAACGAAACTGGCAGAGCGCGGCGCGATTGCCGAAACCCGGCTTTCGGATGCCGGGGTCGCGCTGATGCGCGCGCGCAACAGCTTCGCCAGGGCGCAACTGGCCGTCGAACAGGCCGAGCTGTCCACGCGCATCGCCGAACATGAGGTGGATCGACTTGTCATCCGTGCGCCATTCGCGGGACGGATCACCAGGCTGAACGTGTTGCCCGGCGACATGGTTGCCGGACAGGGCAGCCCGCAGCTTGACGAGATGTCGCTGATGATCATCGTCAACACCCGCGCGCTGACCATCGACGCCGAAATCAGCGAAAGCAATATCGCCGCGATCCGCGACGGGGTGACAGGCAAAGCGGTTCTGGACGCATTCCCGGACCAGCCGTTCGGCATTGTTCTGGACAGCATCGCGCCCGTCGCCTCGGCCCGGAAAGGCACCATCAATCTGCGCTTCCAGCCGGTAAACCCGCCCGCCGGGACGCGCCCGAACATGGCGGCCCGTATACGGATTGTCCCCGCCGAACAACAGGAAACCGTCGCGAAAAGGAGCAACTGAACCATGCCCGGCAAGCCATACATCGTTCTGAAGAATATCCGGAAGGGCTACAGGATTGGCGGCGAAACGCTCTCGATCTTCAACACCCTCAACCTCAACATTCACGAAGGCGATTTTGTCGCCATCATGGGGCTGTCCGGGTCCGGCAAATCGACCTTGCTGAACATGCTGGCGGGAATCGACAGTTGCGACGATGGCGAGCTGCATGTGGGCAACCAGCGGCTGGACCATATGGGCGAGGCCAATCGCACCGCGTGGCGTGCCCGCAACATGGGGATCGTGTTCCAGTTCTACAATCTGCTGCCGATGTTGACGGCAGAGGAGAATATCGAGCTTCCGCTGTTGCTCAAGCCGATTGCCGGAAAGGAACGGGCGGCGCGGGTGAACAAGGTTCTGTCGCTGGTCGGATTGGAGGGGCGCAACAAACAGTTGCCATCCAGGATGTCGGGCGGACAACAGCAGCGGGTCGGGATCGCGCGGGCGCTGGTCAGCAATCCCAGGCTGCTGCTGTGCGACGAACCGACGGGCGATCTGGATCGCGAGTCGGCGGATGACATTCTGAAAATCCTGACTTTCCTGAATGACGAGCTTGGCAAGACCATCGTCATGGTGACGCACGACCCGCAAGCCGCTCATATGGCGCGGCGCGTGCTGCATCTGGACAAAGGTGACTTCATCGAACAGCAGAGGGCCGCAGAATGACCTAGACTCAATTCGCGCACAAAAGCGTATGGCGCAAACCCTTTCGCACATTGTTGTTGATTGTCTGTGTCGCGACGAGTTTCCTGATTTATGGCCTGACGCTGAGTTTTGTGCATGGGGCGCAAGGCAGTTCGGGCTGGAGTGAGGATATTCTGGGCGTCTCGAACGCGGTTGGGCCGGGCCGGCCGATGCCGTTGGCATATGCGCAGCGGATTGCGTCGGACCCGGATGTGGCGGCGGTGGCTTATTCCACGCGAGTGCGCGGTTACACGACCACCGAACGCGATGGGATCAATCTGAGCGCATCTGTTCCCGAAGAGCTGATGGCCGCAAACGGGGTCGAGGTGGGGCTGACGCCCGAGTTGATCGCCAGTCTGAACCAATCGCGCGACAGCGTGCTGGTCGGCCGGGCGCTGGCGGATGTTCAGGGGTTCGAGGTCGGGCAGGATCTGGCCTTTGCCACGATGACTCCGCTGGGCGCCGACAATAACCTGCGGTTAAGGGTTGCCGGTATTTTTGAGGGCAAATCCGCCAGTACAGACACGTATTTCATGATCGGGCGGTATGACTATGTCAACGCCCTGCGGACCCGCAACAAGGACACGGCGGACGTGTTCATCGTGCGCCCCGAAGCGGGGGTCAACACCGGTGAGCTGGCCTCGCGGCTGGATGCGATGTTTGCCAATTCGTCCACACCGACGCGCACCCAGTCCGAAAAGCAGTTTCTGGAAGCCTTCATGCGCCAATATGCCGATGTGGGGCTGATCGTGAACCTGATCGTCGGGGCCAGTTTCATCACTTTGCTGATGATCGTGACCAACACCATGGTTCTGGCGGTGCGCGAGCGGTTCTTCGAGATCGGCGTGCTGAAGACGCTGGGTTTTGCGCGGCGGCGGATATTTATGCTGATCATGACCGAGACGCTGTTCGTCTTTGTTGTCGGCGGTGCGTTGGGGCTGGGTCTGACCCAGTTGGCCACGCAGCTTGGCGGCGCAAGGCTGGGGCTGGTGCTGACGCCGGAAAGCTGGCTGCGCGCGGCGGCGGGGATCCTCGGGCTGGCTTTGCTGACCGGGCTGCCGCCAGCGGCCAAGGCCATGCGCATCCCCGTCATTGCAGCCTTCAGAACACGCTAGGAAAGGAGCATCGGGATGAAACAGATACTTGTCATGATCCGCGTCAATCTGGTAAGCCTCAAGCGGCGATTGGCGATTTCCTTTTCCATGGCGTTTTCCGTTGCCCTTGCGGTTTGCGTGCTGGTCGGGTTTCTGTCGATGGCCAGCGGTTTTGAATCGGTGCTGAAAAACTCCGGTTCGGACACGGTCGCGGTGGTTTTGGGCGGGGGCGCAAATCAGGAGCTTGGCTCGGACATTCCGGCCGATGCGATCCGCGCCCTGCAAGCCACGCGCGCAGCCATCGGTGTGGCGCGCGACCGGGCGGGCAATCCGCTGTTGTCTCGGGAACTGGTGCAGCCGGTGATTGCGGAACTGGACGGGGTGCAGCGCACCTTGTCCCTGCGCGGGATGAGTGCGCAAGGCAGCCGGTTGCGCGACAATATCACAATCAGTGAGGGCCGCATGTTCAGCCCCGGAGCACGCGAGATTGCCGTGGGGCGACAGTTGGCGGCAGAGCTGCCGGATCTTGCGGTTGGCAATGTCGTGCGGCTCGGCGCGTTGAACTGGAAGGTCGTTGGTCACTATGAGGCCGCCGGCAGCGTATTCGAGTCCGAAATCTGGTCGGGGCTGGACGCCGTGCGCGCCACCTTTGACCGGCAGGGGCAGGTGCAGACATTGCGCCTGCGTCTGGAGGGGTCGGAGGCGCTGGCCCGGTTGCAATCGGCGCTGGAAACCCTGTCGGTCAGCACACCCCTGAACGCCATGACCGAGGCCGATCTGTTCAAGGGACAGTCCAGCCGCACGGTGGACCTGATCCGCTATTTCGGCTGGCCCATCGCAATCCTGATGGCCTTTGGGGCCACGGCGGGCGCGATCAACACCATGATGAGTTCGGTTTCCGACCGTACCGTTGAAATCGCCACGGTGCGCGCGCTGGGGTTCAGCCGTCTGTCCGCCTTTACCGCCACATGGATCGAAGCGGTGTTCATCGCGGCGATTGGTACGGCGATTGGTACGGCGATCGGGCTGGCCGTGTCCTGGCTGATGTTCAACGGCTGGAAGGCAAGCACGCTGGGCGCCAACAATACGCATATGGCGTTCCAGCTGGAGGTGAGCCAAAGCGTCATGCAGACGGTCGCCATCTTTGGCCTGACCATTGGCATGATTGGCGGCCTGCTGCCTGCGCTTTCGGCCGCGCGCATTCCCCTGATCGCGGCCCTGCGTGCGCAGGGTTGACAAAGACAGTGACCCGGCCCCCTGCAATCAGGCCATTGAGGTGTCAGGTGCTTGATCCCACTGTTTGATGGTTCTGCGTCGGGTATTTTATCGGGATGAAAATCCCGGCCCCTCTCCCCCGCCGCAAAGGTTTCCGCTTTCCTCGCGAAATCATCGCCAGCGCGGTTCGGGCATACCATCGGTTTGCCCCAGATACCGGGGATGTTGAATATCTGCTCGCG
This sequence comes from Paracoccaceae bacterium, assembly GCA_965216225.1. Lineage (GTDB taxonomy): Bacteria > Pseudomonadota > Alphaproteobacteria > Rhodobacterales > Rhodobacteraceae > 3107. The sequence goes on from CBDCFF010000021.1 coordinate 17,050, forward strand.
GAACGCGGCATTGTCGTCAGCCGGAAGACCATTCGGCTCCGGGTCAACCGCTTCGGGCGTCATTTCGCAGGCAGCATTCGCCGCGCCCGCCCGCGGCCAGACGACAATGGGAACGTGCTCGACATCCTCGTGCAATGCGCCCGACCCGAAAACAGCAGAAAATCCCGGGCCGCTTCAAATCCCCGTGGCAGGCGCAGAGGTTTCTCGCCGCTCACGACCAGATCAACCTGATCTTTTGCTCCCGCCGACACAAACTCTCCGCCTCATCTTTCCGCCACGCCGGATCCGACGCCTTCAAACTCCGGGCAGAATACGCCACAGAAATGACCTCCTGATGATCGTTTGACCGGTCATTCGCGACCAACCTCAAACAACCTGGCAATACCGTTGACACCGATCCGGACGCCGGACGAAGAACAGGCGACCATGCGCGACCTGATCCGCACCCGCAAACAGGCGATGGATGCGCTGAAGGTGGCCAGGCAACAGCTTCCGGGCTTTCTGCTTCGTCATGGCCTGCGCTACCGGAACGGACGTTACCGGACCAGGCGCCACCGCCGCCGGCTGACGGAGCCGCGCCGGTTCCGCTCTCCTCACCAGCAACGCGCGTTTGAAGAATTGAAGCGTGTGATCGACCGGATCGAAGCCCGTGTCGCAACACCGGACCAGGCGATTGAAGCTGCCGTAATGGACCCCTTGGTCGATTCGCGCCGTTGCGGTTGATCGGGCGCTGGACGGGCGAGGCTGGCCTGTGCGCACCCTGAGGATTCCGAAATACTCATAATAAGATCGCATGATGATCGTTTTATTGCGGTTACGTGAAAAATTCTGCGGAACACGAAGAAATCATCTGGACAGTGTACGATTCTTGCAGTTCACTACCGGCAACCAAAGCTTCAAATATCGGCAGGCGAACCGGAAAAGAGCCGCGCCCACCTGAAACGAAACCAGGGATGAGAATGATGAGCGCCATGCAAACCCTGTTGAAACCTTTTCTCGAAGAAACTGCGCCCAGGCGCGGGCTGCCTGCGGCTGCCTACACGGACAGTGAATTTTGGAATGTCGAGTGCAATTCCGTTTTCATCCGGAATTGGGTCTGTATCGGATTCGCCCATGAATTGAAGGAAACCGGCGATGTGGCGCCGGTCACCGTGGCAGGTCACCCGCTGTTGATGGTGCGCAATGGCGAGGAAGAGATCAGGGCGTTCCACAACATCTGCCGCCACCGGTGTCTGACACTTGTCGATGCGCCCAGGAATGTCGGCAAGCTGATTCGCTGCCCTTACCACGCCTGGGCATATGACCTGAACGGCGCGCTGAAGGCGTCGCCGCATTTCGGCGGCGCCGGCCGGCAGGATACCGAAGGTTTCGACAGGTCGCGCAACGGATTGGTTCCGGTGCGAACCCATGTCTGGAATGACTGGATATTCGTGAACATTGACGGCGAGGCATCGCCCTTCGAGGACTACGCCGGGTCGTTGATCGCACGGCTGGAGGGTGTCGATTGGGAAATGGTCGCCTGCATCGGCATGTTGAATTTCGGCGAGGTCGCAACGAACTGGAAGTTCGTCATGGAGAACTTCATCGAGCCGTATCATGTGCAGTTCGTTCACAACTCGACCACCGATCAGCCCTTGTCCGACCACCACACGATCATCGACGGCAATTGCATGGGCAGCGCCGTTGATCTGGACGAAGAGGTCGGTGCCTCGGGCAGTCTGGCCGTCAGTTCGCGTTATCTGGCGCTCTATCCGAATTTCATCCTGGGCCGATACTTCCCGGATCAGATCGGGGTCTATCTCAACATCCCCACCGGCCCGGGCACGATGACACAAAGGCGCGGGCTGTACACAACCGAAGGCCGGCAGTTGAGCGCGGCCGGGGTTGAAGGGCTGAAAAAGCTCTGGTGGGACGTTCACAAGGAAGACCATGAAATGGTCGAAAGGTTGCAGACGGGCCGCGCGTCGCCGGTTTCCGGGGATGGGGGTGTGTTGTCCCCGGTCTGGGAAGACAGCGTCCGCGCCTTTCAGGATCTGGTGGCGCGTGACGTAGCCGGCCGCAACAACGCCTGACGCAAGGAAAACCCCGATGGCAGACACTTCCGAAATCTCAAGCGGCTTCCGCCTCGCGCATACGATGATGCGCGTCATGGACATGGAAAAGTCGCTGGAGTTCTATTGCGGCATTCTGGGGATGAAGGTGCTGCGCCGCACCGATTACTCCGGGGGCAGGTTCACCAACACCTTCATCGGCTACGGTCCCGAGGCGGAGTTCCCGACGCTGGAACTGACCGCCAACTGGGAGCGGGAAGAGCCCTATGAAAAAGGCAGCGGCTGGGGCCATGTCTGCATCGAGACCCCGGATGTCTACAAGGCGTGCGAGGAACTGGCGGCGGCGGGCGTCAACATCACCCGCCCGCCCGGACCGATGAAGAATGGCGTGCGGGTCATCGCCTTCTGCGAGGACCCGGACGGCTACAGGATCGAACTGAACGAATCCATTCTGAAAAATCTCGCCAGGGAAGGCTGACGATCATGGGCAACAAACCGCATCTCTTCAAATTCGCCGAGGTCGAGCATCGTTACAAGACGCTGGAGCCGGGCGGCACCTATATCAAACCCTTCGTGACCAGCGCCATCAGCAAAACAATGTGCGGCGGCATCAACGTGCTCAACGACATCAAGGTGCCCTGGGATCTGACCTGCGACGAGATCATCTATTGCCTGGAAGGCACCTTCCGCCTGGTCTGCAATGGAGAAAGCCATGTCTGTAATCCGGGCGACGTTCTATATATCCCGAAGGACAACCATATCTCGTACGAAGCGGATGAGAAATGCGTGATCTTCTACGCCGCCTATCCGCATGACTGGAAGCAGTTGGCCGGTATCACCGAGGTGCCGGGCATTGATCCGGATGATTTTGTGCCGGGCTGAGAAACCGGTCACGCCGAAGCCGGGCGCCGCAGACCGGACGCCCGGTTGCCGACAAGTGGCGGGGCTGAACCGCCCAAATTCCGGTGCTGCTGCAATCCGGTCATGGAGGAGCGCGCAGCGGTGTTCAGACAAGAGGAAGCCAAATGCCCAGGGACGACACGAACGGTAAAATCTACCATGAGAGCTTTCGGGACGCGGTAGAGCGTAACCGGCCCAAAATCCCCGAGGTCAGGAAGCGGCTGGAAGAGGCGGGCGTCAGGTATGTGATGGGCGCCTGGATCGACCTGCACGGCATCCCCAAGACCAAACCGGCGCCGATGAGTGATTTCGAGCGGCTGTGCCTGGGCAAGGGACCGCAATTCGCGGTGCATTCGATCTCTTATGTGCCGGAACTCAGCCCCGCCGACAGCGATCAGGTGGTGGTGCCGGATCTTGACGCCGTGTACATCTGTCCTTGGGACACCTCGATGGCGATCATCTTCTCGGACCTCTACTGGGAAGATGCCCCTTATAACGTCTGCCCGCGCCAGGCGCTGAAACGCGCGATGCAGGAGGCTGCCCAGGAGGGGTATACCGGCTATGCCGGGGTCGAGCCCGAGTTCATCGTCATGAAATACGACGAGAACGGCCTGCCCGTGAAAGCGTTCGACGACGATCCGGCAGACGGTCTGCGCCCGCGCCGTCAGGCCTTTGGCTACGACGTGGAATATTCGATCGACTCCATGCCCTTCCTCAAGGACATGATCGACATCACCGAAGGGTTGGGCTGGAACCTGCATGACGTGGTGGCCGAAGGCGCCTATTCGCAGTTCGAACTGGATTTCCACTATACCAACATGCTGGAAATGTCCGACCGTCTGGCGTTTCTGCGCATCGTGCTGAAAGAAGTGGCCAAGAAACACGGCATGTTCGTGACCTTCATGCCGAAACCCACCGTGGGCGACTGGCGCTCGGGCGCGCACATCAACATGTCGATGCAGCATGAAAGCCGCCCCGGCGAGAACATCTTCGAGACCCCCGGCGGCGAATGGAGCGACGAGTCCCGCCATGCGGTCGGCGGCCTCATGAAACACGCCGAGGCGATCACCGCGATCACCTGTCCGACCGTGAACTCGTATAACGGGCTGGTGTCGCGCGTGGGCGGTTTCGAAGGTGGCACCGTCACCTGGGCGCCGACGAACATCACCTACGGCTACAACAACCGTTCGGCCCAGTTCCGTCTGCCGCAAAGTCGCCGCTGCATCGAAAACCGCGCCTGCGACATGACCATGAACGTCTATCTGGCCATGGCCATGCATCTGGCTTGCGCCGTGCATGGGATCAGGAACAGGATCGACCCCGGCAAGCCGACCGACTTCGACCTCTATTCCAGGACCGGGGCCGAACTGACCGAACTGGGTATCCGCCGTCTGCCGCGTACACTGTTCAACGCCATTGAGGCCCTGCGCCACGACAAGATGGCTGAACACGTCATGGGCCCGGTCATGCGCAAGTCGTATCTGGAATACAAGAACGACGAATGGGAACGCTATCACCAGTCGGTCACCGATTGGGAAGTGCAGGAATACCTGCGGCTTTATTGACGCCTGGGCATTCGGGTCGCCCGTGCATGTTTCCGGGCCGCGCGTGTGATTCAGATACAGGGAATTGCGCCAAGGAGAGACGGCCATGCCGGACGCATTCGAGTTCTTCGATCTGGGAGATTTCCCGCTTCTGTCGGGAGAGATCCTGAAAGACGCCAGACTTGCCTGTCACACCTGCGGCACGCTCTCGCCTGCGCGCGACAACGTGATTGTCCTGCCGACCTTCTACACTGGCACCAACTCGCGCAATGAGGGCTTCTTCGGACCCGGACGCGCCATCGACCCCGCGCGCCATTTCATCATTAGCCCGAACCTGTTCGGAAATGGCCGCTCGTCGTCGCCGTCGAACACCCCCGCGCCGCAGGACGGGCCGCGCTTTCCGCTGGTGCAGATGTGGGACAACATCACCGCACAGCACCGGCTGATCCATGAACATCTGGGCATCGAAAAAATCGCCCTTGTCGCGGGCTGGTCCATGGCCGGGTGCCAGTCTTATCAATGGGCGGCGCAATACCCGGACATGGTCGAGGCGATCCTTCCTTTCTGCGCCTCGGCCCGAACCTCGCCGCATAATTTTGTCTTCCTCGAAGGGGTCAAGGCAGCGCTTTGCGCCGATCAGGCCTGGAATGGCGGTGATTACGACAGCCCGCCGGTCGCCGGGCTCAGGGCCTTTGGCCGGGTTTATGCCGGATGGGCCTTTTCGCAAACCTTCTATCGCGAGGGCCTCTATCGCGAGCTGGGTTTCGAGACCATCGAGGATCTTCTGGTCGATTGGGAGGTCGATCATGCCGAGGGATGGGATGCCAACGATCTGCTGGCCAAACTGGCCACCTGGCAGGCGGGTGATATCTCGGCCGGGCCGCTTTACAACGGCGATTTCAAGGCCGCCCTCGGGGCGATCACGGCACGCGCCATTCTGATGCCCTGCACGCAGGATCTTTATTTCCCGCCCGAGGACAATGAAATCGAGGCCCGGCACATGCCGAACGCCCGGTTCCGGCCTTACGCATCACCCTGGGGCCATTGCGCCGCCAACCCGGGCAATGATGCCGGTTTCACCGCCGCGCTGGACGCCGGCATTCGCCGGCTTCTGGAGGAGTGAAGGTGCATTCAGGGCCTGGCAAGCCGGCACAAGTTCCAGAGGCACCGGACAGGGTTTGAAGCCATGCCATGTGGAAATGCCGGTCGGGACACGGATTTCGATTTGATGTTTCCCGCCCCGGACCGGTATGATCAACACCTCACATATCGGGTCACGAGCCCGTTTGCGGACAAGAAACGACAGGGACCGGATGTGAGCATACCGCGCAAGCCAGAGCCGGAAAAGGCGACACGCCAGAGGGGCACTCATTCTGTTGAAGAGCCGTTGAACAGCGAGATCGTTCGGATGCTGGAGGAAGATGGGCGGATGCCGTTTTCCGAAATCGCCCAGAAGCTCAATATCTCGGAAGGCACGGTCCGCAACCGGGTCAACGGCATGAAGGATGCCGGGCTGTTGCGGATCGTGGCCATCACGGACCCGTCCGCGTCCGAATACAAGGCGGATGCGATGATCCGCCTCAAGGTAGCACCGGGCGTAACCCCCAAAAGCGTGGCCGAGCGGCTTGGCGCAGTATCCAGCGTCGTTTACATCCTGTGGGTGACGGGGCGTTACGATCTGTTGGTCGAACTGGTCTGCGACGAGCCGGGCGATCTTGCGGTCTTTCTTGAAAAACATGTCCACGGCGTAGAGGACATCGTGGATGCCGAGGTGATGCTGGGGCTGAAGAACTACAAGAACCAGTTCCTCCTCAAGCGCAACTGAGAGCAGCGCCGCCCCTCTGGAGGCTGGCACGCATGGTAAAGCCCTGTTCGAATGATCTTCGGGAACGTGCAGCAGCGGCTGTTGTTTCCGGCGAGACGGCGCGTGTTGTGGCTGCCCGTTTCCCGGTGGCTGTTTCTTCGGTGATCAAGTGGCGCCAGCAATATCGCGAGACTGGCAGCGTGGCGCCTGGCAAGATGGGTGGCCACCGCAGGATTATCCTTGAACCCCACCGTGAATCCCACCGTGATTTTATCCTGGAGCAGATCAACCGCACGCCGCACCTGACGCTGCATGGTCTGAAAGACATGCCGGCGAAGCGGGGCGTCAAGGTGTCCCGCAATGCGGTCTGGCACTTCATGCGCGCGAGGGGAGTGTCCTGAATTCTGTGTATCTGTCCCGGTCCATGGGGGTTTCAAATACAGTCACGCATTGAAGCGCTCGTCGAACATAATAGCGAACTGGTTGCGGGCTGCAAACCATTCCCGAACATTCCTGCCGCCTTTCTCGAAGTTGCGGATGGCCAGATAGATCAGCTTTGTTGCGGCCTGATCGGTCGGGAACGATCCGCAGGTCTTGATTGATTTGCGGATCACCCGGTTCAGGCTCTCGATGGCGTTGGTGGTGTAGATGATCTTTCGGATCGCCGGATCGAAGGCGAAGAACGGGATTACTTCCTGCCATGCCCGTCGCCAGGCCGGGGCGATGGAGGCGTATTTACCGGCCCATTTCTCCTCGAATGCGTCCAGTTCATCGGCGGCCTGATCGGCGGTGGCGGCGCTGTAAATCCGGCGCAGATCGGCGGCCACTGCCTTGCGGTCTTTCCATAACTTCTGCGAGCAGAAGTTCAGGGAATGGCGCACCAGGTGGACAATGCAGGTTTGCACCGTGGTCTGCGCAAAGGCGGCGGTGATCGCCTCCGGGAAGCCTTTGAGCCCGTCAACGACGGCGATCAGAATGTCCTGGACACCCCGGTTCTTCAGCTCGTTCATCACCGACAACCAGAATTTGGCCCCCTCGTTATCAGCGATCCGCAGGCCCGGGACCTCGCGCACGCCGTCCCGGCTGACCCCCAGGGCGATGTAGACGGCCTTGTTCTTCACCATGCGGCTGTCGGCGTCGCGGATCTTCACCCGCAGCGCGTCGAAGATCACGATCGGATACATCCGCTCCAGCGCCCGGCTTTGCCAGTCGCGCACCTCGTCGAGCACGGCGTCGGTGACGCGGCTGATCAAATCCGGCGAGACCAGCAGACCGTAGATATCCTCAAGATGGGCGCGGATGTCGCGGACGGTCAGTCCGGCGGCATAGAGGCCGATGATCCTGTCATCCATCCCGTCGATCCGGGTCTGGCCCTTCTTCACCAGTTCGGGTTCAAAACTGCCATCCCGATCACGGGGCACGGAAATCGGCGCCTCGCCGATCTGGCCCTTCAGGCGCTTGCCGGCTGTGCCGTTGCGCCGATTGGACTGACCCGGAGGTGCATCCTTGCCTTCTTCATAGCCCGGATGCGTGGTCAGTTCGGCCCCAAGCATCCGCTCCATCAGTTTGATCCTGAGCTCTTTCAGCAGCCCGGTATCGCCAGGCAGGTCTTCAGGCCGCTCGCAGCCTTCCAGAAGTTCGTCCAGAAGTTCCCTGGATATCGTCATCGTCATGGCTCCTCTCTCAAAGCATGGAACAGATCACGGATACACAGAGGATCGGACACTCTCTATGCCGCCCATCAGGGGCCATCACCAACTTTCAACTATATCTCTCAAAGCGCGGACAACCTGTCGAAACACGCAAGCGGCTCCTGGCGCGGATCAAAGCGCACGGAAAGCTCGGGACGGCAGACATGTTTGCGAGCATGGATAGCGAACCCGGGGAACCGCCGGATCGCCGGACAACAGAGCGGGAAAGCCGGGTCAAGCAGACCATCGCAACCGATGCCACACTGCTCGAAACCACGGCCATCCTGCGCTCCGGTCCGGGGATCGGTCCGGTCGCCAGCACGATGCTGATCGCCTAAATGCCCGAACCTGGCCGGATCACGGGCGAACAGGCCGCCGCCTTGACCGGGCGTGCGCCAATCGCCCATGACAGCGGCGCCTTGCGCGGGAAACCGGCCATTGGCGGTGGCGCGCCTGTTGCGGCAGGTGATGTTCCAAGCCGCATTGGCTGCCGCTCATCACAACCCGGTTCCGGGGGCTTTCGCAGATTGTCTCCGCCTGGCGGGAAAGCCGCGCAAGGTCATCATCACGGCGACCGCGCGCAAGCGCGCTCTGCAAATCAAGGCAAAAACGGGCTTCGCTGACCGCTTGAGGAAGACAGTTGCCGGCCCCCGACCTCCAGCGCCAGTGCGTGAATACGGCCCATGATTTCCGGCCCCAGCGCCCCATGCACCGCCCGGTGCCTGGCGATCCGGCTCTGATCCGCGAAAACGCCTGCCCGGATCACCACCCGGAAATGACTCTCGCCGCTGCCATCATCCCCGGCATGGCCGTGATGGGCGGCGCTTTCATTGATCACCTCCAGCACCTCCGGCCGAAACGCTGTCTCCAGCCTTGCGCGAATTTCTTCCGCCACGCCCATTTTGCAATCTTTCCCCTTCACACCCCGGCACAAAGCACTACACTCTTCGCTCCGAGTCGAAAAGTCGTATCGAAGGTCTTTGTGATGCAGAAGGATGATCCATTCGGGTTCGACATGTCGGTGTCGTCGGCCAAGAAGAAAAAACCGCGCGGACGAAGGGGAATGTCCGGGGCTTTCGAATCCTCGACACGCCGGTGCCAGCACGACGAATGCGCGGAGGCCGGCAAATACCGCGCCCCCAAATCCCCGGATCAACTGGAAGAGTTCTTCTGGTTCTGCAAGGATCACGTCCGCGAATACAATCTGAAATGGAACTTCTTCAACGGCGCCAGCGAGGAGGATATGGAAAAACAGATCCAGTCCGACCGGGTCTGGAACCGCGACACCATGCCGTTCAGGAAAAGCGCCGAGGAACGCGCCTGGGAACGGCTGGGCATCAATGACGCGCACGAGGCTCTGGGCGCCAACGCCACGCAGAACCCCGGCAAATCAATCACCGGCAGCCGCCGCCTGCCACCCACCGAACGCCGCGCACTGGAAATTCTGGAAGCCGGGGATCACTGGAACAGGGCCGAGATACGCAAGCAATACAAGGCCCTGATCAAGATCCTGCACCCGGACATGAATGGCGGCGACCGGTCACAGGAAGAGCAGTTGCAGGAAGTCGTCTGGGCCTGGGATCAGGTCAAGGAAAGCCGCAGCTTCAGATAACGCGCCAGATGCGACGTTGCGGGCTGCTGTCCGGCATCTTCGGTGGCCGCACTGACGCCCGTGCGCGCCCGCCCGAATGCGCCCGAATTGAATGCGCAAATTCCGGTTACACCGCTGCCAGCGCCGCCAGCAGGTCGGCGATCAGGTCATCGGTATCCTCTATCCCGACCGACACGCGCACCAGACCGGGGGTGATCCCCAGTTCTGTCCGCTGCGCATCGGTCAGGCGCTGGTGGGTGGTGGTGGCCGGGTGGGTGACGATGCTTTTCGCATCCCCCAGATTGTTGGAAATCATGAAGATGTCCAGAGCATTGAGAAAGCGGAACGCCTCTGCCTGCCCGCCTTTCAGGTCCACAGACAGCACCGTGCCGCCCATCTCCATCTGGCGCTTGGCCAGATCGTATTGCGGGTGATCTTCCAGATGCGGAAAGATCACCCGGGCCAGCCTGCCGTGCCCCTGAAGCGCTTTCGCAATCGCCAAGGCGGATTTGCCCTGCGCCCGGCAACGCAGATCCAGCGTCTCCATCCCCTTCAGCATCACCCAGGCGTTGAAAGGCGACAACGCCCCGCCGGTATGCTTGATATAGGGTTCAAGGGTCTTGCGGACATACTCTCGCGGGCCGCAGACAACACCGCCCAGGCAGCGCCCCTGCCCGTCAATGTGTTTGGTCGCGGAGTAGACGATCACATCCGCCCCCAGATCGCCGGAACGCTGAAAGACCGGCGTGGCAAAGACGTTGTCCACGATCACCAGCGCACCAACCGCATGGGCGATCCCGGAAACCTCCCTGATGTCGATGACCTCAAGCGTCGGATTCGACAGCGCCTCCAGGAACACCGCCCTGGTGTCGGGTCGCACCGCCGCCCGCCAGGCGTCCGGATCGGTGCCATCGACGAAAGTGACCTCGACCCCGTAACGTGTGAGCACCTCCTCCAGAATATAGAGACAGGACCCGAACAGGGCCCTGGCCGACACCACATGATCGCCTGCCCGCAGCATGGATGTCAGCGCCGCGCTGACTGCCGCCATGCCGGATGCGGTGGCAAACGCATCCTCGGTCCCTTCCAGCGCCGCGATGCGGTCCTCGAACATGCGCACGGTCGGATTGCCGTAGCGGGCATAGATGAACTCATCCTCGCCGGCATTGACAAACCGGGCCTCGGCCTGCTCTGCGCTTTCATAGGCAAAGCCCTGGGTCAGAAAGATCGCTTCCGACAGTTCACCGTACTGGCTGCGGCGGCTGCCCGAATGCACCAGTTTCGTGCGCGTGTTCCAATCCTTGCTCATCCCGTCTCTCCAACAAGGTCGCCCGGCAACCGGGCACAAAAAAACCCCCGACCGCTCAAAGACGCCGAGGGTTTCCAATCCCGGACCTCTTTAGCGGCATGTTTAACGTGGCCCGCAATCCGGTGAACAAATCGCCACACGACTCTGGTATCGCGAGAGCGCGGTCAGGTCAAGGGGCACGGCATCGCGCCCCCGGACGCATCGGCATCGCGATGGCGGTCGATCCGCCGGATTGAAGCCTTCGGCATATCCTCTTCCCCGCGCCGCCATGCTGTCCGTCCCGGTTCTGCAAAAGCAGGAAAAGCGTCGTCAGGGACGGATGAGCGGCTGTCACCTGTCGCCTGTCGGGCCGATCAGATAGCGAGAAGCGGCAGAACCTCGTCATGAAGCTCCGGCGAAGATGCCGCAACCGCCCGGCCACCCCCATGGGCAGGGCCGCCCTGCCAGTCGCTGACAATCCCGCCCGCAGCCTCGATCACCGCAATCGGCGCCTGGATGTCATAGGCATTCAGTCCACACTCGATCACCAGATCAATCTGCCCGGCCGCCAGCAGCGCATAGGCGTAACAATCGGTCCCGTACCGCGTCAGCCGCGCCCGCGCGGACACCCGTTCAAAGGCGGCGCGCTCTTCCGCGCTGCCAATCTCGGGAAAGGTCGTGAACAGGATTGCCCGATCCAGGCGGCGGGCGCGACGGCTGCGCAGGGGGCGGCGGCCCAGAGGACCATCATAATACGCCTCTCCCAGCCCGCCACAAAACCGCTCGCCGATATAGGGTTGGTCAACGACGCCGTAGATCGGCCCGCTTTCATCGCTGACCGCGATCAGCACCCCCCAGGTCGGTGTCCCCGACAGATAGCCCCGTGTTCCGTCGATCGGATCAAGCACCCAGGTCAGCCCGCTGGAACCGGCGCTGTTTCCGAATTCCTCCCCGACGATCCCGTCCTGCGGGCGCAGCCGCGCAAGTTCCGCCCGCATGGCCTGCTCGGCCTCCCGATCAGCGATAGTGACGGGGTCGAAGCCGCTGTTGCCGCCGCTGTCGCCGCTGTCCAGCTTGTTGTCGGCCTCCAGACCGGCGGCCCGGAAATGCCTCAGCGTCGCCTTGCGCGCAACATCGGCCAGCATTGACGCCGTGCGGACAATGCTGCGCCGTTCTTCCTCATTCGAATGCGCCATGATCCCCCGCGACAAGGCACCCCGCCCGTCCCCGGTTCCCCGCGTATCGCGCGAAAGCGCGGGTCGTCAAGCTGCAACCCGGTCAGGCGGCGGCTTCGCTCAGAACCCTGGCCAGATCGAACAGACGCTTGCGCTGCTTTTCCGGCATCGCATAATAGGCCCGGATCAGTTCCAGCGCCTCCTTGTCCCCCAGCGGATCGCCCTGAAGCGGATCGTCCCTGTACGGTCTGGCCCGGGCGTCATCATCCAGCCCCTCGAAAAAATAGGAAATCATGACATCGAGCGCGTCGGAAATGTCCCACAGGCGGGATGCGCTGACGCGATTCATGCCGGTTTCGTATTTCTGGATCTGCTGGAACTTGATCCCAACCTGTCCGGCCAGTTGCTGCTGCGTCATGCCCACCATCCACCGGCGCTGCCGGATACGCTTGCCCACATGGATGTCCACCCGATGTTTCATTCTCCAGTCTCCCTTTCGTGTCAATTTGTTGGCGGGATGCCCCGCGGGTTGGGTTTGACAGCCGGAACGAGTTACGGCCCCACCTCTACACGCTGAAAGCGAATCCTCCAACTTGGCCTTATGGACAGCCTCATGGACAACCTTGTGGACACGTCCAGATTGTTTTCCCCAGGGGTCGAAGCGCGCATTTGCATTGTAACGCATGGATCGGCCCCCCGGAAGCCGGGCGAAAAAAGACCCGGCGCAAGGCCGGGTCAGTCCAACAGGGAGGACCGTGCCATAACCCGGGCACGGGCGGGGTTCGAATCTATGAATTCAGACGATAGCCACCGGATTCGGTCACAAGAAGGCGCGCATTTGCCGGGTCCGGTTCGATTTTTTGCCGAAGACGATAGATATGCGTCTCAAGCGTGTGGGTGGTCACTCCGGCATTGTAGCCCCAGACCTCATGCAGCAGAACATCGCGGGCCACGACGCCGTCGGTGGAGCGATAGAGGAATTTCAGGATATTCGCCTCTTTCTCGGTCAGGCGAATCTTGCGTTCATTTTCATCCAGCAGCATCTTCATCGACGGTTTGAACGTGTATGGCCCAAACTGGAAAATGGCATCCTCCGACTGCTCCTGCTGGCGCAGTTGGGCGCGGATGCGGGCCAACAGGACGGGAAACTTGAACGGCTTCGTCACATAATCATTGGCCCCGGCATCCAGACCCAGGATCGTGTCCGCGTCGCTGTCGTGACCGGTCAGCATCAGAATCGGGCATTTCACCCCCTGCTTGCGCATCAGGCGGCACAGTTCGCGCCCGTCGGTATCCGGCAATCCGACATCGAGAATCACCAGATCATGGATCGCCTGCCTAGCCTTCTCCATCGCTTCCATACCATTCGCGGCATCGAAAACGTCGAAATCCTCGGTAATCAGAAGCTGCTCTGACAGCGCCTCGCGCAGATCATCGTCATCATCGACAAGCAGTATCTTTTTCAGGGTTCGCATCTGTCTGTCCATCCTCCACGGCCTTGCCGAAGAACTGTTCATTTTTGACGCGCGCGGCAAGACGGATTACATGGATTTCACGCGCTCGTGTCATTTAGCGGGAAAATGTTTCATAATCATTGAAAGCGCACTAGACCTGCCGGGACTTTCGATCCCGTACCGATCACGGAGTGTTGATGAGCCTGCTGCCCTCGATCGCCGAAAAACTGTCCCGCGCCCGCGCCGATTTGCGCATGGGGGGCGCGGTTGTGCTGCGCGACGGGCCTGCCGGGCTGGTGTTTCTGGCGGCAGAGACGCTGACGCCCGCGCGCCTGACCGACCTGACCGACCTGACCGACCCGCGCGCCATGGGCGGCGGCAATCTGCATCTGGTGCTGACCGCGCGCCGGGCCGGGACGCTCAGGGCGCGCGCCTATGACGGCGACATCGCCCGCATCCGGGCGCCCGCCGACGTGGATGCCACATGGCTGCGCGCGCTGGCCGATCCGGCGGATGACCTCGACCTGCCGATGAAAGGGCCGCTGATCTCGGAACGTGACGGCGATGCCGGCCTGCATCGCACCGCCATCCGTCTGGCCAAGGACGCGCAGGTTCTGCCTGCGGTGCTGACCCTGCGCATCGGCGATCCGGCGGGTTTTGCGAATGATCGCGACCTGACCCTGATAGATGCGGACCGGGCCGCCACCCGCCTTGCCGGGGCCGCGGCAATGACACCGGTCGTTCATGCCCGCCTGCCCATGCGCGCGGCAAGGGCCGGGCGGTTGCACATCTTCCGCCCCGGCGACGGCGGCGTCGAACATTACGCCATCGAAATCGGCCACCCGGCAAGGGCGAAGCCGGTGCTTGCCCGGCTTCATTCCGCCTGTTTCACCGGCGACGTTCTGGGCAGCCTGAAATGCGATTGCGGGCCGCAACTGAACACGGCGCTGGCCCGGATGGGGCGCGAAGGCGCGGGCGTGCTGCTCTATCTCAATCAGGAAGGCAGGGGCATCGGCCTTGCCAACAAGATGCGCGCCTATTCGCTTCAGGATCTGGGCTTCGACACGGTAGAGGCCAATCACCGCCTGGGGTTCGAGGATGACGAGCGCGATTTCCGCATCGGTGCCGGGATACTGGAGAAACTGGGCTTTTCCGCCGTCCGCCTGATGACCAACAACCCCGCCAAGATCGACCGGATGCGCGAGATGGGGATCGAGGTGGCGGAGCGGGTGCCGCTGAAGGTCGGCCTGACCGCGGAGAACCGCGCCTATCTGGACACCAAGGCGCGCAAATCGGGGCATCTGTTTTGACGCCGCATGACCTCGTCCTGACCCCGCGCGGGGTGCGGTTCAGGGGGCGCCGCCTGCCTTGCGCCATCGGCCGGGGCGGGGTGACGCCGCACAAGCGCGAGGGCGACGGCGCAACGCCTGCGGGGACGCACCGGATCACGGGGATATTTTACCGCCCCGACCGCATGGCCCGCCCGAGCGACTGGGCGGCGCCGGTCGGCCCCCGCGATCTGTGGTCGGACGATCCACGGGACAGCGCCTATAATCGCCATGTCCGCGCCCCCCATGCCGGCAGCTTCGAGGCCCTGCGCCGCCCCGATCCGCTCTATGACGTCGTGCTGATCACCGACTGGAACCGGCCCGACGCCACCCCTGGCAAAGGCTCCGCCATCTTCGTGCATGTCTGGCGCGCGCCGCGCCGTCCGACAGCGGGCTGCGTGGCGTTTTCAAGGCGGGATCTGCTCTGGATCGTTCGCCACATCCGGCCGGGCGCGCGACTGATCGTGCCGGTCGCCGCCGCCTTGCAGCGCTGACGGGCCGAAAGGATGCAGGGATGCAGGAGCGTCAGCGTTAATCCCGCGCGCCGAAGATCGCGGCGCCCACCCGCACATGCGTCGCGCCCTGTGCGACGGCGCGCTCGAAATCCCCGCTCATCCCCATGGAAAGCTGCGTCAGCCCGTTACGCGCCGCGATTTTTGCAAGCAGTGCGAAATGCAGGCTCGGCTCCTCCTCCACCGGCGGAATGCACATCAGCCCGATCACCGGCAGGTCCAGCCCCCGGCATTCGGCGATGAAGGCATCCGCCCCGGCGGGCATCACGCCCGCCTTCTGCGGCTCCTGCCCGGTATTGATCTGAATGAAAAGGTCCGGGCAATGGCCCGGTTCCCCTTGCAGCCGGGCAAGCGTCCGGGCGAGCTTTGGGCGGTCCAGCGAATGGATCGCCGCGAACAGCTCCATCGCCTGCCGCGCCTTGTTGGTCTGCAAGGGGCCCAGAAGATGCACCGCCACCCCCGGAAATTCCCTGCCCAGGCCGGGCCATTTCAGCGCCGCCTCCTGCACCGTGTTTTCACCGAACAGCCGGTGGCCCTGTTGCAACACCGCGCGCACCCGCGCATCCGGCTGGCGTTTCGACACGGCGATCAGCCGGACGGAATCCGCGCCCCGCCCCGCGCGCGCCGCCTCTGCGGCGATCCGGTCCCGAATGTCCTGCAATGCCATGATGCCCCCTGCCCCCGCGCCGCCGGAGACAAACACCAATCCCGCGCAAAGGAAAAGGAATTAAATACGAAAGTCAAACATTGCAATCCGGCGACTCAGCCTCGACCATCCCGACCATGCAGACGGAAACCGGTTGCCCCGTTGACCGGAGCGCCGGGCTGGCCAGTCGCTGCCGGTTCTTTCGCGCTGGAACAGGGCGGTGACGATCCCCAGGGCAAGATGCAGGCTGGCGCCGCTGTCGCCGATCCGGGCGCCGGTCACGACCGGCGGACCATTCGCAAAGCCGGTTGTCGAGGCCGCGCCGCTCGCGTATTGCGCGACGTTTTCGTGAACCTTGCAGGTCTCGTACTTGCCGGGGCCGAAGCCCTTGACCGAGGCCATGATGATGCGCGGGTTGATCTGCCGTGTCACATCCCATGTGATTGTATGGCTGCTTTCTGAAGAGATCGGGCTTTTCTCGATGCCAGTCCTTGAGCGCATCAATTGGCGTGCGGCCTTTCAGAACGGATTGTGGCAACTGGCCGTTGTAGAGGCGGACGTACCGCAAGATCGTCCGCTCCAGGTCCTCGCCGCTGCGGAAACGGTGGCTCTGGAGCACGTCCTCGATCCGACCGTTGAACCGCTCGACCATGCCGTTGGTCTGCGGCCGCTGAGGTGGGGCCAGGCGATGCTCGATCCCGAACCCGGCGCAGAGGCGGTCGAACTCGTGATTGCCGGTCGCGGCGCGGCGGCGAAGGCCGAAGAGCCTGTCGGTGAACTCCTTGCCATTGTCCGTCAGCACGCGGGTGATCCGCATCGGGGCGGCGCGCTCCAGATCGCGCAGGAACCGGCGGGCGTTGGCCGCAGTCTTCGCCGGATGGATGCGCACGAAGACCCGGCGGGTGGCGCGGTCGATCGCGACGAACAGATACCGGCGCTTCTCCTCATCGGCCATCTGCGGCAGGTATTTCACGTCGATGTGGATGTCGCCGGGCTCGTATGCCTTGCAAGGCTTGTGCGCGGGCTTCGCCACCTTCGGCTTCAGGTCACGGAGGGAGCCGACCCCATGACGGCGCAGGCATCGGTCCAGCCCGGAGCGCGAGACGTTCGGGTTGAGAAACTCGCGGACCACGGCGAGCAGGTCGTCGAGCGGCAGCAGCAGCGTCTTCCTCAGCGAGACGGCCACGGCCTCCTGCGCCGGTGTCAGCGTGGTCTGCAACCTGTGCGCCGTGTGGCTCCGATCATGGACGGTGTCTCCACACCTTCTGCTCCGAGATGCCATAGCGCTCGGCCACGATCCACGCGGGCTCTTTGCTCGCCTGGATCGCGGCCCTGATCTTCGGCGTCGTCGTCGCCTGCTTGTGCAAGGAAATCAGCATGTCTTGCCCCCGTCCCGAATCTCACGCAGGATCGATCTTGCCATGAACAGGCCAGAGCGGCGAGGGTCTATCTGATCGTCCGGGATGGAACAGTTATCACCGGCCGCGCCACCAGCGCCCTTGGAGTCCGTTTCCTCAACGTCGATTTCCTTCTCCTCTTGCGCTGATGGATCATCGTCGTCGCCTTCGCCATCCAGCCCAAGCGGGTCCTCAGCTGGTGCCAGGAAGCCAGTCAAATACCAGCGCGAAGGGCTTTCATTCAGCCGTTCCTGCGCCAAATCAGCGTCCTGTTCCCCGGGTCCGATCAGGTCGCGACGAAACATATCGACAATCTTTGCGCGGATATCTACCGAGGCTGTCATGACCACTAAATTCCTTCTGAAATAATGAGTTCGCTTAGGGTCTTCGCCAACCACTTGCTAGTGTACGCCGTTTTCAAGGGTTGCTTTGGGCTATAGCCGACGGCATCGAGAAGCTGCTCCAAAGCGAACAACCGGTCCCGAAACCCGGAACGGACGCCGAAGCAGAGACTGGCCTTATCTGGCCCGCACAGAACCCATCCGTCGGCTCTAATGAGGGCATGCGCCCAAAGCGAGTGCTCACCTCTGTCCAGAGCAATCTCTGACGCCATGAGTGCCACAGAGGCAAGGGCGCGATCACTCACATCGTGCACGGCAGCCATTGAGGCGCGTAGTACCATGGGAGCGATCAACAGCACTGGTCGCCGACGCTGAAAGCCAGTTTGGGTCTCCGTCACACAGTCTTCCACGGTCTCAATCGGATAGCCGCCGGACAACGCCCGCCACGCCCCAATCCGGTAGGACTCGAGAATGACGTTCGTATCGACAAGGACAGGACCCGGGTGCTTTGCCATGACGGTCTCACAGCTCTGCAGGGGGTTCGACCCCGTGGGCTACGAACAGATTGGTGAGGTCTTCAACCGTTTGATCAAGCAGCCCCGCGGCGCGGCGCGTCGAAACCCGCCCTTCGTCAACAGCAAGACCGATCACTTCCATGAACGGCTTGGAAAACAGGACGGGTACCTCTGCATCTCCCACATCGCGGCCATTGTTTCGGAGCGCCGCATCGTTCAGCGCTTTGGCACGAGCGGGCTTCAGTTCGCCGAGCGCCACCAGACGCCATTTCAGAGCAGATGCGGTCACCTGAAGCTCTTCTGCAGCGGCGTTCAGCTGTGAGATCAGTTCGTGGTCCTCGAGGCTCGCCCAGTCGCCAAACCTACCGAGGACGGCCTGCGGCATGAGAACAGCTGACGCAAAGTTATTCGCCAGTTGCTCGACGCGGTTCCCGCCGGTTTCCTTCGCTTCCTCGGAGTGCTCCGGTGGCATCGCGTCCCACGTGAGGATGTGAAACAGCTCATGCGCCAGGTCGAAGTGCCGACGGCCGACGACCTCTTTCCGGTTTATCAGTACGACGTCGAGCTCTGGCAGCCGACAAGCCGCACCCGAAATTCCTTCGAACGCATCGACCACAAGCACCAGAATGTCAAGCTCGCGCTCCATCACCTCTGCGAGCCGCGCGGCGGGAACGTCACCTAGCTCGAACTCCGCCACAAACCGTTCGCCAGCCTCCATGGCATCCTCGAAGCTGGACCGCTTTGTCAGGCCGAGCGATTTGCGAAGCAGTGGGGCAGCGCGGCCTACCTGTGGCGCGATGGCGCGGAAAGCGGCGATCCAGCGACCGGCGTTTTGCTCGTAGCCATTCAGCACACCCGCACTGATATTCGTCTGCCGCCACGAGAAATGACCTTCACCAACCAGCATGAACGGGTCGGTGAAATATTCGAGCGTCGCTTCAAGCTTCTCGACAGCCAGCATCAGTTCGTCCGCCGTGACGCGACGCTCGCCGGTCTCGATAGCAGACACCGTCTGCCGGTCCTTGAAGCCGAAGATTTGCGTCAGGTCGTCCTGCGAGAGCTTTTTCTGCTCGCGCAGGGCCTTGATCCGCGCGCCGATGAGTTGTGTCGCCATGGTGTGCCTCCGTGGCGCTATATATTCTTGCGAATCCATGTTTGCAAGAATTTCTTGCAAACATGCCTCTATGCGACCCGCCCAGCCTCTTCGATCTGCGCGGCGCCAGCCTCCTCGAAGCAGTGATCGCCGCTGCTGAGAGAAAAACAGAAGGGGTCGGCAAGGACGCTGCCGATCCGCCGCATGTCGTCATGAAAGAGGTCAAGCGTCAGTGTCTCCGCAGCGCCTCGCTCGGCGTTGAACTCCACCCGGAAGCCTGCAAGAAGTGGACCTGTCGCGGATTTGTTCCGGTCACGGAGCTGAGGGTCTCGATTTACCTCGCCAATCCGGTCTGAATCCGGTTCACTCCCGGCGCCTCGTGACAGGAGCGGCAGATGGTCGGACAGCCGGGATTTTTTGACATGGATGACTGCCTGAAGCGGTCGAGCGATCCTGGTGATCAGTTGGAAGCCGACGCCCGTATGCCGGGGCGTTTCGAGATTTTCCGTGCGGGTCTTGTGAAGGCTCTGGCGTACTCGGACGGGTCCCGGACGCGAAGACCATTCGGGCGTTCCGCGAGCGTCTGACCAGGGCAGGCGCGATCGAGGGGCTTTCAGCCGATTCGACGCCGCGCTGCACGAGGCCGGTTACATCGCGCCGCCCGACATCGCCATCCCGGGTTTCGGATACAAGGCGCATTCCGGCATCGACAAGCGTTTCCGGTTCATCCGGCGATGGGATGTCACCAGGGTGTTGTCACGTTAACTGAAAAGCGAAGAAGAAGCCTGCAAGGCTGGTTTTTATGCGGCCCGAGCCGCCGCATTCCAAGCGGCAAATGCTTCGAGGCGGTGATATCGAATTGTTGGTGCGGAGCGACGGCGGGCTGGAACGGAGAAACAATTTCGGATCGAAGAGTGGATTGATACGAACCGCTGCAAACTTCCCGGCGACCGATACCCCTGCATCGCCCTTTGCCGCTTTCGCAATGGCAAGTGGCTGTTCTCGGCCCGATTGTTGAGCCCCTTGTGTAATCGGTGTTCGACACCCGGAGCAATCTCGCGCTTGCGCGCGATCCCCCTGAGCTGATGATGTCAGCGCAAGGAAAATGGCGAGGAGCGCTTGCGCGCGCAATCTCGCGCTTGCGCGCGATCCCCCTGCCAGAGGTGCTCAATGCACTCGGGTTCGAGCGCGACAAGGCCAAATGGAAGGCCGAGGAGTTCGCGATCTCCCTGACGCAGCTCCGGGTGGTAGATGGCGAGCACGACTTCACCGTCATCTCGGCATCAGGCATCACCCCGAAGCCCCGCCCCTGGTTCGCCAAGCTGGCGGCCGACGCCCGGCGCATCTGTGGCTACGACAATGACAAGTCGGGCGATCAGGCCGGTAGGTCGCTGCAAAGGCACGGGTTCGAATGTCTGCGCCCAACCGGAAAGGACTGGAACGATGATCTCAAGCAGGTCATTCGGGGCCAGGCACAGGCCGGAGGCAAAGATGCGGCACCACCCGCGCCCACGTCCGAGCCTGATAACACCCCATCCCCCTTCGACTGATCTCTGGACGTTTGCAACCCATTGTTTTGATTGAGTTCGTGGGTGGGTGGGGCCATAAATCTCGATCAGCTCGACCAGACAGAGATTTTGTTCTGATTTTGTTCCCGGGTTTCGGGGATCAAGAGGGCTGCGCCCGATCCGGCTGACGCCTTCCGAGGCTCGCGACCGCCGGCCCTGATGCGCGGCTGTACAGGAAACCCCCGGAACCCGGCGCGGCGCCGTGTTTCATGGGCCATGCGTTGATCGAGAGCCGTCACGGGCCGGTCGTTCAGGGCGACCTCACCCGGGCAGACGGCCATGCCGAACGCCGCGCCGCGCCGGATATGATCCACAGCCATTCGCCAGGCTCCACCCGGCGTCTGACACCCGGGGCGGACAAGGGCTCTGACAGCGCAGACTTCGTCCGTGATCTCCGGCAGGCCTGCGTGACGCCACACCTCGCCCGGGCGGCGCGATGGTTCGCCATCGACGGGCGACCACCCGGCACAAGGGCCATTCGCTGTCCCGGAAGCATCGCAAGCGGGTCGAGGAGGTCTTCGGCCGGGCCAAGATCGTCGGCGGCATGGCCCGGATTGTCTGTCGCGGCGTCGAGCGGGTGAGATCCCGCTTCATCCTGACGATGATCGCCAACAACCTTGCAGGATTGCCCCGGCTGTTGGGCGTATGGGAACGAAGATGACGGCCCAGGGCCCGATAGTGGCACGCCAGACTGGCCAGTCGGCCAGTGTGCTCCAGCAGCAGCCAGAATATCGTCCCGCCGCAGCGACTGTTTCAGCAGCCTGTTAGGCTAAACTGATGAAAAATCTCTGTATTTGGCGCGTGAAAACGCAATGTAAGCGACAAGCCAGAGCCGTTCCGAGTGCTGCCAATCCATGCCCAACACGACCAGAATCAAATTACTCCCGGATAAAAAAGCAAAGCCGATAGCTCAGTTCTCAAAGAAGCAAGGGGACCAACCCGAGATCGTTGAATTCATATGTTGGGTATGGTAGGATAAAGTAAGGCAAAGTAGGACAATCGTGAAAGGCAACACGATGATCAAGAAAAGCATCACCGTGACAGGCCAACAGGAAAACTGGATTCAGTCGCAGATCGCGACAGGACAGTATGCCTCTGACAGCGAAGTTATCCGCGAAGCGTTGCGGGAAAAGGAAATGCGTGTGGCTGAGATCGAGATGCTGCGCGCAAAGCTGATCGCCTCGGAAGAGAGCGGCCTTGGCAGCCTGTCACCAGCCGAAATCCGTGCGGCGGTAAAGGCGCGCTTGAAATAGGATGAAGCGATACAAGCTGGCCATCACCAATGTTGCCGCACAGGACCTTGACGATCTCTATCGCGAAGGGTTTTCGGTCTGGGGCGAAACCCAGGCTGACCGTTACTATGACGGCATCATGGCCAGGTTCGACCGTATCTGCGAAGAGCCGTTGATGTACCAAGCGGCGCCGGACATCCGTGAAGGCTACCGCCGCGGCGTCTACGAGAAACACTCAATTTATTTTGTCATCCTGGACGACAGCATTGAAATTCGTGCGGTCGTCAAACGGCAGGATATCTCGAAGCGCATTTGATGCCTGCAATTAGTCCGGCCTGAACAACCCTTAGCAAATTGAAAATGCTTAGATAAAATGAGGTTTGATTAGGCGTAGATCGCAGGGTGGCGTATTATTCTTGCAGAAACCCTGCAATTTCGAGCCGTGATATGAAGCCAGGAAACCCGCCCGCTGATCATGACGACCTCCTGCGCTCCCGTTTGGTCGACATGATCGACATGCGCCATGAGTTGGTGAAGCTCGCTGCCCTGATTGACAGGGATGTCTTCGAACGGCAATGGCTCGGTTTTTTTCCGTCCCACACCGGTCGCCCCGCAACCTTGACGCGCCTGATCGCTGGACCCTTTACCTTCAACATGCCTTTGCACTTTCGGACGAGGCTGTCGTGGCCCGCTGGGCCGAGAACCCGTATTGGCAGCATTTCTGCGGCGAGACGTTCTTTCAGCATCGCCTGTCGCTTGATCCTTCGTCACTGACCCGCTGGCGCAACCGGATCGGCAAGGAAGGGGTTGAATGGATGCTGACCCAGACCATTGAGGCCGGAAAGTGTGCCGGGCTGGTGAAAGGCAACGACCTCAAGAGGGTCACGGTGGACACAACAGTGATGGAAAAGAACATCGCTCATCCCACCGATGCCCGGCTGTATGAGCCGGCACGTCGCAAGCTGGTCGGACTGGCCCGTGAGGCCGGGATCGCGCTTCGCCAGAATTACAACCGCCTCGCACCCCGGCTGACTGGCCAGGTCGGACGCTATGCCCATGCCCGCCAGTTCAAGCGGATGCGCAAGGCACTACGCAAGGCACTGTGCAAGGCACTGCGCAGGCTCAAGGGCTACACCGGTCGCGTGCTGCGCGACATTGAACGGCAGTTGGACAAGGTTCCGGAAGGGGCGCTGAGGACGCGCCTGGTGGAGATGATCGCGCTGGTGAACCGGCTGCTGGCCCGGAAACTGAAAGACCGCAAGAAGCTCTACTCTCTGCATGAGCCAGCGGTGGACTGCATCTCAAAAGGAAAGGCGCACAAGCGCTACGAGTTCGGCACCAAGGTCAGCGTGACCACGACCAACAGGGGGGGACTTCGTGGTCGGGATGCGGGCGCTGCCGGGCAATCCCTATGACGGCCACACGTTGGCAGGGGCCTTGGAACAGGTCGAGAACTTGACTGACCAGAAACCGGAGTTCGCCTTTGTGGATCGTGGATATCGCGGCCATGGCGTTGAGAACGTGAAGGTTTACATCAGCGGCGCACGGCGCGGCGTCACCAGGACGATTGCCAAACTCCTGCGACGGCGTAGCGCTATCGAACCAATGATCGGCCACATGAAAACCGACGGGCGCCTGACGCGATGTCCGCTCAAAGGCACCGAGGGCGACGCGCTCTTCGCGGTGCTCTGCGGCTGCGGCCATAACATCCGAATGATCCTGAGGCACCTGAGAGCCGTTTTGCGCCAACTGATCTGGCTGATCAGCAGGCTCTGTCAGATCATCAATGTGGAAATGGGCCCTGCCAGAATGGATCAGTTCAACAAAATGCCTGCCTGAAGCCGTTGTTCAGGTCGGACTCATTAGCACATACTATATAAACAAGCGGCCCTACGCAAGCGCAGAGCCGCCTTGGGCGCTCACCAAAAGTCGGCCCAATCGGACGATCATTGTGAGCAGGTTCAGGAAACACATAAATGTGTCATTTGCAAGACATAATGCATCATTCCGTGCATTATATATCTGCATACCACACTCCGGTATCGGGCTCTACATCATCTCCCTTACATCGGTCAGCCTGCCGGTCACGGCGGCGGCGGCGGCCATGGCGGGGCTCATCAGGTGGGTGCGGCCGCCACGGCCCTGGCGGCCCTCGAAGTTGCGGTTCGAGGTCGCGGCGCAGCGTTCGCCGGGGCTCAGCTGGTCGGGGTTCATGGCAAGGCACATGGAACAGCCCGCAAGGCGCCATTCGAAACCGGCGGCCCTGAAGATGTCGGCGAGGCCCTCTTCTTCCGCCTGCGCCCGCACCAGGCCGGAGCCCGGCACGACCATGGCGCGCAGGCCGTCCCTGATCTTCCTGTCCTTCAGAATCCCGGCAGCGGCGCGCAAATCCTCGATCCGGCCATTCGTGCAGGAACCGATGAAAACCGTGTCGATCTCTATTTCATCAAGCGGCGTACCGGGTTTCAGATCCATATATTCCAGCGAGCGGCGGACAGCGCCGACCTTGCCGCCCTCGAAATCTTCGGGGCCGGGCACGGTTGCGGTGATCGGCAGCACGTCTTCGGGCGAGGTGCCCCAGGTAACGACCGGGGCGATGTCCCCGGCACGGATGGTCACGACCCTGTCCCAATGCGCGGCGTCGTCGGAACAGAGCGTTTTCCACCAGCCGAGCGCCGCTTCCCATTGCGCGCCTTTCGGGGCATGGGGGCGGCCCCTGACATAATCGAAGGTGGTTTCATCCGGGGCGATGATCCCGGCCCGCGCGCCGCCCTCGATGGCCATGTTGCAGACGGTCATCCGGCCTTCCATGGACAGCTCGCGGATCGCTTCGCCGCAATATTCGATCACATGGCCAGTGCCGCCCGCGGCGCCGGTCCTGCCGATGACCGACAGGGTGATGTCCTTGGCGGTCACGCCCGGACGCAGCCTGCCGGTGATCTCCACCTTCATGTTTCTGGATTTCTTCTGGATCAGCGTCTGCGTCGCCAGCACATGCTCCACCTCCGACGTGCCGATGCCGTGGGCCAGCGCACCAAAGGCGCCGTGGGTGGCGGTGTGCGAGTCGCCGCAGACAACGGTCATGCCCGGCAATGTCCAGCCCTGTTCGGGGCCGACGATATGCACGATGCCCTGACGGACATCGTTGACCGGGTAATAGTGGATGCCGAAATCCCTGGCGTTCCTGTCAAGCGCCTCGACCTGAATGCGGGATTCCTCATTGTCGATGCCGTTCACGCGATCGGGCGTGGTGGGCACGTTATGGTCCGGCACGGCGATGGTCTTTTCCGGGGCGCGCACCTTGCGGCCCGCCATGCGCAGCCCCTCGAAAGCCTGCGGGCTGGTGACTTCATGCACCAGATGGCGGTCGATATAAAGCAGGCAGGTGCCGTCATCCGCCTCATGCGCCACATGCGCATCCCAGATCTTGTCATAGAGTGTCTTGGGGGACATCGGTCCTCTCCCATTTGCGTGTTTGAATATCCAGTGGCGAAACGGTGCGGAAGCGCGCGCGCCTTGCGCGGGCCTCATGGCCCGGCGCTGATCGCAAGCGACTGACCGTGGAATCGCCAAGGCAGAAAGGCCCGGTCGTCAATATCGTGGATGCGTTTCATGGGCCTGCCTTACACCCGTTCGGGGATTCCATCAAGCGCCGGGGGGGGGCGGGTTTGACGATCCCCGGCCAGAGGGCGGCCAGAGGGCGAAATGTGACCGGAATGTCACGATCCCGTCAGGCGACATTGAGACTTCGCAATCCCGGTGCTATCCTTCAATCATGCCCTGCGCCGGGGCGTCATTCGGCGCGATGGAAAGGAGGACACGGTTCTGTCATATGCTGCAAGCGTGGCTGTCGGTACAGCCGCTGAACATGCCCGGATTGCGGGCGTTACAGCAGGATATTCAGGCGAGGAACTGCTTGAGCGCATCCTGACCTCTCTGACAGAAGACAAGGCCGAAGAGATCGTGCGGATCGACCTGCGCGGCAAGTCGGGCATTGCCGATTACATGGTGATATGCTCCGGCCGGTCATCCCGTCAGGTGACGGCAATCTCGGAACGTCTGGCCGACAATCTGAAGCAGGACGCGGGCGTTCTGTCGAAGATGGAAGGCAAGGATCAGGGCGATTGGGTTCTGATCGACACCGGCGACGTGATCGTTCATGTCTTCCGCCCCGAGGTGCGGGAGTTCTATCAGTTGGAGAAGATGTGGCTTGTTGGCCCTGCTGCGGCGGATCGGGCCTGATCCCCGGCGCATGAGAGTTCACATCTGCGCGGTGGGTCGCCTGAGGGCGGGGCCTGAACGCGACCTGATCGGCGATTATCAGACCCGGTTCGACCGGACAGGGCGCGCCTTGGGGCTGGGACCGCTGAACATTCACGAAGTCGAAGACCGGAAGGGCGGCGGCACAGAGGCCGAGGCCGCCCTGTTGCGGCGCGCCATTCCCGGCGGCGCGCTGATCTGCGTGATGGACGAGCGCGGGCGGGTGATGACCTCGCCCGATTTCGCAGGGCAGCTTGGCCGCTGGCGCGATGGCGGTCGGGGCGATGTCGCCTTTGTCATTGGCGGGGCCGGCGGAATTGCCCCCGCCCTGCGGACCGGGGCCGATTTCGCGCTCGGCTTCGGCGCGATGGTCTGGCCCCACATGCTGGCCCGCGTGATGCTGTGCGAACAGCTCTACCGTGCGGCGACCATTCTGGCGGGCGGCCCGTATCACCGGGCGTAGGCCCTTTCGGTCGGCGGTATCCGCAGGCAAGGCTCAACTGCCATGCGCCATGCGCGCAAACCCCGGCGGGGCGAGACCGGAGCAGCCCAAGGCCCGGTTCGCGGATATTCCGCGCCAATCCGTGCGTCTTGCATCGCCGACAGGCGTTGCCCTTCCCCACGCGCCCCCTTAGACAGGGGCAGGGCAGTTGCAGGGCCGATCCATGACGATTCCCAAACCCGTCGTATTGTGCATTCTCGATGGCTGGGGCCAGCGGCGGGAGGCAGCGGCGAACGCGCCGGTTCTGGCCGACACCCCGGCATTCGACCGGCTGATGGCCACCTGCCCGTCGGCGACCCTGATCGCCCACGGGCCGGATGTGGGCCTGCCGGGCGGGCAGATGGGAAATTCCGAGGTCGGGCACACCAATATCGGCGCGGGCCGCGTGGTGGCGATGGCCTTGGG
The DNA here is from genome assembly GCA_965216225.1 of Paracoccaceae bacterium. Taxonomy (GTDB): domain Bacteria; phylum Pseudomonadota; class Alphaproteobacteria; order Rhodobacterales; family Rhodobacteraceae; genus 3107. The sequence goes on from CBDCFF010000021.1 coordinate 44,347, forward strand.
ACAGATTGATCTTGCAATCGAAGACGGGTCGTTTTTCGACAATGCCGCGTTGCGGGATTTCATCGCCGCAACCAGAGCCGCCGGTGGCGCTGCGCATCTGATGGGGCTGATCTCTGATGGCGGGGTGCATGGGCATCTGAATCACGTCATTGCGGCGGTGAAGGCCGTTGCCGGGGCCGGTGTGCCGGTGGTGCTGCACGCAGTGACCGATGGCCGCGATGTGGCCCCTGACTCCGCCTGCGGCTATTTCCGGGCGCTGGAGGACGGTTTGCCCGAAAACGCCCGGATCGGCACGGTTATCGGGCGTTATTTCGCCATGGACCGCGATAATCGCTGGGACCGGGTGCGCAAGGCCCATGCCGCGATGATCCGGGGCGAAGGGCGCCACGCGGCGACAGCGCACGATGCCCTGAGCCGGGCCCGCGGCCGGTCGGAAAGCGACGAGTTCATCGGGGCCACCGTGACCGGGGATTTCGACGGTGTGAAGGATGGCGACAGTTTCTTTTGCCTGAATTTCCGGGCCGATCGCGTCCGGGAGATTTTGCGGGCGATCGCAGAACCGGGTTTCGCCGAATTTGACACCGGCGCGCGCCCCGCCCTGTCGGCCTTGCTGGGCATGGCCGAATATTCCCGTGGCCACAACGCCTGTATGACAGCCATGTTCCCAAAGCGCGGGATCGCGAACACGCTGGGCACCTGGGTGGCGAAGCAGGGGCGGCGGCAGTTCCGGCTGGCGGAGACGGAAAAATACCCCCATGTGACCTTCTTCCTCAATGGCGGCAGGGAAGCGCCGGAGGAAGGCGAAGACCGGTTCATGCCCGAATCGCCCAGGGTCGCGACCTATGACCTGCAACCGGAAATGTCGGCGGCGGAAGTGACCGGAAAATTCGTCGAAGCGATCCGGGCGGGCTATGACCTGATCGTCACCAACTACGCCAACCCGGACATGGTCGGCCATACCGGCGATCTGGAGGCGGCGATCAGAGCCTGCGAGGCGGTTGACCGGGGGCTGGCGCAGGTCGTGGCGGCGCTGAGGGAGGCTGGCGGCGCGATGGTTCTGACCGCCGATCACGGAAACTGCGAAACCATGGTGGACCCGGACGACGGCGGCCCGCATACCGCGCACACCACCAACCCGGTGCCGGTGATCCTGTTTGGCGGGCCGGGGGATGCCCGCCTGCGCCGCGGACGGCTGGCCGATTTGGCCCCGACCGTGCTGGACCTGATGGGATTGCCCAAACCCGCCGAGATGACCGGCGAAAGCCTGATCGTCCAATGAGCGGGGCGTTGCATATCCTGCCCTGCCCCGCCCCGGCCGGGTCTGGCGCGATCCACGGTGAAACCGGCGAAATCGCGGCCAGAGACGCCCCTTTGGGCCTGACGCCCGCGAAACAGGGCGCAGATGACGCCGATTTGAGCGGCGCAACCGTGATTGATGCTGGTGCAGAACGCCCTGAAACACTTTATATGGAACTGGAAAAGGATCAGGAGCCGGGCGGTTCGGCGGATTGATTCGCTGCTGAGAAGGAATGGAATGCGATGAAGAAGTTCGTGATGGCCGCATTTGGCGGGACGCTGGCGGGGATCCTCGTGACCACCCAGATCGCCGGGCCGCTGCTTGCGCAGGAAAACGCCCGCAACAGCAATGTTTACGAACAGCTCGACCTGTTTGGCGACATCTTCGAGCGCATTCGCGCCCAGTACGTCACCGAGGTGGACGCGGCGGAACTGATCGAGGCGGCGATCAACGGGATGCTCGGTTCGCTCGATCCGCATTCCTCTTACCTCGCGCCCCCGGATTTCGAGGACATGCGGGTGCAGACCCGTGGAGAGTTCGGCGGGCTGGGCATCGAGGTCACGCAGGAGGAAGGCTTCGTCAAGGTCGTCTCGCCCATGGACGGAACCCCGGCGCAGGCCGCAGGCATCGAGGCGGGCGATTTCATCACCCATGTGGATGGCGAAAGCGTGCTGGGCCTGACGCTGGATGAGGCGGTGGACATGATGCGCGGCCCGGTGGGGTCCGAGATCGTGATCACCGTGGCGCGCGAGGGCGAGGAACGGCCCTTCGACGTGACCATAATCCGCGACACCATCACGCTGACCGCCGTGCGCAGCCGGGTCGAGGGCAACACGGTGGTGCTGCGCATTACCACCTTCAGCGATCAGACTTATGACGGCCTGCGGAAAGCGATCGAGGATTCGGTCGCCGAACTGGACGGCATGGACAACGTGAACGGCTTTGTCGTTGATCTGCGCAACAATCCGGGCGGATTGCTGGATCAGGCGGTGCTGGTCTCCGACGCATTTTTGCAGGAGGGCGAGATCGTCTCGACCAGGGGCCGCAACCCGAACGACGGCGAACGGTTCGACGCCACACCGGGCGATCTGACCGGGGGCAAGCCGGTCGTGGTCCTGATCAATGGCGGCTCGGCCTCGGCCTCCGAAATCGTGTCCGGTGCGTTGCAGGATCACCGCCGCGCGGTGGTCGTGGGCACCAAGAGTTTCGGCAAGGGTTCTGTTCAGACCGTGCTGCCCCTGCGCGGGGATGGGGCGATGCGCCTGACCACGGCGCGTTACTACACGCCCTCGGGGCGCTCGATCCAGGCGCTGGGCGTTTCGCCCGACATCATTGTCGAACAGCCCCGCACGAGCCCGGAGGACGAAGCCGGGGAGGAAGAGGCCCGGCAGACCTTCTCGGAGGCCGATCTGCGCGGCAGTCTCGACAATGACTCGATCACCGAGGATGAGCGCCGGATGCTGGAGGAAGAGCGTGACGAAGCCGCGGCGGCGGCCGGGCTGCGTGACGAGGACTATCAGTTGGCCTATGCCGTCGATCTGCTGAAGGGTCTCTCGGCACTGAAACAGGTGGCGGAGTGAACGGCGGAATGAACGGCGGAATGAGAGGACGCGCCGGGGCGGCCCGGCCTTTTCGCAGATGATGACACCATGACGCTGGCAGAGATCGAAAACCTTCCCTACCGGCCCTGTGTGGGCGTGATGCTGGTCAACCGGGACGGGCTGATCCTTGTCGGCCAGAGGATCGACAGCGAAGCACCGGCCTGGCAGATGCCGCAGGGCGGGATCGACGATGGAGAAGAGGCCGAAGCCGCCGCACTGCGCGAACTGCGGGAGGAAACCGGCATACCGGCGCATCTGGTAACGGTGGAGGCCGAAACCGGGGGCTGGCTGACCTACGACCTGCCGCATCATATCGTGCCGAAGGTCTGGAACGGGCGGTATCGCGGCCAGAAACAGCGCTGGTTCCTGCTGCGCTTTCACGGCAGAGACGATCAGATCGACATCCTGACCGATCATCCGGAATTTTCCGAATGGCGCTGGATCGGCGCGGGCGCGCTGCTGGACAGTATCGTGGACTTCAAGCGCGCGCTTTATGCGCAGGTGGCGGGTTCGTTTCGGGACCGGATTTCGGGTTAGAGTCCTTCACATTTTGACTGACCCATAGCCTGTGTTTTCGAGGTAGTTTTGGCATTCTCGTTGTGTGATTGATCCGACGAGGCGTCCAACGTATCGCCAAGCCTCTTCACTGGTTCGTTTCCGAGCCATCCGCATCCAGTGTTTGATCTTGGCGAATGTCTGCTCGATCGGGTTCAGGTCTGGCGAGTATGGTGGCAGGAACCACAACCGCGCGCCTGCCGCCCTGATGGCATCGCGCACGGCTTTCGATTTATGGCAGCCGAGGTTGTCCATGATGACGATATCGCCGGACTTTTGTGCAGGGACAAGCAGTTGATCGATACAGGCGCGGAAGAACTGCCCGTTGATCGGGCCGTCAAGGACACAGGGCGCCGTCAATTGATCGCAGCGCAAGGCAGCAATGAACGTCATGGTGTTCCAGTGGCCATGGGGCGCAAAGCCGTGCAGGCGTTTGCCTTTTGGTCCCCGGCCGCGCAGCGGAGCCATGTTGGTCCTGATCCGGGTTTCATCAATGTTTCATCAATGAAGACCAGCTTGCGCGGATCGAGTTGACGCATGACCCCCTTCCAGCGCTTTCGCCGGCGGGCCACATCGGCTCGGGCCCGCTCAAGGGCGAGCAGTGTTTTTTTTGAAGCTCGGCCCCTCGCGGCGCATGAAGTGCCAGACCGCATTGCGGGACACCTTGACGCCCCGCTTTGCCGGCATGTCTTTCAGACCATGCAGCGTCAGGTGCGGCGTGCGGTTGATCTGCTCCAGGATAAACTCACGGTGAGGTTCAAGGATAATCCTGCGGTGTCCACCCATCTTGCCAGGCGCTACGCTGCCAGTCTCGCGATATCGCTGGCGCCACTTGATCACCGAAGAAACAGCCACCGGGAAACGGGCAGCCACAACACGTGCCGTCTCGCCGGAAACAACAGCTGCTACTTGTTCCATCCCGGACGATCAGATAGACCCTCGCCGCTCTGGCCTGTTCATGGCAAGATCGGTCCTGCGTGAGATTCGGGACGGAGGCAAGACATGCTGATTTCTTTGCACAAGCAGGCGACGACGACGCCGAAGATCAGGGCCGCAATCCAGGCGAGCAAAGAGCCCGCGTGGATCGTGGCCGAGCGCTATGGCATCTCGGAGCAGAAGGTGTGGAGACACCGTCCATGATCGGAGCCACACGGCGCACAGGTTGCAGACCACGCTGACACCGGCGCAGGAGGCCGTGGCGGTCTCGCTGAGACAGAGTCTGCTGCTGCCGCTCGACGACCTGCTCGCCGTGGTCCGCGAGTTTCTCAACCCGAACGTCTCGCGCTCCGGGCTGGATCGATGCCTGCGTCGGCATGGGGTCGGCTCCCTCCGTGACCTGAAGCCGAAGGTGGCGAAGCCCGCGCACAAGCCTTTCAAGGCATACGAGCCCGGCTACATCGTAAGCGTCTGGTCTGGCTGCCCTGCCTGAGGCCGCAGATGTCAGATAGTGTCCATGATCGTTAATGGACATTATCGAGGTCAGATGTGGGCAGGAAGAAGCGCCGGAACTGGAGCAATAACGAGAAGCGGATGATCTGTGCGCAAACGCGGGTTCCGGGGATTTCGGTTAGTCAGGTTGCGCGGCGGTATGATGTGAATGCCAATCTCGTGTTTACGTGGCTGAGGGATGGGCGGTTTTCGCCTGATGGCGATACACGGAAGCAGGTTTTCTTTCTGCCGGTCGAGATAATTTCGGATGTGCGGCATGAAGCCGCGCCGCCGGTTGTGGCAGGCGGCAGGATTGGGTTTGATCTTGTTTGCGGGCACCGGCTTTGTGTCAGCGGGACTTACGATCCCGATGCCCTTGCCGGCCTGATCCGTGGCTTGTCCGGATGATCCCGGTACCGTCGAACACGAAGGTGTGGCTGGCTGCCGGGGTAACGGATATGCGCCGGGGGTTTGCGACGCTGGCGGCTCAGGCGGAACAGACGCTGAAGCAGAACCCTTATTGCGGCCACATGTTCGTTTTCCGTGGACGGCGTGGCGATCTGATCAAGATCATTTGGTGGGACGGTCAGGGGGCCTGTCTGTTCTCCAGGCGATTGGAGAAGGGCCGGTTTGTCTGGCCTTCTGCAAAAGACGGCAAAGTCGCATTGACACCGGCCCAGTTGGCGATGCTTCTGGAGGGCATTGACTGGCGTATTCCGCAGCGCACATGGCGGCCATTGAAGGCGGGATAATCTGGCCGGATCAGTGATTTGGGGATTCCCTAAAGCCCGTTGATTTGCCAGGTTTTGGCCATGATCGATGTGGCCCGAGCCTTACCGGAAGACCCCGATGAGTTGCGTGCTTTCACGCAGCTTCTGCTGGCCGAGGTGAAGTCTCAGGCGATGTTGATCGAGAAGCTCAGGCACCAGTTATCCGGGCATCGCACACATAGGTTTGGCAGCAAATCCGAGAGCATCGAGCAGCTGCAACTGGCCCTGGAGAGCAGTGAGATTGCAACGGCAGCGATGACAGCCAGGTTACGCCTGCCTGAAGAGGAGCCGCCCAAAGACAAACCCAAGCGCCGCCCGATCCCGGATCATATACCGCGCCAGCACATCGAACTGGCCACCGGAGATGATGCCTGTGCGGATTGTGGTGGCAAGCTGCGCCGCCTGGGCGAGGATGTGACCGAGGAACTGGAATATGTTCCGGGGCGCTTCATCGTGAACCGCATCACCCGGCCCCGCTTTGCCTGTTCGGGCTGCGACAGCTTCACCCAGGCACAGCTGCCATCGCGCCCGATTGAGCGCGGGCGTCCTGGACCAGGACTGTTGGCCCATGTTCTGGTCAGCAAATATGCCGATCATCTGCCGCTCTACCGGCAAAGCCAGATATTCGAGCGCGACGGGCTTGACCTTGACCGCTCAACGCTGGCCGATTGGGTGGGCAAATCCACGGCCCTACTGGAGCCACTGGCCGTTGCCATCGGACGACATGTGCAAGCAGGCCAGGCATTGTTTGCCGATGATACGCCGATCAAAATGCTAACGCCCGGGGCAGGCAAAACCCAGACCGCCCGCCTATGGACTTACATACGCGATGAGCGCCCCTGGGACAGCGAGGCGCCGCCTGCTGCCTGGTATCAGTTCTCGCCGGACCGCAGGGGTCAGCATCCCAAGGATCACTTGAAGAGATACCAGGGCTGGATGCATGCGGACGGCTATTCCGGATTCAACGACCTCTACCGTTCTGGCGACATCCGCGAGGTCGCCTGCATGGCCCACATCCGGCGCAAGTTCGTCGATGTGCATAAAGCCCAGGGCTCGGCCATCGCCGAAGAGGCGATCAAGCGGATAGCAGGGCTCTACGCTATCGAGAAAGAGGCCCGTGGATCGCCGCCGGATCAGCGTACCGCCATACGGCAGGCCGAGGCCAGACCCGTCTTCGATGACCTGGGCAATTGGCTGGGTGCCCAACTGCCCGCTATCTCTGGCAAATCGCCACTTGCAGGGGCCATCCGTTATGCGCTGACCCGGTTGCCACGGCTCCGGCCATACCTTGAACATGGCCATCTCGAGATCGACAATAATGCGGCCGAGCGGGCCATCAGAGGTATTGCTTTGGGGCGCAAGAACTACCTCTTCGTTGGATCACCGGCAGGCGGCAAAGCCGCTGCCATCGCCTATACGCTGATTGAAACCGCCAAACTGAACAACGTTGATCCGCAGGGCTGGCTGGCCGACACTCTGGCCCGCATCCCGGATTGCAAGATCACCAAGGTCGACGACCTGCTGCCATGGAACATGGGCAGCCACCATCACATGAAAGACGCTGCATGAGCATCATCGAGATCAAAGTCACCCTGCAAGACATCGAGCCCGCTGTCACCCGCACCCTGCAGGTGCCTGCCGATATCCGGCTTGTAGCGCGACAATCAAGATGAGAAGTGCGCGTCAATCAGGATGAGAATCCTTGGTCGCGACGTTTGGGACGATGCCGGGCTTTTGTGCCGCGATCAAGGGGTTTGTTTTTTGATTGTCGCGGAGCGTCAATCAGCTTTGGTGTTTTCCGGTGTGGCTTTTTGTGCAGGCCTTCCCGGCCCCTTTGCCTTTTGTGCTGCTCTTCGCCGGTAGCTTTCGACATTCATCTCGAAGATGGTTGCGTGGTGCACGAGCCTGTCGACGGCGGCCAATGTCATGGCCGGGTCTGGAAAAATCGCATTCCACTCCCCGAAGGGCTGGTTGGCCGTGATCAACATTGAGCGGCGTTCATATCTCGCGCTGATGAGTTCGAAGAGCACACTGGTTTCAGCCTGATCCTTGGTGACGTAGGTGATGTCATCGAGGATCAGCAGATGGAATTTGTCGAGCTTTGCAATGGCACTTTCGAGGACGAGATCGCGGCGGGCCTGTTGGAGTTTCTGGACCAGATCGGTGGTGCGGCTGAATAGGACGCGGTAGCCTTGCTCGACAAGGGCGAGCCCGATGGCTGAGCCGAGATGTGATTTGCCCACACCTGGCGGCCCAAACAGCAGGATGTTGCCGCCCTTTCCGATCCAGCTGTCGCCAGCGGTGATCGCACTGACATGGGCCTTGGACAGCATGGGGACGGCTGTGAAGTCGAAGGTGTCGATCGTTTTTCCGGGCAACAGGCGTGCCTGTGCGAGATGTCGCTCGATACGACGGCGATCTCGTTCAGCCAGTTCATGCTCCACCAGGGTGCTGAGCATCCGAGCGGCGGGCCAGCCTTCCTTGTCGGCTTGTTCCGCAAAGCGCGGCCATAGCGCCTTGATGGCTGGCAAGCGCAATTCGGTCAGAGCCAAGGTTAGGCGGGCGGTATCGGTCTGGGGCGATGTCATGCTGTCACCTCCTGAGCGGATGGCGTACCGCCGACCAACTGGTCGTAAGATGACAGGTCGGCCAGTTGCACCGCGACTTGGGAGCTATGCCCGAAAGTTGGTGATGGTGTGATCAGGCGGCGTTTTGAATTTGCTTGATCCCGTCTGTGAACTCAACCCCTTCAATGATCTCTGGCATGCGGTTGGCGCCGTCGAGCTTTCGCCATTTTCCTTGCGCTGACATCATCAGCTTGAATGCCATGGCCAACCCGGTCCTGCGGCTCAGGCAGCCTTTGGTTTTGCCGGTGCGGTGGCGGACGGTGGCGAAGGTGCTCTCGATCGGGTTCGTGGTTCGGATGTGCTTCCAGTGCTCAGCAGGGAAGCCGTAGAAGGAGAGCAGCACAGCCCGGTCTTTGGTCAGTTTCCCAACCGCCTTGTCATATTTCGCGCCGTAGGTTTCCACGAAGAAATCGAAGGCGGCCCCGGCTTCGGTCTTCGTTTCCGCCTGCCAGATATCATGCAGGTGGCCCTTGGCTTTGGCCTGCACCGATTTGGGCATGGCATTGAGAACGTTTCCGGTCTTGTGAACCCAGCACCGTTGTTCCGGGGTGCTGCCGAAGACTTCGCGCAGCGCCGCCCAGAACCCCAAGGCGCCGTCGCCAATGGCCAGATCGGGGGCGTGGGACAGCCCGCGACGCTTGAGATCGAGCAGCAACTCGCGCCAACTCTGCGTGCTTTCACGGTAGCCGTCGGTGAGGCCCAGAACCTCCTTGCGGCCCCACTCATCCGCGCCGATCAGCACCAGAACGCATTGTTTCTGCTCTTCCATACGCGGTTGGAAATAGACACCATCGGCCCAGACATAGACGAAACGCCGGGCACTGAGATCGCGGCGCTGCCAGCGTTCATACTCCGCCCCCCAGTCCGCTTTCAATCGCGAGATGGTGCTCGATGAAAGCCCTGCCGCGTTCGGCCCCAACAGCGCCCCAAGAGCCTCCTGAAAGTCGCCCGTGGAAATGCCCTTGAGATAGAGCCACGGCAGCAGTTCCTCAATCGATCTGGTCTTGCGCAGCCAGGGCGGCAAGATCGACGAGGCGAAACGGATCTTTTCGTCCACATTGCCCCGGTCCCGCATCCGCGGCACCTTCACTGGTACCGGGCCGATGCCGGTCATGACCTCGCGCTCGGGCAGATGACCATGGCGCACCAGCCGCGCACGGCCGTCGTCCGTCACCTCGCGGGCATGGGCGGCGAGGAGCGTGGCCAATTCCGCTTCCACCGCCTGTTTGAGCAGTTGGCGCGCGCCGGTTTGCAGGATGTCGGTCAGCGGGTCAGACGAAAATCCCGATGGATCGGGCAACGGCGTGATGGTAGACTTCGTCATGTGGCATATCCTTTTCTCTGCTGAGAATTGCGGCGCGTGAACAACGCCATGATATGCCGCCCATCAGGGCCATCACCAACTTTCGGCTATAACTCGCGACTTGGGGGAGTGCGTCTTGTGATGGGCTAAACACTGCGCGTAGGGCCGCCATGTCAGGCGGGCGCTTCTGGCGAAGGTCCTCCTCAAGCTGCGCTGCCAATTCAGCCTCGCAGCCCCGCTCGTGTGCCAGCGCCAGAAGATCGACAACCATGCGACACGCCGCCTTCTCACTGGTCTGCTCCAGCAGGAATGCGAACATGTTACGGAACGCCCGGCGCGGGAATAGCTGATCCCGATAGACCAGCCCCATCAGCGCCATGGGCTTTTTGCGCAAGGAGTGGATGACGTGGTGGTAATTGACCACGTGCCCATGGCTCCCGGTGCTCGAGGCTCGTCCGCGTGTCAGCGTTAGCAGGGCAGAGCTTCCCAGGAACAGCTCCAACCGATCATCGTAGAGCCGAACCCGCAGCTGATGCCCGATCAACCGGGATGGCACGGTGTAGAACACCTTGCGCAAGGTGAAGCCCCCGGAGGAAGTGACGCGCAACGTGATCTCCTCGTAATCCGTGGTCCGCCGCGTCGGCAAAGGTCTGAGGCTCGCACGTTCCGCATCGATACGCTTGGCATTGCGGGCGTTGATCCGGCCCACGATCTCGTCGATGAAGCGACGATAATCTTGCAAGCTTTCGAAGTCGCGCGACCCACGCATGACCAGCGCGTCCTCAATGGTGCGCTTCAGATGCCCATTGGGGCTCTCGATGGAACCGTTCTCGTGTGCGACGCCCTTGTTGTTGCGCGTCGGCGTCATTCCATAATGGTTGCACAGGGCGTCGAAGCGGTCGGTTAGATCGGCCCGGGATGACTTATCCAGGTTCTTGAAGGCCGCCGACAGGCTGTCAGTTCTATGATTGTGTGGCACGCCGCCGAGCGTCCAGAGGGCGTTCTGCAATCCCTCAGCCAGCGCCACATAGCTTTCGCCGCCCAGCACGACGTGGGCGTGCTGAAACCCGCTATAGGCAAGCCGGAAGTGATACAGTCGATGGCCCAGTGCCTCACCGGCAATGGTCACACCCAACTTGCCCATGGCGGTGAAATCCGACAGGCCCATTTTGCCCGGTGTGTGGGTCTGCCGGAAAATGACGTCCTGTTCAGGGCCGTGTTCCGCATTCCAGGCGCGTATCCGTCGCTCCAGAGTCCGTCGGATGCCCGTACCCAGATCAGAATGCCGACGCAGAAGCTCCTCGTAAACCGCCACAGGTCGGATCCCCGGTGAGGACCGCAGAAGCGGCACGACCTCCGCATCAAAAATGTCCGCCAGCGGGTCCGGACGCCGCCGGCCGCGAGGGGCCTTCTTCTGTGATGGTAAAATTGGGTCAGCTTGCAGCCGATAGCCCGTTGCCTGGCTGATCCCCGCCTTGGCAGCGGCAACGGCAACGGAATGGGTCGATCTGAGCGTCATGAAGAGCCTCATTTGTTGGTCAGTGACATGACAGCCCGGCATGAACGATCCCCTTGCACAGAAAATCATTCCTTATCCGAGCCGGCCACAACCGTCAGGCCCGCCCCAAAAGGGCAAAACGCGTGTGCGGGGCCTCCCCAGTCGGGCTACGCCCTCCCTGCGAGCCCCCGCACACGCGTTCTCATCCTGATTGACGCTGGATTCTCACCTTGTTTGTCGCGCAGCACCGGCTGGACCGGCTGCACCTGACACTGCAGGTGGCCATGGGCTGGACCAACTCGCATCTCTACATGTTCGAAGCAGCCCGCGCCACATGGGGTATCGCGGACCCCGATTTTGGCGGCGAGGACCGGCCCGCCAACAAAACCACTCTGGGCCAAGTCATCGAGGACACCGGCAAAAAGACGATCAACTACATCTACGATTTTGGCGACAACTGGGAACACAGGATCAAGATCGGCAGGATCACCGATCCCGTCCCTGGCGAACTCTATCCCAGACTAATCGAGGTCATCGGTAAATGCCCGCCCGAAGACGTCGGGGGCTTCCTTGGCTACTACGGGTTCCTCGATGCCATGGCCGATCCAAAGCATCCAGAGCACGATCATCTCAAAGACTGGTATGGCGGCACCTTCGATCCCAATCAGCCCGAAACCGACAAACTCAAACTCGAAGTCCTCAGTCTCGCAAAACGCTGGAAGCCCGGAAAACCAAGGAAATAAGGCTGTCAGACCGGACGCTTACCCAGAACGCATTGTTTCTCCTCTTCCATACGCGGTTGGAAAGCAACCGAAACACCAGCCGCCGTCGTCTGAAAACAGATTGAACGCTTCTCATCATCCGGCCAACGCCGCTTCTTCTGCTTCACAGCCATAGAGTGCCCCTAAGTGTCCACTATCAATGGTGGACACTAACCCATCAAAATCTGCGCCGTTAGGCGGGGCACACCGGACGCTTACGCTACATCCACATCGACGTGAAATACCTGCCGCAGATGGCCGATGAGGAGAAGCGCCGGTATCTGTTCGTCGCGATCGACCGCGCCACCCGCCGGGTCTTCGTGCGCATCTACCCAGTGAAGACTGCGGCCAACGCCCGCCGGTTCCTGCGCGATCTGGAGCGCGCAGGAACCGGCGGGCGTTGGCCGCAGTCTTCACTGGGTAGATGCGCACGAAGACCCAGCGGGTGGCGCGGGCGATCGCGACGAACAGATACCGGCGCTTCTCCTCATCGGCCATCTGCGGCAGGTATTTCACGTCGATGTGGATGTAGCCGGGCTCGTATGCCTTGAAAGGCTTGTGCGCGGGCTTCGCCACCTTCGGCTTCAGGTCACGGAGGGAGCCGACCCCATGACGGCGCAGGCATCGGCGCAGGCATCGGTCCAGCCCGGAGCGCGAGACGTTCGGGTTGAGAAACTCGCGGACCACGGCGAGCAGGTCGTCGAGCGGCAGCAGCAGACTCTGTCTCAGCGAGACGGCCACGGCCTCCTGCGCTGGCGTGAGTGTGGTCTGCAACCTGTGCGCCGTGTGGCTCCGGTCATGGACGGTGTCTCCAGACGGTCTGCTCCGAGATGCCGTAGCGCTCGGCCACGATCCACGCGGGCTCTTTGCTCGCCTGGATTGCGACCCTGATCTTCGGCGTCGTCGTCGCCTGCTTGTGCAAGGAAATCAGCATATCTTGCCCCCGTCCCGAATCTCACGCAGGACCGATCTTGCCATGAACAGGCCAGAGCGGCGAGGGTCTATCTGATCGTCCGGGATGGAACAGATATCCTCAAGATGGGCGCGGATGTCGCGGACACTCTCGTCCGGCGGCATAGAGGCCGATGATCCTGTCATCCATCCCGTCGATCCGGGTCTGGCCCTTCTTCACCAGTTCCGGTTCAAAACTGCCATCCCGATCACGGGGCACGGAAATCGGCGCCTCGCCGATCTGGCCCTTCAGGCGCTTGCCTGCTGTGCCGTTGTGCCGATTGGACTGACCCGGAGGTGCATCCTTGCCTTCTTCATAGCCCGGATGCGCGGTCAGTTCGGCCCCAAGCATCCGCTCCATCAGTTTGATCCTGAGCTCTTTCAGCAGCCCGGTATCGCCAGGCAGGTCTTCAGGCCGCTCGCAGCCTTCCAGAAGTTCGTCCGGAAGTTCCTTGGATATCGTCATCGTCATGGCTCCTCTCTCAAAGCATGGAACAGATCACGGATACACAGAGGATCGGACACTCTCGCGCGGTGACGACCACAAACCAGGCGCCTCTTCACTGACCCACACCGTCAGATCCCCGCGCCGTCGCAGGCCCTCGTTGTACTCAGCCCAATTCGTAACCCGATGCCCTTGCCTGGGGACCTTGTTACGACGAGTGGCGTTGAACTTATGTGGCATCTACAGCAGCCTATTGAGAACGAAACGCCTCAATATCAAACGCGACCGCATCCGTGCAACAACGCTCTCTGCCGACATGATCCTGCAATGGGCCACGTACCGCGACGCGGCCAACCAGTGCAGCCTGTCCCGCATCCGGGGCGGCATCCATCCGCCTGCGGACGACATTCCGGGGCGTCTGATCGGGGCGCAGGCAGGGCGGGATGCCTTCCGGCTGGCGCTGACGCTGTTTGGCGACGGCGGCTGATCGGCGCGGCGGCGCGACGGGCCACCCGCCCGGAATGTTTCGCCCCCTCTGAGGGCGGTCTTCGGAAACCCCATCGTCCGTTCAGCTCTCCGGGTTGCTTTTCCGATCCGGGCGCCGCGCCGGATCATGTCCGTATCATGCCCTTCGGGCCAAGGGGAAACCGGGGAACAACCAGGGGGAAACAGTGCGATTGCAGAGGCGCAACCGCATCTGTACTTGCAGCGCACGCAACAGCCGGTAGGGTTGTTCGCGAACGCAATGCAACAGGTATTTCATGACCCCAGAATTTGCAGACCCGTCCGGCAACTCCATCCCGCTGCATGTCATTGAATCCTCGACATTGACGGAATGGTCCGACAACCGGTCCGGGATCGTCCGGGACTGGGTCAACGCCTCCGGCTTTGGCGGCGCTGTTGGCGAGGTCTGCCTGGTGTCCGACGAAAACGGCCGCCCCCGGATGGCCCTGGCCGGATACGGCACGCCGGAACGGCGCGCGCGTGGCCGGTTTCATCTGGCGGGTGCGGCCTCCAGACTGCCTGCGGGCAGCTATCACATCGAAAGTGGCCTGAACAGCGCTGCCCTGGCGGAAGAGGCGCTGGGCTGGTTGCTGTCCAGATACGCCTTTGCGCGGTATCGGAAACAATCCGGCGCCAGGGCCGATCTGGTTGCGCCCCATGGCATCGACGCCAGACGGCTGGAGATCATCGCGGCGGGGGAATGCCTGACCCGCGACCTGATCAACACCCCGGCCTGCGATATGGGACCGGCGGAACTGGAGGCCGCGTTCACCGGCCTTGCCGAAACCCACGGAGCGGCGGCGACAGTCATCCGGGGCGACGGGTTGCTGGACATGAACCTGCCCATGATCCACGCGGTCGGGCGCGCCTCGCCCCGGTCGCCGCGCCTTCTGGAACTGCGCTGGGGGGGCCAGGGGCCGACGCTGACGCTGATCGGCAAGGGCGTGTGTTTCGATACCGGCGGGCTGAACCTGAAACCCGTCGCCGCCATGGCCCTGATGAAAAAGGACATGGGCGGCGCGGCGACGGTTCTGGGGCTTGCCCACATGATCATGGCGCTGAAGCTGCCCCTGCGCCTGCGCGTCCTGATCCCGGCGGTGGAAAACAGCGTGGCCGGGAACGCCTGTCGCCCGCAGGACATCCTGACCAGCCGCAAGGGTCTGACTGTCGAGATCAACAGCACCGATGCGGAAGGGCGGCTGGTGCTGGCCGATGCGCTGGCGCTGGCGGCGGAAGACCCCCCTGACCTGCTGATTTCCATGGCCACGCTGACCGGGGCGGCGCGGATTGCCCTAGGGGCGGATATTGCACCGTATTACACGGATGATCCGAAAATCGCCGCGGCGCTGGACGGGGCCGCCGCGCGGGTGGCCGATCCGGTCTGGCGGATGCCGTTCCACGCGCCGTATGAAGCGATGATCGAACCCGGCATTGCCGATCTGGACAATGCGCCCGAAGGCGGCTTCGGGGGCTCCATCACCGCCGCGCTGTTCCTGCGCCGCTTTGCCGAAGGCTGCCCGCGCTACGTCCATTTCGACATTTATGGCTGGCAAAGCACCGCCGCCCCGGCGCGGCCCAGGGGCGGCGTCGGTCAGGGTGCGCGCGCAGTGCTTGAGGCGCTGCCCGGGATATTGTGGCCATGAGCCTGCCGCCGGGATATGACCGTCGGCTGACGCCCGCCAATGGACGGGTGGCGGCTGCGGAACTGGAGGGGCGCATCGAAGCGGCGCGCCATGTGCAGCCGGCGCTGGCGCAGGTCTCGGCGCCGCTGGCCGATCTGCTGAATGCGCCCGGCGGCCGGCGCGAGCGGCAATTGCTCATGGGCTGGGTCGTGGAAGTCTTCGAGCGCCGGGACGGATACGCTTTCGTCCGTTCACCGCGGGATGGTCATGTCGGTTATGTCCCGGAGGACGTGCTGGCGGAACCGGTCGCGCCGACGCATCGCGTCGCCGCCCGCGCAACGCATCTCTATTCGCGCCCCGATTTCAAAAGCCCGGAACTGACCGCGATTTCCTTGCTGTCGGAGATCACCGTGACCGGCGCGAATGGCGCGTTCGCGGGGACTCCGAACGGATACGTCCCCGAACGGCATCTTGTCCCGCTCGCCCGTCATTTCAGCGACCCCGTCGGGATTGCCGCCCTGTATCTGGGAACGCCTTATCTCTGGGGCGGAAATTCGTGCTTTGGCGTGGATTGCTCGGGGCTGGTTCAGGCAGCGCTTCATGCCTGTGGAACGGGCTGTCCCGGAGACAGCGATTTGCAGGAAAAGGCGCTTGGCGAAGCATTGCCTGGGGGCAGTCTTGCGAAACGCGGCGACCTGATGTTCTGGCGCGGGCATGTGGCGATGGTGGCGGATGAGGCGACGCTGATCCACGCAAATGCGCACCACATGATGGTCGCCCATGAGCTGATCGCGGACGCCATCACCCGGATCGAGGCACAGGGCGGCGGGCCGGTGACAGCGCACAAGCGGCTGTGAGCCGCCCTGTTCAGGAAGGTTCCGCAGGCCCTTCCGAATGCACTCTGGCCGCGCATACGGAATTTCGTGGCCGCAGTTCGGGAGTGTTGCCCGACGCGCTTCTGCGTCTCCTGCGCCATGCGGGCATGGATATGCGGGACGACAGGTCTGATCCGGACGGCCTCGCCATTGGTAATTGTCACATCCCGTGTGATTGTACGGCTTCTTTCTGAAGAGTTCGGGCTTTTCTTGATGCCAGTCCTTGAGCGCATCGATTGGCGTGCGGCCTTTCAGAACGGATTGCGGCAACTGGCCGTTGTAGAGGCGGACGTAGCGGAGAAGCGTCCGCTCCAGGTCCTCGCCGCTGCGGAAACGGTGGCTCTGGAGCACGTCCTCGATCCGACCGTTGAACCGCTCGACCATGCCGTTGGTCTGCGGCCGCTGAGGTGGGGCCAGGCGATGCTCGATCCCGAACCCGGCGCAGAGGCGGTCGAACTCGTGATTGCCGGTCGCGGCGCGGCGGCGAAGGCCGAAGAGCCTGTCGGTGAACTCCTTGCCATTGTCCGTCAGCACGCGGGTGATCCGCATCGGGGCGGCGCGCTCCAGATCGCGCAGGAACCGGCGGGCGTTGGCCGCAGTCTTCGCCGGATGGATGCGCACGAAGACCCGGCGGGTGGCGCGGTCGATCACGACGAACAGATACCGGCGCTTCTCCTCATCGGCCATCTGCGGCAGGTATTTCACGTCGATGTGGATGTCGCCGGGCTCGTATGCCTTGAAAGGCTTGTGCGCGGGCTTCGCCACCTTCGGCTTCAGGTCACGGAGGGAGCCGACCCCATGCCGACGCAGGCATCGATCCAGCCCGGAGCGCGAGACGTTCGGGTTGAGAAACTCGCGGACCACGGCGAGCAGGTCGTCGAGCGGCAGCAGCAGACTCTGTCTCAGCGAGACCGCCACGGCCTCCTGCGCCGGTGTCAGCGTGGTCTGCAACCTGTGCGCCGTGTGGCTCCGGTCGTGGACGGTATCGCGCTTGCGCCACTTTCAGACGGTCTGCTCCGAGATGCCGTAGCGCTCGGCCACGATCCACGCGGGCTCTTTGCTCGCCTGGATTGTGGCCCTGATCTTCGGCGTCGTCGTCGCCTGCTTGTGCAAGGAAATCAGCATGTCTTGCCTCCGTCCCGAATCTCACGCAAGATCGATCTTGCCATGAACAGGCCAGAGCGGCGAGGGTCTATCTGATCGTCCGGGATGGAACAGGTAATGCGTTGTCCCGTCCGACAATCGGGCAAAGCTGCCGGGGGCGCGGGGCGGCGGGGCGGCCTCCGGCGACAGGGGCGCGGAGGATTTCCAGCACATGCGGCAGCGCCCACAACACCGCAACTGCGGCAAGCGCGGCAAGCGACGGCTACGCCCGGCCCGCCGTCAATCCCTGCCCTGGCAGACACGCAGAATGTAGCGGCTGGTCATCAGGTCCAGATGCGCGCCGCCGCCATTCTTGAACAGCGTGATCTCGTCCTCCGACTGCCGGGCGAATGCGCCGCAGGCGATGTCATGGTAATCGGCGATCACATCGTCCGGGGCGATCACCCCGGATTCCAGCGGTATCTTCAACTCTCCGATATGGCCGAGCGTGGTGGCGCGGCTATCGACGAAGATGCGGGATCTGAGAAGCGCCGCATCATCCGCCTCGCGCATGTCGGGGCGGTAGGCGCCGATCAGATCTATGTGCTGGCCCGGTTGCAGCCAGTCGCCGCGAATGACCGGTTCCGTCGCCATGGTGGCGGATGTCACGATGTCGGCGCCGCGCACCGCAGTTTCGGGGTCGGTGACGGCTTCGGTATCCGGAAAATCGGCGGCAAGGGCCTCTGCCGCTGCGGCGGTGCGGTTCCAGATCCGGAACCGCGCGCCGGGAAAGGCGCTGCCATAGGCCAGGCGCAGGTTGCGGGCCACGACGCCCGCGCCCAGGATCAGGATGATCCGGCTGTCCGGGCGCGCCAGAACACAGGCCGCAAACAGACTGTCGCCCGCGGTCTTCCACTTGGTCACGAGATCGAAATCAATCACTGCCTCCAGCGCCCCCGTCGTGTCCGAGAACAGATTGACCCCGCCATGGATCATCGGCTTCCCCCTTGCCGGATTGCCGGGATAAACCATCGCCGTCTTTACCAGCGCGCCCAGCCCGTCGATCCAGGCCGCGCGCGACAGAAGCGTGTCCGCGCCACGATAGAGGAAGGTGTCGGAAATCCCGGCGCGCGACAGCGTGTGCCCCTGCCGGAACGCCTGCCCCAGCTCCTGCCAATTCAGAAACGGATCGGCTTCGTCGAAGGCAATGATCCGCATGTTCACACCTGCCCTTCGCCGCCGGTCATGAGCCCTTCCTCCACCAATCGCCGCGCCCGGCCGTGCGGCCCGGCGAACAGGTGCGTCTGCCAGCCCCGCGCCCGCGCCTGCGCCGCCGCTGTTGCCATACAGTTTCACAGGCGGAGGCGGAGGCACCCGCGCCCGCGCCTGCGCCGCCGCTGTATTGTCGGCCCGATCACCGGCCCCGCCAGTTTGTTCCAGTCGTCATGCCACAGGCGGATTTCGTCGCCCCATGCGGGGTATTCCCCTGCCGTGGAACAGATCACGTCGCGAAAGTTCTCACCCCGGTCCACGCGGTCATTCATGCCATGTAGAGCCACATCGGCAAACATTTTCCGGCGTCGTTCCTTGCCTGTCGCGCTGTCGCAATAGCGTTCGGGCCGCCATTCGATCAGCACATTTCCGATGTCGAATATCACCGCCTCAATCCGGGACATGCCCTGTTCCTTCCACGCCTGCCGGGCCCACCGGACGCCGGGCGGAAAGACGCGCCGGAGCAGCCCTGCGGCCATGGACATTTTCACGCCAGAACACGAACAGCCCCGCCCCGACGATCAGGAACATGCCGACCCACGACACCGCATCCGGCCATTCGTCGAATATCAGGACGCCAAGGATGATCACGGCAGGCATGGTGGCGTATTCAAAAGGCGCAATGGCGCTTGCCTCGGCAATCCGATAGGCTTGCGAGATGAAGAACGCGGCGAAGGCGGCGGCAACGCCGATCAGCAGCAGCACGGGATAATCCCCCGGCGCGGGCCAGACCCAGCCGCGCAGAAGAAACTCGAACATCGTGCCGCCCCGCCCGGACCAGGCGCCATCGCCGGCGGCAAGGCCGATCACTGCGCAGACCGCCACAAACGTCAGTTGCGTATAGAAGACCATGGATGCGGCGTTTTCGGTGCCGCCGATCTTTCGCGTCATGATGCTGAGGGCGGCGTAGGAAGCCCCCGCCGCAAGCGGCAGCAGCATGGCGGGCTGAAAGCCACCCCCCGGACGCAGCATGATCAGAACCCCGGCCATGCCGACCAGCACCGCCATCCAGCGCAGGGCGCCCACCCTCTCGCCCAGCACCACCACGGAAAGCACCGTGATCAGAAGCGGATTGAAAAAGAAAACCGCCGTCGCATCGGCCAGAGGCAGCACGGACAGGCCCACGAAGAACGTCATGTTGGCAATGACAACGAAGGCGGCCCGCAGCAGGTGCAGGTGCAGACGCCGTGTGCGCAATCCGCCATACCCGCCCTGGAACGGCACGATCATGACCAGCAGGATGGCCAGCACGAGCACCGAGCGGATCAGCACGATCTGGTGCAGCGCATAATCCCCGCTGAGAAACTTTATCGAGGCGTCATTGACGGAAAAACACGCGACCGCCAGCAGCGCCGAAATCATGCCAAGGGTCGTGCCTGTTCTTGCGGTCACGGGGGTCACGGGGGTCATGAAAATACCTTTCGTCCCGGACGAACATGCGCGGTGACACGGTTCTTTTCCACAGGCGACATGAAACATGACGGCTTTGGAATGTCCGCCCGAGCCGGAGTTTCCCCCGCCCGGCTGCGCGCCATGTCATGGTTCACGCCGCACGCAGCGCATCGGCATGGAAGGTAAGGTGATCCTCCATGAACGACGCCACAAAGAAATAGCTGTGGTCATGGCCCTTGTGCATACGACAGATCGCATCCTGCCCGCGCGACGCGATGGCCTCTGCCAGGGCAGCGGGCTTCAACAGGTCGAAGTACGGGTCATCCGCGCCCTGATCAATCAGGACCGGTCCCTCAAAGCCCTTCTGTCGCATCAGAACCGTTGCATCATGCGCCGCCCATCTGTCTTCGTCGCCGCCCAGATAGGCCGAGAACTGCCTGCGGCCCCAATCGCTTTGTGTCGGGTTGGCGATGGGTGCGAAGGCGGATACCGAACGATAGCGCCCCGGCAGGTTCATCGCCAGCGTCAGCGCCCCGTGACCGCCCATGGAATGGCCGGTGACGCCCTGCCTTTCCGGGTCCAGCGCGAAATTCCCGAAGACCAGCGCCGGCAATTCCTCGGCCACATAGCGCCACATGCGGAAATGCCGCGCCCAGGGGGGTTCGGTGGCATCGACATAGAACCCGGCCCCCTGCCCCAGATCGTATGCTTCGGCATCGGCCACGCCTTCACCGCGCGGCGAGGTGTCGGGGAAGACCAGCGCGACGCCTTCACTGGCGGCCCAGACCTGCGCGCCCGCCTTCGTCATCGCGTTTTCATGGGTGCAGGTCAGCCCCGACAGATACCACAGCACCGGAACCGGCCCCTGTCCTGCATCCTCTGGCAGGAAGAGGCCGAAGGTCATGTCGCAGCCGCAGGCTTCGGAGCGGTGCGCATAGACACCCTGCACGCCGCCAAAGCATCGGTTTTCGGATCTGGTTTCCATCGGTCGGCATCCCCTGCGCTTCTGATTGCGCCATTGATAACAGGGCCGGCCGGCGTTGAAAATCCCGAAGGCGCAGGATTTATCCACCGGGCCGGACAACAGCCGGGAAACAATGGCGATCCCTGAAGGACTCGAACCCTCAACCTGCTGATTAGAAGTCAGCTGCTCTATCCAGTTGAGCTAAGGGATCGCTGCGCCCCTTTTGCGCAGGGGGCGGGCGAAACGCAAGGGCGGATCATCAGTGCGTCCAGGCCCTGCGCCGATTGGTGGCGAAATTCTCGGCATAGCCCATCGGGCGGATATTCGGCCTGCGCCTTTTGGGATCCTGCACGATGGCGTCAATCCCGTGCGCTTCGGCATAATCCACCGCCGCTTTCCTGCTGTCGAACCGCAGGCGCACCTGGCTTTGCATGTCGCCGGAACTTGTCCAGCCCATCAGCGGGTCAATCCCGCGACCGGATTCCGGGGAGAATTCCAGCACCCACTGCCGTGTCCCGGCAGTACCGGATTGCATCGCATTGCGGGCGGGCTGATAGATACGGGCGCGCATCGAATCCTCCTCTGTCATCCCGGCCCTTATCGGAAAAAACCGCCCCGGATTCAAGACCGCAATGGGCCGCAACCTGTCAGGAGGATGTGGCCACCCGTCCACCCGGCCTTGAAGAAGAACGGGAAGTGATCGAATCTGGCGGCAAAAGGGAATCGCACCATGTCCGAACCAACGACAACCGCGCCGCGCACGAAACTCGAAGGCGGCAGGCGTTTCGTGATGAAGACAGAGTTCCGGCCCGCCGGCGATCAGCCCGCCGCCATCGCCGAACTCAGCGCCGGCCTGCTGAACGGCGAACGCGATCAGGTTCTGCTGGGCGCGACCGGCACCGGCAAGACCTACACCATGGCCATGGTGATAGAGCAGACACAGCGCCCGGCCATCATCCTGGCCCCGAACAAGACCCTGGCGGCCCAGCTTTATGGCGAATTCAGGGGCTTCTTTCCCGACAATGCCGTCGAGTATTTTGTCAGCTATTACGACTACTACCAGCCCGAGGCGTATGTGCCGCGCTCGGATACCTTCATCGAAAAGGAAAGCCAGATCAACGAACAGATCGACCGGATGCGCCATTCCGCCACCCGCGCGCTTCTGGAACGCGATGACGTGATCATCGTGGCCTCCGTTTCGTGCATCTATGGCATCGGTTCGCCGGAAACCTACACCGCGATGACACAGGATCTGGAGTCCGGCCGGGAATACGATCAGCGCGACATCATGTCGGGCCTCGTCGCCCAGCAATACCGCCGCAACGACAACGCCTTTGCCCGCGGCTCCTTCCGGGTGCGCGGCGACTCTCTGGAAATCTGGCCCAGCCATCTGGAAGATCGCGGCTGGCGGCTGAGCTTCTTCGGGGATCAACTTGAAGCCATTACCGAGTTCGACACCCTGACCGGGGCGAAAACCGACGTTCTGGACAAGGTGCGCGTCTATGCGAATTCTCACTACGTCACGCCCACGCCGACGCTCAAACAGGCAATCAGGGGCATCAGGGAAGAACTCGGGCTGCGCCTCGGGCAACTCCAGGACCAGGGCAAACTTCTGGAAGCCCAACGCCTTGAACAGCGCACGAAATTCGATCTGGAAATGCTGGAGGCGTCCGGCTTCTGCAACGGCATCGAAAACTATTCCCGCTACCTGACGGGCCGCGCTCCGGGAGAGCCGCCGCCAACGCTTTTCGAATACATCCCCGACCACGCGATCGTCTTCGCCGATGAATCCCATGTCTCCGTCCCGCAGATCGGCGGCATGTATCGCGGCGACTTCCGGCGCAAGTCCACGCTGGCCGAACACGGCTTCCGGCTGCCCTCCTGCATGGACAACCGCCCCCTGAAGTTCGAGGAATGGGACGCCATGCGCCCGCAATCCGTCTTCGTTTCCGCCACCCCGCAATCGTGGGAACTGCAACAGAGCGGCGGCGTCTTCACCGAGCAGGTGATCCGGCCCACCGGCCTGCTGGACCCGCAGGTGGAAATCCGGCCCGCGGAGATGCAGGTCGATGACCTGCTGGACGAGGTCCGGCGCGTGGCCGGCATGGGCCATCGCACGCTTGTCACCACGCTGACCAAACGCATGGCAGAGGATCTGACCGAATACATGCACGAACAGGGCATCCGCGTGCGTTACATGCACAGTGACATCGACACCCTTGAAAGGATCGAGATTCTGCGCGACCTGCGCCTTGGCGCCTTCGACGTTCTGGTGGGCATCAACCTGCTGCGGGAAGGGCTCGACATCCCCGAATGCGGACTGGTCGCGATCCTCGATGCGGACAAGGAGGGGTTTTTGCGTTCCGAAACCTCCCTCATCCAGACCATCGGCCGCGCCGCGCGCAACGTCGATGGCCGGGTGATCATGTATGCCGACCGCATCACCGGCTCCATGGAACGTGCGCTCAATGAAACCGACCGCCGCCGCGACCGCCAGATGGCCTATAACAAGAAACACGGCATCACGCCCGAGACGGTGAAAAAGAATGTCGGGGATGTGCTGTCCGGCCTTTACCGGGGCGACACCGACATGTCCCGCGTCACCGCCACGGTTGACAAACCGATGTCCGGCGCGAACCTTCAGGCCCATCTGGACGGATTGCGGACAGAGATGCTCAAGGCCGCCGAGAATCTGGAATTCGAGGAAGCCGCCCGCCTGCGCGACGAAATAAAACGGCTGGAAGCGGTGGATATGGCTGTCGCCGACGACCCTCTCGCCCGCCAGAGCGCCATTGAATCCGCAGGCGAGGCCGCAGTGAAGGCAAGGGGGCGGTCAACCGCCGGCCAGCCGGGGCAGCGGGGTGGGAATGTGAAACGGCGGAAGCGGTGATCAGGGGGATCAGCCGGTGCAGGTATTTACCCCCCTGGCCATGATTTCCCGCCAGTTTTCACCGAGTCCACGACCCGCGCCCAAACCGCAAATCCCTGATACCCACGGCGCAGGGTTTCCAAAGCTGCCATCCCCGAGGCGACCCTGAGAGCACCGGACCCTTCGCGCGCGTCCGGCGGCGGCGTCGAGAGGGCCGTTGCCCCACCCCTTGACCCCCTTGACCCTGCGGCGCTTCTGCGTCAAACAGGTTCCTGATCGGGGCCGTAGCTCAGTCGGGAGAGCGCGTCGTTCGCAATGACGAGGTCAGGGGTTCGATTCCCCTCGGCTCCACCAGATTTTCAGCGCCCGGCTTTCGTCCGTTCTGCCCGCCCTGCGAGAGGCGGCAGGGAAAACCCGGCATTCCCGCGCCGCGCGGTGCGCCGGAGCGATTGCAGCCCGGCGGTTAACCGATTGTCAAGCATCCCTTAACCCCTGCCTGCCACGCTTCGCCCGCTCATCCGTGGGGTTCCATGAAGACGTGTGTGCTGGCGCTTCTGCTTCTGGTCGGTCTGTCGCCGACGGCGCTCGCCGGGGCCTGGCCCCGCGAGAAGGGTGAACTTTACCTGTCACTGGCAACCTATCAGGGGATCGACACTGATGGTGCCCCCTATACCACGCAGGAACTCTATGCCGAATACGGGCTGACCCCGCGCCTGACCCTGGCCTTTGACGGCTATGACACGCTGAACCCGGAGAATGCGCGCCTGGTGCTGTTTCTGAGGCGCGGACTGGGCCCGCAAACCGGCGCGCATCGCCTTGCCGCCACCCTGGGGCTGGGAAAGGACGGGCCGCAGGATGCAATCGTTCTGCGGCTGGGCGGCGCCTGGGGATACGGGCTGCAAAACGGCTGGCTGGGGTTGAATGCGCATCTGGATTTTCTGACCACGCAGACCCGGCCCGACCTGAAGGCAGAGGAGCTATGCCCGAAAGTTGTTGATGGTGTGATCATGCGGCGTGGTGAATTTGCTTGATCCGGTCTGTGAACTCAACCCCTTCAATGATCTCTGGCATGCGGTTGGCGCCGTCGAGCTTTCGCCACTTGGCCTGCGCTGACATCATCAGCTTGAATGCCATGGCCAACCCGGTCCTGCGGCTCAGGCAGCCTTTGGTTTTGCCGGTGCGGTGGCGGACGGTGGCGAAGGTGCTCTCGATCGGGTTCGTGGTTCGGATGTGCTTCCAGTGCTCAGCAGGGAAGCCGTAGAAGGAGAGCAGCACAGCCCGGTCTTTGGTCAGTTTCCCAACCGCCTTGTCATATTTCGCGCCGTAGGTTTCCACGAAGAAATCGAAGGCGGCCCCGGCTTCGGTCTTCGTTTCCGCCTGCCAGATATCATGCAGGTGGCCCTTGGCTTTGGCCTGCACCGATTTGGGCATGGCATTGAGAACGTTTCCGGTCTTGTGAACCCAGCACCGTTGTTCCCGGGTGCTGCCGAAGACTTCGCGCAGCGCCGCCCAGAACCCCAAGGCACCGTCGCCAATGGCCAGATCGGGGGCGTGGGACAGCCCGCGACGCTTGAGATCGAGCAGCAACTCGCGCCAACTCTGCGTGCTTTCACGGTAGCCGTCGGTGAGGCCCGGAACCTCCTTGCGGCCCCACTCATCCGCGCCGATCAGCACCAGAACGCATTGTTTCTGCTCTTCCATGCGCGGTTGGAAATAGACACCATCGGCCCAGACATAGACGAAACGCCGGGCACTGAGATCGCGGCGCTGCCAGCGTTCATACTCCGCCCCCCAGTCCGCTTTCAATCGCGAGATGGTGCTCGATGAAAGCCCTGCCGCGTTCGGCCCCAACAGCGCCCCAAGAGCCTCCTGGAAGTCGCCCGTGGAAATGCCCTTGTCTATTGGATTTCCCAGGCATTCGTATCCGTGCGATACGGATGCCACCCCTCGGGCCGCTGCAGCGGCCCGAGGGGTGGCGGGGGATGGATCGATGATGCCCTGGTCTTTGAGGACCGTTCTCAAGATGGATCACCCCCGCCCTTTCGAAAGACCCGAACAGATAGTGGAGGAGGGAACATCCCTGCCTCGTATGACAAGAACGGGAGACGAAAAGGTCATGAATGATACCATCGGCATCGACATCTCGAAAGATCATCTCGACACCCATCGCCTGAGCGATGGCAAGGCGAAACGCTTCACCAACGACCGGACAGGACTGAAGACGCTGAAGAACTGGATCGGCCCGCAGTGCTGCCGCGTCGTCTACGAGCCTACAGGACGCTATCATCGCGATCTGGAGGCCCGCCTTTCAAAGACGGCTCACGCCATGGTCAAGGTGAACCCCAAACGCGCCCGCCGCTTCGCCGAAGCGGTCGGCCAGTCCGCCAAAACTGACCGGATCGATGCGGAACTGCTGGCCCGCATGGGGGCGATGCTTGACCTGAAGGCTTCACCGTTGCGCGATGAACCCATGAACGATCTGCGGGAGGTGCATGTCGCCCGGAGCGCTCTCATCAAGGACCAGACTGCCTGCCGGAACCGGCTCTGCGGTGCGCGCAACACACTCGTCAAGGCGCAACTGAAAACCAGGATGCGCCAGATTGCAAAGCAACTTGCCCAACTCGATGCCGAGTTGAAGAAGCGTATCTGCGAGGATGCAAAGCTTGCCAGACAGTTCGAGATCCTGCGGTCGATCCCGGGCATCGGCCCGGTTTCTGCCGTCGCAATACTCATCGAAATGCCGGAGATCGGAACCTTGACGCCCAAGCAGGCCGCCGCGCTTGCGGGCCTGGCTCCCTTCGTGCGCACGTCCGGCAAATGGACAGCCAGAGCGAAAATCGGAGGCGGACGAGCCGGGCTTCGCCAGGCGCTCTACATGCCCGCCCTCGTCGCAGCGCGCTGCAATTCCCAACTCACCTGCGTCTACAAGGCTTTGCGTCAAAAGGGCAAGAAAGCCAAGGTCGCCCTTGTGGCAATCATGCGCAAGCTCATCATCCTCGCAAATACCTTGATCCGCGAAAACCGCCAGTGGTCCAAAATCAAACCTTGACCAAGACAGATATCTTGAGGTAGAGCCACGGCAGCAGTTCCTCAATCGATCTGGTCTTGCGCAGCCAGGGCGGCAAGATCGACGAGGCGAAACGGATCTTTTCGTCCACATTGCCCCGGTCCCGCACCCGCGGCACCTTCACTGGTACCGGGCCGATGCCGGTCATAACCTCGCGCTCGGGCAGATGACCATGGCGCACCAGCCGCGCACGGCCATCGTCCGTCACCTCGCGGGCATGGGCGGCGAGGAGCGTGGCCAATTCCGCTTCCACCGCCTGTTTGAGCAGTTGGCGCGCGCCGGTTTGCAGGATGTCGGTCAGCGGGTCAGACGAAAATCCCGATGGATCGGGCAACGGCGTGATGGTAGACTTCGTCATGTGGCATATCCTTTTCTCTGCTGAGAATTGCGGCGTGTGAACAACGCCATGATATGCCGCCAATCAGCGCCATCACCAACTTTCGGCTATAACTCGTTCGAAGTTGATCATGGTTGTCATAATGGAAGCGTTTGACGGTCGCGTCCTTGATGGTGCGGTTCATCCTTTCCACTTGCCCGCCATTCGGGAAAACAGTCCCCCGGACTGTTTTCTTGTCCTCGCGGCTCCATGGATGGTTGGGCCTGGTCAGGCGGTGCTTGATCCCGTTGGCCTCGCAAATCACGTCGAAGCGCATTGGCCGGGAATGGATCGTGTTGCGGTTCCGGGGCCGCTCGGCGAACTGGATGCCATTGTCAGTGAGAATGGTGTGGACCTGGCAGGGCACGGCTTCGAGCATGTGCTGCAGGAACTCCCACGCGGTGCGCCTGTCGGCCTTGTCCACGAGTTGGGCGACGGCGAACTTGCTGGTGTGGTCGATGCCGACGAAGAGCCAGAGCTTGCCCCCGGTGGTCTGAACTTCGGCAATGTCGATGTGGAAGAAGCCGACAGGGTAACGTTTGAACCGCCGGCGCTGCGGTTTGTCGCCCTCGACCTCAGGCAGGCGCGAGATGCCGTGCCGCTGAAGGCAGCGATGCAACGCCGACCGCGTCAGGTGAGGCATGGTCGGCTGCAAGGCATGGAGGCAATCGTCCAGCGGCAACGGTGTGTGGCGCCGAAATGCGACGATCATGGCCTCCTCGGCCTCGGTCAGGACGGTTGAATGTGGCTCCCTCGGTCCGGTCTTCAGATCCTCGACCGTCTCGCGCTTGCGCCATTTGGCGACTGTCTTCGGGTTGATGGGGAGTGTCCTGAATTCTGTGTATGTGTCCCGGTCCATGGGGGTTTCAAATACAGTCACGCATTGAAGCGCTCGTCGAACATAATAGCGAACTGGTTGCGGGCTGCAAACCATTCCCGAACATTCCTGCCGCCTTTCCCGAAGTCGCGGATGGCCAGATAGATCAGCTTTGTTGCGGCCTGATCGGTCGGGAACGATCCGCGGGTCTTGATTGATTTGCGGATCACCCGGTTCAGGCTCTCGATGGCGTTGGTGGTGTAGATGATCTTTCGGATCGCCGGATCGAAGGCGAAGAACGGGATTACTTCCTGCCATGCCCGTCGCCAGGCCGGGGCGATGGAGGCGTATTTACCGGCCCATTTCTCCTCGAATGCGTCCAGTTCATCGGCGGCCTGATCGGCGGTGGCGGCGCTGTAAATCCGGCGCAGGTCAGTGGCCACTCCCTTGCGGTCTTTCCATAACTTCTGCGAGCAGAAGTTCAGGGAATGGCGCACCAGGTGGACAATGCAGGTTTGCACCGTGGTCTGCGCAAAGGCGGCGGTGATCGCCTCCGGGAAGCCTTTGAGCCCGTCAACGACGGCGATCAGAATGTCCTGAACACCCCGGTTCTTCAGCTCGTTCATCACCGACAACCAGAATTTGGCCCCCTCGTTATCAGCGATCCGCAGGCCCGGGACCTCGCGCACGCCGTCCCGGCTGACCCCCAGGGCGATGTAGATGGCCTTGTTCTTCACCATGCGGCTGTCGGCGTCGCGGATCTTCACCCGCAGCGCGTCGAAGATCACGATCGGATACATCCGCTCCAGCGCCCGGCTTTGCCAGTCGCGCACCTCGTCGAGCACGGCGTCGGTGACGCGGCTGATCAAATCCGGCGAGACCAGCAGACCGTAGATATCCTCAAGATGGGCGCGGATGTCGCGGACGGTCAGTCCGGCGGCATAGAGGCCGATGATCCTGTCATCCATCCCGTCGATCCGGGTCTGGCCCTTCTTCACCAGTTCCGGCTCAAAACTGCCATCCCGATCACGGGGCACGGAAATCGGCGCCTCGCCGATCTGGCCCTTCAGGCGCTTGCCAGCTGTGCCGTTGCGACGATTGGACTGACCCGGAGGTGCATCCTTGCCTTCTTCATAGCCCGGATGCGCGGTCAGTTCGGCCCCAAGCATCCGCTCCATCAGTTTGATCCTGAGCTCTTTCAGCAGCCCGGTATCGCCAAGCAGGTCTTCAGGCCGCTCGCAGCCTTCCAGAAGTTCGTCCGGAAGTTCCCTGGATATCGTCATCGTCATGGCTCCTCTCTCAAAGCATGGTACAGATCACAGATACACAGAGGAGCGGACACTCTCGACACCCGGGGCACGGACACCACGGGCACAGTATTCCACCCTGCGGCTGAAACTGTTCAGAACCGGTGCGCCGGGTCCGGCTGTGGTTCTCCGAAACCCGGCCCTGTGCGGGGACCTTTGCCGGGGTGCCGGAAAGCCTGCGCGCGGAACCGGTTCGGAAGCCGCCCGGACAGCCCGGCCTTCCCGATCCCCTGCGGACCACTGATCGGTGCGGCACCGGGGCGACCACCCGCGCCCAATCCGGCATCCACGACCAACCGGCGCGTTCCGGGCCTCTGACAACTTCTACGGATACCTTCAGATGGATTACCACGACCACCTATCACGGTATCGGCTGCATGGAGACCGGATACAGACACCCAATCAGCGCTGTTCAATGGAAAATCATGCCGGAAACACAAATCCGTAACAAATGGCGGTTAAGGTTGCATTGGTGTTACTTTTCGTAATTTTTCGTGTAGATCGTGCGCCACGAGCAGCACGTTCATTACGCTGGATGAACGAATGCCCAGTCTTCCCCTTCCGTTTCTCACATCATTCTTTCTGTTTTTCATTCTGCTGAAGGTGACGTTTTCACATGGTCACAAGATCGGCGTATTGCCGTTGTTTGCGATCGGATCCTATGCGTTGCAGTCCGCGCTTCTGGGATTGATCTGGGGGTATAAGGTCACATTTTCGCTGCCACTTCTGGCGGCTTTTGCGACATTGATCCCACCGCTGACCTATGTCGCGCTGACCAGCATGGTGTCCACGACGACAAACGTGCGAACGGCATGGGTTCTGGTGCCCGCCTCCGGCATCGCAATCTTTATTCTGTTCATCCCGTTTCTTGAATTTCGCCTTCTGGATGAGCTTCTCGATTTCATTGTCGTGGCTGTTTACCTGTTCTACGGCAGTCTGATGATCCGGGTCGCGATGAGTATGG
Organism: Paracoccaceae bacterium; assembly: GCA_965216225.1. Taxonomy (GTDB): domain Bacteria; phylum Pseudomonadota; class Alphaproteobacteria; order Rhodobacterales; family Rhodobacteraceae; genus 3107. The sequence continues at coordinate 74,695 of CBDCFF010000021.1, forward strand.
AAACCGAGTGGATGGACCAGTTGCCATTTCAAAGGCTGATTTCGGCAAATCGGACCTTTGTGATCGCAGGAACGGCGATGTTGTTGTCGGCAATGGTGGATCTCGCGGTTTTTTATGACCTGGCCCGCAATGGCGGCAGCGTCGCCACAGAGGTGGTCGGCATTTCGAACCTGATGTTGCTGATCGCCCTCGGTATTTCTGTTTTGCGCATGTCTGGCGCTGCGCCGACTGCTGATCCAGACCTGGAAAAGCCGGTCAACCCGCAGGCCGCGCGCAACTTGGCGGCTGATGACGAACCTGAAGATGGCATGACAAAAGAGGAACTGCTGGCGCAACAGACCGCGGTCCTGACCCAACTGGATGCCTATATGCTGCAACACCGCATCTACCGTGATGAAAATCTCAGCCTTGATCGTCTGGCGCGGCGAACAGTGATTCCGTCGCGCCAGATCTCGATTGCGATCAACAACCTGCGGGCTTTGAATGTACCGCAATACGTGAATACTTTTCGGATTATCGAAGCATGTGAACGGTTGAAGAAAACCGACGCCCCGATCACCGGGATCATTTATGACGTTGGCTTTACGACGAAATCGAACTTCAACCGCGAGTTTCAGAGGATCACAGGTGTCAGTCCGAGCGCCTGGAGGCGCTCGAACGACTTTAACCATCAATCGTCTGGCTGGCCGTTTGTGGTGGATTTCATCAAATCAACGCCAGCATTTCGCGAAGATTTCAGCCTTTACCATGCAGAGGTGTCGACGTAGGTCGAACCCTTCAGCACATCAGACGAAATCTCGATCCGCGTTGCTGCGTCTGCGACTTCAGGAATGCCACGGTCAAACAACGCCACGCCTGCATTGATTTGGTAGGACAACTGCGCAGTGGCGGCAAAACCAAGGTCGATGACCAGTTTGCTTGCCGTGACGCGCACAAGATCGGTGGCTTCGGTATTGTTCAGGACAATATTCGCGACGACCTTGTCACCGTTCACATTCACCTGGCCGGCCTGGCCATCAAAATTGATGATCGCAGCTTCCGACTGCGCATTCAGGCTGGCGTATTCACCGCTGATCTGCGCGACGGTCTTGTCCAGGGCAATATCGAGGTTTGCGCCAGGCGCCAGGTTTACTGCGACGCCGGGTTCGCAGCGGTTGACAAACCAAAAGCCGAAACCACCTTGCTGAAGATCAAAGGAAATCCGCATCACATTGCCTTCACGGGTCATTGTCGCGGTCATTTCGCAATTGGAACCGCCGTGATCGACGACTGTCACGCCTGTTGGCAGAGAGGGGTCAGCGGTGAATGAAACGCGGGAGTCAGAACCGCCAACGCGCACGTCTGATACGCCGCTCAGGTCCATGAACCGTGTGTCGTCAGGGTTGGCATTTGCGTGCGACATCATTGCACCTCCGACAGAAAGGATGCCGGTCAGTGCGGTCATCGTGAAGTATCTGGAAAAGTCAGGCATTGGTTTTTCCTTTCAATGCATCAGCTTGTACAGGGAGGGACGAAGGGGAAAGGCTGGCCAGCCGGAACGCTTCAATCGTTGAACGAAACGGTTAGCCGTGCCGGCGCAGGGCGGTGACAGGTTTCAGGCGCGACCCGATCCAGGCAGGGATCAGCCCCCCGACCACGCCAATCATCAGCGCAAGGATCACGGCAGGACGAATAACATCGCCTGTGACGTGCAGTTCAAAGGCAAACTGGTTTTGATTTGCGCCCATTGTGGCGGCGGAAAAGCCGTGGAAGATCAGCCAGCCCAGCACCGCGCCGATTGCGGCACCCAGCAGGGACAGGACAATCGCCTCTGCCCAGGTGCCCCAGAACGTCGCGCGGCGGGGAAACCCAAGGGCGCGCAGCGTCGCGATCTCTGTGGTCCGTTCGGTCACGGACCCCAGCATCGTATTAAGCGCGCCTGCACCGGCACCCATGGCCAGCATCAGGGCGAGCGGCCAGGCAAAAAACCGGATCAAACGAGCGGCATGACCAGATTGCGCCGCGTAAAAAGACGCCTCTGTCCGGGCAAACAGATCGGCGGAATCCAGCGCGGCCAGCGCGGGTTGCAGGCTTCGCAAGGCGGCGGGTGTCTGCAAACCAATACGCAGGCTTTGCACAACATCCCCTTGGCCGAAATCAGTTTGCACAGCATCCAGTGCAGCCCAGACCTCTGACCCGAAAACGGATACTTCAGCGCTGAAATGGCCCACGATTGTCCAGTTGCTGCGCCCGATCGCGACAGTCTCGCCAATCCCGAACCCTGCGTATGTTTCGGCGATGTGGTCGCTCGCCACGATCTCATGGGTGCCAGGCTGGAACATGCGGCCTTCGGTCAATACAGCGGCAGAGCGTAACACGGCGCCAGTCAGATCCATGCCGCGCAGCGAGATTGTCTGGATCGCGCCGGTATCAGCACGCGAAGCATCCACAGGCATCACCATCTCGCGAGAGATACGGGCCACACCATTTGCATCACGTGCAATGCCAACGGCGTCCGCCTGTGCGAGCAACCCGCCATAAGCACCCGCAGAAATCTCGCTGCCCAGTTCCTGTCTGGCACCTTCACCCAGCACGACAACCACATCATCCGCGCCTGTTGCCGCAAGGCTTTCTTCAAGGCCATGGGCCATCGCCAGGAAACCGACAAGAACGAAGACAACAAGCGCAATTGCGGCAGCCATCGAGAACGACAGCCAGATACGGCGCGGGAGTGAATTCAGGTTCGACCGGATGACGGCCAGCGTCTGGGGGAAATGACGTGTCATGACGATTACCTCGACTGCAAGGTTTTGACGGGAGAAATGCGCATCGCCGACAGGCTGGGCGGTACGCCACCGAGCGCGGACAAAATGATGAAGAGGGTCACGATCTTCAGAACCACAAGGCTGCTGAACACCATGCCGGTCGCCGGGTCGGAAAAGGCGACGATGACATAGCTCAGCAAACACCCGATCAGCGCACCAGTCGCATAAACGAACATCGTCTCACTCAGGATCAGGGCGATGATACACTTTTGCGTCATGCCCATGGCCCCGAGCAGGCCAATTTCGAACCGGCGTTCCCGCACTGCGGCCACCATCGTATTGGTGACGATCAGCAGCACAGTCACGAGGGCGACCAGAATCACCGCCGTCACGATCGACCGGATGTCAGCAATCTGCGCCATGAAGGCCTCAAGGAACTGACGTTCGGTTTGTGTCCGTGTCGGTGCCGCAGAGTTTGCAAAATATGCGTCGATCTGCGGCGCAAGGTCGGCAGGAGAGACACCTGCAACAGGGCGAACAACAATCGTGTCAACCGTGTCGACATTCCGGCTGCGCAGACCATTTATGTAGTCATATTGCGCCACCACATAGTGGGTGTCCGTACCAACAGTTTTCCCGTTAAAGATACCGGCAATCCGAAAGGTCCAGTCCCTGCTTCCTGTCTGTTCACGGTACAGGCGGCTTGTGAGGGTAATCCGGTCGCCAACCTGCCAGTTTTGAACAAAAGCCTGGCTTTGCCCAACCAGTACCGCGTCAGGACTGGCTGTAAACGCCTCGATCATTTGCGGCGTCAGGGCCAGGTCCTCACCAAACAGGTCGTAGGCCAAAGCGGGATCGACGGCACTGGAAGGGACGAAATTGCGTTCAGTCCCGCGGAAAGTCGCAAGCCGCGTTGTGTGGCTTGCTCCCGCCACGTCGGGCATCGCGGCAATTGCAGTCACATGCGATAGCGGCAAAGGCTGCGCTCTGCCGGTTTTGCTGGCGACGACAAGACGATCCAGCGATCCGTCCTTTGCAGAATGCGCGCCTGCGATAAAGCTGGTGATGCACCTGAAGACGGTGAATGCCATGGCGATAGCCACAATCGTGACACAGGTCCGGAACGGCGCGCGAAACGCGTTGCCGAGGGCAAGTTGAGTGAAGGTCATTCCGCGGCCTCCGGCTGACTCCGGTACAAATGACCTTTGTCGAGACGCAAGGTACGGTGGGCATATGACGCGGCAGCGGGGTCGTGAGTGACCATGATGATGGTCTTGCCCTGCTCCGCGTTCAGATAGCGCAGAAGTTGCAGAATTTCGTTCGCTGAATGACGATCAAGATCGCCGGTCGGTTCATCACAGATCAGCACGGACGGATCACCGACAATGGCGCGGGCAATACCCACGCGCTGCAATTGCCCTCCCGACATCATGCCCAGGCGCTGTTTGCCACGATCAGACAGGCCAACAAGATCAAGCGCGATCTGCACCCGCTCTTTACGGGCAGACCGCGACAGTGAACGCGCCAGAATGGGCAGTTCAACATTCTGGGCGGCCGTCAGATTCGGCAGCAGGTTGTAGAATTGGAACACCAGGCCAAGATGCCACGCGCGCCACGCCGTCATCTCCTTCTCGGAGGCATCCGACAGCATCGTTTCTCCGGCACGGACACGGCCACTGTCGGCCTGATCAATTCCGCTCAGGATATTAAGGCCTGTTGACATTCACTTGAGTGCGAATCGCACGGCGGCAATGTAGATCATCGCGGCGTAGCTTGCGTCGGTCTTGTCATACCGCGCACGGTACACGACGCACTTGAGTTGAGGGGGGAAAAGGGTTTGAATTGAAGATTCTCGAGCACAAGGAACTTCGTGATGTTCGCATTCCTCCTCAGCCCTCTGGTCGCCACGCTACGCCCGCATTTTGATCTGAGCAAGACACGACTGGAAACGCTTGCGGTTTTGCTCGCTGGTCTGGCAAACTGTCGGACGGTGAACCTGAGCCATCTGGCGAGCCAGTTCTCGGGGACGGCGTTACACGTGTCCAACTATCGCCGTGTGCAGCGGTTCTTCCAGCATGTCCGCCTTGATGGCGATGTGGTCGCAGTACTGATCGTGCACCTGCTCAACCTTGCGCGTCCAAAGCTTCTGGCCCTGGATCGGACCAACTGGAAACTCGGCGCGAAAGACGTGAACATTCTGGTTCTGGCCATTGTGACGCGACGGTTTCGGGTGCCGCTGATGTGGGTCTCGCTCGACCATCCGGGCAACTCTTCACCGGCGCAGCGCATCGGGCTGATGCGGCGTTATTTGCGCCTGTTCGGGGCTTGCTCCATCGACGCCTTGCTCGCCGACCGGGAGTTCATCGGTACAGAGTGGTTGGAATGTCTAAATGAAAACAACATCCCGTTCGTTGTTCGGTTGCGTGAGAACATGCATCTGTGCACCGAAGATGGACGCCTGCATCAGTTCCGCACGCTCCTGCGGAAGTCTCGTCAAGGTGCCTGGACAGGCTGGCTCAGCACCATGGCGAGGGAACCGGACAACCGGCTGCGGTTCGCGGCAAAGCGTATCAAGGGGGGCGAAGCGCTCATCGTCGCCACGAACATCGACGCCACCCGACGGGCGCTCAATCTCTATCGCAAGCGATCGGGCATCGAGTGCCTCTTCGCCGACGCCAAGACCCGCGGCTTCAACAGTGAGGACACTCACATCACCAATCCTGCCAAACTCGCAACCCTCCTCGCCGTCATTGCCCTCACCGTGACATGGGCTTATCGCTGGGCGACCCGGGTCATGGGCCGAACGGCGATCCGCCGCAAAAGCCACAACCGACGTACAAAATCATGGTTCCGAACCGGGCTCGACGCTCTACGCAGATGGATCATCCACAACCCGGAAAACGCGCTATTGGCATGGCGACAAACATGCCCGAAGAGACCAATCAAACAACTTGCTCTTCGATGAGTCGTGTACCGTGCATACCGCGTGGCGATGCGCCGGAACTGCTTGAGATCACAAAAGAAATTCTCAACAGGATGACGCCACTCATACATTGTCTTGTCGTAGGTGATGCACTGCTTCCGGTTCGTTTTCGGCGGGATCACAGCCGTTGCCCCCCGGGCCACAAGGTCCGCGCGGATCCAGTCGGCATCAAAGGCCTTGTCGCCAAGCAATGCATCGAAGGCAAGCCCGCTGGTCAATGGCAGAACTCCGACACTGTCATGACGCTGGCCCGGCAGCAACATGATACGTGCCAGGTTGCCCAGCGCATCGGTGAGCACCAGGTTCTTCGTCGTCAAACCGCCGCAAGACCGGCCGATACCTTGATTTTGTGTCCCCCCCTTGCGCCGGCGCCGTGCTGGGGGACCCGGACAACCGTGCCATCGACGATGGCGTACTCGAAGTCGGGATCGTCAGACAAGTGTTTGAACAGACTCTCGAAAACACCCTTCGCCGTCCACCGGCGGAAACGCCGGAACACCGAGGTCCAGTTTCCGAACCGTGCGCTCAAGTCGCGCCAAGGCGCACCCGTGCGGGCAAGCCACAGCACCGCTTCCAGGAACAGACGATTGTCCTTCCCCGATCGCCCGGGGTCGCCGGGCTTGCCCGGCAGCAGTGGTGCGATCCGTCCCCACTGTCCATCATTCAATACCGCTCGATCCATGGCCAATCTCCGTTGTTTCCTGGCCTTGAAGCAGAACTCAAACAATAAGAAAACTCCTTTCGTGAATATGAATGTCAACAGGCCCTAAGCAACGTCGATTTGCCAGAGCCCAATGGCCCCATGATTACCAGAAACTCGCCCTCGTCGATCATGAGGTCGAGGTTCTGAAAGATCGGCAGGGCCTCATTGCCGATTCTGTAGGATTTGCAGACGTCCGCCAGCTCTATCAAGGGACTGATATTGAAATGTTTCATGGGGTTATCCGTTTTCAGACAGGCGCACACCGGTTGAGCAGCCGCACAGACTTACGCGGGCCGCCATATAGGGGCGCAGGTTCTCAGGGGGGGTGGTCAGGGTCATGGTGACATTCACGGTGCCGCGGCCAACCGTGACAATCGGGGCAATGGCCGTGACGACAGCGTCAAATGTCTGGCCCGCCACGCCGTCAAACCGGACTTCGGCGGCGTCGCCCATGTCGAGTCGGGCAAGGTGTGCTTCGGCGACGGAAAGAACCAATACATAGGCATCGTCCCGCATCAGGGTGATCCGGCCACTGACAGGCTCAATTGTCAGAACACGGGCATCAAATGGTAGCAAGAGCGGTGCAGCCTGTGCTTCGGCTTCGGTGCTTTGGCCTTCAGATCGCGTAGGTTTCCCACACCATGACGACGAAGGCAGCGGTCCAGGCCAGAGCGCGAGGCATTCGGATTCAGGAACTCTCGCACCACCGCCAGCAGGTCGTCGAGTGATACCAGCAGCGTCCTGCGCAAGGTCACCGCAACCGCCTCTTGCGCCGGTGTCAGCGTGGTTTGCAGCCGGTGTGGCGTGTGGCTGCGATCCTCGACGCCATCGCGGCGCCGCCATTTGTAGACAGTCTGCTCGGTCGTCCCGTATCGCTCCGCCAAGATGGAAGCAGACTCATCACTGGCTTGGAGGGCCGACCGAACCTTCGGCGTCGTTGTAGCCTGCTTGTGAAGTTGGATCACCATGGTCGCACCCCGTCCCGAATGTCCCCCAGAACCGACCTTGCCATGAAAAGGGCAGATCGCCGAGGGGAAATATGATCATACGGGATGGAACATCTAGGGCCTGTTGAGATTCATCGTGAGTTGATGATAGCCGCGGCCAGATAGATCATGGAGGAGAAGCTCTGATCTGTTTTGCAGGCCCGCAACGCAATACGCTTGAATTCCTTGAGTCTCTGGAAGTAATTTTCGATCAGGTGTCGCCATTTGTAGCAGTGTTTGTCAAATTCCGGCGGAAACTTCCGGTTCGATCCGGGCGGAATGACTGGCACAATCCCCGACTTGTCCAGATTTTCGCGCAACCAGTCGGCATCAAACGCCCGGTCCGCGAGGAGCATCTCGCACGAAACACCCTCGATCAACTCGGATGTTTCGCTCAAATCGTGGGCTTGCCCAGGCATCAGGCGGAAGGAGACAAGATTGCCAGGCGCATCTGTCAGAGCCAGGATTCTGGTGGTAATTCCAGAAAAAGAGTACTGTGAGAGCGCCCTGTAGCCTGGCTTTGAGCCCCCCTTTTGCGCCCTGCCCGTGGCGGTGGACCTTCACGATTGTGCCGTCAATCATGACATACTCCATGTCAGGGTCATTTGAGACAGCGTCAAATATCCGTTTGAAAACATCGGCTCTTACCCAATGGCGGAAACGTTTGTAAACGGTGTTCCAATTGCCAAAGCCGGATGGAAGATCACGCCAGGGCGCCCCGGTTCGAGCAATCCACAATACGGCTTGCCAGAAAAAGACGGCTGTCACCGCCAGTGCGACCGGGATCGCGTTTCTTGCCAAAACAATGCGGTTCCATCAAAGCCCATTGCGCGTCATTGATAACAAAACGCTCGCTCAACATTTCATTCTCCCTTTTGGAAAGAATGAATCAGATGTCAGCGAAAATGAAAATCCCGAATCTCAACAGACCCTGGTCACCTGCCTCCAAAGTTCGGCACATGAGTTTTGTTGGGCGCGTTGGCAGAACCGCTTGACAGAGGCGAGGATATGGTCGGCGGGTTTGACCCATTTGCAGGGTTTGGGGTTTTCGTTATGGGCCTCGATAAATGCAGCGATATCGGCTTCCGGTTCCGCCGTTGAACGATGGACGCCGCGCAGCAGTTGCTTGCGCGTCAGTTCAGCAAACCAACGCTCCACCTGATTGATCCAACTGGCCGGGGGCGGTGTGAAGTGGACATGCCAATGCGGGCGGCGTGCCAGCCAGGCCTTGATCTTCGGGGTTTTGTGGGTGGCGTAATTGTCCATGACGATATGCACCTCCGGCCCGTCCGGCATCTGCCGGTCGATCTGTTTGAGGAAGTCGAGGAACCCGGTGGCGCGGCGCCGCTTGCAGCATTTGCCGATCACGGCGCCGGTGGCGATATCCAGTGCTGCAAAAAGCGACTGCTGCGCGACAAACAAGGTGAGAATCCAGCGTCAATCAGGATGAGAACGCGTGTGCGGGGGCTCGCAGGGAGGGCGTAGCCCGACTGGGGAGGCCCCGCACACGCGTTTTGCCCTTTTGGGGCGGGCCTGACGGTTGTGGCCGGCTCGGATAAGGAATGATTTTCTGTGCAAGGGGATCGTTCATGCCGGGCTGTCATGTCACTGACCAACAAATGAGGCTCTTCATGACGCTCAGATCGACCCATTCCGTTGCCGTTGCCGCTGCCAAGGCGGGGATCAGCCAGGCAACGGGCTATCGGCTGCAAGCTGACCCAATTTTACCATCACAGAAGAAGGCCCCTCGCGGCCGGCGGCGTCCGGACCCGCTGGCGGACATTTTTGATGCGGAGGTCGTGCCGCTTCTGCGGTCCTCACCGGGGATCCGACCTGTGGCGGTTTACGAGGAGCTTCTGCGTCGGCATTCTGATCTGGGTACGGGCATCCGACGGACTCTGGAGCGACGGATACGCGCCTGGAATGCGGAACACGGCCCTGAACAGGACGTCATTTTCCGGCAGACCCACACACCGGGCAAAATGGGCCTGTCGGATTTCACCGCCATGGGCAAGTTGGGTGTGACCATTGCCGGTGAGGCACTGGGCCATCGACTGTATCACTTCCGGCTTGCCTATAGCGGGTTTCAGCACGCCCACGTCGTGCTGGGCGGCGAAAGCTATGTGGCGCTGGCTGAGGGATTGCAGAACGCCCTCTGGACGCTCGGCGGCGTGCCACACAATCATGGAACTGACAGCCTGTCGGCGGCCTTCAAGAACCTGGATAAGTCATCCCGGGCCGATCTAACCGACCGCTTCGACGCCCTGTGCAACCATTATGGAATGACGCCGACGCGCAACAACAAGGGCGTCGCACACGAGAACGGTTCCATCGAGAGCCCCAATGGGCATCTGAAGCGCACCATTGAGGACGCGCTGGTCATGCGTGGGTCGCGCGACTTCGAAAGCTTGCAAGATTATCGTCGCTTCATCGACGAGATCGTGGGCCGGATCAACGCCCGCAATGCCAAGCGTATCGATGCGGAACGTGCGAGCCTCAGACCTTTGCCGACGCGGCGGACCACGGATTACGAGGAGATCACGTTGCGCGTCACTTCCTCCGGGGGCTTCACCTTGCGCAAGGTGTTCTACACCGTGCCATCCCGGTTGATCGGGCATCAGCTGCGGGTTCGGCTCTACGATGATCGGTTGGAGCTGTTCCTGGGAAGCTCTGCCCTGCTAACGCTGACACGCGGACGAGCCTCGAGCACCGGGAGCCATGGGCACGTGGTCAATTACCACCACGTCATCCACTCCTTGCGCAAAAAGCCCATGGCGCTGATGGGGCTGGTCTATCGGGATCAGCTATTCCCGCGCCGGGCGTTCCGTAACATGTTCGCATTCCTGCTGGAGCAGACCAGTGAGAAGGCGGCGTGTCGCATGGTTGTCGATCTTCTGGCGCTGGCACACGAGCGGGGCTGCGAGGCTGAATTGGCAGCGCAGCTTGAGGAGGACCTTCGCCAGAAGCGCCCGCCTGACATGGCGGCCCTACGCGCAGTGTTTAGCCCATCACAAGACGCACTCCCCCAAGTCGCGGTGCAACTGGCCGACCTGTCATCTTACGACCAGTTGGTCGGCGGTACGCCATCCGCTCAGGAGGTGACAGCATGACATCGCCCCAGACCGATACCGCCCGCCTAACCTTGGCTCTGACCGAATTGCGCTTGCCAGCCATCAAGGCGCTATGGCCGCGCTTTGCGGAACAAGCCGACAAGGAAGGCTGGCCCGCCGCTCGGATGCTCAGCACCCTGGTGGAGCATGAACTGGCTGAACGAGATCGCCGTCGTATCGAGCGACATCTCGCACAGGCACGCCTGTTGCCCGGAAAAACGATCGACACCTTCGACTTCACAGCCGTCCCCATGCTGTCCAAGGCCCATGTCAGTGCGATCACCGCTGGCGACAGCTGGATCGGAAAGGGCGGCAACATCCTGCTGTTTGGGCCGCCAGGTGTGGGCAAATCACATCTCGGCTCAGCCATCGGGCTCGCCCTTGTCGAGCAAGGCTACCGCGTCCTATTCAGCCGCACCACCGATCTGGTCCAGAAACTCCAACAGGCCCGCCGCGATCTCGTCCTCGAAAGTGCCATTGCAAAGCTCGACAAATTCCATCTGCTGATCCTCGATGACATCACCTACGTCACCAAGGATCAGGCTGAAACCAGTGTGCTCTTCGAACTCATCAGCGCGAGATATGAACGCCGCTCAATGTTGATCACGGCCAACCAGCCCTTCGGGGAGTGGAATGCGATTTTTCCAGACCCGGCCATGACATTGGCCGCCGTCGACAGGCTCGTGCACCACGCAACCATCTTCGAGATGAATGTCGAAAGCTACCGGCGAAGAGCAGCACAAAAGGCAAAGGGGCCGGGAAGGCCTGCACAAAAAGCCACACCGGAAAACACCAAAGCTGATTGACGCTCCGCGACAATCAAAAAACAAACCCCTTGATCGCGGCACAAAAGCCCGGCATCGTCCCAAACGTCGCGACCAAGGATTCTCATCCTGATTGACGCGCACTTCTCATCTTGATTGTCGCGCTACAAGCGACGTCGTGGCGTGTCGGATGCAGGTGTGGGTGCGCCGCTCGGCCACGCCGGGCGCCATTGGCAGCACAGGCTGTTCGCGATCCAGCGCCTGGATTTGCGATTTCTCGTCAACACACAACACGATAGCCCTGTTCGGCGGTGACAGGTACAGCCCGACGATATCGTGCACCTTGTCCACCAACAGCGGGTCGGTTGAGAGCTTGAATGTCTCGCTTCGGTGCGGTTGCAGGCCGAACCCGTTCCAAATCCGCCGGATGGTGGTGTGCGACAGTCCCGTCGCGGCTGCCATGCTTCGGAGCGACCAATGGGTCGCATCCCTCGGGGTCGTGTTCAGCGTGCGCTCAATCACCGCAGTCACCTGATCGTCCGACACGGTGCGCGGGCGACCGGAGCGGTATTCGTCGGTGAGACCTTCAATCCGGCATCGCACAAAACGTCTGCGCCATTTGCCGACTGTGTGTTCATGCACCCCAAGCCGGGCCGCCACTTCCTTGCTCGCCAATCCATCGGCGCACAGCAGGATCATCCGGCATCGGTCCGACAGCGAACGTGCCGCTTTGTGACGCCGAACCTGACCCTCGAGAAAACGGCGCTCATCTTCGCTCAGAACCACTGCATCCGCCAAACGTCCCACCATCGCAACATCCTTCTCAATACCCGCTCAGTCAATGATACAAAGTACAATTCCGGGGGACTAGCGACAGGGCCTTTGACATCGACCGGAGCCGCGAGAACCTTGCGGGTAGGCGGGCAACGGCGGTGATCCCGCCGAGAGCTAACCGGACGCAGATCATCAACGACGACAGGACACTGCATGAATGGCGTCATGTGGTTTAGAATTTCTTCCATGATCTCAAACAGTTCCGGCGCTGAAGGGCTGGCGAAAGAAGGTTTTCGGGGATGACGCGCTACGCCTGTGCAATGGAGAGATCGCGCTCTCTGCCAGGCGCGATCAGATCAGGGTGGTGTCGCTTCAGGGCCTGTGCGCCCGGCGGTGGACATTGATCCGGGGCTCCATTTGCTGCGACAGATGGGCGATGCAGCCGGTGAGGGCGGTATTGTCGTCAGTGATGATGCCGATGTCGAAGCGCTGCATGAAGCCCGACATCCTGCCTTTTGCGCCGAATGCGTCGGCGAACCATTCCGATCGCAGGAAAGGCAATGTCGATCTCGCCACCCCGCCGACGAGCGTCAGGCCGCCGTAAGGCAGGAAATTCAGCGCCAGATCGCCCGGCGTTGCGCCGCAGGACATGGCGAACAGACGCATGGCGGCGGCGCTGTTCCGGTCTCCGGCCAGCACCGTTTCCATCGCGGCGGCGGGCAGATGTTTCAGGGCATGACCCTGGGCCGCCAGATCGTTCAGGATCGCCACATGGGGGGTGCCCGGGGGATTGCTGTTCGAGGTATGCGCCCAGCACGGCGGACAGGGTGGCGAACCCGCCGGGCGCAAATTGCGCTTTCGCCTTGTCCGGATATGTGCAATAGGGACGCGCTAGACGAAGCATCCAGGGAGACCCGCCATGGAGATTCGCGAGGCGCTTGCCTTCGACGATGTTCTTCTGGTTCCGGCGGCCAGCAGCGTGTTGCCCGCGATGGCGGATACGGCAACCCGCGTCACCCGTTCCATCCGGCTGAATATCCCGCTGCTCAGTTCCGCGATGGATACCGTGACCGAAGCAAGGATGGCCATCACCATGGCGCAGGCGGGCGGGATGGGGGTCATCCATCGCAATCTGGGCATCGAGGCGCAAGCCCGCGAAGTGCGCCGGGTCAAGCGCTTTGAGTCCGGCATCGTTTACAACCCCGTCACGTTGCGTGCCGATCAGACGCTGGCCGATGCGAAAACGCTACAGGAACGCTATCGGGTGACGGGCTTTCCGGTGGTTGACGATGACGGGCGCGTCGTCGGCATTGTCACCAACCGCGACATGCGTTTCGCCAGCGCCGACGATACCCCGGTGCGGGTGATGATGTCCTCCGATAACCTGGCGATTCTGCGTGAACCCGCCGACCGCGATGAAGCGATCGGCCTGATGAAGGCGCGGCGGATCGAAAAGCTGCTGGTAACGGATGCACAGGGCAGGCTGACCGGTCTGCTGACGCTCAGGGATACCGAACAGGCGGTTCTGAATCCCACCGCCTGCAAGGATGAACTGGGCCGTCTGCGGGTGGCGGCCGCGTCAACCGTTGGCGATGCCGGGTTCGAGCGCACGCAGGCGCTGATCGACGCCGGCGTCGATATTGTGGTGATAGATACGGCGCACGGACATTCCGAAGGTGTGGGGCAAGCGGTGGATCGCGCCAAGAAACTGTCCGGCGACGTGCAGGTCGTCGCCGGCAACGTGGCGACCGCCGGGGCGACCCGTGCGCTGATCGGGGTCGGGGCCGATGCCGTGAAGGTCGGGATCGGCCCCGGTTCCATCTGTACCACGCGAATGGTGGCCGGGGTCGGTGTGCCGCAACTGACGGCGATTCTGGATTGCGCCGACGCCGCGCGCGAAAGCGGCACGCCCGTCATCGCGGATGGCGGCATACGGTTTTCCGGCGACTTCGCCAAGGCGATTGCTGCGGGGGCGTCCTGCGCGATGGTGGGTTCCATGATCGCGGGCACCGATGAAAGCCCCGGCGAGATCATCCTCTATCAGGGCCGCAGCTTCAAATCCTATCGCGGAATGGGCAGCCTGGGCGCAATGGCGCGAGGCTCTGCCGACCGCTATTTCCAGAAGGATGCCGCGAATGACAGGCTGGTGCCCGAGGGGATCGAGGGGCAGGTGCCTTACAAGGGGCTGGCCGGTTCGGTGATTCACCAGATGGTTGGCGGATTGCGTGCGGCCATGGGCTATACCGGCAACGCGACGATTGACGAGATGCGGACCGGGGCCGGTTTCGTGCGGATCACCGGGGCGGGGCTCAGGGAAAGCCATGTGCATGACGTGCAGATTACGCGCGAAAGCCCGAATTACCGGATCATGTAGGGATCGAATGCCCCGGCGCGGCGATCTTCGCCCGAAGACGGCAGGGGGCGCGCGGTGACGCCCGGCGCCAGATACGCCGCGGCAATCGGGATTCTCGACCGCTGCCTCGGCGGCGAACCGGCAGAGCGGGTTCTGACCAATTGGGCGCGGCGCAGCCGGTTCGCCGGTTCCGGTGATCGCGCGGCGATCCGGGATCTGGTCTTTGCGGCGTTGCGCCGCAGGCTGAGTTATTCGGCGCTTGGGGGAAGCGCAACCGGCCGGGGCATGATGATCGGTCATCTTCGGGCGCAGGGATTGACGCCCGAGGCGATATTCACAGGGCAGGGATATGCCCCCGAAAGCCTGACCGGGAATGAAAGACAGGCGGCGCGATCTGATTTGACGGATGCCGAACGCGCCGATTGCCCGGCTTGGCTGCTGGCCGAACTGATGGCTGATCTGGGCGGCGAATTCACCGCAATCATGGACCTTATGAAACGGCGCGCGGCGATTTTCGTGCGCGTCAACCGGCGGAAGGCAACGCCGCCCGAAGCGGTTTGTCTGCTTGCCGGGGCGGGTATTGACGCGGTTCCCGATGACCTGTCGCCGACGGCGCTTCGCATCGTCTCGAACAAAAGGAAAATATCGGACACAGCAGCATACCGGAACGGATTGATCGAACTTCAGGATGCCGCATCGCAATGGGTTTGCGACCGTATCCCGGTACGCAAAGGGGATCGGGTGCTGGATTACTGCGCCGGCGGCGGCGGCAAGACCCTGGCGTTGGCGGCGAGGACGCAAGGGCGGTTCCATGCCCATGATGCGAATGCGCGGCGGATGTCGGATTTGCCCGCGCGCGCGCAACGCGCCGGGATCAGGGTCGCGGTGTCGAGCGCGGATGATGTCACCGACAATGCGCCATACGATGTGGTGCTTTGCGATGTTCCGTGTTCCGGCAGCGGCGCCTGGAGGCGGTCGCCGGAGGGCAAATGGCTGCTGGATCGCCCGCGCCTGTCGTCGATCGTGAAAATCCAGTCTGGGATACTCGACAGGGCCGGGGCGCTGGTGAACACGGGCGGCGTTCTGGCATATGTAACCTGTTCGCTCCTGCAACGGGAGAACGCCGGTCAGATTGACGCTTTCCTGTCACGCAACCCGGATTGGGAATGCGCCTTTCAGAAAACGCTGACCCCGCTTGACGGTGCGGATGGGTTTCATCTTGCGCTTCTGCGGCGCAAAAACGACGGCTGAACGTCGATAGTTGCCCAATGTTAATGGCCGATTAACGAGTATTGCGGGAAATACATGAACAGAGAATCTGAATGGGTATCGCCAGTGTCCAATGTCGAAAAGGCCCCCGGGGGCGAGAACGCGGGGTTTGTGGAAACCCTGCCATTGCTTGTCTTGCTGATCCTTGGCGGGGTGCTGCTGGGCGCTGCGACGTTTTTCGGCGACGAAAGGCTGCATCCCGGTTTCACCGGCATCGGGCTGGCCATCATTTTTGCGGCCTTGTCTTACTGGGGTCTGGGCAGGCTGCTCTCTGGTGCGATGACAAGGGCGCAACTGCAATCCCTGATTGCGTCGGATCGCGCGCCCTGTGTTCTGTCCGATCCCGGCGGCAGGATCGTCTTTCGCAATGACGCCGCCGTCCAGAAGTTTCCGCAAACCGGAAGCACGGTTTCCGAGCTTCTGAAAAATTGTACCGGTGATCCGAATTCGGCGCAGTTTCGCCTGCAAAAACGGGCGCAGATGACTGGCACCGCGCGGGAGGATTTCGGTTCGGCCAATGGGCTTGTCCGGGTATCCGTTGCCATACCGGCGGCGCGATGCCTTGTCTGGCGCATGGAGGATTTCGGCAAAGCCGGCCGCGACCTGCAATCAATGAATGGCGGCAGCATTCCAAGGTTCATCGCCACGCAGGCCGGGACCGTGCTGTTCATGAACGATGCAATGCGCCACCTCATTGACGTGCGTGTGCGCGCATTGGACAGGATTTTTGAAACGCTGCCGCCGCGTCAGATGGCCCGGAACAGGGTGCTGAGCAAGGACGGTCCGCTGGATTGCACGGTATTCGAGACAGAAGTCACCGGCGGCCGACGGGAATTCCACCTCCTGCCCGATACGGTCTCGGATCAGTCCGTCCCGCTTGCGCGGTCGGCGGTGCTGGGGGAACTGCCGGTCGCATTGCTTGAGATTGCGCCGGGCGGCGTGATCGTTTTCGCGAACCGGCGCGCTGATGAAATGCTTCTCTGCGGCAAGCGGAATTCGGGCGAACTGCTTGGTGATCTGCTGGGTGGTCCGGGGCGACCCATTCGCGACTGGCTTGATGACGCATTCAATGGCCGTGGTCTGGACAGGCCGGAAACCCTGCGCGCAAAGCGGGGTGATGGTGAAAGGTATGTCTGTATCACGCTGTCGGCGCACGGTGGCGGGCTGGTTGCGGTGCTGACCGATGCGACGCAGTTGAAAACACTGGAAGCACAGTTTGTCCAGAGCCAGAAAATGCAGGCGATTGGTCAACTTGCCGGTGGAATAGCCCATGATTTCAACAATCTGCTGACGGCCATTGCCGGCCACTGCGATCTGTTGCTGTCCGGGCGCGCCGCTGATGACCCGGAGTTTGCGGACCTTCGGCAAATCCAGGCGAACGTGGGTCGGGCGGCGTGTCTTGTCCGGCAGTTGCTGGCCTATTCGCGCCAGCAGACGCTGAAAACCGAAGTGCTCGACATCGCCGATGTTCTGCACGATTGCGCACAACTTCTGTCCCGGCTGGTTGGCGGGGCATTCACCCTGAACATGGATTGTCAGCCCGGCCTGCTGCCGGTTCGTTCGGACCGGAACCAGTTGGAACAGGTTTTGATGAATCTCGCCGTGAATGCGCGCCAGGCCATGCCGGAGGGCGGCGAAATCAGTGTGACGGCATGTTCGCAGCAACTGGACCGGCCCATGCGCAGGGACAATGTGGAGGTACCCGAAGGCGCCTATGTCCTTATCCGGGTCGTCGATCAGGGCGCCGGAATTGCCCCGGAAATCCTGCCCAGGATATTCGAGCCGTTTTTCACCACAAAGAAGACCGGCGAAGGAACCGGGCTGGGCCTGTCCATGGTTTATGGCATCGTCAAGCAGACCGGTGGATACATCTTTGCGGACAGCGCCATCGGCTCTGGCACGGGTTTTTCGATCTATCTGCCCGCACTTGAGCAGCCGCCGGCGGTGAAGGCGCGGCAGGAGGAGCGGACCGCAACCGCCATGGAGGCAGTTGTGGAGCCAAGGGAATCCGGCGTTGTTCTGCTGGTGGAGGATGAAGACCCGGTGCGCGCATTCGCGGCGCGGGCGCTGCGCATGTGCGGCTTTGACGTGCTGGAGGCGAATTGCGCAGAGCAGGCGCTTCGAATCCTTGAAGACGAAAGCCTGGATGTCGATGTTTTCCTGACCGATGTGGTGATGCCGGGGCTCGATGGGCCGGGCTGGGTCAGAAAGGCGCTGGGAAAGCGTCCGAATGCCAGGGTCATTTTCGTTTCAGGATATGCGGATGACGTATTCGACGATGGCAAGGAGGGGGTTCCAAATTCCGTCTTTCTTCCAAAACCATTCTCGCTTCAGCAACTGGCCTCGGTGGTTCGCGGGCAACTGCAATGATTGACGGGGCCGCCCGATATGGTCATGAACATGTCGCGCCCCGTTCCGAAGCGCGCCTTGCCCGCCGGTAGAGGCCGTAATCATCCGACCGCGCATGTTCCAGCGCCGCGCGGGTTTTTGCCCCGAGTTCCGGCGCCGCCCCGGCGGAAGCGTTGAGATGCTCGGGACACAGCGGAACGTGCAGCCGTTCCGACAGGAAACGATATAACTGATCGAGCCGCCGGTAGTCGAAAAGGCGATCGACAAGGCAATGGCCCGCGTCGTCGCACAGAAAACGGAACTGGGAGCCCACACTGGCGCACGGGGGCGGGGCATCCCGAAGGTAGGCGGTCACGAACGCCTCGAAGCTCATGCCCTGCGTGCTGTTCGGCCTGCCCTTCAGGGCGTCGCGCCGGCGATAGCGATACCAACTGCCCAGCCAGTCTTCCGGATGGCGCATCACCGCGATGAGCGAGACGCCGTTTGTCCGACCGCGAAAGATGTGGCGCATCATCGTGTTGCGAAACTTCTGCGCCCGCATGTGTTTCAGACCGGGAGGATTCGCAAGGCATATGTCCGCCCGACGCAGCAACGCACGTTCCACAGAGGTGCTCCCGGTCCTTGGCGTCGCAAGCAGAACAATCCGTTCCTTGTGGAAAATCAGCATCCCGGGCCCTGGCATTTCCGAACTCCGATTGTTTCAGATCGGCGTAAACCATCTGTTAACACTGCTTCGCGATAGTTCTCAGGGTAAAATTTCTGTTGAAATGTTCTCTTTTTGATCTCATAAGGGATGAGAACAAGAGGCGAACGCAGGCAATCATTGCCGCCCGGATCAGGGTGTGAAATAAGGATTGAAACCAATGGCAACGGCAGACCTTCTGAACATGACCGACAAGAAAAGCGCAGACCGGCAGAAAGCCTTGGATTCCGCCCTGGCGCAGATCGAGCGACAGTTTGGCAAGGGTTCGATCATGAGGCTGGGCAGCGATAACCCGATTCAGGGGATCGAGGCGACATCGACGGGCTCGCTCGGGCTGGACATCGCGCTGGGGATCGGCGGATTGCCCAAGGGGCGGATCATCGAAATCTACGGTCCCGAGAGTTCGGGCAAGACCACACTGGCCCTGCATTGCGTGGCCGAGGAGCAGAAAAAGGGCGGCATATGCGCCTTTGTCGATGCCGAACACGCCCTTGACCCCCAATATGCAAGGAAACTGGGCATCGGTCTTGATGAGCTTTTGATCAGCCAGCCGGATACCGGTGAGCAGGGGCTGGAAATTACCGACACGCTCGTCCGTTCGGGGGCGGTCAGCATGATCGTGGTCGACTCTGTCGCGGCCCTGACGCCGAAATCCGAACTGGAAGGGGATATGGGTGACAGCAGCGTCGGTGTGCAGGCGCGCCTGATGAGCCAGGCCATGCGCAAGCTGACCGGCTCCATCTCGCGCTCCAACTGCATGGTGATCTTCATCAACCAGATCCGGATGAAAATCGGTGTCATGTTCGGCAGTCCCGAAACCACCACCGGGGGCAACGCGCTGAAATTCTATTCTTCGGTGCGCCTGGATATTCGCCGTATCGGTGCGATCAAGGACCGGGACGAGGTTGTCGGCAACGCCACGCGCGTTAAGGTCGTGAAAAACAAGATCGCGCCGCCGTTCAAGCAGGCCGAATTCGACATCATGTATGGCGAGGGGATCTCCAAGATGGGCGAACTGATTGATCTGGGCGTCAAGGCAGGCGTGGTCGAGAAGTCGGGGTCGTGGTTTTCCTACGGGGATGAGC
This sequence comes from Paracoccaceae bacterium, assembly GCA_965216225.1. Taxonomy (GTDB): domain Bacteria; phylum Pseudomonadota; class Alphaproteobacteria; order Rhodobacterales; family Rhodobacteraceae; genus 3107. The sequence goes on from CBDCFF010000021.1 coordinate 94,518, forward strand.
GCATTGGCCAGGGGCGGGAGAATGCCAAGCAGTTCCTGAGGGAACGCACGCGGATCGCGCTGGAGATCGAGGACAAAATCCGCGCCGCGCACGGGCTGGATTTCGAGATGCCGCCGGACAGTCCGGCCGATGAGGTGCTGGAAGCCTGACCCACAAGAGCGCGACCGCAAGTTCCAGCGCCGACAGGTAGCTTTTCAGAACCAGCGTCACCAGCGCCGGAATCATGCCCGCGACCACAATCCCGAGATAGGTCTGCGACAGCATGGTCACATCCGCATCCTGCCCCAGAAATTGCAGGATCGACCCCGACCACAGGAAAACCGGCGCGACCAGCACGCCAAAGGCGATCGACAGCCACAACGCCATGCGCGTGACCCGGCGCACCTGACGTTCATTGCCGTAGGCGGCGGCCTCTGCCACCATCGGCATCACCGCATTGGCAAAGCCGGAGCCGAGAATGAAAAAGACGAAGAAGCAGGTGCTGCCCAGCACCAGCGCGGCCAGTTCGGTCACGCCGTACCAGCCCATCATCACCGTATCGGTCACGCCGATCAGGATCTGCGCCAGATGGCTGCCGATCAGGGGCACACCCAGAAGCAGAATCGCCCGCACATGGTCCCGGTATGAGAGTTCCTTTTTCACCCCCCAGCCCTATGCAAGGCCGGAAGGTCTTGCAAGCCGGATTATGGACCGCGCGCCCCGCCGGCGCCCGCCCGGCAATCCGACTGACGTATCCGCAGCGACCGGCGCGCGGCAAATGCCCGTCAGCTTGCAATCGGACCCTTCACATGCGATGGAGCATCCCTGTTGCAGGGTGATCGTCAGGCGGAATGAGGTACCGGAATGCTGCAAGTGGTCTTTGTCAAATGGGGTACGAAATATTCGGCCGCTTATGTGAACGCGCTGGTGAAGGCGGTGCTGGAGCATACAGCCCAAGACATCCGCTTTGTCTGTTTCACCGATGACGATGCCGGGCTTGACCCACGCATCGACGCGCGCCCGTTCCCGGATCTGGGCGTACCCGTTTCGGCCCTGATCCGCCGGGGCGGCTCGCTCGCCAGGATGTCGATATTCATCGACGGTCAACTGGAGAAAGGGATCGAGGCGATCTATCTCGATCTCGACACTGCGGTCTTTGGCGATATTGACAGGCTCGCCGATTGCCTGAGGCGCAGGCGCGGTCTGTATCTGTTACAGCGCCATGCGGTGCCTTACTGGCGCTGGCGTCGGCTGATGCGCCTGATCGCGCCCTGGCGTTATTATCTTGGCAACACCGCGATCATGGCTTTCTACCCGGAAGACTGGACCTTTATCGCCCGCGATTTCATCCGGGACTATCCGCATTACCACGCCAATGACGGTGCCCTGGGCGCGGAGCGGTTCAAGCTGCTGAGGGGCGGCAATGAGCCGACGATCTCCGAGGCGGCAAAAGATGCCTGCCGGGTCTTTCCGCGCGATGTGGCGATCAAGTTCACCCAGGGTTACATGGCGCCGTGGCTCTGGCTGGCGCGCCTCAGGAACCGGCTGCCCTGGGTGCGGGCCGCCCGCAAACGCCTGCCGGTTCTGACCTTCCACGGTGCCGCGCTGAAACCCGAGAAACTGCTGAGGATGGAGCCGGGCCAGATCGTGACGATGAAACATCACAAGACCGAATGGCAATATCCCGAAATCCGCGCCTATTGGGAACGGATGCTGAAGCCTGGCGCGCAAAAGGGCTGAGCCACCACCACGCTCAGCGCAACTCGACGATCGACTTGCCCACCCGGAATGGCGCGGCGAAAGCCACCAGGCCGATGGCAAGTATCTGCAATGTCAGCACCAGCGCGTTTGCCTGCAAAACCTCCCATTCATCCCTGAGCCCCATGACCTGTTCGATCAGATCGCCATAGGCGCCGGCGATCACGACAAACTCTGCCGCGATGCCTGCGTGGTCCGCCGACGCCCCGAGCGCCGCAATGGCGGCCTCGGTGCCTTCATCGCGCGCCTCGAAATAGCGCAGCCGGGTCGGGTCGAACCCGTCCGCCTGGGCCACCATGCCATCAAAACTGGACTGCCCCAGCCGATCCCTGCCAGAGAAGACCGGCAGGATGCGCAGGGACGACAGCGGTGTATGCAGCCGCGCCACATTCAGAAACAGCGGCAGGCGCTGGCTGCCCGAGGTCGAGGCCGCCAGAAATTCCACCTTGTCGCAAAGGGTCAGGACATGGGGGCGGTAAACCGGCCCTTGCCAGTCCTGCTCGCAATAGCTCAGGCGAAACCGCGCGGTGTCGCGGTCGAACTCCTGGCTCCACGCATAGGCCACGTCGATCTGACGTTCGAGGCGGGTGCTGTCCTTTGTGTAAATCCCGGCCACCACCGCCGTCACCGCGCCGAGGCCGCCCATCAGAACCCAGGCCAGATCGGCCATTTTCCACGCATGGTCAGAGGCATTGCCGCGAAACATGAAGACCGTGCCCACCGTGCCCGCCGCGAAACACAGCAGGATCAGCAGGATCTGGTTTTCGATGATCATGTTCATGGCTGCGGGCCTCATGCGATCCGGGGTCGGAACCTACCCGGATAATACCGGAGATACAATAAATTGTGACGGCGTTCCGGGTGTTTCGCAGCCTGGGCCGGTTGATGAAACCGCCTAGACATCCAGCTCTGCCACAAAGCGCGCATTCTCCTGAATGTACTGGAACCGCAGTTCGGGTTTCTTGCCCATCAGGCGCTCGACCAGATCCCGGGTTTCGCCGGGTTCGCTATCGTCGATGCTCACGCGGGTCAGCTTGCGCGTTGCGGGGTTCATCGTGGTGTCTTTCAGATCCTTGGCGTCCATCTCTCCCAGTCCCTTGAAGCGGCTGACGCCGATCCTGCCCTTGCCGCCAAGGCCCCTGGCCAGCATTGCGTCCTTTTCCGCATCGTCAAGGCAATAGACGCGCCTGGCCCCCTGCGTCAGACGGTAGAGCGGCGGACAGGCCAGACAGAGGTGCCCCGCGTCGATCATCGGGCGCATCTGGGTGAAGAAGAAGGTCATGAGGAGCGAGGCGATATGCGCGCCGTCCACGTCGGCGTCGGTCATGATGATGACCTTGTCATAGCGCAGATCGTCGATGTCGAACCTGGCCCCGAGGCCCACCCCCAGCGCCTGTGTCAGGTCGTTGATCTCGGCGTTCGAGCCGAGCTTGTTCGAGGCCGCCCCCAGAACATTCAGTATCTTGCCGCGCAGGGGCAGCAGCGCCTGCGTCTTCCGGTCCCGCGCCATCTTGGCGGAGCCACCGGCGCTGTCGCCCTCGACGATGAAAAGCTCCGTGCCCTGCCGGGTCTGGCCGGAGCAGTCCACCAGCTTGCCGGGCAGGCGCAGTTTTCTGGTGGCGCTCTTCCGGGCGGTTTCCTTTTCCTGCCTGCGCCGCAGGCGTTCTTCTGCGCGCAGGACAAGGAAGTCGAGGATCGCGCCCGCCGATTTCGTATCCGCCGCGAGCCAGTTGTCGAAATGATCGCGGACGGAATTTTCCACGAGCTTCGCAGCCTCGACAGCGGCCAGCCGGTCCTTTGTCTGGCCGACGAATTCCGGTTCGCGGATGAAGCACGACACCAGCGCGGCGCCGCCGGTCATCAGGTCGTCGCGGGTGATCTGGGCGGCCTTCCTGTTGCCGGCCAGATCGCCATAGGCGCGGATGCCTTTCAGGATCGCCGCCCAGAAGCCCTGTTCGTGCGTGCCCCCCTCGGGCGTCGGCACGGTGTTGCAATAGGACTGGATGAAGCCATCGTGCGCGGGCGCCCAGTTGACCGCCCACTCGACCTTGCCGGGGGCGCCGAATTTTTCCTGAAAATCGACCGTGCCGGCAAAGGGCGCATCCGCATAGGTCGAGGCCCCGCCCAACCGCTCGGCAAGATAATCCGAAAGGCCGCCGGGAAAGTGAAAGGTGGCCTCGGTCGGCGTCTCGCCATCGTCAATCGCGGATTTCCAGCGGATTTCAACGCCGGAGAAGAGATACGCCTTGGACCGGGCCATCGCCAGCAGGCGTTTGGGCTTCAGCTTGTGGTGGCCGAAGATTTCGGCGTCCGGGTGGAACGTCACGGTGGTGCCGCGCCGGTTGGGGGCCGCACCCCGTTTTTCAACCGGGCCAAGCGGACGCCCGCGCGAAAAGCGCTGTTCGTAAAGCGCCTTGTTCCGCGCCACCTGAACGACCATGGAATCCGAAAGGGCGTTGACGACAGAGGCCCCCACCCCGTGCAGGCCGCCCGAGGTCTGATAGGCCGTGCCGGAAAATTTGCCGCCCGCGTGAAGGGTACACATGATCACCTCCAGCGCGGATTTGTCCGGAAACTTCGGATGCGGGTCGATCGGGATGCCCCGGCCATTGTCGCGGATGGTGATGGCGCAGTCTTCGTGAAGCTCGGCTTCGATCCGGTTGGCGTGGCCGGCGACGGCCTCATCCATCGAATTGTCCAGCACCTCGGCCACCAGATGATGCAGCGCGCGTTCGTCGGTGCCGCCGATATACATGCCGGGGCGTTTGCGCACCGGCTCCAGCCCCTCCAGCACTTCGATGGAAGAGGCGTTGTAACCGCCGGATTCAACGCCGGTCGGAAGATCGTCCGCCATGGGCTGCCCTGTCTGCTCTTGTCTGGCGGCCATTATGGCAGTTATGGGGGCAAGGGGGAAGAGGCGATCAAGATGATGTGGACCCGCCCCCGCAACAATGCCGCCGCCGGGGCGCGCCGCCGCCCATCCCCCGGCCTCAACCGGCAGGTGTCGCATATAATTCATACCGTGTCGCATTATCTTCAAGTTGACCGGGGGCGAAATTTATAGTCTTCTCAACAGGCAGCTATGACAATCATGTTTTGCAACCAGGATCGGCGTTCTGCCCGAGTGGCGGCGCAGTCATCCAATCGGGGAGATATCCAATGAAATCAGACGACAAGCGAAAACGGCCTGTACTGGCCGGTTATTCGCGTTATTCGCGCCGTGGATTCCTGAAATCCACCGCAGCCACCGGATTCGCGGCGGCGGGCCTGTCCACGGGCCTGATGACCAACGCCGCCAGGGCGGCAAATCGTGGCGGACACTTCCGCATGGGCAAGGCCCATGGCCAGACCACCGACACGCTGGACCCCGGCACCTGGGAAAACGGCTTTACCATTGCGCTGGGCTTCGGCATTCACGGCTACCTGACCCAGATCGCCCATGATGGTTCGGTACAGCCGAACGTGGCGGAAAGCTGGGAAGCCTCCGACGACGCTTCGGTCTGGCGCTTCAAGATTCGCCCCGGCATCACCTTCCATGACGGCAAGGCCGTGACAGGCGAAGATGTGGTTGCCTCGATCAACCACCACCGGGGCGAGAATTCGACCTCTGCCGCCGGACCGCTGGTGTCGCAAATCACCGACATGGGCGTCGAGGGCAATGTCGTGTCGTTCACGCTGCAAGGCGGCAACGCGGACTTCCCGGCAACGCTCGCCGACTATCACCTGCCGGTCTGCCCTGCTGGCGGCGACGGCATGGACTGGCAATCCGGCAATGGCTGCGGTCCCTACAAGCTGATCGAATTCGATCCCGGCGTGATCGCCCGCTTTGCCCGGAACGAAAATGACTGGACCGACGAGCGCGGCTATTTCGACTCGATCGAGATGATCTCGCTGATCGACCCGAACGCCCGGACTTCGGCGCTTATCTCGGGGGATGTCAATGCCATCGACCGGGTCGATCTGAAGACCGTGGATCTGCTGGCCAATGCGCCGGGCATCAATATCGAGCGCACCGACGGGACGCAGCACTACACCTTCGCGATGCACACCGACAAGGACCCGTATATCAGCCGGAATGTGCGTCTGGCGCTGAAATATGCGATCAACCGTCAGGAACTGGTGGACAAGATCCTGTTCGGCTACGGCTCTGTCGGCAACGACCACCCGATCGGGCGCGGGCAGCAGTTCTTCAACAAGGATCTGCCGCAGCGCGAATACGATCCGGACAAGGCCATGTTCCACCTGAAAGAGGCCGGAATGGATTCGCTGTCGGTCTCGCTGTCCTCGTCCGAGGCGGCCTATGCCGGTGCGGTGGACGCGGCGGTTCTGTATCAGAACTCCGCCAAGGCTGCGGGCATCAATATCGACGTGGTGCGAGAGCCGAAGGATGGCTACTGGTCCGATGTCTGGCTGGTGAAACCGTTCAGCGCCGTGTACTGGAGCGGCCGCCCGGTCGAAGACCAGATGTTTTCGACCTCGTATCAGTCGGGCGTCGCCTGGAACGACTCCTTCTGGTCGAACAAACGCTTCGATGAATTGCTGCTGGCGGCGCGGGCCGAACTGGACCTCGCCAGGCGCCGCGCCATGTATTACGAGATGCAGGAGATCGTGAACGTGGATGGCGGCGTCATCGTCCCGATGTTTGCCGCCTATGTCTTTGCCACGCGCGACAATGTTGCACATGGCGACATGGCCGCCAACTGGGATCTCGACGGCGAACGCTGGATGGAGCGCTGGTGGTTCACCTGAGCCGCCAAGGCCGCAGCAACGCGAAACGGCGGGTCCGCATGACCCGCCGTTTTCCCGGGGGATCGCTTGCGAATCTCCTCTGCACGACTTTCCGCATGGCCATGATGGCATGAACACGCCCCGCGCGCCAATGCGCGCTTGAAACCCGGCCCCGAATCCGCTTCATGGGTGGCGACCATGACGGGAAAGCGGCCATGACAACCTGGATCACGATCTGCGACACCTGCAAGCGCGAAGGCCGGGATGCGGCATCCGGCGCGCCGACCGACGGCGAAGCGCTGGCCGCACTGATCGAGGCCAGAGCCGGCGGCAGGCTTCGTACCCGCCGGGTATCGTGCCTGATGGGCTGCACCCATAGCTGTAACGTGGCGATTCAGGGGGCGGGCAAGCTGAACTATACGCTGGGCGGTTTCGAGCCGACAGAGGAGGCCGCGCAGGGCATCGTGGACTATGCGGCGCTGCATTCGCAAAGCGGGACGGGCCAGGTTCCGTTCCGTCAGTGGCCGCAGCCGGTCAGGGGGCATTTCATCACCCGCCACCCGCCCCTGCCAGAGGCGGAATGAGCCCGCCCCGCGATCATGGCGGCGCGCTGGATGCCGCCATTGCCGGTTATGGCGGGCAGCGCGCCGACTGGATTGATCTGTCCACCGGCATCAACCCGGCGCCCTACCCGGTGGGCGACATATCCGGCGCCGCCTGGACCGCCCTGCCCGACCATGACGCCACGCAGCGGCTGATCGGGGCGGCGCGTCATTTCTGGAACGTGCCGGACGGCGCAGAAATCCTGCCGGTTCACGGCGCCTCTGCCGCAATCGCGCGCATCCCCACGCTGATGCCGCCGGGGCAGGTCAGAATCGACGCCCCCACCTATAACGAACATGCCGCCGCCTTCGGGGCTGCGGGCTGGAAGGTCGGCGCGGATGCCGCAACCGCCCGCGTCATCGTGCATCCGGACAACCCGACGGGGGCGCTCTGGGACGGAACGCGGGACGCCCACCGTTTGCTGGTGATTGATGAGAGTTTCTGCGATGTGGCGCCGGACAGAACCCATGTGGCGCTGGCGAACCGGTCCGGGGTGCTGGTCCTGAAAAGTTTCGGCAAGTTCTGGGGGCTGGCCGGGCTGCGTCTGGGCTTTGTCATCGGCGACCCGGCGCTGATCGACCGGCTGCGTGACAGTCACGGCCCGTGGGGCGTCTCCGGCCCGGCGCTGGAAATCGGCACCCGCGCCCTGGCCGACCATGACTGGGCCGACCGGACCCGGACCGGATTGCAGCAGGAGGCAGGGCGGCTCGACACATTGATGACGGCGCGCGGCGCAGCACTGCGCGGCGGCACGACGCTGTTCCGGCTGTACGATGTCGGGGACGCGGCATCCTGGCGGGATCGGCTGGCCCGGCAGCGCATCCTGATCCGCATCTTTCCCTTCAGCCGCCGCCTGATCCGGCTGGGCCTGCCCGCCCCGGGTCAGTGGCACAGGCTGGAGGCCGCGCCGTGACGCTGTTGCTTGCCCTGCTGCTGGATGCCGCGATGGGAGAACCCCGCCGGCTTTGGTCCCGCCTGCCGCATCCCGTCGTCGCCACGGGATGGGTGATCGACCGGGCGGACAGGCGATTCAACCACGGGACCGGGCAAGGGCCGAAGGGCGTTCTGCTCTGCCTCGGGCTGGTCCTTGGCGCGGGCCTTGCGGGCCTTCTTGTCCCGGCGCTGCCGCTTGCGCCGCTGTGGGAAATGCTTCTGGTGGCAATCCTGATCGCCCATCGGAGCCTTGTCGATCATGTGCGCGCCGTCGCCGATGCGCTGCGCCTGTCGGTGGGTGACGGGCGGATGTGCGTGGCGATGATCGTCGGGCGCGACACCGGCGGCATGGATCGCCCCGCAGTCGCGCGCGCCGCGATCGAAAGCGCCGCCGAGAATTTCTCTGACGGTGTGGTTGCCCCGGTCTTCTGGTATCTGATCGCCGGATTGCCGGGCATCCTGATCTGCAAGACGATCAACACCGCGGATTCCATGATCGGCCACCGAAGCCCCCGGCACGAAGCCTTTGGCCGGGCCTCTGCCCGGCTGGACGATGTTCTGAACTGGATACCCGCACGGCTGACCGCGCTGATCCTTGTCCTGACCGAAGGCGCATGGCGGTCCATCCGCACGATTGTGCGCGACGCCAGACTCCACCGCTCGCCCAATGCGGGATGGCCAGAGGCCGCGATGGCGCTGTCACTCGGTGTCGCACTGGCCGGGCCAAGAAGCTATGCGGGCGAGACCCGCGATTTTCCCCTTGTCCATCCCGAAGGGCGGCGCGATGCGGGGCCCGACGACATCGACGCGGCAATCCGCATCCTGTGGCGGGGCTGGGCGGCGATACTGGGTCTGACCCTGATCGGCGTCCTGACCGGCGCCCTGTTCCGAACCATTGCAACGGCACCGCCGCCCACCTGATCTGCCACCGGCAATGTTGAGGAGAGTTTGATGCGCGCGCCTGTTCCTGCCCTTGTCGCCGGGGCGCTGCTTGTTGGCAATACGGCCCTTGCAACGCCTTGCGGCGGCGGCGCCGGCCCCTTCGTGAACGATCTGAAATCCGAAGCCGTTCAAAAGGGTCACGACCGCGCGACCGTCAACCGCTTCTTCGCCAATGTGCAGCAGGACAGCCGGACGCTGCGCGCCGACCGGGCGCAGGGCATCTTTCAGAAGGATTTCCTGGAATTTTCACGCGCCCTGATCAGCCGGAACCGGCTGGATCACGGGCGGATCAACAAGCAGCGCCGGCGGCAGGTGTTTGACCGGATCGAACGGCAATACGGAGTCTCGCGCGGGGTGCTGCTGGCGTTCTGGGCGCTGGAAACCGATTACGGCGCGTTTCAGGGCGATTTCACCACCCTCGATTCTCTGGTCACGCTGGCGCATGACTGCCGCAGGCCGGAACTTTTTCGCCCGCAGGTCTTTGCCGCGCTGGAGCTTCATGAGCAGGGGAATTTCGACCCTGTGACCACGCAGGGCGCCTGGGCGGGCGAGGTCGGCATGGTGCAGATGCTGCCGGAGGACATTCTGCGCAATGGCGTGGATGGCGATGGCGACGGGCGGGTGGACCTGAAACGCTCGGTCGCCGACGCGCTGATGTCGGGCGCGAACATGCTGCGCGATCTGGGATGGCGCGCCAATGAACCCTGGTTGCAGGAAATTGTGGTCCCCGACACTCTGGACTGGTCGAAAACCGGCCTGGAAACCACGATGCCGGTGCGGCAATGGGAACGCCTGGGGGTCCGGCCCCGCAATGGTTCCCTGGGGCCTGCCAGCCTGCGGGCCTCGGTGCTTCTGCCCATGGGGCGCAACGGGCCAGCCTTCCTCGCCTATCCCAATCTCCACGTCTATCTCAAGTGGAACCGGAGCCTTGTCTATGTCACCACCGCCGCCTATTTCGCCACCCGGCTGGAAGGGGCGCCGGTCTATGATGCGGGCAATCCGTCACCTGCCCTGTCGGGGCCGGAAATGCAGGAACTGCAACGGAAACTGCAAGCCAGAGGACACGATATCGGCGGCATCGACGGCATTCTGGGGGCCGGAACCCGCGCCGCCGTTCAGGCAGAGCAAGCCCGCCTTGGCCTGCCCGCCGACGCCTGGCCGACGCGCGCGCTGCTGAACCGGCTTCAGGATTCGGCTTCAGGATTCGGGGCGAACCGGAAAGCGCTGTCCCTCTTCGGTGACGACGATCAGCCGGGCGCTGTTCGTCACATAAAGATCGCAGCGCGCCGCCCCGTTTTCGAACTGGATGCAGATGATGCTGTCGTCGCCGACTTCATACACGCCATAGGCCGTTCCGCCGAAATCATAGGTGTAGGAATAACCGCCATTCGGGCCGAATTCCGACTGGCCGTTATCGTGGAAGGTCAGAACCCGGCCAGCCAGCCGGTCGTGCAGTTCCTGTCGGGTGAAGAATTCATCTCCGTCGCGCGTCGCCCATCCCTGCGCAAGGGCCGGGAGCGCGCACACGATCAGGCAGGCAAGAACCTTTTTCATCACGCTGGCCCCATT
>CBDCFF010000022.1:0-101801 GCA_965216225.1 Paracoccaceae bacterium
GCCATGAAGTTGCGACGGGAATAGCCGACGAGACCTTCGACCTTGCCTTTGTCGTTCCCCTTGCCGGGGCGGCCGTATCGATCCCGGATGACATAGTGCGACAGCATCGCACTGAACCGTTGCGTCCGGTTGCGTGTGCCATCCGGCATGATCTTGGAAGATATAGTTGAAAGTTGGTGATGGCCCCTGATGGGCGGCATATCATGGCGTTGTTCACGCGCCGCAATTCTCGACTGAGAAAAGGATATGCCACATGACGAGAGATACCATCAGCCAGCTTCCCGATCCATATGGATTTTCGCCTGATCCACTGACTGATCTTTTGAGATCTGGCGCACAGCGTCTGATCCAGCAGGCGATTGAAGCTGAACTTGCGGTGCTTTTGGAAGTGCATGCCGGGGACAGAACGAATGACGGTCGCGCGCGATTGGTTCGGCACGGTCACCTGCCGGAACGCGAGGTACTCACCGGCATCGGCCCGGTACCAGTGAAGGCGCCGCGGATGCGGGACCGGGGCGACGGCGCAGAGAAAGTCCGTTTCACGTCAACGATCTTGCCACCCTAGCTGCGCAAGACCAGATCGATCAAGGAACTGCTGCCGTGGCTCTATCTCAAGATATCTGTCTTGGTCAAGGTTTGATTTTGGACCACTGGCGGTTTTCGCGGATCAAGGTATTTGCGAGGATGATGAGCTTGCGCATGATTGCCACAAGAGCGACCCTGGCTTTCCTGCCCTTTTGACGCAAAGCCTTGTAGACGCAGGTGAGTCGGGAATTGCAGCGCGCTGCGACGAGGGCGGGCATGTAGAGCGCCTGGCGAAGCCCGGCTCGTCCGCCTCCGATTTTCGCTCTGGCTGTCCATTTGCCGGACTTGCGCACGAAGGGAGCCAGGCCCGCAAGCGCGGCGGCCTGCCCGGGCGTCAAGGTTCCGATCTCCGGCATTTCGATGAGTATTGCGACGGCAGGGGATCGACCGCAGGATCTCGAACTGTCTGGCAAGCTTTGCATCCTCGCGGATACGCTTCTTCAACCCGGCATCGAGCCGGGCAAGTTGCCTTGCGATCCGGCGCATCCTGGTTTTCAGTTGCGCCTTGACGAGTGTGTTGCGCGCACCGCAGAGCCGGTTCCGGCAGGCAGTCTGGTCCTTGATGAGAGCGCTCCGGGCGACATGCACCTCCCGCAGATCGTTCATGGGTTCATCGCGCAACGGTGAAGCCTTCAGGTCAGGCATCGCCCCCATGCGGGCCGGCAGTTCCGCATCGTTCCGGTCAGTTTTGGCGGGCTGGCCGACCGCTTCGGCGAAGCGGCGGGCGCGTTCGGGGTTCACCTTGACCATGGCGTGACCCGTCTTTGAAAGGCGGGCCTCCGGGTCGCGATGACAGCGTCCTGTAGGCTCGTGGACGACGCGGCAGCACTGCGGGCCGATCCAGTTCTTCAGCGTCTTCAGTCCTGTCCGGTCGTTGGTGAAGCGTTTCGCCTTGCCATCGCTCAGGCGATGGGTGTCGAGATGATCTTTCGGGATGTCGATGCCGATGGTACCATTCATGACCTTTTCGTCTCCCGTTCCTGTCATACGAGGCAGGGGTGTTCCCTCCTCCACTATCTGTTCGGGTTCATCAAAAGGGCGGGGGTGATCCATCTTGAGAACGGTCCTCAAAGACCAGGGCATCATCGATCCATCCCCCGCCACCCCTCGGGCCGCTGCAGCGGCCCGAGGGGTGGCATCCGTATCGCACGGATACGAATGCCTGGGAAATCCAATAGACAAGGGTATTTCGACCGGCGATTTTCACGAGGCGCTCACCGCTTTGCTCGGTCCCAATGCCGCAGGGCTGTCCTCGACCACGATATCGCGATTGAAAGCGGACTGGGGGGCGGAGTATGAACGCTGGCAGCGCCGCGATCTCAGCACGCGGCGTTTCGTCTACATCTGGGCAGACGGCGTCTACTTTCGCCCACGAATGGCAGAAGAAAAGCAATGTGTTCTCGTACTTATTGGTGCAGACGAATGGGGCCGCAAGGAGATCATCGGCCTCGCCGATGGCTACCGCGAAAGCACCCAAAGATGGCGCGAATTGCTCCTTGATCAGCAGCGCCGTGGGCTCACCCATGCGCCCGATCTTGCCATTGGCGACGGCGCTCTGGGGTTCTGGAACGCATTGCGCGAGGTGTTTGGTGCGACTAACGAACAGCGCTGCTGGTTTCACAAAACGGGTAATGTGCTCAACGCGATGCCGAAGTCCGTTCAGGCCAAAGCAAAGGGCCATCTGCACGACATCTGGCAGGCTGAAACCCGCATGGATGCTGAGGCTGCTTTTGACTTCTTCGTCGCGACCTACGGCGTGAAATACGACAAGGCCGTCGCCAAATTGGCCAAAGACCGCGAGGTACTGCTGGCCTTCCATGATTTCCCTGCCGAGCACTGGAAGCACATCAGGACCACGAACCCTATCGAAAGCACCTTCGCCACAGTCCGACACCGTACCGGAAAAACGAAGGGATGCCTGAGCCGTAAAACCGGCCTTGCCATGGCTTACAAGCTGATGATGTCAGCCCAGACAAAGTGGCGCAAACTGGACGGCGCAAATCGTATGCCCGAGATCATCGAAGGGATTGCATTCAAGGACGGGATCAAACAATTTAACCAAGCCGCCTGATCACGCCGTCACCAACTTTCGGGCATAGCCCAACATCTTCTGCCCGCGCCGGGTTCAGTGAGCGTACCGCCCGGCGCTTTGATGCCGATCCGCCGCTGCCTTTGAACCGCAAGATCGCGCATGGGCGCACGGTGGCGGACCCGCTTGAAGACTACTGGGAGAACGACCTTCTTCCCCTGCTGGAGAACGACGCCGCGCTGCAGGCCATCACCCTGTTGCGCCGTCTTCAGGGCCTGCATCCGCTGGCTTTCCCCGATGATCGCATCCGGCGCACCTTGGAGCGGCGCATCCGGCAGTGGCGGGCGTTGAACGGTCCGGAGCGTGACATCATTTTCCGCCAGACGCCGGAGCCGGGATACATGGCCCAATCCGACTTCACCCATGCCGAAGAATTGGGTGTGACAATTGCGGGCCAGCCGTTCCCACATCTGCTTTATCACTTCGTCATGGTCTACAGCCGCTGGGAGCATGTGGGAGTGGTTCCGGGCGGGGAAAGCTTTACCGCCCTGGCCGGGAACCTGCAGCAGGCGCTGTGGTCCCTCGGTGGGGTGCCGCAAAACCACCGCACTGACAGCCTCTCTGCAGCGTTCCGCAACCTGACTGCCGATCAGCGCGAGGATATCACCAGGCGCTATGACGCTTTCGTGGGCCATTACGTGTCACATCCCGGAAGGTAGTATGGCTGTTTTTTGAACAGTTCTGGCTTGAGTTTGTGCCAGTCCTTCATGGCCTGCAAGGGCATTTTGGTGCTCAATGCTGACTGAGGAAACTGCTGGTTGTAGAGCCAGACATAGCGGTGCAGCGTTGTCTCCAGGTTTTCGCCGGAACGGAAGTGATGGCTTTGGAGCACCTCCTCGATACGGCCGTTGAACCTCTCGACCATGCCGTTGGTTTGGGGCGACTTCGGCGGGGTCAAGCGGTGGTCGATATCAAGGTCTGCGCAAAGCGCATCGAACGCATGCGCGCCGGTTGCAGCGCGTTTGCGTAGACCAAACAGCCAGTCGGTGAACTCCTTGCCGTTATCGGTCAACACAGTGCGGATGCAAATCGGGCAGGCCCGTTCCAGATCGCGCAGGAAGCGGCGGGCGTTGGCGGCAGTCCTGGCTTTGAAGACACGAATGAAGACCCAACGCGTCGCCCGGTCGATGGCCACGAAAAGATAGCGGCGCGAGGTTTCATCGGCCATTTGCGGTAGGTATTTCAGGTCGATGTGTATGTATCCTGGCTCGTAGGCCTTGAAGGCGCTGTGCTTCGGCTTCGGTGCTTTGGCCTTCAGATCGCGTAGGTTTCCCACACCATGACGACGAAGGCAGCGGTCCAGGCCAGAGCGCGAGGCATTCGGATTCAGGAACTCTCGCACCACCGCCAGCAGGTCGTCGAGTGATACCAGCAGCGTCCTGCGCAAGGTCACCGCAACCGCCTCTTGCGCCGGTGTCAGCGTGGTTTGCAGCCGGTGTGGCGTGTGGCTGCGATCCTCGACGCCATCGCGGCGCCGCCATTTGTAGACAGTCTGCTCGGTCGTCCCGTATCGCTCCGCCAAGATGGAAGCAGACGCATCACTGGCCTGGAGGGCCGACCGAACCTTCGGCGTCGTTGTAGCCTGCTTGTGAAGTTGGATCACCATGGTCGCACCCCGTCCCGAATGTCCCACAGAACCGACCTTGCCATGAAAAGGGCAGATCGACGAGGGGAAATATGATCATACGGGATGGAACACATAGCGATGACGATCCAGCCCCAGCGCCCGGAACATCGCCTCGGCCCGGGTCCAGTCCTCCGGCGTGTCAATGTCCTGCACCCGCCAGCGTGGCAGGATGATGGGGTGGGTGTCGGGTCCGAAAGGCGGCGTCCCATCCAGCCACGCCGCCGACCGCCCCCAGTAGAATTGCCCGGCATCGTGATACGCCGCCTCCAGGTCCTGCGACCTGGCCCCGTATTGATCCGGCTCGAACATTTCCAGCCCGCCCGCATCGGTGATCTTCACCGCCCGCTGGACCGGGTAGGCAAATGTCGTCACCGGAATGGCGAAAGCCCGCCGCCGGATCGCCTGCGCGCCAGCAACGATGTCGTCGGCCTGCACGAAAGGCGCAGTCGCGTAGAGACAGCACAGTGCCTTTGGCAGGCGCTGACCGGCCTCCAGCCATTGCAGCGCGTGGCGGACGACATCGGCCGTGGTTGCGTGATCGTCGGAAAGGCCGTCCGGGCGGACAAACGGCGTTTCCGCCCCCAACCCCCTTGCGATCCCGGCGATTTCCGCGTCGTCGGTCGAGACGATGATCCGTCCGAAGCACCGTGCCGCTTTTGCCGCCCGGATCGACCAGCCGATCATCGGGCGGCCGCAGAACTCGCGGATATTCTTGCGCGGGATGCGGCGGGAGCCTCCCCTGGCCGGGATCAGGCACACGCTCATGCCAGCGCCCGGTCGATTTCGGCGACCACCGTGTCAAAATCCGCATCGCTCAGGCCGGGATAAAGCGGGACCGAGATCGCCCCGGCATAATAGGCTTCGGCCTTCGGGAACATGCCCGGTTCGAATCCCAGACGGCGATACCAGGGCTGGGTATGGACCGGGATGTAATGGATGTTCACGCCAATTCCATTCGCGCGCAGGGCCTCGAATACCTCTCGGCGACGGGCTGCTTCGACACGAATCACGTAAAGGTGAAAGGCCGACAGTGTATCCGCCTGCCGACCGGGGCGCTTCAGCGCCGGATTGCCCAGCGCCGCATCATAGCGTTCCGCAAGCGCGTTGCGTTTCGCGACGTGTTCCGACAGCCGCGCCATCTGCGTCACGCCCAGCGCCGCCTGCAATTCGGTCATCCGGTAATTCAGGCCCAGTTCCACCTGCTGATAATACCATGGGCCGTCCCCGTCCCATTCCATCAACTCCGGATCCCGCGTCACCCCGTGCGAACGGAAAAGCGTCATGCGCCGGGCAAGGACAGGATCGTTGGTCGTCGCCGCACCGCCCTCTGCCGTGGTCACGATCTTGACCGGATGAAAACTGAACACGGTGATGTCGGAATGCGCGCAATCGCCAACCGGGCGCCCCCGATACTGCCCGCCCATCGCATGGCTCGCATCCTCGATCACCTTCACGCCATGGCACCGGGCAAGCGCCGCTATCGCCGCCATGTCGCAGGATTGGCCGCACATGTGGACCGGCATGATGATCCCGGGCAGCGCGCCAGCCTGCGCCGCCTCTCCGAGCTTCGCCTCCAGCGCCGCCGGGTCCATGTTGAACGTGTCGGGGTCTATATCGACAAAATCAACCTCTGCCCCGCATAACAGACCGGCATTGGCAGAGGCGACAAAGGTGATCGGCGAAGTCCAGAGCCGGTCCCCCTTGCCCAGCCCAAGCGCAAGGCAGGCGACATGCAGCGCCGATGTCGCCGAATTCACGGCCACCGCGTGGGTCGCGCCCGTCGCCCGCGCAACCGAAGCCTCAAAAGCAGATACCCGGGGGCCCTGGGTCAGGAATTCGGATTTCAGAACCGACACAACCGCGTCGATGTCCTCCTGCCGGATGTCCTGCCGTCCATAAGGGATCATCGGGCGGCCTGCGCGATCATCGCCATCAGCGCATCGCCCGACAGCCGCTCGGGATTGGTGCCGGAATTGTACTCGAACCCCTGAATGACGGGTTTTCCCCTCCCCCCCAGCCGGTTGCAGGTAAAGTCGGATTGATGGCTAAACTGAATCGCTGGCTGAATGACAAAGTGGTCGTCGAATTCCAGTGTCAGGTGGCTGTCATCGGCGGGGCACATGATTTCATGCACCTTCTCCCCCGGACGGATGCCGATGATCCTGTGCGGCAAACCGGGCGCGACCGCCTTTGCCAGATCCGTCACTTTAATCGAGGGGATTTTCGGAACGAAAATCTCTCCGCCATGCATTCGCTGAAAATTCTTCAGCACGAAATCAACCCCGTCTTCCAGGGTAATCAGAAAACGGGTCATGTCGGGATGCGTGACCGGCAGTTCCTGCGCGCCATTCTCGACGAGTTTCCGAAAGAACGGCACGACGGAGCCGCGGGAGCCCACGACATTGCCATAGCGGACCACCGAAAAGCGCGTCGGACGGTTGCCGACCATGTTGTTCGCCGCCACGAACAGCTTGTCGGATGCCAGTTTCGTCGCACCGTAGAGGTTGACCGGGTTCGCCGCCTTGTCGGTGGACAGCGCGATCACTTTGCGCACCCCCGCCGCCAGAGCCGCCACGATCACGTTCTGCGCCCCGTGGATATTGGTCCTGATACATTCCATCGGGTTGTATTCGGCGGCGGGCACCTGTTTCAGGGCGGCGGCGTGGATGGCGTAATCCACGTTGTCCATCGCCTCGCGCAAACGCGCCTCATCCCGCACGTCGCCAATAAAATAACGCATTTTCGGCCCGCCAAAGACCTGCGACATCTCGAACTGCTTCAACTCGTCGCGCGAATAGATGATCAGCTTGCGCGGGGAAAACCGCGCCAGAATACGTTCCACATATTTCCTGCCGAACGACCCCGTGCCACCGGTGATCAGGATGTTACTGTCGTTGAACATGTCCTAGCCCGCCATATGCGCCGACGCCACCCGCCCAGACCTAGCGCCGGATGAGGCGGAGTTCCACGGAAAACTGCGATGTTGCCGCACGACACACGCAAATCCATCGCCCTTGCAATCCATATCTTCTTTGTTACCTTGGAAAAAACACAATATTTTGGCCGGAATGCCTCCGCCCTGCCTGAATGAGAATAACGAGAATGTTGACGGTGTGACAATCGCAAGACAAAAGCAGCAGCCGATCCGGCTTGGACAGGTCAAAAAGCGCGATGTAAGCACCCAGTTCGGCGCGCTGTGCTATCGGGTCAGGAATGACAGGGCCCAGATCCTGCTTGTCACCAGCCGCGGAACCGGTCGCTGGATCATTCCCAAAGGCTGGCCCATGGACAAGACCACCCCCGCCGAAACCGCCCTTCGGGAAGCCTTTGAAGAGGCCGGTGTGGAAGGCAAATCCCTGCCGGTGTGTCTTGGCATCTACTGTTATCACAAGAAACTGGGCGAGAGCGAAACCCTGCCCTGTGTCGTCGCGACATTTCCGGTGAAGGTCAGAAGACTTCTGAAAAACTACCCCGAAGCCGCCGATCGCAAGCGCCAGTGGTTCAGCCCGAAAAAGGCTGCCGGACTGGTGATGGAGCCGGAACTCGCCGCGATGATCAGGTATTTCGATCCCGTCGGGCTGCCGAAGTGAACTGCACGATTCGGATTGATCTCAACCCGGACATGATTATGTAACACGGGCAGGAAAAAGGCCGCCACATGATCCGCTACGACCTGAAATGCGCCAATGATCACGGCTTTGAAAGCTGGTTCCAGTCAACCGGCGCTTTCGACAGGCTCAGGGCGTCGGGCATGGTGTCATGCGCCGAATGCGGTTCGACGGACATCAGCAAAAGCCTGATGACGCCCAGTGTTCGCCCGGCCCACAAAGCCGGGGCCGGGGCCGATACCGATACCGGGGCGCGGGCTCCGTGGCGGGAAAAGAACGGCAAGGAGGCGATGCTGGCGCGCCTGAAAGCGGAGATCGAGGCGAATTCCGAATATGTCGGCATGAATTTCGCCACCGAAGCGCGTGCGATTCACGAAGGCGATGCGCCGGAACGCCCGATCTATGGCGAGGCGCGCCCGCAAGAGGCCAGAACCCTGATCGAAGATGGCGTGCCGGTTGCCCCCCTGCCTTTCATGCCGACACGCAGAACCAACTGACACCACCGTACTGATTGCGGCTGATTGCGGTACCGGTCAGGCGCACCCCTGTTGAGCTTGCCCCCGGCAGGCTTTGGCCCTATCAGATGCGCGCAGGGAACGGGCGTCGGGCAAAGGGAACGGGGGCCATGCCGCTTCTGGTGATGAAATTCGGGGGAACCTCGGTCGGGTCGCCTGACCGGATCAGGCGCGCCGCCAAGCGTGTCGGCGCCGAAGTCGCCAGGGGACATGATGTCATTGTCATCGTCTCGGCCATGTCCGGGGAAACCAACAGACTGGTCGGCCTGGTGTCGGAAACATCGCCGCTGTTTGACGCCCGTGAATATGATGCCGTGGTCAGTTCGGGCGAGAACGTGACCGCCGGCCTGATGGCGCTGACATTGCAGGAAATGGATGTCCCGGCGCGTAGCTGGCAGGGCTGGCAGGTGCCGCTGCGGACCAACTCTTCCCACTCTGCCGCGCGGATCGAGGAAATCGGCGCCGCGCGCATCAACCGGAAATTCGCCGAAGGCATGAAAGTGGCCGTTGTCGCGGGCTTTCAGGGGATCGGCGACGACCATCGCATCACAACCCTGGGCCGGGGCGGGTCGGACACGACCGCAGTCGCCTTCGCCGCCGCCTTCGGGGCAGAGCGGTGCGACATCCATACCGATGTCGATGGCGTCTATACCACCGATCCGCGAATCAGCGCCAAAGCGCGCAAGCTGGACCGGATCGCCTATGAAGAGATGCTGGAGCTTGCCAGTCTCGGCGCCAGGGTGCTGCAAACCCGCTCGGTCGAACTGGCCATGCGCTACAAGGTAAAGCTGCGCGTCATGTCGAGCTTTGGCGAGCAATCTGACGATGCAGGCACGCTGGTCTGCGATGAGGAGGAAATCATGGAATTCAGAATTGTTTCCGGCGTCGCCCATTCGCGCGACGAAGCCCAGATGACCCTCGTTTCGGTCGCTGACCGCCCCGGCATTGCGGCGGCGATCTTTGGCCCCCTGTCAGAGGCCGGCGTGAACGTGGACATGATTGTCCAGAACATTTCCGAGGAAGGCCGCACCGACATGACCTTTTCTCTGCCCACCGATCAGGTACTGCGCGCCGAAAGGGCCATGCAGGCCGCGAGGGAAGCAGGTGAAATCAACTTTCACAAGCTGATCACCGACACCAATGTCGCCAAGGTTTCCGTCGTCGGGATCGGGATGCGCAGCCACGCAGGCGTTGCCGCCCGGATGTTCAGGGCGCTGCACGCGGAAGGCATCAACATCAAGGTCATCACAACCTCAGAGATCAAGATTTCCGTCCTCATCGAACGGAAATACATGGAACTTGCCGTGCAAGCCCTGCATGATGCCTTTGAACTGGAAAAAGCCGATTAGGCGGGGCCGATGGCCGAACAGACGGAAAGCGAAAGCCGCAGGCTTCTCGGGCGGTTGCGCGAAGCGCTGGCTGCGGACGGCGCCGGTCAGGAACGGCTGGACCGGATAACGCATCTGGTTGCCGATTCGATGCAGGCCGAGGTCTGTTCGATCTACCTGTTCCGCGACGAGGAAACGCTGGAACTTTGCGCGACCCTGGGCCTGAAACCCGGATCGGTCCACCGGACCCGCCTGCGTCTGGGCGAAGGTCTGGTCGGCCGTGTCGCGAAATCCTCGCAGCCGATCAACACGGCTGACGCGCCGTCCGAAAAGGGCTTCCGCTACATGCCGGAAACCGGCGAAGAGGTGTTTCCCTCGTTCCTCGGCGTCCCCATCCAGCGGCTGGGGGAACGCCTTGGCGTGCTGGTGGTTCAGTCCAAGGATGCGCGCGAATATTCGGGCGATGCGATCTATGCGCTGGAAGTCGTCGCCATGGTGCTGGCCGAAATGACCGAACTGGGCGCCTTTGTCGGGGAAGGCGCGGCGCTGTCGGCGCTCCATCAGCAACCGGTCACGATCCGGGGCGGTGTCGCGCAGGAAGGCACCGCCGAGGGGCATGTCTATCTGCACGAGCCGCGGGTGACTGTCACCCGCCCCATCGCCGAAGACCCGCAGCACGAACTTCGGCGGCTGAACGACGCGATCGATTCGCTGCGCGTGTCGGTCGATGAAATGCTCGACGCCCAGCGCGGTGGCGACAGGGAACAGCTTCAGGTTCTGGAAGCCTACCGGATGTTCGCCAATTCCAGGGGCTGGATGCGCAGGATGGAGGAGGACATCGCCCGTGGCCTCAGCGCCGAGTCGGCGGTCGAGAAGGAACAGTCTTCGGCCAGGGCGCGCTTCAGCCAGGTGCCTGACCCCTATCTGCGCGACCGGCTGCACGATCTGGACGATCTGTCGAACCGGCTGCTGCGCATCCTTACCGGTCAGGGGCAGGATACCGGGGCCGACATGCCCGATGATCCGGTCCTCGTGGCGCGCAATATCGGGCCGGCCGAACTGCTGGATTACGGGCGAAAGCTGAAGGGCATCATTCTGGAGGAAGGCTCGGTCGGCTCTCACGCGACCATCGTGGCGCGGGCGCTGGCGATTCCGCTGGTCATTCACGCCGAACGCATCACCAACGAGGCGCTGAACGGCGATCACGTCATGATTGACGGGGAACAGGGCGTGGTGCATCTGCGCCCCGGCGACAGCATTCTGGCGGCGTTCCGCGACAAGATTGCAATGCAGGCCCAGGCGCAGGAGCGTTATCGTTCGATACGTGAAAAACCCGCAAGAACGCTGTCGGGCGAAGTCGTCACACTGACCATGAATGCCGGTCTGATGGCCGATCTTCCGTCGCTGAAAGGCTCGGGCGCCGAGGGTGTGGGCCTGTTCCGCACGGAACTGCAATTCCTGATCCGCAACAAGATGCCCCGCCGGGGGGAACTGGCCGCGCTTTATTCGCGCGTCATGGATGCAGCGGGCGACAAGCAGGTCGTGTTCCGTACCCTTGACATCGGCTCTGACAAGGTTCTGCCCTACATGAAGCCGCAGGATGAACCCAACCCGGCCCTGGGCTGGCGCGCGATCCGCGTCGGCCTTGACAAGCCGGGCGTGATGCGGATGCAGGCGCAGGCCCTGCTGCGCGCCGCCGGGGGCCGCCCCCTGTCGGTCATGTTTCCGATGATTGCGCAGTTCGAGGAATTCATATCGGCGCGCGATCTGTTCCTGCGCGAGGTGGAGCGCGAAGAACATCTGGGCCATCGACTGCCCGGCGCGCTGAAAATCGGGGCCATGCTGGAAACGCCGTCGCTGGCCTTCGCGCCCCGGCAGTTCTTTGAACTCGCGGATTTCATATCCATCGGCGGCAATGACCTGAAACAGTTCTTCTTTGCCGCCGACCGGGAAAACGAACTGGTTCGCCGCCGGTATGACACGCTGAATGTCAGTTTTCTCGGCCTGATCGAACAGATCGCGCAGCGCTGCGACGATGCCGGTACGCCGGTGTCATTCTGCGGCGAGGACGCCGGCCGCCCGGTCGAGGCGCTGTGCTTTGCAGCTATCGGCCTGCGCACCCTGTCCATGCGGGCGGCCTCTATCGGACCGGTCAAACATCTGCTGAGGCACAGCAATCTCCGGGCGGTGCGAGAGGTCATCGACGAGGCCCGCGCCTCGGGCCGGCAATCGGTTCGCCCGGCGGTCATGGCGTGGCTGCGGAACAATGGTTGACGATGCGGTTGACGATACGGTTGACGCCGCCGACCGGCCTTCGGCGAGAACCTGCCGGATGATCAGGCGGGCAAGCCCGGGGAAGACGCATCCGGATCACCGGGTTCATGGGCAGAGGCCCCGGCGGGGCGGGCATCCGGAATCCGTTCCGGCGCAAATCACCCCCCGACCGCCCGCTCCACCATGCCCTGAACGCCCTTCCACGCCCCCAAAACCAGCTCCAGGCCCAGAACGCGATCCGGGTTGGTGGGCGGCGGCATCTTCACGCCTTGCAGTTTTTTGAAACCGAAGCGGCCGTAATAGGGTGCATCCCCTACCAGCATCGCGCGTTCCCAGCAGGAGCGTTCCGCGCACCGCAGGCTTTCCAGTATCAGACAGCCGCCCAGACCTTCGCCCTGCCGGGTGGGATGCACCGCAATGGGTCCCAGAAGCAGAACCCTTCGCCCCGCCACCGTCACCGGCCAGCACCGGATCGCTGCGGCCAGTATTCCGCCACCGTCGCGGGCGACAAGACACAGACCGGATACCGGCGCGATACCGGCGCGCAACCGATAGGACGAAAGCGCCTCTCGTCCCGGCGCGAAACACAGATCAAACAGCGCTTCGACCTCCCACCGGTCGTCGCCCGTCTCTGGACCGAGTGTGATCACTCCAACCTGTCCCCGCGGGGCGCTGCCCTCACCCCTTGCCAGAAATTTCCGTCAACCATGAAATCCGGTCTTGCCTGTCCCCGGAATTGATCTAGCACGGGGCCGGTTGCACGGCAACGGACGCAATTTCCATGGTCGGGCCGGATCGCGACCGCCCGCAGATGTCTTTGTGGTTTCCTTGCACGCATATTGCCCTTAACCTGCCCGCGATACGGAAACCGGGGTGGCGGGATGAAAGGCTGTATTGGCGTGATCGGCGGCTCCGGCGTGTATGAGATCAAGGGCCTTCGCGATGCCCGATGGACCCGTGTTGAAACGCCGCGGGGCGTCCCGTCCGACGCAATCCTTACCGGGTGGCCGGGCAATGCCGCCATGGCCCGCGCCACCGTGGCCGGGTTGCCCGGCCTGCCTGGCCATGAACGCGCGCCATGCCCCTGCGGCTGCGACCGGGCGCTTGACAATGCCATCCTGACCGCCCCGGACAGGCGCGCCCCGGAACTTGTTGCAAAACTGGACGCTGTTGCGGGTCGTGTGCTCTGATACAAATCGCACGGGTTGGAAACGAACGGGATGAACAGGTTGGAAACGAACGGGATGAACGCCGGGAAAACCGTCAGGGATTATATCCGCACCATCGTCGATTTCCCCCATGAAGGGATCATGTTTCGCGATGTCACCACGCTTTTCGCCGATCCGCGCGGGTTGCGGATGGCCGTCGATCAGATGCTGCATCCCTTTGCCGGTCAGCGGATTGACAAGGTGGTCGGTCTGGAAGCGCGTGGTTTCATCCTGGGCGGGGCCATTGCGCATCAACTGGCGCTGGGCTTCGTGCCGGTCCGCAAGAAGGGCAAGCTGCCGGGCGCCATCATCAGCCAGGACTACCGGCTGGAATATGGCGAGGCGATTGTCGAAATTCACGATGACGCCATTGAAGCCGGTGAAAAAGTCCTGCTGGTCGATGACCTGCTGGCGACCGGAGGCACCGCCGAGGCCGGAATCAAGCTGATCGAACGGCTGGGGGGCGAGATTGTCGGCTGCGCCTTCATCATCAACTTGCCGCAGCTTGGCGGGCAGGAAAAACTGGAGGCCATGGGGATGAATGTGCATGTGCTCTGCGAATTCGGGGGGCTCTGATGCCGTCAGCAGCCGCCGCCGCCGCCGGAACATCTGTTGCCGGATGAAAGGGCGTCACGTTCATGCAGCGAAGATCGCGCCCGGATTCATGATGCCCGCCGGATCGAGCGCGCCCTTGACAGCCCGCATCGCGGACAGCCCGGCGGGGTCGGCGTAGCGCCGCATATCACGCACCTTCAGGCGTCCGACGCCATGTTCAGCGGCCACCGAACCCCCAAGTTCGTGAACCAGATCATGGACCGCGCGCCTGATTTCATCCCGTTGCGCCTCGAACGCCTCGCGCCTTCTGCCCCTGGCCGGAAAGACATTGTAATGCAGGTTTCCATCGCCGACATGTCCGAAGCAGTTGATCCGGAAATCGCCAACCGCCCGGACCAGCGGTCCCGCGCGTTCGATGAATTCCGGGATTGCGCCAAGCGGAACCGATATGTCGTGCGACGAAATAGCACCGATGCGCCGGTTTGCCACCGGCAGCGCCTCGCGCACCACCCAGAAATCGGCGCGGTGTGCTTCCGAGCGGGCAAGCCAGCCATCCAGAATCAGCCCGGTTTCCGCGCCCTCTTCAAACAGCAGGTCGAGACTGTCGGCAAGCGGCAGGGCCGCTGGCGCGCCAAGGTCGATCAGGACCGCCCAATCCGGCGGCATCCGAAACGGCAGACGGACATCCGGCAAGGTCTCTGAAATGAAATCAAGGCCCTGCCGGTTCATGAGTTCAAATGCAGAGATGTTGTCGCCAAGCCGTTCGTGCGCCAGTGACAGCAGACGCAGTGCGGCGGCAGGGTCCGGGACAGCCAGCAGCGCCGCCGCCTGTGTTGCGGGGCGGGCATACAGGCGCAGGCTTGCTGCGGTGATGATGCCCAGCGTGCCTTCCGATCCGATCAGAAGGTCGCGCAGGTCATAGCCCAGATTGTCCTTGCGCAGGGCGCTCAGCCCGCGCCAGATGTCGCCATTGGGCAAGACCGCCTCCAGCCCAAGGCAAAGGGCGCGCGCATTGCCGTAACGCAGCGTGTTCACGCCGCCCGCATTGGTTGCCAGAACGCCGCCGATCCGCGCCGTGCCCTGTGACGCAATCGCCAGCGGAAACAGACGCCCGGCCCGACCGGCGCTTTCCTGCACGCTCTGAAGCAGTGCCCCGGCCTCTGCCACCAGCGTATTTTCAATCGGATCGACGGCCCTGATGCGCGCCATGCGTTCCAGCGACATGATCAGGGGGACAGGTCCGGCGGGCATGACCTGACCGCCAACCAGCCCGGTTCCGCCGCCATAGGGAACGATCCCCACGCCCACCGCCGCACAACTGCGAACAATCGTCGAGACATCATCGGCGTTTCGGGGCAGGGCCAGAACACCGCTCCGCCCCGTGAACCTGCGACGCGGTTCTTCCAGATAAGCCGGCGGCGCCGGACGTAGGACATCATCGGGCAGCAGCGCAGAAAGGCGTTCGCGGAAAAGATCATCTGCGGCGTTCAGCATGTGCAGCCTCGTGTCGCCGGTTCGCCAGGGCGGCGGCGATTATCCCGCCCGGGTGCGCCCGCGCCGGTCCATGCGCAGATTGGCATAGAGCACATGCGTGCGCCAGCGGCCATTGATCTGAAGATAACTCTGCGCCACGCCTTCATATTTGAAACCGCATTTTTCCAGAACCCCGCGCGAGGCCACGTTGCCGGGCAGGCAGGCGGCTTCGATCCGGCTGAGATCCAGCGTCGTGAAAGCATAATGCACGGCTGCCTGAATCGCCTCGCGCATGTAGCCCTGCCGGGCGTGCGCGGCGCCGATCCAGTAGCCCAGAGTGGCCGCCTGCGACGGTCCCCGGCGGATGGTGTCCAGGGTAAGCGCGCCCAGAAGCAGATCGTCCTGCCGCCGTATCATCAACAGCGGCGCCGCAGAGCCATCACGGATCGACCTCTGCGCCCAATAGACCCGGTTGATGAAAGACCCGCGCGACAGATGATCCTGCGCCCATGAAGGCTCCCAGGGTGTCAGGAACTCTGCGCTCGTCTGGCGAAGCGCCGCCCATGCGCCATGGTCGCCACGGCGCGGCGGGCGCAGCGTCATGCGCTCGGTTTCTATCCTGATCCTGCGACCCCGCCCCAGCATCAGGCCACCAGGCGTTCTCGCAACTGGCCAAGATCGGGTGCGGTCGAGACCGGGCCATAGAGGGCAAGTGTCGGGGACGCGCCCGTTATCAGCCGACCGGCAAATTCACGCACCGCCGACACGGTGACGGCATCGACCTTTTCGATCATTTCCGCAGTGTCGGGCACACGCCCCCGGATGGCGATCATGCGGGCCAGATGCTCTGCCCGGTTCGAGGGGCTTTCCAGCCCCATCAGCAATCCGGCCTTCATCTGCGCGCGGGCGCGGGCGACCTCTGCCCCTGTCATGTCCTCGGCGCCGCGTTTCAGTTCATCCATGATGAGCGTGGCAAGCCGGCAAAGCTCTTCGGCCCCGGTCCCCGCATAGATCGTCGTCAGGCCGGTGTCGGCATAGGCGCCCACCTGCGCGAAGATCGCATAGCACAGGCCCCGCTTTTCGCGAATCTCCTGAAACAGGCGCGAGGACATGTTCCCGCCCAGCGCCGCCGCATATATCTGGGCCGTGTGGATGTCAGGATCACGATAACCCGGAGTTTCAAAGGCAAGCGCGAAATGCGCCTGTTCCAGACCTTTTTCAACCCGGCTTTCGCCGCCCCTGTACCGGGCGCATTCCTGAACCACGCATGGCCGCCGCGACAGGCCCCCGAACAGCGTTTCGCCCTGGCGCACAAGCGCCTGATGATCCACCGCCCCCGCCGCCGCCAGAATCATCTGATCCGGTCCGTACCGTTCCGAGACAAACCCGGACAGGTCAGCCCTGGCAAAGCTCGATACCTGCTCTGCCGGGCCGAGGATTGTGCGCCCCATCGGCTGATCCGGATAGGCGCATTCCTGCAACCAGTCAAAGATCACATCATCGGGGGTGTCCAGCGCCTGACCGATTTCCTGAAGAATCACCCCGCGCTCAACCTCGATCTCTGCCGGATCGAAGATCGGGTTCAGCACGATGTCGGCGATTACATCCACCGCCAGGGGGATGTCGGCCTTCAGCATCCTGGCATAATAGGCCGTGGTCTCGCGGCTGGTATAGGCGTTGATGTATCCGCCCACATCCTCTATCGCCTCGGCAATGTCGAGTGCGGAGCGCATGGTCGTGCCCTTGAACGCCATATGCTCAAGGAAATGCGCAATGCCGTTCTGCTCTGGCCGTTCATGGCGTCCGCCGGCATTCACCCAGATGCCGACAGAGGCCGATTGCAGCCCCGGCATATGCTCGGTAACGACGCGAAAGCCGTTGGACAGGGTATGAAGTTCAACACTCACCTTGCCAGACGCTCCTTGATCAGGGATTTCAGCGCCTCAAGGTCATTGGCGACCCCGGTCACGCGCTCTGGCCGGTCATACAGGTCCGCCATGCGCGGCGGCAAGGGGATTTCCTGTCCGCAGGCGTCCCTGACCGCCGCCGGGAACTTTGCCGGATGGGCGGTGGCGAGGGTGATCACCGGCGACGCGCCCCGATGCCGGTCAGCGACGCAAACGCCGACCGCGGAATGCGGGCACAGAACCGTGGCGCTGCGCCGATGGAAATCCCGGATGGTGTCCATGGTTTCCTGCTCCGAAACCCGGCCGGAATCGAAATTCTTGCGCAGAACGTCCAGCGCGCCCTGACCGATGCGGAACCCGCCGCCCGATTCGAGTTCCCCCATCAGTCGGGCGACCGCATCGCCATCGCGGCCACAGGCGTCGAAAAGGGCGCGCTCGAAATTGGAGCTGACCTGAATATCCATCGATGGGCTGATCGAAGGCGTCACGCCGGTTGTCCGATACTCTCCGCCCGACAGCGCGCGGTGCAGGATGTCATTCTGGTTGGTCGCCACCACCAGCCTATCCACCGGCAGCCCCATCCGTTTGGCGACATAACCCGCGAAAATGTCCCCGAAATTGCCGGTGGGCACGGTGAAACTGATCTTGCGATGCGGCGCGCCCAGTGCGACGGCGGAAAAGAAATAATAGACGACCTGCGCCAGCACCCTCGCCCAGTTGATCGAGTTCACACCGGCAAGCCGCACATCATCGCGGAACCCGAAATCATTGAACATGTCTTTCAGCCGCGCCTGGCAATCATCGAAATCGCCATCGACCGCCAGCGCATGAACGTTGGATTCCGATGGTGTCGTCATCTGTCGCCGCTGCACCCCGGTGATCCGGCCATCCGGGTAGAGGATGAACACATCGACCGCATCCAGACCCCGGAAAGCCTCTATCGCGGCAGCCCCGGTATCGCCGGAGGTCGCCCCCACGATGGTCACGCGCCCGCCTCGGCGCGACAGGGCGGCCTCGAACAGCTGGCCCGTCAGTTGCATGGCGAAATCCTTGAAGGCGAGTGTCGGCCCGTGGAAAAGTTCCAGCAAAAAGCGGTTCGGGCCAAGTTGCACCAGCGGCGCGCGCGCATCATGCCCGAAGCCTGCATAGGCGGACGCGATGATGCCCTCGAATTCTTCATCGGTGAAGGCGTCGCCGATGAACGGGCGCATCACCCGAAAGGCGGTCTGCTCATAGGACAGCCCCGCCAGCGCCGCGATGTCCCCGGCGCTCATCCCCGGAATGGTTTCGGGCACATAAAGCCCGCCATCGCGTGCGAGGCCAGTCAGCATCGCCTCTTCAAAACCCAGTTCGGGCGCACGCCCGCGCGTCGATACATATTTCATTCGGGTTGCCCTTGGCGATCTTTCCGCCTGATACGCCACAGCAACACGCCTGTCATCCCCAACCAGATCGCGGCCAGGGAAAACCATGTGATTGCGTAGCCCAGATGATCATTGGGAATGTCGGACGCATCGACGGGCAAGGGCGTCACCGACGCGCCGGTTTCCGAGGTTTCCCGAACGATGACGAACTGTTCCAGGGCGCCAAGCGCCGCTGCCATGGCGGGCACATCGCGGGCGTACCAGATATTGGCCGCACGGTCCGGGTCGGGCGTAAACCGGTCCGTTTCCTCGGGTATGTGCAGATTGCCGATCACGGTGGCCCGGCCTTCGGGTCGCGGTCCGTTCTTTGCGGTTACCGGCACAAAGCCCCGGTCAACGAGGATACGCGCGCCCTCGTCCGTCTCGAACGCCGCCACGATGCGATAGATTGCGCCAACATGCCTGAGGCTTGCCAGCACATGCAGTTCCTCGCCCGTGTAGCGACCGGGAATCCTTACCGGCTGATAATCCGCCACGGCTTCGGACAAGGGGACCGGGGCATCCCCGACCCGGCTTTCGATCCTGGCCAGCACAGTTTCTTTCCAAGCCAGCCGCCGGGTTTGCCAGACACCCAGCCCCGTCAGGATCGCGACCCCCAGACACCCGAACAGCAGCGGCAGGATCATGCGGCGGGTCATCGGGCGCCTTCTGAAAGGACGAACGCGGAAAGCCGGCCTTCCGCGTTTGCTTCATGCGTGACCGGCGCTGCGGTTCGGCCTCGGATCAACTGCCCCAGATGTAGACAGCGGCGAAAAGGAAAAGCCAGACCACATCGACAAAATGCCAGTACCAGGCAGCGGCTTCGAAACCCACATGCTGTTGCGGCGTGAAATGCCCCTTCAGCGCCCGCATCAGGCAGACGAAAAGGAAGATCGTGCCGATGATGACATGCGCCCCGTGGAACCCTGTCGCCATGAAGAAGGTCGCGCCATAGACATTGCCCGCAAAGCCAAAGGCGGCGTGGCTGTATTCATATGCCTGAAAGAACGTGAACAGCGCGCCCAGCGTGATCGCGATGATCAACCCGTTCACAAGATCCTTGCGGTTGTTTTCATGGGCAATCGCATGGTGCGCCCAAGTCGCCGCCACACCGGAGCAGAGCAGAATCAGCGTGTTGATCAGCGGCAGGTGCCACGGGTCGAAGGGCTCGATCCCGACCGGCGGCCACACACCGTCCACAGCCGGATAGCCGGGCGCCAGCGGATACAGCGCATTCTTGAAAAACGACCAGAACCAGGCCGCGAAGAACATGACTTCCGACATGACGAACAGCAGAAAGCCATAGCGCAGCCCGATCTGCACCACAGGCGTGTGATCGCCGGTCTGCCCTTCCGTCACCATATCGGACCACCAGGCGAACATCACATAGGCGATGATTGCCAGACCGAAGAAGAATGCCCACGGAAAGCCGTTGGACATCCACTGTACCGCCCCGAAGAGCATGACAAACGCGCCAAGCGCACCCGCCAGCGGGTTGATCGACGGCGGAAGAATGTGATAGTCGTGGTTCTTTTCATGTGCCATGGGCAATCCCTCATCTTGAGGCTAGTTAACATCAGTCCGGGATGCAGTCGAGAGGCCCGCCGTATCTTCCGGTATTCCGGTTTCGTAGAACGTGTAGGACAGCGTGATATGCCGCAGATATTTCGCCTCGGGGTCGGTGGTGATTTCCGGGTCCACATAGAACGTCACGGGCATCTGCACGCGCTCGCCCGGTTGCAGGATCTGCATTTCAAAACAGAAGCAGTCGATCTTGGTGAAAAAGCTGCCGGCGGCAAAAGGGGCGACGTTGTAGCTGGCGGTTCCTGCAACCGGGCGGTCGGTGGGATTGTAAGCCTCGTAAAAGGCCAGCCCCGTTTCACCGATCCTTAGCTCCATCTCCCGAATGACGGGCCTGAATTCCCAAGGCATGTCGCGATCCAGCGATGCGTCGAAGCGGATCATGATGGTCTGATCGAGAATTTCGTCAGCCCCCCGACCGCCCGCCTGCGTTGTCCCGCCGTACCCCGTGACCCGGCAGAACCAATCGTAAAGCGGCACCGACGCCCACGCCAGCGCGCCCATGAACACGATGACCCCGACAAGGCCGGATACCGTCTTTCTGTTGTTGCGGCCCGGTATCATTCGCCGTCTCCCCTGGCCACCGCGTTATACGAATCGACCACGTTGATGAATTCCACCTTGACCACGGTCAGCCCGAAAATGACCGCCACAAAGGCCACAAGCGCCAGCCCCACGCCGGTGTTGCGGCCAAGGCGGCGCTTGTGCAGATCATGTTCCCTGGCGATGCCCATTGCCCTACCAGCCCCCCGGCCCATAGGGGCGCAGCGCGGATTCGGCCAGCAGTGCGCCGAAATGCAGAAACAGGTAGATGAGTGAGGATTTGAAAAAGGCCCTTTCCGCCCTGTATCCATCCGCCCCGGCCATGGCGTCATCGCGCCGCCAGACCCGAACCGCACCCTTGATGAACCACAGGTTCAGGGCAAGCGCCGTCGCCATGTAGACCGGCCCGCCGACAGCGGTAAGGCCCGCGCCGATCGTGACCGGCGCAAGCAGCAGCGTATAGACCAGAATATGCCCCCGCGTCGCGCGCCGCCCATGGGTGACGGTCAACATGGGCACCTTGGCCTTCTGGTAATCCGACCTTACGAACAGCGCCAGAGCCCAGAAATGCGGCGGCGTCCACATGAAGATGATCATGAACATCAGAACGCTTTCGACGGACACGCCACCGGTCGCCACGGCCCAGCCGATCATCGGCGGGAACGCCCCGGCAGCCCCGCCGATAACGATGTTCTGCGGGGTCCGGCGTTTCAGCCACATCGTATAGATGACGATGTAGAAGAAGATCGTGAACGCCAGCAGGCCGGCCGCAACCCAGTTCGCCGCCAGCCCCAGCATCACCACAGACATGGCCGCCAGCGTGATGCCGATCGCAAAGGCTTCATCCGGCGTCACCCTGCCCGCCGGGATCGGACGCGCCCTGGTGCGCGTCATCACCGCATCAATGTCCGCATCCCACCACATGTTCAGCGCGCCGGAGGCCCCGCCCCCGATGGCGATGAACAGGATCGCGGCAAAGCCGATCATCGGATGCACCGGCGCCGGCGCGACCAGCATCCCCACCAGCGCGGTAAAGACGACCAGTGACATCACCCGCGGCTTCAGAAGCGCGAGGTAATCCCCGAAACCGGCCTCTCCGCCAGTGACGGCGGCCTTGACGCGGGTATTGATGGTTGTGTCGCTCATTCCTGATCTCCCGGCGGTCCCGCCGGACCGCAATCATCCCGCGCGAGCCGGACCCCGAACACCCCCGCACGCTCAGTTGGAGGCAACTGAGATCGCCGCGGGCGGAATCGCCTTGGGCAGACCGGCGAATTCGGCCTTCGCGCGCCCCAGCCAAGCGTCGTATTCGGGTTGCGTGACAACCTTGACGGTGATCGGCATATAGGCGTGGTCCTTGCCGCACAGTTCGGAGCACTGGCCGAAATAGATGCCTTCCCTGCCCTCATCGACATTAAACCACAGTTCCGCCAGACGGCCCGGAACACCGTCCTGCTTCACGCCAAAGGCCGGGATGGTCCAGCTGTGGATCACGTCGGATGCCGTGACCTGCACCACGATGGTCTTGCCCGACGGAACGACGACGGCGGTATCGGTGGCCAGCAGATACTCGTCATCGCCATAGCCGTAATCCGCCAGCGCCGTGCGGCCCAGCATGAAGGAATCAAAGCCGAACCCCTCATCCACATATTCATAGGACCAGTACCACTGGTTGCCGGTCGCCTTTATGGTGATGTCGCCTGCGGGGATTTCCTGCTGCTTGAACAGAACCGGCAGCGAGAACGCGCCGATGATGACCAGAATGACAATCGGTCCGATGGTCCAGACCACTTCCACCGGCGAGTTGTGGGTGAAGGTCGCGGGCGTCTTGTTCGCCCGCCGATTGTAGCGCACGGCGATATAGGCCAGAAGCGCCACGACAAGCAGAACGATCCCCGTGATGATGATAAGAATAAGGCTGTCAAGGCCCTGAATGTCGCGGGCCAGTTCTGTCGCGGCGGGCTGGAAACCGGTGCCGCCAGGGCTCGGGGCGCCGATCACCTCCAGCCCCTCGATGCCGTCCTGCGCATATGCTTCGATGCCGGGCAAAGCTGCAAGGGTTACGGCCGGAAGGCCCGAAAATCTGCTTGGAAGTCGCATATCCGTTTCCTGTTCGCTCTGGCGTCTGTCGCGCCCGGTGGCTTGCCCGGCGAATAACCGGAATCCCATTGTGTCCAGCCCGGTAAAAACCATATTACATGGAACGGAACAAGCAAATCATGCGCGGCAAAGGGCCGCTTTTCGGAAGTTTGTCATATCCCCCGCAGGAGCCATCATGCCTGACACCCCATTTCGCCCCTTTGAGACCGCCTTCGATGCGGACACCGCGCTGCGCCTGCTGAATGAGGCGACACGGGGCGCGGATGACGGTGAACTGTTTCTGGAACGCCGCCGGTCCGAGGCGCTGGTGTTCGACGATGGCCGGGTGAAAACCGCCAGCTATGACGCCGCCCAGGGATTCGGCCTGCGGGCAGTGCGCTTCGATGCGGCAGGCTATGCCCACGCGACCGAATTGACGGAAAGCGCCCTGAAACGCGCTGTCGAGACCGCCCGGCTGGCGGTGGGAAGCGGCGGCGGCACGATGGCCGAAGCGCCGGCGGGGACGAATACACGCCTGTATCGCGATTTCGATCCGATCTCGGGAATCGGCTTTGCCACGAAACTCGATACATTGCGCGAGATCGACGCCTTCCTGCGCGACCTCGACCGGCGCGTGGTGCAGGTGACGGCCTCTGTCGCCGCCTCGTTGCAGGAGGTTGAAATCCTGCGCCCCGAAGGCACCCGCCTGCGCGATGCGCGGCCAATGACGCAGCTGAACATTTCGGTCATTGTCGAGCACGACGGGCGGCGGGAATCCGGGTCGGCGGGCGGCGGCGGGCGGATCGGGCTGGAAGGTCTGATTGCCCGCGATCACTGGCAAGGCGTTGCGCGGGAGGCGCTGCGCATCGCGGTCGTGAACCTCGGCGCCGTGGCGGCGCTGGCGGGGGTCATGGATGTGGTCCTCGGTCCGGGCTGGCCGGGCATCCTGCTGCATGAGGCCGTGGGCCACGGGCTGGAAGGCGATTTCAATCGCAAGGGCAGTTCCGCCTTTGCCGGGCTGATGGGGCAACGGGTGGCGGCCAGAGGCGTCACGGTTCTGGATGATGGCGCCATCCCCGACCGGCGCGGTTCCATCACCTTCGACGACGAAGGCACGCCGTCGGGCAGGAACGTGCTGATCGAGGACGGCATCCTGACAGGCTACATGCAGGATCGGCAGAACGCCCGCCTGACGGGTGTCGCCCCCACCGGCAACGGGCGGCGCGAAAGTTTCGCCCACGCCCCGATGCCCCGCATGACCAACACCTGTATGCTGGGTGGGGACGCGGCGCCGGCGGATATCGTCGCCGACCTGAAGGATGGCATCTACGCAGTCGGCTTCGGTGGCGGTCAGGTCGATATTACCAGCGGCAAGTTCGTGTTTTCCTGTACCGAAGCCTATCGTGTTCACAATGGCAGGGTCGGGGCGCCGGTCAAGGGCGCAACCCTGATCGGCGACGGCGCAACCGCACTCAGGCATATCCGGGCGCTCGGCCATGACATGGCCATGGACCCCGGTGTGGGAAATTGCGGCAAGCAGGGCCAATGGGTGCCTGTGGGCGTCGGCCAGCCCACCGTGATGATCGGCGGGCTGACGGTTGGCGGCACCGCCGCGTAGCCTGTCCGCCCTTCATCTTTCGTTAACCGGTTTTCCGCAAGCTGCCCGGGCACATTTGTTCGGAGCAGCCATGCCTGACGATCTTTCCGGCCAGACGACACACCCCGCGCCGCCGCAATCCGAACCGGAGCGGCTGAACCGGCTGCGCCTGATCAGATCCCGCCGCGTCGGCCCCGCGACATTTCACCGTCTGATGCTGGAACACGGTTCCGCCGCTGCCGCCCTCGCCGCGTTACCGGAAATCGCGCAAGCCGCCGGAGTCACGGGCTATGTCCCCTGTCCGGGCGAAACGGTGGAACGCGAGATGACGGCGGCCCGCAGAATCGGCGCGCGAATGGTCTGCCTTGGGGAAGACGACTATCCGGCGCCGCTTCTCGGTCTTGCGGATGCGCCGCCGGTGCTCTGGCTGCGCGGCGGGCGTCCCGAATTGCTGCAACGGCCCATGGTCGCACTGGTCGGGGCGCGCAACGCATCGTCGCTGGGCACCCGAATGGCCCGGAAACTGGCCGGCGAACTGTCAGAGGCAGGGTTTGCGATTGTCTCGGGCCTTGCACGCGGAATTGACGCCGCAGCCCATCACGCCGCGTTGCCGCGCGGAACTGTCGCGGTGTTGGCCGGCGGCGTGGATATTGTCTACCCGGTCGAAAACCTCTCTCTGGCCGACCGGATATTCGCGACCGGCGTGGCGTTGTCGGAACAGCCCATCGGAATGCAGCCCCTTGCCCGCCATTTTCCGGTACGCAACCGGATCATCTCCGGGCTTGCGCGCGGGGTTGTGGTGGTCGAGGCGGCGCTGAAGTCGGGCAGCCTGATCACCGCAAGGGGCGCGCTTGATCAGGGGCGGGAGGTTCTGGCCGTACCGGGGCACCCGATCGACGCGCGCGCCTCGGGTTGCAACGCACTGATTCGCGATGGCGCAACCCTGACACGCAACGCGCAGGATGTGATCGACGCATTGGCGCCGCTGAACCAGACGCCGCCGCCAACGCCGACGCCAACGACGACGCCAACGCCGACGACGACGCCAACGCCGACGACGCCCGCCCCTGACGCGGTGGTCCGGACCGGCGCCGGTCCGGCAGATGATTTGCAGCGAAAAATCCTCAACCAACTCGGCCTGACACCAGTTGCGATTGACCAGTTGATCCGCGATCTGGGTCTTCCGGCGCGTCTGGTAAGCCCGGAACTGACGACTCTTGAACTGGAGGGGCGGATCGAAAAACGCGCGGGCGGCCTGGTGTCGCTGGCACAGGGCTGACCCCGCTTCGCGCATATTCGGCCCGATTCGCCTTGCCCCGCCCCGCCCGTTCCCGGATGCGCGGTTGCGCGGTTGCGACCCCGCGCAAATTCCAGCCATTGACAATTCCCCGTCTCGTCCCACATTTTGCGCCGCCATAAGCCCGCAGAGAGTCGAAAGGAATTTCATGCCCGTCGTTGTCGTCGAATCTCCGGCCAAGGCCAGAACAATCAACAGGTATCTGGGCGACGGCTATACGGTGCTGGCCTCTTACGGGCATGTGCGTGATCTGCCTGCCAGGGACGGCTCTGTCGATCCCGACCGGGATTTCGAGATGACATGGGAAGTGGGCCCCGATTCCCGCAAACATGTCAAAGCCATCGCGGATGCGCTGAAAGGCGATAATACCCTGATCCTCGCCACCGACCCGGATCGGGAAGGCGAAGCCATCAGTTGGCACCTTCAGGAAACCCTGACCAAACGCAAGGCGATCAGGAAATCGACCAATGTAAAGCGCGTCGTGTTCAACGCGATCACCAAATCCGCCGTGACCGGGGCGATGGAGAACCCGCGCGATGTGGACGCGCCGCTGGTGGAGGCTTATCTGGCCCGTCGCGCGCTGGATTATCTGGTGGGCTTCAACCTGTCGCCGGTTCTGTGGCGCAAGCTGCCCGGAGCGAAATCGGCGGGCCGGGTGCAATCGGTCTGCCTGCGCCTGATCGTCGAGCGCGAGATGGAGAACGAGGCATTCAACGCGCGCGAATACTGGTCGGTCAAGGCATTCCTGATCACCCCTCGCGGGCAGGAATTCGAGGCCCGCCTGACGGTGCTGGCCGGCAAAAAGCTTGACAAATACGATCTGGAAAACGGGACTGCGGCGGAAATTGCCGTGCAGGCGGTGCGCTCTCGCGATCTGTCCGTCACCTCGGTCGAGGCAAAACCCGCCAGCCGGAAACCCGCGCCGCCTTTCATGACATCGACCCTGCAACAGGAGGCCAGCCGCAAATTCGGCTTTGGCGCGCGCCAGACCATGAGCACCGCACAGCGGCTTTATGAAGCGGGTTACATCACCTATATGCGGACCGACGGAATCGACATGGCGCCAGAGGCCGTGATGGCCGCGCGGGACGAGATAAGGGCGCGCTATGGCGCGGCCTTCGTCCCTTCCTCGCCGCGCATGTACAAAAACAAGGTCAGGAACGCGCAGGAAGCGCATGAATGTATCCGGCCCACGGACATGTCGCGCGATGCGGCCGGGCTGGGCAGGCTGGACGCCGATCAGCGCAAGCTCTACGATCTGATCTGGAAACGCACCATCGCCAGCCAGATGGAAGCGGCGCGGCTGGAACGCACGACAATCGACATCGGCAGCGACGATGGCCAGGTCGGCCTGCGCGCCACAGGTCAGGTGGTGCTGTTTGACGGGTTCATACGGGTCTATGAAGAAGGCCGCGACGACAGCGTTGTCGATAATGACGACAAGCGCCTGCCCCGGATGGCCAGGGGCGAGCCGCTCGAAAGGAAAGGCGTGTCGTCCGAACAGCACTTCACCCAGCCGCCGCCCCGATATACCGAGGCGACGCTGGTCAAGAAGATGGAGGAACTGGGGATCGGGCGTCCCTCGACCTATGCCTCCGTCGTCACGACCATTCAGGATCGCGGCTATGTGCGGAAGGAAAAGAACCGCCTGTTCCCGGAAGACAAGGGGCGGCTCGTCACCGTGTTCCTGATCAACTACTTCCACAAATATGTGGGTTATGAGTTTACCGCCAATCTGGAACAGGAACTTGACGAGGTCTCGGCGGGTGATGCGGACTACAAGGCCGTTCTGTCGCGCTTCTGGCGGGACTTCTCTGCTGCGGTCGCCGAGACATCGGAACTGCGCATCACCGATGTGCTGGAAAAGATCAACGAGGTTCTGGAACCGCACCTGTTCCCCCCCGGCGAAGACGGCGCCGACCCGCGCCTGTGCCCGAATTGCGGCGCCGGCCGCCTTTCGATGCGCACAGCCCGGTCCGGGGGCGCGTTCATCGGCTGTTCGAACTATCCGGAATGCCGCTTTACCCGCCCCTTCGGCCCGCCGGGCATCGAGGGCGACGGGATCGGACCCGACGGCAATATCCTCGGCCATGACGCGGATGACATGATTTCGCTGCGCAAGGGGCGCTTTGGCCCCTATGTGCAGCGCGGCGAGGCGACCGAAGAGGTTCCCAAACCCCCGCGGGCCAGCCTGCCCAAAGGATGGGCCCCCGAAGACATCGACCTGAAGAAGGCACTGATGCTGCTGAACCTGCCGCGCGAGATCGGCCCCCACCCCGAGGATGACGAGATGATCGAGGCCGGAATCGGGCGTTACGGACCCTTTGTCAGACACGGTCGCCTCTATGCCAACCTGAAAGAGGCCGATGATGTCTTCACCATCGGCATGAACCGCGCGGTCGAGGAACTGGCGAAAAAGGCCGCCTCTCACGGCAAGGGTCGCGCGGCAACCGCAAAACCGCTGAAGGAACTTGGCGACCACCCGGAGAACGGCGGCCCGGTGAACGTGATGGACGGGCGCTATGGACCTTATGTAAAGTGGGAAAAGGTCAATGCCACCCTGCCGGAGAACGTGGAACCTGCGGATGTGAGCATGGAAATGGCCGTTCGGCTGATCGCCGGGAAAGCAGCCAGGAAAGGCGCGAAAGGCGCAAAAGGCGCGCGCCGCACACGGAAATAGCGCTCCGCCGCCGCCTGCCGCCCCCCGGCCTCAGTTGCCGGACGCGGCCCCCGGCCCGGCAAACACGCAACCGTCCGAGATGAACCCCGGCGGCGTCAGACACAGCGCGCTGGCAACCTGCCACGCGGCCAGAACCCTTGGCACATAGTTCCGGGTCTCGGCATAGGGCGGAACGCCCTGCCGCCCAAGCACTGCGTTTTCTCCGGCATTGTACCCGGCAAGGACCAGCATCGGATCGCCGTCGAACATCTGAACCAGCAGATCGAGAAACGCGACCCCGCCCTTGATATTCTGGGCGGGGTCGGTACGATCCTTCACCCCGAACCGCGCTGCCGTTGCGGGCATGAGCTGCATCAGCCCGACCGCTCCGGCGCTGCTCTCCACCCTCGGGCGGCCTGAGGATTCCACCGTGATCACCGCCAGCACAAGCGCGGGCGAGACATTCGTGCCAACCGTGGCCCGCAGAATGTCGCGCCCATGCGCACCGGCGATCCGCTGCATCAGCCGAAGACGCGGCGCCGGCACATCCCGGCCTTCGGGCGCATTCGCCAGATGGCGCAGCGCCTTGTCCAGACGGGCGGGACTGGCGGCGGCCAGATCGGGGGAAATCGCCTGCCAGAACCAGGCGGCGGTCCCTGCAACATCCTGCGCTCCGGGCCCCGGCTCCGGCGCGGGTGGCGGCACTGCGATCCGTTCCGCCGGATCAATCTGCACGGTGATCCGGCGGGCCGTGCTTTGCGGCTCCGGGGCCTTCACCCGGCGAAAGGTGAAGTCTGTCGATGCCTCCTGCGCCATTGCAATCGTCCCGCTGACAATCAGCATTGCGCCCGCAATTATTGAAATCCGCACCATATGGGTGTCCTGATTCGATTGTCCCGCTGTTGCGGGGTATCGAAAAAATCTTTCCGAAATACCTGCTCTGGCGGGAATCCTGCGGATGATTCCCGCTGCATTCAGGCAGGGAGTGCGCAGGGATACGGAAGGTCTGAAATCCATTATCGTTTATTGCCAGCATCTTAACAGATTTTTCCCGCAATTTTACGGGTTTTCCGAAAATGAACCATCCACGCCCAACTGTTGCCCCAATCAAAGGGCCATATCGCCTCATGCCACGGCAGGAGCAGCAGTTTGCGAACTGCACGAAACACCGGTCCGGGCACGAGAACGGGAAAACGAATCTTGAAAGGGAACTGAAAATGAAACTGTTTGATCTGATGAAAAACTTCCACAATGACGAATCCGGCGCCGTGACGGTTGACTGGGTTGTTCTGACCGCTGCGGTTGTGGCTTTGGCCATCGGCATTCTGACCACCATCGACGGCGCCACCACCGACCTTGCTTCCGAGATCGGCAGCCGCATCGAAGCCCAGGATCCGTAAGACACGGATGGCCGCGATTGTCCTTTGGCCGCAGCATTCCAGAGCGTTCATCAGGGGCCCCGCAAACCGGGGCTCCTGTCGTTCGCCCTCTGCTCGCCACCCCGTGAAATCCGCGATGGGGTCCAGCTTTCGCCTCAATTGGAGTGCATGATGCCGAACTGTACGAAGGATTTGATCTGACGGCACGGATCAGAAAGAAGAAAGGACGCGACAATGCGCATGGTATTTGGATTGGTACTGCTTGCAGGCGTAGGGCTGGCAGGGTTTGCGGTTCACATGGCCAGGGGATACATGGCCACCTACGAGGCCGAACTGGCGAGCGAACGCGCCGCGCGCGGAGAAATTGTCGAAACGGCCGAGGTATATGTGACAAATCGCCGGCTTCGCTATGGCGAACACATTGCCGCAGAAGACGTGAGGCCGGTGCAATTCCCGGTCGATGCGATCCCCGAAGGCGCATTCAGGGACATGGACAGCCTGTTCCCCGGCAATGCCCCCGACTTCAGGACCGCCACGCGCACGGTCGAGAAAGATGAGGTCATCATCGCCGCCAAGGTGTCTGATCCCGGCAAGGATGTGGGCATCACGTCGCGGCTGAAACCGGGAATGCGCGCCTTCGCGATCAAGGTGGATGTCAGCAGCGGCGTTTCAGGCTTTCTGCGTCCCGGAGACAACGTGGACATCTTCTGGACCGGAGAGGCCCTGGGGCAACAGATCACGAAGCTGATCGAGACGCGCGTCAATCTCATCGCCATCGACCAGTCCGCCGACGAGGATGTCAACACGGCGGCGGTCGCGCGAACCGTAACCGTTCAGGTGACTCCGAATCAGGTTGCAGCACTTGCCCAGGCCCAGTCCAGCGGTCGTCTGTCGCTGGCCTTGGTCGGCGTCACGGATGATTCCGTTGCCGAAAACGTCGAGATCAACAAGAACACGCTTCTGGGTATCGAGGAACAACAGGTCGTCAGGATAGAGCAGCAGGAAATCTGCACCACCCGAACCCGTCGCGGGACGGAAACGATCGTTGTCGAGATTCCGTGCGCCAACTGAACCATGCGGATATCCGGCGCGGGAAAGACGCTCAGCCGGACCATTCCCACGGTCGCGTGTAACTGCCCAGACAATTGGCAACGTCTTCCTCCGAAACATCGCCGGACCGGTCAATCCGGGCGACCAGACCCTGCTTGCCGCTTTCGACCACTTCGGCGACCTTCGCGTCGATGCCTGCATTTCCCAGCGCCTCATCATAAATGCGCCTGATCGCCATCTTTCTCAGTTCCGGCTTGAACACCTTGCCCACCGCCGTTTTGGGTAATTCGCCGACGATCTCCGTATATTTCGGATGCGCCGCGTTCTGGTGAATGTGTTCGCGCGCGTATGCCATCAGTTCCCCGACCGATACACCAGCAGCGCCGTCAACCAGTTCCACATAAGCGCAGGGGAGTTCGCCAGCATGGGCGTCGGGTTGGCCGATAGCGCCGACAAAGGCAACGGCTTCATGCCCGGCAAGGGCTTCCTCGATCTCTGCCGGGTCGATATTGTGCCCGCTGCGAATGATCAGATCCCTGGCGCGACCGGTAATCCAGAGATAACCGTCCTCATCCATTCTGCCAAGATCGCCGGTTCTGAGGAACACGTCATCGTGGTACAGGTTGCGGTTCCTGTCAGCTTCGGCATAGGTCGCGCCCACAAGCACGCCGGGATTATCGACACAGATCTCCCCCGGCTCGTTCACCGCACACTCCGACACGCCATCGGGGGTATCGCGCAGGATTCTGATATTCGTATGGGGAAACGCAATCCCCACAGAGCCGATTTTCTTGTCCCCGTCCGGCGGATTGCAGGATACGAGACAGGTTGCTTCCGTCAGTCCGTACCCCTCGACAATGGCGACGCCGGTTGCTTTCTCGAACCTGCGAAACAGCTCTACCGGCAGCGGCGCCGAACCGGAAAACGCCTTTTTCAGCGACGATATGTCCGCATCGACGGGGCGTTGCATCAGCACCGATATTGCCGTTGGCACAGTGACGACAAATGTGATGTTCCAGCGTTCGATCAATTTCCAGAAATTGTCGAACACGCCCTCGCCGCGATAACCCGCCGGTGTGGGGAACACCACATGCGCCCCGGACGAGATCATCGCCATCAGAACCGGATAGACCGCAAAAACGTGAAACAGCGGCAGCGGACAGATGACGTTGTCGCCTTCCCCGAACAAAAGCCGGTGGCCAAGCCATCCATTGTAGATCATGCCGGAATACCGGTGCTGCGTGATCCTGGGCATACCCGTGGTGCCGCCGGTATGAAAACAGGCCGCCACCCTGTCGCCTTCGCTGTCCGGGAAATCCAGGGTCGTGTTCTGTTTCTTCATCCCGGCCGCGAAATCCAGCACCCTGGCAGAGTGGTTAGCCACGTTTCGGGGGCGGATCAACGGAACGATCCAGCTTTTCGGAGGCGCGAGGTAACGCCGCAGGTCAACTTCAAGCACCGTTTTCACATTCGGCGCCATCGCCATCGCCTGCGCGGCCTTTTGCGGCACATCGGTCCGGGGAAACGCTTTCAGCGTCACCAGAACTTTCGCATCCGCCTCGCGCAGCAAGGCTGCAATCTGAACCGCATCCAGCAAGGGATTTACCGGAAGCACGATCCCCGCAATCGCACCGCCCAGCAGGGTGTGGACGGTCTCGTTGCAATTCGGCAGCAGACAGGCGACCACATCCCTCTCGCCAATGCCAAGACCACGAAACAGATTGGCCGCCCGTGTCGCGTTGGCCTGAACATCCGCCCAGGTCAGTGTTTCCGCCCTGTCCCCCGGACCAGAGGTGATCTGAAAGCTGACGGCTCTGGATGCGCCATGGCGATCCTTTGCCTGCGCAAGCAACTGGCAGAGCGTCTGCGGCCGCTCGATCTCTTCCCAGGCTGCTTCGGCTTCAATCGCATCGCGATCCGCAATGGTTGCGAATTTTCCCATTCAGGTCTCCTCCGTTCAACATCGGCCCCGCATCGCCCCGGCGCTGTCCCCGCACCGCGCCTTGCTCGAGGATGAGAGCAAATGAATCATGACGCAAGCCTTGCGCTGAAAAAAAACCGGGGGAATGGGCGGCGCACTATTCGGCGGCCAGACCTTCGGTGAATTGCAGCCTTGCCAGTCTGGCGTAAAGGCCACCCTGTGCGACAAGTTCCTCATGCCGGCCGCCGGCCACGATTTGCCCATCGTCAAAAACCAGAATGCGATCCGCTTTCTTTACCGTCGCCAGACGATGCGCCACAATGATGGTCGTCCGATCAGCCGACATCCGGTCAAACGCTTGCTGAACGGCGCGTTCATTTTCCGCATCAAGCGCCGAGGTCGCCTCG
The DNA here is from genome assembly GCA_965216225.1 of Paracoccaceae bacterium. Taxonomy (GTDB): domain Bacteria; phylum Pseudomonadota; class Alphaproteobacteria; order Rhodobacterales; family Rhodobacteraceae; genus 3107. Next base: position 33,086 of record CBDCFF010000022.1, read on the forward strand.
TCCAGCAGCAGAACCGGGGCATCGCGCAGAATGGCGCGGGCAATCGCAATGCGCTGTTTCTGTCCGCCGGAGAGCATCGCGCCGCGCTCTCCCACAGGGCTGTCGTATCCCTGTGGCAGGGCGACCAGAAAATCATGCGCGGCGGCGGCGCGGGCGGCGGCCTCGACCTCGGCATCCGTCGCTTCCGGGCGGCCAAAGCGAATGTTTTCGCGCGCCGATGTGGCAAAGATCGCCGGATCCTGCAAAACCAGGGCGATCGACTTTCTGAATTCTTTCCGCTCCAGTTGCCGCAGGTCCATGCCATCAAGACGGACCCCGCCCTGATCCGGGTCATGAAAGCGCAGCAGCAGATGCAGGATTGTCGATTTTCCGGCCCCCGAAGGGCCGACCAGAGCAACCGTTTCGCCAGGTCTTATGGTGATTGAAACATCTTTCAGCGCCGCCGTTTTCGGGCGCGAGGGATAGCGGAACGTCACCGAATCAAAGCTGATCCCGCCTTTCACGCGATCCGGCAGTTTCAGCGGCTCCGGCAGGTCTTCGACCGGATCCCGGGCATTCAGCAGTTCGATCAAGCGCTCTGTCGCGCCCGCCGCGCGCAGAAGTTCACCCCATATTTCCGAGAGCGCCGCGAAACTGCCAGCCACCATTACCGCATAGATCACAAACTGAACCAGGGCGCCGACGCTCATGTCACCTGCACGCACGTCACGCGCGCCAATCCACAGAACGCCGACAACCCCGGAAAAGACAAGGAAGATCACGATTGCCGTCATTCGGGCGCGGGTGCCGATCCTGACCCTTGCCGCGTCGAAGGCGGCCTCGGTGGCGGTCGCGAACCCCTTTCGCGTGACGGCTTCATGGGTGAAAGCCTGTACCGTCTGCACCGCCAGCAGCGCTTCGGATGCGATGCCGGAACTCTCTGCAATGCGGTCCTGATTTTCGCGGCTCAAACCCCTGAGCCTGCGGCCAAGCAGAATGATCGGAACGATCACCACCGGAACGATCACCAGCACCAGGCCGGTCAGTTTGGCGCTGGTCAGAAGCAGCAGGGCCAGCCCGCCGCCAAGGATCAGAAGGTTGCGCAAGGCGACCGAAACGGAAGAGCCGATCACCGACAGGATCAGCGTCGTATCGGTGGTAAGCCGCGACAGAACCTCGCCTGTCATGATCTTTTCGTAAAACCCCGGACTCTGTTCGATAACCCGGTCAAAGACCGCCGTTCGTATATCGGCGACAACCCGTTCCCCCAGCCGCGTGACAAGGTAGTAGCGCAACCCGGTTCCCAGGGCCAGAAGCCCGGCGATCACCAGCGCCGCGGCGAAATACCGATCCAGAAGCGCCATATCCCCCGCTCCGAAACCATCGACGACCCGGCGGACCGCAAGCGGCAGGATGAGGGACAGGAAAGCCGTCAGGATCAGCGCCCCCAGCATCGCCACCATTGTCCAGCGATACGGGGCGAGAAACGGCGCCAGCCCGGCGATTGATCCGATCCTTCTGGAAACGGCGCGCTCTTCGACCGACTGCGATTTGCCGGATGCCATGGGCTCTCCTGTCTGCTGCGCCTGACATAAGGGGCGCCCGCGCCGACAGCAAGCATCGCCCCCCGCCGCGACCGCCCGCGACCGCCCACAGGTCAGGCGGCGCGCTCCGGCGCTTGCATCATCCGGGGGCGATCACTCTGCGGCGACCGGACTTTCGGCGGGTTCAATCCGAACTGCCGCAAACTTGAACTCCGGAATCTTCCCATAGGGGTCCAGCGCCGGGTTGGTCAGGATGTTCGCCGCCGCCTCGACATAGGCGAAGGGAACAAAGACCATATCCTCGGCAATCGCGCGGTCGGCGCGGGCCATGATCTCGATCGAACCCCGGCGGGTCGTCAGGCGGACGGTCTCTCCCGGCTCGACCCCCAGTTTTCCGAGGGTCTTCGGGTTGACAGAGCAACTCGCCTCCGGCTCCACCGCATCCAGAACCACGGACCGGCGGGTCATCGACCCCGTATGCCAGTGTTCCAGTTGCCGGCCCGTGGTCATCACCATGGGATATTCCGCGTCGGGGACTTCATCGGGCGCGATGATCGCGGCGGGGGTAAACCGCGCCCGGCCATCCGGCCGCGGGAAACCATCACCGAACACCACCGCCTGACCAGGGTCTTCGGGGCTGAGCGACGGATAGGTCACTGCCTCGCGCTCCAGCCGCTCCCATGTGATGTTATCGAGCGATTCCATGGTCTTCTTCATCTCGGCAAACACGTCCGACGGATGCCGGCAAGTCCAGCCAAGGCCCAGCCGGTTGGCAATGTCGATGATGATCGCCCAATCTTCGCGCGCCCCCCCCGGCGGCGCCACGGCGGGGCGGACCATCTGCACCTGCCGGTTGGTGTTCGAGACGGTCCCGGCTTTCTCATAAAGCGTCGAGGCGGGCAGGATCACATCCGCATAATTCGCGGTTTCGGTCAGGAAAATGTCCTGCACGACCATCAGGTCAAGCCTGGCAAACGCCTCGCGCGCGTGATCCGCATCGGGGTCGGACATGGCCGGGTTCTCACCCAGAATATACATCCCCCTGATATTGCCTGCATGAATGTGATCGACGATTTCGGTCACGGTCAGGCCCTTTTCGCCGGACCAATCGCCAGAGCCCCAGACCCCGCTGAATTTGCCGCGTATCGCATCGTCGCTGACCGATTGGTAATCCGGCAGGAACATCGGAACCAGACCGGCGTCAGAGGCCCCCTGCACGTTGTTCTGACCGCGCAGCGGGTGCAGACCGGCGCCGGGGCGGCCAACATGGCCGCACATCAGCGCAAGGCTGATCAGGCAGCGGGAATTGTCGGTGCCGTGGATATGCTGCGAAACGCCCATCCCCCAGAAAATCATCCCCGCCCTTGCGGTCGCAAAGGTGCGCGCCACATCGCGGATCACCTGCGGGTCGATGCCGGAAATCCCGGCCATCGCTTCCGGGCTGAAATCCTTCAGATGCGCCTTTTCGGCCTCCCAATTTTCGGTGTAGGCGTCGATATATTGTTGATCGTAAAGGTTTTCTTCGACAATCACATACATGATCGAATTCAGCATCGCCACATCCGCGCCAGGGCGGAACTGCAACATGTGACTGGCGAAACGGCGCAGACCCACGCCGCGCGGGTCCATGACGATCAGCTTGCCGCCCCGTTTGGCGAACTGCTTGAAGAAGGTCGCCGCCACCGGATGATTTTCCACCGGATTCGCCCCGATGACGATGGCCGCATCAGCGTTCCCGATCTCGTTGAAGGTCGCCGTCACCGCGCCGGAGCCGACGTTTTCGATCAGCGCCGCGACCGAGGACGCATGGCACAGCCTCGTGCAGTGGTCCACATTGTTGTGGCCAAAGCCCTGACGGATGAGCTTCTGAAAAAGATAGGCTTCTTCATTAGTGCATTTGGCGGACCCGAACCCGGCCACCGCCTTGCCGCCATGCGCCTGCGCAAGGCCGGACAGGCCGCCTGCGGCAATGTTCAGCGCCTCTTCCCAGGTCGCTTCCCGGAAATGGGTCATCAGGTTGCCGGGATCGACATTGAGCCCCTTGGGCGGCGCATCCCGGCGCCGGATCAGGGGTCTGGTCAGACGGTGCGGGTGGTGGATATAGTCAAAGCCAAAGCGGCCCTTGACGCAAAGCCGCCCTTCGTTGGCGGGGCCATTGATCCCCTCGACATATTTCACCCTGCCGTCCTTGACCTTCAGGCTGACCTGACAGCCGACGCCGCAGAACGGGCAGACGGTTTCAACCTCGCTGTCATGGTCGGCGCTGTCCCCGACCTGATCCATGTCCACAACGCTCGCAGGCATCAGCGCGCCGGTGGGACACGCCTGCACACACTCGCCACAGGCCACGCAGGTGGATTGCCCCATCGGATCGTTGAAATCGAAGACCGGATAGGCATTGCGACCGCGCCCGGCCATTCCGATCACGTCATTCACCTGCACCTCCCGGCAGGCCCGCACGCACAGCCCGCACTGAATGCAGGCGTCGAGGTTCACGCGCATCGCGACATGGCTGTCATCCAGGGGCGGCACGCGCGCCGCTTGCAGTTTCGGAATACGGCTTTTGCCGACGCCGTTCGCCTCTGCCATGTCTGCCATGTCCCAGAAGTGAGAAGACCTGTCATGCGCCAGATCGCGCTCCGGCTGGTCGGCAATCAGCATTTCCATCACCATCGTGCGGGCGGCTCTGGCGCGGGCGCTGTCGGTGACGACCACCATGCCTTCGGTCGGGGTGCGAATGCACGAAGCGGCCAGCGTCCGCTCTCCTTCAACCTCGACCATGCAGGCGCGACAGTTTCCGTCGGGCCGATACCCCGGTGCGGGTTTGTGGCACAGATGCGGGATCAGCAGCCCGCGACCGTTCGCGACCTCCCAGATGGTTTCGCCTTCGCAGGCGCGGGCCGGCTGACCGTCGAGGGTGAATCTGATCGGGTTCGTCATCGCCTTACACCTCTTCCGGGAAGTGTTTCATGGTCAGCCGGATCGGGTTCGGGGCCGCCTGCCCCAGACCGCAGATCGAGGCATCCGCCATCGCGCCACACAGGTCTTCCAGCAAGCCCCGGTCCCAGCGGTCGGCCTGCATCAGCTTTACCGCCTTTTCGCAGCCCACCCGGCACGGGGTGCATTGGCCGCAGCTTTCATCCTCGAAGAACCGCAGCATGTTCAGCGCGGCCAGCCGGGCGCTGTCCCTGTCCGACAGAACGACAACGGCAGCGGAACCGATAAAGCTGTCATGCGGTTGCAGCGTGTCGAAGTCGAGCGGAATGTCGTTCATCGAGGCGGGCAACAGGCCGGAGGACGGCCCGCCCGGCTGATAAGCCTTGAAAGCATGGCCTTCGGGCATTCCGCCTGCGGCCTCGATAATATCGGTGATCGTGGACCCGGCGGGCAGCAGATGCACGCCCGGATTCTTCACCCGACCGGACACGGAATAGGAACGCAGCCCCCGGCGGCCGTTCTTCTCGACCGAAGACAGGATTTCCGCCCCCTCCCGGCAGATTCTGGCAACCCAGTAGAGCGTTTCCACGTTATTGACCAGGGTCGGACGGTTGAAGATGCCGACCTGCGCGACGAAGGGCGGCCGGTGGCGCGGCAGACCGCGCTTGCCTTCGATCGATTCAATCATCGCGCTTTCCTCGCCGCAGATATAGGCCCCGGCGCCCCGGCGCAGGTCGATATGGCCTTTGCCGACGATCCCGGCCTTTTCCAGCGCGGCAATTTCCCTGCGCAGGATATGAATGACTGCCGGATATTCATCGCGCATGTAGACAAAGCAGGTTTCCGCCTCGACCGCCCAGGCGGCGATCAGCATACCTTCAAGGAAGACATGCGGGGTGCGTTCCAGGCAGTAGCGGTCCTTGAAGGTGCCGGGCTCGCCCTCATCACCGTTCACGGCCAGATGGTGCGAGCCGGGCTCTGCCCGGACAAGGCCCCATTTGCGGCCAGTGGGAAAACCGGCGCCGCCCAGACCGCGCAGGCCGGAATCAAGCAGTTTCTGCTGGATTTTCCCGAAATCGCCATTCGCACGGATGTCTTTCAGGGTTTCATAGCCGCCTTCGGCAATATAGGCGGAGCAGTCCTGATAATCCGGGATTATTGCATGAAAGTCGCCGCCCGCAATGACATTTTCAACCTTTTCAGGGGTCGCATGGTCGATATGCCTGTGCCCGATCTCCAGCACCGGCGCGGTATCGCAGCGGCCCATGCAGGGCGCGCGCAAAACGCGGATTCCGGCGGGGTCCATGCCCTGTTTCAGCGCCGCCCGCAATTGTTCCGATCCCGCCAGTTCGCAAGACAGGGAGTCGCAGACGCGGATGGTCAGGGCCGGGGGCGGGGTTTCATCCTCTCGAACCGGGTCGAAATGGGCATAGAAGGTGGCGACCTCCCACACTTCGGCCATGCCGACGCGCAGTTCTTCGGCCAGGGCGCGCAGATGCGGGGCCGACAGATGGCCGTATTCGTCCTGAATCAGGTGCAGAAACTCTATCAGCAGGTCGCGGCGGCGGGGGCGGTCGCCCAGCAGCGCGCGCACCTCCTGCCATGCGGTTTCGTCCAGTTGCCGCCCTTTGGGCGTCCTGCGCCCGCGGCCCTTGCCGGATTTCCACACACCGGATTGATTGTCCAACGCCATCTTGCCTTGCCCCTGCCGGATGAATCAGCGCCGCCGCGCTGCAAATGCCACCTTTTCATGCCGGAGCGGGTGATCTTCTGTCAATATTGATTTTCCGTTATTTGATAGGATATTTCTATCGAAAGTCGCGCGCAAGGCGCATGTTCGCTGGACAGGGACAGCAGCGCGAACTACCTGTTCGGCATGATTTGGGACGAAGAAGTCGATGCGACGGGGCTGTTGTGCCCCCTGCCTGTTCTGAAAGCTCGGAAACGGCTGAAGGGAATGGCCGCAGGCGGCGTGCTGAGGCTGTGGACGACCGATCCCGCAGCCCGGATCGACATCCCTCATTTCTGCAATGCGGCAGGGCACAAACTGATCAGTTCGGAAAAGCACGAAGAGGCGACGGCCTATCTGATCCGCAAGCGCGTCTGAGATCGGTGTTGTCACGTAACCCGGAGAGGGCAGAAGAAGCTTGCGAAGCCAGTTCTGAAGCGGCACGAGCCGCTGCATTCCAAGCGTCAAATGCTTCGACCTGATGCAATGGGAAGGATCGGTGCATCCGCGGGAACGGGTGCGAAATTGCTGCGCGACAAACAAGGTGAGAATCCAGCGTCAATCAGGATGAGAACGCGTGTGCGGGGGCTCGCAGGGAGGGCGTAGCCCGACTGGGGAGGCCCCGCACACGCGTTTTGCCCTTTTGGGGCGGGCCTGACGGTTGTGGCCGGCTCGGATAAGGAATGATTTTCTGTGCAAGGGGATCGTTCATGCCGGGCTGTCATGTCACTGACCAACAAATGAGGCTCTTCATGACGCTCAGATCGACCCATTCCGTTGCCGTTGCCGCTGCCAAGGCGGGGATCAGCCAGGCAACGGGCTATCGGCTGCAAGCTGACCCAATTTTACCATCACGGAAGAAGGCCCCTCGCGGCCGGCGGCGTCCGGACCCGCTGGCGGACATTTTTGATGCGGAGGTCGTGCCGCTTCTGCGGTCCTCACCGGGGATCCGACCTGTGGCGGTTTACGAGGAGCTTCTGCGTCGGCATTCTGATCTGGGTACGGGCATCCGACGGACTCCGGAGCGACGGATACGCGCCTGGAATGCGGAACACGGCCCTGAACAGGACGTCATTTTCCGGCAGACCCACACACCGGGCAAAATGGGCCTGTCGGATTTCACCGCCATGGGCAAGTTGGGTGTGACCATTGCCGGTGAGGCACTGGGCCATCGACTGTATCACTTCCGGCTTGCCTATAGCGGGTTTCAGCACGCCCACGTCGTGCTGGGCGGCGAAAGCTATGTGGCGCTGGCTGAGGGATTGCAGAACGCCCTCTGGACGCTCGGCGGCGTGCCACACAATCATAGAACTGACAGCCTGTCGGCGGCCTTCAAGAACCTGGATAAGTCATCCCGGGCCGATCTAACCGACCGCTTCGACGCCCTGTGCAACCATTATGGAATGACGCCGACGCGCAACAACAAGGGCGTCGCACACGAGAACGGTTCCATCGAGAGCCCCAATGGGCATCTGAAGCGCACCATTGAGGACGCGCTGGTCATGCGTGGGTCGCGCGACTTCGAAAGCTTGCAAGATTATCGTCGCTTCATCGACGAGATCGTGGGCCGGATCAACGCCCGCAATGCCAAGCGTATCGATGCGGAACGTGCGAGCCTCAGACCTTTGCCGACGCGGCGGACCACGGATTACGAGGAGATCACGTTGCGCGTCACTTCCTCCGGGGGCTTCACCTTGCGCAAGGTGTTCTACACCGTGCCATCCCGGTTGATCGGGCATCAGCTGCGGGTTCGGCTCTACGATGATCGGTTGGAGCTGTTCCTGGGAAGCTCTGCCCTGCTAACGCTGACACGCGGACGAGCCTCGAGCACCGGGAGCCATGGGCACGTGGTCAATTACCACCACGTCATCCACTCCTTGCGCAAAAAGCCCATGGCGCTGATGGGGCTGGTCTATCGGGATCAGCTATTCCCGCGCCGGGCGTTCCGTAACATGTTCGCATTCCTGCTGGAGCAGACCAGTGAGAAGGCGGCGTGTCGCATGGTTGTCGATCTTCTGGCGCTGGCACACGAGCGGGGCTGCGAGGCTGAATTGGCAGCGCAGCTTGAGGAGGACCTTCGCCAGAAGCGCCCGCCTGACATGGCGGCCCTACGCGCAGTGTTTAGCCCATCACAAGACGCACTCCCCCAAGTCGCGGTGCAACTGGCCGACCTGTCATCTTACGACCAGTTGGTCGGCGGTACGCCATCCGCTCAGGAGGTGACAGCATGACATCGCCCCAGACCGATACCGCCCGCCTAACCTTGGCTCTGACCGAATTGCGCTTGCCAGCCATCAAGGCGCTATGGCCGCGCTTTGCGGAACAAGCCGACAAGGAAGGCTGGCCCGCCGCTCGGATGCTCAGCACCCTGGTGGAGCATGAACTGGCTGAACGAGATCGCCGTCGTATCGAGCGACATCTCGCACAGGCACGCCTGTTGCCCGGAAAAACGATCGACACCTTCGACTTCACAGCCGTCCCCATGCTGTCCAAGGCCCATGTCAGTGCGATCACCGCTGGCGACAGCTGGATCGGAAAGGGCGGCAACATCCTGCTGTTTGGGCCGCCAGGTGTGGGCAAATCACATCTCGGCTCAGCCATCGGGCTCGCCCTTGTCGAGCAAGGCTACCGCGTCCTATTCAGCCGCACCACCGATCTGGTCCAGAAACTCCAACAGGCCCGCCGCGATCTCGTCCTCGAAAGTGCCATTGCAAAGCTCGACAAATTCCATCTGCTGATCCTCGATGACATCACCTACGTCACCAAGGATCAGGCTGAAACCAGTGTGCTCTTCGAACTCATCAGCGCGAGATATGAACGCCGCTCAATGTTGATCACGGCCAACCAGCCCTTCGGGGAGTGGAATGCGATTTTTCCAGACCCGGCCATGACATTGGCCGCCGTCGACAGGCTCGTGCACCACGCAACCATCTTCGAGATGAATGTCGAAAGCTACCGGCGAAGAGCAGCACAAAAGGCAAAGGGGCCGGGAAGGCCTGCACAAAAAGCCACACCGGAAAACACCAAAGCTGATTGACGCTCCGCGACAATCAAAAAACAAACCCCTTGATCGCGGCACAAAAGCCCGGCATCGTCCCAAACGTCGCGACCAAGGATTCTCATCCTGATTGACGCGCACTTCTCATCTTGATTGTCGCGCTACAGGATCGGTGCATCCGCGGGAACGGGTGCGAAATACCATATGCCGTCTGCACCGCCTGACCCTTCGCCATCCAGACATCGAAACACGGCGAATGGGGACCGAGAAACAGTTTCGCACGGCGGAATGGATTGATGCGAACCGTTGCAATCCGCCCGGCGCCCGATACCCTTGCATTGGTCTTGTCCCGGTTCAGTTCCGGTTTCTTTCGAGCAATGTTAGGAATGAAGGAGATAATGAATGGCCACGAGATACACAGACGAGTATCGCCGTGATGCTGTGCGCATGGCAACCACCAGCGGCCTGCCCCGCCCTCAGGTTTCATCTGATTTGGGTGTCGGTCTTTCGACGCTGAACAAGTGGGTCCAAAAGCATCAGCATGACGATTTGATGTCTGGGCCGCACGAGGACGTTGAGAAAGAGAACGAGCGCCTGCGCAAGGAAGTCCGCTTGCTGCGCGAGGAGAGGGAAGTGTTAAAAAAAGCGGCAATCTTCTTTGCAGGCCAAAGCCGGTGAGATTTGCGTTCATCGAAGTCTGGAAAGAAGAATGGTCGGTCGAATTTCTGTGCCGCGTTATGCGGGTCACATCGCGTGGTTTTCGTGCATGGAGGGTTCGGCCTGTCAATGAGCCAGCGACAACGCGATGATATGGTGATTTTGGCACATATCCGAGAACAGCATCGCCTTGGTTTGCAAAGTTATGGTCGGCCACGCATGACCGAGGAATTGCAGGATATGGGGCTGAAGGTCGGGCGCCGGCGCATAGGTCGTTTGATGCGTGAGAACGACATTAAGTGTCACATCCCGTGTGATTGTACGGCTGCTTTCTGAAGAGTTCGGGCTTTTCTCGATGCCAGTCCTTGAGCGCATCGATTGGCGTGCGGCCTTTCAGAACGGATTGCGGCAACTGGCCGTTGTAGAGGCGGACGTAGCGGAGAAGCGTCTGTTCGAGGTCCTCGCCGCTGCGGAAACGGTGGCTCTGGAGCACGTCCTCGATCCGACCGTTGAAACGCTCGACCATGCCGTTGGTCTGCGGCCGCATCGGTGGGGCCAGGCGATGCTCGATCCCGAACCCGGCGCAGAGGCGGTCGAACTCGTGATTGCCGGTCGCGGCGCGGCGGCGAAGGCCGAAGAGCCTGTCGGTGAACTCCTTGCCGTTGTCCGTCAGCACGCGGGTGATCCGCATCGGGGCGGCGCGCTCCAGATCGCGCAGGAACCGGCGGGCGTTGGCCGCAGTCTTCGCCGGATGGATGCGCACGAAGACCCAGCGGGTGGCGCGGTCGATCGCGACGAACAGATACCGGGGCCGGTCCTCATCGGCCATCTGCGGCAGGTATTTCACGTCGATGTGGATGTAGCCGGGCTCGTATGCCTTGCAAGGTTTGTGCGCGGGCTTCGCCACCTTCGGCTTCAGGTCACGGAGGGAGCCGACCCCATGACGGCGCAGGCATCGATCCAGCCCGGAGCGCGAGACGTTCGGGTTGAGAAACTCGCGGACCACGGCGAGCAGGTCGTCGAGCGGCAGCAGCAGACTCTGTCTCAGCGAGACCGCCACGGCCTCCTGCGCTGGCGTGAGTGTGGTCTGCAACCTGTGCGCCGTGTGGCTCCGGTCGTGGACGGTATCGCGCTTGCGCCACTTCCAGACGGTCTGCTCCGAGATGCCGTAGCGCTCGGCCACGATCCACGCGGGCTCTTTGCTCGCCTGGATTGCGGCCCTGATCTTCGGCGTCGTCGTCGCCTGCTTGTGCAAAGAAATCAGCATGTCTTGCCTCCGTCCCGAATCTCACGCAAGATCGATCTTGCCATGAACAGGCCAGAGCGGCGAGGGTCTATCTGATCGTCCGGGATGGAACAATTAAGATCGTCAGAACCCAGAAATACAAGGTGACCACCGACAGCAACCACGCGTTTAATATTGCACCCAACTTGTTGGATCAGGATTTCTCTGCTGATGCTCCGAACCAGAAATGGGCGGGAGACATATCCTATATCTGGACCAGTGAAGGCTGGCTGTATTTGGCCGTCATTCTTGACCTGTATTCCCGGCGTGTCATCGGCTGGGCTGTCAGTAATCGTATGAAGCGAGATCTGGCAATCAGGGCGTTAGACATGGCCGTGGCCCTGCGGCAACCGCCCAAGGACTGTATTCACCACACAGATCGTGGATCACAATACTGTTCACATGATTATCAAAAGCGCCTGTCACAGCATAGCTTCAAAGTCTCGATGAGCGGCAAAGGAAATTGTTACGACAATTCCATGGTGGAAACGTTCTTCAAATCGCTCAAGGCAGAGATGATTTGGCGGAACCGCTGGGAAACCAGGCGCCAAGCCGAAGGCGCAATATTCCAGTATATCAATGGGTTCTACAATCCGCGTCGACGCCATTCATCGTTAGGCGGCAAAAGCCCCTTGGCATTTGAACGGAAAGCCGCATAAATGAATTAAGAGACCGGAACGTAACCGGGACAAGACCAGTTTCAGGATTGTCGATAATCACCCGGCGCGGCACGCCGCCATAAAACGCCAGCGCCTGCACGAAGGCATCCAGCACCATCTCCTGAGGTTCCCCCGGATAGGCCACCACAAATGGCTTGCGGCTGTGGCACAGACGGAAATGCGCAACCTTCACCTTTTGGGGGATGCCACCAGGAACAACATGTTCTTCGCTCCAGTCAAACTGCAGCGCATCGCCAGATAAAAACTGCAACGGAATGAACGCATCTCCTGACCCCAAACCATCGCGCTTCAAGGCTCGAACAAAACGCTGAACCGGTGAATACGAGCCCGTATATCCCTCCAGAACCAGTTGCTCATAAAGCTTCACTCCGGTTCGGCGTTCCCGGCGTGGGCGCGTCAGGTCTTGCTCGAACAGGGTCTGAAGCCGTTCTTCATAGTCACACAATTTGTGCCGAACCGGTTCGGTCCGACGTTGATAGCTCGGAGGGGAGCTGTCCTTCAGATACTTCCTGATCGTGTTCCGCAACAATCCTGTCTCTCGGCTCACTGATCGTATACTTCGCCCGTCACGCAAAACCATGCGCCGGATCTTCGCTGCACTTTCCATCAATATCACCTGCTCATTCTCCGCGCTAATACGCGCGGACGGTAACAAAACAGGCGGGTCAATTTTAAAGAGAGTGTCCGATCCTCTGTGTATCTGTGATCTGTACCATGCTTTGAGAGAGGAGCCATGACGATGACGATATCCAGGGAACTTCTGGACGAACTTCTGGAAGGCTGCGAGCGGCCTGAAGACCTGCCTGGCGATACCGGGCTGCTGAAAGAGCTCAAGATCAAACTGATGGAGCGGATGCTTGGGGCCGAACTGACCGCGCATCCGGGCTATGAAGACGGCAAGGATGCACCTCCGGGTCAGTCCAATCGTCGCACCGGCACAGCCGGCAAGCGCCTGAAGGGCCAGATCGGCGAGGCGCCGATTTCCGTGCCCCGTGATCGGGATGGCAGTTTTGAACCGGAACTGGTGAAGAAGGGCCAGACCCGGATCGACGGGATGGATGACAGGATCATCGGCCTCTATGCCGCCGGACGAGAGTGTCCGCGACATCCGCGCCCATCTTGAGGATATCTACGCTCTGCTGGTCTCGCCGGATTTGATCAGCCGCGTCACCGACGCCGTGCACGACGAGGTGCGCGACTGGCAAAGCCGGGCGCTGGAGCGGATGTATCCGATCGTGATCTTCGACGCGCTGCGGGTGAAGATCCGCGACGCCGACAGCCGCATGGTGAAGAACAAGGCCGTCTACATCGCCCTGGGGGTCAGCCGGGACGGCGTGCGCGAGGTCCTGGGCCTGTGGATCGCTGATAACGAGGGGGCCAAATTCTGGTTGTCGGTGATGAACGAGCTGAAGAACCGAGGTGTCCAGAACATTCTGATCGCCGTCGTTGACGGGCTCAAAGGCTTCCCGGGAGAGTGTCCGCTCCTCTGTGTATCTGTGATCTGTACCATGCTTTGAGAGAGGAGCCATGACGATGACGATATCCAGGGAACTTCTGGACGAACTTCTGGAAGGCTGCGAGCGGCCTGAAGACCTGCCTGGCGATACCGGGCTGCTGAAAGAGCTCAGGATCAAACTGATGGAGCGTGACCGTTCGGTGAAGGAGCCCTGGCGTACTGCCGGTCGTCCCGGTTACGCTGCTGATGCAGCGTAACGCCAGGGCATCAGCTCGTCCAGCCGAGTGATCTTGTGATCCGCGATGCGGGCGAGAACCCATGTGAGCCAGGCTTGTGGATCGACTTTATCAAGCTTTGCCGTTTCGATCAGGGTGTAGGCGATGGCCATGGCTTTGCCACCGCCCTCGGAACCGGCGAACATCCAATTTTTGCGACCTATGGCGACAGGTTTTATAGCGCGTTCGGCGATGTTGTTGTCCGCTTCCAGAAAGCCATGGTTCAAATAACCGCGTGCCTTTGGCAAACGACCAAGGGCATAACGGATCGCCTGGGCCAGAGGCGACTTGCCAGATATATTTGGCACCTGCGCGTGTAACCAGGTCTCAAGTTCATCGAAGATCGGTTTTGCCTTTTCCTGACGGATGGCAACGCGCTCTTCAGACGGTTTGCCACGCGCCTCTTTCTCGACGGCATGGAGTTCCGCGGTCCGGCGGAGGGCTTCTTCGGCAATCGATGAGCCTTGCGCGGCAAAGATGTCTACAAACTTGCGTCTGACGTGCGCCAAACAAGCCATCTCCTGGGCCTTGTCCTCACCGAATACCCCGTTGAAGCCGGAATACCCGTCCGCATGGACCCAGCCTTTGTAGCCGGAGAGATGTGAGACGGGATGTTCGCCCTTGCGATCAATCGTGAACTGATACCACGCGCAGGGCGGTGATGATCCAGACCATGGTCGTTCATCGCGAACACAGGTCCGGACACGGGCGGTCCTGGTCTTCTTGTTGCCGGGGGCCTGCATTTTAACAGGCGTATCATCAGCGAAGATGGCCGCGCCTCGGCGGACCATTCGGCCAATGGTGTCAGCCAGAGGTTCCAGAAGCGCGGTGGAGCCGCCAACCCAATTGGTCAGAGTTGATCGATCAAGATCAACGCCTTCACGGGCGTATATTTGCGACTGACGGTAGAGCGGCAGGTGGTCCGCGTATTTGCTGACCAACACGTGCGCCAGCAGCCCCGGTCCCGGGCGGCCACGTTCGATCGGGCGCGATGGCAGCGGCGATTGGACAATGGCCTCGCAACAGGAACAGGCCATACGCGGACGCACGATCCGGTTCACGACAAAACGCCCCGGTTTGTATTCCAACTCCTCGGTCACGTCCTCACCGAGCCTCTTCAACGCCCCACCGCAACGTCGGCAGTCCTCGCCCGGCGACAAGACCTCTTCGTGCCGGTCCGGATGATCGGGCAAGGGCTTGCGGCTGTGCCGGCGGGCCGGTTTGTCCGTTTCAGGCGTTGGAGCAGGCGCCGCCTGTTCTCCAGCGGCTTCGGCAATCGCCTCATCTTCCCGGAAGACCAGATTGAACTGGTAGAGGCTTTCTGATTTCGATCCAAACCGGTGCCGGTCATGCCCCGCCAGTTGGTGTTGGAGTTGTTCCACCTTCAGGGTCAGCGCCTTGACTTCATCGGCCGGAAGCCGGTTCACTGCCCGCAGTTCCGCAGGATCATCCGGGGCTGTGTCGAGGTCCTTCAGCATCGCCGATCCTATACCGGATCAGCATTCCGGGGTGAACCCCGAAAGCGCGCAAAGCCTCGTATTCATTGACCTGTCCTACGCTCAACGGTCTCCAGGTTTTACGGGGCATCCGCCAGTCAATCCCCTCCAACAGCATTGAGAGCTGCGCGGGTGTGACGCTGATCTTGCCGTCCTTTGCAGCGGGCCGGACAAACCGCCCTTTCTCCAACCGCTTCGAAAACAGGCACGCGCCCTGGCAATCCCACCAGATGATCTTCAACAGATCGCCGCGCCGCCCCCGGAACACGAACAGGTGGCCGGAATACGGGTCTTCGGCCAAAACCTTCTCGGCCTGGGCCGCCAGCGTATTGAACCCTCGCCGCATGTCCGTGACACCCGCCGACAGCCACACCCGCGTGTTGCTCGGCACCGGGATCAAGACATCAGCCCCTTCAGCAGCCGCGCCGGCACATCAGGATCGAACCCACCCCCGGCGCTGATCCGGTGACCGCCAGCCAACTCAATCTCGATACGGCCACCGAAGGCGACGGGACCGGATGGCTGCGCCGGGACCGGATGTGAAGCAGCCGGAGAAATCTCAACCGGCAGAAACACGGATCCAGCTACGACCTCGGTGAAATCCGGCGCAAAACGCGGGTCCTTCAGCCATTTGAAGATCAGATTGGCGTTCATCGCGTAGCGCCGCGCAACCTGAGCCACAGAAACACCCGGCGCGGCAGTCTGCAGGCAGATCGAACGCTTCTCGTCGTCCCACCAAATTCGCTTCTTGCGACTGCCAGCCATAGAGTGCCTCATGGTGTCCACTATCGATGGTGGACACTATCGGCTCCTCCGCCCCCGCGTTAGGTCGGCTTCAACGGACGCTCACGATGGAGCGGATGCTTGGGGCCGAACTGACCGCGCATCCGGGCTATGAAGACGGCAAGGATGCACCTCCGGGTCAGTCCAATCGGCGCAACGGCACAGCCGGCAAGCGCCTGAAGGGCCAGATCGGCGAGGCACCGATTTCCGTGCCCCGTGATCGGGATGGCAGTTTTGAACCGGAACTGGTGAAGAAGGGCCAGACCCGGATCGACGGGATGGATGACAGGATCATCGGCCTCTATGCCGCCGGACGAGAGTGTCCGCGACATCCGCGCCCATCTTGAGGATATCTACGGTCTGCTGGTCTCGCCGGATTTGATCAGCCGCGTCACCGACGCCGTGCACGACGAGGTGCGCGACTGGCAAAGCCGGGCGCTGGAGCGGATGTATCCGATCGTGATCTTCGACGCGCTGCGGGTGAATATCCGCGACGCCGACAGCCGCATGGTGAAGAACAAGGCCGTCTACATCGCCCTGGGGGTCAGCCGGGACGGCGTGCGCGAGGTCCTGGGCCTGTGGATCGCTGATAACGAGGGGGCCAAATTCTGGTTGTCGGTGATGAACGAGCTGAAGAACCGGGGTGTCCAGGACATTCTGATCGCCGTGGTGGACGGGCTCAAAGGCTTCCCGGAGGCGATCACCGCCGCCTTTGCGCAGACCACGGTGCAAACCTGCATTGTCCACCTGGTGCGCCATTCCCTGAACTTCTGCTCGTGGAAAGACCGCAAGGGAGTGGCCACTGACCTGCGCCGGATTTACAGCGCCGCCACCGCCGATCAGGCCGCCGATGAACTGGACGCGTTCGAGAAAAAATGGGCCGGTAAATACGCCTCCATCGCCACGGCCTGGCGACGGGCATGGCAGGAAGTAATCCCGTTCTTCGCCTTCGATCCGGCGATCCGAAAGATCATCTACACCACCAACGCCATCGAGAGCCTGAACCGGGTGATCCGCAAATCAATCAAGACCCGCGGATCGTTCCCGACCGATCAGGCCGCAACAAAGCTGATCCATCTGGCCATCCGCAACTTCGGGAAAGGCGGCAGGAATGTTCGGGAATGGTTTGCAGCCCGCAACCAGTTCGCTATTATGTTCGACGAGCGCTTCAATGCGTGACTGTATTTGAAACCCCCATGGACCGGGACACATACACAGAATTCAGGACACTCCCATTTGGGCATGGCGTTGAGAACGTTTCCGGTCTTGTGAACCCAACACCGTTGTTCCGGGGTGCTGCCGAAGACTTCGCGCAGCGCCGCCCGTAACCCTTGGGGCGCCGTCGCCAATGGCCAGATCGGGGGCGTGGGACAGCCCGCGACGCTTGAGATCGAGCAGCAACTCGCGCCAACTCTGCGTGCTTTCACGGTAGCCGACTGCCTGCTTCGGTGAGGCCCGGAACCTCCTTGCGGCCCCACTCATCCGCGCCGATCAGCACCAGAACGCATTGTTTCTGCTCTTCCATACGCGGTTGGAAATAGACACCATCGGCCCGGACATAGACGAAACGCCGGGCACTGAGATCGCGGCGCTGCCAGCGTTCATACTCCGCCCCCCAGTCCGCTTTCAATCGCGAGATGGTGCTCGATGAAAGCCCTGCCGCGTTCGGCCCCAACAGCGCCCCAGGAGCCTCCTGAAAGTCGCCCGTGGAAATGCCCTTGTCTATTGGATTTCCCAGGCATTCGTATCCGTGCGATACGGATGCCACCCCTCGGGCCGCTGCAGCGGCCCGAGGGGTGGCGGGGGATGGATCGATGATGCCCTGGTCTTTGAGGACCGTTCTCAAGATGGATCACCCCCGCCCTTTTGATGAACCCGAACAGATAGTGGAGGAGGGAACACCCCTGCCTCGTATGACAAGAACGGGAGACGAAAAGGTCATGAATGATACCATCGGCATCGACATCTCGAAAGATCATCTCGACACCCATCGCCTGAGCGATGGCAAGGCGAAACGCTTCACCAACGACCGGACAGGACTGAAGACGCTGAAGAACTGGATCGGCCCGCAGTGCTGCCGCGTCGTCTACGAGCCTGCAGGACGCTATCATCGCGATCTGGAGGCCCGCCTTTCAAAGACGGCTCACGCCATGGTCAAGGTGAACCCCAAACGCGCCCGCCGCTTCGCCGAAGCGGTCGGCCAGTCCGCCAAAACTGACCGGATCGATGCGGAACTGCTGGCCCGCATGGGGGCGATGCTTGACCTGAAGGCTTCACCGTTGCGCGATGAACCCATGAACGATCTGCGGGAGGTGCATGTCGCCCGGAGCGCTCTCATCAAGGACCAGACTGCCTGCCGGAACCGGCTCTGCGGTGCGCGCAACACACTCGTCAAGGCGCAACTGAAAACCAGGATGCGCCAGATTGCAAAGCAACTTGCCCAACTCGATGCCGAGTTGAAGAAGCGTATCCGCGAGGATGCAAAGCTTGCCAGACAGTTCGAGATCCTGCGGTCGATCCCCTGCCGTCGCAATACTCATCGAAATGCCGGAGATCGGAACCTTGACGCCCAAGCAGGCCGCCGCGCTTGCGGGCCTGGCTCCCTTCGTGCGCAAGTCCGGCAAATGGACAGCCAGAGCGAAAATCGGAGGCGGACGAGCCGGGCTTCGCCAGGCGCTCTACATGCCCGCCCTCGTCGCAGCGCGCTGCAATTCCCAACTCACCTGCGTCTACAAGGCTTTGCGTCAAAAGGGCAAGAAAGCCAAGGTCGCCCTTGTGGCAATCATGCGCAAGCTCATCATCCTCGCAAATACCTTGATCCGCGAAAACCGCCTGTAGCGCGACAATCAAGATGAGAAGTGCGCGTCAATCAGGATGAGAATCCTTGGTCGCGACGTTTGGGACGATGCCGGGCTTTTGTGCCGCGATCAAGGGGTTTGTTTTTTTGATTGTCGCGGAGCGTCAATCAGCTTTGGTGTTTTCCGGTGTGGCTTTTTGTGCAGGCCTTCCCGGCCCCTTTGCCTTTTGTGCTGCTCTTCGCCGGTAGCTTTCGACATTCATCTCGAAGATGGTTGCGTGGTGCACGAGCCTGTCGACGGCGGCCAATGTCATGGCCGGGTCTGGAAAAATCGCATTCCACTCCCCGAAGGGCTGGTTGGCCGTGATCAACATTGAGCGGCGTTCATATCTCGCGCTGATGAGTTCGAAGAGCACACTGGTTTCAGCCTGATCCTTGGTGACGTAGGTGATGTCATCGAGGATCAGCAGATGGAATTTGTCGAGCTTTGCAATGGCACTTTCGAGGACGAGATCGCGGCGGGCCTGTTGGAGTTTCTGGACCAGATCGGTGGTGCGGCTGAATAGGACGCGGTAGCCTTGCTCGACAAGGGCGAGCCCGATGGCTGAGCCGAGATGTGATTTGCCCACACCTGGCGGCCCAAACAGCAGGATGTTGCCGCCCTTTCCGATCCAGCTGTCGCCAGCGGTGATCGCACTGACATGGGCCTTGGACAGCATGGGGACGGCTGTGAAGTCGAAGGTGTCGATCGTTTTTCCGGGCAACAGGCGTGCCTGTGCGAGATGTCGCTCGATACGACGGCGATCTCGTTCAGCCAGTTCATGCTCCACCAGGGTGCTGAGCATCCGAGCGGCGGGCCAGCCTTCCTTGTCGGCTTGTTCCGCAAAGCGCGGCCATAGCGCCTTGATGGCTGGCAAGCGCAATTCGGTCAGAGCCAAGGTTAGGCGGGCGGTATCGGTCTGGGGCGATGTCATGCTGTCACCTCCTGAGCGGATGGCGTACCGCCGACCAACTGGTCGTAAGATGACAGGTCGGCCAGTTGCACCGCGACTTGGGGGAGTGCGTCTTGTGATGGGCTAAACACTGCGCGTAGGGCCGCCATGTCAGGCGGGCGCTTCTGGCGAAGGTCCTCCTCAAGCTGCGCTGCCAATTCAGCCTCGCAGCCCCGCTCGTGTGCCAGCGCCAGAAGATCGACAACCATGCGACACGCCGCCTTCTCACTGGTCTGCTCCAGCAGGAATGCGAACATGTTACGGAACGCCCGGCGCGGGAATAGCTGATCCCGATAGACCAGCCCCATCAGCGCCATGGGCTTTTTGCGCAAGGAGTGGATGACGTGGTGGTAATTGACCACGTGCCCATGGCTCCCGGTGCTCGAGGCTCGTCCGCGTGTCAGCGTTAGCAGGGCAGAGCTTCCCAGGAACAGCTCCAACCGATCATCGTAGAGCCGAACCCGCAGCTGATGCCCGATCAACCGGGATGGCACGGTGTAGAACACCTTGCGCAAGGTGAAGCCCCCGGAGGAAGTGACGCGCAACGTGATCTCCTCGTAATCCGTGGTCCGCCGCGTCGGCAAAGGTCTGAGGCTCGCACGTTCCGCATCGATACGCTTGGCATTGCGGGCGTTGATCCGGCCCACGATCTCGTCGATGAAGCGACGATAATCTTGCAAGCTTTCGAAGTCGCGCGACCCACGCATGACCAGCGCGTCCTCAATGGTGCGCTTCAGATGCCCATTGGGGCTCTCGATGGAACCGTTCTCGTGTGCGACGCCCTTGTTGTTGCGCGTCGGCGTCATTCCATAATGGTTGCACAGGGCGTCGAAGCGGTCGGTTAGATCGGCCCGGGATGACTTATCCAGGTTCTTGAAGGCCGCCGACAGGCTGTCAGTTCTATGATTGTGTGGCACGCCGCCGAGCGTCCAGAGGGCGTTCTGCAATCCCTCAGCCAGCGCCACATAGCTTTCGCCGCCCAGCACGACGTGGGCGTGCTGAAACCCGCTATAGGCAAGCCGGAAGTGATACAGTCGATGGCCCAGTGCCTCACCGGCAATGGTCACACCCAACTTGCCCATGGCGGTGAAATCCGACAGGCCCATTTTGCCCGGTGTGTGGGTCTGCCGGAAAATGACGTCCTGTTCAGGGCCGTGTTCCGCATTCCAGGCGCGTATCCGTCGCTCCGGAGTCCGTCGGATGCCCGTACCCAGATCAGAATGCCGACGCAGAAGCTCCTCGTAAACCGCCACAGGTCGGATCCCCGGTGAGGACCGCAGAAGCGGCACGACCTCCGCATCAAAAATGTCCGCCAGCGGGTCCGGACGCCGCCGGCCGCGAGGGGCCTTCTTCTGTGATGGTAAAATTGGGTCAGCTTGCAGCCGATAGCCCGTTGCCTGGCTGATCCCCGCCTTGGCAGCGGCAACGGCAACGGAATGGGTCGATCTGAGCGTCATGAAGAGCCTCATTTGTTGGTCAGTGACATGACAGCCCGGCATGAACGATCCCCTTGCACAGAAAATCATTCCTTATCCGAGCCGGCCACAACCGTCAGGCCCGCCCCAAAAGGGCAAAACGCGTGTGCGGGGCCTCCCCAGTCGGGCTACGCCCTCCCTGCGAGCCCCCGCACACGCGTTCTCATCCTGATTGACGCTGGATTCTCACCTTGTTTGTCGCGCAGCAACCGCCAGTGGTCCAAAATCAAACCTTGACCAAGACAGATATCTTGAGAGAGAGCCACGGCAGCAGTTCCTCAATCGATCTGGTCTTGCGCAGCCAGGGTGGCAGGATCGACGAGGCGAAACGGATCTTTTCGTCCACATTGCCCCGGTCCCGCACCCGCGGCGCCTTCACTGCTATCGGGCCGATGCCGGTCATAACCTCGCGCTCGGGCAGATGACCATGGCGCACCAGCCGCGCACGGCCATCGTCCGTCACCTCGCGGGCATGGGCGGCGAGGAGCGTGGCCAATTCCGCTTCCACCGCCTGTTTGAGCAGTTGGCGCGCGCGCCGGTTTGCAGGATGTCGGTCAGCGGGTCAGACGAAAATCCCGATGGACCGGGCAACGGCGTGATGGTAGACTTCGTCATGTGGCATATCCTTTTCTCTGCTGAGAATTGCGGCGCGTGAACAACGCCATGATAGGCCGCCAATCAGCGCCATAACCAACTTTCGGCTATAACTCCGGCTGTAGTCGTCCAAAACCGTGCTGAGATAGAACCAACCCCGGCCGAGAACCTTGAGATAGGTGAAGTCGGTCTGCCAAAGAGCGTTGTTGCACGGATGCGGTCGCGTTTGATATTGAGGCGTTTCGTTCTCAATAGGCTGCTGTAGATGCCACATAAGTTCAACGCCACTCGTCGTAACAAGGTCCCCAGGCAAGGGCATCGGGTTACGAATTGGGCTGAGTACAACGAGGGCCTGCGACGGCGCGGGGATCTGACGGTGTGGGTCAGTGAAGAGGCGCCTGGTTTGTGGTCGTCACCGCGCCGCACAACCCGCGGCGGGCAGCCTCTCTACTCGGATCTGGCGATTGAGCTCTGTCTGACCCTGGGCATGGTTTTCAACCAACCGCTGCGCCAGACACAAGGGTTCATGTGCAGTATCGCGGGTTTGCTTGGGGTTGAGATCGCAGTGCCGGATTTCTCCACCTTATCGCGCAGGGGCAACGGACTGAGCTTGCCTGCCAAACCAAAGCCCGACAGTGACAAACCGGCCCATCTGGTCGTCGACAGCACAGGCCTGAAGATTTTCGGGGAAGGTGAATGGCTTGAGGAGAAGCACAAGATCAAGCGCAAACGACGCTCTTGGCGCAGGCTACACATGGGTCTGGACCTCGTCAGCGGTAAGATCGTCTGTGCAGAGCTGACCGCGGATGGTGTTGGCGATCCAACGGCATTTCCGGACTTGCCGGACCAGATCAACCGCCCTGTGGCGTGCTTTCCGGCGGACGGCGCGCATGACGGCGACCCAACACGCGCGCTGTCAGCCGAGCGTTTTGGCACGACCCTCGAGGTTGCAATCCCGCCTCCCAAGAACGCAACCTTCAGCCCTGATTGCGCCCGCAATCCCACGGCGCGAGACTGCGACATCGCCGGGATCAACGCCCATGGCCGGATAGCGTGGCAGAAAACATCCGGCGACAACCAACGTAGCAGAGGCGAAACCCAAACAGGCCGCTGGAAGGCCATCATCGGACCCAAGTCAAAGGCGCGCACTTTCGAAAACCAAAAGACCGAAGCCAGGATCGGCGTCCGTGTTCTCAATCGGATGACTGATCCTGCACGTCCGGCTATTGAGCGCATCGCGTGACAATCAGCATGGGCAGGGCGCACTTCAAGCCGTCATTGATACATGCAACAACGCCGCGTGGAACGAAATTGCGCGAAAATCCGCGCCTGGAACGCCTCGGTCGATTGCCCGCGCCGCGCCCGTCGGCATGGGGAGGATAGTCAATGCCGCAGGTGGATGTTGAACCTGGCGCGGATCGCATCTTCGACATCGGAAGTGAAACGCGCGGCGCTCGGCCCGGAGAGGATCTCCGCCTTGCGCCTGATCGCCTTCTGAATGAGGTCGGGTTTGCCGTTCTCTGCCCATTCCTTTGGCGAGGTGCGGTCCCCCAGCGCGGGGTAGACATAATCGGACTGCATCCGGCCCAGTGTCTGGCCGGTGCCCAGGTAATGGCCGGTGCCGCCAAGGCAGACCCCGACAATCTGATCAACCGACAGGGTTTCGTCCGTCACCTCTATTCCGCGCACGCAGCGCAGGGCCTGACCGATGATGTCGTCGCCAAGGATCAGGGATTCGTGACAGAAGCCCAGAAGCGATGCGTGCATCCCGGCGGCCTCGTAGACCATGTTGAGTCCGGCAAGCCCGGCCATGAGATTCGAACACATCTGTTCCCAGCCTGCCTGCATGTCGGGCAGTTTGGAATCGGAGATGCCGGCAGCCGCGCCCCCCGGCAGACCGTAGAATTTGTGCATCTGGGCGCATCCGGAGGTCAGCAGCGCCTGCTCTCCGGAGCCGCCGCTCATCGCCCCGGTGCGCAGGTCCAGACCAAAGGGCCAGGTGCCGAAAATCGCCGGATGTCCGGGTCTGACCGCGTTGACATAGACCAGACCGGCCAGGCATTCCGCCGTCGCCTGAACGATGGCGCCGGCAACGGTTGCGGGCGCCGTGGCGCCGGCCATCCCGGCCGACAGCAGAAGCACTGGCATACCGCCGCCGATGCACTCTTCCATCACCTGGCAGCTTTCCGTCGCGAATTTCATCGGCGGAACGACGAAACAGTTGGAATTCGACACGAACGGGCGCGCCCGCCATTTGTCTTCGCCGCCTGCAATCATGTGCAGCATTTCTAGGGCCGGGGCGACGTATGACGGATCGGTGAAGGATGTGCCGATATGCTTGGTCGTGCCGGAACAGCAGGCATAGACCGTGTTCAGGTCCATTTCGAGATTGTCGGATATGTCCCGGCAAACCATCGGACGCTGAACGAAATGAATATTGTCCAGCCGGTCGCAGATACGGGACGCATCGTGCAGATCCTGAACGGTGCTGTCGCGATAGTTCCGGCCATCGACATCGACCATGTGAACGGCGGCCCCGGCAGTGCCGTAATGAACACGATGGCCGCCAAGGTCGAGGTCGTTTTTTGCGTCGCGGCCATGGAGTGTGATCCGGCGGTTCGCCATGGCGATCGTGTCTTCGATCAATGCGCGGGGAAAGCGGATGCGCCCATCGTCGCCCCGGATGCAGCCTGCGCCGGTCAGATACCGTATGCCGCTTTCGGGCGCGTCGGCCAGACCGACCCGCTCCAGCGCATCGAGCGCGGCCCCGTGAATGCGTTGCTGATCCGCATCGCCGAGCAGTCTGAGCGTGCCGCCGGACAGTCCGGCCCGCACCGGGCGCAGATCATCGGCAAGGGGGGCTGCACGTTCGGCGCGGCGGGCGGCGCGGCCACCGGAACGTCGAGTCGCCTGTTTGCTCATTTGCGGATTCCTGATCTGTGGTCTGCGGGACGACGGAACTGCCGGACTGCGGGCGCAAAGGGCGCGTTACGGCCTGCCCCGTGCGGCGCGGCCACGTTCCGCCCCGATTGTCCGCACGATCAGATCAATTTTCCAAGTATCGCCACGCATTGCCGCCCTCACTGGCCGATGGTGAAGATTTGACCAGAAATTTCATTCTGTCCAGAGCTATCGGCCATTGCGCGTCACTTTCGCGCCATGCTGTCGGGCAGGGTGATCCGGGCGACCTGCTCGGCAATCGGTTCGGTGGCCAGAGGATGCGTGTCGGCGCTGTAATCGGCCCCGTCGCCGACATCCTGCCAGCGCCCGTTGCGATAGATTTCCAGCGCCGTAAAACCGGATTTGTAATCCATTTTCCGGCTGCCCGGAATCCAGTAGCCCAGATAGACATAGGGCAGGCCCGCCTCCCGCGCGATTTCAACGTGATCCAGGATCAGATATGTGCCCGGTGATCGGCTGGCGCTGTCCGGTTCAAAGAAGGAATAGACCATGGACAGGCCGTCATCGAGGACATCCGTCAGGCATACGGCCAGAAGCTCCGGCGCGCTGTCGCTCCCGGCTTTCAGGTATTCGATGATGCGGGTGCGGATTGGTGTCTCTTCGACCATCGCGGAAAATTCGAAGATGTCCATGTCGGCCATGCCGCCATCTGCATGGCGCGAGTCCAGATAGCTTCGGAACAGGATATACTGTTCTTCTGTCGCCCAGGGCGAGGTCGCCTGCCGCCGGGTGCCCCGATTGCGCTTCAGCACTCTGCGCTGGCTTCTTGTCGGCTTGAAATCCGCGACCCGGATACGGGCGGACAGGCAGGCATTGCATTCCGCGCAGGATGGACGATAGAGCACGTTCTGCGACCGCCGGAACCCCTGTTTTGTCAGGGTGTCGTTCAATTTCCCTGCATCGTCGCCCTGTAGCGCCGTGAACAGCTTCCGCTCCATCCTGCCATCCAGATAGGGGCAGTGTTGCGGCGCCGTCACATAGAATTGCGGCGCAATGGGAAGCGAATGACGCATGATCCGACCAGAGTGGCTTTATCCGATTTATCCGAAGCCTAGCAACGGATGCGGCTTGCGCCAACCCTTTTGACCATCGCTGTTCAGAAGCGGGCCGCACGATTCAGATTTATGGCGGCCGTTCCCAAAAGCATGTCGGTCAAACCCTGCGCGCGTGATGTGGTCAACATCAGGATGATCGAAATCACCTGTGGAAACACCATGGCGACGGAGATCAGGTAGCCAAGGGTGTGCAGGCCGGCCGTCACCGGGTCGAACCGTTCCCCCCGATATGTGCGAAACTCCAGCGAGACCAGCCGCATACCGGGCGTTGCCGATTTTCGCGCCAGCGCCGCGATGCGATAGATCATGTTTATCGCGAAGAAAAGGAACGGCAGGGAAAACAGGGCCGCAAATGGTATGAACAGCAGGGTCAGAAGCCCGGTGATCAGCATGTCGATGCACCAGGCGATGAACCGTCCGGGCAGCACCCCTTCATGAAAGGCGGCGTCGCGCCCCGGGTCCGGCAGTCCGCGATGGATCATGTCGGAACACGTCATGGCGTTGCGGCGTCGGTCGGGATGGGCAGGGGCGGTCGCGATGGACCGCCCGCCTTGCCGCGTGGGTCAGACTTTGACATCGACAGGGTTTTCGTCAGGGTTTTCATCGGCGCGTTCGCGTTCGCGTCTGGTTCTGGCGGCGCGCTCATCCATGAACTGGTCCAGTTCCGACTTGTCCTTGGCATCGCGCAGGCGTTGCAGGAATTTCTCGAACTGTTTCTGTTCTTCCTCCAGACGCCGCAGGGTATCCGCCTTGTAGGTGTCAAAGGCCGTATTGCCCGATGACCCGAAGGTGTGGCGATGCGTGTGTTTGCGCCGGGCGCAGCGGCCATCGAACAGGCGATTGCTCCATATCATATAAGCCAGAAGGCCAAGGCCCACAGGCCAGTAGATGATGAATCCAATGATCATGGCTGCGATCCAGGCGCCTTTGCCGCGTTCATCCAGCCAGTTCCCGGCTTGCGAAGGCCAGGCTGCGACGTTGCTCATACGGGTCTCCAATCCTTTGTCTGCATGGATGTGAATGCTTTTCACATCACACAGATTGGCAGCACCGGACAGGAATTCAAGGATCAATGTAAATTTTTTTACATTACTCCCGGTCGGTCGTGAAATCGGCCACCTGCGCGTTTGAAATACGCTGAATTTCCAGGGGGTTGCATGGAAATATGGGCGTTGTTGCATGGATTGCCAAGGGAACGAACACCCGCTTTGCCCAATGTTCGGAAGATTTTCACGCTGTCTGGCATGCCAGGCGCGGTGAATGTGTTGAGGCAGTGGATGCCGACGGCGGCTTCGGTCTTCCGGGTGTCCGGTTTTTGTGATGAGAGGGCGGGTCCGATGATCGTTTCACAGGGGAAGATTGCGGTTTCGCAGAGCGAGCGGCGGTGATAGCCGCTTTGCTGTTTCCACCCTTTTCGCCCGATCTCGACGATCCTCTGCACGGCCTGGCCCCTCGTGGGCGGCGGGTCGTGGGCGGCGGTCCCCGAGGTGTCCTGGCGGTGTCTTGGCGGTGTGATCGCGGCCCCTTTCGGGGCGCAATGACGGGCCTTGCACCCCGCTTCAGGATGGCGCGACGATTGGCAGAACTGTCACAGGCCTTGTCGGCGCTCACGGCCTCAGGCGCGGTTTCGATGTGCGTCAAAAGGCCGGGCAGTTCGGGGCCCGTCACGGGCATCGCTGATGGTCAGTTCATGAGCCATGATGTCACCACTCACGGTATCCACGCCCGGATGCAGCCTGCGACGGATACGCCGCTTGTCCTTGCCATGCCGACGCATCTTCCACTCGCCCTCGCAAAACATCTTCAGACCCGTCGCATCAATGGCAAGGTTGACCGGGCCGTTTGCGCGGGGTTTGAGACGTGGCGCCTCCAATCCTTCCGCCCAGCGCGAGAACGTCGAATAATGCGCTATCTCGATTGTCAGGTCCATAAGCGTCACCAGGCTTGAGAGAAACCCCCAAGTAACTTGTCGATTTCTGCACTCTGATAGCCAGTAACGTGTTGAATTTCAGCATGTTAATGGGGCTGGAGGCGGTGGTTCATGGATCACGCCACGGTACACGCCGCACTTGAGTTGAGGGGGGAAAAGGGTTCGAATTGAAGATTCTCGCGCACAAGGATCTTCGTGATGTTCGCATTCCTCCTCAGCCCTCTGGTCGCCACGCTACGCCCGCATTTTGATCCGAGCAGGACACGACTGGAAACGCTTGCGGTTTTGCTCGCTGGTCTGGCAAACTGTCGGACGGTGAACCTGAGCCATCTGGCGAGCCAGTTCTCGGGGACGGCGTTACACGCGTCCAACTATCGCCGTCTGCAGCGGTTCTTCCAGCATGAACGCCGGAAATATGTGGCGCGGAGTGCCCCCGCCGCCCAGACCGTGCCGAAATCCGTCAGGCGCGGGTCCATGAAGCAGCGTATCGGTGACAGGTGCCCCACGGGCGCGACGCCGCCGATGGCAAAACCGGTCTGTGCGCGCACAAGGTCCGCATCGGCCTTGCCCAATGGCTCCGCCGCGATCCTTGCCGCCTTTTGCGGGCAGACCCTGTTGTCGCCCGCGGTCAGGAACAACAGCGCATCGCCGCTTGTTTCGACCCTGAACACGATGGATTTGACGGGTGTTGTCACATAACCTCTCTCGAATTGTCTGTCTTTGCATCAATTGTTCAGTCCCGGCCTCTTGTGGATCGTGTTCAGGATGAAACGATCTGGCTCGGAAGTCCAGATTTTTCAGATGTACTCGTAAGGCGTGAGACCGCTGTAAAACGCGGAGCAATACTGGGCCACAGAAGCGGCTGCGTTTGGCAGTTGTAGCGGATTAAAAGTCCGCCAGTTTGTGCCCTTCGTTTATGCGGAGGGCGGGAGATGTATTCTGTGGACATTTATAGCCGCGTGCGCCGCGCGTGTTTGAAGGATGGCATGTCCGCGCGGGAAGCTGCGCGTTATTTCAACAAAGATCGTAAGACGATTGCAAAGATGCTGCGCCATGAGCTGCCGCCCGGATATCAGCGTTCAGAACCGGCGCGCCGTCCGACGCTTGATGGGTTTGTTGGCTTGATTGACGAGATCCTTCGGACTGACAAATCCCTGATCAAAAAGCAGCGGCACACAGCGAAGCGCATCTTTGAGCGCCTACGCGACGAACACAACTATATCGGCAGCCTGACCACGGTGACGTATTACGTTCGTGAGCAAAAGCGGCGAACTAAAGAGGTATTTGTTCCGTTGTCACATCGCCCAGGCCATGCACAGGTTGATTTTGGCGAGACCCTCGGTGTGATTGGCGGCGTGGAATGTAAGATCCATTTCTTCGTGATGAGCCTGCCGCATTCCGATGCGGTGTTTGTGAAGGGTTATCCAGCCGAGACAACCGCGGCGTTCTGTGATGGCCACGTGTGCTGCGCGACAAACAAGGTGAGAATCCAGCGTCAATCAGGATGAGAACGCGTGTGCGGGGGCTCGCAGGGAGGGCGTAGCCCGACTGGGGAGGCCCCGCACACGCGTTTTGCCCTTTTGGGGCGGGCCTGACGGTTGTGGCCGGCTCGGATAAGGAATGATTTTCTGTGCAAGGGGATCGTTCATGCCGGGCTGTCATGTCACTGACCAACAAATGAGGCTCTTCATGACGCTCAGATCGACCCATTCCGTTGCCGTTGCCGCTGCCAAGGCGGGGATCAGCCAGGCAACGGGCTATCGGCTGCAAGCTGACCCAATTTTACCATCACGGAAGAAGGCCCCTCGCGGCCGGCGGCGTCCGGACCCGCTGGCGGACATTTTTGATGCGGAGGTCGTGCCGCTTCTGCGGTCCTCACCGGGGATCCGACCTGTGGCGGTTTACGAGGAGCTTCTGCGTCGGCATTCTGATCTGGGTACGGGCATCCGACGGACTCCGGAGCGACGGATACGCGCCTGGAATGCGGAACACGGCCCTGAACAGGACGTCATTTTCCGGCAGACCCACACACCGGGCAAAATGGGCCTGTCGGATTTCACCGCCATGGGCAAGTTGGGTGTGACCATTGCCGGTGAGGCACTGGGCCATCGACTGTATCACTTCCGGCTTGCCTATAGCGGGTTTCAGCACGCCCACGTCGTGCTGGGCGGCGAAAGCTATGTGGCGCTGGCTGAGGGATTGCAGAACGCCCTCTGGACGCTCGGCGGCGTGCCACACAATCATGGAACTGACAGCCTGTCGGCGGCCTTCAAGAACCTGGATAAGTCATCCCGGGCCGATCTAACCGACCGCTTCGACGCCCTGTGCAACCATTATGGAATGACGCCGACGCGCAACAACAAGGGCGTCGCACACGAGAACGGTTCCATCGAGAGCCCCAATGGGCATCTGAAGCGCACCATTGAGGACGCGCTGGTCATGCGTGGGTCGCGCGACTTCGAAAGCTTGCAAGATTATCGTCGCTTCATCGACGAGATCGTGGGCCGGATCAACGCCCGCAATGCCAAGCGTATCGATGCGGAACGTGCGAGCCTCAGACCTTTGCCGACGCGGCGGACCACGGATTACGAGGAGATCACGTTGCGCGTCACTTCCTCCGGGGGCTTCACCTTGCGCAAGGTGTTCTACACCGTGCCATCCCGGTTGATCGGGCATCAGCTGCGG
This sequence comes from Paracoccaceae bacterium, assembly GCA_965216225.1. Classification (GTDB taxonomy): domain Bacteria; phylum Pseudomonadota; class Alphaproteobacteria; order Rhodobacterales; family Rhodobacteraceae; genus 3107. Next base: position 63,394 of record CBDCFF010000022.1, read on the forward strand.
GTTCGGCTCTACGATGATCGGTTGGAGCTGTTCCTGGGAAGCTCTGCCCTGCTAACGCTGACACGCGGACGAGCCTCGAGCACCGGGAGCCATGGGCACGTGGTCAATTACCACCACGTCATCCACTCCTTGCGCAAAAAGCCCATGGCGCTGATGGGGCTGGTCTATCGGGATCAGCTATTCCCGCGCCGGGCGTTCCGTAACATGTTCGCATTCCTGCTGGAGCAGACCAGTGAGAAGGCGGCGTGTCGCATGGTTGTCGATCTTCTGGCGCTGGCACACGAGCGGGGCTGCGAGGCTGAATTGGCAGCGCAGCTCGAGGAGGACCTTCGCCAGAAGCGCCCGCCTGACATGGCGGCCCTACGCGCAGTGTTTAGCCCATCACAAGACGCACTCCCCCAAGTCGCGGTGCAACTGGCCGACCTGTCATCTTACGACCAGTTGGTCGGCGGTACGCCATCCGCTCAGGAGGTGACAGCATGACATCGCCCCAGACCGATACCGCCCGCCTAACCTTGGCTCTGACCGAATTGCGCTTGCCAGCCATCAAGGCGCTATGGCCGCGCTTTGCGGAACAAGCCGACAAGGAAGGCTGGCCCGCCGCTCGGATGCTCAGCACCCTGGTGGAGCATGAACTGGCTGAACGAGATCGCCGTCGTATCGAGCGACATCTCGCACAGGCACGCCTGTTGCCCGGAAAAACGATCGACACCTTCGACTTCACAGCCGTCCCCATGCTGTCCAAGGCCCATGTCAGTGCGATCACCGCTGGCGACAGCTGGATCGGAAAGGGCGGCAACATCCTGCTGTTTGGGCCGCCAGGTGTGGGCAAATCACATCTCGGCTCAGCCATCGGGCTCGCCCTTGTCGAGCAAGGCTACCGCGTCCTATTCAGCCGCACCACCGATCTGGTCCAGAAACTCCAACAGGCCCGCCGCGATCTCGTCCTCGAAAGTGCCATTGCAAAGCTCGACAAATTCCATCTGCTGATCCTCGATGACATCACCTACGTCACCAAGGATCAGGCTGAAACCAGTGTGCTCTTCGAACTCATCAGCGCGAGATATGAACGCCGCTCAATGTTGATCACGGCCAACCAGCCCTTCGGGGAGTGGAATGCGATTTTTCCAGACCCGGCCATGACATTGGCCGCCGTCGACAGGCTCGTGCACCACGCAACCATCTTCGAGATGAATGTCGAAAGCTACCGGCGAAGAGCAGCACAAAAGGCAAAGGGGCCGGGAAGGCCTGCACAAAAAGCCACACCGGAAAACACCAAAGCTGATTGACGCTCCGCGACAATCAAAAAACAAACCCCTTGATCGCGGCACAAAAGCCCGGCATCGTCCCAAACGTCGCGACCAAGGATTCTCATCCTGATTGACGCGCACTTCTCATCTTGTTTGTCGCGCTACAGATTTGGATGCGCTGATGGGATTACCTGTCGCAGAATATGAGGCTTGCGATCATGTCAGCACACGGGCCACGTCGAACTCGATGGTGCGCTATCGCAGCAATGACTACTCGGTACCGGTGGCCTACGCCCACCATGACGTTCACGTGCGTGGCTTTGTGCATGAGGTCATCATTGGCTGCGGCAACGAGATTATTGCACGGCACAAACGATCCTACGCGTTAGCGGATATGATCTTTGATCCGCTCCACTTCTTGCCTTTGATTGAACAGAAGGTGGGGGCCTTGGATCAGGCCGCTCCGTTGCAGGGCTGGGATCTGCCAGATGTGTTTGCCACCTTACATAGGCTTTTGGAGGCCCGCATGGGCAAACCGGGCAAGCGAGAGTACGTCCAGGTCCTCCGCCTGCTGGAGTCCTTTGATATGAATGTTGTGCAAGGTGCAGTCCAGCAGGCCATTGATATGGGCGCGATTGGCTATGATGCAGTCAAACACCTTGTGCTGTGCCGGGTCGAGAAGCGGCCACCGCGATTGGACTTGGACTTCTATCCCTATCTGCCAAAAGCCAATGTCGGCACAACGCGCCCATCCAGTTACATGAGCCTGATGGGAGGGACAGCATGACCGACGCCCCTCAAATCCTTCTGCATCACCACCTCAGGAAGTTGCGCCTTCCAACGTTCCAAGGTGAATACGCCAAGCAGGCACAGCTCTGTGCTGCCGAGAACAAAGATCACGTCCACTATCTGGCGCGTCTGTGTGAGATGGAACTCATTGATCGTGAACGGCGGATGATTGAACGGCGCATCAAGGCAGCGAAGTTCCCCAGCACCAAAAGCCTCGATAGCTTTGACTTCAAGATCATGCCCAACTTGAACAAGCCCCTAACGATGGAGCTGGCGCGATGTGACTACGTCGATCGCAGGGAAAACATAATCGCGCTTGGCCCATCGGGCACCGGCAAAACCCACGTCGCTTTAGGTCTTGGATTGGCGGCATGTCAGCGCGGGTTGAAAGTGCGCTTCACGACGGCGGCAGCACTGGTGCACGATCTGATCGAAGCCCAGGACGAGAGAAGATTACAGCGCCTGCAAAAGCAGCTGACCACACAAAATCTTTTGATCATTGATGAGTTGGGCTTCGTGCCACTCAGCAAATCCGGCGCAGAATTGCTCTTCGAGGTCATATCTCAATGTTACGAACGCGGATCCATCATCATAACGTCAAACCTGCCCTTCGATGAATGGACCGAGGTCTTTGGCTCAGAACGCCTTACCGGCGCGTTGCTGGATCGTTTGACCCATCACGTCCACATCCTCGAGATGAATGGCGAGAGTTACCGGCTCAAACACAGTCGCAAAAACAGACAATAGTCAGCCCAAAACCAAGACAGATAAATGCTGGCCATGCGGCCAGCATGCGCTTTGGCCCGCTTCAGCTTTGTGATGAGCACGCACGCCAAAGCGCAACACAACATCAAACGCAGTGGCCCCATTTTACGCCGCGATCTGGTCCCTTTTTACACTGCGATTGACAGGCTCCGCGCCGACGCCCATTGCTCACGCAGCCGAATGATGGCAACGAACGGAGAACAGACTCTGCCTGAACGTGGGACACAAAACGGGGGGCAGGTCAGGATCGTCACATATGATCGGCCTGGATTGTGAACGTCAGGAGCAGCAGTTTTCCCGATTCCGACGTAAAAGACAAAGCCACCCATTCGATTGATCCTGTTGAAGAACCGGAAGGTGAATTGCCTTGGTTCCCGGTATTTGGTCGCATGGAACGACAGTTGCCGGGCGGGGTTCGCACCCGCCAGAACGAAGCGCCTTTCCTCGCCTGGCCGGACGGTCATGGCAGGTGGAAGGGGCAATCGGCGGGTGCCTACGCAACGGATTCAATATGATCGTGCGGGACGGAACAGGCCGCCCTCGGGAAACCGGGGGCGCTTCACCCCCGCCGCGTTCAACCGGTCTTGTCAGGCGACGCCATCGCCATCATCCCCGGCCTGAGGCGCATCGCGCTGCCTGCCCGTGTTTTCCCGAAGCGGAATTTTCTGCACCCTGAACACCACACCCGCAGCGATCGAAATCGCCGCCCCGCCGAAACTCATGAGCGCGCCCATCTTCGCCGCATCCTGGATTGCGCCGCCGTCAAACGCCACCGACGCGACAAACAGCGATACCGTGAACCCGATTGCCGCGACGCATCCCAGAACAAACAGATGCGATATTTCCATGCCTTCGGGCAAGCCCAGTTTCATCGGTTTCGCCGCGAACCAGCCGAACAGCAGAATGCCAGCGGGCTTGCCCACGATCAGACCGAGCAGCACCAGCCAGGTCGCCGCCCCGATTGCCGAGAATTCAACCCCGGCATTCGCCAGACCGAACATAAACAGGACGAACTCCACCGGCATCTTCAGCCCGTGTTCCATATCGTTCAGCAGATCGTGGCGATGGGTTTCCGCTTCTGAAAAGAAGCCGAAATCCCGATCCGCATGGGGTATCACCGGGATGATCGGCAACAGGCCAAGCGCCGGATGCAAGCCGGATTCCTGAAACCCGTACCAGCAGAGCGCCCCGGCAATCGCATATGGCCAGAAGCCCAGCCTTTTCCTGACCCAGGTTGACGCAGGTCTGTGCTGTTTGCCCCGGTCAAGGCGTCGCGGCAGCCAGTTGGCAAGCAGAAACACCAGAACCGCAGCGCTGGCCGAAAGCAGCAGCCACGCCGGCACGATTTCCCCGCTGGGATAGAAGATCGCAAGGATCAGCAGGCCCGCGGCGTCATCCGCGATTGCCAGCAGCAGAAGGAAACGAACCGCCGGGTGGCCCGCGCCGAACACGATCCTGCCGACAAGATACGAGAACGCGATATCCGTGGCTGTGGGTATGGCCCAGCCGTTTGCGACTGCCTGAAACGTCGTGGAGCCCAGCACCGAAGCGATGCCGAGATAGACGACAATCGGGCCGACCATGCCGCCGACCGTCGCAACCAGCGGGGTCATCGCCTTCTTTCCGCGCAGCGATCCGTTCCTGAGGATGACCGCTTCCCACACTTCCTTGCCGGCGACCGCAAAGAAAAGCGCCATCAGCACATCGTTGATCAGGTAGTGAAAGGTCAGCGTCCGGACGACATGCCCCGCTGCATCCACATGCGCGTGACCGACAATCGAGTGATCAATCAGAACCCATTCGACGAAGTGATGGTATCCGCTTGCGTCAATATTGGCCCAGACCAGCGCAACCAGCGCCCCGATGATCAACAGCACCGAATATTCCGAAATAAAGCCCCAAACCCGATACATCCTGCGGCCTCCTATCCTGCTGCCTTCGCAACAACGTTGCTCAGATCGTCTGCTATGTCCTCTATGGCGCCCATTGCGGGCACTCTGCCGAGGCATCCCCTTTCATCATAGAACGCGATCAGTTGCGCGGTCTGCGCGTGATACGCCTGCAACCGTGAACGAACCGTTTCGGGAACATCATCCGCACGGCGCTTGAACCGTGTGCCGCCGCAGTTGTCGCAGACGCCTTCGACCTTTGGACGCTTCAGCGTGACATGGTATCCCTCGCCACACTGGCCACAGGTATGTCGCCCGGAAATCCTTTCGACCATTGCCTCGTCATCGACCTCCAGGCTGATCGCGGCGTCGATCTTCCGGCCCTTCCTGCGAAGCAGGTCATCCAGTGCTTCGGCCTGCGCCACGTTTCGCGGAAACCCGTCAAGGATGACACCCCTGGCGCAATCGGAATCGTTCATGCGGTCAGACAGAATGGCGATAACAATGTCGTCGCCAACCAGTCCGCCAGCCTCCATCACCGATTTCGCGGATTTTCCGGCTTCGGTTCCTGCTGCCACCGCCTCTCTCAGCAGATCACCGGTCGAAAGCTGCACCAGTCCGAATTTCTGCTCCAGCCTGCGGGCCTGGGTTCCCTTGCCCGCGCCGGGCGGTCCCATCAGAATGAAGACCCTGGTATTTTCGTCATGTGCCATGTTTCTACGCCCGGTTCATTCTGTTTTCGACAAGTTCGTCCACCACGGACGGATCGGAGAGCGTGGATATGTCGCCAAGCGAGCCGTGATCGTTTTCCGCGATCTTCCGCAGAATGCGGCGCATGATCTTGCCGGAGCGGGTCTTGGGCAATCCCGGAGCCCACTGGATGAGGTCGGGGCTGGCGATCGACCCGATTTCGGCCCTGACCCAGTTGCGCAGCTCCGCCCGCAGTTCCCTGGTCGGCGTCTCGCCCGCCATCAGGGTCACATAGCAATAGATGCCCTGCCCCTTGATCGCGTGCGGATAGCCGACGACCGCCGCCTCGGCGACCTTCGCATGTGCAACCAGCGCGCTTTCGACTTCGGCGGTGCCCATCCGGTGCCCGGAGACATTGATCACATCATCAACCCGGCCGGTTATCCAGTAGTCGCCGTCCTCATCCCTGCGGCAACCGTCGCCGGTGAAGTAATAGCCCTTGTAATCGGTGAAATAGGTCTTCTCGAACCGCTCATGATCGCCCCACACGGTGCGCATCTGGCCTGGCCAACTGTTCTTGATGCACAGAACGCCCTCGCAGGGGCAGTGGTGAATTTCCTTGCCTGACGCGGGCTCCAGCACTGCGGGCTGCACGCCCGGGAACGGTTTCATCGCGGAACCGGGTTTCGGGACATGCGCGCCGGGCAGCGGCGTCATCAGGTGCCCGCCGGTTTCGGTTTGCCACCATGTATCGACAATCACGCAGCGCCCCTTGCCGACAACCTCGTGATACCAGTTCCATGCCTCGGGATTGATCGGTTCGCCCACCGTGCCGAGTATCCGCAGGCTGGACAGATCATGCCTGTCCACGAAGTCCCGGCCCAGCCCCATCAACGCACGGATGGCCGTCGGGGCGGTATAGAACTGATTGACCCGGTGTTTCTCGCATATCTGCCAGAACCGCCCGGCATCCGGATACGTCGGCGTGCCCTCGAACATCACGGTCGTTGCGCCGTTCGCCAGGGGACCATAAACGATATAGCTGTGCCCCGTGACCCAGCCCACATCGGCGGTACACCAGTAGATGTCGCCCTGATGATAGTCGAAGACCAGTTCATGGGTCATGGCCGCATAGACCAGATACCCGCCGGACGTATGCACGACGCCCTTCGGCGCCCCGGTCGAACCCGACGTATACAGGATGAACAGCGGGTCTTCGGCGGCCATCTCTTCCGGCGGACAATCGGCGGCAACGCTGTCTTGCAGGTCATGCAGCCAATGGTCGCGCCCCGGTTCCATGTTCACATCGCCGCCGGTGCGTCTTACGACCAGCATCCGCGTATCCGATGTGATCTGGGCAAACGCCTTGTCGGCGTTGACTTTCAGCGGGGTCGCGCGCCCGCCCCTCGGGGCCTCGTCGGCGGTGATGACAAGCCGGGCGTCCGAGCCGTTTACACGCGCCGCCAGCGCATCGGCGGAAAATCCCGCGAAAACGATCGAATGGATCGCCCCGATACGCGCGCAGGCCAGCATGGCATAGGCTGCCTCCGGGATCATCGGCATATAAAGCACGACGCGGTCGCCCTTGCCGACACCAAGGGATTTCAGGACGTTCGCAAACCGGCACACGTTTTCATGAAGCGCCCGATAGGTGACATGCTGCGCGTCCTCATCCGGGCTGTCCGGCTCCCAGATGATCGCGGTCTGATCGCCACGTTCTGCAAGGTGCCGGTCGATGCAGTTCGCCGACACGTTCAGTGTGCCATCCTCGAACCAGCGAATATCAACATTCCCAAGCGCAAAGCTGGTGTTCTTCACCTTCGTGAAAGGGCGAATCCAGTCAATCCGCTTCCCGTGCCCGGCCCAGAACGCCCCAGGGTCCGCAACCGAAGCCGCATACATCCTTTCATATTCAGCTTCGTTGATCAGAGCCTCGGGGACAGGCCGCGCGTCCTTGCTATCCGTCATCTCGTCCTCCCAAAGTAACGTCTTTCCTGTTCACCCGATGCCGCTGCGAAACCGATCCGCAATCGAACCGGTTCCACGCATTACCGGGTCTTGTCAAGCCACCGGATAATCGGTTCGATCTGCCCCGGAGCGTTCAGTGTCGGGGTGTGGCCAACATTGTCGAACTCGACCACATCCGCGTTCGGCTGCGCGGCCACCATATTGCGGAGTATCCGGTCCGTCAAAAAGTCGGAGTCCCTGCCCCGCAAAATCAGGATCGGACATTTTATCCTGTTCCAGTACTTCCACAAATTGAAGTTCATGAACATGAAGTACCGGCGAAAGTTCTGCATGATGTCAGGATCGTGGTGCATCCTGTATTCGCCGCCATCCCTGACGGAACTGTGCCTTGCCATCGTGGCCCAGTTCCTGTCCGTCATCGGGGCAAAGGGGCTGAGGGTGGTTCGCAGATGCAGTTCCACTTCTTCAATGCTTCCAAAGCGGTGCTTCCGACCTGCATAGCTGGTGATGCGGCGAAGCGCGGCATGGGGGATTTCGGGGCCGACATCGTTGATGATCAGCCTTCTGATCGGCGCGTTCTCGATGCCGGCCAGGGAAATTCCCATGAGCCCGCCAAGCGAAGTCCCGATCCAGTCGATGGATTCAAACCCGACATGCGCCGCCAGCACGGTGATGTCCATGTTGTATTGCAGCAAATGATAGTCCGACGGATCCCTCAGCCAGTCGCTCTTGCCCCTGCCGACAAGATCGGCGCAGACAACCCGCCTGCTGCGCGACATCGACTGCGCCAGCATATCGAAATCCCGGCTGTTTCTGGTAAGGCCGTGAACGCACAGCAGGTTGTCGGTGGCAGAGGTCTTTCCCCACTCGCGGAATGCCACATGGTGGAAGCCGTGCCGCGAAATGCACCGCACCCTGCCTTCCCGGCGCAATCGGGAAAACACCTGTGAGCTTTCCGTGATATTTATGGATTTCTGCATATTCAACGGGGCGTCATCCGTCCGGTTTCGACAACGTTCCTTCCAACCCGAACATTGAGATCACGCTTGGCGAGTTCCGCACCAAAGCGCAATCGCTGAAACGGCGAACGTGTTATTCGGCGGGCCGAGCGGTAAAAGCGTTTTTCCAGATCGGCGATCAGATCGCGATAGACCGGAAGCAACTTCGGGTCCATCGAAAAACCATCGTACCAGACGATGCAGTCAACCTGCCCTTCCAGGCCGGAGCACAGTTCGCACACGCGCGCCTCAAGCAGTTCGAGATCAGCGGGATCGGTAAAGCTGTAGCCACGGAAATTCACTTCCAGCCGGTTGCAGGTGGCATCGAACGTGATCCTGTCGCGCAAGGGCGCATCGAACAGTTCCGCTTTCAGCCCCATTGCCCGATCCGCAAAAATGCGCGGGTCCATCCGACGCGGCTGATTGATGACCGGGCGGAAGCCCATGTTCGGCAGGATGTCCCGTTCAATATCCATACCCGGCGCAATCTCAATCAGCTCCAGCCCTGCGCGAGAGCCCCGGAACACGCAACGCTCGGTCACATAGAGAACCGGTTGACCGGTCTCCGCAGCCAATTCACCGGAGAATGTGATCTGCTCGACTTCCTCGACGAATTTTCGCACCCTGCCCTCCTGCACGATGTACAGGCGTCCTTCGCGAATATGGACCTTCAGCCCGCCCGCCGTGAATGTTCCCGCCAGGACCAGCCGCCCGGCATTCTGGCTGATATTGATGAAACCGCCCGCACCGGCGAATTTCGGGCCGAATTTGGACACGTTCACGTTCCCGAACCGATCCGTCTGCGCCATGCCCAGACACGCCATGTCAAGCCCGCCGCCGTCATAGAAATCAAACTGGGCGCTTTGGGAAATTACCGCATCCGGGTTCAACGCCGCACCGAAATCCAGCCCGCCCTGCGGCATCCCGCCAATGACGCCCGGCTCCGCCGTCAGGGTCACGCAATCGAGCATGTCCTCCTCTGCGGCGACCGCCGCCACACCTTCGGGCATCCCGATCCCCAGATTCACGACACCGTTGACCGGCAGTTCCATCGCCGCGCGGCGGGCGATGATCTTGCGCTCATTCAGCGGCATCGGCGCGGTGTCGTCCAGCGGCTGGCGAAGTTCCCCGGAAAACGCATGATTGTAAGGGGTGGCATAGGTCTGAAGGTGATTTTCGGGGCGGGACTTGACCAGACAATCGACCAGTGCGCCCGGAATCATGACCCGCTTGGGCAACAGCGATCCATGAACCGCCATGCGTTCGATCTGAACAATCACGACGCCATCCGAATTATGCGCGGCCATCGCCATCGCCGTGGCATCCAGCTTGAGCGCCTCGCGCTCCATCGTTGCGTTGCCGTGAGTGTCCGCCGTTGTCGCGCGAAGCAGCGCAACGTCGATGGGGAACGACTTGTAGAACAGCCATTCCTCGCCCGCACAGGTCTGGACCTCGATCAGATCTTCGGTTGTGCGCGCGTTTATCCTGCCACCGCCCAGGCGCGGATCGACAAAGGTGCGAAGGCCGACTCTGGACAGCATTCCCGGCTTGCCGCCGGCGATTTCGCGATAAAGCTGGCTGACGCACCCCAGGGGCAGATTGTAAGCCTCGATCCGGTTGTTCATCGCCATGGCCGACAGCTTCGGCACCAGCGACCAGTGCCCGCCAACCCCGCGTTTCACCAGCCCCTCATGGGCAAGCCTGTTCAGCCCGCGCTCCTTGCCATCCCCGGGTGCCGCAGCGAAGACGAGCGTCAGATCCCGCGGGTGGCCGGTTTCAAGAAACCTTTTTTCAAGCGCGATCAGAAGTTCGTCCGGTGTGCCCACCCCGACGAAGCCGGAAATGCAAACCGTGTCCCCGTCGCGGATGACGGAAACAGCCTCTTGCGCACTGACCAGCAGGTCCTGCATGACACCTCCCCTACTGGCGCGCCATCAGCCAGTCGAACACGCCGCTACCGACAATGCCCTGACTTTTTCCGCTGACATACACTCCGACATGACCGCCGGGCAAAGCCAGTTCGGTGTAATCCCCGGTGCCGACAAAGTTCTTCAGCGCCTTCGAACAGGGCGGCGGAATGATGTGATCCTGTTGCGCATAGACATTGAGCACCGGCATTGTCAGGTTGGCCAAGTCTATGATCTTGCCGGACAGTTCGAAATTTCCTTCCACCAGGCGGTTTTCCTTGTAAAGCTCGATCAGCCATTGCCGCGCAGCCGCGCCCGGATGGTGCGGCCGGTCCGCCAGCCATTTTTCCATCCTGAGAAAGTTCAGCAGGCGCTTTTCATCGGACGCCGCTTCCAGAAGATCAATATTGTATTTGGTCAGCGTGCGGACAGGCGTCATCATCTGAAACACGCTAGCCATCAGTTCGCCCGGCAGATTGCCGAACGCTTCGATCAATCGCCCGATGTCCTCCTCCGACAGGTTGCGCGTCCACAGGTTGATAAAGCCGTGGGTGTCGTCTGCGTCTTTCTTGTCGCCATGAAAGTCAATCGGCGTGATGGTCAGGATCAGGTTTTTGATCTTGTCGGGATGCTGCGCGGCGTAAAGCGTCGAGAACACCCCTCCCTCGCAAATTCCCAGAAGCGTGATCTGATCGACGCCCGCACGGGCACGGATTTCATCCACGCAATCGTCGAGATACCAATCGACATAATCATCCAGAGTCAGGTTCTGGTCTGCCCGGCTGGGATGTCCCCAGTCAACCACATAAAGATCGACCCCCCGCCCGAGAAGGTTGCGCACCAGAGACCTGTCTTCCTGCAAGTCCGCCATGGTATACCGACCGATAAGGCCGTAAACGACCAGAACCGGCCCGGTTACGCTTTCAACATCGTCAAGCCCGCGGTATTGGTACAGAGTCACCTTGTCCTGCTGAAAAATCAGGTCTTTCGGCGTAGCCCCCACGTCCACGTCCTGTTCCCTGATTTTGGAAAGCGCCTCTACCCCGTGCAGGAACTTCCGGCTGAATTCCATCGCTTCCCTTGCCACCGGATTTTCCACATTCCCTTTTGCGGTCATTGGCTTTCCCCGGATGTTTCCGCAACTCTCCCGCCGGCAGCCGGCCCCGCGATGCGCTTGTTCAGGTTCCGCACTTCGTGCTTCAGCCTGTAAACGGTTGCATGAAGATCATCCACCTCGGTCCGGGTCGGAATGGAATGCGTTTCGCACCATGTCTCGACCATTGCGCGCTCCCGGATACGGTAATCCACCCCGGCCCTGAGAAGCCTGCGCTGGGCGCTCAGGAATTTGTCGGTCCTCTGCGTTGCGATGAGTTCGGTGTTGGCGGCCTCAAGCCATTCATGGATGACATCGTTGGGGCTTTGTTTCCAGATATCCGTTTTCCCCAAAGCGGCTTCGGAGAATTTTTCGAACGCCCGCCCCCATGCCTTCGCGGTAATCAGGCGATATTCGGCGCTTGCCTCCCGCAATGCCAGCCATTCGGCGGTGGCTTTCAGGCCCTGCCGCTCCAGCGTGCCTATATCCGCAAATTCCGGGCCTTCCACCAGCTTCTGAATGGTCTGGTTCACCTGATCGGACCCCGCATACAGGAACTGACTCGGGTCCATCATGCGTTCCAGCGTCTCGCGCGCGACTCCTTCGGCAGACGCGGACGGCGAAAAATGAGAGGCGAACGTGTTCACCCATTCCCTGCCGTTTTTCTGCGCCTCTTCCCAGAAAGAATTCACCTTTGCATGAAGGTCTTCGTTTTCGTCCCCGGAAAGCGAACCCTTCATCTGTTTCCAGAACGGCTGCTGCACCTCGAAGAACTGGTTTTGCGCCTTCAGCCACGCATCGAACAGGGGATGTACGGAAAACGGGTCGTCTGCCATCAGAACCTCATAGCGCCTTGGTGTAAATGTGAAGCGCCGCCTCATAGGTCATTTCGCGGGGATTGTTGATCAGCAGGCGTTCCTGCTTCATGGCGTCGGTCGCCAGCATCGGCAGGTTGTTGTGGCTGACCCCGACTTCGCCCAGCCTGCTTTGCATCCCCAGTTCCGGCCCCAGCCTGACAAACGCCTCCACCATGCCCCGGGCGCGGGCCGAGGCGCTTTTGTCGGCCAGTTCCGGGAATACGATCGGGGCGAGTTCGGCATACATCGGCATTGCCTCAAGCATGTTGTACTCAAGCACATAAGGCAGCACGAGCGCATTCGACAAACCATGCGGGACATGAAAATGCCCGCCCAGCGGATAGGCCAGGGCATGAACCGCAGCGACAGGCGCATTCGTGAAGGCGATACCGGCAAGCATGGAACCCAGAAGCATCTGCCCGCGCGCGTCCCGGTCTTCGGGCGTGAAACATGCCTTGCGAATGTTGGCGCCCAAGAGTTCCAGCGCCAGCTTCGCCAGACTGTCCGACACGACATTCTTCAGCCGCTTGGACGTAAACGCCTCGATCGCGTGAACCATCGCGTCAATCCCGGTCGCGGCGGTCACATGGGCCGGAAGCCCGACCGTCAGTTCCGCATCGAGAATTGCCCAGTCCGGCAGCAATTGCGGCGCAACGACGCCTTTCTTCTCGTTCGCGCCCGTCGTCACGATGGAGATCGGCGTGACTTCGGAACCGGTGCCCGCCGTCGTCGGCGCAAGCACCAGCGGCAGGCGCTCGCCCTTCACCAGATTGACGCCATACATATCTGACAGCGGCTGACTGCTGTTCAGCAGCACCGCGATCAGTTTCGCCGTGTCAAGCGATGATCCGCCGCCAACCGACACCACGCCATCGACCCCTTCGGACCGGGCCTGCTCCACCGCCCCCAGGATCATCGCTTCGGGCGGGTCGGGCTTTACATCCGGGAAGACCCAGACATCGAGCCCCGCCTTGCGAAAGCCGTCGAGCGCGGCATCGGCAAGGCCGAGTTTCAGGATCATTGCATCGGTGACAAAGGCGATCTTCCGGCATCCGCGCGCCGCCATGATCTCTCCGATCCTGGCGGTTGCGCCCACTTCGGCCAGAACCGACCGGGTCGTCTGAAAACTGAATGACTTCATGGATCGCACTCCAGTCAGATCGGGGAGACCAGATCGCCGAGTTTCCTGGTCAGCTTCATGTTCTCGCGATAGTCCACCGGACAATCAATGATCGAAACCGTGCCATCGCCCAAGGCTTCTTTCAGCGTTGGCAGCAGGTCTTCCGTCTTTTCAACCCGATACCCCCTAGCCCCGAAACTGTCGGCAAACTTGATGAAATCCGGGTTGGTAAAGTCGATTCCCGTTGACCGGCCGAAATGACGGTTCTGGTGCCATTCGATCAGACCATACTTGCTGTCGTTGAAGATCAGGACCACCAGATCAAGCCCAAGCCGCATCGCCGTCTCTATTTCCTGATTGTTCATCATGAAGCCCGCATCGCCACAGACCGCAACCGCCTTTCTTTCGGGACAGGCGAACCTGGCCGCGATCACGCCCGGCAGGGCGATCCCCATGGAGGCGAAGCCGTTCGAGATGATGCAGGTATTGGGCGCTTCGGCCTGATACATCCGCGCCATCCACATCTTGTGGGCGCCGACATCCGAAATAACGATGTCTTCGTGGTCCAGCGCCTGCCGCAGATCCCAGATAATCTTCTGCGGCTTGACCGGGAATTCGGTATCATGGCGATGCTCGCCGATCTCTTTCGCAATGACAGAATGGAGCTTGTGGACCGGCGCGTCGGCGCGCCGCCGCGCCTTGGCGGCAATCCGCTCCAGCGAATCGCGAATCGCCCCGACGACACCGGCCTCAAGGATGTAATGCTGATCCACTTCGGCAGGGCTTTCGTCGATATGAATGATCTTCTTGTCCCGATCCGGGTTCCACAGGCGGGGATGGTATTCGACCATGTCAACGCCCACGCAGATCACCAGATCGGCCCGGTCGAAGCCAAAGGCCACATAGTCATGGGCCTGCAACCCTATTGCGCCCAGACACAGCGGATGGCTGAACGGGATCGAGCCTTTGGCCATGAATGTCGTCGCGACCGGCACGTTCAGTTTCTCGGCGAAGTCAACCAGCGCATCCGAGGTGCGCTCCCTGATCACGCCGTTACCGGCCATGATGACGGGTGCCCTGGCCTGGCTGATGATTTCCGCCACGCTCGCGCATTTGCCAAGCGGCGCGGTGGGCGTAACCGCCGCCTGCACCTTCAGCGGCGCGGTCTCCGGCAACTCCGCCCCGGCGATGTTTTCCGGCAGATCAATGAAGGAACAGCCCGGTTTTTCGGCCTGGGCCGTCTTGAATGCCTTGCGGATGATTTCCGGAATGATTTCCGGCGTCCGGATTTGGGTCGAATACTTCGAAATCGGCTTGAAAAGATTCACCAGATCCAGAATCTGATGGCTTTCCTTGTGCATCCTCGCGGTCGATCCCTGCCCGGCAATCGCCACGACCGGCGCGCGGTCCATGTTGGCATCCGCCACCCCCGTCACCATGTTCGTCGCCCCCGGCCCCAGCGTTGAAAGACACACCCCGGCCTTTCCGGTCAGCCGTCCGAACACGTCGGCAATAAAGGCCGCGCCCTGTTCGTGCCGCGTCGTGACAAACTGAATCGGGCTGTCGATCAGCGCGTCCATGACATCTATGTTCTCTTCGCCAGGCACGCCGAAGATGTATTCCACGCCTTCATTCTCAAGGCATTTCACAAAAAGCTCTGCGGCTTTCAATTGGGCTTCTCCTTGCATTGTCGCGACGGTTCCGACAGGTTGACCAGAGTATTGCGTACACATGCGCCGGATCGCGCCAGCTCACGCGGCTTGGGCAGACAGTAACGGCGCTTCCTGACAAAAGCCTGTCATTCACACTTTCTTCTTCATGATGACCGCTCATGCAGACCGCCCGGAAATCCGCTGTAACCGAGCATCCGACGAGGCGCCAGCAGAGAAATGCACACCGCGTGACAGCCTGTTGTCAGAATCTGCGTCTACCCTAGCACGGACATTCGGAGGAGGCTGGATTGACCAAGATAAAAGTTGACGCGCCCGTCGTGGAGCTCGACGGCGACGAGATGACTCGTATCATCTGGCAGTTCATCAAGGACAAGCTGATACTGCCGTATCTGGACATCGACCTGAAATACTACGATCTGGGGATTCAGGCGAGAGATGAAACCGATGACCAGATCACGGTTGACGCGGCCGAGGCGATCAGGAAGTACGGCGCAGGCGTCAAATGCGCCACGATCACGCCCGATGAGGCGCGGGTCGAAGAGTTCGGGCTCAAGCGCATGTACCGCTCGCCCAACGGAACGATCCGCAACATTCTCGGCGGCGTCATTTTCCGGCAGCCGATCATCTGCAAGAATGTTCCCCGGCTGGTTCCGGGCTGGACAAAGCCGATTGTCGTCGGCCGCCACGCATTCGGCGATCAGTATCGCGCCACGGATTTCCGCTTTCTCGAACCCGGCAAGCTGACCCTGAAATTCGAAGGCAAATCCGGCGACGTGATCGAACGCGAAGTGTTCGATGCCCCCTCGGCCGGTGTGGCGCAGGCGATGTACAACCTCGATGCGTCGATCATTGATTTTGCGCGCGCATCGTTCAATTACGCTCTGAATCTGGGCTGGCCGGTATATCTGTCCACCAAGAACACGATCCTCAAAGTCTATGACGGGCGCTTCAAGGATCTGTTCCAGGAGATTTTCGAAGCCGAGTTCGAGGCCGAGTTCAGGAAGAAGGGCATCTGGTACGAACATCGCCTGATCGACGATATGGTGGCATCCTCGATGAAATGGTCCGGCGGTTATGTCTGGGCCTGCAAGAATTACGACGGCGATGTTCAGTCCGACACGGTTGCGCAGGGCTTCGGCTCTCTGGGGCTGATGGCTTCGATGCTGATGACCCCTGATGGCCGGATCGTCGAAGCCGAGGCCGCCCATGGCACCGTGACCCGCCACTATCGCCAGCATCAGAAGGGCGAGGAAACATCGACCAATTCCATCGCGTCGATCTATGCGTGGACAGGCGGCCTCCGGCACCGCGCCAAGCTGGATGAGAATGCAGAGCTGAAGCGTTTTGCCGAGACCCTGGAAAAAGTCGTGGTCGATACCGTCGAAAGCGGGTTCATGACCAAAGACCTGGCGCTTCTGGTCGGACCCGATCAGGGCTGGCTGACAACCACCGGCTTTCTGGAGAAGATCGACGAAAACCTGAACCGGGCGCTCGTCGGCTGACACGCCGGATGGCAGCGCGGAGCAATGGGCCGCGCCGTCCTTTTTGCACGACTCAAGAGAAGAAAGGGGCCGACCAATGACCATCAAAGTTGGATCCGACACGCTCAACACCCGCAGAACCCTTGGCGTTGGCGACGCCAGGATCGACTACTACTCGATTTCTGCTGCCGAGGCAGGCGGCACCGGTGATTTTTCGCGCCTGCCCTGTGCGCTGAGGGTCGTCCTGGAAAACATGCTGCGCTTTGAGGATGGCAGGACGGTTTCGGTCGATGACATCAAGGCGTTTTCCGAATGGGCGGACAATGGCGGCAGGAACCCGCGGGAAATTGCCTATCGTCCGGCGCGCGTTCTGATGCAGGATTTCACCGGGGTTCCGGCGGTTGTGGACCTGGCTGCGATGCGCGACGGCATCCGTTCCCTGGGGGGCGATCCGGAAAAGATCAACCCGCTGAGCCCGGTCGATCTGGTCATCGACCATTCGGTGATGATTGATGAATTTGGCAATCCGCGCGCCTTCCAGATGAATGTGGACCGCGAATATGAACGCAATCTGGAACGCTACACCTTTCTGAAATGGGGGCAGTCGGCGTTCAACAATTTCCGCGTGGTGCCGCCGGGCACCGGCATCTGCCATCAGGTGAACCTGGAATATCTGGCGCAGACGATCTGGACCGATACCGACCAGAACGGCGAAACCGTGGCCTATCCGGATACGCTCGTGGGCACCGACAGCCACACCACCATGGTCAATGGCGCGGCGGTTCTGGGCTGGGGCGTCGGCGGGATAGAGGCCGAGGCCGCGATGCTGGGCCAGCCGATCTCGATGCTGATCCCGGAGGTCGTGGGTTTCGAGTTGACCGGCGAGATGATCGAAGGCACCACCGGCACCGACCTAGTTCTGAAAGTGGTCGAGATGCTGCGCAGGAAGGGCGTGGTCGGCAAGTTCGTGGAATTCTACGGCGCGGGCCTTGACAATCTGCCGCTGGCGCAGCGCGCGACCATCGCCAACATGGCGCCCGAATACGGCGCGACCTGCGGCTTTTTCCCGATCGACGACGAAACGCTCCGCTATCTGCGCCAGACCGGACGGGACGAGGACCGGATCACGCTGGTCGAAGCCTATGCCAGGCAGAACGGCTTCTGGCGCACGCCCGATTACAGCCCGGTCTATACCGACACGCTGCATCTGGACATGGGCGCCATCGTGCCGGCGATCTCCGGGCCCAAACGGCCGCAGGATTATCTGGCGCTGACCGATGCCAAGGCCGCGTTCGACCGCGAAATGCGCGAGACCTTCAAACGCCCGCAGGGCAAGGAAGTGCCGGTCGAGGGCGAAGATTACACCATGTCCTCGGGCAAGGTGGTGATCGCCTCGATCACGTCCTGCACCAACACCTCTAACCCTTATGTGCTGATCGGCGCAGGTCTGGTGGCGCGCAAGGCGCGCGCGCTGGGGCTGAACCGCAAGCCTTGGGTCAAGACCTCTCTGGCGCCGGGTTCCCAGGTGGTGACGGAATATCTGAACGCCGCCGGCCTGACCGAGGATCTGGACGCGATGGGCTTCAATCTGGTGGGCTATGGCTGCACCACCTGCATCGGCAATTCCGGCCCCCTCCAGCCCGAGATTTCCAAAGCGATCAGCGAGGGCGATCTGGTTGCCACCTCGGTTCTGTCGGGCAACCGCAACTTCGAGGGCCGGATCAGCCCGGACGTGCGCGCCAACTATCTGGCCTCGCCGCCCCTGGTCGTGGCCTATGCGCTGGCCGGTGACATGAATATCGACCTGACATCGGAACCCCTCGGACAGGGCAGCGACGGTCGGGATGTCTATCTGAAGGACATCTGGCCCGCCAATGCCGAAATCGCCGAACTGGTCGAGAAAACCGTGACCAGAGACGCCTTCCGGTCGAAATATGCCGATGTCTTCAAGGGCGATGAAAAGTGGCGCGAGGTCGAGACCACCGACAGCCTGACCTATGACTGGCCGTCAACCTCGACTTACGTCCAGAACCCGCCCTACTTTCGCGACATGGGCATGGAGCCGGGCACGATCTCGAATATCGAGGGGGCCAGGGTTCTGGCGATCCTGGGCGACATGATCACCACCGACCATATCAGCCCCGCAGGTTCGTTCAAGGAAACGACGCCCGCCGGGAAATACCTGATCGACCGTCAGGTGACCCCGCGCGAGTTCAACTCCTACGGCTCCCGCCGGGGCAATCACCAGGTCATGATGCGCGGCACGTTCGCCAATATCCGCATCAGGAACGAGATGCTGGACGGGGTCGAGGGCGGCTATACCATTGGTCCGGACGGCAAACAGGCGTCGATCTTCGACGCCTCCATGGCGCATCAGGCCAATGGCGCCCCGCTGGTGATCTTCGGGGGCGAGCAATATGGCGCTGGCTCCTCCCGCGACTGGGCGGCCAAGGGCACCGCGCTTCTGGGCGTGAAAGCCGTGATTGCCGAGAGTTTCGAGCGTATCCACCGTTCCAACCTGGTCGGCATGGGCGTCATCCCGTTCGAGTTTACCGGCGGCGACACCCGCAGGACGCTGGACCTGAAGGGCGATGAAACCATCTCTATCGCGGGGCTCGACACGATCCAGCCGTTGCAGAACGTCCCCTGCACCATCGCCCGTGCAGACGGAACCGGGAAAACGATCCAGCTCAAGTGCCGCATAGATACCGCCATCGAAATCGAATACATTGAACACGGCGGCGTGCTACAATATGTCCTCAGAAATCTTGCAGCAGCCTGATCAACACCCCCGACGCAGAGGATAACACATGGGAAACAAACTTCATCTTGTCTTCGGGGGCGAACTCAAAAGCCCTGACAGCACGACTTTCCGGAATGTGGAAGAGATCGACATTGTGGGGATTTTTCCCAGCTACGCGGCGGCGCTGGATGCCTGGAAAGCAGCCGCGCAGGGCAGCGTCGATAACGCCCATACGCGATATTTCATTGCCCATCTGCACAGGCTGCGAAATGAAGAACAGGACACGGGCGAAAGCGATGCCCTTACCGCCTGACGGGTGGCGCGGGACAAGGGGCAGGTGCAGCGGCGTGTGCCCCGGCTGGACGGGAAGTCACGGATTCGGGTGCCGGGGGAAAATTATGCTGCGCCGCAGAATTTTTTCTTGAAATTGCCGCGATGCAGCATATATTCTGATCACAACCCCCGGATTGGCCCCGTGTAAAAGGCCCGTGTGAAAGGAATCAACCAATGACAAAATCTCAAAATCCGTCCGAAATCTTCAAGGAGTTTCTGGCGTCGTTCAGCATCGAACCCAAGACATACGAAGAAAGCTACAGGAACACCGCGGTCCTGAACGAAAAGCTCTCCGGCGTAATCCTGAATGCCGCCAGCCAGTCGGCGGAAATTTCTGCAAAGTGGTCTTCCGACACCATTGAAAAGCTCGCAGAAATCTCGAAGGCGAAGTCGGACCCGAACGAGTACGCAAAGGCAGTCGGTGAATATGCCGGTGCGCAGGCGGAAATCGCGGCGGAAAACATGGTCGCATTTGCCGACCTCGCCAAGAAAGTTCAACTGGAGACTGTCGAACTTCTGGTAACTGCGGGCAAGGCGCTTGGGGAAGAAACCTCCGCAAGCATCAAGAAGGCTGCGGACGATGCAATGAAAGCTGCGAAATCGGCTTCAAGGAAATAATTTCCGCACATCATGCACAAACTGAAAAGGCCGCGTTTCACGGCCTTTTTTCATTTGCTTCGTACCGGACGCAGACCCTAGTCACCTGCATCTAAAGTTCGGCACATGAGTTTTGTTGGGCGCGTTGGCAGAACCGCTTGACGGAGGCGAGGATATGGTCGGCGGGTTTGACCCATTTGTAGGGTTTGGGGTTTTCGTTATGGGCCTCGATAAATGCAGCGATATCGGCTTCCAGTTCCGCCGTTGAATGTAAAACGCGGAGCAATACTGGGCCACAGAAGCGGCTGCGTTTGGCAGTTGTAGCGGATTAAAAGTCCGCCAGTTTGTGCCCTTCGTTTATGCGGAGGGCGGGAGATGTATTCTGTGGACATTTATAGCCGCGTGCGCCGCGCGTGTTTGAAGGATGGCATGTCCGCGCGGGAAGCTGCGCGTTATTTCAACAAAGATCGTAAGACGATTGCAAAGATGCTGCGCCATGAGCTGCCGCCCGGATATCAGCGTTCAGAACCGGCGCGCCGTCCGACGCTTGATGGGTTTGTTGGCTTGATTGACGAGATCCTTCGGACTGACAAATCCCTGATCAAAAAGCAGCGGCACACAGCGAAGCGCATCTTTGAGCGCCTACGCGACGAACACAACTATATCGGCAGCCTGACCACGGTGACGTATTACGTTCGTGAGCAAAAGCGGCGAACTAAAGAGGTATTTGTTCCGTTGTCACATCGCCCAGGCCATGCACAGGTTGATTTTGGCGAGACCCTCGGTGTGATTGGCGGCGTGGAATGTAAGATCCATTTCTTCGTGATGAGCCTGCCGCATTCCGATGCGGTGTTTGTGAAGGGTTATCCAGCCGAGACAACCGCGGCGTTCTGTGATGGCCACGTGTCTGCCTTTGCGTTTTTTGGCGGCATCCCTCAATCCATTCTGTATGACAACACGAAGATCGCAGTCGCCCACATTCTGGGAGACAGGACGCGCGTGCGCACCCAGCGGTTCACAGAATTGCAATCGCATTACCTGTTCGATGACAAGTTCGGCAGGCCAGCGCGGGGAAACGACAAAGGCAACGTCGAGGGGATGGTCGGATACACGCGCCGCAACTTCATGGTGCCCGCGCCGCGTTTCGACAGCTTTGATGATCTGAACGCACATTTGGACACCAAGTGCCTTGCGCGTCAGGGCGAGACGTTACGTGGTCACGGCAAGACCATCGGTGAGCGGCTGATGACAGATTTGGATGCGCTGATGGGATTACCTGTCGCAGAATATGAGGCTTGCGATCATGTCAGCACACGGGCCACGTCGAACTCGATGGTGCGCTATCGCAGCAATGACTACTCGGTACCGGTGGCCTACGCCCACCATGACGTTCACGTGCGTGGCTTTGTGCATGAGGTCATCATTGGCTGCGGCAACGAGATTATTGCACGGCACAAACGATCCTACGCGTTAGCGGATATGATCTTTGATCCGCTCCACTTCTTGCCTTTGATTGAACAGAAGGTGGGGGCCTTGGATCAGGCCGCTCCGTTGCAGGGCTGGGATCTGCCAGATGTGTTTGCCACCTTACATTGTAGCGCGACAAACAAGATGAGAAGTGCGCGTCAATCAGGATGAGAATCCTTGGTCGCGACGTTTGGGACGATGCCGGGCTTTTGTGCCGCGATCAAGGGGTTTGTTTTTTGATTGTCGCGGAGCGTCAATCAGCTTTGGTGTTTTCCGGTGTGGCTTTTTGTGCAGGCCTTCCCGGCCCCTTTGCCTTTTGTGCTGCTCTTCGCCGGTAGCTTTCGACATTCATCTCGAAGATGGTTGCGTGGTGCACGAGCCTGTCGACGGCGGCCAATGTCATGGCCGGGTCTGGAAAAATCGCATTCCACTCCCCGAAGGGCTGGTTGGCCGTGATCAACATTGAGCGGCGTTCATATCTCGCGCTGATGAGTTCGAAGAGCACACTGGTTTCAGCCTGATCCTTGGTGACGTAGGTGATGTCATCGAGGATCAGCAGATGGAATTTGTCGAGCTTTGCAATGGCACTTTCGAGGACGAGATCGCGGCGGGCCTGTTGGAGTTTCTGGACCAGATCGGTGGTGCGGCTGAATAGGACGCGGTAGCCTTGCTCGACAAGGGCGAGCCCGATGGCTGAGCCGAGATGTGATTTGCCCACACCTGGCGGCCCAAACAGCAGGATGTTGCCGCCCTTTCCGATCCAGCTGTCGCCAGCGGTGATCGCACTGACATGGGCCTTGGACAGCATGGGGACGGCTGTGAAGTCGAAGGTGTCGATCGTTTTTCCGGGCAACAGGCGTGCCTGTGCGAGATGTCGCTCGATACGACGGCGATCTCGTTCAGCCAGTTCATGCTCCACCAGGGTGCTGAGCATCCGAGCGGCGGGCCAGCCTTCCTTGTCGGCTTGTTCCGCAAAGCGCGGCCATAGCGCCTTGATGGCTGGCAAGCGCAATTCGGTCAGAGCCAAGGTTAGGCGGGCGGTATCGGTCTGGGGCGATGTCATGCTGTCACCTCCTGAGCGGATGGCGTACCGCCGACCAACTGGTCGTAAGATGACAGGTCGGCCAGTTGCACCGCGACTTGGGGGAGTGCGTCTTGTGATGGGCTAAACACTGCGCGTAGGGCCGCCATGTCAGGCGGGCGCTTCTGGCGAAGGTCCTCCTCAAGCTGCGCTGCCAATTCAGCCTCGCAGCCCCGCTCGTGTGCCAGCGCCAGAAGATCGACAACCATGCGACACGCCGCCTTCTCACTGGTCTGCTCCAGCAGGAATGCGAACATGTTACGGAACGCCCGGCGCGGGAATAGCTGATCCCGATAGACCAGCCCCATCAGCGCCATGGGCTTTTTGCGCAAGGAGTGGATGACGTGGTGGTAATTGACCACGTGCCCATGGCTCCCGGTGCTCGAGGCTCGTCCGCGTGTCAGCGTTAGCAGGGCAGAGCTTCCCAGGAACAGCTCCAACCGATCATCGTAGAGCCGAACCCGCAGCTGATGCCCGATCAACCGGGATGGCACGGTGTAGAACACCTTGCGCAAGGTGAAGCCCCCGGAGGAAGTGACGCGCAACGTGATCTCCTCGTAATCCGTGGTCCGCCGCGTCGGCAAAGGTCTGAGGCTCGCACGTTCCGCATCGATACGCTTGGCATTGCGGGCGTTGATCCGGCCCACGATCTCGTCGATGAAGCGACGATAATCTTGCAAGCTTTCGAAGTCGCGCGACCCACGCATGACCAGCGCGTCCTCAATGGTGCGCTTCAGATGCCCATTGGGGCTCTCGATGGAACCGTTCTCGTGTGCGACGCCCTTGTTGTTGCGCGTCGGCGTCATTCCATAATGGTTGCACAGGGCGTCGAAGCGGTCGGTTAGATCGGCCCGGGATGACTTATCCAGGTTCTTGAAGGCCGCCGACAGGCTGTCAGTTCCATGATTGTGTGGCACGCCGCCGAGCGTCCAGAGGGCGTTCTGCAATCCCTCAGCCAGCGCCACATAGCTTTCGCCGCCCAGCACGACGTGGGCGTGCTGAAACCCGCTATAGGCAAGCCGGAAGTGATACAGTCGATGGCCCAGTGCCTCACCGGCAATGGTCACACCCAACTTGCCCATGGCGGTGAAATCCGACAGGCCCATTTTGCCCGGTGTGTGGGTCTGCCGGAAAATGACGTCCTGTTCAGGGCCGTGTTCCGCATTCCAGGCGCGTATCCGTCGCTCCAGAGTCCGTCGGATGCCCGTACCCAGATCAGAATGCCGACGCAGAAGCTCCTCGTAAACCGCCACAGGTCGGATCCCCGGTGAGGACCGCAGAAGCGGCACGACCTCCGCATCAAAAATGTCCGCCAGCGGGTCCGGACGCCGCCGGCCGCGAGGGGCCTTCTTCTGTGATGGTAAAATTGGGTCAGCTTGCAGCCGATAGCCCGTTGCCTGGCTGATCCCCGCCTTGGCAGCGGCAACGGCAACGGAATGGGTCGATCTGAGCGTCATGAAGAGCCTCATTTGTTGGTCAGTGACATGACAGCCCGGCATGAACGATCCCCTTGCACAGAAAATCATTCCTTATCCGAGCCGGCCACAACCGTCAGGCCCGCCCCAAAAGGGCAAAACGCGTGTGCGGGGCCTCCCCAGTCGGGCTACGCCCTCCCTGCGAGCCCCCGCACACGCGTTCTCATCCTGATTGACGCTGGATTCTCACCTTGTTTGTCGCGCAGCATTCATAGGCTTTTGGAGGCCCGCATGGGCAAACCGGGCAAGCGAGAGTACGTCCAGGTCCTCCGCCTGCTGGAGTCCTTTGATATGAATGTTGTGCAAGGTGCAGTCCAGCAGGCCATTGATATGGGCGCGATTGGCTATGATGCAGTCAAACACCTTGTGCTGTGCCGGGTCGAGAAGCGGCCACCGCGATGGGACTTGGACTTCTATCCCTATCTGCCAAAAGCCAATGTCGGCACAACGCGCCCATCCAGTTACATGAGCCTGATGGGAGGGACAGCATGACCGACGCCCCTCAAATCCTTCTGCATCACCACCTCAGGAAGTTGCGCCTTCCAACGTTCCAAGGTGAATACGCCAAGCAGGCACAGCTCTGTGCTGCCGAGAACAAAGATCACGTCCACTATCTGGCGCGTCTGTGTGAGATGGAACTCATTGATCGTGAACGGCGGATGATTGAACGGCGCATCAAGGCAGCGAAGTTCCCCAGCACCAAAAGCCTCGATAGCTTTGACTTCAAGATCATGCCCAACTTGAACAAGCCCCTAACGATGGAGCTGGCGCGATGTGACTACGTCGATCGCAGGGAAAACATAATCGCGCTTGGCCCATCGGGCACCGGCAAAACCCACGTCGCTTTAGGTCTTGGATTGGCGGCATGTCAGCGCGGGTTGAAAGTGCGCTTCACGACGGCGGCAGCACTGGTGCACGATCTGATCGAAGCCCAGGACGAGAGAAGATTACAGCGCCTGCAAAAGCAGCTGACCACACAAAATCTTTTGATCATTGATGAGTTGGGCTTCGTGCCACTCAGCAAATCCGGCGCAGAATTGCTCTTCGAGGTCATATCTCAATGTTACGAACGCGGATCCATCATCATAACGTCAAACCTGCCCTTCGATGAATGGACCGAGGTCTTTGGCTCAGAACGCCTTACCGGCGCGTTGCTGGATCGTTTGACCCATCACGTCCACATCCTCGAGATGAATGGCGAGAGTTACCGGCTCAAACACAGTCGCAAAAACAGACAATAGTCAGCCCAAAACCAAGACAGATAAATGCTGGCCATGCGGCCAGCATGCGCTTTGGCCCGCTTCAGCTTTGTGATGAGCACGCACGCCAAAGCGCAACACAACATCAAACGCAGTGGCCCCATTTTACGCCGCGATCTGGTCCCTTTTTACACTGCGATTGACACGGCTTCCAGTTCCGCCGTTGAACGATGGACGCCGCGCTGCAGTTGCTTGCGCGTCAGTTCAGCAAACCAACGCTCCACCTGATTGATCCAACTGGCCGAGGTCGGTGTGAAGTGGACATGCCAATGCGGGCGGCGTGCCAGCCAGGCCTTGATCTTCGGGGTTTTGTGGGTGGCGTAATTGTCCATGACGATATGCACCTCCGGCCCGTCCGGCATCTGCCGGTCGATCTGTTTGAGGAAGTCGAGGAACTCGGTGGCGCGGCGCCGCTTGCAGCATTTGCCGATCACGGCGCCGGTGGCGATATCCAGTGCTGCAAAAAGCGACGTCGTGCCGTGTCGGATGCAGGTGTGGGTGCGCCGCTCGGCCACGCCGGGCGCCACTGGCAGCACAGGCTGTTCGCGATCCAGCGCCTGGATTTGCGATTTCTCGTCAACACACAACACGATAGCCCTGTTCGGCGGTGACAGGTACAGCCCGACGATATCGTGCACCTTGTCCACGAACAGCGGGTCGGTTGAGAGCTTGAATGTCTCGCTTCGGTGCGGTTGCAGGCCGAACCCGTTCCAAATCCGCCGGATGGTGGTGTGCGACAGTCCCGTCGCGGCTGCCATGCTTCGGAGCGACCAATGGGTCGCATCCCTCGGGGTCGTGTTCAGCGTGCGCTCAATCACCGCAGCCACCTGATCGTCCGACACGGTGCGCGGGCGACCGGAGCGGTATTCGTCGGTGAGACCTTCAATCCGGCATCGCACAAAACGTCTGCGCCATTTGCCGACTGTGTGTTCATGCACCCCAAGCCGGGCCGCCACTTCCTTGCTCGCCAATCCATCGGCGCACAGCAGGATCATCCGGCATCGGTCCGACAGCGAACGTGCCGCTTTGTGACGCCGAACCTGACCCTCGAGAAAACGGCGCTCATCTTCGCTCAAAACCACTGCATCCGCCAAACGTCCCACCATCGCAACATCCTCCTCAATTCCCGCTCAGTCAATGATACAAATTACAATTCCGGGTGACTAGAGCGGTTCATCATTTGTTTGAATCTCGGGATTCCGTTTTTCGTTGAATTGTGATTCAAACTGCGTGCCGGGACTGGAGGCCGGCATGCATGGTAAAACCCTATTCGAATGATCTTCGGGAGCGTGCAGTAGCAGCTGTTGTTTCCGGCGAGACGGCACGTGTTGTGGCTGCCCGTTTCTCGGTGGCTGTTTCTTCGGTGATCAAGTGGCGCCAGCGATATCGCGAGACTGGCAGCGTGGCGCCTGGCAAGATGGGTGGCCACCGCAGGATTATCCTTGAACCCCACCGTGATTTTATCCTGGAGCAGATCAACCGCACGCCGCACCTGACGCTGCATGGTCTGAAAGACATGCTGGCGAAGCGGGGCGTCAAGGTGTCCCACAATGCGGTCTGGCACTTCATGCGCCGCGAGGGGCTGAGCTTCAAAAAAAACACTGCTCGCCCTTGAGCGGGCCCGAGCCGATGTGGCCCGCCGGCGAAAGCGCTGGAAGGGGGTCATGCGTCAACTCGATCCGCGCAAGCTGGTCTTCATTGATGAAACCTGGATCAAGACCAACATGGCTCCGCTGCGCGGCTGGGGACCAAAAGGCAAACGCCTGCACGGCTTTGCGCCCCATGGCCACTGGAACACCATGACGTTCATTGCTGCCTTGCGCTGCGATCAATTGACGGCGCCCTGTGTCTTTGACGGCCCGATCAACGGGCAGTCCTTCCGTGCCTATATCGATCAACTGCTTGTCCCTGCACTGAAGCCCGGCGATATCGTCATCATGGACAACCTCGGCTGCCATAAATCGAAAGCCGTGCGCGATGCCATCAAGGCGGCAGGCGCGCGGGTGTGGTTCCTGCCACCATACTCGCCAGACCTGAACCCGATCGAGCAGACATTCGCCAAGATCAAACACTGGATGCGGATGGCTCGGAAACGAACCAGTGAAGAGGCCTGGCGATACGTTGGACGCCTCGTCGGATCAATCACACAACAGGAATGCCAAAACTACCTCGAAAACACAGGCTATGCTTCAGTCAAAATGTGAAGGACTCTAGAGCGGCAGAAAACTTTGCTTTCGCGGGTCGAACACGCAAAGCTGCCCCTCGCTTATATCGTGCCAGAGCCCATGCAGCGAGAGTTCGCCGGAGGCGACAGCGCCTGCGACGAACGGAAACGTCATCAGGTTCTCAAGCGACACCAATACCGCCTTCTGTTCCATCTCCCGTTGCAGCCGCTCGGGCTCTTTCACGCCCTTTACGTCCTTGAAACCCGGCTTGAGTATATCCAGCCATTTTGCAACATACATGAATTCCTCGGCGAAATTCCCGTCCTTGTGCGCACAAAGGTCGATGCAGCCTTTCACGCCGCCGCAACCGGAATGGCCGACCACGAGAACATGCGCCACCCTCAGCGCCTTGACCGCATATTCTATCGCGGCAGAAGTGCCATGGTAGTTGCCGCCGGGATTATGGGGCGGGACCAGGGCGGCAATATTCCGATGGATAAAGAATTCACCCTGATCGGCACCGAAAATGGATGTGACATGCACCCGGCTGTCGCAACAGGAAATCACCATCGCGCGCGGATGCTGGCCAACATCGGCAAGGTGCCTGTACCATGATCTGTTTTCCGCGAAACTGGTCGCTTTCCATCCAAGATAGCGGTTCACCAGATAACCGGGAAGCTGTTGTGCCTTGTCCATTTCGCGAATGCCCTTTCGCCCTGGCAACATTGCCGCGCCCGCAGTTTGTGTTGCAAACGCTTCCCCCGGCGCGTCAACGCCGGGGGGATATGTTCCCGGTATCAATCCCCGTCTGCGACGCCTTCCGCGCGGGCCCTGGCGCGCCTTGCCCTGTAGCTTGGCAGGATGATGAGAATCGCGGCGAGGACGAGCAGGCCGAGCGTCATGGGACGTTCAAGAATGAAGCCCACGCCATCGTATTTCTCCATGGCATTGGAGAAGTTGTCTTCAAGTCCCGGGCCGAGGACGAAGCCGATCAGGGCCGGCGCCAGCGGATAGTCGGCGAAGCGCAGGATGGTTGCGATCACCCCCATGCCGGTCAGCAGCAGCAGTTCCGTTGCGTTGTTCTGCCCGATATAGGCGCCCATCAGTGTGAAGAACAGGATGAAGGGGATCAGATAGTTGCGCGGCACCAAGAGCACCTTGGCGATATAGGGGATCAGCGGCAGGTTCAGGATCAGCAGAACCAGGTTGCCGATATACATCGAGATGATTACCGCCCAGAAGATCGACGGGTTGTCGATCATCAGCCGTGGCCCCGGCGAGACATCAAGCGCGATCAGCGCGCCCAGAAGGATCGCCGTGGTGCCGGAGCCGGGAATGCCCAGCGTCAGGAGCGGCACGAAGGAGCCGGTACAGGCCGCGTTGTTGGCCGATTCCGGCGCCGCCAGACCCTTGAGGGAGCCCTTGCCGAACTCTTCCTGCTCTTCCTTCGAGGCGATGTTGCGCTCTACCGCATAGCCAAGGAAAGAGGCGATCGTCGCCCCCGCCCCCGGCAGAACGCCGATCAGAAAGCCCTGAATCGACTGCCGCCCGATCACCGGCGCGATTGACCGGGCCTCTTGCCGGGTGATGCGCATATCCTTGATTTCCTGCGCCTTGCCGTCATCGCCGCCCGACCGCGACGGGTCGAGCACCAGAAAGATCGCCTCTGGCATGGCGAACATCGCCATCGCCAGCGTGATGAAGCCGATGCCCGACTGGATATCCTGAAAACCCATGGTGAAGCGCGGCGCGTTGAACAGCGCGCCCTGGCCCACCGTCGCCATCAAGAGGCCCAGAACCGTCATGATCAGCGCCTTGCCGACCTGCCCCGATCCGGCAAAGGCGGCAATCGCCGAAAGCCCCACCGCCATCAGCGCAAAATATTCCGCCGATTCGAAAAGCAGCGCGACGCTCGCCAGCGCCGGGGCGAAGATCAGCAGCAGGCCCGCCCCGATCGTGCCCCCCGTGAACGAGGAGATCGCCGCAACCGTCAGCGCCTTGCCCGCCTTGCCCGACCGGGCCAGCGGATAGCCGTCAAAGCTCGACGCGACGGTCGAGGCCACACCGGGCGCGTTGATCAGGATCGACGAGGTCGAGCCGCCGAAGATCGCGCCGTAGTAGACCCCCGCCAGAAGGATCAGCGCCGCGGACGGATCGCCGAGGCTGATCGCCACCGGAATCATGATCGAGATGATCGACATCGGGCCGAGGCCCGGCAACATCCCGATGAACGTGCCGATCAGGCAGCCGCCGATCACCATCAGAAGATTGGTCAGTGAAAAGGCCGTGCCGAGGCCGATCAGAATTCCTTCAAGCATGTCTCAGCTCCCTCTCACATCAGAAACGCCGGCCATGGCCGCATGAAAATGCCCAGAACCGGGTCCACAAGATACCATACGATACCCACCGCAAGCGCGCCGGTGACAACCATGGCGATCCATTTCCGCTCTCCCAGAATGGCCGAACCCAGAACAAGGAAAAGCATCGTCGAAAGCAGAAAGCCTGCGGGGCGCAGCGCAAAGGCGTAAAGCACCATCAGCCCAATCAGGGACAGCGCCTGCCCCAGCTTGTATTCGGTCAGCTTGCGATAGTTGATCTCGGAAACCTCGGCGGTGTGGTTCGACTTCTCCAGCCCAAGCAGAATGACCAGCGCCATCACCGCCCCGATGACGCTCAGCATTTTCGGGAAGGTCGAGGGCCAGATCTGCCTGCTCTGCATGAACGGCGACAGTTGCCCATCCATCGTGAAAAACGCGGCATACCCGTAAACGAGGCAGATCAGCAGGAATACAAGCGCGATATAGCGGTCAAGTGCCATGGGTCATCTCCTGTATCGTTGCCACGCCCGAAACCACGGGCGCGGCTGTCGCGGACGGTCGGGGTCGGTCGGGGTCGGCTTACAGGAAACCGAGCTTCTTCATCAGATCGCCCATCACCTGCTCCTGCTCCTCAAGGAACATACGGAATTTTTCGCCGGGATTGAAGATGTTGACAAGCCCCAGACGCTGGCGGATCGCTTCCCATTCGGGCGTTTCGTACATCCTGGCAAAGGTATCCTGATACAGCGCAGCCTTGTCCTCCGGCAGACCGGGCGCGCCAAAGAAACCGCGCCAGTTCACGAAAGTCACGTCGAGAGCCTGCTCCTTGAGGGTCGGCGCGTCGGCGAAGGAATCGCTGCGTTCGTCGGCGGTGATGCCGATGATCCTGATCTCACCGGCATTGGCAAGGTCGAGCGCCTCGGAAAAACCCGTGACCAGCGCGGTAATCTCGCCGGACAGCAACGCCGCCATCGCCTTGCCCCCCCCATCGTAGGGGATGTATTTCACGTTTATCGGTTCCTGGCCCGCAGCTTCGAATGCCATTGCCACAACCAGATGGTCCATGCCGCCGGGCACCGAACCGCCACCGACCACCGTGCCGCGCGGATCAGCCTCGTAGGCGGCAATCAGGTCGGTCATCGAATTGACCGGGCTGTCCTTGTGGACGGCAAAGGCGGCATAGTCCCCGACAATCCCGGCAACCAGGGTCAGATCGCGGAAACTTTGCGTAATCTGCCCGTTCAGCGAACGGATCACGATCGGCGTCGAGTTCACCATCAGCGTGTCGTAATTGCTTTCCGCGTTCTCGATCAGATAACTGATCGCCTTGCCGCCGCCGCCGCCGGACATGTTCTCGAAGCTCGCAGTGCCGACAAGACCGGATTTCGTCAAGGCCTCCCCGGTGCCGCGCGCCGTCCCGTCCCAGCCGCCGCCGGCACCGCCGGGAATCAGAAAGTGAATGCTGTCAACAACCTCATCAGCCGCCGATACAGGCAAACCAAGACACAGAATCGCGGCAGTGGATGCAGCAGCGGATAGCAAAACCCTGCGGGCCTTTCTCATTTTCGTCATATTGCTCTCCCATCTGACATGTAATACAGTTCCCGCTGATCGGGAACCGCTTCCAGAAATGCCTTGCCAGTTAACTATACTTGGCTGACAAATAGCTGACACATCATGGCGGGGAAAAGCCAAAATGCGATTCCTACTTGTAGAGGATAACCAGCGCCTCTCTTGTGCAATCAAAAATCGACTGAGCATGGACGGGCACATCGTCGATGATGTTTCAGACGTTCACACTGCGGAAACGATGCTTGATGTCGCAACATATGACATGATCCTTCTGGATCTGATGCTGCCCGATGGGGACGGCATGGATTTTCTAAGGAAAATCAGACGTGAAGACGATCTGACGCCGGTGATCGTGATTACCGCAAAGCGGGAATTGTCGGATCGGGTCAATACGCTGGATGTGGGCGCCGATGATTTCGTCGTCAAACCGTTCGCATTTTCTGAACTCGAAGCGCGCTGCCGCGCGGTCCTGAGGCGCAAGCGGGGAGATGCAAAAAACATGTTGCGCCTTGGCGATGCCTGCTTTGACATGCTGGACGGCACCCTTACCATCAACGGCGAGGCCGTCACGCTGCGAAACCAGGAACTGCGATTGTTCGAGGCGCTCTTCTCTGCCCCAAATCGCGTCTTTTCAAAATCCTATCTGGTTGACCGGCTTTTCTCGTTTGGTGATGATGGCTCCGAAAACGCGATAGAGGTCTATGTGGGAAGACTTCGGAAAAAGCTGTTGAAGTCGAAAATCGAGGTCGAGACCGTCCGCGGGCGGGGCTATCGGCTGGTATGCCGGGCATCATGAAACCTGCTGCCGCCCTTGGCTCCATCAGGCGCCGTCTGGTCATTCAGCTTTCGGTGGTTGCGGCGATCCTGTCGCTGATCTTCATTCTGAGCGTCAGAACGGTGGGCAAGAATACCGCGCAAACCACCCAGGACAGCGTTCTTCTGGCCGCCGCGACATCCATTTCCGACTCACTGAGAATGGAGCGCGGCAGGATCGTCGTGGATATTCCCTATTCCGCTTTTTCGATGCTTGGCGCGGTCAGCGAAGATCGCATCTATTACCGGATAGATGTGGATGGAATCACCGAAACCGGGTATGAGGATCTGCCGGTTGTCCCGGCGCTTTCCGGCTCCGGCGATGAGCAACCTTTCTTCGCAAGCCGTGTGTACAGGGAAAACGATATTCGCACGGTCACGGTGAAGCGCACGATGAGCACGGTCGGCGCGCCCGTCGATGTCCATGTGATCATCGCCCAGACCCAATCCGGCTTTGCACAGGTCGCATCGCATGTGTTTTCAATCGCCACCGCGATAGGCGCGGTCTTTTTCGTACTTGCGATCCTGCTTTGTCTTCTTGCCGCGCAGAACGCGCTGAGACCCCTGACAGCCATTACCCGCGCCGTGCGCAAGCGCGGGCCCGAGGATTTGAGCCCGGTGGAAAAGAAAGTGCCCGCAGAGGTTTATCCGCTCGTTGCCGCACTCAACAGTTTCATTGCCCGCCTGGACACGGCCCTGCAACGCGCCGATGAGTTCATCGCCGACGCCGCGCACCGCATTCGCACCCCCATGGCGATGGTTCAGACCAATGCGGAAATTGCGTTGAGAACGACAAGATCGGCATCGGGCCGGCGGGCGATAAAAGAGGTGATCAGGGCGACCGAGGAAACGTCCCGTTCCGCAGGCCAGTTGCTTGATCACGCGACCGTTGCATTTCGCTCGGAAAA
The DNA here is from genome assembly GCA_965216225.1 of Paracoccaceae bacterium. Taxonomy (GTDB): domain Bacteria; phylum Pseudomonadota; class Alphaproteobacteria; order Rhodobacterales; family Rhodobacteraceae; genus 3107. Next base: position 96,605 of record CBDCFF010000022.1, read on the forward strand.
CCTGAAGCTGGAGCCGGTGAACCTGAGCGAACTGGTTCTGGATTCCATCAACCGGTTCAGCCCGATTGCGGATATGAAGAGCATAACGATCAGGTTCGACTCCAGCATCGGGGGCGCAATGTGCAGGTCCGACACCGTGCTGCTGCAAAGCGCCATCGGCAATGTCCTCGACAATGCAATCAAGTATTCGCCAACCGATTCCGCCGTGCGTGTCGCTGTCGGAAAGGACAGCGATCATTTTCGCATTTCCATTTGCGACCGGGGCAGGGGTTTCAGGGAAAGCGAACCGGTTGTGCTTGCAAAACGCTTTGCGCGCGGGGAAAACTCGGGCGACGTTATCGGAACGGGTCTGGGGCTGACGATCGTCTCCGATGTCGTGGCGGCTCATGATGGCAGACTGGAAATCTCGCAAAACACCGGAGGGTGCGGATCATGCGTCTCCATATCCTTGCCTGCATAGCGGTCCGGCTGGCCATCTGCGCGATTCCGGCGAATGCGTTCGAGATCGAACAGGAGCAGGTCTTTCCCGGCGATGATGCAACCGACGAACTGCGTATCCTCTCGACCACCGATCTCAGCGTGTTCAAACCGGTAATAGAGGCGTTTCAGGCCGAAAATCCCGGCGTCGGCATCCATTACGTCGTCACAAGCAGCAGCGAACTGTTCCGGGCCATCCACGTTGAGGGGGCGGCGTTCGACCTTGCCATATCATCGGCGATGGATCTGCAACTGAAAATTGCGAATGACGGCCTTGCCAGCGCATATTCATCGGATCACACGGCTAACCTGCCGGATTGGGCCAAATGGCGCGGCGAGGTCTTTGCCTTCACCCGCGAGCCTGCGGTGCTGATCGCATCGAAATCCGCATTCGCAGAGATGCCGATCCCCCGAAATCGAAGCGAACTTATTGAATATCTTCGCAAATTTCCAGACAAATTTTACGGAAAGATTGGCACATACGATGTAAGGCTGTCGGGTCTCGGCTATCTGTTCGCGACGCAGGATTCCCGGCATTCCGAAATCTACTGGCCATTGATCGAAACGTTCGGAAGGCTGGGCGCCCGGCTGTACTGTTGCTCCGCAGACATGATTGCGGATGTCGAAAGCGGTCGTCTGGCCCTAGCCTACAATGTTCTTGGAAGCTACGCCAGGCAGGAGCTCAACCCTGAAAACAGCAGCGCGTTGCTTGTGGAATTTGAAGATTTTTCCACCGCGATGCTGCGAACCGCCCTGATTCCGAAGAGCGCCAGGAATATCCGCATGGCAGGGCGCATGATCGACTTTCTCATTTCCCTGGATGACAGGCCCGGCCTGAGAGAGCAGACCGGTTTTCCGACGATTCCAGGCAAACGGGATGACGACGGACATTCCGCGAATCAGATCAGGCTGGGGGTTGGCCTTCTCGTCTATCTCGATGACCGGAAGAAAGAGATTTTCATGGAAGCGTGGATAAATTCCATTCAATCGGGACATACCTCCCCCCATGCGCCGCCGGAGCAGGACTAGCAGGACTAGGCTCAGGACCCATTGACTTTGTTTTGAACGTGTGAATCAGTGTTCTGCAAAACGGAGTAGTGACATGAGCGATCCTTTCTGGCTGACGGAGGCACAAACAGCGCGCCTTGAGCCCTTCTTTCCCAAGCCCCATGGCAAGCCCCGGGTCGATGACCGTCGTGTGCCGAGTGGTATTATTTTCATTATTCGCAACGGTTTACGCTGGCGCGATGCGCCTGTCGAATACGGCCCTCACAAAACGCTCTATAATCGGTTTGTGCGCTGGTCCCGCAAAGGTATTTTCGAACGAATTTTCGAAGAATTGGCCAACCCCCCTGGCCCGGACGCCGACACCCTCATGATTGACGCAACCCATCTCAAAGCACATCGCACGGCGTCCAGCCTCAAAAAGGGGGCTCCGATCAGCGGGTGGGCCGCGCGATCGGGCGTACAAAGGGAGGGCTGAATACGAAACTGCATGTCGTTGGAGACGGTGCGGGTCGCCCTGTCAGGCTGCATCTGACGGCGGGTCAGCGTAGCGACTTCAAGGGCGCGGATGTTTTGCTGCCCAACCTGCCTGCGGCCAGGGTTCTGATCGCGGATCGGGGCTACGACAGCGTAAAGGTTCGAAAAATCATTGAAGATCAGAAGATTGAGGCTTGCATCCCTTCAAAGGTGAGCGTCCGTTGAAGCCGACCTAACGCGGGGGCGGAGGAGCCGATAGTGTCCACCATCGATAGTGGACACCATGAGGCACTCTATGGCTGGCAGTCGCAAGAAGCGAATTTGGTGGGACGACGAGAAGCGTTCGATCTGCCTGCAGACTGCCGCGCCGGGTGTTTCTGTGGCTCAGGTTGCGCGGCGCTACGCGATGAACGCCAATCTGATCTTCAAATGGCTGAAGGACCCGCGTTTTGCGCCGGATTTCACCGAGGTCGTAGCTGGATCCGTGTTTCTGCCGGTTGAGATTTCTCCGGCTGCTTCACATCCGGTCCCGGCGCAGCCATCCGGTCCCGTCGCCTTCGGTGGCCGTATCGAGATTGAGTTGGCTGGCGGTCACCGGATCAGCGCCGAGGGTGGGTTCGATCCTGATGTGCTGGCGCGGCTGCCGAAGGGGCTGATGTCTTGATCCCGGTGCCGGGCAACACGCGGGTGTGGCTGTCGGCGGGTGTCACGGACATGCGGCGAGGGTTCAATACGCTGGCGGCCCGGGCCGGGAAGGTTTTGGCCGAAGACCCGTATTCCGGCCACCTGTTCGTGTTCCGGGGTCGGCGCGGCGATCTGTTGAAGATCATCTGGTGGGATTGCCAGGGCGCGTGCCTGTTTTCGAAGCGGTTGGAGAAAGGGCGGTTTGTCTGGCCCGCTGCAAAGGACGGCAGGATCAGCGTCACACCCGCGCAGCTCTCAATGCTGTTGGAGGGGATTGACTGGCGGATGCCCCGTAAAACCTGGAGACCGTTGAGCGTAGGATAGGTCAATAAATACGAGGCTTTGCGCGCTTTCGGGGTTCACCCCGGAATGCTGATCCGGTATAGGATCGGCGATGCTGAAGGACCTCGACATAGCCCCGGATGATCCTGCGGAACTGCGGGCAGTGAACCGGCTTCCGGCCGATGAAGTCAAGGCGCTGACCCTGAAGGTGGAACAACTCCAACACCAACTGGCGGGGCATGACCGGCACCGGTTTGGATCGAAATCAGAAAGCCTCTACCAGCTCAATCTGGTCTTCCAGGAAGATGAGGCGATTGCCGAAGCCGCTGGAGAACAGGCGGCGCCTGCTCCAACGCCTGAAACGGACAAACCGGCCCGCCGGCACAGCCGCAAGCCCTTGCCCGATCATCCGGACCGGCACGAAGAGGTCTTGTCGCCGGGCGAGGACAGCCGACGTTGCGGTGGGGCGTTGAAGAGGCTCGGTGAGGACGTGACCGAGGAGTTGGAATACAAACCGGGGCGTTTTGTCGTGAACCGGATCGTGCGTCCGCGTATGGCCTGTTCCTGTTGCGAGGCCATTGTCCAATCGCCGCTGCCATCGCGCCCGATCGAACGTGGCCGCCCGGGACCGGGGCTGCCGGCGCACGTGTTGGTCAGCAAATACGCGGACCACCTGCCGCTCTACCGTCAGTCGCAAATATACGCCCGTGAAGGCGTTGATCTTAATCGATCAACTCTGACCAATTGGGTTGGCGGCTCCACCGCGCTTCTGGAACCTCTGGCTGACACCATTGGCCGAATGGTCCGCCGAGGCGCGGCCATCTTCGCTGATGATACGCCTGTTAAAATGCAGGCCCCCGGCAACAAGAAGACCAGGACCGCCCGTGTCTGGACCTATGTTCGCGATGAACGACCATGGTCTGGATCATCACCGCCCTGCGCGTGGTATCAGTTCACGATTGATCGCAAGGGCGAACATCCCGTCTCACATCTCTCCGGCTACAAAGGCTGGGTCCATGCGGACGGGTATTCCGGCTTCAACGGGGTATTCGGTGAGGACAAGGCCCAGGAGATGGCTTGTTTGGCGCACGTCAGACGCAAGTTTGTAGACATCTTTGCCGCGCAAGGCTCATCGATTGCCGAAGAAGCCCTCCGCCGGACCGCGGAACTCTATGCCGTCGAGAAAGAGGCGCGTGGCAAACCGTCTGAAGAGCGCGTTGCCATCCGTCAGGAAAAGGCAAAACCGATCTTCGATGAACTTGAGACCTGGTTACACGCGCAGTTGCCAAATATATCTGGCAAGTCGCCTCTGGCCCAAGCGATCCGTTATGCCCTTGGTCGTTTGCCAAAGGCACGCGGTTATTTGAACCATGGCTTTCTGGAAGCGGACAACAACATCGCCGAACGCGCCATAAAACCTGTCGCCACAGGTCGCAAAAATTGGATGTTCGCCGGTTCCGAGGGCGGTGGCAAAGCCATGGCCATCGCCTACACCCTGATCGAAACGGCAAAGCTTGATAAAGTCGATCCACAAGCCTGGCTCACATGGGTTCTCGCCCGCATCGCGGATCACAAGATCACTCGGCTGGACGAGCTGATGCCCTGGCGTTACGCTGCATCAGCAGCGTAACCGGGACGACCGGCAGTACGCCAGGGCTCCTTCACCGAACGGTCACCCTCCGTCAGCCAGAAAGGATCGCTCATGTCACTACTCCGTTTGTAAGCGTCCGGTGTGCCCCGCCTAACGGCGCAGATTTTGATGGGTTAGTGTCCACCATTGATAGAGGACACTTAGGGGCACTCTATGGCTGTGAAGCAGAAGAAGCGGCGTTGGCCGGATGATGAGAAGCGTTCAATCTGTTTTCAGACGACGGCGGCTGGTGTTTCGGTTGCGCAGGTTGCACGTCGGTATGCGATGAATGCCAATCTGATATTCAAATGGCTGAAGGATGATCGGTATGCTCCCGCCGTGGATGTTGTGCGGAAAGCTGACGGCCCTGTATTTTTGCCAGTCGAGATTGAAGCGTCAGCCAGCGTTGATCTAGCCGTGACCAGCACTCTGTCAGGCCGAATTGAGATCGAGCTATCCAACGGTCACCGGATTATAGCCGAGGGCGGTTTTGATGCGGATATGTTGGCACGTTTGTTGAAAGGGCTTTCTTCGTGATCCCCGTGCCAAGCAACACACGGGTCTGGCTGGCGGCGGGCGTGACAGACATGCGGCGGGGTTTCAATACTCTGGCGGCACAGGCCGAGCAGGTTTTGGCAGAGG
>CBDCFF010000023.1:0-106724 GCA_965216225.1 Paracoccaceae bacterium
TCGCGTTCCACACCGTGCCACGCGCCCGGGGGCCCATGACCCGCCACCCCGCAATCAGGCCAACGCCGCAATTGATCGGCGTGAAATATCCCAGCCGCATCTGGTCAGGCAGATACGGTATGATCATGCTGGACAACAGAAACGCCAACCCTGCGAAATATATCGCACCAACAAGACGAGCCGCTGTAGGCATGGCGCCACTCTCCGTGAAACCTCGCAGCCAGAATAACAACGAAGCATTCCAATTGCATCCCACTTTGGAAAATAACGGTTTCAGAACAGTTTAGTATTGCAACCTGTCCGCCATCGCGGCGAAGGGCCAGATTACCCGATCAAGCGCCTCGATCAGTTGTGCGATCTCGTCTTCATGGGTGTAGTGAACGAAACTCATCCGCAGCACACCGCTGTCAGGATTGATTTTCAATGCTTCAAGCGGCCGTCGGGCATAGAAATCGCCGCCGCCCGCCATGATGCCGGTAGAGTGCATCGCAGTAATCCGCCATGCCCGCACATGCAGCGATCTGCGCGTGATCCGGTCCCGCAGGTGTAAAGCGTTTGCAGGGCGCATCGGCGTTGAAATGATGGCCCTGATTCGGAAGCGCCTCGGCCAGGGCGCGGCGAATGACCATGATCCCCTGATGCGGGCCATAGGTCTTGTAGCTTGAAAACAGATATATATCCGCGCCCAAAGCCCCGACATCGGGAAATCCGTGGGGCGCGTAACTGACGCCGTCCACACATGTGGCCGCCCCGGCATCGCGGGCAAGCGCGCAGATTTCCCTGACCGGATTGATTTCCGCCACGACATTGGAGCAATGCGGAAAGCAGACCAGTCTGACCCTGCCGTCCAGCAGCGCGCGCAGCGACGGCAGTTCAAGACTGCCGCTTTCCGGGTTCAGCACCCATTCCCGGATTTCCACCCCGTCTTCGGCCAGTCTGCGCCAGACCCCGGAGTTCGCTTCGTGATCCTGATTGGTGACAATGATGGCGTCGCCCGGTTTCAGGTATTTCCTGAAAGCCTGCGCCAGCACAAAGGTGTTCTGCGAGGTCGAAGGCCCGAAACTCAGCTCATCGGTTTCAACCCCAAGCATTGCCGCCAGCCGTGTTCGCGCCTCATCCATTTCCTCGCCCGCCAGGCGGGACGCCGCATAACGCGCATGGGGCTGTACCTTGCGCTGACGGTAAAAACGCACCAGCCGATCAATCACCTGTCCGCAGGCATAGCTGCCGCCCGCGTTTTCAAAGAACGCCTGCCCCTTCAGGCCCGGCTCCCCGAACGCGGGAAAATGGCTGCGGACAAAATCAATGTCCAACGGACCGCCCTGCCTCATCTGACGCCCCGACTTCCGCCCCGGAAACGACAGATCAATTTCAACCGGTGCGCAGGAAAGCATTCCGAAGGCCGGGACAAACCCGTGGCAACCGGAACCGGCGATTGCCTGCGCGACACTCCCGGCCTCTCAGGCATTCACGTCAACCACGACGCGCCCCTTGACCCGCCCTTTCAGAATGTCGGCGCCCAGCCCCGGAAGGTCCGCAAGCGTCGCCGGTCGGATCATCGCTTCGAGCTTGCTCACAGGCAGGTCGCGCGCGATCCGTTGCCATGCGCGCACCCTGTTTGCAAAGGGCTGCATGACCGAGTCGATGCCCAGAAGGTTCACCCCCCGCAGAATGAACGGTGTGATGAGCGCGCCCTCGATCGCGGCCCCCCCGGCCAATCCCACCGCCGCAACGGAACTGCCATATTTCATCTGTTTCAGCACCCGGCCCAGCATGGCGCCGGCCACCGCGTCGATACAGCCTGCCCAGATATCGCTTTCCAGCGGCTTGCGGGTGATTTCCGTCAACTCCTCGCGCAGGACAATCCGTGTCGCCCCGAGCGAACGCAGATAGTCGGCGGTTTCGGGGCGACCGGTCACTGCGGCGACATCATGGCCGAGATTGGCCAGAATGGCCGTCGCCACGGAACCGACGCCCCCCGCCGCGCCGGTGATCAGCACCGGGCCGCGATCCCTGTGCAACCCGTGATCTTCCAGCGCCATGACCGACAGCATCGCGGTCAGGCCCGCCGTCCCGACCGCCATCGCCTGCCGGGTATCCAGCCCGGACGGCAGCGGCACCAACCAATCCGCGCGCACCCGCGCTTTCTGAGAGTAGCCGCCCCAATGCGCCTCTCCCACCCGCCAGCCGGTCAGAACAACCCTGTCGCCGGGGCGATAGCGTTCATCGGCGCTTGCCTCGACAGTACCGGCAAAATCAATTCCCGGAACATGCGGATAAGACCGCACCAGCCCGCCACCCGGACCAATGCACAGCCCGTCCTTGTAATTCACGGTCGAGTACTCGACGGCGACCGTCACCTCTGCCTCCGGCAGGCTGCCGAGGTCAATCTCACGCACCCCGGCGTGGGTCTTGCCATCCTCGCCCCTGTCCACGACGAGCGCCTTCACCATCATTGCCGGTCCTTTCCTGCACGAGACAAAGCAGATTCTGCAACCGGTCACGGACGCAATGCCATGATTCCCGGGTATTACGCCGCAAGGCTGTCAGAATTTCGACGGTCTGACAATTCGATTCCCCTTTTCATTTGACGGTGGAGGGCTTACATTCAGTCTGTCCCCACGGGGACTATGGACATAAACGCGCTCGTAATAAGCGGATCGGACCCGGGGGCGGTACCCGGCGGCTCCACCAGAATCCTTCGTTTGCGGATCATGGGGCCGAAACAGGATCGACGAACGTCTAAAGGGGTTGGCCTTGTCCCGGCGAGTCACCACCGTTATCGGTACATCCAAGCTAGTTGCAAACGACAACAAAGCTCCGGTTGCTCTCGCTGCCTGATGTAGTGCGAAAAACCGAAATCCAAGCCCTGATCCCTTGCAGGATCAGGCGGGGTCCGCAGGCACCTGGCAACAGAAGCCTGCACTTTCGCCGGCAGGGGCGACGGCGACAGGGGGCGACGATGGGGGGCGACGATGGCCCGCGGATTCAGCTTCCGTCAACCTGCGCATGATTTTCCGGGCGTGACCTTCCCTTCCCTTCTTCCCTTCCCCCGCAAATCCCGTATGCTGACCTGACAACCCGGTGACAGGGACATTCGCCAGATGTCGAATTTGATTGATTACGGAAACCTGATGCACAAGGCCATGCGGCGGCTGATTCAGGATGTGCTGGGCGATGTCGCCGCAAACGGCCTGCCGGGCAGGCATCATTTCTTCATCACCTTCAGTACCGATCATCCCGACGTACTGATTGCGGACTGGCTGACCGACCGGTATCCGGGCGAGATGACGATTGTCATGCAGCACTGGTTTGATGGTCTTGTGGTCGAGGATGACGGATTCTCGGTCACGCTCAATTTCGGCGATCAGCCCGAACCGCTTTATATCCCTTATGATGCCATTGTGACTTTTGTCGATCCGTCCGTCGAATTCGGATTGCGTTTCGAAACCCGTCAGGACCGGGAAGCGGAAGACGGGACAGACGGGGAAGCGCCGATGATCGTCGATGTCGAAAAGGACAGGGACAAAAAGGCCGAGGTTGTCAGCCTCGACAGTTTTCGCCGGTAATCCGGTCCAACCGCCGCGCCGAACCCGGATTGCACTTTCGCCGGGCGTCGTTATGAACGTGGCGACAGACCCGGAGGAATTAGATGACCGATACCCGTACCGAAACCGACAGCTTTGGCCCGCTGGAGGTTCCAGCCGACAAGCACTGGGGCGCGCAGACCCAGCGCAGCCTGATGAACTTTCCCATCGGCTGGGAAACCCAGCCTGTCGCAATCGTCCGGGCGCTTGGCATCATAAAGCAGGCCTGCGCCGAGGTGAATACCGAACAGGGGGGGCTGGATCGGGAACAGGGCGACGCCATCGTGCGGGCGGCGTCGGAAGTCGCCGCCGGCAAGCTGGATGATCACTTTCCGCTGGCGGTCTGGCAGACCGGCTCCGGCACCCAGTCGAACATGAACGCGAATGAAGTGATCGCCAACCGGGCCATCGAAATTCTGGGCGGGGTAATCGGCTCCAAACACCCGGTGCATCCGAACGATCACTGCAACATGGGGCAGTCGTCGAACGACACTTTCCCGACCGCCATGCACATTGCCACCGCGATGACCGCGCGCGACGTGCTGCTGCCGGGGCTGCAAAGGCTGCATACCGCACTTGCCGCGAAAGTCGGGGAATTCGAGGGCATCATCAAGATCGGGCGCACCCATACGATGGACGCGACGCCGCTGACCCTGGCGCAGGAATTTTCCGGCTATGCGCATCAGGTCGCGATGGGCATTGAACGGGTCAAAGGCGCCCTGCCCCGGATTTGCGAACTGGCGCAGGGCGGCACTGCGGTTGGCACCGGGCTCAACACCAGGGCAGGCTGGGGCGAAAAGGTTGCGGCCGGCATGGCGCGCATTACCGGCCTGCCCTTCGTGACCGCCCCCAACAAGTTCGAGGCGCTGGCCGCCCATGACGCCATGGTCGAAATGTCCGGCGCGCTGAAGACGGTGGCAGCAAGCCTGTTCAAGATCGCCAATGACATCCGCCTGCTGGGCTCCGGCCCGCGCTGCGGATTGGGCGAACTGATGCTGCCCGAGAACGAACCGGGCAGTTCCATCATGCCGGGCAAGGTCAACCCGACCCAGTGCGAGGCGCTGACCCAGGTTTGCGCCCATGTCTTCGGCAATGACGCGGCAGTGGGCTTTGCCGGGTCGCAGGGGCATTTCGAACTGAATGTCTACAAGCCGATGATTGCCTATAACGTGCTCCAAAGTATGCAGCTTCTGGGAGACGCCGCCGCAGCCTTCACCGACAATTGCGTGGTCGGCATTCGCGCCGACAGGGACCGGATCGAAAAGCTGATGCGCGAAAGCCTGATGCTGGTGACGGCGCTGGCCCCCGAGATCGGCTATGACAACGCCACCACCGTCGCCAAGACCGCGCACAGGAACGGAACGACCCTGAAGCAGGAGGCGGTCAATCTGGGCCTTGTCGATGAGGAAACCTTTGAACGTGTTGTCCGGCCCGAAAAAATGATCGGCCCAGGGGACTGATGAGCGCGCGACCGGCCAAACACTCCCTGACCCTGCGCGGCCACCGCACCAGCGTATCGCTGGAAGAGGAATTCTGGCGCGCCTTTCGGGATATTGCCGCCGAACGCGGGCTGGCCCTGAATGCCTTGGCCGCCGAAATCGACGAGGCGCGCGGGCTGGACGCCGGCCTCGCCTCGGCCATTCGCGTACATGTTCTGCGCCATCACACATCCGGGGCGCGGCGGGACCAGCCGGACCGGTGATCCCCGCGCCCCGAAAGGCGAAGCCATATCCCGTCCCTGGCCCGAACGGTCAGATGCGCGACCGGGGCCGGATCACGCCCCGCCACCGTTTCCAGCCTGAAATGCCTGACGATGGTGGAAAGCAGCAAAGGCCCTTCAATCATTGCAAATCCCGCGCCGGGGCACACTCTGGGGCCTGCGGAAAACGGTAAATAGGCCGCCTTCGGGCAACGGCTGCCGTTCGCGGCCTGCCAGCGACCGGGGTCAAACCCGTCCGGGTCGTCCCACAGCCGCGCGTGCCTGTGCAGATGCCATGGGCTGAGCACGATCAGCGCCCCCTTGCGCAGCCGTCGTTTTCTGAAAATGTGCGGGCGGGCCACCTCTCTGACCATCATCGGCACCGGAGGATAGAGGCGCAGCGCCTCGCGGAACACGTCCCGGCTGATCGCAAGCCGGGACATGACCGAAAAGTCGCTGTCGGGTTCCAGGCCCCGGGCCTCGTCCGCAACCGCGTCCTGCCATTGCGGATACAGCGCCAGAAGATAAAGCGCCCAGGCCAGCGCCGACGCGCTGGTTTCGTGCCCGGCAAGCATGAAGACCGCGACCTGATCGACCATCCCGGAGACGGAAAAACACATGCCCGTCTGCGGGTCCGGCGTGGCCATGATCCTGGTCGCCAGATCGTCCGGCGCTGTCCCTGCCTCGATCTCGCGAAGGCGCTGCATTGTCAGTTCGGTGATCAGGGCGCGGACAAGCCCCGACGCACGCCGGGTCTCGGCGCGATGCAATCGCGGAACCCATCGCGGCAGCGGCAGGAATGCAGCCGGGTTCAGGATCGGCTGACTGCGCTGATATGCGCGAAATTCCCGGAACAGTTCCCGCGCCTGCGCGTGTTCCACCGGAATGGAAAACAATGAACGAAAGATCACATCCGCCGCCGCGTGGCTGCAAACCTCTTCGATTTCGACAGGTGCGCGGCGGTCCATCGACCCGATACGACCGACCGTCGCGGCTGCCGCTGCCTGCATCGCCGGGAATGTTTCCCTGAGCCGGCCACCGGCAAAGGCAAGGTCGATGATCCGGCGCTGGCGCTGCCAGACCTTGCCATTGGCCACAAAGACCGAATTGCCAAGCAAGGGCCGCAACCCCTCTGTCACGCGGCCGGATTTCGGAAAATCCTCGGGGCGTTCCTTCAGAACAATGTCGATCAGTCCGGGTTGATTGACCAGATAGGATCGGAAGAACGGCGTTCTGAACTCTGCCATCCAGGCCCGATAGAGCTTTTCCGGCTGGGCAGACAGAATATCGCGCCGGAACAGGCGCATGTATCGCCACAGCGACACGCGGTCCGGCCGCGGGGCGGGTTTCGGCGGTTTCATGGCGCCATGTCCCGGAAACGCGAAAGCGGCGTTTCGATCCGGTTTGCTGACGGCGCCCGGCCTGCAAACCGCTCTGCCAGCGTCATCGGCCCGGCGGTGATCTGAAAATAATCGTAGTCTCCCGGCTGATCGAATGCGCAAAGATACTGGAAATGCCGCCGGAAAAAACGCCACCGCAGCGCCTGCCGGCGCTCTGGCGACAGGGTCTGGCTGAAAGCGGCGGACAGAACCAGCGGCCAGCGCTTTTGCTTTGGCGCAACACCTGTCACGGCGACCGGATCGCAAAGCGCAAAACAGCAGCCGTCGCCGGGGGCGCTGACATCAACCCAGGTGATTCGGTCCTGCGCCGCCATCTGATGCAGATCCCGTCTCAGTTCACCGGCATCCGGCAGGAACGAAACCATCGGCATCGCCTGCCCGAGCGACAGGAACGACAGGGCCGGAGCCGACGCGCCACCACTAACCCGCTTGCGCAGCAGCGAGGCAAGAACCGAGACCGCCAGATGCGCGCCCGAGGAATGCCCGACCACCAGAACCTCGTCCACATCAGAGTGCAGCGCACCCGCGATACGCCCCCGAAACCGTTGCAGGCGGTTGCGCAGTGTTTCCGGATAGGCCCCGCGATCATGCGCCGAGAACGCATAGTCCAGCATCAGGTAATGGGCGTAAAGGTGCTGATCCCACCGCCGGAACAGGCGCATCAGCCCGACAAGGGCGACACCTCCGACCAGCCACCCGGCGGCGACCGGCGCGAACTGGCCAACCGCATATGCCGCAGCCCGGAATGCCGCGACCGCAACCGCAAGTTGCAGGATCAACAGAACAGCGGGGTAGAAGGACGCGATGACCGGCCCCTTTCGCATCCGCACCAGTCTGAAGATCGCTCCGCTGCCGAAATAGACGCAGATGGTCCTGAGCAACAGCATGTATGTGGCGGGGATCGACATGCGCATCCTCTGCCGAACGATGTCCGACCAGATCAGCACCTCGAAACGGGTGCGAACCGTTTGCCCCTGAATGACGGCCTCCACCTGCCACCCGAACGGGCGCGAACCCTGCGCCGGGGTCTGTCGAAGCCCGTATCCCGAGATTCCTGCCTGCCTTGCGCCTTCACACCGATAGAGTTCACGATACCGGCGCGGCGGATACGGGTCGAAGCCCGGAATGTAGAACACCTGCCGGCGTCTGACCGATATGTCGATATTGCCTGCCATGCACCTGCCCCAACGATCCCGAAGCAGAGCAGAGCAGACGGAGATTGAAAGGATATTACTGCCGATCAGCCAAATTGCTGCAATACCGGAAAGGTTTCGTTCAGCCACCAGGCCAGATCGGTAAACTTGCCGGTCAGCATCATCAGGCCGACGGTCCACAGCAGCAGGCCCATGATCCGCTCAACCCGGTCCATATGGCGCTTCATCCAGCTCATCAAACCGGTCAGGTTCGGAAAGAAGGCTGCAACCAGCAGGAACGGGATTCCCAGACCCAAGGCGTATGTAAACAGCAAAAACGCCCCGCGCGACACCGAACCGTCCTGCGCGGCCAGGGTCAGGATCGTGCCTAGTTGCGGCCCGATGCAGGGCGTCCAGCCAAACGCAAAGGCAAGCCCCAGCACATAAGCGCCAAGCGCCGAGCCGCCCCGGTCGCCCGCATCCATCCGCAGATCCCTGTCGATGACCGCGATACGGTAGATGCCGACGAAATGCCCGCCAAAGATCATGATCGCCACACCGGAGACCGTCACGAACCATCCCTGATTCTGCAAAAAGAACCTGCCAAAGGCAGAAGCGCCGGCCCCCAGCAGCAGAAATACCGTGGACAGGCCAAGAACAAAGAAAAACGCCGACCCAAGCGCCCTGCGCCGCGCCGGGGCGTTGCCCTCCATGTCGGAAACCGAAATCCCGCCCATATAGGCAAGATAGGGCGGCACGATGGGCAACACGCAGGGGCTGAGGAAAGACAGCAGCCCGCCCAGAACCGCGACCAGAAGCGACGGCAACAGACTGGCGTCGAAGAGATCGATTCCGAACATGCGCATACCCCGGTTTTCCCATCCCATACGCGATGAAAACAGAAACGTCACCTTTCGGATTGTCACATTCCCGTTGGCGATGTCAGCCGGGGAACTGCAATGCCCATCAACCGTGCCGGCGGTCATGCCAATGACGGAAAACGCTTTTCCGGAATACCGGCGCTGGTGCGGTCGAGAAGACTCGAACTTCCACGGGTGTTACCCCACAGCGACCTCAACGCTGCGCGTCTGCCAATTCCGCCACGACCGCACAAGATCAGGCAAGCCCGGGCCATATAGCAATGCGCAAAGGCGATGTGAAGGGCTTTCTGGCGGCGGCAGGAAGATTCGCCCCCCGTCGGTATCGCGCCGGTTTTGACTTCTGCAACCGCTTCTGCGACAAGGCTCCCGGGGGCTGCCCTGTGCCCCGTCAGACCGGAGTCGCCGCCAGGTGTCCGACAGCGCAACGAAACCATTTGTGGATACGACCGTGGAATGGATCGTGTCGGAGGGTCTCACGGAATACGATGACGCCGTGCGCTTCATGGAGGAACGCGCCAGCCTGATCGCCCGCGACGAGGCACCAGAGGCGGTCTGGCTGGTCGAACATCCGCCGCTCTATACGGCCGGCGCCTCCGCCGACCCTGCGGATCTGACCGACCCCGACCGCTTTCCCGTCCACCCGTCAGGACGCGGCGGGCAATACACCTATCACGGCCCCGGACAGCGCGTCGCCTATGCAATGCTGGATGTCGGCGCACGGGGGCGCGATCTGCGCCGCTTCGTAGCGCAACTGGAAGAGTGGATCATCGGCACCCTGGATCAGTTCAATATCCGGGGCGAACGGCGCAGGGGGCGCGTGGGCGTCTGGGTCATGCGGCATGACAGGCCATTGCGCCCGGACGGTCATCCCGCCGAAGACAAGATCGCGGCGATCGGGGTGCGCCTGCGCAAATGGGTGAGCTTTCATGGCATTTCGATCAATGTCGAACCGGATCTGAAGCATTTTGACGGGATCGTGCCTTGCGGTATCCGCGAACATGGCGTGACCAGCCTCGTGGACCTGGGGCTGCCGGTGACAATGGCCGATCTTGATGTCGCGCTGCGCAGGACGTTTGAAAATGTCTTCAAAAGCCCGACCCGCTCTTCTTCTCTGTAAAAATACTCGCGCCGCAGGCATGAAACGCCGCGCAGCGGCAACGCGAAAAATCATACCCGAAACATGGCCGATTTGCTGGACCTCGCGGGGAATTCGCCCCCATACTCCCCGTGAACGCTTGCAGGGGAGGTGTAAATGAAACTTGCATGGCTTGGACATTCGGGATTCCGCCTGGAACTCCCGGCTGGAACATTTTCAGGATTCGGGCTTTGGCTTACTCTTCTCGAACACGGCCAGAAGTCCCCCGATCAGGGCGAGTGCCATAAAGACAGCAACAAAAGTGCCTCCGAGAATTGTGCCAGCCAGCGCACACACGGTCAGGAGAATTGCCACAAACCTTTCCTCGACGGTCAGGCACACAGCACCAAATACAATGGTCAGAAATGAAAATAGAACGCCACCCCATCCCAGCCCGATAACTGTGCCCGCGCCTTCCGCTTCGAAGGCTCTTCCGACACCGCCAACAAACAGCGTAAACCCGGCCGCGAAGACGGCAAAGATTCCGGCAATGATCGCAATTATTCCACCTGCTTTTCTCATTGATCTGGTTCCCCGGCTGTCAGGGTACTGCCGCCCTTGGAAACCCTTACAGATGTGAACCGGAATATCATATGCATGTCATCATCAAGTTCGATTTCACCAGTCGCGGTAATAGCGCATCTCGACGCGGAACCGAACAGGGAACCGATGCAGTTCTCATTGAAGAAATCTAGGCTCAGGACCCATTGACTTTGTTTTGAACGTGTGAATCAGTGTTCTGCAAAACGGAGTAGTGACATGAGCGATCTTTTCTGGCTGACGGAGGCACAAACAGCGCGCCTTGAGCCCTTCTTTCCCAAGCCCCATGGCAAGCCCAGGGTCGATGACCGTCGTGTGTTGAGTGGTATTATTTTCATTATTCGCAACGGTCTACGCTGGCGCGATGCGCCTGCCGAATACGGCCCTCACAAAACGCTCTACAATCGGTTTGTGCGCTGGTCCCGCAAAGGTATTTTCGAGCGAATTTTCGAAGAATTGGCCAACCCATCTGGCCCGGACGCCGACACCCTCATGATTGACGCAACCCATCTCAAGGCACATCGCACGGCGTCCAGTCTCAAAAAGGGGGCTCCGAGCCGCGCCTGATCGGGCGTACAAAGGGAGGGCTGAATACGAAACTGCATGTCGTTGGAGACGGTGCGGGTCGCCCTGTCAGGCTGCATCTGACGGCGGGTCAGCGTAGCGACTTCAAGGGCGCGGATGTTTTGCTGCCCAACTTGCCTGCGGCCAGGGTTCTGATCGCGGATCGGGGCTACGACAGCGCAAAGGTTCGAAAAATCATTGAAGATCAGAAGATTGAGGTTTGCATCCCTTCAAGGAAAAACCGCAACAAAACCATCCCCCACTGCGCCGAAACCTACAAGAGGCGGCACAAGGTTGAAAACCTGTTCGCAAAACTCAAGGATTGGAGGCGCATCGCGATGCGCTATGACCGATGCGCACACGTATTCAAATCCGCCATATACATCGCTGCAACCGTCATATTCTGGCTATGAGGACTGAGCCTGGTCCCCCGGAATTGTACTTTGTATCATTGACTGAGCGGGAATTGAGGAGGATGTTGCGATGGTGGGACGTTTGGCGGATGCAGTGGTTCTGAGCGAAGATGAGCGCCGTTTTCTCGAGGGTCAGGTTCGGCGTCACAAAGCGGCACGTTCGCTGTCGGACCGATGCCGGATGATCCTGCTGTGCGCTGATGGATTGGCGAGCAAGGAAGTGGCGGCCGAGCTATGCCCGAAAGTTGGTGATGGTGTGATCAGGCGGCGTTTTGAATTTGCTTGATCCCGTCTGTGAACTCAACCCCTTCAATGATCTCTGGCATGCGGTTGGCGCCGTCGAGCTTTCGCCATTTTCCTTGCGCTGACATCATCAGCTTGAATGCCATGGCCAACCCGGTCCTGCGGCTCAGGCAGCCTTTGGTTTTGCCGGTGCGGTGGCGGACGGTGGCGAAGGTGCTCTCGATCGGGTTCGTGGTTCGGATGTGCTTCCAGTGCTCAGCAGGGAAGCCGTAGAAGGAGAGCAGCACAGCCCGGTCTTTGGTCAGTTTCCCAACCGCCTTGTCATATTTCGCGCCGTAGGTTTCCACGAAGAAATCGAAGGCGGCCCCGGCTTCGGTCTTCGTTTCCGCCTGCCAGATATCATGCAGGTGGCCCTTGGCTTTGGCCTGCACCGATTTGGGCATGGCATTGAGAACGTTTCCGGTCTTGTGAACCCAGCACCGTTGTTCCCGGGTGCTGCCGAAGACTTCGCGCAGCGCCGCCCAGAACCCCAAGGCGCCGTCGCCAATGGCCAGATCGGGGGCGTGGGACAGCCCGCGACGCTTGAGATCGAGCAGCAACTCGCGCCAACTCTGCGTGCTTTCACGGTAGCCGTCGGTGAGCCCCAGAACCTCCTTGCGGCCCCACTCATCCGCGCCGATCAGCACCAGAACGCATTGTTTCTCCTCTTCCATACGCGGTTGGAAATAGACACCATCGGCCCAGACATAGACGAAACGCCGGGCACTGAGATCGCGGCGCTGCCAGCGTTCATACTCCGCCCCCCAGTCCGCTTTCAATCGCGAGATGGTGCTCGATGAAAGCCCTGCCGCGTTCGGCCCCAACAGCGCCCCAAGAGCCTCCTGGAAGTCGCCCGTGGAAATGCCCTTGAAATAGAGCCACGGCAGCAGTTCCTCAATCGATCTGGTCTTGCGCAGCCAGGGCGGCAAGATCGACGAGGCGAAACGGATCTTTTCGTCCACATTGCCCCGGTCCCGCATCCGCGGCACCTTCACTGGTACCGGGCCGATGCCGGTCATGACCTCGCGCTCGGGCAGATGACCATGGCGCACCAGCCGCGCACGGCCGTCGTCCGTCACCTCGCGGGCATGGGCGGCGAGGAGTGTGGCCAATTCCGCTTCCACCGCCTGTTTGAGCAGTTGGCGCGCGCCGGTTTGCAGGATGTCGGTCAGCGGGTCAGACGAAAATCCCGATGGACCGGGCAACGGCGTGATGGTAGACTTCGTCATGTGGCATATCCTTTTCTCTGCTGAGAATTGCGCCGCGTGAACAACGCCATGATATGCCGCCCATCAGGGCCATCACCAACTTTCGGCTGTAACTCGTGGCGGCCCGGCTTGGGGTGCATGAACACACAGTCGGCAAATGGCGCAGACGTTTTGTGCGCTGCCGGATTGAAGGTCTCACCGACGAATACCGCTCCGGTCGCCCGCGCACCGTGTCGGACGATCAGGTGACTGCGGTGATTGAGCGCACGCTGAACACGACCCCGAGGGATGCGACCCATTGGTCGCTCCGAAGCATGGCAGCCGCGACGGGACTGTCGCACACCACCATCCGGCGGATTTGGAACGGGTTCGGCCTGCAACCGCACCGAAGCGAGACATTCAAGCTCTCAACCGACCCGCTGTTGGTGGACAAGGTGCACGATATCGTCGGGCTGTACCTGTCACCGCCGAACAGGGCTATCGTGTTGTGTGTTGACGAGAAATCGCAAATCCAGGCGCTGGATCGCGAACAGCCTGTGCTGCCAATGGCGCCCGGCGTGGCCGAGCGGCGCACCCACACCTACATGTAGCGCGACAATCAAGATGAGAAGTGCGCGTCAATCAGGATGAGAATCCTTGGTCGCGACGTTTGGGACGATGCCGGGCTTTTGTGCCGCGATCAAGGGGTTTGTTTTTTGATTGTCGCGGAGCGTCAATCAGCTTTGGTGTTTTCCGGTGTGGCTTTTTGTGCAGGCCTTCCCGGCCCCTTTGCCTTTTGTGCTGCTCTTCGCCGGTAGCTTTCGACATTCATCTCGAAGATGGTTGCGTGGTGCACGAGCCTGTCGACGGCGGCCAATGTCATGGCCGGGTCTGGAAAAATCGCATTCCACTCCCCGAAGGGCTGGTTGGCCGTGATCAACATTGAGCGGCGTTCATATCTCGCGCTGATGAGTTCGAAGAGCACACTGGTTTCAGCCTGATCCTTGGTGACGTAGGTGATGTCATCGAGGATCAGCAGATGGAATTTGTCGAGCTTTGCAATGGCACTTTCGAGGACGAGATCGCGGCGGGCCTGTTGGAGTTTCTGGACCAGATCGGTGGTGCGGCTGAATAGGACGCGGTAGCCTTGCTCGACAAGGGCGAGCCCGATGGCTGAGCCGAGATGTGATTTGCCCACACCTGGCGGCCCAAACAGCAGGATGTTGCCGCCCTTTCCGATCCAGCTGTCGCCAGCGGTGATCGCACTGACATGGGCCTTGGACAGCATGGGGACGGCTGTGAAGTCGAAGGTGTCGATCGTTTTTCCGGGCAACAGGCGTGCCTGTGCGAGATGTCGCTCGATACGACGGCGATCTCGTTCAGCCAGTTCATGCTCCACCAGGGTGCTGAGCATCCGAGCGGCGGGCCAGCCTTCCTTGTCGGCTTGTTCCGCAAAGCGCGGCCATAGCGCCTTGATGGCTGGCAAGCGCAATTCGGTCAGAGCCAAGGTTAGGCGGGCGGTATCGGTCTGGGGCGATGTCATGCTGTCACCTCCTGAGCGGATGGCGTACCGCCGACCAACTGGTCGTAAGATGACAGGTCGGCCAGTTGCACCGCGACTTGGGGGAGTGCGTCTTGTGATGGGCTAAACACTGCGCGTAGGGCCGCCATGTCAGGCGGGCGCTTCTGGCGAAGGTCCTCCTCAAGCTGCGCTGCCAATTCAGCCTCGCAGCCCCGCTCGTGTGCCAGCGCCAGAAGATCGACAACCATGCGACACGCCGCCTTCTCACTGGTCTGCTCCAGCAGGAATGCGAACATGTTACGGAACGCCCGGCGCGGGAATAGCTGATCCCGATAGACCAGCCCCATCAGCGCCATGGGCTTTTTGCGCAAGGAGTGGATGACGTGGTGGTAATTGACCACGTGCCCATGGCTCCCGGTGCTCGAGGCTCGTCCGCGTGTCAGCGTTAGCAGGGCAGAGCTTCCCAGGAACAGCTCCAACCGATCATCGTAGAGCCGAACCCGCAGCTGATGCCCGATCAACCGGGATGGCACGGTGTAGAACACCTTGCGCAAGGTGAAGCCCCCGGAGGAAGTGACGCGCAACGTGATCTCCTCGTAATCCGTGGTCCGCCGCGTCGGCAAAGGTCTGAGGCTCGCACGTTCCGCATCGATACGCTTGGCATTGCGGGCGTTGATCCGGCCCACGATCTCGTCGATGAAGCGACGATAATCTTGCAAGCTTTCGAAGTCGCGCGACCCACGCATGACCAGCGCGTCCTCAATGGTGCGCTTCAGATGCCCATTGGGGCTCTCGATGGAACCGTTCTCGTGTGCGACGCCCTTGTTGTTGCGCGTCGGCGTCATTCCATAATGGTTGCACAGGGCGTCGAAGCGGTCGGTTAGATCGGCCCGGGATGACTTATCCAGGTTCTTGAAGGCCGCCGACAGGCTGTCAGTTCCATGATTGTGTGGCACGCCGCCGAGCGTCCAGAGGGCGTTCTGCAATCCCTCAGCCAGCGCCACATAGCTTTCGCCGCCCAGCACGACGTGGGCGTGCTGAAACCCGCTATAGGCAAGCCGGAAGTGATACAGTCGATGGCCCAGTGCCTCACCGGCAATGGTCACACCCAACTTGCCCATGGCGGTGAAATCCGACAGGCCCATTTTGCCCGGTGTGTGGGTCTGCCGGAAAATGACGTCCTGTTCAGGGCCGTGTTCCGCATTCCAGGCGCGTATCCGTCGCTCCGGAGTCCGTCGGATGCCCGTACCCAGATCAGAATGCCGACGCAGAAGCTCCTCGTAAACCGCCACAGGTCGGATCCCCGGTGAGGACCGCAGAAGCGGCACGACCTCCGCATCAAAAATGTCCGCCAGCGGGTCCGGACGCCGCCGGCCGCGAGGGGCCTTCTTCTGTGATGGTAAAATTGGGTCAGCTTGCAGCCGATAGCCCGTTGCCTGGCTGATCCCCGCCTTGGCAGCGGCAACGGCAACGGAATGGGTCGATCTGAGCGTCATGAAGAGCCTCATTTGTTGGTCAGTGACATGACAGCCCGGCATGAACGATCCCCTTGCACAGAAAATCATTCCTTATCCGAGCCGGCCACAACCGTCAGGCCCGCCCCAAAAGGGCAAAACGCGTGTGCGGGGCCTCCCCAGTCGGGCTACGCCCTCCCTGCGAGCCCCCGCACACGCGTTCTCATCCTGATTGACGCTGGATTCTCACCTTGTTTGTCGCGCAGCACCTACATCCGACACGCCACGACGTCGCTTTTTGCAGCACTGGATATCGCCACCGGCGCCGTGATCGGCAAATGCTACAAGCGGCACCGCGCCACCGGGTTCCTCGACTTCCTCAAACAGATCGACCGGCAGATGCCGGACGGGCCGGAGGTGCATATCGTCATGGACAATTATGCCACCCACAAAACCCCGAAGATCAAGGCCTGGCTGGCACGCCGCCCGCATTGGCATGTCCACTTCACAGTGACCGTTCGGTGAAGGAGCCCTGGCGTACTGCCGGTCGTCCCGGTTACGCTGCTGATGCAGCGTAACGCCAGGGCATCAACTCGTCCAGCCGAGTGATCTTGTGATCCGCGATGCGGGCGAGAACCCATGTGAGCCAGGCTTGTGGATCGACTTTATCAAGCTTTGCCGTTTCGATCAGGGTGTAGGCGATGGCCATGGCTTTGCCACCGCCCTCGGAACCGGCGAACATCCAATTTTTGCGACCTATGGCGACAGGTTTTATGGCGCGTTCGGCGATGTTGTTGTCCGCTTCCAGAAAGCCATGGTTCAAATAACCGCGTGCCTTTGGCAAACGACCAAGGGCATAACGGATCGCCTGGGCCAGAGGCGACTTGCCAGATATATTTGGCAACTGCGCGTGTAACCAGGTCTCAAGTTCATCGAAGATCGGTTTTGCCTTTTCCTGACGGATGGCAACGCGCTCTTCAGACGGTTTGCCACGCGCCTCTTTCTCGACGGCATGGAGTTCCGCGGTCCGGCGGAGGGCTTCTTCGGCAATCGATGAGCCTTGCGCGGCAAAGATGTCTACAAACTTGCGTCTGACGTGCGCCAAACAAGCCATCTCCTGGGCCTTGTCCTCACCGAATACCCCGTTGAAGCCGGAATACCCGTCCGCATGGACCCAGCCTTTGTAGCCGGAGAGATGTGAGACGGGATGTTCGCCCTTGCGATCAATCGTGAACTGATACCACGCGCAGGGCGGTGATGATCCAGACCATGGTCGTTCATCGCGAACATAGGTCCGGACACGGGCGGTCCTGGTCTTCTTGTTGCCGGGGGCCTGCATTTTAACAGGCGTATCATCAGCGAAGGTGGCCGCGCCTCGGCGGACCATTCGGCCAATGGTGTCAGCCAGAGGTTCCAGAAGCGCGGTGGAGCCGCCAACCCAATTGGTCAGAGTTGATCGATTAAGATCAACGCCTTCACGGGCGTATATTTGCGACTGACGGTAGAGCGGCAGGTGGTCCGCGTATTTGCTGACCAACACGTGCGCCAGCAGCCCCGGTCCCGGGCGGCCACGTTCGATCGGGCGCGATGGCAGCGGCGATTGGACAATGGCCTCGCAACAGGAACAGGCCATACGCGGACGCACGATCCGGTTCACGACAAAACGCCCCGGTTTGTATTCCAACTCCTCGGTCACGTCCTCACCGAGCCTCTTCAACGCCCCACCGCAACGTCGGCAGTCCTCGCCCGGCGACAAGACCTCTTCGTGCCGGTCCGGATGATCGGGCAAGGGCTTGCGGCTGTGCCGGCGGGCCGGTTTGTCCGTTTCAGGCGTTGGAGCAGGCGCCGCCTGTTCTCCAGCGGCTTCGGCAATCGCCTCATCTTCCTGGAAGACCAGATTGAGCTGGTAGAGGCTTTCTGATTTCGATCCAAACCGGCGCCGGTCATGCCCCGCCAGTTGGTGTTGGAGTTGTTCCACCTTCAGGGTCAGCGCCTTGACTTCATCGGCCAGAAGCCGGTTCACTGCCCGCAGTTCCGCAGGATCATCCGGGGATATGTCGAGGTCCTTCAGCATCGCCGATCCTATACCGGATCAGCATTCCGGGGTGAACCCCGAAAGCGCGCAAAGCCTCGTATTTATTGACCTATCCTACGCTCAACGGTCTCCAGGTTTTACGGGGCATCCGCCAGTCAATCCCCTCCAACAGCATTGAGAGCTGCGCGGGTGTGACGCTGATCTTGCCGTCCTTTGCAGCGGGCCAGACAAACCGCCCTTTCTCCAACCGCTTCGAAAACAGGCACGCGCCCTGGCAATCCCACCAGATGATCTTCAACAGATCGCCGCGCCGACCCCGGAACACGAACAGGTGGCCGGAATACGGGTCTTCGGCCAAAACCTTCTCGGCCTGGGCCGCCAGCGTATTGAACCCTCGCCGCATGTCCGTGACACCCGCCGACAGCCACACCCGCGTGTTGCTCGGCACCGGGATCAAGACATCAGCCCCTTCAGCAGCCGCGCCAGCACATCAGGATCGAACCCACCCCCGGCGCTGATCCGGTGACCGCCAGCCAACTCAATCTCGATACCGCCACCGAAGGCGACGGGACCGGATGGCTGCGCCGGGACCGGATGTGAAGCAGCCGGAGAAATCTCAACCGGCAGAAACACAGATCCAGCTACGACCTCGGTGAAATCCGGCGCAAAACGCGGGTCCTTCAGCCATTTGAAGATCAGATTGGCGTTCATCGCGTAGCGCCGCGCAACCTGAGCCACAGAAACACCCGGCGCGGCAGTCTGCAGGCAGATCGAACGCTTCTCGTCGTCCCACCAAATTCGCTTCTTGCGCCTGCCAGCCATAGAGTGCCTCATGGTGTCCACTATCGATGGTGGACACTATCGGCTCCTCCGCCCCCGCGTTAGGTCGGCTTCAACGGACGCTCACACTTCACACCGACCTCGGCCAGTTGGATCAATCAGGTGGAGCGTTGGTTTGCTGAACTGACGCGCAAGCAACTGCTGCGCGGCGTCCATCGTTCAACGGCGGAACTGGAAGCCGATATCGCTGCATTTATCGAGGCTCATAACGAAAACCCCAAACCCTACAAATGGGTCAAACCCGCCGACCATATCCTCGCCTCCGTCAAGCGGTTCTGCCAACGCGCCCAACAAAACTCATGTGCCGAACTTTGGAGGCAGGTGACCAGGGTCAGGACTCATAGCCAGAATATGACGGTTGCAGCGATGTATATGGCGGATTTGAATACGTGTGCGCATCGGTCATAGCGCATCGCGATGCGCCTCCAATCCTTGAGTTTTGCGAACAGGTTTTCGACCTTGTGCCGCCTCTTGTACGTTTCGGTGCAGTGGGGGATGGTTTTTTTGCGGTTTTTCCTTGAAGGGATGCAAACCTCAATCTTCTGATCTTCAATGATTTTTCGAACCTTTGCGCTGTCGTAGCCCCGATCCGCGATCAGAACCCTGGCCGCAGGCAGGTTGGGCAGCAAAACATCCGCGCCCTTGAAGTCGCTACGCTGACCCGCCGTCAGATGCAGCCTGACAGGGCGACCCGCACCGTCTCCAACGACATGCAGTTTCGTATTCAGTCCTCCCTTTGTACGCCCGATCAGGCGCGGCTCGGACCCCCCTTTTTGAGACTGGACGCCGTGCGATGTGCCTTGAGATGGGTTGCGTCAATCATGAGGGTGTCGGCGTCCGGGCCAGAGGGGTTGGCCAATTCTTCGAAAATTCGTTCGAAAATACCTTTGCGGGACCAGCGCACAAACCGATTGTAGAGCGTTTTGTGAGGGCCGTATTCGACAGGCGCATCGCGCCAGCGTAAACCGTTGCGAATAATGAAAATAATACCACTCAGCACACGACGGTCATCGACCCTGGGCTTGCCATGGGGCTTGGGAAAGAAGGGCTCAAGGCGCGCTGTTTGTGCCTCCGTCAGCCAGAAAGGATCGCTCATGTCACTACTCCGTTTTGCAGAACACTGATTCACACGTTCAAAACAAAGTCAATGGGTCCTGAGCCTAGAAATTCCTGCCTGCCTCTGCGGCCCAAGCCATCCCATCGTGACCGGATGCGGTAACCATCGTCACTGATATAAATGGAATCCTCGGTGCTTAGCTTCCCGATACCACCTGTCGTTCCACTGACAATAATTTCGTAGCCATAGACTGGGAAATTGAATGCGTACTCTGGCAGACTAACCGATACAGGTTCCGAAGCAACGGGAAATGCGTATGCTGCCAAAAACATTGGCAGAAGTTGTTTGGATACCTTCATGATTTTGTCTCCACCAGAAGTCAGCCACGGCCAGTGCCGGACCGTGACAGTTTGGCAATACGGGAAGAATGGACTGCGGGCGTTGGAGCTATGCCCGAAAGTTGGTGATGGTGTGATCAGGCGGCGTTTTGAATTTGCTTGATCCCGTCTGTGAACTCAACCCCTTCAATGATCTCTGGCATGCGGTTGGCGCCGTCGAGCTTTCGCCATTTTCCTTGCGCTGACATCATCAGCTTGAATGCCATGGCCAACCCGGTCTTGCGGCTCAGGCAGCCTTTGGTTTTGCCGGTGCGGTGGCGGACGGTGGCGAAGGTGCTCTCGATCGGGTTCGTGGTTCGGATGTGCTTCCAGTGCTCAGCAGGGAAGCCGTAGAAGGAGAGCAGCACAGCCCGGTCTTTGGTCAGTTTCCCAACCGCCTTGTCATATTTCGCGCCGTAGGTTTCCACGAAGAAATCGAAGGCGGCCCCGGCTTCGGTCTTCGTTTCCGCCTGCCAGATATCATGCAGGTGGCCTTTGGCTTTGGCCTGCACCGATTTGGGCATGGCATTGAGAACGTTTCCGGTCTTGTGAACCCAGCACCGTTGTTCCGGGGTGCTGCCGAAGACTTCGCGCAGCGCCGCCCGGAACCCCCGTAACCCTTGGGGCGCCGTCGCCAATGGCCGGATCGGGGGCGTGGGACAGCCCGCGACGCTTGAGATCGAGCAGCAACTCGCGCCAACTCTGCGTGCTTTCACGGTAGCCGACTGCCTGCTTCGGTGAGGCCCGGAACCTCCTTGCGGCCCCACTCATCCGCGCCGATCAGCACCAGAACGCATTGTTTCTGCTCTTCCATACGCGGTTGGAAATAGACACCATCGGCCCGGACATAGACGAAACGCCGGGCACTGAGATCGCGGCGCTGCCAGCGTTCATACTCCGCCCCCCAGTCCGCTTTCAATCGCGAGATGGTGCTCGATGAAAGCCCTGCCGCGTTCGGCCCCAACAGCGCCCCAGGAGCCTCCTGAAAGTCGCCAGTGGTCCAAAATCAAACCTTGACCAAGACAGATATCTTGAGATAGAGCCACGGCAGCAGTTCCTCAATCGATCTGGTCTTGCGCAGCCAGGGCGGCAGGATCGACGAGGCGAAACGGATCTTTTCGTCCACATTGCCCCGGTCCCGCACCCGCGGCGCCTTCACTGGTATCGGGCCGATGCCGGTCATAACCTCGCGCTCGGGCAGATGACCATGGCGCACCAGCCGCGCACGGCCGTCGTCCGTCACCTCGCGGGCATGGGCGGCGAGGAGCGTGGCAAATTCCGCTTCCACCGCCTGTTTGAGCAGTTGGCGCGCGCCGGTTTGCAGGATGTCGGTCAGCGGGTCAGACGAAAATCCCGATGGACCGGGCAACGGCGTGATGGTAGACTTCGTCATGTGGCATATCCTTTTCTCTGCTGAGAATTGCGCCGCGTGAACAACGCCATGATAGGCCGCCAATCAGCGCCATAACCAACTTTCGGCTATAACTCCGGGCGTTGATGTGTCAAGCACTCGCCGATGTCATGGCGGACATGAAGATCATGAATGACCTTCATGCGCCCGACATCGGCATTCTGTGCGCGGGCGGGCATTTCACCATGGACATGGCCCGCGCCGCCTACGCGGCCAGGAACTTCTTCGATTTCAAAACTGTCATCCCGTGCCACTACAAGACATTTCCGCTGCTGGAACAATCGGCGGACGCCCTGATTGCCGCCCTGCCCGGCATTGATGTGAGTGAGCCGGAGGTGATGGCGGAGATGGAGTTCCAGCCGTTCGATCCCCCGGTTCGATGGCGCCCTCTCCCATGGGGCGGACACGCCGCGCCGCCACGACGGAGGGCCGCGCCCGACGTTCCCGGCGAACAGGCGGCGTCAGAGGTCCAGTTGACCCTGCGAGCCGCCGTTTGCCTCCCGCGCCACTTTCCTGAAGGCATCGTCTCTGCGCGCCGGCAACCGTATTGCGCGGTCACGCAGTTCAAGGGCGCTTTCAATGGTGACAATCTGGATGCGGGGAACCGGACCGAAACCTTCCATATGGAACTGCCCTGCGGCGGCCGCCTCTGCAATCATGGTTTTCTTCGGGGGCGTCAGCGTAAGGAAAACGCCGATGCCCGCGCCTTCGCGCCCGATCACGCCATGCAGATCGCGGATCATGCCCACACTGATATTCTCGCCAGCCTTGACAGAGACGATGGCGCGATTCGTCTTGCCGAAATAGATGTTTCCGTCGATGCCCTTGTCCGCGCCCTTTTTGCCGAGATTGCCCGGTTGGGCATTGATGAGGGAAAGCGCCCATTTTTCGAATTCATGATACTGGCCCCGCTGCGCCATGTCGCGCGCGCCAGCAATGTCCTGCGGTACGCCGTGGGTTTCGAACCCGACTTCGGCAAAGGCGTCGCGCAGGCGCTTTTCGATCAACCCGATGGCAAGGTGGGTGATGTCGATGCCGGTCCATCGCCGCCCCAGCTTCTGCGCCGCATGAACCGTGGTGCCACAGCCGCAGAACGGGTCGAGCACAAGATCGCCCTCGTTCGAGGAGGCGGAGATGATGCGTTCGAGAAGCGCGACGGGTTTCTGGGTGGGATAGCCGAGGCGTTCCCTTGAATGCGCGGAAATAGGTGGAATGTCCACTATGATGTCGGAAAGCGCCACGCCATCAAGGGCATCGACGAAGTGTTTCAGCCTTGGCTTGCCATCCTCTTTTTGCGGCCAGAATATGTACCCGGCTTCGTCAAGCTGGTCCAGTCGTTCCTGCACCGTGCCGCTCCTGATGCCAAGTTCTTCGAGTATTCCGGATGGAAGCGCCCAATGTCTTCCCGATTCCGCCGGATCCACCCCGCGCCATGGTTGGCCGCTTTCGCCTGAACGGGTTATTCCCGATCCCGTCAGGGTGATCGGGGAGAATCGCCGACCGGTTTCCT
This sequence comes from Paracoccaceae bacterium, assembly GCA_965216225.1. Taxonomy (GTDB): domain Bacteria; phylum Pseudomonadota; class Alphaproteobacteria; order Rhodobacterales; family Rhodobacteraceae; genus 3107. The sequence goes on from CBDCFF010000023.1 coordinate 23,028, forward strand.
GATCGACGTGTTTGAAGTGTTTTTCGATATAGCTCGCGTCATGCTCAAGTTTGTAGTTCGTCCAAAGGTGAGTCGGCGATTTCGAATAGAAAAAAATCGTGTCGTGAACGGGGCCCCACTTCCGGGAAGAACCGTGCGCGAATGTCCGTTTCCAGATGACCTCATTCAACAGGCGGTCTTTCCCGAACACCGCATCCAGCAATATCTTCAGGTAATGGCTCGCCGTGGGATCGCAATGCAGGTAAAGGCTGCCGGCGGGTTTCAGCACCCGGTGCAGTTCCAGCAGCCGCACCGCCATCATCGCCAGATAGGCCATCATGTCGTTCTCGCCCAGAAAGCCGCGCATCGCCCGCAGCATCTCTGCCGCCGCGCCATTGCCGGAGTGCAGCACCGCGCCATACGCCTCTTCCGCCGCGTCGGTCCAGTGCCATGTGTCGTCGAACGCCTCTATCTGCGCGGTGCTTTCATTGCCGGGCGGCCCCCTGAACAGCACATTGTAGGAGGCGTTCGAATTGAACGGCGGGTCGAGATAGATCAGATCGACCGACTCATCGGCGACGGATTCCCGCAGCACCATCAGATTGTCGCCGTAATAAAGGTGATTGCCCATGATCCTGTCTTTCCCGGAGCCCGTCCCCGCGCCCGACGATAGGCATGAGGACCGGAAGGGTCAATTGATGCGGGCGCATCCCGCTCAGTAAAAACTCTGCGGATCAATGTCCACGGTCAGCCGGATCGCCCCCGGCAGTCTGAACTGCCCCACCCACTCGGTCACGGCTTTCTGGATCGGCGCGGTCCTGGGGGCCTTGATCAGCAGGCGCACCCGGTGGCGGCCCCGGATGCGGGCGATGGGGGCGGGCGCGGGACCGTAAAGCTCTGCGCCGACCGCGCGCAGGGGGGCGTTGCGGCGGGCCATGGCGTTTGCCAGATCAAAGACCGGCGCGGGATCGGGGCCGGAAAGGACAATGCCGACAAGGCGGCCATAGGGCGGCACGCCGGCGGCTTCGCGGGCGCGGGCCTCGGCGCGCCAGAATGCCTCTTCCTCGCCCGACAGGATCGCGCGGATGACCGGATGTTCGGGCTGCCAGGTTTGCAGGACGGCGACGCCGCGTTTTTCTGCCCGCCCGGCCCGGCCCGCCACCTGCCGGATCAGTTGGAAAGTACGCTCGGCGGCGCGCAGGTCGGAACCCTGCAAGCCCAGATCGGCGTCGATCACGCCGACCAGCGTGAGCAGCGGAAAGTTGTGCCCCTTGGCGATCAGTTGCGTGCCGATGATGATGTCGGCCCCGCCCCCGGCGATCTCCGCCACCGCCTGCTTCAATGCGTGGGCAGAGTTGAAAAGGTCCGACGACATGACCTTCACGCGGGCTTCGGGAAAGGTGTCGGCGATTTCCTCGGCCAGCCGTTCGACGCCGGGGCCGATGGGGGCGAGGCGGCCCTCGACGCCGCAGCCCGGACAGGCGTCGGGCATCGGTCTGGTCCCGCCGCACCGGTGGCACATGAGACGTTTCGAAAAGCGGTGTTCGACCATGCGCGCATCACACTGGTCACAGCCGATCTGGCGCCCGCAGGCGCGGCAGAGCGTGGTCGGCGCATACCCCCGGCGGTTGAGGAAGAGAAGGGACTGTTCCCCATCCCCGATCCGCGCGGCGACGGCGCAGCGCAGGGTGGGCGAGAGCCAGCGGCCGGGGGGCAGTTCCTCCGACCGCATGTCGATGGCGCGCATGTCCGGCAGTTCCGCCGTGCCGAAGCGGGACGTGAGGTCAAGCCGCCGATACTTGCCCGACCCGGCGTTCGCCCAGGTCTCCAGCGCCGGGGTGGCGGAGGCAAGGATGACCTGGGCCGAAGCGCAACTGGCGCGCAGCACGGCCATGTCACGGGCGTTGTAGAGCGCGCCATCTTCCTGTTTGTAGGAACTGTCATGTTCCTCATCCACGACGATCAGCCCCAGATCCCGGAACGGCAGGTAAAGGGCGGAGCGGGCGCCGACAACCAGTTGCACCGCCCCCTGCCCGGCCATGCGCCAGAGGCGGCGGCGCTCGGTCATGGTGACGCCGGAATGCCATTCGGCGGCCTCGGCGCCAAAGCGGGCCTCCACCCGTATCAGAAATTCGGCGGTCAGCGCGATTTCGGGCAACAGGACCAGCGCCTGGCGACCCTGCCGCAGGCATTCGGCGACGGCTTCCAGATAGACTTCGGTCTTGCCGGACCCGGTAACGCCTTTCAGCAATGTCGCGCCATAAGCGCCGGAGGCGACGGCGGCGCAAAGCTGAGCGGCGGCTTTCGCCTGATCCTCGTTCAGAACCTTGCCGCCATGATCGGGGTCGAGCGCCGGACAGGGCCGGTCGCGCGGCGTGTCCTCTTCGCGCACCGCGCCCTGGGCCACCAGCCCCCTGACGACCGAGGTTCCGGTCCCGGCCATATCGGCCAGTTCGCGCAGCGTGAAGCCGAGGCCGCGATAACTGCCGAGCACCGCCAGCACCCGGCGGCGGGCATCGGTCAGGCGGTCGGGATCGCGGTCGCCCAGCCGGTATATCTTCCGCATCGAGGGCGGATTGCCCAACCCCGGTGCGCGGGTGGCAAGGCGCAGCATGGCGGTCATGGGGGTCAGCGTGTAGCCGGACGCCCGCGTCAGAAAGGCGCGCATCTCGTCGCGCATCGGGGCCGCGTCCAGCACCCGGATGGCGCTGCGGACCCTGGCGGCGTCCAGACCACCCTGCCCAGCGCCCCAGACCACGCCGATGACCTTGCGCGGGCCCAGCGGCACCTCCAGAAAACTGCCTGCATGGCAGCCCCCTTCCGGCGCGCGGTAATCCAGCAACCGGTCGGGCGGCTGCGTGCTCAGCACCGAAATCAGCTCTCCCCGATCGAAAAAGGATGGTTGCGTAAGGTCCGACATTCCCTGCCTGCATCGCCTGCGAAGCGGCATATTCGCGCCAAGGATGCGCGAGGTCAACACAGTGCGCAGGGGCGTTTCGCCCGCCGTCGGAGTTCAGTTCCCCCCAAGGAATGCCGAGACGCCCTGAACGGCGGCGAAACGCGCGGAATCAAGGCCAACCCGCGCCCTGTCAACGGCCTGTACATAAGCATCCAGCGCCGGTTCGGCAGCCGGGAAGGCGGCAGAGATGCCCGACGCGCCGGCATAGACGACGACGCCCAGCGCAAGCAGCGCTGGCATCATGAGAAAACCCGTGCGATAGTGGCGGCGGCGGGCCATGGCGATGGCAGACCCCTTGCCATGGGCCTCCCCGGCGCTTTCGCGCTTTGGCGCTGCCCGCAGGGGGGAATTGATCTCTTCCATATCCGGCAGCAGAACGCGCCGGTTCGGCGCCGCCGGCACGGGTTCGGCACGCCTTTCGCCGGCAATCATGGCGGAGAGCCCGTCATGAATCGCGGCGGTCTCATCGCCTTGCGCGCCGCCGGCGGCAGGTTTCCGAACCGCCCCCTGCTCTTGCCGCCGGGGGGCGGCGTCGCCGGACCGGCGAACCCCGGCTTCGCGTTGCGCCTCTTCGCGCAGAACGCTCTTTACCGTTTCATCCAGAGGCGGTCGCGCATCCGCATCCGCTTCCGCCGCCCCGCCCATATGCTCCGCAGCAGTGTCAGACACCGGTTGCGGGACGGCCTGCGCCTCCTCCTGCGCCTCCTCTTGCACGGGCACGGCTGCGCTTGTGCGAAACCAGACATGGCCGCATCCGGAGCATTGCACATCGCGCCCGCCATCGGGGATGGCGTGATCCTCAATTTCGTACTGCGCATTGCAATTCGGACAAATCAGTCGCATCCGGCCTGTTCCTGTCTCGCCGCGCTAGTCGCGGTTTCCGCCCCGATCATATCCGCTTGTAACAGGGCCGGGGGTTTTGTCCAAGTTCAGACATCAGGGGCGAACGAAAGATGCCGGGGCCGGGGCAAAACTGTCACCCGCCGCCCCGGTCCTTGGTGATCCCGCCACTTGCCGCTACTGTCGCGGCGCACCGCATTCGGAAAGGAGCCCCCATGACCGGCTATGCGATTCAATGGCTGCGATCCCTGATCTTCATCATCCAGATGTATGCGATGCTGGGCATTATCGGGTTTGGCGGCATTCCCGTGGCGCTGATCAACCGGAAATACAGCTATGGCGTCATCCGTCTTTACTGCAACTGGGTGCGCTGGACGGCGGCCTGGATGATCGGGCTGAAATCCGAAATCCGGGGCAAGGCGCCGACCGAAGCCGTCATCATCGCCGCCAAGCACCAGTCTTTCTTTGATATTCTCCTGATTTCCAGCGTCATTCCGCGGCTGCGGTTCATCATGAAGAAAGAACTGCGCCGGGCCCCGGTGATCGGCATGTACGCCCGCTGGACCAACACGATCCCGGTTGATCGCGGCAGCAGGGGACAGGCGATCAGGGATATGGTCGATGCGGTTTTGAGCGGCGCCGGGGAACCGGGCCAACTGGTCATTTTCCCGCAGGGCACGCGCGTTGCCGCCGGGGCAAGGCGGCCTTACAAGATCGGCACTGCGGTGCTTTACGAAAAGACCGGACGGCGGGTGATCCCGGCGGCCACCAATGTCGGCGTGTTCTGGCCACGCCGGGGGATTTTGCGCAAACCCGGCCTTGCGGTGGTGGAGTTCCTGCCGGAAATCCCGCCGGGGCTGAGTTCCCGCGAATTCATGGAGCGGCTGGAGACGGTGGTGGAAACCGCCTCTGACCGGTTGATGGCGGAGGCGGGGCTGAAGCCGGGGGCGGATCATGCGGGGCATTGACACGATCAGGGCGCACGGGCAGGAAAAGCGATGTGGCAGGGGTGACATTGATCCACCACGGGCAGGCGCAGACCGGCGCAGACCGGCGCAGACCCGCCCCGACCCGCGCCCTGACATATGTGCAGCGCACCGCAGGCAACCGGCAACCGTGATGCGCAGCGCGCTTTCGGGGGGAATCAGGCCGCCAGTCCCCTGGCCCCCAGGCCAAGATATTTCTTCCGGCGCTCGTTGACCAGCGCGGTCGGGGTTCTGGTCGCCAGCACCTTCAGTTCGGCCTCAAGCACCTTGCCCACGGCCTTCATCGCCACCTCTCTGCCGCGATGCGCGCCGCCCATGGGTTCGGGAATGATCGCGTCGGCCACGCCCAGTTTCTTCAGATCCTGCGCGGTCAGGCGCAGCGCCTCTGCCGCCTCGCGCATCTTTTCGGCGTCCTTCCACAGGATCGAGGCGCACCCTTCCGGCGAGATCACCGAATAGACCGAATGTTCCAGCATCATCAGCGTGTTGCCGGTGGCAAAGGCAACCGCCCCGCCAGAGCCGCCCTCGCCGATGATGACCGAGATCAGCGGCACCCTGACTTGCAGGCATTTTTCGGTCGAACGCGCGATGGCTTCGGATTGGCCGCGTTCCTCGGCCCCCTTGCCGGGATAGGCGCCGGGGGTGTCCACGAGCGTGACGATCGGGATGCCGAATCTGTCGGCCATGTCCATCAGCCGGATCGCCTTGCGATACCCTTCGGGACGGGCCATGCCGAAATTCCGTTCGATCCGGGACTTGGTGTCATTGCCCTTTTCATGGCCGATCACCATCACCGGGGCGCCGCCCAGGCGCGCCAGCCCGCCCATCACCGCATGGTCGTCGGCAAAGTTCCGGTCGCCTGAAAGCGACATGTATTCGGTAAAAAGCGCCCTTATGTAATCCTTGCAATGGGGCCGGTCGGGATGCCGGGCCACCTGACATTTCCGCCATGGGGTGAGGTTGGCATACAACTCCACCAGCAGGTTTGCGGCCTTCCTGCCAAGCGCCGACGCCTCTGCCTCCACATCCATCTCTTCATTCCCCCGCGCGAGGGATCGCAATTCCTCTGCCTTGCCTTCGATCTCTGCCAGCGATTTTTCAAATTCGAGATAGTGAGTCACGCTGCGCCCCTGCATGGTCTGTCCGACGTGTATGCCGCGACCGGCAGCGCATTGCAACCCAACGCGGACAGGAGAGCCCCGCGCGCGCCGCATTCGGATGAACCCCGGCGCTTCCGCCGCGACAGCGAAGGTGTTTGCATTTGCGTTTGCGTTTCGCCGTTGCCGGTCAGGTCGCGATCATCCCGGCCTGACGGACGATCACCTCTGCCTGTTTGATCGAGGCAATATCGACGAGGCGGCCCTTGTAGGTCGTGGCCCCCTGCCCTTCGGCCCTGGCCTTTTCCATGGCCGCGAGGATTTCGCGGGCCTCGTTGACCTGCTTGTCCGACGGGGTGAAGACCTCGTTCGCCAGCGCCACCTGTCCGGGATGGATGGCCCATTTTCCGGCCATGCCCAATGTCGCGCAGCGGCGGGCCTGGGCGCGAAAGCCTTCATCATCCGAGAAATCCCCGAACGGGCCATCGACCGGCAACAGCCCGTGTGTGCGGCAGGCCGCCACGATCGCGGCAGTGGCCCAGTGCCACGGATCGGGCCAGTACCGCCCGCCCTGGTGCAGCATGTAGTAGTTTTCCTGCGTGCCGCCGATGCCGGTGGTCTGCATCCCCATGGAGGCGGCGAAATCGGCCGCGCCCAGACTCAGCGCCTGCATTCGCGGGCTGGCGGCGGCGATTTCCTCCACATGAGAGATACCGGCAGACGTTTCGATGATCGCTTCGAAGCTGACCGGTTTCCGGCGGCCTTTTGCGGCCTCGACCGACGACACCAGCGCATCGACAGCGTAGATGTCAGCCGCACAGCCGGCCTTGGGGATCATGATCTGATCGAGCCGGTCGCCAGCCTGTTCCAGCAGATCGACGACATCCCTGTACCAGTAAGGCGAATCCAGCCCGTTGATGCGGACCGAAAGGTGTTTCCTGCCCCAATCCACGTCATGGGTTGCCGCGATGACATTGCGGCGGGCCTGATCCTTGTCGTCGGGGGCGACCGAATCCTCCAGATCGAGGTTGATCACGTCGGCGGCGCTCGCGGCCATTTTCCCGAACAGTTCGGGGCGCGATCCGGGACCGAAAAGCTGACAGCGGTTGGGGCGCGCCGGGGCAGGTGGTTGGGTGCGAAAGCTCATGTCTGACCTGTGGGTAATGATGTTTCGATCTTTTTCGCCATATGGGCCATATGGTTCGGTATCGTTAGAATGTTCCGCGATGCCGTGCAAGCAGTGTTCCGCGCAACTGCGGCATTGGCCTGCCTGTGCCGATGATCGCCGGCGGTCTGTCGGCGACCTTGTTGGGCGTTCGCGAAGGAAGAAGGCCGTCTGAAGAACCCGGTCGAACAATCTTTGAAAAACCGCCGGATTTCCCGAATATTCTTTTGCATTTCCCGCGCAGGCGCCGATAGATTGCAAAGACATCCGCGCCGCCCCGTTCCATAAAGCATCGACCGCCATTCGAGGGGGGGGCGCGCGCAATGATCAAAACACCCTGTCTGCTTTTTCTCGGCGATGCGCCGGACATGCTGGCCGCCAAGGTCGCCATCGGCATCCGGGACTGGCGCCCGGAAAACGTGCTGGGCCAGATCCGGCTGGCGGGCTGCGGCGCCGATGCGGGCCTGAAGGACATGACCCTTGCAAAGGCCGGGGAGGCAGGCGCGAAGACCCTGGTGATTGGCGTCGCCAACCGGGGCGGCGTGATTTCCCCGGCCTGGAAGACGGTGCTGCTTGAAGCGCTGGAACTGGGATTCGACATCGCCTCCGGCCTGCACGGTCTGCTCCGGGACGAAGGCGATCTGGTTGCCGCCGCCCGGACCTGCGGCTGCACCCTGCACGATGTGCGGGTGCCCGCCGTGGGCTACCCGATCGCCAATGGCGGGAAACGCACTGGCAGGCGCTGCCTGGCCGTGGGCACCGATTGTTCCGTGGGCAAGATGTACACCGCCCTGGCCATGGATGCGGAAATGCGCAGGCGGGGCATGAAGACCACGTTCCGCGCCACCGGCCAGACCGGCATTCTGATCACCGGCCACGGCGTACCGCTGGATGCGGTCGTCGCCGATTTCATGGCCGGGGCGGTGGAGTATCTGACCCCGGACAATGACGCGGATCACTGGGATCATATCGAGGGGCAGGGCTCTTTGTTCCACATATCCTATTCCGGTGTGACCATGGCGCTGATCCATGGCGGCCGGCCCGACGCGCTGGTGCTGGCGCATGAGCCGACGCGGGTTCACATGCGCGGCCTGCCGGAGCATCAAGTGCCAAGCCTGGAGGCGCTGCGCGACATGGTTCTGCCAATCGCGCATGTGGCCAATCCGGATTGCCGGATCATCGGCGTTTCGGTAAACACGCAGCACATGGGCGAGGACGAGGCCAGAACCTGTCTGGCCGGGGTCGAGGAACGGATGAACATGCCCGCCACCGACCCCTGCCGTTTTGGCGCGGGCAGGCTGGTGGACGCGCTGGCGGCAATCTGATCCGGGCATCGCGCCGGTGGCGGATGCCGGATGCCTCCGGCGGGAGTATTTTGCAGAGAAGAAGGAGCGGGTCATGGAGGTTTCCGTTTCGCGCGATGTGTTCAGGCTTGCGCAGGTGTTCGCCATTTCGCGCGGGTCTCGGACCGAGGCGCAGGTGCTGACGGTTCGGGTGCGTGACGGCGGGCATGGAGGCCGGGGCGAATGCGTGCCTTATGCGCGATATGGAGAATCTCGGGACAGCGTGACCGCCGCGGTCGAGGGATTGCCTGCGGACATTACCCGCGATGCGCTTCGCGACCTGCTGCCTGCGGGTGCTGCGCGCAATGCGGTCGATTGCGCCCTGTGGGATCTGGAGGCGAAGCGCGCCGGGGCGCGGGTCTGGGAACTGGCCGGGCTGCCCGTGCCCAAGCCCGAGATCACCGCCTATACGCTGTCGCTGGATGCGCCCGGCAAGATGCGCGCGCAGGCGGCGAAGAATGCGCATCGGCCCTTGCTGAAGGTCAAGCTGGGCACACCGGACGACATGCCGCGGCTGGAAGCGGTGCGGGCGGGCGCGCCGGACGCCGCCATCATCGTCGATGCGAACGAGGGCTGGACGGCGGAAATCTATGCCGATCTTGCGCCGCATATGGTGCGGCTGGGCGTTTGTCTGATTGAGCAACCCCTGCCCGTCGGTCAGGATGACATTCTGGCCGGGATCGAACGTCCCCTGCCCGTCTGCGCTGACGAGAGCTGCCACGACCGGGCAAGCCTGCCGGGGCTGAAGGACAGATACGATGCGATCAACATCAAGCTCGACAAGACCGGGGGGCTGACGGAAGCACTGGCGCTGCGCGAGGCGGCCCTGGCCCAGGGGTACGGGATCATGGTCGGCTGCATGGTCGGGTCGTCGCTTGCCATGGCACCGGCGGTGCTGGTCGCGCAGGGCGCCATGGTGACAGACCTTGACGGGCCGCTGCTGCTGGCCGAAGACCGCAGTTGGCCATTGACATTCGACACGGCGGGGGTGCATCCGCCCGAGCCGGAACTCTGGGGCTGAGGAGGGGTATCATGAGCCGCATCGTCTATGTGAACGGAGAGTATCTGCCGGAAGGGGAGGCAAGGGTCTCGATCTTCGACCGCGCCTTTCTGATGGCTGACGGGGTTTACGAAGTGACCAGCGTGCTGGATGGCAAACTGGTCGATTTCGACGGCCATATCAGGCGGCTGGAGCGTTCCCTGAACGAACTGGACATGCCGCACCCGCCGGAGATGGGCGGGTTTCTGGGCATTCACCGCGAACTGGTGCGCGCCAATGATATTGACGAGGGGCTGATCTACATGCAGGTCACGCGCGGCGCGGCGGCGGATCGTGATTTCGTTTTCCCCGACCCGAAGACCACCCGACCGACCGTCGTTCTGTTTACCCAGTCAAAGCCGGGGCTGGCGGACTCGCCCACCGCGCGCAAGGGGCTCAGGATCATTTCCATTGATGACATCCGCTGGGGGCGGCGCGACATCAAGACCGTGCAACTGCTGTATCCATCCATGGCTAGGATGATGGCCATGAAGGCCGGTTGCGACGATGCCTGGCTGGTGGAAGGCGGGTTCGTGACCGAAGGGTCGTCAAACAACGCCTGTATCGTGAAGGATGGCAGGATCATCACCCGTGCGCTGTCCAGCGATATTCTGCACGGGATCACCCGCGCCGCCGTGCTGCGCCTTGCGCGCGAAGCGCAGATGAAGGTGGAAGAGCGGAATTTCACCATCGACGAGGCCAGGGAGGCGGATGAAGCGTTCATCACGTCGGCATCTGCATTCGTGATGCCGGTGGTGGAAATTGATGGAACGGCAATCGGCTCTGGCACTGTCGGATCGGTTGTGCGACGCCTGCGCGGTATCTATCTGGACGAGATGCGCAAGGCCGCGATCTGACCGGCAGTTCGGCAACGCAGGGCGTGAATTGAAACGGCTGCGGCTTGACCCCGGTCGTTTTTCCGTGGCTATGGTGCAACGTGGCAAAGACGAGCAGCAGAAAAACCGCCGGGCGACGGAAACCGGCACACAGGCAAACCCCTGTCTTGCGTCATCCCGTTGTGTGGATGCGCAAGTGGTTTTTGTGTGCGGTCGCCGGTGTCGCCGTGTCGGCAATCATTCTGACCCTGCTCTACGCCTTCGTTGCGCCGCCGACGACGCCTTACATGCTGGCGGAGCGTTACCGGCTGGGGGATGTCAGGAGGAACTGGGTCGATCTCGATGATCTGCCCGCGCATGTGCCAGCCTCCGTGGTGGCGGCGGAGGACGCAAATTTCTGTCGGCACTGGGGCTTTGACATGGCCGCGATCCGCGACGCCGTGGCCAGTGGGGCGAATCGGGGCGGATCGACCATTTCCCAGCAGACCGTCAAGAATGTCTATCTCTGGCAGGGGCGAAGCTGGTTGCGGAAACTGCTGGAGGCGGGGCTGACGCCGGTTGTCGAACTGATCTGGCCCAAGCGCCGGATCGTCGAGGTTTATCTGAACGTGGCGGAGTTTGACGAGGGCGTCTTTGGCATTGACGAAGCGGCGCGCCAATATTTCGGGAAATCCGCCGCAGACCTGTCTGCCGCGCAGGCCGCGCAACTGGCGGCGGTGTTGCCCGCTCCGAAGGGGCGGTCTGCCTCCGACCCGACGCCCTTTGTCCGGAGACGCGCCCGTGCGATCCGCGACGGGGCGGAGACGATCCGCGCGGATGGGCGGGCGGATTGTTTCACAGGTTGATCTCTGGTTCACTTCGCGGCTACTAGGAAGCATTCCATTTTCAGGGTCATCGCCCCATGAACAGGCTGTATCACGTTCCGCTTTCGCCCTTCTGCCGCAAGGTCCGGCTGAGCCTTGCCGAAAAGCGGATCGAGGTGGAACTGGTCGAGGAGCGTTATTGGGAGCGCGACCCGGACTTTCTGCGGCGCAACCCGGCGGGCAAGGTGCCGGTCTTGCGGATGGATGGCATGAACATGTCCGAAAGCGCGGCGATCTGCGAATATGTCGAAGAGAAATATCCCGAGCCCGCGCTGCTGCCGTCCGCCGCCGCCGCGCGGTTCGAGATGCGCCGTCTGGTGAACTGGTTTGATGACAAGTTCCATAACGAGGTGACCGCGAAACTGCTTTATGAACGGGTCAATCGCAAGCTGACGGGCTCCGGCTGTCCGGACAGCAAGAATGTCACGGCCGGGGCGAGGGCGATCAAGTTTCACCTTGATTACATGGCCTGGCTTCTGGATCAGCGGCGCTGGCTGGCGGGCGATGTGATAACGCTGGCCGATTTCGCGGCCGCCGCGCATCTGTCGGCGCTGGATTACATTTCGGACGTGGACTGGAACCGCTCGGACATCGTGCGCGACTGGTATGCAAAGGTCAAATCGCGGCCTGCCTTCCGATCCATCCTTGCCGATCAGGTGCCGGGCTTCCCGCCGCCGCGCCACTATGCGGACCTCGATTTTTGAGCAGGCCCCACATCGCGGCGGAAAGAATGCCTGACATGCGCAGTCGTGCGCATTGCAAAAACGGGGGCGGCGACCGACAGCGGCGTCGGGCGATGGAATGCTGAACCACGAGAGTCTCAAGACCTCGCTGATCGAAAAGGCCATCGGGGAAGGCTTTGCCGGGGTCGGCATTTGCCGCCCGGATGCGGCCCCGCAAACCGCAGAACGGCTGGATCGGTTCATCGCCGGGGGGCGGCACGGGCAGATGGGCTGGATGGCCGAGCGCATGGGCTGGCGGGGCAACCCGGCGAAACTGTGGTCGCAGGCGCGCTCGGTGATCATGCTGGCGGAGTCGTACACGCCCGACGGCGATCCGCTGGAGGTGCTGGAGCACCCCGACCGGGCGGCGATTTCGGTTTATGCCCGCAACCGCGATTACCACGATATTGTCAAGAAACGGCTGAAACGGGTTGGCCGCTGGCTGATCGGACGGATGCCCGGAAGCGAAATCAAGGTTTTCGTGGATACCGCGCCGGTGATGGAAAAACCGCTCGCCGCCGCCGCCGGGCTGGGCTGGCAAGGCAAGCATACGAATCTGCTGTCCCGCGATCTGGGCAACTGGTTCTTTCTGGGCGCCATATTCACGACGATCGAATTTCCCGTCGATGAACCGGCGCAGGAGAATTGCGGATCATGCCGGGCCTGCCTTGACATCTGCCCCACCGACGCCTTTCCCGCGCCTTTTCAGCTTGATGCGCGGCGCTGCATTTCCTACCTGACCATCGAGCATCGCGGCCCGGTGGACGAAAGCCTGCGGGCGCTGATGGGCAACCGCATCTACGGCTGCGACGACTGCCTGGCCATCTGCCCGTGGAACAAGTTTGCCGGAAGAGCCAGGGAACATCGCTACGCCGCCCGCGACGATCTGCGCGCCCCGGCATTGTCAGAGCTTGCTGGCCTGAATGATGCGTCCTTTCGTGAAAAATTCTCCGGCTCTCCGATCCGGCGGACCGGGCGCGACCGCTTTGTCAGAAACGTGCTTTACGCCATCGGCAATTCGCAGGACGCCACGCTGACGCCCTGTGCCGAATCGCTGACCTCCGATCCCGATCCGGCCGTCGCGGACGCCGCCCGATGGGCCCTGCGGCAATTGACCGCAACAGCCGGCAGATTTTTCCACCGTGCATGAAAAAGGAATGACGGCTTAACAGATCGGTTTTCATGCGCATTGCGGAATTCCTGATTCTCTATTTTCTGGCGCCGGTCGTCATGGCCGTCCTGCTGCCGCCGGAGATGTTGTTCCCGGCCCTTTTTGCGCTGAGCGCGGCGGGGATTTGTCTGCTGCACCTGACGCCCGGGTTCCGCTGGCGCGATCTGCTGCGGGGGCGCAGGGCAATCGGCCGGCAACCGGTCCTGATCACCGCTGCGGTCACGGCCGCCGCCGGGGTCACGATCATGTCTGTCTGGCATCCGCAGGCGCTGTTCGCGTTGCCCCGCGCACGGCCCGAACTGATGCTGATGATCGCGCTGCTGTATCCCGTCCTGTCGGTATTGCCGCAGGAACTGGTCTATCGCCCGCTTTATTTCCGCCGCTACGGCCATCTGTTGCCGGGCGGTCCCCCCGGCCTGTTGCTGAATGCGGCGATATTTTCCTTCGCCCATCTGATGTACTGGAACTGGGTCGCCGCATTGATGACCTTTTTCGGCGGCCTGATATTCGCCTGGGCCTACGAGACGAGACGCAGCTTTCCGCTGGCGATGGTGCTGCATTCGGTCGCCGGGATTCTGCTTTTCGCCATTGGCGTGGGCGTCTATTTCTACTCCGGCAACGTGATACGGCCGTTCTAGGGCCTGTTGAGATTCATCGTGAGTTGATGATAGCCGCGGCCAGATAGATCATGGAGGAGAAGCTCTGATCTGTTTTGCAGGCCCGCAACGCAATACGCTTGAATTCCTTGAGTTTCTGGAAGTAATTTTCGATCAGGTGTCGCCATTTGTAGCAGTGTTTGTCAAATTCCGGCGGAAACTTCCGGTTCGATCTGGGCGGAATGACTGGCACAATCCCCGACTTGTCCAGATTTTCGCGCAACCAGTCGGCATCAAACGCCCGATCCGCGAGGAGCATCTCGCACGAAACACCCTCGATCAACTCGGATGTTTCGCTCAAATCGTGGGCTTGCCCAGGCATCAGGCGGAAGGAGACAAGATTGCCAAGTGCATCTGTCAGAGCCAGGATTTTGGTGGTAATTCCACCGCGAGAGCGCCCTATAGCCTGGCTTTGAGCCCCCCTTTTGCGCCCTGCCCGTGGCGGTGGACCTTCACGATTGTGCCGTCAATCATGACATACTCCATGTCAGGGTCATTTGAGACAGTGTCAAATATCCGTTTGAAAACATCGGCTTTTACCCAATGGCGGAAACGTTTGTAAACGGTGTTCCAATTGCCAAAGCCGGATGGAAGATCACGCCAGGGCGCCCCGGTTCGAGCGATCCACAATACGGCTTCCAGAAAAAGACGGCTGTCACCGCCAGTGCGACCGGGATCGCGTTTCTTGCCAAAACAATGCGGTTCCATCAAAGCCCATTGCGCGTCATTGATAACAAAACGCTCGCTCAACATTTCATTCTCCCTTTTGGAAAGAATGAATCAGATGTCAGCGCAAATGAAAACCCCGAATCTCAACAGGCCCTAGTCCCCCGGAATTGTACTTTGTATCATTGACTGAGCGGGAATTGAGGAGGATGTTGCGATGGTGGGACGTTTGGCGGATGCAGTGGTTCTGAGCGAAGATGAGCGCCGTTTTCTCGAGGGTCAGGTTCGGCGTCCCAAAGCGGCACGTTCGCTGTCGGACCGATGCCGGATGATCCTGCTGTGCGCCGATGGATTGGCGAGCAAGGAAGTGGCGGCCCGGCTTGGGGTGCATGAACACACAGTCGGCAAATGGCGCAGACGTTTTGTGCGATGCCGGATTGAAGGTCTCACCGACGAATACCGCTCCGGTCGCCCGCGCACCGTGTCGGACGATCAGGTGACTGCGGTGATTGAGCGCACGCTGAACACGACCCCGAGGGATGCGACCCATTGGTCGCTCCGAAGCATGGCAGCCGCGACGGGACTGTCGCACACCACCATCCGGCGGATTTGGAACGCGTTCGGCCTGCAACCGCACCGAAGCGAGACATTCAAGCTCTCAACCGACCCGCTGTTCGTGGACAAGGTGCACGATATCGTCGGGCTGTACCTGTCACCGCCGAACAGGGCTGTCGTGTTGTGTGTTGACGAGAAATCGCAAATCCAGGCGCTGGATCGCGAACCGCCTGTGCTGCCAGTGGCGCCCGGCGTGGCCGAGCGGCGCACCCACACCTACATCCGACACGGCACGACGTCGCTTTTTGCAGCACTGGATATCGCCACCGGCGCCGTGATCGGCAAATGCTGCAAGCGGCACCGCGCCACCGGGTTCCTCGACTTCCTCAAACAGATCGACCGGCAGATGCCGGACGGGCCGGAGGTGCATATCGTCATGGACAATTACGCCACCCACAAAACCCCGAAGATCAAGGCCTGGCTGGCACGCCGCCCGCATTGGCATGTCCACTTCACACCGACCTCGGCCAGTTGGATCAATCAGGTGGAGCGTTGGTTTGCTGAACTGACGCGCAAGCAACTGCAGCGCGGCGTCCATCGTTCAACGGCGGAACCGGAAGCCGATATCGCTGCATTTATCGAGGCCCATAACGAAAACCCCAAACCCTACAAATGGGTCAAACCCGCCGACCATATCCTCGCCTCCGTCAAGCGGTTCTGCCAACGCGCCCAACAAAACTCATGTGCCGAACTTTAGATGCAGGTGACTAGGGTCAGGACTCATAGCCAGAATATGACGGTTGCAGCGATGTATATGGCGGATTTGAATATATGTGCGCATCGGTCATAGCGCATCGCGATGCGCCTCCAATCCTTGAGTTTTGCGAACAGGTTTTCAACCTTGTGCCGCCTCTTGTACGTTTCGGCGCAGTGGGGGATGGTTTTGTTGCGGTTTTTCCTTGAAGGGATGCAAACCTCAATTTTCTGATCTTCAATTATTTTTCGAACCTTTACGCTGTCGTAGCCCCGATCCGCGATCAGAACCCTGGCCGCAGGCAGGTTGGGCAGCAAAACATCCGCGCCCTTGAAGTCGCTACGCTGACCCGCCGTCAGATGCAGCCTGACAGGGCGACCCGCACCGTCTCCAACGACATGCAGTTTCGTATTCAGTCCTCCCTTTGTACGCCCGATCAGGCGTGGCTCGGAGCCCCCTTTTTGAGACTGGACGCCGTGCGATGTGCTTTGAGATGGGTTGCGTCAATCATGAGGGTGTCGGCGTCCGGGCCAGAGGGGCTGGCCAATTCTTCGAAAATTCGTTCGAAAATACCTTTGCGGGACCAGCGCACAAACCGATTATAGAGCGTTTTGTGAGGGCCGTATTCGACAGGCGCATCGCGCCAGCGTAGACCGTTGCGAATAATGAAAATAATACCACTCAACACACGACGGTCATCGACCCGGGGCTTGCCATGGGGCTTGGGAAAGAAGGGCTCAAGGCGCGCTGTTTGTGCCTCCGTCAGCCAGAAAGGATCGCTCATGTCACTACTCCGTTTTGCAGAACTCTGATTCACACGTTCAAAACAAAGTCAATGGGTCCTGAGCCTAGCTGTCTGGCCCCGGCGTGGGGCGGGGCGGGGTGATGGCAAGGCGCGGCGGCGCTCCATTCCCGTTGCCCCCCGGAGAACTGCGATTTATCTGATTTCTGCGCCTTTCGGCAACTGTTAGAATAGCCCGCATCGGTAGCTCTCGGGAAGGGCGGATCATGCAGCGCATCGTGGTTCTGGGATTGGGCAAGGTCGGCAGGCTGGCGGCAACGCTGCTGCATGAGGCCGGGTTTGAAACGACGGGCATCGACGTGACGCCGCCAGCGCGGGCGCTGCCATTCGATGTGAAGAATGCGGATGTCACATCCGAGGCCGATCTGAAACCGGCCTTCGCGGCGAAAGATGCGGTGCTGTCCTGCCTGCCTTACCATCTGAACATCACTGTGGCGAATGCCGCCCATGGCGCGGGCATTCACTATTTCGACCTGACCGAGGATGTGCCGACCACCAGGGCGATTCAGGAACTGGCCGGGACCGCCAGGGGTGTGATGGCGCCGCAATGCGGGTTGGCCCCCGGATTTGCGGGCATCGTGGGCGCCGACCTGATCGGCAGGTTCGACGAATGCCGGTCCTGCCGGATGCGGGTCGGGGCGCTGCCGCAGAACCCGACCGGGCTGATGGGCTATGCGTTCAACTGGTCGTCCGAGGGCGTGGTGAACGAATACCTGAACGATTGCGAGGTGATCGAGGAGGGTCGGCGCAAATGGGTCAGCCCCATGGAATGGCGCGAAACGCTTTATATCGACGGTGTGAAGCTGGAGGCGTTCACGACCTCCGGCGGGCTGGGAACCATGTGTGACACATATCTGGGGAAGGTCGATAACATCGACTACAAGACAATGCGCTACCCCGGACACATGGAACTGATGAACTTCTTCTTTCACGAACTTCTGATGCGCGAACGGCGCGCGGAAGCGGGGCAGATTCTGGTCAATGCAAAGCCCCCGGTGTCGGACGACGTTGTTTATGTCCATGTCGCCGCCGAGGGCGTGATCGACGGGCGGCTTTGCCGTCAGGAATTCGTCCGCGCCTATCGCCCGGTCGAGGTGGCGGGCGAACGCCGCACCGCGATTGCCTGGACCACCGCAGGCTCTGTCGTGGCAGTGATCGAGATGGTCGGGAACGGCGCCCTGCCCGGCCGGGGTTTCCTGAAACAGGAAGACATCCCGCTGCCGGCGTTTCTGAAGACACGGACGGGCGCGCTTTACGGTTCCGCATGAGAGCATACCGGATTATTGCTTTTCCCGACCCCGCGACACGGGCCGGGACTCCTGAAACAGGTGAGGTCACGCCGATGACATCCGCTGCACCCTCTTTCCGCCGCTCCGAGCGGGCCGGCGGCCTGAAACTCTCGGAAATCGTCCGCATCTCCGAGGCCGCCCGCGCCCGAAGGCAGGCCGGGCACGATGTCCTGGGCTTTGGCGCGGGAGAGCCGGATTTTCCGACGCCGCCCCATGTGATCGACGCGGCGATGCAGGCGGCGCGGGACGGGCAGACAACCTATACGCCGACCGCCGGCATCCCGGCGCTGCGGCAGGCGGTGGCCGATCTGAACGGCTGCGGAATGGCCGGGGTCATCATCTCGACCGGCGCCAAACAGGTGCTGTGCAATGCTTTTCAGGCAACGCTCGATCCGGGGGATGAGGTGATCACGCCCGCCCCCTTCTGGACCAGCTATGGCGACATCATCCGGTTTTGCGGCGCGTCTGTGGTGGCGACGCCCTGCGGGGCGGAATCGGGCTTTCGGCTGACGCCCGCGCGGCTGAAGGCGGCAATCACGGACAGGACGCGCTGGCTGCTTCTGAACACGCCGTGCAACCCGTCGGGGGCGATGTATTCGGCGGGGGAACTGGCGGCGCTGGCCGGGGTGCTGCGCGCCCATCCGCATGTCTGGATCATCGCGGACGAGATTTACGAACACATCGCCCATGCGCCGTTTGCCTCGTTCCGCAAGGTCGCCCCGGATCTGGCGGGCCGGATGCTGATCGTGAACGGCGTGTCGAAAGCCTATGCCATGACCGGCTGGCGGCTGGGTTGGGGGGTCGGTCCGGTGGCGCTGATCAGGACGATGACCGCCGTGCAGGGGCAATGCACCTCTGGCGCGTCGTCGATCTCTCAGGCGGCGGCACTGGCCGCGTTGCTGGGTCCGCAGGATTTTCTGGCCGAACGCTGCGCGGCATTTGGCAAGCGCCGCGATTTCACGGTGGCTGCGCTGAATGCAATCCCCGGCATGTCCTGCCCGATGCCGGAGGGGGCGTTCTATGTGTTCCCGGATTGCTCTGGCTGTCTTGGCAAACGCGCGCCGGACGGGCGTATCGTAAAAACCGATGCCGATCTGTGCGATTATATCCTGTCCGAGGGCAATGTCGCCCTTGTCCCCGGGTGCGCCTTCGGCCTGCCCGGACATTTCCGCCTGTCATATGCCTGTGCGATGGAGGCTTTGAAGGAAGGCTGCAAACGCATCGCCGTAGCCACCGCGAAACTTGACCGCAAGACTTGACCGCCAGACTTGAAGGAGCCTGAAAATGACCAGCAACCTTTCCCCGCAAAGCCGGCCCGGTCCGGGCGCGTTCACCTGGGACGACCCGTTCCGGCTGGACGAGCAACTGACCGGGGAGGAACGGCTGATCCGCGAGTCCGCCCGGGCTTACGCACAGAAAAAGCTGATGCCGCGCGTCATGGCGGCTTATGAGCGCGAAGAGACCGACCCCCGGATTTTCCGGGAGATGGGCGGGATGGGGTTGCTGGGCGTCACCATGCCCGAAGCCTGTGGCGGCATCGGGGCGGGCTATGTAAGCTACGGCCTGATCGCGCGCGAGGTGGAGCGGGTGGACAGCGGCTATCGCTCGATGATGTCGGTGCAATCCTCACTCGTCATGTATCCGATTTATGCCTATGGCACTGAAGAACAGCGGAAAAGATACCTGCCCAGGCTCGCCGCCGGGGAATGGATCGGCTGTTTCGGCCTGACCGAACCGGATGCGGGCTCTGACCCTGGAGGGATGAAAACCGTCGCCGTGAAGACCGGCGGCGGGTATCGGCTCGATGGCGCCAAGACGTGGATAACCAACGCGCCGATCGCCGATGTTTTCATCGTCTGGGCAAAATCCGAGGCCCATGGCGGCAAGATCAGGGGATTCGTGCTGGAAAAGGGCCTGAACGGTCTGTCGGCGCCGAAGATCGGGAACAAACTCTCGCTGCGCACCTCGATCACCGGCGAGATCGTGATGAAGGATGTCGAGGTGGGCGAAGAGGCCCTGCTGCCGGATGCCGAGGGGCTGAAAGCGCCTTTCGGCTGTCTGAACCGCGCCCGCTACGGGATAAGCTGGGGGGCTTTGGGCGCTGCCGAGTTCTGCTGGCACGCAGCACGGCAATACGGGCTGGACCGCAGGCAGTTCGGCAAACCGCTGGCCGGGACGCAACTGTTCCAGAAGAAACTGGCGGACATGCAGACGGAAATCGCTCTGGGTTTGCAGGGGGCGTTGCGGCTCGGGCGGCTGATGGACGAAGGCACTGCCGCGCCCGAGACGATCAGCCTGATGAAACGCAACAACTGTGGCAAGGCGCTGGACGTGGCCCGGAATGCCCGCGACATGCTTGGCGGCAACGGCATATCGGGAGAGTTCCATGTGATCCGGCATATGGCCAATCTGGAGACGGTGAACACCTATGAAGGCACCCACGATGTCCATGCGCTGATCCTGGGCCGCGCACAGACCGGATTGCAGGCGTTTTTCTGATTGCCGCTGACCCTGCTGACCCTGCTGACGGCGCGACGGGGGGCGGATTTTCCGCAGGCGTCCGGGCCTGATCCCGGCTATACCCGGCAGAAGCGAAACGGGATGGGCGAATCTCTTGGGCCGGCCGCGGATATATTTCGATCAGGGACCGGACGGGCGGGCCTGCGTCTTTGCCGCAGCCAGACGCCTGATCGTGGCCGAAACGCCCGCCGGGGCGCCGGACGCGCTGGAAGCGGTTGCGCGCGCGCAGGCGGATGGGCACTGGATCGCGGGTTTCGCCAGCTATGAACTGGGCTATGTGCTGATGCCCGGACTTGGCGCGCTTCTGCATCCGGAGCGGGACACGCCGCTGCTTGCCTTCGGGGTGTTCGACGCGCCGGAGCATGGCCTGCCGGACGCTCCGGGCACGGGCACGGGCGCAGGCGCGGCGCGTTTGACTCACCCTGCCCCGCTGTGGGATCGCCTGACCCATATGGCGGCCTTTGACCGGCTCAGGGCTTATATCGGGGCGGGCGACGCCTATCAGGTGAACCTGACCTTTCCGATGCGGGCACGGATGGAGGGAGCGGCTGACGCGCTCTATGCGCTGCTGACCGGACGGCAACCGGTCAGACACGGGGCCTTTGTGGATTTCGGCGCGGGTCCGCTGATCCTGTCGCGCTCTCCCGAACTGTTTTTTCGCACGGATGCCGATGGCGTCATCGAAGCCCTGCCGATGAAAGGCACCATCGCGCGGGGCCTGACCCCCGGCGAGGACGAGGCCCGCAGGTCATGGTTGCATGGCGACCCCAAGAACCGGGCCGAGAACCTGATGATCGTCGATCTTCTGCGCAACGACATTGGCATGATCTCCGAAACCGGTTCGGTAAGGGTGCCGGAGCTTTTCAGGGTGCAGACCTATGCGACCGTGCATCAGATGGTCAGCCGGGTGCAGGCGCGGCTGCGGCCCGGAACCGGCCTGCCGGATATTCTGCGCGCGCTCTTTCCCTGCGGCTCTGTCACCGGGGCGCCGAAACACCGGGCGATGGAAATCATCCGGGAGCTGGAGCCCGACCCGCGCGGCGTCTATTGCGGGGCGATCGGCTGGATGGCGCCGGACGGACGCTCTTCGTTCAACGTCGCGATCCGCACGCTCAGCCTGTTTGACAGTGGCCATGTCAGGCTGAACGTCGGCGGCGGCATCGTGTGGGATTCCACCGCACCGTCGGAATATGAAGAGGCTCTGCTGAAGGCGCGCCATGCGCGGTTGCCGCAGGATGCGTGATACCTTTCGCATCATTGAAACCTTCGGCCGGCATCCGGGCGAAGGCGCGCGGCGGATCGAACGCCATCTGGCGCGGATGGAACGCACGGCGCGGGCATTGGGGATCCCATGGGATACGATGGCTGCCCTTGCGGCGATGGATGCGACAGAGGCCCTTGCGGATCAGCCCGCCGCCGCCGCCGCCGTGGGGAACGCCGATCATGCGTCAATCCTGCGCTGCCGCCTGACGCTGGATCGCAAGGGGCAATTCGATCTGACCACCGCGCCGCTGGACCCGACACCGCAGGAATGGCGCGTCGGCGTCGCGCCGGATCGGGTGCGCTCCGACAATCAATGGCTGCGCGTGAAAACCACGAACAGGCCGCTTCATGACCGGACGCGCAGGGAAATCCCGGCGGGAATTGATGAACTGTTGTTTCTGAATGAACGTGGCCATCTGTGCGAAGGCACGATCACCAGCCTGTTCGCGGATCTGGGCGAAGGGCTTGTGACCCCGCCCCTGACCGACGGCCTGCTGCCCGGCATCCTGCGCGAGACGATGCTGGAAAACCGCGAGGCGAAAGAGGCGCATCTGACGCCTGACGATCTTGCGGGCGCAAGCAGCGTCCATGTCGGCAACTCGCTGCACGGGCTGATCCGCGCCCGGCTTCATGCGGGCGGCAGCCGTTTCTGATTCCCGCATTCCCGTGCGAATGAAAATCCCGCAATCACCCATCGGCGCCGAACCCGCGCCCCGGACCATCCGCCGCCTGTTACGCCGCCTGTTACGCCGCCTGTTCCGCCGCGTCGCGCATCGGCTGATCCGCCTGCGCATAAAGGTAGTCGCGCGTCAGCGGTGCCGCCTGCTGCCGGCGGGCAAGCTGAAACTGGAACACCGCCTGCCGGTGCAGGCGAAAGGTCAGTTCCGCCGAGACCAGATAGAAACGCCACATGCGACAGAACCGCTCATCATAAATCTCGCGCGCCTTGTCGATATTCGCCACGAAGCGTTCATGCCAGATCCTGAGCGTCCGGGCGTAATGCAGACGCCAGACCTCGACATCGGTGGTCCAGAGCCGCTCTTTCTCTATCGCCTTCATCGCCTCGGACATCGACGGGACATAACCGCCCGGAAAGATGTATCTGGCAATCCAGGGGCTGGTGCGCCCCGGCACGTCGCAGCGGCCGATCGTGTGGATCAGCGCAACGCCGTCTTCGGTCAGCATGTTCCTTACATGGCGGAAATATTCGCGGTAATGCGGCACGCCCACATGTTCGAACATGCCGACGGACACGATCCGGTCGAATGTTTCCCCGACCTTGCGGTAATCCTGAAGCCGGATGTCGATCCGCTCCTGCAAGCCTGCCGCCCTGACCCGTTCCGTCGCCGCCTCGTACTGTGATTCGGACAGTGTGACGCCGGTGACCCGCACGCCGAAGTCGCGCACCAGTGTCATGGCCATGCCGCCCCATCCGCAGCCGATGTCGAGAACCCGCATATCGGATTTCAGACACAGCTTGCGCGCGATGTGCTGCTTCTTGGCGATCTGCGCTTCTTCCAGACTCATCCCCGGATCGCGGAAATAGGCGCAGGAATACTGTTTGTCCGAATCGAGGAACAGGTCGTAAAGCCGCCCCGACAGATCATAATGATGGGCCACGTTGCGCCTGGCCCGACTCATCGGGTTGATCTGGTCAAGCCGCCCCATGATGCCGCCGAAACAGCGCTCCAGCCCATGCCCCGCGCCGATGGAGAAATTGCGGATGCCGAGGCCGATCAGCCCGTACAGATCATTGTTTTCGATGATCAGGGTGCCGTCCATATACGCCTCGCCCACCGCAAGCTCCGGGTTCAGCACGAACTTGCGCGGCAGCGCCGGATCGGTCAGCGTGACCGCCACAGGCTTGCCGGCATCGTTTCCGAAGGTCTTCGTCCGGCCATCGGGCATGGTGATTTTCAGCGCACCGTCCCGCATGATGCTGCGGATCATGCGCAGAAAGATGGTGTACCACATCGAACCTCCCCCATTGTCAGATGCGCGCGGCCCAGGGCCGGGTGTCCTCTTTCACGGGTGGATTTTGGCAAATTTTTACCCGACTTGTCCAGTTCATCGTGTCATTGCCCCGGCGAAGGCGGGAAAACCCGCCTGTCGCGGCTGAAATCGGCGGGGTTTCGCACGTTCTGTTCTTGACTTCCCCGCCCGCGCAAGGTGTATCGGCGCGGATGTCCGGCTTTCCCGGAGAGGAACCGCAATGCACGCCTTTCGCAGCCATACCTGCGCCGACCTGAACACGTCCCACATAGGCGAAACCGTCCGCCTTTCGGGCTGGGTCCACCGGGTGCGCGACCACGGCGGCATCCTGTTCATCGACCTGCGCGACCACTATGGCCTGACGCAGGTTCTGGCCGATTCGGACAGCCCCGCCTTTGCCGGGGTGGAAAAGGTGCGCTCGGAATGGTGCATCCGCATTGAAGGAGAGGTGAAGGCGCGCGATCAGGAACTGGTGAACCCGAAGCTGCCAACCGGCGAGATCGAGGTTTTCGTTCGCGGGCTGGAGGTTCTGGGCGCTGCCGAGGAACTGCCGCTGACGGTCTTCGGCGATCAGGAATACCCCGAGGAAACGCGCCTGCGCTATCGCTATCTCGACCTGCGCCGGGAGAAGCTGCAACGCAACATGACGCTGCGTTCGGATGTCGTGGCCTCGATGCGCCGCCGGATGTGGGACAGCGGTTTTCGCGAATATCAGACGCCGATCATCACCGCCTCTTCCCCGGAGGGCGCGCGCGACTTTCTGGTGCCGTCGCGGCTTCATCCGGGCAGGTTCTACGCCCTTCCGCAGGCTCCTCAGCAGTTCAAGCAACTGATCATGGTTTCCGGCTTTGACAGGTATTTCCAGATCGCCCCCTGTTTCAGGGATGAAGACCCGCGCGCCGACCGTTCGCCCACCGATTTCTACCAGCTTGACATGGAAATGAGCTTTGTCGGGCAGCAGGATGTGTTCGACACGATCAAGCCGGTCATTCAGGGCGTGTTCGAGGAGTTCGGCGGCGATGCGAAGGTCGATACGGACTGGCCGCAGATCACCTGCAAGGATGCGGCGCTGAAATACGGCACCGACAAGCCGGACCTGCGCAACCCGATCGAGATGCAGGATGCAAGCGGGCATTTCCGCGGCTCCGGCTTTGCGGTCTTCGCGAAACTGCTGGAACAGGAAGGCGCCGAAATCCGCGCCATCCCCGCGCCCGGCGGCGGCGGCCGCAGGTTCTGCGACCGGATGAACGCCTTTGCCCAGAAAGAGGGGCTGCCGGGGATGGGTTACATCTTCTGGCGCGATCAGGGTGAAGGCACGGAGGCCGCAGGGCCGCTTGCCAGAAACATCGGACCGGAGCGCACCGAGGCAATCCGCCGGCAACTGGGTCTGGATGTCGGCGACGCCGCCTTCTTTCTGGGTGGAAAACCGTCTGCCTTCGAAGCCGTTGCGGGCAAGGCCCGGAACGTGATCGGCGAGGAACTGGGCCTGACCGACAAGGACCGGTTCGCCTTTGCCTGGATCGTCGATTTCCCGATGTACGAGGCGGATGAGCAAACCGGCGCGGTCGATTTCAGCCACAACCCGTTTTCGATGCCGCAAGGGGGGCCGGCGGCACTGGATGGCGACCCGCTGAAGGTGCTGGGCCATCAATATGACCTTGCCTGCAACGGCTATGAAATCCTGTCGGGGGCGATCCGCAACCATAAACCCGAGATCATGTTCAGGGCCTTCGAACTCGCAGGCTACGACGAGGACGAGGTGCGCAGGCGTTTCGGCGGCATGGTCAACGCTTTCCGCTACGGCGCGCCGCCCCATGGCGGTTGCGCGGCGGGCATCGACCGGATCGTGATGCTGCTGGCCAATGAGATCAATATCCGCGAGGTCATCATGTTCCCGATGAACCAGCGCGCCGAAGACCTGATGATGCAGGCGCCGGGCGACCCCGCCAACGCGCAGTTGCGCGAACTGGGCCTGCGGGTGATCGAGCAGGAGTGATGAACCCCGGGGCGCGCGGCGCCGATCAGTGCCAGGGGCGCGGCGGGGATGCCGCTTCGGATCCGATCGCCCCCTGCTGTTCTTCCGAGTGTCCGCTGTCCGATGCCGAACGGCTTGATGCTCACTTTGCCCCCGCATAATTCATACGACGATAAATCATGTACGGAATCGCCATGCCTACCGGTCATGTAATGATGGCAATCACGCTGGACGGTTTCGTCGCGCGAAAGGACCATTCGCTCGATTGGCTGATGAAGCAGGATACCGATGGAGAAGATCACGGGTTCGAGGAATTTCTCGCCCGAATCGACGTCATCGTCATGGGGAGCGGATCATTCAGGACCGTGCTTGGCTTCGATCGGTGGCCCTATGCAAAGCCGGTGATCGTCATGAGCCGCACAATGTCGCACGAAGACGTGCCGGCCGGGCTTCGGGGCCGCGTGGAAATCACCGATCTGGGACCGGTGGCGTTGATGAATGACCTGAAGGCACGCGGCATCAGGCGTGTTTATATCGATGGCGGCGCGGTGGTGCGATCCTTCATGCAAAAGGGCCTCATCTCCGATCTGAAGCTCGCAATCGTTCCCATTCTCATCGGAGATGGCATTCGTCTGTTCGGAGACGTCGATCAGGACATTGACCTGAAACTTGCGGGGACGAAAGCGTTTCCGTCCGGACTGGTCGAAATGCTTTATTCCATTGGCTGAAACATGGCTGAAAACGGTCGGTGATTCTGCGCGAAGCCTCGGCGGGCTTCTGAAACGGGGTGATGCGCGGGATTGAAAGCGCCCATTCAGCCAGTGTCGGTCCCGTCCGCACCGCAGACCCGAATTGCCCGCGCCTGACCGCCCTGGTTCTCCGACTTCTTCACCCAGCGCCCGGCTTCCTGCGCCCAGTATTGCAGGCTGCAATCGGCGTCCGCCAGCGCCTTCCACTGGCTGCGCGCATGGCTGACCGCATTCGGGTCGTTGCCATCGAAGAGGATGCAGACGCGCTCCATCGCGCTGACCTCGGCGGCGGACACGTCCGCCCCGTCCACGCTCATCAGACAGGCCGCGCCGTTTGGCGCCCCGGCCTCTGTCGTCAACAGAACCGGCTGATCGGCATCGAACCCGGTCCCGGCCCGCCCATGGGGAAAGAACCCTTCGTCCGGTCCCAGCCACAGCCTTTCATCCAGCCAGTCCAGCCGTTTCGCATCCGGCCCGCGCACCGCCACCCGCCAGCCCGCCTGCCGCGCCTTGCCCAGAAGCATGGGCAGGGTCGCCTCCAGCGGGCTGTCGGTCAGGTGATAGAAATAGGCCGCGCCCATCAGCCTTCCTGCATGTCCCGGATCAGCCGGTCGAGCGCCCGCACACCCCAGCCGGTTGCGCCCTTCGGCGCAAGGGTCGTGCTGTCAACACTCGCCACCCCGGCGATGTCAAGGTGAATCCATGGCGTGCCGTTCCTGATGAACCGTTGCAGGAACTGCGCCGCGGTGATCGCGCCCGCAGACCGCCCGCCCACGTTCTTCACGTCCGCAATGCGCGATTTGAGCTGCTTGTCGTAAGCCGCCCCCAAAGGCATCCGCCATGCGCCCTCGCCTTCGGCTTTCGCCGCCTTCAGGAACGCATCGCACAGCGCGTCATCGTTCGAGAACACCCCGGCATTCTCATGCCCCAGCGCGGTGACGATCGCCCCGGTCAGGGTGGCAAGATCAACAACTCCCGTCGGCGCGAACCGCTCCTGCGCGTACCAGAGCACATCGGCCAGAACCAGCCGCCCCTCGGCATCGGTGTTGATCACCTCGATGGTGTCGCCCTTCATGGATTTCACCACGTCGCCGGGACGCTGCGCGCGCCCGTCAGGCATGTTTTCCACCAGCCCGACAAGCCCCACCACATTCGCCCCGGCCTTGCGCAACGCCAATGTGCGCATCACCCCCGCAACGACGCCGGCGCCGCCCATGTCCATGGTCATGTCTTCCATGCCGGCGGCGCGCTTGATCGAGATGCCGCCAGTGTCGAACACCACGCCCTTGCCGACCAGCGCAAGGGGCCTGCCGCCCCTGCTGCCGCCATTCCACTGCATGACCACGACATACGAGGGGCTCTCCGAGCCTTGCCCGACACCCAGCAACGCGCGCATCCCGAGCTTTTCCAGATCCTTCTCTTCCAGAACCTCGACCTTCAGCCCCAGCTTCTGCATGTCGGCAAGGCGGTTCGCAAAATCGCTCGTGGTCAGGATATTGGCAGGCTCGCTGACCAGATCGCGGGTAAGGAAGACACCTTCGGCAACCGCCGCCATCGGCGCGGCTTCGGCGGCCGCCTCCTCCGGCTTCGTCACCATCACGGTGACACCGCCCATCGCCGGGGCGTCCTTCGACTTGTGATCGGAAAACTCGTACCCCCTGAGCGCGATGCCAAGCGACAGGTCAGCGGCGTGTTTCAGATTGCCCGCCAGAACCAGAAGCGTGGCCGTACCCCGCACTTTTGCAATCGCCGCTCCGGCTGCGCGGGCGTCCCCAATACGCGGCCGCCGGTCAAGGCGCACCACGATCAACGCCTCTGCGGCCATCTGTCCGGGCCAGGCGATTTCGCCGATCTGTCCGGGTTTCATTCCGGCGAAACTTTCGGAATCGGCCATCCGCTGCAATGCGCCCCGGCTCAGGCGATTCACCCGGCGGGCGGTCTGGTCCATCCGCCCCCCCTCGCCCAGAAACACCGCGACGCAGCCCTTCCAGCCTGCGATTTCATCCAAATCCACATCCTTGAACCGAATCCTGGCGGGGGTCGTCATGTCTGTCTCCTCATTAGGGTTCCGCCATAGGTAAACAACCTGCGCGAACTTGACCAGATAGCAGTTTTCCCCGCCCGACATTTGGTCTAGTTTGCCCATCAGGATCAATGACCCGGGGGGTGGCGACTGTGGCAAAATTCGACAGATACATGCTGTCGCAGCTTATGGTCCTGTTCGGATTCTTTTCGCTTGTCCTGATCATGGTCTATTGGGTGAACCGGGCGATTTCGCTTTTCGATCAGCTTATCGCCAACGGGCAATCCGCAGTGGTCTTTCTGGAATTCACCGCGCTGACCCTGCCCAACGTGATCCGCGTCGTCCTGCCGATCTCTGCCTTCATCGCCTCGGTCTACGTCACCAACCGCCTGTCCACGGAAAGCGAGCTGGTGATCATGCAATCCTCGGGCTACAGCAGCTTCCGGCTGGCCCGCCCGGTGCTGCTTTTCGGCATTCTGGTCAGCGTCATGCTGATGATCCTGACCAATTTTCTGGTCCCCGCCACCAATCGCACACTCGCCGAACGGCAGGAGGAAATCGCGCAGAACATCGCCACGCGCTTTCTGAAAGAAGGCCGGTTCCTGCATCCGACCCCCGGCGTGACGTTCTATATCCGGGAAATCACCGCAGCAGGAGAGTTGCAGGACATCTACCTGTCGGACCAGAGAGACCCCGATCAGCACACGACCTACACTGCCCGGCGCGCACTGCTGGTGCGCGACACGTCCGGGCCGAAGCTGCTGATGTTCGATGGCCTGGCGCAGGTGCTGGAGGCGGACGATTCCCGGCTGTCCACGACAGCCTTCCGGGAACTCACCTTCGATCTGAGCGACCTGATCGAGCCATCGGACAGCCGGGCGCCCCGGCCCCGCGAAATGTCAACATACGGACTTTTGCGCAATACCGATGCCCTGATCCGGTCGGGATGGAACCGTGTCGTGCTTCAGGTAGAGACCCATGACAGGCTTGCCCAGCCGCTGCTGGCCATCGTGACGGCCCTGGTGGGTTTCGCCTGCCTGCTCCTGGGCGGTTTCAGCCGCTTCGGGGTCTGGCGGCAAATCATTGTCGCAATCATGCTGCTGGTGCTGCTGAAGGCGGCCGACAGCAAGATGGCCGACATCGCCCGCAGCGGCGAAGGGCTGTGGCCGCTGCTTTATCTGCCTGCGTTGTCGGGAACCGGACTCGCCTGCATCATTCTGTGGGGCGCCGACAAACCCGGCCTGCTGGCGCGGCGGCGGCGGGGGGGGGCTGCGGCATGACGCTCCATCTTTATTTCGCGCGCCGGTTCCTGTGGGCCTTTCTCGGGGTTTTCGGCGTGTTCGGCGGCATCGTCCTGCTGATCGACATCGCCGAGCAACTGCGCCGCTTTGGCGGCAAGGACATTGGGCTCAGCCGCATTGTCGGCCTGTCCGCCCTGAATGTTCCCGAAACCATCTATCAGATCCTGCCACTGATCACGATCCTGGCCACGCTGACGCTGTTCCTGGCGCTGGCGCGCTCGGGCGAGCTTGTGGTGACTCGCGCCGCTGGCCGTTCCGCCCTGCGCGCACTGGTCGCGCCCCTGATTCTGGCGCTGCTGATCGGCGCGTTTGCAGTCGCCGCCTTCAATCCCATCGTCGCCGCGACCCAAAAGGAATATGAAGACAGGTCAAACGCCCTGGCAGGCGGCGAGGCGCGGATTCTGTCGATCTCGGACGAAGGGCTCTGGCTGCGGCAAGGCGATGAAACGGGCCAGACCGTCATTCATGCGCGCAACGCAAATCTTGACGGCACCCGGCTTGTCAGGGCCAGATTCGTGGTTCTGACGCCCGATGGTCTGCCGAAACGGCGCATCGAGGCGGAAACCGCAACGCTTGTCGAGGGCGCCTGGGAAATGCGGAACGTGAAATCCTGGCCCCTGGCCGGCAGCGACAACCCCGAAAGGGACGCGGAATATCACGACCGCCTGCTTCTGCCCTCCGACCTCACGCGGGAGCAGATTCGCGACAGCTTCGGCGCCCCCAGCGCCATCGCGATATGGGATCTGCCGGATTTCATCGCGAGTCTGGATCGCGCCGGGTTCTCTGCCCGCAGTCATCGCGTCTGGTTTCAGATGGAACTCGCGCTTCCGGTCATGCTTGCCGCAATGGTTCTGATCGCCGCCGGTTTCACGATGCGCCACACCCGCCCTGGCAGAAGCGGTCTGATGGTGCTGTTCGCGCTGCTGCTGGGTTTCGGATTGTATTTCATCCGGAATTTCGCGCGAATCCTTGGCGAGAACGGTCAGATTCCAGTGACCCTGGCGGCCTGGGCGCCACCGATCGCCGCCATCCTTCTGTCACTCGGCCTCCTGCTGCATCTGGAGGACGGCTGATGAGACTGCCCCCCCTCGTTCTGGGTGTTTTTCTGTTCCTGTCGCCGGCATCCCCGATTCAGGCGCAGGAACAGGCGCGGCTGATTGCCGATTCAATCCTGCTGGCAGGGGGCGGCAATACGCTGATTGCAGAAGGCAATGTCGAGGTCTTTTATCAGGGCGTCCATCTGAAAGCGCAGCGCATCCGGTATGACAATGAAACCGGCGCGATGTCGATCGAGGGGCCGCTGATGCTGACCGAAGGAAAGGCGACAACGCTTTTGGCCAGCAGCGCGGAACTGTCTGCGGACCTGCGAAACGGTGTGCTGACCAGCGCCCGAATCGTGCTTGATCAACAGCTTCGGATCGACGCGGATGAAATCGAACGGACGAACGGGCGCTATACCCGGCTGGATGGGGTCGCCGCCTCCAGTTGCCGGATATGCGCCGACAATCCGATCCCGCTTTGGGAAATCCGCGCCTCGCGCGTTGTCCACGATCAACGGGAACGGCAGCTTCATTTCGACAATGCCCGGCTTCGCGTGATGGGTGTGCCAGTGTTCTACATCCCCCATCTGCGCCTGCCGGACCCGACCCTGAAACGCACGACCGGATTTCTGACTCCCAGGGTGCGCAGTACGTCCCGACTGGGCACCGGTGTGAAACTGCCGTATTTCATCACGCTGGGCGATCACCGGGATCTGACCCTGACGCCTTATGTCTCCGGCTCCACCGCGACGCTGGAATACCGGTATCGGCAGGCGTTCGGAAGCGGCGACATAGAGGTCGAAGGCGCAGTCTCGGATGACGACATCCGGGCGAATGCCGTCCGCAACCATCTGTTCGCCGACGGGCGATTCGATCTGCGAAACGACTACAGGCTCGGGTTTGATGTGGAATACGCCTCGGACGATTCCTATTTGCTGGATTACGGCTATTCCGGCAAGGACCGGCTGGACAGTTCCGTCACGCTGACGCGCACCCGACGCGACCTGTATTTCGAGGCTGGCCTGATCCATTACAAATCCCTGCGCGCCTCGGAAGACAACAACGAGATTCCGTCGTTCGTCGGCTCCTTCACCCGGCATGTCCGGTTTGCGCCCGCATGGCTTGGCGGCAATGCGGACATGGTGATCGACACGCTGGCCGCATACCGGGACTCCGACCTGCGCGGTGATCGCGGGCGCGACATCGTGCGCGCCAGAACGGCCCTGGACTGGCGGCGGGACTGGATATTCGCCAACGGGATGAAGGCGGCGGCGCTGTCACAGGCGCGGCTGGATTACTACGCAAACCGCCAGGGCTTCGCAGATGAAGAGAACGGGGCGTTCACCACCGGCACAATAGGCGCGGAACTGCGCTGGCCCATGGCGCGAACCGGCCCCGATGGCAGCCATCAGGTGTTCGAGCCGGTGGCGCAGATTCTCTGGACCAGTGAGGAAGAGCCGGCCATCGCCAACGAAGACAGCGCGCTGCTGGAATTCGACGAAGGCAACCTCTTCGCCTTCTCGCGCTTCTCCGGGTCCGACAGGATCGAACGCGGATTGCGCGCCAATCTCGGGGCGACCTGGACCCGTTTCGACCGTTCCGGCGGCGCGCTGAGCCTGACATTGGGCCGAATCATCCGATCCGGTGATCCGGGTCAGTTCACCGCGGGCTCTGGCCTGGCGGGCGCCACATCGGACTGGCTTGCATCCGCGCAGTTCAATCTGCCCGACAACCTGAGCATCGCCGGCCGGGCGCTTTTCAACGACAGGCTGGAATTCACCCGGAGCGAATCCCGGATCGCCTGGCGTCGGGCGGGCCTGTCCCTCGCCACAACTTATATCTGGCTGGAAAACGCCCCGGCCGAGAACCGCCGCAAGGTCTCTGAATGGACATTCGATTCCAGCCTTGTCCTCGGCAAGGGGTGGCGCGGTGAATTCGGCCTCCGCCATGATTTCATTGCCGGCAGAACCGCGCGGGCCAGCATCGGCCTGATCTACGCGACGGAATGCATAGAGGTTGACCTTTCCCTCTCGCGCCGCTTTACAGGTTCGACAAACCTGCACCCGACGACGGATTTCGGGCTTTCCGTCTCTCTGACCGGTTTCGGGGGCAGGCAAGGCAATCGCAATCATGCGGGCAGATGCCGTGGTTAAGGACAGAACAGAGGACATGATGAAACACAAAGCCGCATCCTTCGTTTTCGGCGGGCTTGCCGCGATCCTGTCCTGCCTGTGCAGTCCCGGCGGCAGCGCACGGGCGCAAGACCTGCTGGCCCCTGTCGCGCGCGTCAACGGCGCCGTGATTGCCCAGTACGAATTGCTGCAACGCACCCGTTTTCTGGAGGCGCTCGGCCAGCCTGGCGACCTTCGCAAAGCCGCCCTGGACGGGCTGATTGACGACCGGCTGCGCATTCAGGCCGGCAAGACCCTTGGCGTCAGTGTCGATGAAGAACAGGTCAGCGCCGGGATGGCGGAATTCGCGGCCCGGTTCCAGCTTTCCACCGAGGCGTTTCTGACCGCCATGGCCGAGGAAGGGCTTGCCCCGGAAATCTTTCGCGATTTCGTCAGCGCCGGTCTCGTATGGCGTGCCATTGTGCAGGTCCGCTTTGGCCCCCGCGTCCAGATCACGGAGGCCGAGATTGATCGCGCCCTCACGTCGTCATCCAGCCGGGGCGGTGTTCGGGTTCTGCTTTCGGAAATCGTCATTCCCTATTCCGAAGACCGGGAAGCAGAGGCGCGCCGGCTTGCCGGCGATCTGGCGAAAGTCACGACTTCGGAGGAGTTCGCCTCTGCCGCGCGCACCTATTCCGCCGCGCCGTCGCGTGATCAGGGCGGCCGCATCGACTGGCTGCCGGTGGGCAGCCTGCCACCGGAACTGCGCGCGCAGATTCTGACCCTTTCTCCGGGTCAGGTCACGCCGCCGGTCGATCGTCCGGGGGCCATTGCCATCTTCCTGCTTCGCGAGATCGAGGAAACGCCGGTCCCCGATGCGGAAACCCTGTCGGTCGAATACGCCGCCTATCACATCCCCGGCGCCCGCACCGGCAGCGCCTTGTCACAGGCGGCGAAAATCCGCAATGAGGTCGATACCTGTGACGATCTTTACCGCATCGCACAGGACCAGCCGCCCGAGGTGCTGGAGCGGGAAACCCTGCCGCTGGCCGGGATTCCGCAGGACATCGCCATAGAACTTGCCAGACTTGACGAGAACGAAGCCTCTACCGCGCTGACCCGAAACGGCGGCGACACGCTGGTTTTCCTGATGCTCTGCGGGCGCGTGACCGAACAGGCCGAAGATGCCTCGCGGGAGGAGATTCGCGCGCATCTGGTCAATCAGCGCCTGGCCTCTTACGCCGACAGCTATCTGGCGGAACTCAGGGCCGAAGCCGACATCGTGTATCCATGACCCGCGCGCCCGTCGCGCTGACCTGCGGCGACCCCTCCGGCATAGGTCCGGAACTCGCCGCAAAAGCCTGGCGCGCGCTGAAGGAAGACCTGCCTTTCTTTCTGATCGGGGATCCGTCCCATGTGCCGGGGCGGGTTCCGAAAACCACGATCCTTGAACCTGCGGAGACCTTGCGGGTCTGCGCCGGAGCCCTGCCGGTTCTGCCCCTGATCTTCCCGGCCCCGGCGCGGCGCGGCAACCCGGCCCCGGCCAATGCGCAATCGGTCATCGACGCCATCGCCCGCGGTGTGCGGCTGGTGAAAGACGGGGCCGCATCGGCCCTGTGCACCTTGCCGATTCACAAGAAGGCGATGAAGGAAGGGGCTGATTTTCCCTATCCCGGCCATACCGAATATCTGGCCGCGCTCTGCGGTATCGACCGCGCGGTGATGATGCTGGCCGGCCCCGCCCTGCGCGTCGTGCCGGCGACCGTCCACATCGCCCTGTCGGAGGTTGCGCAGGCCCTCACCCCCGAT
Source organism: Paracoccaceae bacterium (assembly GCA_965216225.1). Lineage (GTDB taxonomy): Bacteria > Pseudomonadota > Alphaproteobacteria > Rhodobacterales > Rhodobacteraceae > 3107. Next base: position 57,533 of record CBDCFF010000023.1, read on the forward strand.
CTGCTGGAGGACACCCTGCGAATCACCCGCGCCGACCTCATGCGCGACTTCGGGCTTGGCAATCCACGGGTCGCCGTGGCCGGGCTGAACCCCCATGCGGGCGAAGGCGGCATGATGGGCGCAGAGGATCGGACGATCATCGCCCCGGTCATCGACCGGCTACGGGCCGAAGGGTGGGCGATCACCGGCCCCCTGCCCGCCGACACGATGTTTCATGAAAAGGCCCGCGCGCAGTACGATGTCGCGGTCTGCATGTATCACGATCAGGCCCTGATCCCGGTCAAGACGCTCGATTTCGACCGCGCCGTGAACGTGACGCTGGGCCTGCCGGTCATCCGCACCTCCCCCGATCACGGCACCGCATACGACATCGCAGGGACGGGCAAGGCGAACCCGGCCAGCCTGATCGAGGCCCTGCGCCTCGCGGCCCGAATGGCAGAGGCGCGAGGATGAGCGCCATCGACAACCTGCCCCCGCTGCGGCAGATCATCGGTGATCACCGGCTGGTGGCCAGAAAATCGCTGGGCCAGAACTTCCTGCTGGACCTGAACCTGACCGCCAGGATTGCCCGGCAGGCAGGCGATCTGAGCGGCTGCGATGTGCTGGAGGTCGGCCCCGGCCCCGGCGGCCTAACCCGCGGGCTGCTGGCCGAGGGCGCAAGACGGGTGCTGGCTGTCGAGAAAGACCCGCGCTGCCTGCCCGCGCTAGCACAGATCGAAGCCGCCTGCCCCGGGCGCTTGCGGGTAATCATCGGCGACGCGCTGAAACTCGACCCGCTCCGGTGCCTGACCCCGCCCATCCGCGTGGTGGCGAACCTGCCCTACAATGTCGGCACCGAACTTCTGGTTCGCTGGCTTACACCCGAAACATGGCCGCCCTGTTGGGACAGCCTCACACTCATGTTCCAGCAGGAAGTCGCCCGGCGCATCACCGCCCGGCCGGGCAGCAAGACATACGGACGCCTCGCCATCCTCGCCCAGTGGCGGTGTGAGGGGCGCATCGCGCTTGTCCTGCCGCCAGAGGCGTTCACCCCGCCCCCCAAGGTACATTCCGCCGTGGTCCACCTGACACGGCGCGAACGGCCTCTTTTCCCGGCTGACCCGAAAATCCTCTCGCGCGTGGTGGCGCAAGCCTTCAACCAGCGGCGAAAAATGCTGCGGGCATCGCTGAAAGGGCTGGTTCCCGACATTGAACATCATCTGATCGCGGCGGGCCTGAACCCCACCGACCGCGCCGAACAGATCCCCATCGAAGGTTTCTGCGCCCTGGCGCGCAGGCTGGAGGGCGCATCGACGGCATCCACGGGATCGGGATCGGAATCGTGACCGCAATGCGCACGGGCGATGCCACGGCAACCAACGGCCACCGCACCAGCACTGATGACCGCCGTTTACATTCCCCCACCCCTGCGATAGCCCTGCGCGGGATCATTCGCTGCGAGGGCTGGACATGAGCATCATCATCGACATCATCGGACGCGAGATTCTGGACAGCCGGGGCAACCCGACGATCGAGGTGGACGTGATCCTCGAAGACGGCGCCATGGGCCGGGCCGCCGTACCCTCCGGTGCCTCGACCGGCGCCCATGAGGCGGTCGAAAAACGCGACGGCGACAAATCCCGCTATATGGGCAAGGGCGTGCAGGGGGCGGTCGGGGCCGTGAATGGCGAGATCGCCGAAACCCTGATCGGCCTTGACGCGACCGAACAGACCGCCATCGACGGCGCGATGATCGAACTTGACGGCACCGACAACAAGGGCCGTCTGGGCGCGAACGCGATCCTCGGCGTTTCCCTGGCCATGGCCCGGGCCGCCGCCGATTTCACCACCCTGCCGCTTTACCGGTATGTCGGCGGCGTATCGGCCCGTGTCCTGCCGGTGCCGATGATGAACATCATCAATGGCGGCGAACATGCCGACAACCCGATCGACATTCAGGAATTCATGATCATGCCGGTCGGCGCGGGCAACATTCGCGACGCCGTGCGCATCGGCTCCGAAGTTTTCCACACGCTGGGGAAAGAGCTTTCCGCAGCGGGCCTGTCCACCGGCATCGGCGATGAGGGCGGCTTTGCCCCCAATCTCGGCTCCACCCGCGATGCGCTCGATTTCATCCTGAAATCCATTGAAAAGGCAGGCTGCGCGCCGGGCGAGGATATTTTTCTGGCCCTCGATTGCGCCGCCACCGAATATTTCGAGGGCGGCAGGTATGAGCTTGCGGGCGAAGGAAAATCCCTCGGCCCCGGCGAAAATGTCGCCTGTCTGGAAGCCCTGGTGAACGACTATCCCATCATCTCGATCGAAGATGGCTGTTCCGAGGATGACTGGGACGGCTGGAAGATGCTCACCGACACGCTGGGGGGGCGCGTGCAACTGGTCGGCGACGATCTGTTCGTCACCAACCCGGCCCGCCTGACCGAGGGGATCGAAAAAGGCTGCGCCAATTCCCTGCTGGTCAAGGTCAACCAGATCGGGACGCTTACCGAAGCACTCGCCGCTATGGACCTCGCCCACCGCAACCGCATGACCTGTGTGATGAGCCACCGCTCTGGCGAGACCGAAGACGCCACCATCGCCGACCTCGCCGTCGCCACCAATTGCGGGCAGATCAAGGCTGGCTCTCTCTCCCGTTCCGACCGGCTGGCGAAATACAACCAGTTGATCCGGATCGAGGAGGCGCTGGGCGACACCGCAGTCTACGCCGGACGCTCGATCCTGCGATAACTGCGGGCGCACATCGCAGGGCGGGGGTTTACTCCACCGCCACAGCGTTTTCCCGGAACCGTTGCCTCACCCGCAACAGGCGGCGTCGCCCGGATGGCTCAGCCGCCCGCCGACCACCGCTGACCTTGCCCCGGTCGTGCCGGGCGCAGACGTGGGCAACCCTTTCGCCACCCGCACCGCCAGATAGGCGAATGCCTGTGCTTCGAGCATGTCGCCATCCAGCCCCACCGCCTCGACCGGCGTCACCGGACAATCGACCGCCGCGGCCAGCATCGCCATCATGACCGGGTTGCGCCGCCCGCCACCGGCAACGAAAACTGCCCCTGGCGCTATCGGGCAATGTTCCAGCCCCCGCGCCACAGAGGCGGCAACGGTCGCAGTCAGCGTCGCCGCAGCGTCCGCATCGTCAAGATCGGCCACCCGCCCCGACAGATCGGGAAACCCGTCCCGGTCGAGCGATTTCGGCGGCATTCTGAAGAAATACCCGTTTTCCAGAAAGTCGGAGACCACATCCCCGTCAACCGTGCCCCGCGCCGCCAGCGCGCCATCCGCATCCTGGTGTTCCTGCCGCCGACTGGCCATCAGATCATTGACCGGCGCATTCGCGGGCCCGGTATCGAATGCCAGCAGCGCGCCATCCTCCTCTGGCAGTTCCGCGCGCGCATCCACCCAGGTCAGATTGCCGACGCCGCCCAGATTCAGAAACGCCACCACCCCGTCCAGCTCCAGATACCGCGCACAGGCATGATGGTAAAAGGGCGCCAGCGGCGCGCCCTCGCCGCCCATCCCGACATCCATGCTGCGGAAATCCCAGACCACCGGCAGATTCAGCATTTCCGCCAGAATACGGCCGTCGCCCGCCTGATGGGTGCCGCGACCGCGCGGATCGTGGGCCAGGGTCTGGCCGTGAAATCCGACCAGTTCCGCACCTTCAAAACCCGACAGCAGTTCCCCGTGGGCTGCCTCCACGATTGCGGCGGCCCCGGCCACGCCCTGCTCCTCCGGCCAACGCCCCAGCGCCGCCTTTATCGCCGCCCGCTCCTGCCCGGAATAAGCGCGATACGCAGTCTTTCCGAGCTCCAGGATACGGTGTCCGTCGGTCAACAGCATCGCGGCATCCACACCATCCATGGATGTCCCGGACATCGCCCCCAGCGCCCGGATCCGTTCCGCCGTCAACATGGCCTTTTCCTTTGCCGCCCGCCCCGATATACTCTATCGGGTATGTCCGAACATGGATCAAGGACCGATGACCTGCCATCCCAAATCCGATTTTCTGCGCGTAATGATCAAGCGCGGCTTTCTGGCCGGCTGCACCGATTATCAGGGGCTGGACAAAGCCCTGACCGCCGGGGTGGTCCCTGCCTATATCGGTTTTGACGCGACGGCGAAATCGCTGCATGTGGGCAGCCTCATCCAGATCATGATGCTGCGCTGGCTGCAAAAAACCGGTCACAAGCCACTTGTCCTGATGGGGGGGGGCACGACAAGGGTGGGCGACCCCAGCTTTCGCGCCGACGAACGCCCGCTGCTGACGCCTGCACAGATCGATGGCAACATCCGGGCGATCAGACAGGTCTTCGCCAGATACGTGACATTCGGGGAAGGTGCCGCCGATGCGCTGATGCTCGACAATGCCGAATGGCTGGACGGGCTCAACTACCTCGACTTCCTGCGCGACATCGGCCGTCATTTCTCGGTCAACCGGATGCTGTCCTTCGAGAGCGTCAAGTCGCGCCTCGACCGGGACCAGAGCCTCAGCTTCCTCGAATTCAACTACATGATCCTGCAAGCCTATGACTTTCTGGAACTGAACCGCCGCCATGGCTGCCTGTTGCAGATGGGGGGATCGGACCAGTGGGGCAACATCGTCAACGGCATCGACCTGACCCGCCGGATACTGGATCGGGAAATCCATGGCCTGACCTCGCCGCTTCTGACCACCTCGAACGGCGCAAAAATGGGCAAGAGCCGGCACGGCGCGGTCTGGCTGAACGCCGACATGCGCCCGACTTATGAGTTCTGGCAGTTCTGGCGCAACACGGCAGATGCCGATGTCGGCCGCTTCCTGAAGTTCTACACAGAGCTTCCGATCGAAGAATGCAACCGGCTCGGCGCGTTGAAAGGCGCTGAAATCAACGATGCCAAGATCGTTCTGGCCAATGCGGCGACGACGCTTTGCCATGGCGTTCAAGCCGCCGCCGCCGCCGAAACCACCGCCCGCGAGGTGTTCGGGAAAGGCGGCGTGGGCGACGACCTTCCGACGCTCGTATTGGGCGCCGAAGACCTGGACGGCGGTATCTCCATCGTGCAGTTGATCGTCAGATCCGGCCTGGCGAAATCCGGCAAGGAAGCCCGACGCCTGATCGCAGAGAACGGCGCCCGGATGAATGACGAGCTATTGACCGATGCCGGGTTGACCATCGACGCCGACCGCCTTTCCGCCCCCGTCAGGCTCAGCGCCGGAAAGAAACGCCACGCGCTCATCCGGCTCGGCACCTGATCTTCTCCTTTGCAAAATACTCTCGGGGGTTTGGGGGCGGACAGCCCCCAATACGACAAATGACGTGCAGGCGCAGCCTGCGCCGCCCGATCAGTCCAGCATCCAGTCGCCATCCGGAAAAAAGGCATGGAAGGCAAAGGCGAACATGATGTCGTGGGGCACATCGCGCCCCTGCCCGTCCCGCACCCGAATCGTGCCCACATCACGGCCATCGGCAATCAACGCAGTGTCCAGAGCCGATGCCTGACCGGATGCCCAGTTGATCACCAGTCCGGCTTCGCGCACTTCCTGCTCCTGCCGCAGCCGCTCCAGCGTCCAGGCCCGATCACCGGCGCGCACGACACGGGCCAGAGGCGGTATTCCGTGGGGCGGCAATTCCCCGCGATAAAGAAACGGCCGGCGGGAACTGTCATAGTTCACATAAGGGTTGCGGCCATACGACCGTCGCGCATCGGGCTCATCCATCACCGCGCCCTCGGGATTGCGCGCCCTGAACTCCGCCCAGCTTTCCATCCAGGCGGGCAATTGCACAAGCCCGGTTCCGGTATGGCGCCCGACGATCCCGGCGCCGGTGGCCTGCTGCCACCAGCTTTCGGTCTGGCGATCATACATTACCATGTCGGAATTTCTGAGCTTTCCCGACACCCCGAATTCCAGCACATCGCCCCCGACCCGCCGGTCGAAGACCATGCCAGAGTTGCACAGCGGACAGAAGGTCACGGCAACCGGCACGCCGCCCGCGACATCGTTCACGATCTCGTGCCAGGTCAGATAGCGGATCGGATAGGCGCGCGGGACCTCGCCATCAATCTCCAGCGTCATGACCGGCTCGCGCTCCCCCAGCCGTGTTTCCTGCGCCGCGGAAATGAAATCCGGGCCGGTGATCGCCGGAATGCCGTCTTTCGGGGGGCCGCCCGAAAGAATTTCGTCCCAGTTCTCGATGCTGGTTGTGGAAAAATCCGTATCCGGCCATTCTGTTCGCCAGAAATCAGGATTTGCGTGCGCACCTCCGACCGACAGCAGAAAAACGGCAATGAACCGTATCCAGAGGGACATGGAACGCTCCTTCATCAGGAATTGCCTACAGGTATGGGCCGTTGCAGGGGGCCTGCATAGCCCCGCGCACGCGATTGTGAGAATGCGGCACTCAGCGGCGCGCCCCGGCGGCCCGGCTTGGCAATCGCTCCCATTCGCGGTCCCTGATCAGTTTCCCGAACGCATGTCGCAGCGCCTGGAAACCGTCATGATGAAAGGATTCGCCGTGGCTGACGATGATCCTGTCAGGCCGCCATTCGAGCATCGCCTCGACAGCATCGGTCAGTTCATGCCTGCGCCCGCGAAAATGTTTCATGATCTCGGGCGGCATACGGCCATCGGGACAGTCGGTGCCGGCGAACCAGATCAAGGGACGGCCCCAGACCGGCAGTTTTGCGGTGTCCGTGTTGTGAATGAAATCAGCAACGATCAGGCTGCGCGAGGCGTGATGAAAGAAGACCGGCTCGGCAAAGGATCGCCGCCCCCTTACTATCATCTGCTCGATCCGGCCCCGCCATGGCTGCGCCGCCGCCGCATCCGGCAGCCGCATGTGGCCCTGCTGCGCGCCGGTCCAGTCCTCGACCGCCCGGACACGGGCGTCGGGCAGCGCCGCAATCCAGTCGCCCAGATGAACCGGCGGCAACAGGCGCGGTGCGATCAGGTGACGGACGCGCCCCAGCGCCGGCAGTTCCTGCTTCAACCCGGCAGACAGCCGCGTCGGCGCATGAACCCACAGGTCGCCGGACCGTCGATGACCCGGATGTCGTCGGCAACGGGCTTCAGCGTATCAAGCGGCTCATACCCTGTCATTCGGCCTGCTGCACAACGATAACAGAGCGCATGATGTCAGGCGCGCCCGGCACCAGACCATTCGGACCATCGCCGCGCCTGATCGCATCCACGACTTCCATACCCTCCGTCACCCGTCCGACCACGGTATATTGTCCGTTCAGATGCGGCGCCGGCGCGAACATGATGAAGAACTGGCTGTTGGCGCTGTCCGGGCTGAGGGCGCGCGCCATGCCGACCACGCCGCGCTCAAACGGGATGTCCGAAAACTCCGCCTTCAGATCCGGCTTTGCCGATCCGCCACTTCCGGCCTGCGACGTGTCGCCATCGGCGCGGCCATGCTGAACATCGCCGGTCTGCGCCATGAAACCGTCGATTACGCGATGAAAGACCAGATCGTCATAGGCCCCTTCCTGCGCCAGCGCGACGATCCGGTCCACATGATTCGGCGCGACATCGGCAAAAAGCTGGATGGTGACGGCGCCTGACGCCTCGCCCTCCACCCGGATGACCAGTTCCGGCAGTTCCGGCAGTTCCGGGCCAACGACGGCAGCCTCCGGCCAGGTCAGCAGATAATACGCCGCCAACACGGCCAGCACGGCGGTCGTCAGCGCAACTGCAATGAAATCCTTACGCATCCGCAGCGACCTTCACACTGATCATCCGGTCCGGGTCCGTCGGCGGCTCGCCACGGGTGATGGCATCGACATGCTTCATGCCTTCGATCACGCGGCCATAGACGGTGTATTGCCGGTTCAGGGAATGATTGTCCCTGAAATTGATGAAGAACTGACTGTTGGCGCTGTCCGGGCGCCCGGACAGCGCCGCACCCAGCGTGCCCCGGTCATGGGGGACGCCGGAAAACTCTGCGGGAAGGTCAGGCAGGTCCGATCCGCCAGCCCCGGCCATGCGCGGGTTGTAGCCGCTTTCGGCATTGCCATGCCGCACGTCGCCGGACTGCACCATGAAGCCGTCGATCACACGGTGGAAAACAACATTGTCATAAGCGCCGGAGCGGGCCAGCGCCTTCATCCGCTCACAATGTCCGGGGGCGATGTCGGGCAACAGTTCGATGGTGACGGTGCCGTTCTTCAACTCCATCAGAATGGTGTGTTCGGGGTCATTGATCTCGGCCATCCACGGCTCCTTCCTCGTGAAATTCCGGTGCGACCCTACTGCGCCCGACGCCGAAGGAAAAGACCCGCGTTGACCTTTGCGGCGCGATGAGGTGTTAAGAAACCGGCGGACCCCATGGAGCAGGCGAATGAACTGGAAAACCCTCGACGATACGGACCTGGCGGGCAGAGTGGTTCTGACCCGTGTTGACATGAACGTCCCTGTCGATGGCGGTCGCGTGACGGATGCGACGCGAATCGGGCGGATCGTCCCCACGGTGCGGGATATTCTGGCAAAAGGCGGCAGGCCGGTTCTGCTGGCGCATTTCGGGCGACCCGGGGGCAGGGTCGTGCCGGACATGTCGCTTTCCATCGTTCTGCCCGCGTTGCGGGACGCGCTGGGCGCAGAGGTGGTGAAATTTGCCGGGGACTGCATCGGACCCGTGGCCCGACAGGCCGTGAACGCCCTTGCCGCAGGCGAGGTCCTGCTGCTGGAAAACACCCGCTTTCATGCCGGGGAAGAGGAAAACGAAAGCCGATTCGCGGCCTCGCTGGCGGCGCTGGGCGATATTTACTGCAATGATGCGTTTTCCGCAGCACACCGCGCCCATGCCTCGACCGAAGGAATCGCCCGCCTGATGCCATGCTGTGCGGGCCGCCTGATGCAGGCCGAGCTTGCCGCGCTGGAGGCCGCGCTGGGCACCCCCGAACGCCCGCTGGTCGCCATCGTCGGCGGCGCGAAAGTGTTCGGCAAGCTCGACCTTCTGGGCAATCTGGTCGGCAAGGCCGATTATCTGGTGATCGGCGGCGGCATGGCGAACACGTTTCTTGCCGCGCAGGGCCATTCGGTGGGAACATCGCTGGCCGAGCATGACATGACCGGCACGGCGCGAAAGATCATGGCAAAGGCGGCAGAGGCCGGATGTCGGATCGTGCTGCCGTCCGATGTGGTGGTAAGCGCCCAATTCGCCGCCGGGACCGAACACCGGATCGTCCCGATCGATTCCTGCCCGGATGATCGAATGATCCTCGATGCCGGTCCCGAAACGGCAGGCACCGTCGCCGGAATACTGGGAAACTGCAAGACGCTGATCTGGAACGGCCCGCTGGGAGCATTCGAGATACCGCCGTTCGACGCCGCGACGAAAGCCGTTGCAAAGGCAGCCGCCGAACTGACCGGGGCGGGCGGTCTTATTTCGGTCGCGGGGGGCGGCGACACGGTTGCGGCGCTGAACACTGCGGGCGTGGCGGAGGCGTTCACCTGTGTCTCTACCGCCGGGGGCGCGTTTCTTGAATGGATGGAGGGCAGGACATTGCCGGGCGTCGCCGCATTGAAAGCACTGGCGCAGGGTGCGGGCGCCATGCCCGAAACGGCGGGCAGGCACATGCGTCAGCGTCAGCGCCACCACGATTGCAACTGCGCCGCCGCTCGTCTGGAACCGGGCCAACCGCTTGTCGGCGCATCGACCCACAGTATTCAGGCGAACGAAATCATGGCAAATCAGGCTCAGGCGGATCAGATTCTTTCCGGCAACGGCTTTATCGCGGCCCTGGACCAGAGCGGCGGCTCGACCCCCGGCGCGCTGCGCCTTTATGGTGTGGAGGAGGACGCCTGTGAATCCGAAGACGGGATGTTCGATCTGATCCACGCCATGCGGTCGCGTATCGTCACGTCGCCCGCCTTTACCGGCGACCGGATCATCGGCGCGATCCTGTTTGAAAAGACGATGGAGCGCGAGATCGACGGCACGCCATCGGCGCGGTATCTGTGGGATGATCGTCGCATCGTGCCGTTTCTGAAGGTGGACAGGGGGCTGGCTGACAGGGCCGACGGCGTGCGCCTGATGGCGCCGATGGAAAATCTGGACGGCCTGCTTGCGCGGGCGGTGGCAAAAGGCATCTTTGGCACCAAGATGCGGTCGGTCATTGACGCGGCGTCCCGGTCCGGCATCGCCGCCAATGTCGCGCAGCAGTTCGGGATCGCCCGCCGGATCCTGTCGCATGGCCTGACGCCGATCATCGAACCCGAAGTCACCATCTCCATCGCCGACAAGGCGGAGGCAGAGGACATTCTGCTGGAGGAACTGGAAAAGGGCCTTGGCGCCTTGTCCGACGGCCAGCGGGTGATGCTGAAGCTGACCCTGCCGACCAGGGCCAACCACTACAGGCGACTGGTTGACGATCCGCGCGTGATGCGCGTTGCCGCACTGTCGGGGGGCTACAGCCGCGAGAAGGCAATCGCCCTTCTGGCCCGGAATGCGGGCATCATCGCAAGTTTCTCGCGGGCATTGGCAGAGGGGCTTTCCGCCCGACAGGACGATGCGGCTTTTGACGCCGTTCTTGACAGCACGATCCAGAGCATCTTTGACGCATCTGTTGCGGGCCAAGGTTAAATCCTGTCAACAGGCGCCGCGATGTCAAGCCCGGCGACGGCGATGGCGCCGGCGACCTGCCCCCTGCCGCCCGCGATGCGCGTGGCGACATGGCCATCGGAAACTATAGTATCGCAGAACCGCATCTTCGCCACACAGATCGCGGTCGTCCGGCGGCACGGGCTGGTTCGCGGCATCACGCATCGACACATCGCCTGCGTACAGTTTGACGCGAAAGCCCGTCATCCCCCACCCGCAAATTTTCGCCGTGCTCCGGGAAAAACCGGCAACCCGACACATTCGGGGATTCACAGGGCGAATCACCTGTGGCATTATGTCGAAACGGCCCGCCATGGGGCTGCAAGGGGCTGCATCGAGGCAGGGAATGAAGCAGAAACGTCCGACCATCGTGGCCGCATTGTATTTCGCCGTATGCCTTTCGCTTGGCGTCTATTTCATGTTTGCGGCGGTTCAGGGCGATTACGGGCTGTTTCAGCGGGTTCAGTTCGAAGCCGAAGCCCGTGTTCTGCGGGCGGAACTGACCCACATGCAAAGCCGCGTGGGCGCGCTTGAAAACAAGACCCGGCGTTTGTCGGACGACTTTCTGGACCTCGATCTTCTGGATGAGCAGGCCCGCCGGATTCTGGGTCTGGCCCGCCACGATGAAATCGTGATCCGCTGATCCCCGGCATCGAAACCGGGCAGAGCGAAATATTCTTTCTCGCCTGCAAGGCGGTTTTGCGCTATTGAATGGTTTAGCATTAAACCAATCATGCGTCCGCCGGGAGGTCTGCCAATGGCTGTGCGAAAAAAATCGCGGAAAACTAATTCTTCCGCCGAAGAGCTGAAAACCTGCTATCGGGAGATGTTGCTGATCCGTCGATTCGAGGAAAAGGCCGGTCAGCTTTATGGCATGGGTCTGATCGGCGGGTTTTGCCATCTCTACATCGGTCAGGAAGCCGTCGTTGTCGGTCTGGAAGCCGCCGCAGAGGATGGCGACAAGCGCATCACCTCCTATCGCGATCACGGCCATATGCTGGCCTGCGGGATGGCCGCTGATGGTGTGATGGCCGAACTCACCGGTCGTTCAGGCGGATATTCCGGGGGCAAGGGCGGCTCGATGCACATGTTCTCGAAAGAGAAACATTTTTATGGCGGCCATGGAATCGTCGGTGCGCAGGTGCCGTTGGGCGCCGGCCTCGCCTTTGCCGACAAGTATCTGGAAAATGGCCGCGTCACCTTTACCTATTTCGGGGATGGCGCTGCAAATCAGGGGCAGGTCCATGAGACATTCAACATGGCCGCCCTGTGGAAGCTGCCGGTGATTTTCGTGATCGAGAACAATCAGTACGCGATGGGCACTGCCCAGGCGCGCTCCACCTCGACCCCGGCGCTCTACAAGCGCGGCGCGGCTTTCGGTATTCCGGGGGAGGAGGTCGATGGCATGGATGTGCTGGCGGTCAAGGCTGCCGGGGAAAAGGCCGTCGCCCACTGCCGCGCCGGCGAAGGCCCCTACATTCTTGAGGTAAAGACCTATCGCTATCGCGGGCATTCGATGTCCGACCCCGCAAAGTACCGGACCCGCGAAGAGGTTCAGAAAATGCGCGACGAACGGGATCCGATCGAACATGTCCGCGCCATGCTGCTTGATGGCAACCACGCAACCGAGGATGATCTGAAGGTGATCGACAGGGAAATCAAGGCGGTCGTCAATGCCGCCGCCGATTTCGCCAGGGAAAGCCCGGAACCAGCGCCCGAAGAACTGTGGAATGACATCTACGCCTGATCCGGCGGCAGAACTGGAGAGATTGAAATGGCTACCAAAATTCTCATGCCCGCCCTGTCGCCGACGATGGAGGAAGGCACGCTTGCGAAATGGCTGGTGAAAGAGGGCGACAGCGTATCGTCCGGCGACATCATGGCCGAAATCGAAACCGACAAGGCGACGATGGAGTTCGAGGCCGTGGACGAGGGGATCATGGGCAAACTTCTTGTGGCGGAGGGCGCCGCCAATGTTGCCGTGAACACCCCCATCGCCATACTGATCGAGGAAGGCGAAAGCGCAGACGCTGCCGCCGCAGCGGAACCGGCGGCAGCGCCAGAGCCGGTCGCGGCAACGCCCGCGCCTGCAACCGTCGCCGCGCCGGTTTCGCCGGTTGCGCCGGCCATTCCGGACGATACGGAAATCCCTGCCGGGACAGAGATGAAGCCCCGGACCGTGCGTGAGGCGCTTCGCGATGCAATGGCCGAAGAGATGCGGGCCGACCCGAATGTCTATCTCATGGGCGAAGAAGTCGCCGAATATCAGGGCGCCTACAAGATCAGCCAGGGGCTGCTTGACGAATTCGGCGTCAAGCGCGTGATCGACACGCCAATCACCGAACATGGATTTGCCGGGGTCGCGGTTGGCGCCGCCCTTGGCGGGCTGCGGCCAATCGTGGAATTCATGACGTTCAACTTCGCCATGCAGGCAATCGACCAGATCGTCAACTCGGCTGCGAAAACGCTTTACATGTCCGGCGGCCAGATGGGCGCGCCCATGGTGTTTCGCGGCCCCAACGGTGCGGCTGCGCGCGTGGGCGCGCAACACAGCCAGGATTACGCCGGCTGGTATGCGCAGATACCCGGCATGAAAGTGGTTCAACCCTATTCCGCCGCTGACGCCAAGGGGCTGTTGAAATCCGCGATCCGCGATCCGAACCCCGTCATCTTTCTGGAAAACGAAATTCTCTATGGCCGCAGCTTCGAGGTTCCGGTCATGGATGATTTCACCGTGCCGATCGGCAAGGCGCGAATCGCAAGAGCGGGCGGCGATGTCACCATGGTCAGCTTTGGCATCGGCATGAGCTACGCGCTGGAAGCCGCAGATCAACTGGCCGAAGAAGGTATCAGCGCAGAGGTGATCGACCTGCGCTCGCTCCGGCCAATGGACACGGAAGTCGTTGTGCGGTCGGTCATGAAAACCAACCGTTGCGTCACGGTCGAGGAGGGCTGGCCGGTCTGCTCCATCGGAAACCACATCTCTGCCGTGCTGATGCAACAGGCGTTCGACCATCTCGACGCCCCGGTCATCAACTGTACGGGCAAGGATGTTCCAATGCCCTACGCGGCCAATCTGGAACGTCTGGCGCTGATCACCACCGCAGAGGTGATTGATGCGGTCAAACAAGTCACCTACCGATAGGAAAGAGACGCGATGCCCACGGAAATCCTGATGCCCGCGCTTTCACCCACGATGGAGGAAGGCACGCTTGCGAAGTGGCTGGTCAAGGAAGGCGATTCCGTTTCCTCCGGCGACCTGCTGGCGGAAATCGAAACCGACAAGGCGACCATGGAATTCGAAGCCGTCGATGAAGGCGTGGTCGGCAAGCTTCTGGTGCCGGAGGGCACCGCGAATGTGGCCGTAAACACGCCCATTGCGGTGTTGCTGGAGGACGGTGAAAGCGCTGACGATATGGACGCACCGAGCGCCCCGGCAGCGGTTGCAAAAGCGGCGCTGGCCAGCGCTCCGGCTGCCGCTCCGGCTGCGGCTCCGGCTCCTGTGGCGCCTGTAACCACCTCGGGCGAACGTATCTTCGCGTCCCCCCTTGCCCGCCGCATTGCGTCGGACAGGGGGCTGGACCTCGGCCGGATACAGGGGTCGGGTCCACATGGCCGGATCATCAGGGCGGATGTCGAGGCAGCAGGCGCCGCGCCGCAGGCAGCGGCGACCGCGCCCGCCCCGGTGGCTGCCGCGCCCGCCCCGGTGGCTGCCGCGCCCGCCGCCGCACCCCGCGTTTCCGCCGATGCAGTTGCGCGCATGTATGAAGGCCGGGCCTATGAAGAGCTCCCGCTGGACGGAATGCGCAAAACGATTGCGGCGCGTCTGAGCGAAGCCAAACAGACCATTCCGCATTTTTACCTGCGTCGGAACATCAGGCTCGATGCACTGTTGAAGTTCCGCTCTCAGCTCAACAGGCAACTGGAATCGCGCGGCGTGAAGCTGTCGGTCAACGATTTCATCATCAAGGCTTGTGCTCTTGCGCTGCAATCGGTTCCGGCGGCCAATGCCGTCTGGGCCGGTGATCGCGTTCTGCTGATGAAAGCCTCTGACGTGGCCGTTGCCGTCGCAATCGAAGGCGGTCTCTTCACCCCTGTCGTGCAGGATGCAGAGGTGAAATCCCTCTCTGCCCTGTCGGCAGAGATAAAAGACCTTGCCGGACGCGCCCGCGAACGCAAGCTCGCGCCCCATGAATATCAGGGCGGCAGCTTTGCAATCTCCAATCTCGGCATGTTCGGCATCGACAATTTCGACGCCGTCATCAACCCGCCGCACGGGGCGATCCTTGCGGTTGGTGCGGGCATGAAAAAGCCGGTTGTCGGCGATGACGGCGAACTGGCAATCGCCACCGTAATGTCTGTCACCCTGTCCGTCGATCACCGGGTTATCGACGGCGCGCTTGGCGCCGGGCTATTGCAGGCCATAACGGAAAATCTGGAAAATCCGATGGTGATGCTGGCCTGATTGCTGATTGCAGGCGCATCGGGCAGGGCAGGGCCGGCAGCAGTCGCGTCCCGGCCTGCCCTGCCCGGTTTCGGATGAACTCAGTCCGGGATTTCGCCACCGGTCATGTTCAGGAGTTGATCCATGGTCAGGGACGGTTGATCGCACCCCGCTTCGCCAACGATCCGGGCGGGAACGCCGGCCACTGTCTTGCACGGGGGCACCTCTTGCAGCACCACGGAACCCGCCGCAATCCGGCTGCAATTTCCCACCTTGATATTGCCCAGAACCTTGGCCCCCGCCCCGATCAGGACACCGTTTCCAATCTTCGGGTGCCGGTCCTCGTCTTCCTTGCCCGTTCCACCCAAAGTCACCGAATGCAGCATGGAAACATTATCGCCGACAACGGCGGTTTCCCCGATCACGATCGAATGGGCATGGTCAATCATGATTCCCCTGCCGATTTCCGCCCCCGGGTGAATATCTATTCCGAATATCTCCGATACGCGCATCTGGATGAAATAGGCCAGATCCTTGCGGCCCTCTTCCCACAGGGCATGGCCGATGCGGTAAGCCTGAACCGCCTGAAACCCCTTGAAGAACAGCATGGGCTGAATCAGCCGATGGCAGGCCGGATCACGTTCCAGAACCGCCACCAGATCGGCGCGAGAGACTTCTGCGACCGCAGGATATTCCGCAAATGCCGCATCGGCAATTTCGCGCAGCAACTGCTCTGACATCTCACCGGACGCCAGCTTCAACGAGAACCGGTAGGCAAGCGCCTGTTCCAGCGTGTCATGGTGCAGAATGGAGGAATGCAGCAACCCGCCCAGCATCGGTTCTCCGGCGTGGGCGGCTTCGGCCTCTGATCGGATACGATCCCAGACCGGGTCCAGTTTGCTCAATTTTGCGTGCGTCCTGATCATGGCGCTTCCCTCATTCACCCCGCCATCATAGCCTGGGTCATCATACCTTAGATAGGAAGACTTCGCCAAACGCAAAGAGGTGACAGGGGAAGTAACGAAAATGAATGTGGCCCAGCTTGAGAAATTTGCCGCAATTCTGCGAAATCAGTTGCTCTGCCTGGAACAGGATGATGTGTTGGGGCGTGAGGGCCAGCAAACCGTGGAACTGGACCAACAGTCCATAGGCCGTCTTTCCCGCATGGATGCACTGCAAAATCAGGCCATGGCAAAGGCCGGTCAGGCGCGGCGCAATACGGCGCGCCTGCGTATCAGGGCGGCCCTCAGGAGGATCGAGGAGGATGAATTCGGATATTGCATGGATTGCGGTGAAGAAATCGCCATCAAACGTCTTGAGCTTGATCCGACCGCACCGAAATGCCTGTCCTGCGCCGCCGGTTGACCTCTGCCAGAGCAATCGCCGCATGGATCGGCGTCAGATCGCGATCCGGGCAAATGGTCCGGGACCAAACCGGTCGGAGATCTGGGCTACCGCCATTTCACAAGGGCCGGACAAACCATCCACAGCCTGCATTGCTGCGGTATAAAGCTAGGTCGGATGATGTACGGTTTCTTCGCGCAGGATGGACCCGGCTTGCTCAACCCGAACCAGATATGCCTCTTGCGCTTCGCCCAGCGGCACATCCTGCCCGCTCCAGCTATCGCCATCAATGCGGGTGCGCCTGATCCAGTTGAACTGCCGGTCCGCGCCGATCCGGGTTGTCGTCAAATGCACCGGGCCATACGGGCGCAGGCCGATTCCCGCAAAGGCGTCCACGCGATGCACATGGCTCGGGTCGTCATGGCCGCGCTCTGCCGGACCGATCCTGTAGTGACGCGCAAGGCCGCGCTCGGCAGAGGCAAGACCGATCTGCCGGATCGCGGCATCCAGCACCACGAACCGGCTGCCGATGGGCCAGACCGGCGGCACAAGCGCCGTCGGTCCCCAGTTGCCCCCTCAATCGTCCGGCAAGCTCATATGTATCCGGTGCAACCAGCGTCGCGGTCCGGTACTGGAATATCTCCCAGTTGTCGGAAGACCCGTCACCAATCGCGGCAACATTTGCCCCGTTCAGAACATCGGCCCAGTCAACCGTATTCAGCGCGCCCCCGGACAGCCTGACACGAAGCGCGGCCCCGTCATCCCGCACGAACGAACTCGCAGATGGCAGTGCTGACTCGGTCCGGCCAATGATCGACGCGCCGTGAATGAGCGTATTGAGCGCGTAGCCATTATCACTGGCTGAACTGTAGACAGCAACCGCCCCCGGCCAGGGCGTGGCGGCAACGGCCAGATACGGCGCATGGGGCACCGCCGTATCCGACAAGAGCGGCAGATCCATGAAAAGCGGATAGACCGGCACAGGCGGTGCGAACGGGGCAAGCCGTGCCGCAACTTCCGCTGCATCACTCGGCGCATACACCCCCGGTTCAACGCGGGTGGCCTCGACGATTTGCGCGCCCACATGCTCTATCCGGTCGATACGATAAAGGCGCGCCCTATCCCCATCCGGCAGATGAACGACATCTCCCGCCCCGACAGAAAGCCGGGAGGGCGGCAGGGAAATCTGCACGCCATCCCGCGCCACGCGCGCCTCTGCCAGCCAGCGCTCCGCAATCGCGCGCGCCTCTGCCCCGGTCAGGGACATGGGAAGTTCCGATTGCGATACCGAACAGGTTGTCTCATCCGGGAAAATGGCTTCTTCCGCAAAAACTCCAAAATCGCCATCGGCTTCGACGAAACCCAGTCGAACGCGCCCGGCCACCTCGGCAACTGCGCTTCGCCGATGGGTGATCAAAGCCTTGTCAACCCCGGGATCGGCCAAAGTCCGTGCGTCCAGAGACACCCGGCTTTCGCCGGTTCTGCTGCGAAAGATCAACTTGCCCTCACGCTCCACCGCATCAAATCCATGCGCCAGCATCAAGGGTTGAAGCGCCGAACGCGCATCGCCGCCGCCGTCGATCACATAGCCCCGGACAATGCCCTGCAACTCATGCGTATCAATATCCTTCACCCCGGAACGCGCGCAGATTTCCGCCACTGATGCGGCCAGGTGCGCACTTGTCGAACGCCCGTTCAGCCAATGGCCACGCGCATAATTCTCTCCGTCACTCCATATTCCGGTCCGGTTCGGGAAAAACGGATATGGCCGTGCATCCCAGGCCCAGACATGGGCCCGCGACATGTCAACCATCCGGATACCGGTATCCGGATGCGTCGGGTTGTTCAGCGGATCGGTCCAGTATTCGTTGATCGCCCGAATATACTGCTTCTGCATCAGATCATCGCGCCGCCCGTCCGAATGATGGGGCAGGCTTGATTCCGATGATTTCGGGTCCAGAAACTTGTTGGGCTGATTGGCCCCCCGGTGGACAGCGGCACAACCATATTCGGTAAACCAGAATGGTTTCGCCCCCGGAATCCACGCGGTTGGCGTTGCCTGCCTTGCACCGCCAACCCGATTGTGGTGCAGGTTCTCCCACCAGTTGCGCAGGTCCTTGTAACGAAAGACCCAGGGCTCTCCATGCGCGCCGTCTGTTATCGGGGTGCGAATCTGCGCATCCCGCGCCGCGTCGGAAGCATAGTGCCAGTCATAGCCTTCCCCGCCGGCAATGTTGGATTTCAGGTAATCCAGATCATGAATGGATGGCCAACTTGCCGCATCGACATGACCCCGCCCATCCCGCCAATCCGATAACGGCATGTAGTTGTCGATCCCGATGAAGTCGATATTCGGATCCGACCAGAGCGGGTCAAGATGGAAATGCACATCGCCCGAGCCATCCTGCGGACGATAGCCGAAATATTCCGACCAGTCGGCGGCATAGCCGATCTTCACACCCGGACCCAGAACGCCGCGCACGTCTGCTGCCAGCCGGATCAGCGCATCAACCGCGGGGAAGATGTTGCCCGCCCCTCTGATCTGCGTAAGTCCACGCATTTCCGAACCGATGCAAAAGGCCGAAACACCGCCTGCTGCGCACATAAATGCGCATAATGCAGGATGAACCGCCGATAGCTCCATTCCGCCGGACCGGTATAGGAAATCGTCTGAAACGCTCCGTTCGAATGCACCGCCTGAAAGTCACCGGGCCGGGCAGCGCCGAAAAACGCCGCTACCCCGGCTTCTGCCGCAGACGTACCGTCCGGGCTGCCCGGCAGCCCCGGCGCCACGGAACCCGTAATGCGGCCACGCCAGGGCAAAACAGGCTGATCCGGCCCACTGCCCCACGGGTCGGGCAGGCCATTGCCCGCAAGTTGCTCCATCAGAATGAAGGGATAAAAGACAATCCGCTGCCCGCCGCCATTCAGATTGCCGATCGCTTCGGCGACCGACTGGTCGGTTGGCGTCCCCCCATACACGACGCGGCCATTCAATTTCGGCACGAGTTCGGAAGAACCGCGCCTCAGCCCACTCACGCGCCACGGCATCTCGGCGCCATCGGCCTGTTTGTGTTCGACCTTCGGCTTCAGGGCGCATTGCCCCGCGCGCAGATCGTCGCCAAACCACGAAACGATCATCGACACCGATCCGCAATTCGGCAATTCCCCCCGCAGGGCCTCCATTGATGTCAGAAAATCCGGCTTGCCCGACGGCGTGTGGACATTGGCGGATGTGGCGTTTCCGAATCCGGCGGAATAATGCACCGCCGTCGTCGCCAGCGCGTATTCACCGGTGCCCGGCACCAGCGCAACACCCCGGATCGCCTCGGCAAGATCGGGCCCCAGGCCCTCTGTCCCCGGCGTATCGGCCTGAGTGGGCCGGATGACCTCGAATGTCATTTGCGGAACCCGATTCCCGAACCGGGTCAGATCCATGTCTTCAATCACCACATAGGCGATACCGCGATAGGCAGGCGCGTTCCCGGCCCCCTCCACCGCTGCGATCCTGGGATCGGGCAACTGATTCTCGTCCCCAACGTGAACATTCAGGCCAAGATCGCGGGGCGAAATCTCCTTGCCATCCGCCCAGATACGCCCGATCCGGGCGATTTTACCCTCGCAAAGCGCGATCGCCAGGCTGACAGAGTACGAATAGCTCCGGGTGGTGGGTTGTTTTGGCGATCCCTTGCCACCGCCGCCACCTGTCGTTGTCACCTGTTCACGAAACCGTGTTGCCCAGATCACCTGCCCCGAGATGCGCATACGCCCCTGCACCACCGGAATGGGGCTGCCCTCACTGGTGCCCGTCAGCCGCAAACGGTCGATCCGCCCGGTCTCGACCACGTCGGAACCCGCCCCCATCAGCCGCTGATCAATCGCCCGGCCCAGGTTCGCCCCGATGAATCGCCCGATCACCGCGCTGGAAAGCCCCAGAACCGTTCCCCCGATTGCAGAACCAACAGCCGCCCCGACAGCCCCCAAAACAATCGTCGCCATCAATATCTCTCCTCAGGAAAAGCAAAACGCGCCACGATCCGGCGCACCCACGGAAGGCCAAGCGGGCTTTCGACGACACCATGCCCCGAATAGGCATGTATAAAGCTGGGCGCGGCGCCTGCCCGCCCCTGAATTCCCAGATGCTTGGCGACAGAACCCTCCCGCATCCTGAACAGCAACACATCGCCGGGGGCCTGATCTGCCAGCGGCTTGTTCCGAAGATGGCTGTCGGCCGCCTGCCAAAGCCGTTCGTCGTTCTGCGGCTCCAGCCAGTCCGGCGTATAGGCAGGCACGGCTTCTGGTTCCCGCCCGTACAACTCGCGCCAGACGCCACGCAAAAGCCCCAGGCAATCCGCACCAGCGCCTTTGGTCGTCGCCTGATGAAAATAAGGCGTCCCGATCCACGCACGGGCGATCGTCACCGCGCGCGCTCCGGTCCCGTTACAGCCAGTCATTTGTGCAGGCTCCCGCCCGTATTCTGGCCGGAACGGATCGGATAGCCTATCAGCCAATCCTCTCCGGGAATATCCGGAAATCCCCTGTAGTTCAGGACGTTGTTGAATTTCAGCTTGCAGGTCTCGGGCCGTTTGTCGCACCCGGCCTCTATCCGAACCATGTCGCCCGGCCCGATCTCTGCGCACAGGCATTCCCATAGTTCAAGATCACGACCCGCACCGTTCAGGCGGTCGTTCTTGATCAGTCCAACCAGCCCTTGCGCGGGCCCCGACAATACCAGCAGCCGCCCGCTTTCGAACCAGCGATCCGCAAAACCCGACAGATCGGCAAAGTGAAAGACCCGTGCCTCATCCACCCCGTCCACCGCGATCTCGGCAAAATATCCCGGCCGATCCAGCGCGAACCGGCACCGCGCATCCCCCAGCACCGCCGAACATGGTTTCTGGTAAATCCTTCCCTGCGGCTGATTCAGCGCTTCGGTCAGACCACGCAACTCTGCACGGAATTCGCCATCCCGCCGCGTGATCTCGCCAAGCGACCCCCGAAACATTTGCAGGCGCTGCTTCACGTCCTGCCAGTTCACCAGCCATGCCTCCACGACCGCACCATCATAGCGCCCGGCCAGAATGTCCGCCCCGGTGATTGCGGAACTGCTCAGCGCCCCGACCGCTTCGGTATTGTCCACCGCCAGGCCGGTCGTCTGCTGCAACGCCTGCGCACCCATGCCGGTATCCGCCCGGAACACGACGCCACTGAATCGCAGGTCCAGATCATGATCCGTGAACCCCAGCACCACGCCATCGTGCCGCCCGACCTTCCAGCACCAGCAGAGCGAGGTCAGACCACTTTTCAGATGCGCCTCGATTTCGGGTGACAACGCCATCAGACCCGCACCTCCATAATCGGAACCGATGGCACCTCTCCGGCCTGAAAACCCGCGACAGAGACCTGAATGTGATCGGTGCCAAAGCGTACCGGCACGTCGAACTCGAACCCTGCCGTAATCCTTGCACCTGCATCGGGCGGGCTTGAAAACCGGACGATGCCAGTTGCGGCGTCAACGCTGTAATCCACGCTTTCCTGCAATTCGGCGCCATCAAGACCGATGCGCACCTTCCCGGCCACAGGCTTGGTGATCGGTCGCGCATAGCTGCCCTGCCCCGACCTGTAGGTCTTGATCAGCGCAATATCCTGCACGGAACCATCCCCGGTCGCAATCACCTGATCGTCGAACGCCATATCGGCAGAGGCTCTGGACGACTTGTAATCCGACCAATCCTTCCAGCGAAAGCCGTACAGCCTTCCGCGCCGCGCTTCGAAAAACGCGATCAGCCGCTCCAGATCGTCAAGCGACCGCATCCCCAGCCCGGCGTCATAGCGCCGACGCGAATGCGCCCAGGGCGTGTTCCGCTCCTCGAACCCATTGGCAAGCGTCACCACATCCGTGCGCCGCTCCGGTCCGCCGACCGAGCCGAAACTCAGCGATGTCGGAAATCTGACCTCATCGAAACTCATTGAAATTCTCCTGAACCTGCGTCATGCACCGCCCCTTCGCCTTGCCGAAAACACCCCTGCCGGAGGCGCGCGGGCAGCCGCTCCGGTCAGCGATTGCGCGCTCCACGCCCCAATATGCGGCTCATCCGTGCGGCTATCTGCACCTCAGAGCGCCGGAACCCCTCCGCATCGGGCGTCGAAATATTCATCACCACGTTGACCACGCGGCCATTGCCCTCCGCCCTGACACCCAGACGGCCATCCGCGCCGCGCGACAGCGGCATGATTGCCTCCGGCCCGGCCTCGCCCATCAGCCCGATACTGCCCCGCATGGGAAAATGGGTGGGCCCGCCGACGATACCGCCGCCGGCAAACGGCATCACCCGGCCCTGTGCAAATCCGGCGCCACCGGCAAACTGGAACAGCCCGCCAAACAGCCCGTCGATCCCCCCGCAACGAGGTCGGCCCAACCGGTCCGTCACCGGTCGCGTCGCAATCGCGTAGGCGCTGTCAAGGACCGACCGCGTGATCCCCTCCAGCGCATCGCCCAACGTGGCCTTGCCCGACAGCAGGCCATCAAGCGCACGTTTCAGACTGCGGCTGACAGACCCCGACAACTGCCCGACTTCCCGCGCCGTGCCGCCCAGGGCGACCTGCGCCCTGGCCAGTTCGGCACTGAAATGCCGCGTCAGCGCAGTCGCATCACCCATCGAATCGCGCAGCGCATCGACCCCGCTTTCAAACGCCTCCAGATCGTTGAATTCCGTCATTCACTCGCTCCCATGATGGTTGTCCGGCATGACATTGATCCGCTCCGATTCCGAACCTTGCAGAATCTTCGAATATCCAGCCGTTCCCGGTCGTGCCGCCGCGCCCGCAATCCCGCCCCCCGTTGCAGAAGGCAGGGCCTCGGGGGCGGCGCGAACGGCCAAACCAGGCTCCTGCCCAAGGTCGCAATGCCCTGACCGGCAATCCGGCCTCGGACCTGTGCGCCCCCGCAAGTCTCCTGCGGGATGTGGGGCGTCTGGCCGCTCAGGAAACATTCATGCCCTCTCCTTCATCTGCGTCGGGAAACAGTTCCAGCAGCGCGTCCAGCCCTGATCGGCCCAGCGGCCGCGCGCCTTCACGCCCGAGAATCAGCGTCAGCTCTGCCGGGGTCAGGGCCCAGAACTCCGCCACCCGCAGCCCGGCGCCCCTGACCCCGGCCCTCAGCAATCCGGGCCAGTCAATCTTCATGCGCCACCTCTGCGGCGGGCAAGGCAAAGGCCCGCGCCAACAGTTCCGCCGCCACCCGCGCCGCCGCCAGCGGACCACCACCGATTTCTGCGGCCAGCAGGTCTTTGGCATCGCCCTGCCAGCCGCCGCCCCGCAGCCCTGCCACCAGCAACGCCATCACGTCGCGCGCACCGAAAGGCCCGAGCCTCGAACCGCTCCACCAGGCTCACCAGCGTGTCGGTCCCCAGCCCGGCTTCAAGCTCTGCAAGCGCACCCAGCGTCAGGCGACAGACATGCGCCTTACCATTGATGGTCAGTTCCACCTCTCCCCTCCACGGATTGGCCATGCTCAGATCACCGTGAAGTTCAGCACGCCAGCCGAGGCCAGCGACAGTTCATAGTTCGCCTCGCCATTGTGACTGCCCGCATATTCGATCGCGGTGATCATGAACGGGCCTTCAATGATGCCGAAATCCGGCACGATCACCTGAAAATCCGGCGATTCCCCGTGAAAGAATATCTGCCGCGCCCGTTCATCGGTCGTGTCGTCCCTGAAGACACCGGAACCAGAGACAGAGGCCGACTTGACCCCGGCCCCGGCCAGCAATTCACGCCAGCCGCCCTGACTCTCCAGGCTGGTCACATCCACCGCCTCGGCGTTGAAACTGATCCGCGTGGCGCGCAGCCCTGCGATGGTCTTGAACGATCCGCCGCCAGTCTGGTCGAGCTTGATCAAAAGGTCTTTGCCGTTCCGGGCAACCATGGTCTTTTCTCCGGTTGAATATCAGTTGTCATCCACGCGGGCGCGGAATCTCAGATCAATGCGGCGGGTCTCTCCGGCCCCGACACGGCGGGCGCTGGCACGGTCAAAGCGCAGATAGACAAGCGTACCCCGGCTCAGGGACCAGCGATGCGTTCACCAGCGCCTCCGACACCGCCCCGGCGATGTCCTTGGCCCGCCGAAATCCGGCGGCGTCCGTCACCACGCTGATGGTGATCAGATGCTCCGCCCCGCCGCCGCTGGCATCGGATCGGTCGCGCACCTCCTCGGGGCCGAGGCTCACATAGGTGCCGGGTACATCGCCGGCGGGCACCGTGTCATGGATCGCCGCCCCCACCAGCGCCGTCAGTTGCGCATCCCGTATCAGGCGCCGATAGATCGTGACCTGCAAGGCGGAAGAAACAGCATAGCTCATGCGCTGACCACCTCTCTTGCCTGACACAGCAGGAAACGGCCCATGGGGTCCGCCTCCGTCACCGACAGGATATGGAAAAGCCGGCTGCCCGCGCGAAACCTCTGATCTGCGCGGGGCCGGGAAGGCGCGCCCACCGGGGCCGCCCGCACCGTGATCTTCAGCGGCACCTGCGACACTGTCAGATGATCCTGATCCCGCTCCCGCGCGGACCTCGGCCCATAGCGTCCCCAACGCCACCCAGCCGTCCTCGAACCCGCCAGCGCCGTCGGGCGCCCGCTGCGCCTCTTCCAGGACCAGCTTGCGTGTCAGTTCAGGCCGCCTCATGCCCGCCCCCCAAGCAGGCGAACGGTCTTGTAGCGCTGGATGAGCGTATTCACCCCGCGCGGCAAAAGACCGGGCGCGCCCGCGTCTTCCGACCGGTTGTCATGGTAATGCGCCGCAAGCAGCAGAACCGCCTGCGCCAGATCCGCCGGAATCGCCTCCCAGGTCGCGCCATAGCCCGCCTGCAACACGATCTCGGCCACGCCTCCACATGGAATTGCGGGCAAACCCGCCCCGGTCGGCACCAGCCACGGCCAGTGGCTGTCAGGGACCAGGGCATAGCGAACCTGATCACTCACGCTTCGCGTCCCGCCCCGATCCACGGTCGTGACAGAGGTTACGGCATTCACCGGCACCACGGGCAGCCCCTGCTGCCGATTGTTTCGCCAGCCATCAATCACCCAAAGAAAGTCCCGCGACAGCAGAATTTTTCCCGTCCGCGCCTCGACCGCCACCATCGCAGCCCTGAGCAGCCGCTGCAAAGCCCATCCTGCGCCCCGTCATCGGCAAAACCGGTCCCCAGTTGCAGATGCTCCCTGAACGCCGCCAAAGGCAAGGCCGATGCCGGGACAGAAGTCTGTTCGGTCAACATCATGGAATTTCTCCAAAATCCACTCTCCGCCCAAAAGCCCGCCTGCGTGGCAGGGCCGGATACCGGGCGCACGCCCCCCCTGCCGCTCGAACGGAGGGAAAATGGCCAGACAACAAGGGATGTCGGCGTGCGCCCGGACGGGTTGCCGAAAAGACAACCCGCCACGCTCAACCGATCAGTTGATCGCGAATTTCAGCAGCTTGATTGCAGCAAAATCGCTGACATCGCCGCCCACGCGCTTGGTGGCATAGAAAAGCACATGCGGCTTGGCCGAAAACGGATCGCGCAGCACCCGCAGATCGGGACGTTCGGCGATGGTATAACCGGCCGAGAAGTCGCCGAAGGCAATCGCATGGGCATCGCTCGCAATATCCGGCATATCTTCGGCAATC
This sequence comes from Paracoccaceae bacterium, assembly GCA_965216225.1. GTDB lineage: Bacteria > Pseudomonadota > Alphaproteobacteria > Rhodobacterales > Rhodobacteraceae > 3107. The sequence goes on from CBDCFF010000023.1 coordinate 83,563, forward strand.
AGCACCGGATAGCCCATCAGGCGCGCGGGTTCCCCGGCGGCCAGACCATCCGACCACAAAAAGCGGCCATCGGCATCCTTCATCTTGCGCACCGCGCCCGCAGTCTTGGAGTTCATCACAAAGCTCGCATTGGCGCGATACTCGGCGCCCAGCGCATAGACCAGATCGACAATCGCATCGCTCGGCGCGCCGGCCAGAAAGTCGCCATCGGCACCGGTCGGGATATAGCCCAGATTGCTCCAGGTCCAACGGCTGTCGGCCACCACCGTATGGGTCAGGAAGCCGGTCGGCTTGTCCACACCATCGCCGCCGACAAAGGCCGCCGCCTCTGCCCTGGAAAACTTCTCGGCGATACGTTTGGCCAGCCAGCCCTCAATGTCAAAGGCACTGTCATCCAGCAGGCGCTGCGATGCCTTCGGCAGCGCACTCAGTTCATGCAGCGGAATGGTGATCCGGTCGAATTGCGCCGTGCCGGTCTCGGTCGCCGGACCGGCCTCGGTCGCCCAGCCCGCACCCATCTCCGTGTGATCGACCAGCACATCGTAAGAGGTCGCCTCCACATTCACCACATTGGCGACAGCGCGCAGAGAGGACGTGCCGAACAATACCCCCTTGATCGTCTCGACAGTCTCCGGATCGACCAGAAAACCGCCGTCGGCAGAAACAGCCGTGGACATCGCCTTGCCTTCAAGCTCCAGCCCGCGCAGCCCGTCATCGTCGCCGGAACGCAGATAGGCCAGGAACGCTTTCTGATGCGGGGCATCGACCCCGGCCGTGGTGGACAGGGCCGGACGGGCGGCAGTGATGGATTTCCGTTCAAACATGGTCAGCTTTTCATCCTGTTTCTGAAATTTCGCGTTGATGTCATTCATGAACCCGGCAAGCGCGGTCTTGACCTCCGCCGCCGGAGACGGGCCGGCAGGCACATCGCTCCCGGCCCGAGCCTTCGTCTCGGTTTCTTTCATGTACAGTTCCTGTTCAGAGAGTTTGGCGGGCGTCAGCCCCCAGAAAGGCCGGCGCGGAGAGTGTCCGCTCCTCTGTGTATCTGTGATCTGTACCATGCTTTGAGAGAGGAGCCATGACGATGACGATATCCAGGGAACTTCCGGCCGAACTTCTGGAGGGCTGCGAGCGGCCTGAAGACCTGCCTGGCGATGCCGGGCTGCTGAAAGAGCTCAGGATCAAACTGATGGAGCGGATGCTGGGGGCCGAACTGACCGCGCATCCGGGCTATGAAGACGGCAAGGATGCACCTCCGGGTCAGTCCAATCGGCGCAACGGCACAGCTGGCAAGCGCCTGAAGGGCCAGATCGGCGAGGCGCCGATTTCCGTGCCCCGTGATCGGGACGGCAGTTTTGAACCGGAACTGGTGAAGAAGGGCCAGACCCGGATCGACGGGATGGATGACAGGATCATCGGCCTCTATGCCGCCGGACGAGAGTGTCCGCGACATCCGCGCCCATCTTGAGGATATCTACGGTCTTCTGGTCTCGCCGGATTTGATCAGCCGCGTCACCGACGCCGTGCTCGACGAGGTGCGCGACTGGCAAAGCCGGGCGCTGGAGCGGATGTATCCGATCGTGATCTTCGACGCGCTGCGGGTGAATATCCGCGACGCCGACAGCCGCATGGTGAAGAACAAGGCCATCTACATCGCCCTGGGGGTCAGCCGGGACGGCGTGCGCGAGGTCCTGGGCCTGTGGATCGCTGATAACGAGGGGGCCAAATTCTGGTTGTCGGTGATGAACGAGTTGAAGAACCGAGGTGTCCAGGACATTCTGATCGCCGTCGTTGACGGGCTCAAAGGCTTCCCGGAGGCGATCACCGCCGCCTTTGCGCAGACCACGGTGCAAATCTGCATTGTCCACCTGGTGCGCCACTCCCTGAACTTCTGCTCGCAGAAGTTATGGAAAGACCGCAAGGGAGTGGCCGCCGATCTGCGCCGGATTTACAGCGCCGCCACCGCCGATCAGGCCGCCGATGAACTGGACGCATTCGAGGAGAAATGGGCCGGTAAATACGCCTCCATCGCCCCGGCCTGGCGACGGGCATGGCAGGAAGTAATCCCGTTCTTCGCCTTCGATCCGGCGATCCGAAAGATCATCTACACCACCAACGCCATCGAGAGCCTGAACCGGATGATCCGCAAATCAATCAAGACCCGCGGATCGTTCCCGACCGATCAGGCCGCAACAAAGCTGATCTATCTGGCCATCCGCAACTTCGAGAAAGGCGGCAGGAATGTTCGGGAATGGTTTGCAGCCCGCAACCAGTTCGCTATTATGTTCGACGAGCGCTTCAATGCGTGACTGTATTTGAAACCCCCATGGACCGGGACACATACACAGAATTCAGGACACTCCCTGTTGAGAATTTCTTTTGTGATCTCAAGCAGTTCCGGCGCATCGCCACGCGGTATGACAAGACCGACACAAGCTACGCCGCGATGATCTACATTGCCGCCGTGCGATTCGCACTCAAGTGAATGTCCACAGGCCCTAAACTTATTCCAAAATAATCTCTTCTTCTCTGCTAAAATACTCCCGCCGGAGGCATCAAAACCCGACACGATTTCAGCCGGCAAATTCGGCGACCCCATCCTCCAGGCGCCCGAAAATAACGCAACCCGCCCGTTGGGCAGGTCTGCGCAGAATCACTTGCGGGCGCGCCCGGCTTCAATCTCGCGCCACTTCGCGACATTCCGGTTGTGCTCGGCCAGCGTCCCGGCAAAGGCATGGCCCCCGGTTCCGTCGGCAACAAAGAACAGATGGCCAGTATCCGCAGGATTGAGCGCGGCCTCGATGCTGGCCTTGCCCGGATTGGCAATCGGCGTCGGCGGCAGTCCTTCGATGACATAAGTGTTCCAGGGCGTTTCCCGCCGCAGTTCACTCTGCCGCAGCCCTCGGCCCAATGCCCGCTGCCCCCCGGTTATGCCGTAGATCACCGAAGGGTCCGTCTGCAACTTCATCCCCTGCCGCAGCCGGTTGACAAAGACCGAAGCGACAAAGCCCCGCTCATCCGGCAAACCGGTTTCCTTCTCGATGATCGAGGCCAGCACCAGCGCCTCCTCCTTTGAGCGGATTGGCAACCCTTCCGCCCGGTTCTGCCAAGCTTCATCCAGAATGGCCGCCTGCGCAGCGGTCATCCTGACCAGCAATTCATTCCGTTCCGTGCCCTCGAACACATCTTCGCTGATCGCGGCCAGTGTCCCTTCCGCCGGCACTTCCGTTATTTCACCACTCAGAAAATCCGCCTGCTTCAAGGCTTCGACGATCCGCCAGCTCGTCACCCCCTCGGCCACGCTGATCCGGTACCGCACATCCGGATTGCCCCGCGCATCAGGATATTCGCGCGGAATCTCCTCCCCGGCGGGATCAAAACGCGCAACCTCCTCATAACGATTGCTGTCGAGATTCAACTCGCTGATCTCAACCCGGTTGCTCGCCACACCGATTTGAAATTTCACTTCGGTCCCGCAGGTCGAATGCCCCGCACCGGTCAGGATCAAGGTGATCTCATCCATCGACGCGCCCGGCTCGATCAGAAAGCTTCCGGCCTTGAGCAGGGATGTATCGCGTCCGGTATATTCCGCACCCGCCCGGAACAGAAACCCGTTGCCGATCACTCCACGCGCTTCCAGCGCCTCGGTCACGGCGCGCATCGTCTGCACCTCCCCGCCCACGCGGAAACAGATCGGGGCGGTCAGTGGCCCTGCGGCGTCATACTGGTTCTTGCCCCACAGGATCACGCCGGCCAGCAGAAAGATGATCACCACCAGCAGCGTCAACCCATTCGAGGCCAGCGCGCGCCACATCAGTCAGCCACCCGGCTCAGTACCAGCGATGCGTTGGTGCCGCCAAAGCCGAAGGAGTTTGACAGCGCCACGTTGATTTCCCGCTTCACCGCCCTGTTCGGCGCCAGATCCAGCGGCGTCTCGACGGCCGGATTGTCAAGGTTCAGCGTCGGCGGCGCCACCTGATCGCGGATCGCCAGCACGCAGAAGATCGCCTCAACCGCACCGGCCGCGCCCAGCAGGTGCCCGATCGCCGATTTGGTCGAAGACATGGTGGTCCTGGCCGCCGCATCACCCATCAGACGCTCTACCGCGCCCAGTTCGATCGTATCGGCCATGGTCGAGGTGCCATGCGCATTGATATAGTCAATATCCGCAGCCTCAATTCCGGCCCGCATCAGCGCCGCCGCCATGGAGCGATACCCGCCATCGCCATCCTCGGAAGGCGCGGTGATGTGATGGGCATCGCCCGACAGACCATATCCGATCACCTCGGCATAAATTTTCGCCCCGCGCGCCCTGGCATTCTGGTATTCTTCAAGCACAACGACACCCGCGCCTTCACCCATCACGAAACCGTCGCGATCATCGGAATAGGGGCGGCTCGCTCTGGTCGGATCAGCCGCATGTCTGGTTGACAGCGCCCTGCATGCGTTGAACCCGGCAATCCCGATCTCTGAAATCGGGCTTTCCGCCCCGCCCGCTATCATCACATCCGCATCGCCCATCCGGATCAGCCGCGCCGCATCCCCGATCGCATGGGCGCCCGTCGAACACGCCGTCACCACCGCGTGGTTCGGCCCCTTGAACCCGTAGCGAATACCGACCTGACCCGACGCCAGATTTATCAGCGCACTCGGGATAAAGAACGGCGACACCCGGCGCGGGCCTTGTTCGCGCAGCAAAACCGCCGTGTCGGCAATCGAGGTCAGCCCGCCAATACCAGAGCCGATCATGACCCCGGTGCGCAACCGGCTTTCCTCGTCCTCCGGCATCCAGCCCGCGTCCCTGACCGCCTGGTCCGCCGCCGCAATGCCGTAGAGGATGAAGTCATCCACCTTCCGGCGCTCTTTCGGCTCCATATAGCTGTCCGGGTTGAATGTCCCGTCGGAGCCATCGCCACGCGGAATTTCACACGCATATTTTGTGGCCACACGCGCCGGATCGAACCGGGTGATGGTTCCGGCCCCCGACTGCCCGTCCAGAAGGCGCTTCCAGGTCACATCCACCCCATCCCCAAGCGGTGTAACCATCCCCAGTCCGGTGAAGACGACTCGACGCATACCCCAGCCCTTTTCTCGAAGATGCCGAATGTTTTCAGGCCGTGATACCCCGGCTGGACACCCGGGGGCAAGCCGCTTTGCAAGGCATTTGTCCACAGGCGGAAAAACACTTCCGCAATGGCGCAATGACCTGCCCCGGTGGCATCGGAAATCACTGCGACCCGGCCTCAGATCATTTCGGCAACAGGTTCCATCGGCACTGCACGGGCAACCGCCAGCGCCTCTTCAATCGCGATGGATCTGTTGAACAGGGCCCGGCCCACCTGGGCACCGGCAATGTTCCGCACATATTTCAGGCGTGAGATGTCATCGAGCGAATCCGCGATCCCGCCCGCGATGACCGGGCTGCGGGCCGCATCGGCAACCATCGAGATCATCCCGACCGAACCATCGGAATCGCCTGCGTAATTGTCTACATCCGTGACCAGAATCGCAGCCAGCGGCGCGGTCGAGAACTCCTCGACAAAGCGCGCCGGCTCGAATGCGGTCAAAGCGCGCCACCCGTCGATCGCCACGCGACCCCGATACACGTCCACGGCCAAAACGATCTGATCCGGGTGAAATTTCGCCGCTTCCTTTACGAAATCCGGGTCGCGCACCGCCGCAGTGCCGATCACAACGCGCCCTGTACCGCGATCAATGGCCGTCTCGACATGCTCCATGGTGCAGAACCCGCCCGCAAGTTGCACGGGAATACCGGCCTGACGGATGATGCCCTGAACCAGCCCGCTGTTCGCCTCATTGCCGACAACCGCATCCAGATCGGTGACGTGCAGCCATTCCGCACCAGCCGCGGCGAATTCGCGCGCCCGCTTCACCGGATCGACATGCCAGATTGTCGGCTCTTCAACTCTCCCCCGGCTGAGCGTGACACAATGTCCGTTCTGAAGTTCAATCGTCGGAAAAATGATCATGGCCGCTTCCTCCGGGCAGTTGACAGAACCACCCCCCTGCGGCCCAGCCGTCATTCGCGCACAAATCGACGCTCCTCCTCCAGTATAGCACCGGATTCCCCTGTCCGCCCCCACTCAGGGCGAATCGAAAGAAAAAACGACACCCGATCAGGGCACCGCCTTTAAGATTGCCCCTGACAGGGAATCAGGAAGCCTCGGAGATGAACTTCACTGCATCGCCGAAGGTCTGGATGATCTCGGCGGCATCATCCGGGATCTCGATGCCGAATTCTTCTTCAAAGGCCATCACCAACTCAACGGTATCCAGGCTGTCTGCACCCAGATCGTCAATGAAAGACGCGGATTCGGTGATTTTGCCTTCTTCAACACCCAGGTGCTCGACAACAATCTTTTTAACGCGATCTGCGATGTCGCTCATGTTTGTTCCTCACGATCTGGCGGGACGTTCCGCCTTCCATTCCGTTTGGCCCGGTGCATCCACCATTCGGACCACTCTGGTCCCGCTTCAACGGCGGGAGGCCGATGGCCAAAACCCGCCACCGGTAAATCTGTGCCGCCTATATCACATGATTTCCGCAAGGCAAACGCTTTCCCTCAGGCACTCGGACACCATTCACATGCTGGCAACTGTGTTTATTCTGCGATCTGATGGCGCCAGGGGATACCGGCTTTTGATGATCGCGTTTGCGATTGTGACCAGCCTGCGGGCGATTGCGATTATGACGAGTTTGTGCGGCTTCCCCCGCTCTTTGAGACGTTTTGCGACAGGCTTGAGAACCGGATTGTGACAGCGCAGCCTGGAACAGCACATGCCGTAAAGACCGCCTGCCGCCGGCGACAGCTCTCCTGCCTCGCATCGCCCCGCTGTCATGTGGTATCGGCGCCAAGCCGGTCATGGCAGCGGCTTCGCCCGATGTCATCCGGCCGGGTTCCGGCAATTCGGCGATCAACATTGCCGCACAGACCGGGCCAATCCCCGGGATTGATCGTAAAAGCTCCGCCCTCAGGGCAAGAGGTTTCACTCGCGCGATAACGTTTTCGATCCGCCGTTCGATGTCATCGACCCGGCTGTCGAGCAGGTCTTTCAGGTCGTCATCCATGGTCTCGACACCGGCAGGAATGCCCTGCTTCCTTCGAGCTCCGATCCGATCAGTCTTCGCGCGCGTGCCCCGGCAAAGCGCGAAGGCCCTGATCTGTGGCCTTGATCTGTGCTGGCAGCAATTGCACGGCCACGATGCCTGCGCCGACAAGTTCTGTCCAGAGCCTCCATTCCTGACCACCCGTGGCCTCAAATCCGACTTTGAGCGAACCGGAGAACCGCTGGATCATCGCGATCAGCGCAATATCGCCGTCCGCCGTGTCCGGATGCCGGAACCGCTTCTCGCCAGGAAGGCAGAACCCATCCAGCCAGTCGCGCGATACATCTATCCCGGGAATGGTTATCCCGGCTATCATGTCACTCTTTCTTCCTTATGCTTCGCGGTCCCGCAAAACGGGCCGCCGTCAACTGTTCGAGACGGTGAAGAGAGGCAGGATCAACCTGCTGGAGAACGTGGTCATGCCACAAGGTGTTCAGCGCTGTATCCCACCCCGTCACCGCTCCCGGCCGGGAGCGGTGACGGGGAATCTATAGCAGGGACGAGACACATAAGGTGTTTGATCCCACGGTTTTCTGGTGCGATCTTTTCTTTGGAATGGAAGGAAGCCTTATGGGACAAGTACGTCACGGCAGCGCCACGACCACGCACGCTGTCCGGGCAGCAATACAGCGATCGCAAGCTTCGATCGCAGCGCTGAGCAGGGAGTTGGGCATCAACCCGAAGACAGCCGCCAAATGGCGCAAGCGCGAGACGGTCGAGGATCTGAAGACCGGACCGGGGGAGCCACATTCAACCGTCCTGACCGAGGCCGAGGAGGCCATGATCGTCGCATTTCGGCGCCACACACTGTTGCCGCTGGACGATTGCCTCCACGCCTTGCAGCCGACCATGCCTCACCTGACGCGGTCGGCGTTGCATCGCTGCCTTCAGCGGCACGGCATCTCGCGCCTGCCTGAGGTCGAGGGCGACAAACCGCAGCGCCGGCGGTTCAAACGTTACCCTGTCGGCTTCTTCCACATCGACATTGCCGAAGTTCAGACCACCGGGGGCGAGAGTGTCCGCTCCTCTGTGTATCTGTGATCTGTACCATGCTTTGAGAGAGGAGCCATGACGATGACGATATCCAGGGAACTTCTGGACGAACTTCTGGAAGGCTGCGAGCGGCCTGAAGACCTGCTTGGCGATACCGGGCTGCTGAAAGAGCTCAGGATCAAACTGATGGAGCGGATGCTTGGGGCCGAACTGACCGCGCATCTGGGCTATGAAGAAGGCAAGGATGCACCTCCGGGTCAGTCCAATCGGCGCAACGGCACAGCTGGCAAGCGCCTGAAGGGCCAGATCGGCGAGGCACCGATTTCCGTGCCCCGTGATCGGGATGGCAGTTTTGAGCCGGAACTGGTGAAGAAGGGCCAGACCCGGATCGACGGGATGGATGACAGGATCATCGGCCTCTATGCCGCCGGACGAGAGTGTCCGCGACATCCGCGCCCATCTTGAGGATATCTACGGTCTTCTGGTCTCGCCGGATTTGATCAGCCGCGTCACCGACGCCGTGCACGACGAGGTGCGCGACCGGCAAAGCCGGGCGCTGGAGCGGATGTATCCGATCGTGATCTTCGACGCGCTGCGGGTGAAGATCCGCGACGCCGACAGCCGCATGGTGAAGAACAAGGCCATCTACATCGCCCTGGGGGTCAGCCGGGACGGCGTGCGCGAGGTCCTGGGCCTGTGGATCGCTGATAACGAGGGGGCCAAATTCTGGTTGTCGGTGATGAACGAGCTGAAGAACCGGGGTGTCCAGGACATTCTGATCGCCGTCGTTGACGGGCTCAAAGGCTTCCCGGAGGCGATCACCGCCGCCTTTGCGCAGACCACGGTGCAAACCTGCATTGTCCACCTGGTGCGCCACTCCCTGAACTTCTGCTCGTGGAAAGACCGCAAGGCAGTGGCCGCCGATCTGCGCCGGATTTACAGCGCCGCCACCGCCGATCAGGCCGCCGATGAACTGGACGCATTCGAGAAAAAATGGGCCGGTAAATACGCCTCCATCGCCCCGGCCTGGCGACGGGCATGGCAGGAAGTAATCCCGTTCTTCGCCTTCGATCCGGCGATCCGAAAGATCATCTACACCACCAACGCCATCGAGAGCCTGAACCGGGTGATCCGCAAATCAATCAAGACCCGCGGATCGTTCCCGACCGATCAGGCCGCAACAAAGCTGATCTATCTGGCCATCCGCAACTTCGAGAAAGGCGGCAGGAATGTTCGGGAATGGTTTGCAGCCCGCAACCAGTTCGCTATTATGTTCGACCAGCGCTTCAATGCGTGACTGTATTTGAAACCCCCATGGTCCGGGACAGATACACAGAATTCAGGACACTCCCTCGCATTTCGGCGCCACACACTGTTGCCGCTGGACGATTGCCTCTACGCCTTGCAGCCGACCATGCCTCACCTGACGCGGTCGGCGTTGCATCGCTGCCTTCAGCGGCACGGCATCTCGCGCCTGCCTGAGGTCGAGGGCGACAAACCGCAGCGCCGGCGGTTCAAACGTTACCCTGTCGGCCTCTTCCACATCGACATTGCCGAAGTTCAAACCACCGGGGGCAAGCTCTGTCTCTTGAGTTATAGCCGAAAGTTGGTGATGGCGCTGATTGGCGGCCTATCATGGCGTTGTTCACGCGCCGCAATTCTCAGCAGAGAAAAGGATATGCCACATGACGAAGTCTACCATCACGCCGTTGCCCGATCCATCGGGATTTTCGTCTGACCCGCTGACCGACATCCTGCAAACCGGCGCGCGCCAACTGCTCAAACAGGCGGTGGAAGCGGAATTGGCCACGCTCCTCGCCGCCCATGCCCGCGAGGTGACGGACGACGGCCGTGCGCGGCTGGTGCGCCATGGTCATCTGCCCGAGCGCGAGGTCATGACCGGCATCGGCCCGATAGCAGCAAAGGCGCCGCGGGTGCGGGACCGGGGCAATGTGGACGAAAAGATCCGTTTCGCCTCGTCGATCCTGCCGCCCAGGCTGCGCAAGACCAGATCGATTGAGGAACTGCTGCCGTGGCTCTATCTCAAGATATCTGTCCTGGTCAAGGTTTGATTTTGGACCACTGGCGGTTTTCGCGGATCAAGGTATTTGCGAGGATGATGAGCTTGCGCATGATTGCCACAAGAGCGACCTTGGCTTTCTTGCCCTTTTGACGCAAAGCCTTGTAGACGCAGGTGAGTGCTGCGCGACAAACAAGGTGAGAATCCAGCGTCAATCAGGATGAGAACGCGTGTGCGGGGGCTCGCAGGGAGGGCGTAGCCCGACTGGGGAGGCCCCGCACACGCGTTTTGCCCTTTTGGGGCGGGCCTGACGGTTGTGGCCGGCTCGGATAAGGAATGATTTTCTGTGCAAGGGGATCGTTCATGCCGGGCTGTCATGTCACTGACCAACAAATGAGGCTCTTCATGACGCTCAGATCGACCCATTCCGTTGCCGTTGCCGCTGCCAAGGCGGGGATCAGCCAGGCAACGGGCTATCGGCTGCAAGCTGACCCAATTTTACCATCACAGAAGAAGGCCCCTCGCGGCCGGCGGCGTCCGGACCCGCTGGCGGACATTTTTGATGCGGAGGTCGTGCCGCTTCTGCGGTCCTCACCGGGGATCCGACCTGTGGCGGTTTACGAGGAGCTTCTGCGTCGGCATTCTGATCTGGGTACGGGCATCCGACGGACTCTGGAGCGACGGATACGCGCCTGGAATGCGGAACACGGCCCTGAACAGGACGTCATTTTCCGGCAGACCCACACACCGGGCAAAATGGGCCTGTCGGATTTCACCGCCATGGGCAAGTTGGGTGTGACCATTGCCGGTGAGGCACTGGGCCATCGACTGTATCACTTCCGGCTTGCCTATAGCGGGTTTCAGCACGCCCACGTCGTGCTGGGCGGCGAAAGCTATGTGGCGCTGGCTGAGGGATTGCAGAACGCCCTCTGGACGCTCGGCGGCGTGCCACACAATCATGGAACTGACAGCCTGTCGGCGGCCTTCAAGAACCTGGATAAGTCATCCCGGGCCGATCTAACCGACCGCTTCGACGCCCTGTGCAACCATTATGGAATGACGCCGACGCGCAACAACAAGGGCGTCGCACACGAGAACGGTTCCATCGAGAGCCCCAATGGGCATCTGAAGCGCACCATTGAGGACGCGCTGGTCATGCGTGGGTCGCGCGACTTCGAAAGCTTGCAAGATTATCGTCGCTTCATCGACGAGATCGTGGGCCGGATCAACGCCCGCAATGCCAAGCGTATCGATGCGGAACGTGCGAGCCTCAGACCTTTGCCGACGCGGCGGACCACGGATTACGAGGAGATCACGTTGCGCGTCACTTCCTCCGGGGGCTTCACCTTGCGCAAGGTGTTCTACACCGTGCCATCCCGGTTGATCGGGCATCAGCTGCGGGTTCGGCTCTACGATGATCGGTTGGAGCTGTTCCTGGGAAGCTCTGCCCTGCTAACGCTGACACGCGGACGAGCCTCGAGCACCGGGAGCCATGGGCACGTGGTCAATTACCACCACGTCATCCACTCCTTGCGCAAAAAGCCCATGGCGCTGATGGGGCTGGTCTATCGGGATCAGCTATTCCCGCGCCGGGCGTTCCGTAACATGTTCGCATTCCTGCTGGAGCAGACCAGTGAGAAGGCGGCGTGTCGCATGGTTGTCGATCTTCTGGCGCTGGCACACGAGCGGGGCTGCGAGGCTGAATTGGCAGCGCAGCTTGAGGAGGACCTTCGCCAGAAGCGCCCGCCTGACATGGCGGCCCTACGCGCAGTGTTTAGCCCATCACAAGACGCACTCCCCCAAGTCGCGGTGCAACTGGCCGACCTGTCATCTTACGACCAGTTGGTCGGCGGTACGCCATCCGCTCAGGAGGTGACAGCATGACATCGCCCCAGACCGATACCGCCCGCCTAACCTTGGCTCTGACCGAATTGCGCTTGCCAGCCATCAAGGCGCTATGGCCGCGCTTTGCGGAACAAGCCGACAAGGAAGGCTGGCCCGCCGCTCGGATGCTCAGCACCCTGGTGGAGCATGAACTGGCTGAACGAGATCGCCGTCGTATCGAGCGACATCTCGCACAGGCACGCCTGTTGCCCGGAAAAACGATCGACACCTTCGACTTCACAGCCGTCCCCATGCTGTCCAAGGCCCATGTCAGTGCGATCACCGCTGGCGACAGCTGGATCGGAAAGGGCGGCAACATCCTGCTGTTTGGGCCGCCAGGTGTGGGCAAATCACATCTCGGCTCAGCCATCGGGCTCGCCCTTGTCGAGCAAGGCTACCGCGTCCTATTCAGCCGCACCACCGATCTGGTCCAGAAACTCCAACAGGCCCGCCGCGATCTCGTCCTCGAAAGTGCCATTGCAAAGCTCGACAAATTCCATCTGCTGATCCTCGATGACATCACCTACGTCACCAAGGATCAGGCTGAAACCAGTGTGCTCTTCGAACTCATCAGCGCGAGATATGAACGCCGCTCAATGTTGATCACGGCCAACCAGCCCTTCGGGGAGTGGAATGCGATTTTTCCAGACCCGGCCATGACATTGGCCGCCGTCGACAGGCTCGTGCACCACGCAACCATCTTCGAGATGAATGTCGAAAGCTACCGGCGAAGAGCAGCACAAAAGGCAAAGGGGCCGGGAAGGCCTGCACAAAAAGCCACACCGGAAAACACCAAAGCTGATTGACGCTCCGCGACAATCAAAAAACAAACCCCTTGATCGCGGCACAAAAGCCCGGCATCGTCCCAAACGTCGCGACCAAGGATTCTCATCCTGATTGACGCGCACTTCTCATCTTGATTGTCGCGCTACAGGTGAGTTGGGAATTGCAGCGCGCTGCGACGAGGGCGGGCATGTAGAGCGCCTGGCGAAGCCCGGCTCGTCCGCCTCCGATTTTCGCTCTGGCTGTCCATTTGCCGGACTTGCGCACGAAGGGAGCCAGGCCCGCAAGCGCGGCGGCCTGCCCGGGCGTCAAGGTTCCGATCTCCGGCATTTCGATGAGTATTGCGACGGCAGGGGATCGACCGCAGGATCTCGAACTGTCTGGCAAGCTTTGCATCCTCGCAGATACGCTTCTTCAACTCGGCATCGAGTTGGGCAAGTTGCTTTGCAATCTGGCGCATCCTGGTTTTCAGTTGCGCCTTGACGAGTGTGTTGCGCGCACCGCAGAGCCGGTTCCGGCAGGCAGTCTGGTCCTTGATGAGAGCGCTCCGGGCGACATGCACCTCCCGCAGATCGTTCATGGGTTCATCGCGCAACGGTGAAGCCTTCAGGTCAAGCATCGCCCCCATGCGGGCCAGCAGTTCCGCATCGATCCGGTCAGTTTTGGCGGACTGGCCGACCGCTTCGGCGAAGCGGCGGGCGCGTTTGGGGTTCACCTTGACCATGGCGTGAGCCGTCTTTGAAAGGCGGGCCTCCAGATCGCGATGATAGCGTCCTGTAGGCTCGTAGACGACGCGGCAGCACTGCGGGCCGATCCAGTTCTTCAGCGTCTTCAGTCCTGTCCGGTCGTTGGTGAAGCGTTTCGCCTTGCCATCGCTCAGGCGATGGGTGTCGAGATGATCTTTCGAGATGTCGATGCCGATGGTATCATTCATGACCTTTTCGTCTCCCGTTCCTGTCATACGAGGCAGGGGTGTTCCCTCCTCCACTATCTGTTCGGGTTCATCAAAAGGGCGGGGGTGATCCATCTTGAGAACGGTCCTCAAAGACCAGGGCATCATCGATCCATCCCCCGCCACCCCTCGGGCCGCTGCAGCGGCCCGAGGGGTGGCATCCGTATCGCACGGATACGAATGCCTGGGAAATCCAATAGACAAGGGCATTTCCACGGGCGACTTCCAGGAGGCTCCTGGGGCGCTGTTGGGGCCGAACGCGGCAGGGCTTTCATCGAGCACCATCTCGCGATTGAAAGCGGACTGGGGGGCGGAGTATGAACGCTGGCAGCGCCGCGATCTCAGCGCCCGGCGTTTCGTCTATGTCTGGGCCGATGGTGTCTATTTCCAACCGCGTATGGAAGAGCAGAAACAATGCGTTCTGGTGCTGATCGGCGCGGATGAGTGGGGCCGCAAGGAGGTTCCGGGCCTCACCGAAGCAGGCAGTCGGCTACCGTGAAAGCACGCAGAGTTGGCGCGAGTTGCTGCTCGATCTCAAGCGTCGCGGGCTGTCCCACGCCCCCGATCTGGCCATTGGCGACGGTGCCTTGGGGTTCCGGGGGTTCCGGGCGGCGCTGCGCGAAGTCTTCGGCAGCACCCGGGAACAACGGTGCTGGGTTCACAAGACCGGAAACGTTCTCAATGCCATGCCCAAATCGGTGCAGGCCAAAGCCAAGGGCCACCTGCATGATATCTGGCAGGCGGAAACGAAGACCGAAGCCGGGGCCGCCTTCGATTTCTTCGTGGAAACCTGTGGCGCGAAATATGACAAGGCGGTTGGGAAACTGACCAAAGACCGGGCTGTGCTGCTCTCCTTCTACGGCTTCCCTGCTGAGCACTGGAAGCACATCCGAACCACGAACCCGATCGAGAGCACCTTCGCCACCGTCCGCCACCGCACCGGCAAAACCAAAGGCTGCCTGAGCCGCAAGACCGGGTTGGCCATGGCATTCAAGCTGATGATGTCAGCGCAAGGAAAATGGCGAAAGCTCGACGGCGCCAACCGCATGCCAGAGATCATTGAAGGGGTTGAGTTCACAGACGGGATCAAGCAAATTCAAAACGCCGCATGATCACACCATCAACAACTTTCGGGCATAGCTCCTGTCTCTTCGTCGGCATCGACCGCACCAGCAAGTTCGCCGTCGCCCAACTCGTGGACAAGGCCGACAGGCGCACCGCCCGGGAGTTCCTGCAGCACATGCTCGAAGCCGTGCCCTGCCAAGTCCACACCATTCTCACTGACAATGGCATCCAGTTCGCCGAGCGGACCCGGAACCGCAACACGATCCATTCCCGGCCAATGCGCTTCGACGTGATTTGCGAGGCCAACGGGATCGGGCGCCGCCTGACCAAGCCTAACCATCCGTGGAGCCGCGAGGACAAGAAAACAGTCCGGGGGACTGTTTTCCCGAGTGGCGGGCAAGTGGAAAGGATGAACCGCACCATCAGGGACGCGACCGTCAAACGCTTCCATTATGACAACCATGATCAACTTCGAACGCATCCGGCTGACTTCATGAACGCCTGTAACTTCGCCCGAAGGCTCAAGACCCTCAGCGGCCTCACGCCCTGTGAATACATCTGCAAGGTCTGGACAACAGAGCCGGATCGTTTCATCCTGAACCCGATCCACCAGATGCCGGGACTGAACACCTCATGTGTCTCGTCCCTGCTATAGATTCCCCGTCGCCGCTCCTGGCCAGGACCAGCGACGGGGTGGGATACAGCGCTGAACACCTTGTGGCATGACCACGTTCACCAGCAGGCTGATCCTGCCTCTCTTCACCGTCTCGAACAGTTGACGGCGGCCCGTTTTGCGGGACCGCGAAGCATAAGGAAGAGAGAGTGACATGATAGCCGGGATAACTATTCCCGGGATAGATGTATCGCGCCGACTGGCTGGATGGGTTCTGCCTTCCTGGCGAGAAGCGGTTCCGGCATCCAGACACGGCGGACGGCCATATTGCGCTGATCGCGATGATCCGGCGGTTCTCCGGTTCGCTCAAAGTCGGATTTGAGGCCACGGGTGGTCAGGAACGGGGGCTCTGGACAGAACTTGTCGGCGCAGGCATCGTGGCCGTGCAATTGCTGCCAGCACAGATCAAGGCCACAGATCAGGGCCTTCGCGCTTTGCCGGGGCACACGCGCGAAGACTGATCGGATAGATGCGGAACTCATCGCCCGGTTCATGGCATTCCGACCGCAAGCCGGGCGAGAACTGCCAGGCGAAAATCTGCGTATTCCCGGAACCCTGACGACCCGGAGAGGTCAACTCGTCGATATGCGCAAGCGGCTCAAGGCCCGGATCGGAGCTCGAAGGAAGCAGGGCATTCCCGCCGGTGTCGAGACCATGGATGACGACCTGAAAGACCTGCTCGACACCCAGGTCGATGACATCGAACGGCGGATCGAAAATGTTATCGCGCGAGTGAAACCTCTTGCCCCGAGGGCGGGGCTTTTACGATCAATCCCGGGGATTGGCCCGGTCTGTGCGGCAATGTTGATCGCCGAATTGCCGGAACCCGGCCGGATGACATCAGGCGAAGCAGCTGCCATGACTGGCCTGGCTCCGATACCACATGACAGCGGGGCGATGCGAGGCAGGAGAGCTATCGCCGGCGGAAGGCGGTCTCTGCGGCATGTGCTGTTTCAGGCTGCCCTGTCACAATCCGGTTCTCAAGCCTGTCGCAAAACGTCTCAAAGAGCGGGGGAAGCCGCACAAACTCGTCATAATCGCAATCGCACGCAGGCTGGTCACAATCGCAAACGCTATCATCAAAACCGGCATCCCCTGGCGCCATCAGCTCACAGAATAAACACAGTTGCTAAATCATGGCCATTCCGCCATTCACATGCAAGGTGCTGCCCGTGACGTATCCTGCCTCGTTGCTCGCCAGATAAAGCACCGCCGCAGCGATCTCTTCCGGCCGGCCCATGCGGGCGGCGGGTATCTGCGCATTGATCCTTTCCTTCTGATCACCGGTCAACCCGTCGGTCATCGCCGTGGCGATGAAACCCGGCGCCACTGCATTCACCGTGATCCCCCGGCTCGCCACCTCCTGAGCCAGCGATTTCGACATGCCTATCATCCCGGCTTTCGAGGCTGCATAATTGCCTTGCCCCGGATTGCCGGTGGCCCCGACGATGGAGCCGATATTGATGATCCGCCCCCAACGCGCCTTCATCATGCCGCGCAGAACGCCCCGGCACAGACGCATGGCAGAAGTCAGGTTCACGTTCAGAACGCTGTCCCATTCCTCGTCCCTCATCCGCATGAACAGATTGTCCCGCGTGATTCCGGCATTGTTGATCAGAATATCGACCGACCCCAACGCCTCCACCACCTGTCCGGGCAGCGCCTCGACCGCGTCCGCCTCGCTCAGGTTGCATGGCTGCACATGCGCACGCACCCCCAGTTCGGCCGCCAGCGCCTCCAGCGGCTCCACCCGCGTTCCCGACAGCGCCACCGCAGCCCCGGCCCCGTGCAACACCCTGGCGATCTCGCCGCCAATGCCACCCGACGCGCCCGTCACCAGCGCGTTCCTTCCGCTCAGATCAAACATTCTCATCTCCCTATCCGACGCACCCGGCCTCTTCTTCCCTGCAAATTCTTCTCTGCAAAATACTCCGGGGGTGCGGGGGCAGCGCCCCCGCGCGGCTTATCCGCCCAGCACCGCCGCCACATCATCCGGCGTGCCGACCGCCCGCGTCGCCACATCCCGGTCGATCCGTCTGATCATGCCCGACAACGCCTTGCCCGCGCCAATCTCCCATATCCGGGTCACGCCCTTCCCCACCATCCAGGCCACGGATTCGCGCCAGCGGACAGGGCCTGTCACCTGCTCGACCAAAAGCGCCCGGATCGTCGCCGGATCGCTGACTGCGCCGGCCCGCACATTCGCCACAACCGGAACCGCAGGCACACCGATCTCCACACCCTCCAGCGCTTCGGCCATCACCCGCGCCGCAGGCTCCATCAAAACACAATGGAACGGAGCACTCACCGGCAGCAGAACAGCACGTTTCGCGCCCTTGCCCCTGGCAATCTCCACCGCGCGTTCGACCGCCTCCCGGTGCCCCGAAACCACAACCTGCCCCGGATCATTGTCATTGGCGGCCTGACAGACCTGTCCCTGCGCAGCCTCCGCCGCCACTTCAGAGGCGCCCTCAAAATCCAGCCCCAGCAGCGCCGCCATGGTGCCCACACCCACCGGCACCGCCTCCTGCATCGCCTTGCCCCGCGTGCGCAAAAGCCGCGCCGTATCCGTGACGCCCAGCGCCCCCGCCGCAGCCAGCGCCGAATATTCGCCCAGCGAATGCCCGGCGACAAAAGCCGCTGCATCCACGCCGATCCCCTCGGCTTCCAACGCCCGCATCGCGGCCAGAGAGGTCGCCATCAACGCGGGCTGCGCGTTCTGCGTCAACGTCAACTCTCCAATATCGCCTTCCCGGATCAGCGCCGACAACTTCTCGCCCAGCGCTTCGTCCACTTCGTCGAACACCGCCTGCGCCGCCGGATAGGCGTCGGCCAGCGCGCTCCCCATGCCGATCATCTGCGCCCCCTGTCCCGGAAATACGAATGCGCGGGTCATGCCGTCTCCTTTTGTCCCCATCCCTCGCGCAGATACCGCGCCCGGTTCCCCGGCGCAATCGCACGCGCGCACGCCACATGCAAAATTGCAGAATTCCCTTGCAGGGTCTACCTTGAACCGGCACCACACGCATCACAGCAAGAGACAAGAGAGCAAGACATGGCCCTGACCAATTCCCACATCCGATACGGAGCCGTCACCAAATGGTTCCACTGGCTCACCGCGCTTCTGATTCTCACCCTCATTCCGCTTGGCATCGTGGCCGACGAACTGCCCTTCGCGACCGCCGATGACCTGCGGCGCAAAGTCCTGCTCTTCTCGCTGCACAAGACACTTGGCATCACGACTTTCTTCGTTGCGCTTGCGCGCATTCTCTGGGCCTTGTCACAACCCAAACCCGGCCTTCTGAACGCCGATAACACGCCAGAGGCATTTCTGGCCCGGACCATCCACTGGCTTCTCTACTCTTCCCTGCTGCTGGTGCCGGTGACAGGGTGGATTCATCACGCCGCGACCGAAGGCTTTGCCCCGATCTGGTGGCCCTTCAGCCAGAACCTGCCCCTGATTCCCACCGACAACGCCTGGGGCGCGCATCTTTTCGGTTCACTTCACCGCAGTTTCGAACGTGTGCTTGCCTTCTCGGTCCTTCTGCATATTGCGGGTGCCCTCAAACACCACCTCATTGATCGTGACGCCACGCTGCGCCGGATGCTGCCGGGCCGTCCCGAATTGCCGCCACTGCCCGCGCAACCGCATTCCCCCGCCCCCATCCTTGCCGCGCTGGGCGCTTATGTCGTGGCGCTGATTGCCGGGGTGTTCCTGTGGTATCTGCCGGGGCTCGGCGAAACCCGCACAACCGCCGATACCCCTTCCCCTTCGGTCACGGCAGGGGATGAAGCGGGCAACTGGGTGGTTCGAACCGGCAGCATCGCCATCACCGTCAGGCAACTTGGCAATGCCATCGGCGGAGAGTTCGGCGACTGGTCCTCCACCATCACATTCGACGATACCGTGACCGACGGGGTTGCCGGGACTGTCACGACCGACATCGCCATCGGCAGCCTGTCGCTCGGCACCGTGACCGCGCAGGCACTGGGGTCTGATTTTCTGGATGCCGAAGGCAGCCCGACAGCGACATTCAAGGCGGACATCATTGTCAGCGGCAACAGCTACACGGCCGATGGCGCCCTGACCCTGAACGGCATCACCGTGCCTCTGAAAATGCCCTTTGCCCTGCGGGTCGCGGACGACACCGCAACCATGTCCGCACGGCTCATCCTGAAGCGGCTCGATTTCGGGGTCGGACGGAATCTGCCGGATGGCAGTTCACTCGGGCTGGATGTGACCGTCGATCTGGACCTGACAGCCACAGGCAGGGAAAACTGACGGCAAAAGCCCGCCCCGCACGAACCGCAACGTCCCCGCGAACCGGGGACATTTCCTTGGCGCTCCCATCGTTGCCGCCTCAGCCCGCCTATTGATCCGACAGCACGGCCTCGATCGAAATGATCACCTCGACCTCGTCACCCACCTGCGGGGCAAAGCGACCGAGATCGAAATCGCTGCGCAACAGCATCGCGGTCGCATTGAACCCCAGCGACGGCTTGCCCGACATCGGGTGCTTGTTCGCCTGATTGAGCTTCGCATCCAGCACCACCGGTCTGGTGACTCCGTTCAGCGTCAGATCGCCGGTGATCCTGCCGGTGTTCGCGCCCGTCACCTCGATGCCCGTAGAGATGAACGTCACCAGTTCATCATCCGCCGCATCAAAGAAAGCGGCCCCCATGAAATGTCTGAACCGGCCTTCCCAGCCTGTCAACATGCTCCGGACCGGCATCGACACGTTCACCGAGGATTCGCCCGGCGCGGTGGCGTCGAAACTGATCGACCCTTCAAAGCCGGAAAACATGCCGTATGTCGTCGAATAGCCAAGGTGGTTGTAACTGAACACGATCTGACTGTGGCCGGGATCAAGATCATAGACCGCCGGCGCCGCATCTGCCGTGACAGCCGCGACTGCAAATGCCGCCGCAAGAAGTGTTTTGAACGTCATGGTCATGGTAAGTCTCGCGATTGTTGAATAAACCGATGTATCCCCAGTTCAACATGGATGGCAATTGTTCGGAAATCAAGTGATCGTGTGCAGGATTGCACGACAGTGGCGCTTTCGGGTTCCGTAAATCCGGGTTGAAATGCCATACCCGCACGCCATCGTTTTTCCCGCGCCCGGCATGTCTGCGGAAAGTAACCTCGATCTGGCAGGCTTGCATCACCTTCGGGATCCCTCTATAAGGCCGCTTCCTTCTGCGGATTCGATGAACCGCGCGGTCTCTCGTGGGTGGGTGCGGAAGGCATGACCCGCCCTTTGAAACGCGCCTGAACATGATTGGAGTGTACATGCCCCTTTATGAGCATGTCTTCATTTCGCGCCAGGATCTGTCCCACGCGCAAGCCGAAGGTCTGATTGAACATTTCGGCACCGTCCTTGCAGACAATGGCGGCAAGGTTGTTGACCGGGAATACTGGGGCGTCAAGACCATGGCCTACAAGATCAACAAGAACCGCAAAGGCCACTATGCCTTTCTGAAAACCGATGCGCCGGCGCCGGCGATTCAGGAAATGGAACGCCTGATGCGCCTGCATGACGACGTGATGCGCGTTCTGACCATCAAGGTTGACGAACATGCCGAAGGCCCGTCGATCCAGATGCAGAAACGCGATGACCGCGGCGACCGTGGCGACCGCCGCTGATCAGGTCCGGGAAAGGATTGTAAACCATGGTATTCAAACCGTTCATGCGCCGCCGCAAGGTCTGCCCGTTTTCTGGCGGGAACGCGCCGAAGATCGACTACAAGGACACGAAGCTGCTGCAACGCTACATCTCCGAGCGCGGCAAGATCGTGCCGTCCCGCATCACCGCCGTTTCGGCCGGGAAGCAGCGCGAACTGGCCCGCGCCATCAAACGCGCCCGCTTCCTCGCCCTCCTGCCCTACGCCGTGAAGTAAGGGGAAAAGCAAATGCAAGTCATCCTTCTTGAACGTGTCGCCAAACTGGGCCAGATGGGAAATGTCGTGGATGTCAAGCCCGGCTATGCCCGCAACTTCCTGCTGCCGCAGAAAAAGGCCCTGACCGCCTCCAGAACCAATATAGAGGCGTTCGAGGCACAAAAAGCACAACTGGAAGCCAACAACCTGGAAACCCGGACAGAGGCCGAGGCAGTCGCGCAAAAGCTGAACGGTCAGCAATTCATCGTGATTCGCGCCGCCTCCGACTCCGGTGTCCTCTATGGCTCCGTTTCGACCCGCGACGCCGCCGAAGCCGTGACCGGGGCCGGTTTCACCATCGAGCGCAAACAGGTCGCTCTGGCTGCTCCGATCAAGGCTCTGGGCCTGCACGAGGTGGTCATCCACCTGCATCCCGAAGTCGTTGCACGGATCGGACTGAACGTCGCCCGTTCCGGGGAAGAGGCGGAACTGCAAGCCTCCGGCAAATCCGTTCAGGAACTGGCCGCCGAGAAAGAAGCAGCCGCAGAATTTGAAATCGCCGGAATGTTTGAAAATATCGGCGCTGCCGGGCTGGAAGACGAAGAACCGGACCCCGCCGCAGAGATCGAAGAAGAGGCCGGGGCGGAGACCACCGCAGAGACCGAAGAAGAGCCCACCGAAGACCGGGCCTGATCGTTTTTTCCGGTGTTTCACAAAGCCCGCGCTGCACACCGGCGCGGGCTTTTTCGTTGCAGTATCGGCGCAGCGCCCCGCCCATGCCGCCCGCAGCGGCGCATTATCGGCGGAAAATTGGCCCAGAGTGGCCGGAACAGCTTTCCGACCGCCTCTCTGACCTGCCTGACCTGCCTGTTTCCGGTTCGGCGGCAGGATCGGGCCGTGGCACCTCCGGGCCTGACGATCATCAAGCCGCATCCGGCTCCGGGAGAGCTATGCCCGAAAGTTGGTGATGGCGTGATCAGGCGGCCTGGTGAATTTGCTTGATCCGGTCTCTGAACTCAACCCCTTCGATGATCTCTGGCATGCGGTTGGCGCCGTCGAGCTTTCGCCACTTGGCCTGCGCTGACATCATCAGCTTGAAGGCCATTGCAAGACCGGTTTTGCGGCTCAGGCAGCCTTTGGTTTGGGAATTATATACCAAAGTGCCATTCCTTGGTTGAAGAACGAAGGAAAACTTCATATATTAAGTGCCGAGGGGATTAGGGCCTGTTGACATTCACTTGAGTGCGAATCGCACGGCGGCAATGTAGATCATCGCGGCATCGCTTGTGTCGGTCTTGTCATACCGCGTGGCGATGCGCCGGAACTGCTTGAGATCACAAAAGAAATTCTCAACAAGATGACGCCACTCATACATTGTCTTGTCGTAGGTGATGCACTGCTTCCGGTTCGTTTTCGGCGGGATCACAGCCGTTGTCCCCCGGGCCGCAAGGTCCGCGCGGATCCAGTCGGCATCAAAGGCCTTGTCGCCAAGCAATGCATCGAAGGCAAGCCCGCTGGTCAATGGCAGAACTCCGACACTGTCATGACGCTGGCCCGGCAGCAACATGATACGTGCCAGGTTGCCCAGCGCATCGGTGAGCACCAGGTTCTTCGTCGTCAAACCGCCGCAAGACCGGCCGATACCTTGATTTTGTGTCCCCCCCTTGCGCCGGCGCCGTGCTGGGGGACCCGGACAACCGTGCCATCGACGATGGCGTACTCGAAGTCGGGATCGTCAGACAAGTGTTTGAACAGACTCTCGAAAACACCCTTCGCCGTCCAC